>NZ_VFIA01000005.1 GCF_014282275.1 Spirosoma utsteinense
ATTCCGAGACGTAGACAAAACCATAGAAAGTTCGGAGGCTATGCTACGAATTGGCTTTATTTCAATCCTGCTCAATAGGCTGGCCAAATAATAGTCCCAAACATACTCTAACAACGTTAAAATTTGTTTAGTTTTTGTGTCTAAGCTAATTCACTACGGCAAGCTACAGCCAGTTCCTCATAACCTATCCTATTTACTACCTTTTTTTTATGGCATTAGAAACGTCCAAATCACCGACAGAACTTACGTCTGTTCAGGTTCCCGTTGTTGCTATTGGCGCATCGGCGGGTGGACTGGAAGCCTTTTCGGAACTACTGACCAACCTTCCGTCGACAACGGGCTTCGCCTACATTTATATTCATCATGATGATGGTGGGACGACTGATGGTTCCACCCGGGAGGGTACTATTTCCAGTAGCGATGCCTTATCCTTTCTTGCCCGCGCTACCCAAATGCCCGTAGCAGCGGTCGAAGAGAAGCTACCCGTACTGGCCAACCATGTATATGTGTACCAAGCCGGACCCCGTACCGTTGTCTCAGACCAGCGCGCGTGGAAGGAGTCGGAGTTTGGAATAAACCAGAAAGAACAAGACCCTGAGGTCATCGATGGTTTACTGACTTTTTTGCCCCGCCGACAATCCAGCCCGTCGTCCTCCAACCAGCCTATCGATCGGTTTTTCATGTCGCTCGCTTACCGGCAACGGAGTGGTGCTATTGGTATTTTGCTGTCGGGCGGAGTGTCGGACGGAACCCTCGGTATGCGTGCCATCCGGTCGGCCGGCGGTTTAACGTTTGCCCAGGATGAAACGGCCCGCTTTCGGAGTACACCCCAGTCAGCCATTTCTGAAGGAATGGTCGATCAGGTACTGTCGCCGGCTCAGATAGCGCAGGAGCTTGACCTGTTGAGCCGACAGCGGGAAGCGTTCCAGCAAGCGGCAGGTGCCGATGCGCCCGAGCATGCCCAACTGGCAACCGTGGAGGATGACGATTCTTCTCAGTTATCAGATCTAATGAGGGCCATAGACCAGGATAATACCGACCTGATCCAGGACGTAGCCTTATCGGAAAGCCTGGAAATAGGTAGCGAAGACGATCTGGGGCGAATAATCCAGATGGTTCGCAAAGCGACCGGTACAGATTTCAAGCACTACAAGATGACGACCATTCGCCGGCGGATAATTCGCCGGATGCTGCTCTTCAAACTCGACACCCTCAATGACTACGCCCATTACCTTCACCTGAACCCCGACGAAATTCGGTCGCTTTACGATGATCTGCTGATCAACGTAACCACGTTCTTCAGGGATACCGACACGATGGACTACCTCCAGAAAGTGCTGCTACCCCAGATGGTTCAAAATAAACCACCCTCCGAGTCGCTGCGTATATGGGTACCAGCCTGCTCGACGGGGCAGGAAGCGTATTCCATTGCTATGCTTTTGCTGGAGGTGCTGGGCGACCGGGCCAGTAGCCTGGCCATTCAACTGTTTGCAACGGACCTGAGTGAGCCAGCGGTAGCCAAAGCCCGGCTTGGCTCCTACACGCGGGGCGAAATTATGGATGTGTCGCCCTGGCGGCTAAGCCGTTTTTTCACTAAAGTGGATGATCATTACCGCATCAATAAAGCCGTTCGTGACCTGTGCGTGTTTGCGCCCCACAACCTGCTGAAAGATCCGCCTTTTTCGCGACTCGACTTTGTGAGTTGCCGTAACCTGCTCATTTATCTCGACACGCAGCTACAGCGCAAAGCCATCGCTACCTTTCATTATGCGCTCAACCCCAATGGTTTCCTGCTTCTGGGGAAATCAGAAACAGTA
The DNA here is from genome assembly GCF_014282275.1 of Spirosoma utsteinense. Lineage (GTDB taxonomy): Bacteria > Bacteroidota > Bacteroidia > Cytophagales > Spirosomataceae > Spirosoma > Spirosoma utsteinense. The sequence goes on from NZ_VFIA01000005.1 coordinate 1,818, forward strand.
GGCTCTTCGCCAAGCTTTTTCTCGCCCGTAGAAACGAATTATAAACTGTATGCCCGTAAAAACGACATAGTAGGACGGGCGCTGTTCGAGATAAATGCCCGGTCTGGACTAACCCAGCCACGGTCTCCGGGAATCGGAAGCGGCTCAGCCGACGTCTCTAAACATACAGACACGACGGGAGAGCCACCCCGTTTTGATGAAGTGACGCGGCCCCGACTCGTATTCGGTTCCCGAACCCCGAGATCAGTACGGCCTACCAATGACCTGGATAAGGCCGTAGATAGTCTCCTGGGGCAGTATGTACCCGCCAGCGTGGTGGTCAATGCTGACCTCGATATCATCCAGTTCCGGGGATCTACGGGCCTTTATCTGGAACCATCACCTGGTCGGGCTAGCCTGAACCTGCTTAAAATGGCTCGTCCGGCTTTAACGTTCGAACTGCGGAACATCATTCATAAAGCCGGGCTGTCAAACCAGCCCGTACGCCGGAGTGGACTGGAGGTCAAAGTCAATGACCGGCTCCACTATGTTGCTATTGAAGCGGTACCGTTTACTACCAATGCCGATGAAGGGCTGTTCCTGATCCTGTTTGAAGAAGTAACGGCCATTGTAGCAACTGATAGTAACTCAACCGACGCACAGAGCCGACGGATTCGGCAACTGGAAGAAGAACTGGCCACGCTTCGTGAAGATATGCGCTCCGTGATCGATGAACAGGAAGCCGCCCACGAAGAATTGCAATCGGCCAACGAGGAGGTGATCAGTTCCAATGAGGAGCTGCAGAGCATCAACGAAGAACTCGAAACCAGCAAAGAGGAAATCGAGTCTACTAATGAAGAACTGCTGACGATCAACCAGGAGCTACAGATACGAAATGACCAGCTGTCGGAAGCTAACGCCTTCGCAGAAGCTATCTTCGGTACCATTCGTGAGGCAACCCTGATCTTAACACCCGATCTGCGGGTCAAGAGCGCCAACTCAGTTTTTTATTCCCTCTTTGGATTGAACGAAGTCGACACGGAAGCGCGGCTGATCTACGAGCTGGCCAACCGCCAGTGGGATATTCCACAGCTTCGTTCGCTACTGACAGACGTGGCCACGCGCGATGTGCAGGTAGAAGGGTTTGAACTTACCTACGAGTTTCCCGGAATTGGCGAGAAAGTGTTATCGCTCAACGCCCGCCGGGTTATGCGCCAGCAGGGAGCAATTCTGCTGGCTATTGAAGATATTACGGAGCATCGACGGTCGCAACGGCTGATTGAGGAGCGGGAAGCCTGGTTCCATCAGATTGCCGACAATGCACCGACGCTGATTTGGGTAGCCGGTACGGAGGGCCGATACAGCTTCCTTAATAGAGTATGGCTGGAGTACACGGGTCTCTCGCAGACCGACGTTGTAGCGAGTGAATGGGCACAGCTCATCCATCCTGATGACCGGGCCGCGTATGAGCAAACCTACCAGACCAACCTGCTTCAACAGCATCCGTTTAAAATCGAGTACCGCCTGCGCCGACAGGATGGGGTTTACCGCTGGATGCTCGAAAACGCTGAACCAACCTTCACGTCCGATGGTCAGTTCAGCGGTTTTATCGGTACGGCTGCCGATGTCAATGGGCAGAAAGAACTGAACTCGGAACTGGATCGGCTCGTGGCCGAACGAACCTCGGAGCTGACCCAGACCAACGATCGACTCCAGCAATCTAAAGATCAGCTGCAAAGTGTTCTCAACGGGGTACCCGCTTTTATTACCCTGATGGAAGCCATTTTGCCGCCAAATACCTCGCCCGCCGATGATCCGATCGATTTCAGAACGGTCACCTTCAACCGGCAGGCCAGGGAACTCATCGGCGAAAACATCGATGCTGAACGCAACGGTTCTCTCGTGGAGATAATGCCGTTCGTCAGGGAGAACGGCCTGCTCGATGCCTATATCGACGTGTACAAAAGTGGTAAGTCGGCTTATCGGGAAGTAGGTCTCGCTGTCCACGGTGAAGACCGGTGTTTCGTCTTCTACATTACCCGCCAGATCGATCAGCGGGGCGTAGTTGTAACCGCCCTCGATATTACCGACCGGAAGCAGGCCGAGGAAGCGGTGAGGAAAACGGCCGAAGCCCTACAGGTAGTGCTCGACAGTTCACCCGCTTCGATTGGCCTGCTGAAAGTCATTCGTTCAACAGAAGGCCTTATTGTCGACTTCCGGGTAGCGGCCGGCAACCAGCGGTTTGCGGAGTTGGTTGGTCAGCCGGTAGAGCAGTTGCTCCTGTTGCAGGTCGAACAACTTGCCCGTGTCTTATGGAACGAAATGACATTGCCAAATCTGAAGCATGTTGTCGAAACCGGCGAACCATTTTACATAGAACAGACCCATCCGAAATTCGGCTGGATAGCGCTGTCGGTTATGAAGCAGGACGATGGCGTAGTACTGACGGGACTCGACATCACCGATCTCAGGCAGATGCAGCAGCAGCAGGAGAATCTTCTGGCTCAGGCTAAAGTTTCGGGAGAAACGGTGATGCAGCTGACAGCCCTGCAACAGCAGGTGCGGGCGCGGGGCGAATTGCTGCGTGCCTCATCCCACGATTTGCGGGGTAGTCTGGGCATTATTCAGGGTGCCGCCGACATGCTGTCCTATACCGATTCTGACGAAGAACGGGCCCAGATGCTGAGTATGATTCAACGGAACGTGCAGGAAACTACCCGCCTGGTTACCGAACTCCTGGATTTTTCGCGCCTGGAAGCAGGCCAGCATCAGGTAATCTTCGCTTCTTTCAATGCCGCCGAGCTGCTGAAAAAACTCGGCGAAAACGTCAGACCGCTGGTGGAAGGAAAAGGGCTGCACCTAGACCTGGTAGGACAGGCGCATTTACTCATCAACAGCGATGCCCTCAACGTGTTGCGCATAGCCCAGAATCTGGTGCTCAATGCGCTCAAATACACACAGCAGGGAAGCATTACGGTACGCTGGGGAAGTATCGGGCAAGACGAATGGTTTTTCAGTGTGGAAGATACCGGGCCGGGGATGGATCAGGTCCTGGCCGATAAACTCTCCCTGGTACCCAAACTGACTACTGGCTCCGGTGCATCCACTACGGCCGTACCAGATACGTTGCTGGGCGACGAGGTCGTGCTGAATTCAGCGCATGGTGAGGGAATAGGGCTCGTTATTGTCCGACAGCTGTGCAGCCTGTTACAGGGGCGGCTGCTAGTCGAAAGCCAGCCGAATGTAGGGTCCACCTTCCGGGTGCTGCTGCCCCAGCGCTATTGAACCCCCGCAATAAGCAGTTACTTTATCAGGCAAATTTCACGTTAATTAAGTAACAGCAACAACCCTTAATCTATATTTTAGTTAACATAGAATCCAGTGTCTATCTATTTTCCGTAAATAGGTTCTGTAACTGCGATGACTACAGGCAGATCGACGTTTAATCATAAGCAATATGAACCAGGAACCGGCACGGGCTATAGCTACGGTCTATGTGGTAGATGATGAAGCCGATTACCGGTTTCTGGTGCAGCAAGTGTTTACGCGCTTTTTACCGCACTACTCGGTGTCTTTATTTGCGGGTGGTGAAGCGCTGCTGGAGCATATGCAGTCAACTACAGCGCACCCGGCCCTTATTTTAATTGACATACATATGCCCGGAATGAGCGGTCAGCAAACACTCCTGAAGCTCAAGCAGGCGTCGCACCTGAAATCGATTCCTGTAGTGGTAATGACCAGTTCAACATCAGCCCTGGAAATTCAGGCTTGCTACGAAGCCGGTGCGAACTCATGCCTGGCCAAACCTATTGGTCTCAACCCGCTCCGGCAACGGCTGACCCTTACCTGCGATTACTGGATACACGCCCATCGTTCAATGACGTACGTGTAAGATCAGACCAGCGTCTGCCAGCCGTTCTTTTTGTATGCACTTTTTTTCCTGGTCAGGCCTTTCGATAGCCTGCGAAAGGGCCCCGGCTATTCATAACTGGGACACCCCTGGCTTGGGCAACGTGACAGTTTCCCACCAGTAATTGCGAAGCATCTGAAAATAGACGATCCATTCATCGAACCCACCTGGTTTGACCAGATACGAAGCACAACCCCGGTCGTAGGCCGCCGTAATGTCGCAGCGGCTGTTGGAGGAACTGAGCAGCACCACGGGAATTTTGGTCAGGACCGGCGAACCGTTTTTGATATGCTCCAGAATTCGCCAGCCATTGGCGGAGTCAGGCAGGTACAGATCCAGCAGAACAAGCCTGGGCACCTCCCATTCTTCGGCCTCGCACTGATCCAGATACGCATGGGCATCGTCTTCAGTGGTAATGATTATGAGCTTCACTTCCGGTAAACACTGGCGAGCAGCATTCGTAATCACCACGCCGTGGTCGGCATTGTCTTCGATGACAAGCAGACGGGCATTACGAAAATTTTCCTGATTTGCTGAGTTTATATAACTGGAAGGTGTCATTCATCCATCTTGTTAAAAGTAGATAACAAAAGTATTGCCTATCAATTTAATAGAGAAACAACCAGCTGAAATATCCGGGGCCGTTTCCTCATTATCGATCAGCTTTCTTCTACGTATATACCCATGATTCGTGTTGGATGAAGCAATGACGGTTTATTGACGGGACGCGGTAGCGACCGGATAAGCCGTTAGTAACGACTCAACTATGGATGATCTTCGGGAAATATTCGTATCACCTAACAAACAGCGAACGGAAACCATCAACGTAACCAGTCAGCTAGCTACACCAGCCCGGCCTACGGCAACTCAATCGCCTTCATCGGCAACCAACGAGTTCGACGATTTGATCTGCTTTTCGCACCTGCGCTGGAATTTTGTGTATCAGCGTCCGCAACACTTGCTTAGCCGCGCTGCCCAGCGCTGGCGAGTCTGGTATATCGAAGAACCGGAATGGAGCGATGCGCCTGGCCTATCGATTCGTTCGGTAAGTCCGCGCCTGTCGGTGGTCGTTCCCCAGCTGCCCCACGGCACTAGTCCCGAGCAGGCCATTGAGCTACAACGGACCCTGATCGATACCCTGCTGGCCGAGCAGCATATCCAGCAGTATGCACTCTGGTATTACACGCCCATGGCCCTTCCGTTCAGCCATCATCTGCGGCCCCAGCTCACGGTCTACGACTGCATGGATGAACTATCTGCGTTTCTGGGTGCCCCCAAGCCGCTGCTGGATCAGGAGCGGCAATTGATGAGCCGGGCCGACCTTGTTTTCACGGGTGGCTATAGCCTTTACGAGGCTAAGCAGCAACGGCATCCGCAGGTATTTGCCTTTCCCAGCTGCATCGACTATAACCACTTTTCCAAGGCCAGAACCAGCGCAACAGCCAGCGGTTTACCGGACCCCGCCGATCAGCAGGCCATCCCCGGGCCGCGCATCGGCTACAGCGGAGTTATCGACGAACGACTCGATCTGGTCCTGCTGGGCGAACTGGCCCGCCGTAATCCTAACTGGCAGTTTGTGTTACTGGGCCCCATTGTTAAAATCAACCCCGATCACTTGCCTAAGGGACCCAACCTGCACTATCTGGGAATGAAGGCTTACGACGAACTACCTACTTATTTCAGCAACTGGCAGGCCGCCATGATGCCGTTTGCTATCAATGAAGCCACCCGCTACATTAGCCCAACCAAGACCCCTGAGTATCTGGCAGCGGGTCTGCCGGTCGTATCGACCCCCATCCGGGATGTGTTACGGACCTACGGTGCCTGGGAACAGGTAGTCATTGCAGACTCCGTTTCGGCTTTCGAGAGCGGCCTGTCAGCGATGTTGACCGGGAGCGCTAACCAGGACGCTGAACCGGCAGAACTGGATCGCTTCTTACGGGATCAGTCCTGGGACAATACCTGGCAGCAGATGCAGCGTATTTTGCGTAGTCAGCTCAACTCCTCAGCCCGTCAGCGCACATCGTCTACGGTATAATTGTAGCCAGTAGGCCAGCAACAATCAGCTTTAGCCAACGCATCCGTTGCCCTGCTACCAACCCGGTAACAGGGCAACGGATGAAAAAACAGCGCAGGGTTAGCTGGTCTGATTTGCCGGCTAAACCCGGCACCTTATTTGCAGACGGCAGGGGTAACTCCACCGTTGTCTGCCATGCGATTCTTACTAATATCACTCTTCTGCCTGCTGACGGTTACGGGTCTGTACGGCCAGAAAATCGTACCCAACCCGCCCACCCGCACTTTTTTTTCCATTCGGGCAGTCGATGATGAGTCGTCGGCTGAGGTAGCGGCTCAATTTACGATCAAAGCGCTAACGGCAAAAAGAAGCGTCAACGGACAGAGTAAGGCCGGAGGAGCCTTCGTTTTTTTGCTCACCCAAACCGATACGCTTACCGTGGTAGCCAGTGCACCGGGCTATTATGAATCGGAGGAAACGATGGTTATCTCCTGCGACACCTGCCCCGATTATGCGTATGTCATCCGGCTAGAAAAAGAGGAAAAGCGGCTGGACGAGACAAAGCCCGACAGCATATTCAGAAATCTGGCCGTAAACCAGGTATTCCGGTTAGACAATGTCTACTTCGACCAAAGCAGCTACGTCCTTCGAGCCGAATCCTATCCACAACTCAGGAAACTGGCCGCAACCCTGAAGTCGATGCCCGGGTTACAGATCGAAATTGCGGGCCATACCGACAATGTGGGTGACCGGCGACTCAATCAGGCACTGTCGGAAAATAGAGCCCGGGTTATCCGTAACTACCTGATTCGTAACGGCATTTCTGAAAACCGTCTACGACCAAATGGCTACGGCGATTCACGTCCTGCCGCTCCGAACGATTCAGAAGAAAATAAACGAAAGAACCGGCGGGTCGAATTCGTTGTACTAGCGTTGTAACGGATTACCAGCAACGGTCATTGGCGGTGTATCTCCTTTGGGTAAGCGTAACAGGCTGACAGAGAGAAAAGCCCAGCCAGGGACGCGTTGAGCTGCTTGTCCAAAGATACGCTACTGATCAAATGCCTGATTTCACTCGTTCCGGCTCTATCGCTCGCCAGATTTGGGGCGACGCCGACGTTATTTTATTGGTCTTCGCCGGATCGGCGGCTGAGTTCGCCCTCAATCGGGCGGTGGACTGGTTATTTTTCACCGGCAAGCTCCCCGCCGACCCCATTGCCCGTCTGTTCTCGACGGTGCGCTATGCCCAGGAGATCGTATTTGCATCGGAAGACCAGGCCAATCAGGCTATTGCCCGAATGGAAGCCATCCATGCGGGTGTCGAAGGAAAACGGGGCTACTCGATTCCTGACTGGGCCTACCGCGACGTGCTCTACATGCTCATCGACTACTCCGAGCGGTCCTTTGAAACACTGCATCGACCGCTGACGGCACCCGAACGCGAAGAGTTGTTCCGTACGTTTCGGGCGGTGGGAGCGGGCATGCATGTTCCTGACCTGCCGACCTCCTATGCCGACTGGAAAGTGGACCGGCAAACTCACCTCGATCAGGATCTGGTCCGCAGTGAATTTACCGACAAACTGTTCCGGCGTTACCGGGAGCAGCTGGGCAGCTGGCGCTATGGTCTGCTACGGCAGGCACAGGCGGTGCTGGTGCCGGAACAGGTCAGGCAACAACTCGGTCTTCCCCGAAAGCCCCTTCTGGCCTACTCTATTGGCTTATACAAACTACTGAATGCCCTCAAGCTCCGCTCTGCGGTGCAGCGGGTACTGCTGCCAACCGAATATTTAGGGCAGATCAGACGTTTGGACGTACCTTATTGACGCTTTTGCCGAAGACGCATCGACATGCCATCAACTCCGATCATCACCTCTGTCTTCGACCTGTTCAAAATGGGTCCGGGGCCGTCGAGTTCACATACGATTGGCCCCATGAAGGCGGCCTTCGATTTCCGGCAACGCCTTGCCAGCTTACCGGCCGATGTGCAGCACCAGGCCGAAGCCATCCACATTTATCTTTATGGGTCGCTGAGCGCTACGGGTAAAGGCCACGGTACCGACCGCGCCGTAATAGCCGGACTGCTGGGCTGGCAACCCGAAACAACCGACCCGGTTGCCCTCATGGCCCTCCTGCGCGACCCGGCTCTGGTGTATACCGTAGCCGTTGGGGCAGAAACAATTGGCCTTGGCCCTCAGCACATTCACTTTGAGCGAAAGCGGTATGAGTCGCCCTATGCCAACACGATGGTGCTGCAGCTCAGGGCTGGCGATGAACTACTGCATAGCGAAGAATATTACTCCATCGGGGGTGGTTTTATTCTCCGAAAAGGAGAACCCGAAACAGACCCGGCTTCAGTTGCCGTACCCTATCCCTACAGCACCATGACGGAACTGAAGGCGCAGTTGACCACCCATGCGCTCACCCTCGATGAGTTGATGATGGCCAATGAAATGGGCATTACCGGCCGGTCCCGTACAGAGGTAAACGCCCGCATCGATCAGTTGCTGGATTTCATGCACAAAGCTGTTCGGCGTGGGCTGCGGCATACGGGCGTACTGCCCGGCTCCATCAAGCTAAGTCGAAAAGCGCCCATCCTCTTCCGGAAAGCCAAAGGCATGAGCCACTCGTCGGACAGCTTTCTTATTTTCCTGAATGCGTACTGCCTGGCGGCTTCCGAAGAAAATGCAGCCGGGGGTATTGTCGTTACGGCCCCTACCTCGGGCGCATCGGGCGTGATTCCGGGGCTGACCTACCTGGCCAAGAAGCACTTTCATTATGACCGGGCTACCTTGCGGGCGGGTCTGCTGGCGGCAGCCGCCGTTGGTTTTCTGGTGAAGCACAATGCCAGTATTTCCGGGGCCGAAATGGGTTGCATGGGTGAAATAGGTACGGCGTCGGCCATGGGCGCGGCTTTCCTGACCCGCTGTGCTCAAACCAGTGACGACATTGGTGCCATCGAAGCAGCCGCCGAGATCGGCATTGAGCATCACCTCGGCATGACCTGCGACCCCATTGGCGGGTATGTGCAGATCCCGTGCATTGAGCGCAACGCGATGGGGGCTGTCAAGGCTTACAACGCCTTTCTGCTGGCTACCTCGGGAGCCGCATCGTTCCAGAAAATATCGCTCGATGCCGTCATCAAAGTAATGAAAGCCACCGGCCGCGACATGTCGACCAAGTACAAGGAGACCTCAGAAGCGGGCCTGGCGCTGAGCGCTACAGAATGTTAACGGGGGAAAGGAGGAGGAAAGGGAGGATGGAGGAAAGGGAGGAAGGGGATTGCTGACGCCCGCCCTCCATCCTCTCTTCCCCCTCCTCCCTTTCCTCCCTCCTCCCTCTCCTCCCTCTCCTCCCTCTCCTCCCTCTCCTCCCTCTCCTCCCTCTCCTCCCTCTCCTCCCTTTCCTCCCTTTCCTCCCTTTCCTCCCTTTCCTCCCTTTCCTCCCTCTCCTCCCTTTCCTCCCTTTCCTCCCTTTCCTCCCTTTCCTCCCTTTCCCCCCTTTCCCCCCTTTCCCCCCTTTCCCCCTTCTTCCCCCTAATTCAAACATTTCAGACTGGCTGGTGTATTTATGACGTACGTGTTTATACTCAACGAAACAACAAGACCTCAACTCAAAGAATGGCAACCATTTATACACCAAAGCAGCAACGCGTTCTGCTCATCACGAGCCTGATCATCATTGCAGGCTTCATCATTGCGGGTTTACGCGGTTATGCGTCGGCGTTTCTGGGCGCGGGTATCCTGTACGTTATTTTCAAACCCTGGTTCACAGCCCTGGTCCATAAGCACCACTGGAATCGTACCCTTGTTACATCCCTTTTGATCGTTTTCGCGCTGGTCGTTATCGTGATGCCGTTCCTGACACTGAGCCTGATGCTCGCCGGCCGTATCCAGTACTACAGCCAGCACTCCGACGACATCCTGAACCTGATCAAGAAGGGAGAGGAATTGACCGGCATTCAGATTACCAGCCCACAAAATATCCGCTCCATGACGCAGCAGGGGGCCAGCTTTGCCAGCCGTTTGCTGCCATCACTGGCGGGTGGTGCGCTCGACTTCATCGTCATCATCGGTCTGATGTTCTTTACGTTCTACTTCATGTTCGTACAGCAGGAAGCCTTCCAGAAAGGGTTGCAAAAGTACTTACCCTTCAAACGGGAAACGCAGGAGGAGCTGGGTGAGTCGCTGAAGAACAACGTCAATGCCAACGTACTGGGACAGGCTCTGGTCTGTCTGGTTCAGGGTATCCTGACAGGCCTTACGCTATGGATCTTCGGTGTGCCGGATGCCCCGTTCTGGGGAACGGTTGCGTTTTTTATGGCTTTCATTCCCGTATTGGGAACACCACTGGTGTGGGCTCCGGCAGCACTTATTCAGCTCTCACAGGGCAATACAGGTCAGGGTATCGGTATTCTGGTCGTTGGTGCGGTCGTTATCATAAACATCGATAACCTCCTGCGGATTGCGCTAGCCAAACGCATGGGCGACATTCACCCACTCGTGACCCTTGCTGGTATCGTGCTGGGCGTTCCCATCTTCGGCATTCTAGGACTGGTTATGGGACCCCTGCTTCTCTCCTACTTCATCGTGCTGATGCAGGTTTTCGAACGGGAAAACCGCAAACAGGAAAAGGAAGTTGCCGTTGAAAAAGCCAAAGTAATAGAGCAGGCAGCGAAAGAGGTATGAAAAGGGAGTAGAGGGAGGAAAGGAGGAAAGGGAGGAAGGAGAAAGGGGAGGAAAGGAGGAGAGGGAGGAAGGAGGAAAGGACGAAGGAAGTGCTGGCGTCAGCAATCCCTTTCCTCCCCTTCCTCCCTCCTCCCTTTCCTCCTTCCTCCCTTTCCTCCTTCCTCCCCTTATTGCCTTGTCACTTTACTGGCACCGGATGTTTCGGAGTCTAGTTTGTTGACCTGGCCCAGGTTGGCGTGGCTGGCTCCACTGGCATCTACTTCAGCCTGATCGACCGACAGGCCGGTGGCTTCTATCTTGCTGGCCCCGCTCAGGTCGGCGTTCAGCCGGTCAGCGTGACCACGCAGAACAGCGTTCGACGCGCCCGACAAGCCAATCGTCAGATTTTTCACCTCACCGTCGAACACCGTCCGGCAGGCTCCACTCATGTCGAGGTTAAGCTCGTTGAAGTTGCCAAAGCCAGCCAGACTCGCTTTCGACGCACCCGACAGCTTCACTTCATCGACAGCGGGCAGAGTAATAGTCAGACCAATACGTTTGCGGTTGCTCCAATCGAAGAGGCCGTTCCGTTCCATGGAGACTTCCAGCTTATTGCCGTCGACATCGACTTTGATATCGTCCAGGTCCTTTTCCCGACCGTCGGCTACTACCTTATAGACGTCGCCTTTGCGGAAGCGAACAACGAAAGCGCCCGATACCTCTACTTTCGAGAAATTGGTGGCGGTAAACTGACGGGTATGATCACCCATCTCGTCAAAATCTTCCCCTAATTCACTGGCAACCGCACTTTGAACGTCGTCGGTAAGGTCGGTCACATCATTGTCGTCGTTATAATCACGATCTCTTTCGCGGGGGAAGTTGATACACACCAGACCATCGTTGGCGGTGAACTTCCAGATACTGGCCGTCATCCGGTCGATCTCTTTTTCGCCAAACTCATTGCGGATATGACGGGCAAAAGCGGGCGTCATACGAAACGGCTTCTCATAGGGAATCTTCAGGAACATGTCCATATCCTGCATCCGAAAGCGGGCCTTCGGCATCAGTTCGATGCTGTTATCGAATCGAACAACCGAATCTTTCTGCACGTAGCGGTATTTGATGGTGCGGGCGTTGGCCTGGGCATCGGCCCGGTTGCGACCCTGAGCTTCAAAGCGCTGCTCCAGGTTGATATCGGTTCCCTCATAACCCTGCAGTTCGATGTCGGTTCCTTTATCGTAATCACTATCGATGTCGACCAGATCGAACGTTGGTGTACCTGCCACCCGGATTACCTTCGTTTCTTCCACCACGCCTTTGCGCTGGAAGCTGTTAATAAGGGGCGTTGCCGTTCCGGCAAAGACCACCATACTCACGAGCCATACCCCGGCGGCTGTCAGGGCCGTCCGGCTGCTGATAACGTTGCGGGTTGTGATGAGCATGACACCCAGAATGGCGAGTCCGAAGGCAGGGATTATCCCGGTCAGAAATCCCGCCACCACCATAGGCAGCGTAACGTCAGACCGGAGCAGGTTAACGGCAACGTCGCCATCACCAAAGTGTACCCCCGATTCAAGTCCGATGGCGGCACCCAGCATGGCCAGGCAGGCAACCATGAACGCAAAGGCGACAACCAGCATCATGATACCGGCAAACACCCGGATAACAGCGACTACGCCGTTCAGCAAGGGGCCAAGCGCGCTGCCCAGCCCGCCAATGATCGTGGCAATAGCCCGGAACGGGAACAGCAGCACCCGCGTCAGACCGCTTTCATTATTGGGCGATTCGTTGATGTTCAGATTCTGTTTGATGCTGCTTTCAATATTCGAAAGCGTAATGGGACGGCCCTGCATTTCCATTTTCTCCGTGAGGGTATTGGCCGCGGGCGCAATCATCCACAAGACAAGGTAGAGCAGAAAGCCAACGCCGAAGAACACGATACCCAGCACGAACAGTAACCGGACAAGACCCGTGTCGATACCGAAATAAGCGGCAATACCCGACGCAACGCCCCCCATCACTTTATCTTCGGGATTCCGGAAGAACTTCTTGATCGTTTTATCTTCCTCAATAGTGGCAACACCCGGCAGGGCAATCCACATGGCGATATAAACGATGACCGTGAAGCCACTCAGCCCGCCGAAGAATTCGCCCGAGTTACTGTTTGATGCACCCATCAGGGCAGGCAGGCCAACTACCAGGGCTACGAAAATCAACCGCACCCATACTACGTCCATGTTGAAATAGTGGGCCAGACCGGCGGCTACACCACCCAGCGTTTTCCGACGCATATCCCGAACGAGTCGACGGGGTGCCGTATAGGCTCCACGGCTACCCGTTGGTTCAGACCCGTAGGCACCAGAACCGGGAACAGGCCCTGTTTGCTGGCTACCCGGACGGGCATTTCCAGCGCCGGTTGCCGAGTTACGGCCGCCCGTGGTGACCAGAACCTCTTCCTCTTCGACTGCTTCGAAGTCGGCAACGGTACCCATAGCCGCTATCAGTTCGTTGACATCCTCAAGCGAAACGGCCTGCCGGTCGGCCGCTTTCAGTTTGGCAAGTAGTTTCTCGGCGATACGGTTTTCAATATCGGTTACGATTTCCTGGCTGTCTTCGTAGGTCGAGAAATACTGCTGGACAGTTGTCAGGTACCCTTTTAGTTTATCGTAGCCGTCTTCCTCAATGTGGAATATGACCCCACTGATGTTGATGCTGATTGTTTTTTTCATGGCTTTAGATAGAAAAGAGAATAGGTTAAGCGTTGGTTGAGGAACTGGACTGGTCGGTCATGGTCATGGGTGCATCCGTACCGTTAGCGGGTTTTTTATGCTGCTCCGTCCGACCTATGATGTGGTTGACGGATTCGGCCAGTTCCTGCCAGGTTTCGGTCAGGGCTTCCAGCGAGTTTCGGCCCAGATCCGTCAAAATATAGTACTTGCGCGGGGGCCCTGACGTGGACTCTACCCATTTGTAGTCAAGTAGTCCGGCGTTTTTCAACCGCGTCAAGAGGGGATAAAGGGTGCCTTCTACAACCATGATACGGGCCGAAGTGAGTTCATCAAGCATATCGGACGCGTAAATCTCGCCCCGCGATATAATGTGCAGAATGCAGAACTCTAAAATCCCCTTTCGCATCTGCACCTGAGCGTTTTCTATATTCATTGGTGTAGCGTGTTTCGTAAATTAATGAATCAAAGGTACCAAAAGGTACTATGCAATGCAAGGTACTTTATAAAAAAGTTTGCCTTTGCCGGATCAGCGGTCCGAAAAAAAGGATGAACGGTGCGATTTATGTACAGGAATGAACACATCGATGCACCTGTATATTTACCCCCTGATTGAGACCCGTATGGACCGTACTTATCCGCTAATCTGGTGGGCAATACTTTGGCTGAACGTACCCGCTTGGGCGCAGACTGGCCCCTTCGGTAACGAGTGGATTAACCACCAGCAAACGTATCTGAAAATCCCGGTTATCCAGCCTGGTATTTACCGGATTACCGTAAGCGAACTTCAAAAAGCCGGCCTGCCCACCGCTACTCTCGACCCCAGTACTCTCCAACTCTTCCACCGGGGCATTGAACAGGCTATTTACGTGCCCGGTGAATCTGACAACCGCCTTGACCCGGCCGATTTTATAGAATTTTATGGCCAGGGTAACGACGGCGCTCCCGATTCAACGGGCTACAGTCCGCCTGCGGCACAGCCACACGCCTATTACAGCTTATACAGCGACACAACCGCTTATTTTCTCACCTGGCGACTCGATGGTAAACCGGGCAAACGCATGGCCTCTTATCTGGATACGAACCAGACGAGCCTGATGCCGGAGCCTTACCACTGGGCCAGTGAGTTGCGGGTATTTACAGACACCTACGCAGCCGGTGCGGTCTATCCCCGTGGAGCTGGGCCCAACGAAGGGTCAATCCTGTCGGGCTACGATACCGGCGAAGGCTGGACAGGGCCCCTGATAAAAGCAGGCAGCCGCCATGATCAGCCTTTTTCCCTGACCAATTTTCTGGCGACAGCGGGCACATCGCCAACTGTAACCTGGCTGGTGGTCGGGCGCAATGCCAATGACCATCAGGTTAGGTTTTCGGCCGGATCATCGGTTTCCAGCCAGCGCCCACTCGGTCAGGCATCGTTTCAATCCTACGAGCCGGCTCGTTTCGGAAGCACCCTGACGGCGGCAGACATCAGTGAGGCAAGTACCCTGGTCGTTAGCCTGACGCCTTCACAACCCAACGAGGAAGTAGCTCTCTCGTACCTGGAACTTCGCTATCCACAACGGACAGACCTCGGTGGTTCTCGCAATAAACTCGTCCAGCTACGGAGCAACCCCAGCGGGCGGTCGTACCTGGACCTGAGCAACGTACCGGCGGAGACGCGCCTGTTCGACATAACCGATCCAAACCACGTTGAACGGGTAGACGGTAAGCGGCCTGTCAACCGGTGGCAGGGCGTCATACACCATACACAAACCGCCCGAACCTTACTGGCCACGAGCCAGCCACGATCGGTGTCAGCCCTTAAACCCGTCCGATTTCGTCCTATCGACCCCGATCGGCATAACTACCTGATCATAACCCATCCACTCCTGCAGCAGCCGACTGGTGACGTATCCGATCCGGTTCAGGCGTATGCCGCCTACCGGGCCTCGGAAGCGGGCGGGCAATACGACACGCTGACAGTACCAATCGACCAGCTTTTCGATCAGTTCAGTTATGGTGAACGTCACCCGCTGGCGATCCGTCGGTTTGCCGATTTAATGGGCAGGAACAAACGGGAAGGACCGGTATTTCTGTTCCTGATCGGCCAGTCGCGCGACCCGCAGGGCGTTCGTAATATTCCTGACGGACCGCTGCTCGACTTGATTCCCAACGCTGGCTGGCCCGGTTCTGACCTGGGTCTGGTAGCCGGGCTGCATGGCGAACCGGCCAACGTCCCGGCCCTACCCATCGGCCGCCTGAATGCCCGGCACCCGCAACAGGTGCTGGACTACCTTCGTAAAGTGAAGCAACAGGAAGATACGACAGAGCCAGCCCTGTGGCGCAAAAACATCCTGCACCTGAGCGGAGGCCGCTCGGCGTTCGAGCTTCGGCTGTTTCGGGACTATACCAATGATTTCGGGGCGGTAGCGGAGAAATCATATGCAGGGGCCCGCGTAACGACCCTGTCCAAGCAGACCGATAATGCCGTCGAAACGCTGCCGGTGGCCCCACTGATCAACGAGGGTTTTGGGTTGATTACACTATTTGGCCATTCCAGCCTCGATGTGGCCGATATCGACATTGGCTTTGTCAGCAACGACCGGCTGGGCTACCGCAACAAGGGTCGGTATCCGTGTATGCTCGTCAACGGATGCGCAGCCGGGAATTTCTTCTTCGGTCGGCCCACCTTCGGCAGCGACTGGATTCTAACGCCCGAGCGGGGTGCCATTGCTTTTATCGCCCATACGCACAACGGATTACCATCGACGCTTAAAGCCTATACCGATACGTTTTACGCCCTGCTCACCGACAGCAACTTCGTAGCTCAGCCGATAGCGGTTCTCCAGCGTGAGACCATCCGTCGGTTTCTGAAAACGA
This sequence comes from Spirosoma utsteinense, assembly GCF_014282275.1. GTDB lineage: Bacteria > Bacteroidota > Bacteroidia > Cytophagales > Spirosomataceae > Spirosoma > Spirosoma utsteinense. Next base: position 17,976 of record NZ_VFIA01000005.1, read on the forward strand.
ACTCATCGGTCTATGCCATCACCACAGCCCAGCAGATGACCCTCCAGGGTGACCCCGCAGTGCGTATCTTTCCGTTTGCCAACCCGGATTTCGCGTTTGAACCGAACACGCTGGCCCTCCATGACGCCAAGGGAAACGCGTTCACCACCGCTTCCGACACGATACAGGTATCAGCTGTCGTGATCAATTACGGCCGGGTAAGTAATAAACCGTTACCCATCCGGATCAGGCACTATGCCGCCGATGGGCGCTTGGTCCAGGAAAAACGCATAGTCCAACCGGCACCAGCGTATGCCGACACCCTGTACTGGACACTCCCGCACGACCGTACAACCGCTGGCGAGACCTATATCGACGTAACGCTCGATCCCGACAACCAGCTTACGGAGGGTAACGAAACCAATAACCAAGCCGGAATCAGTACCGACGGGAAACAAACCGGACCGCCCGTACCGACCGACCAGACGCCCCCGTTCATCGAAGTGGCGTTCGATGGAAGGCGTATCGGGGATGGAGATATAATAGCACCCCAACCGGTTATCGACGTATGGTTGCACGACGAGAACCTCCGCTTACCGCTTACCGACACCACCGGGCTGGACTTGTATCTACAGCGGCCCTGCCTACCTGAACCCTGCCCCTACGAGCGAATAAGTCTACAGGAAAACAGCGCTCGCTGGATACCCGCCGGAGTTAATAACACCTTCCAACTCCGCTACCAGCCCCCTGCTCCCCTACCCGATGGCCGATACACGTTCCTGGCCCTTGGCCGCGACCTCAGTGGCAATCAGGCGGCACCCTATCAGATTCGCGTACGGGTTCGAACGACGCCCGAATTGATCGATGCGGGTGTTTACCCCAACCCATTCACCGGACAAACCCGCTTCTTTGTAACACTGACGGGTCAGACGCCCCCAACCGACTTATCTATCCGCATTACCGACCCAACCGGGCAGCTTGTTCGCAGCCTGCACAGCCCGGCACGGATAGGGCTGAACGAGTGGAGCTGGGATGGAACGACCGATACGGGCGTACGGCTGCCCACCGGCATTTACACGTACACGATCCTGGGTATCGACCGTCCGCTGGCCGATAACGTCCTGTTGACAGGGCATATCCTGTTCAGTCGATGACCGCATCCGTATACCTGTTGCGCCTTGGTTGGGGACTGACCGGAATTGCAGTGGTCGCGCTGGTATGGGTCAACCCAACCCACTTCACCAGTATCGATTCGGGCTATTACCTGCAGTCGGCAAGCAGTCTGCTGGCGGGCCGGGGGTATGTGATTACCGAAGACGGACAACAGGTGTGGAACGGGGTGTTTCCAATTGGTTATTCCGCCTTGATTGCCTTGTTCGCTGGCCTCACGGGCCTGCCTGTTTTGTGGGCCTCAAAGGCGGTCAATTTACTGGCCGTTAGCCTGTCGGTCGTTCTGTGGCAGCGTCGGCTTGGCACAAACCGGACCCTGTGGATACTGTCGATCTGGTGGCTCGGTAGCTTTCTGCGTCTTCTGGCTTATACCTGGTCAGAAACCGTTTTTCTGGTGCTGCTGGCCGAGTGGGTGTGGTCATTGAACATCCTTTTACGAACGCCCGCCCGGCACCGGATTGTCAGGCTGGCGTTACTGAGTATCGGGTTGTTTCTGCTGCGGTACATCGGCGGCTATATCGTTGGCGTTCTGGCCTTTCTGGCGCTGGCACTTTACCTGACTCCTCACCGTGTTCAATCCCTGCTGCGGGTACCCATCCCGCCCGGAACCCACAAAGCATTGGCGCGTGTTGCCGGGCTGAGCGTTGCAGCCATAAGCACCTATGGCTGGCTGAACCTTCACCATACAGATTCACTATATGGCGGAGAACGGTTTTTGCCGACAGAACCCATGTCGACCCTGCTCAGGCTGTTCGCCCGGTCGATTGGCAATGAATTGCTGCTGATCCGGGACTTTTTGCCTGCGGTATCGAACCAGCTGGCCTGGGTCGGAGCCGGGATTCAGGTGCTCTGGCTCTGGCTGGTCAGTCGGCGCGTACACCAACAACCGATCCCCTGGACACACCATCCCGATCTATCCTTTCGGTCCTTAAACCGACTTTTCATCCTCACAGGCGGCCTGTATATAGTGGTGCTGTTCGCGTTGCGGACGGTTAGTCCATTCAGTGGCCCCAACGCCCGGCTGATGGCCCCGGCTACCTTTTGCTTCCTGATGGCGTTCCTGCTGCGGGTGGGCAATGCCCATCCTGTGTGGCAGCGGAAGCTGCGCCCTTTCTGGATTGGCCTGCTACTCTGTTCGTGGCTTCAATTAATACCGCAGGGGGCTAAACCGGCAAAGATCCGCCTACCCGATTCATGGATCAGCGCACTACGTGGGTTTTGATTGTGTCTCAATCCCAGCACTCCATAACCAGCAGATCACCCGTTTTGGCTTCGATACGCACGAAACCATCCTGAGCAGCTTCGTTGCTGCTGCCCGTTCGGTAACCCAGTGTCAGGGTTTCGTCGTGAAGGTTATACTTTAGCCCGGACGTGAGGATACCAGTCACGGTTCCAACCGGGATTAACGAGAGGGGTGTTCCGGCTTCGTACCACTTTTCGTAGCGGCCAACGAGTGGGAAAATCCGCGAGTGATCATCGATCATCACAACACGGATCTGGTCTTTGTAGCGAACGATATTAGTCATGTTCGTCAGGCTGTGATCGGCCCGCCGGCCCGTTGCCCAAACGATGTTTACCGCCGGAAAGCCCCGGGCGATGAGGTATTCGATTCCTTTTTCCAGGTCTGTTTTATCCTGATCGGGCGTATGGACAATGTCCAGCGGGTACTGCTGCGCCCGGATGACATCCAGATCAAGCGAACGGTCGAAGTCGCCAAGCAGCACGTCTATTTTTATACCAAGGTCCAGCACCCGCCAGATCGCGCTATCGAGCACGACAACAATCGGACTCCATTCGAGCAGTTGGCCCAGGAGTTCGGGGTGGCAGGCTTCGCCGTTGGCAATCAGCAGCGCGGGTTCCTGCTCGTCGCGTACAATGTGGTGGGAGGACATGGGGAAGAGGGAGGAAAGGGAGGAGAGGGAGGAGAGGGAGGAGAGGGAGGAAAGGAGGAGAGGGAGGAAAGGAGGAGGGAGGAAAGGGAGGAAGGAGGAAAGGCTGGCGTCAGCAATCCCTTTCCTCCTTCCTCCCTTTCCTCCCTCCTCCTTTTTTCAATATTTCTTTCTATTTTCCAGGACGTTCCATTCCTGGAAAACGGCGTCGGCTTCGGCGCGCAGGAGTTGCTGCATCGGAATGTGGCGCTGCTCGCGGGGCTTATCCAGTTCTTCGTAAATGAACTGATCATCGAAACCCGCACTGGCCGCGTCGGAATGGAACGCACCGTATACGATCCGGCTCGGCCGTGCCCAGTAAATAGCACCGAGACACATAGGACACGGTTCGCAGGAAGCATATAACGTGCAATCTTCCAGCTGAAATGTATTCAGCGTCCGGCAGGCATCGCGGATAGCGACAACTTCGGCATGAGCCGTTGGGTCGTTCGTCGACGTGACCTGGTTACAGCCGCGCCCAACAACCTGTCCATCTTTGACAATAACGGAGCCAAACGGCCCGCCCTGTCCGGTGGTCATCCCTTCACGCGCCAGTTGTATAGCCTCGCGCAAAAATTTTTCGTCCTGATTCATGTACTATACTGTGTAATTGACTCTTGTTTTTGAGTTGTTTAGTTTGGTCTTGAACTAGGGTTGGAACTTTGCCAGAGTTTAGAACTCTGGCAAAGTTCCAACCCTAGTTCAAGACCAGACCACAGCAGACTTTATTTAATCGATACGGCCAGACCGATGCCCATGGGTCCGGCCGACACGAGTCGAAGCTGTTGCTTGTCACCCCGGTTTTTGAAAATCAAGTAGTTTACGGCGTCGAAGGCCAGTAAAAAACCTCCCTGTAGCATCACTGATTTACCGTACCCCCGGAGCTGATCGGCTTTGTCGGGGCGGCTCGTTGCCCGCTCGCGCAGGTAAGCCCCACCCACGATATAGGCCACGTCCAGACCAGCGTTGAACAGCAGAACCTGCTTCATGTTCTGGTGCTGGCGAATGGCCTCACCCAGCGTTTCGTCCTCGGCCCGTTTCTTCCGCGACCCCAGCAAACCCGCCCCGGCGATACCCAGGTTGAACAGATTCCAGTATACGTTCATCTGGTGGAAATACTTCGTTTCGCCGGATGTTTGCCCGGCGGCCAGGCTCCCGACCGCAATGTTAGCCAGCGCATACCCACCAAGCGCAAGACCCAGTGTTTTTTGATGCCGGATGCGTTGCTCACTGAACTCGCGCAGTTCGGCCGGGGGCGTTGCTCGTTGGGCCGAAACCGCCGTCCCTACAAGGAGCGAACCCGCCGTGTAAAGCAGCTTTTGGAATAGATGCATACAAAATCAAACCGGTACGACCGGCGGTATGTTTCAGAAACCCAGCCTGGTTCGGGCGGCTGGATCGTTTACGTTCGTCAGTTCGCGACGATCAGGTACGCTCAGGAGTTGAACGTCATAGTGTTGCAGAAGCCGCCGGGGCGAAAACTCCCCTCCCTGAACCGCCCGGTCTATGATCGGACCAAAAGCGGGTTCATAAATACCCAGCAAGGGTTCGGGTAACAAACCATCTGAATCGAAAAATACCGTCGCTGGCTTTGCCGGGTCACGCCCATTTATCAGGGCATCGAACGACCGGGTCGTCAGCAACGGCATGTCACAGGCCACCACGAACCAGGCCGCGGCAGGCTCTTGGCGAAACGCCGACAGGATTCCGTTCAGCGGCCCTGGCCAGTCGAAAGCATCCAGAATCAATAACTGATCGGTACCAGCCAAATCAGCTGCCTGATCAGCGTTGACCGACCAGAACACATCCTGGCAATACGGCCGGAGCAGATCGGTGAGGTGCTCCCGCTGGGGTTTACCGTGATAGGCCAGCTGCGATTTATCCTGCCCCATGCGGGTGCTCCGGCCACCGGTCAGAAGTAAGCCATTCAGCTTATTCACGCTTGAAATCCCGTTTGCCACCGGTTTTCTCCATCAGCTTCGTCTCCCGAATGACAATGTCATGTGACAGCGCTTTACACATATCATAGATGGTCAGCGCGGCTACCGACGCCCCCACGAGGGCTTCCATCTCCACGCCCGTTTTTCCTTCTGTCGACACCAGGCAGTCAATAATGGCATCGCTGCCCTGAGCCGTTATCGTGATCTGACAATTGTCCAGGCCCAGTGAATGACAAAGCGGAATAAGGTCATCGGTGCGTTTGGCCGCCATCGTGCCAGCGATAATTGCCGTTTGAAAGACAGGACCTTTGCGGGTCTGTATGTCAGCCCCGGTCAGGTGTTGCATGATATCGGGACCGAGGGCAACAACGCTCCGGGCCAGCGCCGTCCGGCGACTGATGGCTTTCGCGCCAACGTCGACCATAGCGGGATTGCCATCGGAAGTAAGGTGAGATAAATTCATTTTTAACGATGAATGATAAATTATGAGTGATGAATGTACTAAAAAGTCGTTATCATTCATCACTCATAACTTTCATTCGACCGATGCTTTCTGTTTCCGACGCTTTTTCCATTACCCAGGATCATACACTGACACTACCCACTGAACGCGTTTCGCTGGACGATGCGCTGGGGCGCATCCTGCGGGAGCCAGTACGGGCCGACCGCGATTTTCCCCCTTTCGACCGGGTGGCGATGGATGGCATTGGGATTCGCTATGCTGACTTTTCTTCGGGTACGCTATCATTTTCAGTCGCAGGCATGCAACGGGCCGGACAGCCTCAACAGAACCTCACCGAAGCAGGTACCTGCCTGGAAGTGATGACCGGTGCCATGCTGCCCATTGGGGCCGACACGGTGATCCGGTACGAAGACATCACCGTGGCAGATGGTTCGGCTACCATCGCGATTGAGGCTATTCAACCCGGCCAGAACGTTCACCACCGCGCCACCGACCGCCAGGCGGGCGAGGAGTTGCTATCGGCCGGAACACGACTGGGTCCTGCCGAACTGGCCGTAGCCGCATCGGTAGGTCATATAACGTTAACCGTTACAGCCCTCCCCCGCGTCGCGCTGATCTCGACGGGCGATGAACTGGTCGACGTGGGTGATACACCCCTGCCCCACCAGATTCGGCGCTCAAACACGTACATGCTTCGGGCCGCACTGGCAACGCTGGGCATCCGGGCCACACTCCATCACATCATCGACGATGAAGCCGTACTGGCCGATCGTCTGTCGACCTTGCTGGCCGAAAACGACGTCCTGATCCTGAGCGGGGGCGTTTCAGCGGGGAAAGCCGACTTCGTGCCTGAAGTCCTGGCAGGACTTGGCGTCCGTAAGGCGTTTCATAAAGTGAACCAGCGGCCCGGAAAACCGCTCTGGTTTGGGACAACGTCGGCCAAAACCGTTTTTGCCTTGCCGGGCAATCCGGTTTCCACGGTCTTATGTGCTCACCGCTATGTGCTGCCTTACCTGCGGGCCTCCCTCGGCCTGGCACCGGCTCTGCCCACGTATGCTCAGCTGACGGCACCGGTCACGTTTCGCCCTGATATCACCTATTTTCTGCCCGTACAACTCAGTTCGGCACCCGACGGGCGCAGGCTGGCCCAACCCCTACCCGGCTCAGGTTCGGCCGACTTTGCCAATCTGCTCGCTACCAGCGGCTTTATGGAACTACCTGCCGACCGGTCTGATTTTGGCGAAGGAGAAGCCTTTCCGGTCTGGTTATCGGGGGGTATTTAGCGAACGGTCTGACAGTAGACGTTACGTCCCGCTGGCGCGAATAGTGGAACTAATACCCCCCGAAACCGTTTATGTCTGTGAAACAAGTTCAACTAATAAACAGATTTCACTCATGGCAGCAGGATCACATGCCGTTGAAGCAACCGACGCTAATTTCGAAGCATTAATTCAATCAGATAAGCCGGTTTTAGTCGATTTCTGGGCCGAATGGTGCGGTCCCTGTAAGATGATTGGTCCCGTTGTGGAGCAACTTGCCGGCGAATACGAAGGCAAAGCTATCATCGCCAAGATGGACGTTGACCAGAACGCACAGATACCCGCTAAATTTGGTATCCGTAGCATTCCGACGCTGATGGTTTTCAAAAACGGTCAGTTAGTCGATAAAGTAATTGGTGCTGTCCCCAAGAATGTACTGGAGCAGAAACTGCAGGCCGCTATGGAGCCAGCGGTATTGTAATACGATACGACATAAAAAAGCCGATCCTGATGATTCAGGATCGGCTTTTTTGTTTGCAGTGGTGTCGGTTTTTCAAACCCGACACCCTCGTATCAGCAACAGTGTCGGTTTTACAGATCGTATCAGCTTTGGCAACGTTCCAAACGTTGCCAAAGCCTGACCAATCCTTATACCAGCATCCGCATTGGATTTTCCAGCAGTTCTTTCACCGCCTGCAGGAAAGCGGCCCCGGTAGCACCATCGACGGCACGGTGGTCGCAGGAGAGCGTTACCTTCATGACGTTGGTTGGTTTCACTTCCCCATCTTCCACTTTCACCGTTTGCTTGATAGCACCTACGGCCAGGATACAGGCATCGGGTGGGTTGATAATAGCCGTGAACTCATCGATACCGAACATACCCAGGTTCGAGATCGAGAAGGTACTACCCTCCCAATCTTTCGGCTGTAGTTTCTTGTCTTTGGCTTTTCCGGCCAGGTCCTTCACCTCGCCCGAAATCGTCGACAGTGTTTTCTGATCGGCATTCCGTACTACCGGCACCAGCAAGCCATCTTCGACCGCTACGGCTACGCCAATATTGACATACTTATACTTCCGGATCTTGTCGCCGAGCCACGACGCATTGACATTCGGATGTTGCTTAAGCGCCAGCGCACAGGCTTTGATCACGAAATCGTTGAATGAAATCTTGACCGGGCTGACACCGTTTACCGTTCCGCGCAGTTCCATAGCCTTATCCATGTTGATTTCCATGGTCAGGTAGAAATGCGGAGCCGAGAACATGCTCTCGCCTAACCGGCGGGCAATGGTTTTACGCATCTGGCTCACCGGAATGTCCTCGAAATCGCCGGCAGCTACCGGAGCAGGCGACGGAGCGGGGGCAGCAGGGGCGGGTTTGTCAGCGGGTGCCGGAGCAGCAGGCTGGGCTGCGGGTTGCGCAGGTTTTGCCTGAGGTGCCGCCGTACCCGGAACGAACGACTCCACGTCGCTCTTCACAATGCGTCCTTCGGGACCGGTACCCTGCACCTGAGCCAGATTGATACCTTTCTCTTCGGCAATGCGTTTGGCCAGGGGCGATGCTTTCACCCGTCCGTTCGATTCGGCATTATCGCCTTCGCCACCACCATACGATAAATCCGTTGCTGCGTTGGCAGGAACATCGGCTTCGGGGTTTTGTTCGGCAGTGCTGTTACCGCTATCAGTCGAAGCAGCCGGTGCAGCCGTAGAACCACTACCATCGACGAGTACCTTGAAGTTGGCACCTTTTTCGCCCACAACGGCAATGATCTCATCGACAGCAACGACGGAGCCTTCTTTGACACCGATGTACAGCAACGTACCTTCCTCGTACGCTTCGAGGTCCATAGTCGCCTTGTCGGTTTCGACCTCGGCCAGTACATCGCCCGCTTTTACCGTATCACCTTCTTTTTTGTGCCAAGTAACCAGCGTACCCTCGGTCATGGTATCGCTCATCTTCGGCATCCGAATGACTGACGCATTGACGTTTTCGGCCGGAGCGGCCGAAATTGCTTTCTGGTCGGGCAGATTCGTTGCCACCTCGGCTTTGTTCGCATCGCCACTCGGAGCGGGTGCGTCGGCTGGGGCTGGCTTCGGCGTTTCGGCAGCCGGGGCTTCCTGACTACCGCCACTCGACCCATTCAGCAGCGCTTTATAATCTTCACCATCGGCACCAATGATAGCCAAAACGCCATCGACGGGTACCGACGAGCCTTTCTCAACGCCGATATAGAGCAATGTACCTTCCTCGTACGCTTCAAGGTCCATAGTCGCCTTGTCGGTTTCGACCTCGGCCAGTACGTCGCCGGACTTTACTTTGTCGCCCACTTTCTTGTGCCACTCCGCAATGACCCCTTCGGTCATGGTGTCGCTCATCTTGGGCATTCGAATCAATTCTGCCATATCCAGCTATATGTGTATCGAGTTATACAAAGAGACAGGTTTAAAACCATTTGTTGCTGGATGATATCGTCCATAGCCAACAACTGCCGGAGAACCGGCCCAAAATTAGCGCAAAGCCATCAAGGTTGTATCTTTTCAAGGCAGGAAAAAGGAGCTTAAGGGAGTAAAGGGAGGAGGGAGGAAAGGGAGGAGGGATGAAGGGGAGCTGACGCCAGCCTTTTCGACCACCTCATTCCTCCATTCAACTTCCTCCCCTTACTCCTTTCCTCCTTCCTCCCTCCTCCTCCCCTTTTATTCCACCCACAACACCAGCCCTTTCAGATAACCGCCTTCGGGGTGGAACAGACTGACGGGGTGATCGGCTGGCTGGCTGAGGTGGTGCAGCACCCGCACCTGGCGGCCCGCTTCGATGGCAGCTGCGACGATGGTGTTGTAGAACAACTCCCGGTCTACCACCTGCGAGCACGAGAACGTGAACAGGATGCCGCCACTGGCTACCCGGCGCAGACCCTCGGCGTTCAGTCGCTTGTAGCCCTGTACGGCCCGGTGCCGCGCCGACAAGCTTTTGGCATAGGCAGGGGGGTCGAGCACGACGACATCATACTGGTGATCGTGTTTTTTCAGAAACGCCATCACGTCGTCAGTGTAGGCTTCGTGACGCCCGGCCAGTATCTCATCGCTGAAATTGGCCGCTACGTTGCGGTTGGTCAGGTCGATGGCTTTCTGCGACGAATCGACGGAATGGACCAGACTGGCTCCTGCCTGTAAGGCATACACCGAAAATCCACCCGAATAACAGAACGCATTCAGTACTCGTTTGTCGTGAGCGTACTTGGCCAACAGGTCGCGGTTATCACGCTGGTCGAGGAAAAAGCCCGTTTTCTGACCCGTAATCCAGTCGATCATGAAGGTATGTCCGTTTTCCTGAGCCGCATGGGGCACGGGGGTCCGGCCAAACAGGTAACCGTTTGTGACGGTGTTGCCGTATTCGTCGGGTAATGTTTCTGCGCTCTTGTCGTATACAGCCGTAAGTTGATCGCCGAATACGTTTTTGAGCGCTTCGGTGATGAGTTCCCGCTCGCGGTGCATGCCGATCGAGTGCGCCTGCAACACTGCTACGCCGTTATACATGTCGATGATCAGACCGGTGCAGCCGTCTCCTTCGCCATGCACGAGCCGGTAGCAGTTCGTAGCATCGGTGGCCGGGTTGGTAGCAATAATGGCTTTCCGAAGCGTGTAGATCTGTTTCAGTTTGTGGGTCCAGTACGTTACGTCGGGCGTTACCGGGCCACCCGCCGTAGCGTTGAACGAAAAGAGCCGTACGGCAATACTGCCATCGTGGTAGTGCCCCGTAGCGAGGTACTTGCTTTTGTTATCGAACACTTCGACTACATCACCATCGTTCAGATCACCTTCGTAACGGCTAATAGCCCGCGAGAAAACCCAGGGGTGAAACCGCCGGACAGCTTCGTCACGCCCGGTTTGCAGATATATTTTGGAAAATGTCATTCGTATCAAGGAAAGAGGGCAAAGATACGGTTTATCGGCCGGAAACATTTTTTGCTCTCGTTGCGTAGAACCACCCCACCTTTACGTTTTAGTTACGAAAACCTTTTTCACTTACTTACCTTAGTTATGCAACGACGCAGTTTTTTAAAGCAATCAGGTCTGTTAACAGCGGGTGCCCTTTCGCTCAGCCAGCTCGACGTGTTTGCCGGTGCCCCTCAAAAAGCCATCAATCCGTTCGGCGTTCAGCTGTATAGCACGCGCGATATCCTGCCTAAAGATCCGAAAGGAGTGATGACTCAGTTGGCTCAGATGGGCTACAAACAGTTTGAAAGTTATAGTGGCCCCCAGGGTTTTCTATGGGGAATGGAGCCTAAAGAAATAAAGTCGTTTCTGGACGATATGGGCGTGAAGATGATCAGCACCCACTTCGACATAAACAAAGATCTGGACAAGAGCATCGACATGGCTAACGGCGCAGGATTGAGCTACCTGCTGTGCCCCTACATTGGCCCTCAGAAAACGTTCGACGACTGGAAGAAAATCGCCGATAAATTCAACAGCGTTGGGGAACAGGTGACGAAAGGAGGACTGAAGTTCGGTTACCACAACCACGACTATTCGTTCAAACCCCTTGAGGGTAAAATTCCGCAGGAGTACCTGCTGGCCAACACCGACCCTAAGAATGTTATGTTCGAACTGGACCTTTGCTGGATCGACGTAGCTGGTCAGGACCCTGTCGCTCACCTGCAGAAGTACGGCAAACGCTACGAACTATGCCATATCAAAGATTACAAAAAAGAAAACGGCAAGCCTGTACAGAACGATCTGGGTAAAGGCAATGTCGATTTCAAGAAAACACTGCGCACAGCCATGGACAACGGCATGAAATACTTCATCGTCGAGCAGGAAGAATACCCGGAATCGGTTATGGGCAGCATGAAGAACGATGCTGAATACATGAAGAAATTAACTGTATAAGCCTGCCGTACCTAGTAGAAGGGACCGCTTTTGAAGCGGCCCTTTTTTTTGTAGCTAATTTTTCTGCTACATGGACTCAATCTTCGCTGCGGACTGAGAATAAACGTTTCAGCCAACTCTTTTTCTCCTCAACCTCTTCGTTTTGTTCGCGTTCGTCAAGCGCGTAACGAGCCAGCGCCCGCATGTCTGGCTGACCGGCATCGACCCAGCAGGTGTACCAGAAATTACCAACCATCTTCACCGATGCCCGCATTTGACGCTCTACCTGGCCCTTCAGCCGTTCATGGTACTGCCGGGAAAACTCGACGGCATAGGTTTTGACCGTAATGCCGTTACGTTCTTCAAATCCGAACTTACGGCCATCCCCCACTTCATTGGTAAGGATCTTTTCGAACCGCAGTACCGAGTCCAGGGCCGCATGGGCATTGAACACAGCCCGCCAGGCCGCACGCTGGGGCGAATAAATGTATTCGGCCTGACCCACCAGAAAATCGTAGTCGGTACTGAACAGTTCCGGTAACCGCGACTCCCAGAAACCATGAATACCCTGCTGGCTGGTTAATTGCCCGTTGTAGTTACGGGTCGTATGAAGGGGCACGTTGGCATCTGCAATATAATGCCCCAGATCGGCCGCTACCCGCAGAATCCGTCGAACGTCACGTTGCTTAAACGCTTCTGTCAGTTGGTACTTGGTTAGCTGAATCTGCCAGGGAACCACGCCGTGCAGCGCCAGCGTGTCTTCACCATACCGGTCTGCCGCATCCTTGTAAAACCGGGGCAACGTAGCCGAAGACGTATCGGCATAGGCATCGAGGTCGATAAAATGGCGGGGCGCTTCACCCGCTACGGCATACCGACGCTTATCGGGGTTGACCGCATTATCGCTCAGGAAGCCAATGTGCTTCTTAAAAAACGGGATCATCTCAACGGGTAATGTAAACACCGCCAGCCGATTAATCTGCTGATGTGCATAAAATCCCCAGGTTGGCTGGTTCGATCCTGGCACCGGAAAGAGGCCAGACGCCTGCTTTTTCACTGGCTCGCTGGCAGGAGTAACTCCATAGGCTATGTAACCACTAAAAAAAAGTTGCAATGAAACGAACAACCAAATAAAACCGTTGTACATTTGACACATCATGGTACTATTCAAGTAAATAGTTTAACTATTGAACTAAACTACCATGCAAATCGAAATATAATTCTGAATAAATACTAAAAGACAAACAACATGAATGCCAAGTCAAGAGGTTACACGCTGATTATAGTGCTAATGTGTGCATTTGCTTTAACAATCTATGGTGCTTACTCACCTGCCAGAAAAGCTCAGAAACAGCAAATTGTGTGCATAAAATTCAAAAAAGGGGTTGAAAGCACAGCTGTTGAACAGCATATGAATGGTTTTGCGAGCTTAAAGCACGAAATTCCACAGATAGTCGGTTACACGTCCGGCAAGACCATCCGACCTAATCAGGCTGTTGCAGAGTACGATGTGGTGCATTATCTAACGTTCCAGAGTGAAAATGACATTCACCTGTTCGAGAAAAGCGCAGCCTACAAAGAATTCATTGCGCAGAACGAAGGCGTTTGGCAAAAAACGTTAACTGTCAATGCCGATATTCGTCCATAAGGTACTGTACAGGTAAGAAATTCCACTGGAATCATTGGTAATTTCAACGGAATTTCTTACTTTTGCGCCTTCATATCGAGACAACGATTTCCGATTATATACCGATGGCAAACCATAAATCAGCAAAAAAAGCAATCCGGTCGAGCGCCAAGAAGCGCCTGTTGAACCGTTACCAGCACGTAACGACCCGAAACATGGTAAAAAAACTGCGCACCACCACCGACCATGCAATGGCCGTTGAACTGTTCAAGACCGTAGCATCGGCGCTGGACAAACTCGCCAAGCGTAACATCATTCACAAGAACAAAGCATCGAACAACAAGTCGAAACTGGCTCGTTTGGTAAATGGCCTGAAGCCTGCCGCTGCTTAGTTTCTGATACATAAGCCCTACTAAACCTTGCCTTTTATAGGGTGAGGTTTTTTTATGGGGTAAAATGTTGAATATTGGCGATTTACCAGTCAACAGTCAACATTTCCCCACCGTCATGACCTACGAAACGTCCGGAACCATTCAAAGCTGGGCCGAAGAGGACCGCCCCCGCGAAAAACTTATGCTTAAGGGCAAAGCTGCCCTGTCAGAAGCGGAGCTGATTGCCATCCTGATCAACTCAGGCACTGTCGATCTAACGGCCGTCGATGTAGCCAAAATCATTCTGAAAAGCGTCAATAACAACCTGAACGACCTGGCCCGGCTAAGTATCAAAGACCTGTCGAAGTTCCGGGGCATCGGCGAAGCCAAAGCCATTAGTATCATTGCCGCGCTGGAACTGGGCCGTCGACGTAAAGAGCAGGACCGGCCACAACGGGCACGGGTCACCTGTTCGCGTGATGCTTACAACGAAATGATTCCGCATCTGATCGATAAGCCGCATGAAGAATTCTGGATTTTGCTGATGAACCGCGCCAACGAAATTCTACGGCCGGTACAGATCAGTGCCGGGGGCGTATCAGGTACCGTCGCCGACCCAAAAATCATTTTCAAACAAGCCATCGAATATCTGGCATCGTCAATGATCCTGATGCACAACCATCCATCGGGCAACCTGACTCCGTCACAAGCCGACAAAGACCTGACCCGCAAACTCAAAGATGCCGGTCGCCTGCTGGATATCCCCGTTCTGGACCACCTGATCTTCACCGATAAAGCGTACTACAGCTTTGCCGATGAAGGTATTCTTTGAGTCGTATGAGCGGGCTGGCGTTTCAGAACCCGATACCACACCCTGCACTAGCCCAATTGTAGCCCCTTCATCAGTTCGGCCCGGCTTACTTCGCGCACCGCACCGGGCTCCATACCCTCGGCGGTGAAGCCCTCGATAGCCCAGCGCACCAGCCGGAGTGTGGGAAAACCGACAGCGGCCGTCATTTTACGGACCTGCCGATTTTTACCTTCGTGCAGCGCAATCGACAGCCAGGAGGTTGGAATACTGGCCCGGTACCGGATGGGTGGATTGCGGGCGGGCACCGCAGGCTCGGGTACCAGTGGTCGGGCTAGGGCCGGTAACGAATGGTACGGCTTTCCGTCGACCGTGATCGTAACACCCTGGGCCAGTTTTTGACAAGCGTCGTCGGTCAAGGCTCCTTCGACCTGCACGTAATAGGTCCGGTTATGGCGAAACCTGGGGTTCAGCAAGCGGTGGTTCAGCTGCTTATCGTTCGTCAGCAACAGCAGTCCTTCACTGTCGGCATCGAGTCGCCCCACCGGATACACATCGCCGGGGAAATCGAACTCCAGATCCGCCAGCGTGGGTTTATCACCCTCCCTCGAAAACTGGGAAAGCATCAGGTAGGGTTTGTAGAGGAGGAAATACATGGTTTCAATCACTCAATGCTAATAGTACTGGACAATGGTCGGCGTGAACGGCGTCGGGTAGCATCTGGCAGTCGACGATACGGTCGCGCAGGGTATCTGTGACCGACGCATAGTCGATGCGCCAGCCTTTGTTGCTGGTTCGGGCACCGGCGCGGTAGCTCCACCAACTGTAAGCGACATCGCTGGGGTGCTTATGTCGGAAACTATCGATCATACCGCTGGCAAGCCAGCGATCCATCCAGGCCCGTTCGTCGGGCAGGAAACCGGTGGTGTTTTTGTTCCGGACAGGATCGTGGATGTCGATGGCGTTGTGGGCAATGTTATAATCACCAACAACGATCACGTTCGGGCGGGTTTGTCGGAGGGTCTGTACGTAATCGTAGAAATCCCGCAGAAACTCCATCTTCACGCCCTGCCGCACCTCCCCCGTTGTACCAGACGGAAAATAACAGTTGAGCAGGGTTAAATCGCCAAAGTCGGTACGTAAAATCCTGCCTTCACAGTCGTATACCGCCAACCCACAGCCCAGCACAACATGGGTTGGCGCAATACGTGAGAATGTTGCAACGCCAGAATACCCTTTCTTTTCGGCTGCATGCCAGTGATAGGTGTACCCTAACTCCTCAAACGGCTTCAGGTCCACCACGTCATGGGTGGCTTTGACCTCCTGAAAGCACAGAATATCAAAGTCGTTTTGGGCAAGCCAGTCGGCCAGACCGTTGCGGAGAGCCGCCCGGATGCCGTTGATGTTGTATGAAATGAGTTGCATTTAAAAGGAGGAAAGGGAGGAAAGGGAGGAAGGAGGGAAGGAGGAAAGGAGGAAAGGAGGAAAGGAGGAAAGGAGGAAGGGAGGAAGGGAGGAAAGGAGGAAAGAAAGGAAAGAAAGGGAAATGGCAAACATTTGCGCCAGCTCCTTTCCTCCTTCCTCCCTTTCCTCCTTCCTCCCTTTCCTCCCTCCTCCCTTTCCTCCTACAATATCCTCCTTACAAAGGCCCCGTTACCAGTTCGCCTTCGGTGGGGATGGATTTCTTTTTATCGGTG
This sequence comes from Spirosoma utsteinense, assembly GCF_014282275.1. GTDB lineage: Bacteria > Bacteroidota > Bacteroidia > Cytophagales > Spirosomataceae > Spirosoma > Spirosoma utsteinense. The sequence continues at coordinate 34,084 of NZ_VFIA01000005.1, forward strand.
AACAGGAGCACGAACAACACCAGTACGATAGCTGCAATAGCAGCCGGAACCAGCCAGACCGATAACCAGTCTTTAGTGCCATCAGGATTCGTATACATGTCGAGGACAATACCCGACAGCTTAGAACCAATGCCCATACCAATGCCGTAGGTCGCGAGCGAAATCAGGCCCTGCGCCGATGACTTGATCTGGTCACCCGCCTTGTTATCCGTGTAAATCTGACCTGTTACGAAGAAGAAGTCGTAGCAAACGCCGTGCAGTACAATGGCCAGGTATAGCATCCACTCGCCCGACCCTCCATCACCGTACCCGAAGCAAATGAACCGTATGATCCAGGCGATCAGGCCCACGATGAGCATTTTTTTGACGCCCAGACGCGTATAGGCCACAGGAATAAGCAGCATAAAAATCACCTCAGAAGCCTGGCCCAGCGACATCTTGTTCTCCACGTTCAGCATACCACCATCCGTCAGGGACGGGTTGGCCATAGCGTAGTAGAACGAGAGCGGAATACAGATCAGGACCGATGACAGGAAGAAAATAGCAAACGACCGGTCTTTGAACAGTTTAAATGCATCCAGCCCCATGATTTGCGAAAACGATGTCGATGTTGACGGTTTTGGCGGTGTGTCGGGCAGGAAGAAAGCAAAGACGCCCAGCACGGCGGATGAGTACATAGAAAGCTGGAAGATGGTCACCTTGTCGCCAAAACCATAATAACCGACAATGTTTGTTACAATAATCCAGGCTACCGTTCCCAGCACCCGGATGCCGGGGAATTCCTTTTCGGGACTGCTCATCTGCTGCATGGCAATGGAGGCCGTTAGCGCCAGCGTAGGGGCAAACGTGATGCAGTATGCCAGAATGAGGTAGAAAAAATTGTCGGGATTGGTATTTTGCGTAATGAAATACAGCACCACAGCCCCCAGCAAATTAAGGACGCCCAACACTTTCTGAGCGGCAAAATACCGGTCGGCAATCATACCAACGAAAAACGGAGCCACAAGCATGGCTAACGAAAAGGCAGCATACGCATTACCAACCTGATCGCCAGACGCTTTAAGGTCAGTTAACAGATATTTACTCATCTGTCCATACCAGGCTCCCCACACGAAGAACTGGAGGAACATCATGGCAGATAGTTTAACACGGGTTGTTGTCAGCATTCGGGGATGGGCAGTTAAAAAGTTTTTGCGTATGAAGGTATAAAACCCCTGTCAGCCGTGCAAGCTGGCCGTAAAATCCATATCGTTCGCGTGTACCGCCCTTGAATACGGTCCAGCTCGCTTTGTATTAAAACAGGGGGCCTTACGTAGTCATCCACGGAAACCAACATGAGCACGATCCCCTAAACCAAGCCTTTCCTTGCCAACAGCTGTATCAATGAACAACAAGTCCTGTATCGAACGGGCTGACGATCTGAACCAACTGCCCGGCACCGATAAAATGGAAAGCCTCACCGTACAATACAGGCCGTGAAAACCCAGGTTTGGTAAGCTGGCGACAGGATAGGTTTATCCTATTTATCCAATAGAATGATTATTGATTTCGTTAACTTTGATATCGTATTGTTCGACACAATTAATGAAAAAACAACTCATCACGCTGGTCGCCCTGGTGGTATTACCAGCATTCTCGTTTGCCCAGACAGCCGACGAAGTACTAGACAAACACGTAGCTGCCCTGGGCGGTGCCGATAAGATTGCCGCTATCAAAACCATGGAATATGAGCAGACAATGTCGGTTCAGGGGATGGACTTAACGGCGAAGGCGGCTTATGTGGTCGGGAAATCCGTCCGGAGCGACATCTCTGTCATGGGTCAGCAGATCACCAACGTTATCGACGGCGACAAAGGCTGGATGATCAATCCCATGGCCGGTGGCACAACCGCCCAGGACATTCCCGCCGATGCGATGAAACAGGCAAAAGGTACTACCGAGCCAAACATGTTCCAGTTAGCCTACCTTAAAGCCAACAAGTACCCGTATGAGCTGGTTGGCAAGGAAAAGCAGAACGGCAAGGACGTTTTCAATTTGAAAGTGACGCGGCCCGAAGGCACGTTCAACTACTACCTTGATGCAGCTACTTACCAGCTTCTCAGCTACAAGGGAGCCGTTGACGTACAGGGACAGAAAGGCGAAACGACGGGTACCTATTCGGATTACAAGCAGGTTGAAGGCATTACCGTGCCCTTTACCAGTGATATAACCGCCCCCGGTATGCCCGGCACGATCACGGCGAAAATGACCAAGCTTACCCTGAACCCTACGGTAGACCCAAAGATCTTCGCAAAACCCAACTAAGAATACTATTTTAGTCGAGTAAAAGAGACGCTTCATCGGCGTCTCTTTTTTTGTACCCACCCGAATCGTGAATTCAGTTTTGTGGTTAACTTAACCCGCTAATAACCAGCAACAACCTGACTATCATGAAGAATCATTCCTTGCTACGTACGGCATTCGGTTTGTTTGTCGGCCTCACAACGGCGCAGGCACAGACGAGCCCGGCCCCAACGCTCACCGGTTTCATCCCCGCCCGGCAGGCGGCACAGACCAAACTCGAAACAGAGTTTAAGACGAAACAATCGTCGGCGGCATTCAAAAACCACCTCGAACGGCTCAGCAGTGTACCTCATATTACCGGTTCGAAAGAGAACGAACAGGTACGCGACTATATCGCCGAAACGATGCGCAAGGCTGGCTGGCAGGTCGACATCTACCCCCATGATGTGCTGCTGCCCAAAGGTCCCGGCGAGATTGCCGTCGAGGTGGTTGAGCCAGTACGCCAGCCGCTCAATATCAAAGAGTTTATGTACAAGGAAGACAAATACGCCAGCGACCCCCGCCTTACACCCGGCTATAATGCCTGGTCAGGATCGGGCGACGTCACGGCCGAAGTCGTCTATGCCAATTACGGGCGAAAAGAAGATTTCGAGCAGCTAAAGGCCATGGGTATTAGCGTAAAGGGTAAAATTGTGATGGCTCGCTACGGAGGTAACTTCCGGGGGTACAAAGCGCAGTTTGCGCAGGCTGCCGGAGCCGCCGGTGTCATCATCTACACCGACCCATCTGACGCAGGCTATGTGCGGGGGCTTACCTTTCCCGAAGGACCATTTTACAGCGAGAGTACCATTCAGCGCGGGTCATTACTGACTGTACCCTATACCGGCGATCCCCTTACGCCCGGTGAGGCAGCTATCCCGATGGATGCGAAAGGTACACCCAAGCGACTCGATCAGAAAGACGTAGCGCTACACAAAATCCCGGTTACGCCCCTCCCCTATGGTTCTGCCACCGAAATCCTCAAGCGCATGACCGGTATGAGGTCTGTACCGGCAGGGTGGCAGGGTGGCTTGCCCTACACGTACCGGCTCGAAGGCGGCCCTGCGCTGAAGGTGCGGCTGATGGTGAAGCAGGAGCTGGCCATTCAGCGGATTTATCAGGTTGTCGGAACGCTGACGGGTAGCGAATTTCCCGACGAATGGATCATTGCCGGTTGCCACTACGATGCCTGGTCTTACGGGGCTACCGATCCAAACTCCGGCACAGCCATGCTGCTGAGTATGACCGAATCGCTGGGAAAACTGGCGAAAGCCGGACAACGCCCCCGACGCACGATCAAGGTGGCGCACTGGGATGCTGAAGAGCCGGGTGTTATCGGGTCCGCCGAATGGAGCGAGCAGTTTCGCGATGAGCTGACGCAGAAGGCTGTTGCCTATATGAACTATGACGCAGCCGTATCGGGCCGGACATTTGGCGCATCAGCATCACCGAGTATGAAGCGGCTTATCATTGAGGCCACGCAGGCCGTGCAGTATCCGGACTCCAACAAAACCGTTTATCAGCACTGGATGAGCCATACGGCAGGCGGCAACCCAACCCGCGTAACCGGTTCATCAGCACCCGCCCTTGTCCAGGGCGAACCCACCATTGGCAACCTGGGTGGCGGGTCTGACCATATCGCTCCGTATATGCATATTGGCATTCCGGCCCTGAGCGCGGGTATGGAAGGACCAACGCTCTACCATTCGCAGTATGACGATCTGTATTTCTACGACAAGTTTGCCGACCCGACGTATAAAATGGGACCCATGATGGAACAGGTCGTTGGTACGATGACGCTCCGGCTCGCTAACGCCGACCTTGTCCCCTATGATGTGGCCCGCTACCCAACTGACCTCGCCATACATTTGAAAGCAGCGGAGAAAGCCATACAGTCCTATGCACCAACGTACTCTATAAAGCCATTACTCGATGCCGTTGCCGAGATGAAAACGAACGCCGATGCCTGTGAAACCGCCCGGCAGACCTACCTCAAAATGGGGCGTACCGATAAGCTGGTAGCCCTGAACCGCGAGTTACGGCTTCTCGAACGCTCGTTCATTGATCCGAAGGGCAATGCCTTCGGTGCCTGGTACCGGTCACTTTATGCCTCCTCCGATCCCAACAGCGGCTACGCATCCTGGATGCTGCCGGGTCTGCTCTACGAAGCATCACTGAAATCGACGGCCAATCTACCCGATCTGGAGGCCCGGTATAAAAAAGCAATTACCACGCTAAGCGAAAAAATGCGGGATCTATCTCAGGGAATGGAAGCACCAGCGGCTGTCGGTGGTGGGAATAAATAACGGCCATCCTGCCCGACACGGTGTCTGGGGCTAAATGCTGCACAACCCCAACAGAATTCTGTAACGCCGTTGCACCCCAACGGCGTTACTTTTGTTAAACAGACAGAGGCCCGCATACAGCCTTTGTTTGTAGCCTATGGAAGCAACTAAAACCGCTCAGGTGCGTGATAAAAACGCCGGTGCGAAGACAATAAAGAAGACATTTCCCGTGCTGGAAATGAGTTGCGCGGCCTGCGCCGTCAGCGTCGAGTCGATGCTCAAAGAGACGGCGGGGGTGCAGGATGCGGGCGTGAATTATGCCAATCAGTCGGCTTGGGTCGTCTACGATCCGGCCGTCACGAAACCCGAGTTACTCCGCCAGACGGTCCAGTCGATTGGGTACGACCTCGTCATCGAGGACGAAGAAGAAGCCCGTCGCCAACAGGAGGCATCGCAGCAACGACGCTACGAAACCCTGAAACGGCAGACGATTGGTGCATCCATTCTGGCCGGTATTGTCATGCTGCTTGGCATGGTCGTTATGGAACTGTTCAGCGTTAATCACACGGCCTTGAACTGGGTCATGCTGGCCCTTTCGGCACCTGTTGTCTTCGGCTTTGGCCGTCAGTTCTTCGTCAACGCCTACAAACAGGGACGTCACGGTCGGGCCAACATGGACACGCTCGTTGCCCTCTCGACGGGTATCGCGTTTATCTTCAGCACCTTCAACACGATCTACCCGGAGTACTGGACCCGGCAGGGGCTCGAAGCGCATGTATATTTTGAAGCGTCGGCCGTTGTTATCGCGTTTATCCTGCTCGGGAAATTCCTCGAAGAACGGGCCAAATCGAACACAGGCTCTGCCATTAAAAAGCTGATGGGCCTCCAACCCAAACTAGTACGGGTGCTGGTCGACGGGCAGGAGCAGGACATCCCCACCGCAGCAGTGTCGATAGGCCAAACAATCGTTGTCCGGCCGGGTGAACGAATCCCGGTGGATGGACGAGTCCTGAACGGGCAATCGTTCGTGGACGAAAGCATGATCTCGGGCGAACCCGTAGCGGTTGGCAAGCAAACCGGCGACCGTGTCTTCGCGGGTACCGTTAACCAGAAGGGTAGTTTCCAGTTTACCGCCGAGCAGGTCGGTAGCCAGACGGTACTGGCGCAGATCATCCGTCGGGTGCAGGAGGCTCAGGGCAGCAAAGCGCCCATTCAGAAACTGGTCGACCGGATTGCTGGCGTGTTTGTTCCTGTCGTCCTTGGCATTGCGGTGCTGACGATGGTCGTCTGGCTTGTAGCAGGTGGCGAGAACGCCTTTTCGCAGGGTTTGCTGGCGGCCGTAACGGTATTGGTCATTGCCTGTCCCTGTGCGCTCGGTCTGGCTACACCAACCGCTATTATGGTAGGTGTTGGCAAGGGGGCGGAGAACAATATCCTCATCAAAGACGCCGAAAGTCTGGAGCGCGGTCGGCAGGTAACCGTCGTTGTGCTCGACAAAACCGGCACCATCACTGAAGGTAAACCCGATGTGACAGACTGGTTCTGGACGCTTGAGCCAGCGCAGCAAAACCTGTATAAGTCTATCCTGTTGTCGATGGAAGCCCAGTCGGAGCACCCGCTGGCCGAAGCCGTTGTCCGCTCCCTGTCGGCCCAGGCCATCGAGCGCGTTTCACTCAACTCATTCGACAGCCTGACCGGGCGGGGGATTACCGCGTTGTACAAGGGTGATCAATTCTGGGTTGGTAACCGAACTGTAATTGACCAGCGCGGGATATCGGTTCCCGACGTGGTAGATCAGCAAGTGCAGCAATGGCAGTCCGACGCCAAAACGGTCATTTACTTCGTGAACGAAACCCATGTACTGGCCGCGCTGGCTATTGCCGACCGGGTTAAAGAAACCTCAAGGCAAGCGGTTGCGGCATTGCTGAAGCAGGGTATTGCCGTGCATATGCTGACCGGCGACAATGCGCATACGGCCCAGGCAATTGCCCGGCAGGTGGGGATTACAGACGTCAAATCGGACGTAATGCCAACTGATAAAGCCGAATTCATTAAACAGTTACAGGCCAGTGGTCAGATCGTCGCCATGGTTGGCGACGGCATCAACGACGCACAGGCCCTGGCTCAGGCCGACCTGAGTATTGCGATGGGGCGCGGCTCCGACATCGCTATCGATGTAGCTCAGCTAACCCTCATCACCTCAGATTTAACGGCCGTTCCCCGTGCCTTCGAGCTCTCCCGTCGTACCGTGCAAACGATCCGGCAGAATCTGTTCTGGGCCTTTATCTACAACCTGATCGGCATTCCCATTGCCGCCGGTGTGCTTTATCCGGCATTTGGCTTTATGCTTAATCCAATGATTGCTGGAGCAGCTATGGCGCTCAGTTCCGTTTCTGTCGTAACCAACAGTTTGCGGCTACGATCGGTTAAACTATGACGATTGGCTGCCCGTATCGGTTGTGAACAATCATCAAATCATTTACCAACAGAAAATATCCGTTCCGTATGAGTGCGCTCAAATTCAAAACCAATATAAAATGCGGCAACTGTGTGGCTGCCGTGACGCCCCACCTCAACGCCGTTTCAGGCATTGATAGCTGGGTCGTTGACCTGAAAGACCCGAACCGGACGCTGACGGTACAGACTGATGTAGCTGATTCTGAAACCGTAAAAAAAGCCATCGAAACGGCTGGCTACAAGGCAGAGGCTATTTAGTGATAACCCTGCCAGTGGCCCATAGGCCCTGGTAGTGGTTGAGCGTAGTTGAGTTTGCTAATCTGTTCAACTACGCTCAACCACTACCAGGGCCTATGGGCCACTGGCAGGGTTTCGATTACACCGCTTTGGCGGCTGGTTTGGCATGTTCGGGCTTCAGCACGACTACGTCGCGGACTATGCCACCCGAATTGATCTTATCGACCATTTTATCGAGCAAGGGCATTGCCCATTCGGGGATGTACTTGTAGGTGGTCTGGATGAATACCCTTGGGAAATCATAAAGGGCACGACCCAGCCCGAATTGCACGGCGCACCGCTTCATGGCGTCGCTGATGCCGCCTTTTACGGGTTCTACATTGGTACGGCTGGCCCCATCGGTTTTTCTGACAATTTCACCTCCCGGCAAGACTGCCGTGATGGTGCAGAGAAACCCACCGTCAATTTCCTTGATTTCATTTTGCCAGCCCGCCCAGCCGAACTGATCGTCAAACCGCTGCATGACGCTACGGTTGGTGATGTACGGCACAACGATCATCTTCTGACCATCTTTGGTTTGGCTTTGTACCCGCCACTCGATCTCGTGGGGAGTCAGGGGTGCGATTAATGCGGTTAAATCCATTGACTAGTTGTTGTTGTTTACTTGTTTATTAGTACTAAAGACGCGGTTAAGCAATCCGTTTACAGGTAAAGTTTATTTCCGTAAAGGACATTTTCGACACCGATAATTTCGTCAATCTCATCCCAGAATACGTTCAGAGGGCTAACTATAAAAGCTTGTCGTTGATCAGGTGTTGCCCGTTGAAGTCGCTCCGACCAAATAAGCGGTATAGTAACCATCCTTCCGTCTGTAAGGCTAAATTCAATCTGATCAACATTTACCCGAACCGCTGAAAACTCAGGGAGGTCTTTCAAGCCTGGCCGTTGCCGAATGGTTTTAACTTTTTTTAGCCTTGTAGTTTGGCGAGGTGTTATTTGTGATGCAATCGTGCTCATATGTCTGACATATCGTATCTATATGTTCGAGTAGTACCTTTTCAATACGTTTAAGTTCACGTTTGGAGAAGCCGACAAAATCAGCCAGTTCAACTGTTTTATCCCGGAATATCCAAAACTTGCAAAGCTTCCTTTTATCATCACCAACGTGAATGTGACACGGTTCACTAACAAGATCAAACAGTCTATAAAAGAAACGAAAACCAAGTAGTCTGAATAAAGTGGGCATAGCGCAAAGCTACTATCTTCACTCCATCATTTTCAGTAACTCGTTCAGCTTCAGCAGGGCTTCGATGGGCGTTAGCCGGTTCACGTCGATAGCCCGTAATTTCTCCTTGATGGCTTCCGTTTTAGGGTCGCCGGACTCGATGATCCGCAGCGCCAGTTCGCGCTCCTGCGGCACCGCCTGACGAATCTTTTCCTGGTTGGCTTCGCGCCCGTGCGACGACTCCAGCTGTTTCAGGATCTCACCCGCCCGAGCCACGATCTGAGCGGGCATACCGGCCATTTGCGCCACGTGAATACCGAAACTGTGCTCCGAGCCGCCTTCCTTCAGCTTGCGCAGGAAGATCACCTTATTGCCAAGCTCCTTGACGGACACGTTGTAGTTCCTGATCCGATGGTTGTCGACGGCAAGATCGTTCAGTTCGTGGTAGTGCGTAGCAAACAGGGTTTTTGGGCGGCAGTCGGTCTTGTTATGCAGATACTCCGTAATGGACCAGGCAATAGAGACACCATCGTAGGTGCTGGTGCCCCGCCCGATTTCGTCCATCAGCACCAGGCTCCGTTCGCTGAGGTTGTTGAGGATACTCGCCGTTTCGGTCATCTCGACCATGAATGTGCTTTCGCCCCGCGACAGGTTATCGCTGGCCCCAACCCGGGTAAAGATTTTGTCGACCAGCCCGATCTCGGCCGATGAGGCCGGTACGAAGCTGCCCGACTGCGCCATCAGCACAATCAGAGCCGTCTGGCGCAGCAACGCCGATTTACCCGCCATGTTTGGCCCCGTGATGATGATGATCTGCTGGGTTTCGTCGTCCAGGTAGATGTCATTGGGAATATAGGGTTCGCCGGGAGGCAGCTGCTGTTCGATTACCGGATGCCGACCATCTTTGATACTGAGCACTTTGCTTTCGTTGATCTGCGGCCGAACGTACTTATTTTTGATCGCCACCCGCGCAAACGACGAGAGCACATCCAGCACCGACAAGACGCGGGCATTCTGCTGAATAGCGCTCACATACTCGGCAGCGGCAATAACCATATCGTTGAACATCCGGGCTTCGATCTGAAAAATCTGCTCCTCGGCGTTCAGGATTTTCTCTTCGTAAACTTTCAGTTCGGGCGTGATATAGCGCTCAGCGTTAACCAGCGTCTGTTTCCTGATCCAGTCTTCAGGAACACGGTTTTTATGGGCATGCGTGACCTCCAGGTAGTAGCCGAACACCTTGTTATACGCTACTTTCAGCGATGTAATACCTGTTTGCTGTACCTCGCGCTCCTGCAACTGAATCAGGTAATCTTTACCCGAATAGGCAATTGCCGTAAGTTCGTCCAGCTCAGCATCGATACCAGCCTTAATCATACCCCCCTGGTTAGAAAGTGCGGGGGCATCTTCGCGCAATTCGGCCTCGATCCGATCGATCAGAAACGAAACCGGGTTAAGCTGATCGGCGTATTTTTTCAATGAAGGAGATTCGACCTGACTCAACGCCGTTATCAGCGACTCTTTGATGGGCAGGATATGTTGCAGCGACCGCTTCAATTGTAACAACTCGCGCGGACTGATGCGCCGAACGGCTACTTTGGAAACCAGTCGTTCCAGGTCACCAATCTGCCGCAAATGACCCACCATTGCTTCGGCCAGGTCAGCGTCTGCCGTGAGCAGACTGACCATATTGAGTCGCTCGTCGATCAGGGCCTTTTCTTTAAGCGGCAGGCTAAGCCACTTCCGCAGCAGCCGGGCTCCCATCGGCGTTACGGTCTGGTCGAGAATCTGAATCAGCGGCACGCCCCCCTCCTGCTGAGCAGCCGTCAGTTCGAGGTTTCGGATCGTGAAGCGGTCGAGCCAGACGTAGCGATCTTCTTCGAGCCGCGTGACACGGGTAATATGCTGAAGGTCTTTGTGTTCGGTTTCGTTGAGGTAGTGCAAGATCACCCCGGCCGCAATGATACCATCCGGCATACCATCGATGCCAAACCCTTTCAGCGACGTTGTCTGAAAATGCTGCTTCAGAAAATTGTAGCCGAAGTCGTAGGTGAACGCCCAGTCTTCGAGGGTATAGGTGTGAAACTTATCACCGAAAAGCACCCCGAATTCCTGCCGGTTACGCTTGCAGTACAGCACTTCTGAGGGATTGAAACTCTGCAGTAGTTTATCGACATAGGCACCGTTACCCTGTGAAGCCAGGAACTCACCCGTCGAAATATCAAGGAATGATATGCCATACGTATCCTCCACTTTGCCGAAATGAACGGCCGCCAGGTAGTTATTGCGCCGGGTGTCGAGTACGTTGTCGTTAAAGGAAACGCCGGGCGTTACCAGTTCCGTTACCCCCCGCCGAACGATACCTTTGGCCAGCGCGGGGTCTTCCAGCTGGTCGCATATGGCTACCCGTTCGCCCGCCCGGACAAGTTTGGGCAGGTGGGTGTCGAGGGAGTGGTGCGGAAAACCAGCGAGTTCTTCATTGGCCCCGCCGTTGTTGCGCTTCGTGAGCGTAATGCCCAGAATTTTGCTGGCCCTTACGGCATCTTCGCCAAAGGTTTCGTAAAAATCACCGACGCGAAAGAGGAGCAGCGCACCCGGATACTTGGCCTTGATTTGATTATACTGGCGGTTGAGGGGCGTTTCTGTTCTCTTCGGTTGAGGTTTCGCTGCGGTGACTGTCTTCACTGGTTGTAGGCGGATTGTACTAAACAAAAATAGTCATTTTCACCCGTAAAACCGCGTTTTTAAGCGTCTATCATGAACGGGAATCACTGTCGGCTGGGATGGCGTGCTGAGGCAGTTCGACACGAAAGACCCGCAAAAACTGGCACTGATTCCTTACAATTCATTTGATTCAGGCAGGTCGGCCCGCCTACACGCCCTCGACACAAAGGGCAACCTGTGAGTACAGGTCGATTCCAGCAAATACGTTTACACCGCCGGCGGGAAATAGACAATTCCCAGCCTCTCCACCCTGACGGGTAGCCGGCCAATGCAGGTATTGTTTGATGCGTCAGGTAATCTACTGGCCGCTGATGGCAAAAAACTTTACGCTGTAAACTTGTAGAGACAAGATACATCCTGAATTTTGTAGTTCGTCCGCACCTGTAGCGGGTGAGCTTTTTTTTGATAGTCACTATGCCGCCCCGCAAACTAGCCCTCGACGAACTCAACCGGTTGTCCGTCGACGATTTCAAAGACGCCGAAAAATTTCCGTACTGTCTAATTCTGGACGATATCCGCAGCCTCAACAATGTTGGATCTGTTTTCCGGACAGCCGATGCCTTCCGGGCGGAGCGACTCTACCTGTGCGGCATAACCGGCACCCCACCCCACCGCGATATTACCAAAACAGCCCTCGGTGCTACGGAGTCGGTTCAATGGGAATACGTAGCTGATGTGATGACACTGGCCAGGGAGTTACAAACAGAGGGCTGGATCATTGCAACCGTTGAACAGGCAGAAGGAAGCACACTTTTAAGTAATTTTCAGCCTGAGTCAAACAAACGCTATGCGTTCGTGTTGGGTAACGAGGTGTCCGGCGTTCGAAATGAGGTCGTGCAACTGGCCGACCTGGTGCTTGAAATCCCGCAGTTTGGCACTAAACACTCACTCAACATTGCCGTTACAACCGGTATTGTGTGCTGGGATTTCATTCAAAAGACAACAAAAACTTAATATTGGGCTTGCAATTATCACAAATAATTCGTATTCCTTTGTAGGTTTTTTTATTCCAAAATTTCCAATGGCAAACAAGACTATAAAAACGAAACAGAAATCACTGGCGTCAGACATCGTCAGCTCGATTGAAGCTAAACTGGGCGAGGCTGGTGATGCTAGTAAAAAAATAAAGAAGTCCATCGAGAAATCGGCGGGTAAACTAGCGAAAAAGCTGGTGAAGCTGATGGACAAGACCGAGAAAAAACAGACAAAACCAGCTAAGTCAGTTGATAAAAAGGCGAAAAAGAACGCAGCAAAAGCACAAAAAAATGCGTTGAAAGCGGAGAAGAACGCCAAACGAGCCACGAATACCAAGGCTCAGGAAGTAGCTAAAGCCGCCCTGATCATAGCCGACACCAGCAAACCCGTTCCCCGCCCAACACCGAACCGCAATACCCGTACGGTGCCCGTATCGACGCGTAAGACTCGTTCGACTACCGCTAACCCGACTGCGGAACCAGTTGAGTCGACTACAGATATCGACTAGTTCTACCAATAATGTGTACTACATTATCCTTGCCCGCTCAAAACGGGCATTTTTTGTTTACTACTATTGACTTTTGTTAAGTTTAGCAAGATATTTACATACCTCTCTTCCTCAACTACTTTCAGTTTATCGATGAAACAACATCAGCTCTCTCTGTAATCTGTAAAGACTGGCTATATGGCCTATCGTTCTGTTATCCTTCGTTTAATTACGATTGTACTTCTGTTACTGACTATGGCTGCGCTTTTCTACGTCAGTCAGTCCTCGCAGATCGATATACCTTCGTCAATGCGGTGGTTTACGCTCATCTTATTTGCCCTCACGTCGCAGGTGCTCGTTGGTTATTCACTCTGGTGGATTCTGAACCGGCGGCAGCGTACCATTGGCCATACCGAAGCGCTCCATTCGATCATCCACGAATTCCAAACGCCCATTGCGGCCATTCGAATGTCGGTCGATATTCTGGATTCGCCCATTGTACACAATCAGCCGAATCGCTCCCAGAAATACGTCCGCATCATTCGTGAAGAGACCGAACGACTTCAACATCAGGTCGAAACGATGCTGACCCTGGCCCGTGCCGACCGCAACACCTTATTACTCAATCAGGAACCAATCTCTATCCATCAACTACTGCAGTCGGTAGCCGAACGCCATGGCGACTACCTGTGTCTGCACACATCGGGTGTAGAGCCCATGCTGCTCGCCGACCGGCTCCACCTTACCAATGTGTTGCACAACCTGCTCGACAATGCCGTAAAATACAGTATGGGCGAGCCAGTCATTACCGTACGTGCCGAGATGGAGAGCAAGGGCCTGTTCATATCCGTTTGTGATCGGGGTGTTGGTATTCCCAACCAGTTAATTACACAGATATTCCAGCCTTTCTTTCGCGTTCATGATCGCAACCAACCCAGTGTTAAAGGGTTCGGGCTGGGGCTTAGTTATGTCCAGCGAATTGTTCGGGCACATAAATGGACAATCAAAGTAACAAGCAAACTGGGCGAAGGCAGCGAATTCAAGATCTGCATACCATCAACCGCTTTGTTACCCGCCCAATCCGTACTTATCGCCGACAGACAGATAGCCTGACTCAGTTGACATAAGGAAGCCGGTTAATACAGAAAGTCTGTATTAACCGGCTTCCTTACGTTATCAGGCTTATTATACCAGTCTACATCAACCAGCTTACGCTTTTAAAAAACGAATGCTTTACTTGGCACTAACGGCTGTGCTGGCTTTCACTACCTTCATGACACCGTTCATAATACGCCAGTGGCCGGGGAAGGTACAAACGAAGGGGTAATCTCCGGGCGCTGCTGGTGCGGTAAACCGGAGCCGGTATGTCTGGTCAGGATTCACCAGTGGCGTAGCCGCGACGATTTGCGGCAGCGTTGGCACATAGCCTTTCTCAGCGCCATCTTTAGCCGTAATCAGCTTATCGGCAGCAGTACCAATGATATCCATACTTTTTGGCCGGCCAATCACGAGGTTGTGTTGCATGGCGTCGGGATTGGCCAGTACGATCTCAATAGACTTTCCCGCCGTGACGGTAAATTCTTTTTTATCAAACCGCATCTCTTCGCGCACTGTTTTTAACTGCACTATTTCTACGTTCGGATCGGCAGGCTGCTCTTTCACGAGCCCCCAGGCTTCATAAAGCCGGTTCAGCCGGTCGCGATTGTCGGGCGAAACGGAGCTTGTCAGGCTGGCCAGAAACGATTTGTCGGCCTCGCGAAGCGTTGGCTTCTGTTTCATATCCCACCCTTCGGCAACGCCTTTGACAACAGCCGAGCGCTGGGCTTCGTCCATCGTTTTCGCCTGACGCAACAAGGCCACAACCGAGTCTACCGGTGCTACGGAAGTATAACTGCGAATGGCCCGTTCGAGCACGTAAGCGCTCATGCTTTGCGGAGACCGGTATGTCAGCAACTGGGTTTTGTTGTTGTTCTGCTCGTTAGACTCAGCGATTTTGTTCTCCCGATCCAGCATCACCGTAATGGTATACTGACCAGCCCGGTCGAAATTAACGTTGAAGTCGGTGCTCCAGGGGCCATTGTTCCCTTTGCTGATCGTGACCGTTTCGCCTGCTTTGATACCGGTAGTGTGTGCAACACTCACAAAATCGATTTTGGCGCGGTCCGATACGTTGTTCGGCCCTTCGATCCGTACCGTCAGCGGGATTGGTGTCCCCGCCGGTATAGCCTCTCCACCTGCATTCGTAACGTCGATATGAATGCGCGTACCTTCGCGCACAGCAGGCGACTCGGGGGTGGTGCGAATGGCGGCAATGAGCAGATCGGGCTGCGTAGCAACGGGACTGGCTGTCGGCTCGTTTTTCACTACCGGCATACCGGGTTCCTCCTGATACACGCCAGAACGGGTCGACTGCAGCTCGGCCGGATTTGGCCCGCCTTTCCCCGTTTTCGAGGGCTTATGCATGTTCATGTCGTGAGCAGGCGGTGTTGCGGGCGTATTTGCCGATACCTTTTTCAGGTATGTTTTCATCAACTGTCCATCCTGTCCAGCCAGCGCACAGGCAAACGCTTCGGGCAACCAGCGGTCATTGACTTCGTTCCCCCCAGCCGATGCGGTATTCGTTTCGGCCAGTCGGCTCAGAATGGCTTGTTGAATAGCTGGGCTTTGCGGCATTTCAGAGAAGGCCAGCAGCGTATTTAACACAACCAGTGGCTCTTTGTCCGACAGCATGGCCGCTTTCAGCAGGGCATCGGCCGACTGCTGGTTACGGGGCAACACCTGCACGACGGTTTTGCGAACATGAGCGTCGGTATTCCCCAGCGCGGCCTGCATGACCGGAATCACGGCTGGATCGTTCAGCGCGTTTAGCCCTTCGATCACCCGTAACGCATGGATTGCGGTTGGATTGATACCTGCTTTATCGGTCGACGGGGCGTTTACCAGCTGTAGTAGCTGTGGGATAACATCTTTGTTGCCCCGTTCAACCAGTAGCCGGTGGGCAGTCATGCGCCAGAACATATTATCGTTTTTCAGCGCAGCTACCAGCTCAGCCGGACGGTCTTTACTAAGCGCCAGTGGCGAATAGGCGGGTGCCTTGCTGTAACCAACGCGGTAGATACGCCCGTGGGTAAAATCACGCAGGGGGGTTTCATAGGCGTTTCCCGATCCATTCGTGGTCCCGGCCGGAGTTGGATTATGCTGAATGATATAACTATACCAATCGACTACCCATACGGCCCCATCCGGTCCCACTTCAGCAAACACAGGCGCAAACCACTCATCGGCACCCGCAATCAGGTTAAAACCAATACCGGTCGTTTCGGTATCTTCATAATCGGTGCCATTCTTACGCATCAGGTTCTGGTGCAGGATATGGCCCGTTGGTTCAGCGACGAAAGCGATTTTATTCCAGTAGGCAGGTGGAAAAGCGCGGGCTGTATAGAAGTTGTGACCGGCGGCTGCGGTGAAACCGCCAAACACGTCGACCTGACGAACGCGCTCCGTGATTGGCTTCATATCCTTATGGGTATCGGTACCCCGACTACCATTCTCGCGCAGGTGTGCCCCACCATGGAAGTAGCGGTTCGGGATGGCCATATACCACCCGTGTGAATTATTGGCTGTGCTACCGAATACGTCGCCCGTCTCGTTGAAGGCCATACCCCAGGTGTTGTTCGACGTACCGGTTACGTGCTCCAGTTTGGAACCGTCCGGTTTGAAGCGAAAAAAGCCCTGACTGAACTTCACACTATCGGCCCCGATTTTTCCTTTGAAGCCAGCGTAGCCAACACTACCCCAAATCCAGTTGTCGAACCCATAATGCAGGTTGCTGGGCCCGGCATGAGTATCGAAGGTACCAAAACCGGTGAAGACAACTTTCTTCACATCGGCTTTGTCGTCGCCATTGGTATCCTGCAAAAACAGCATGTGCGGAGCCTGCGAAATATATAAACCCCCGTTGGCGAAGACCATGCCGGTTGGGATGCTCAGCCCTTCGGCGAAGTTGGTAAACTTGTCTGCTTTGCCGTCTTTATTGGTATCCTCACAAATCACGATCACATCAGAACCCCCTTCAGGCTTGCGCTCGTTGGGATAGTCCTTGGTAATGAGCGCATACATACGGCCACGTTCATCCCAGGCCAGCGCAATAGGGTGCATTACATTGGGCTCATGCGCAAACAGATCGAGTGTAAAATCGACCGGCACCTGCAGGTGCTTCATTGACTCCTGGGGCGATAGCGGTTCCTGCTGCAATTGTGCACCAGGGCGCTTCTCGTAGTTGGGCAGTTTGGCTTCGTGGTAGGCGAATGGCTGCGGATTCAACGCATCGTGCTTCTTTTTCACCTCGTCACCAACGGCCCACAAAATACCCCGCTCCAGCATCTGCTGAAAACCGGGTTGGCTCCAAGTACGCTCATCGTGGCCGTATGCTGTATAAAAAACCCGTCCCTTACCGTACTGCCGGGTCCAGGTGTAGGGCTCTTCTTTTGCATCAGGCCGGTCAGATGCCTGATCGGCTTTGATGTCGCGAACCGCCAGCACATTGTTATCGGCCTGCAAATGGGAGTGCAGGTAGGTTTCGTCATAGGCTTTAATCAGGGGCAAACCCGCCGTTAGCGGACTGTTAGCCTGGGTGTAGCGTGTCTGGATCGTATCCATCTTGTGCCGCCAGAACTGACCGCCAACCACCTTGTCGACGTACTCGGGTGAGTTACGAAAACAATAGGACGCGCAGTGTACAGGAATCACCCCCTTGCCCGACGCGACATAGTCCAACAAGGCTTTCTCCTGCGGTTTGGGGATACTATCCCAGTTGGCATAAATTAGCAGCCCGTCATACTTGTTGAGCGTCTCGGCGTTGAGATCCTCAAGTTTGTCGGTATACGTAATATTAATGCCTTTGTTCCCCAGGGCGGCCATCAGCTGAGGCACCCGTTCAATGGGTTTGTGATGCCCATTGTCGCCCAGAAACAAAATTTCGGTCCGGCGTGCGCTTCCGACGCCAGACTTACCGCCCTCGTACGATGACATATCGCGCGGGCTTTTTACCGGCTGGTGACGCACACACTGACCCAGCAGTATGCCGACGCTGGCAAATACGAATAGAAGTGGTTTTTTCATGGTAAACCGTATTGATAGACCGACAGAGAAATGGAGGCATTACGCGGGGAAAGAACCACACCAGGTTGTTCAGTCCCTACCTAACTCCCGGGTTTATACCCTATTCATTAGTAAAATCAGGCAGCTTTATAATCTCCCCGCCCCGCAGCGCCGACTCATGAGCCAGAATCCCCACGCTCGTCCAGTTGGCAGACTGAGCCGCATTCGGGAATGGCTCGCGATCCTCAACAATAGCGCTCACAAATTCATTGACCATATGGGGGTGGGAACCACCATGCCCCCCTCCCTGCGTAAATGACAGATGCTGTTGTTCATCGGCATCATATACGCCTTTGGTTGTGAAGCGCTGGATAGGCTCCGGCAGGTAATGAGCGTAATCGGGCACCGTCACTTTTTCCGGAATTTCCGGTTCCGGCTTCTTCGCCGTGTGAATCACCGGCTGCTCGTCTTCGATCAACTGCCATTCGAACGATTTTTTGTCGCCGTACACTTCGAAGCTCTCCCGGTATTGCCGCGCTACATCGAACAGTGACCGGTATACATACGCCGACAGATCGCTGTCTTTGAATTTGATATGAGCCGATTCAACCGCAAAAGGCGAGTTGTGAATGTCGGCCAGTTCCTTCCGAATCGTACCCGACCCGAAACACGATACGTAATCGGCTTCGAGCTTGAGCAGGCCCGCAACGGGTCCAACGCAGTGTGTAGCATAATGCATGGGCGGCAAACCGGGCCAGTAGTCAGGCCATCCATCCATATCCTGTTGATGAGAAGCCTTAAGGAACTGAACTTTACCCAGTTCGCCCGTTTCGTACAGCTCTTTGACAAACAGAAACTCACGGCTATAGACTACCGTTTCCATCATCATGTACTTTTTACCGCTCTCCTTGCAGGCCTTCACAATCGCCATGCACTCGTCGACGGTAGTAGCCATAGGAACCGTACAGGCCACGTGTTTACCGGCCCGCAGCGCCTTCAGGCTCTGCTCGGCGTGGTTTGGAATCGGAGAATTTATATGAACAGCGTCAACAGCCGGATCGGCCAGCAGATCGTCGTAGCTGGTATAGCGTTTCTCGATACCAAACTCATCGCCAATCTGGTTTAGCTTGTCGGGGTTGCGCTGGCATATCGCATACATGTTCGTATCAGGATGCCGTTGGTAAATCGGAATAAATTCGGCCCCGAATCCGAGGCCAACGATAGCAATGTTTAGCTTCATGGTAGTGCCGACCAGAACGGTCGGGCGTATGGTTAACGGTTTAGGCTTCGTTGCCGACCATTACGGCGGGCATGGTATGACTTTTAAGGAAGGCCAGTCCATCCGTTGCCAGTTGCTCAGGCGACTCGAACATAGGACGGAATATATGCGTAGCAGCTGCCAGGTCGGGTGGATTGGGTCCAAAGGCTTCGATGGCAATAGGGCCGGCATAGGCTACGTCAGCCAGGGCTTCGAACACGTCGTCGAAATTGATATGCCCACTTCCCGGTGTTGACCGATCGTTTTCCGAAATCTGAACATGCACCAGGTAAGGCGCTACTTTCCGGATGGCATCACCTACATTTTTTTCCTCCATGTTGGCATGGAATGTATCGAAGGCGGCCCGGCAGTTGGGGTGATCCACGGCCACCACATAGCGCACCAGATCGTCGGCGCAGGTGAGGAGGTAGATTTCGAAGCGGTTCAGGTATTCAATAGCCAGCGTAACGCCCTTCGTCTGGGCATATTCCGCTACCTCGCGCATACTCTTCACCGACCAGTCCCACTCCTGTTCTGTAGCGGGTTTACCCGTAAATGTTTTGAAACCGGCATACATAGGTCCCATCAATAGGGTAGCCCCTGCCGCTGCCGTACAATCGACAACGTGTTTCAGATAGTCGATACCCGCCCGACGGACCAACTCGTCCGGACTGATCAGGCTATACGCTGGTCCGCAGATCGTGCAGGTTTGAACACCCAGTTTCAAGTCACGCAGTTGCTGACCGATACGCTCCCATTTGGCCAGGTTTGCCCGGTCTGTATTGGGTTCGCTAATCGGCATTTCTACGAAGTCGAACCCGCTCGTTTTCAGAAACGCCAGCGTATCCGACAAATCTTCATCCATACCCGCTGTCCATACGAACAGGTTCATTCCCAGCTTAGTCATACTTAGTCCATAAAAAATTAAACAAAAATAGACAGTAGCCCGTCTAACAACACGGCTTTTATTGGTCAATACTAACTTTATTTTCACATAATTTTCAATACAGACTTATTGATCGTGTTAAAAAGCAGGAATAAATGAAGCAGCCTCTTCGCAAAGACCTTGAGCCGATAGCGGCATCGTTCATCGTAAAAGAACTGGTTGAGCCCCATTTCGACCCGAACTGGCATTTTCATCCCCATTATCAATTATTTCTGGTAGTAGAAGGTACGGGAACCCGCTTTATCGGTGATTCGATCAAGCCCTTCGGCCCCGGCGATCTGGTCTTTCTTGGGCCTAATCTACCTCACCTCTGGCGCAGCGATCAGGCTTATTTTACTAAAGTGGGTAGCTCAGTCCACCCTTTATCCTCCTCTCCTGAAAACCGGTCGCCTGCCAGCCAGCCACTCGTAGCCCGCGGCATCGTCGTTTATTTTTCCGGAAATTTTCTGGGTGAGCAGTTCTTCGCCAAACAGGAAATGATGGCGCTACGGCATCTGTTGGAGTTATCGCGTCAGGGACTAGAATGGACAGGGCCTAGCCGCGATATGGCTGAAGCGGGCCTTAGAAGTCTGGCGCAGCAACCAGTTGGCTTTGGGCGCATCCTGAATCTGCTCACGCTGCTGAACGACCTCTCCCATACGACCGATTACCGCCCCCTGACAAGCCCCGGCTATACGAATACCATGAAACCAGCCGAGAGCGACGAAGCTGGTCCATCGACTACCGACCGGCCAGAGCGGGCTTACCGCCGGATGCAGTTAGTGCATGACTACGTGCTGAGTCACTTCACCGACGATTTAAGTTTGGATACCGTGGCCGATCTGGCGGGTATGACCCCCCCGGCGTTTTGTCGATACTTCAAAGCCCATGCCAATAAAACGTTCTCCTGCTTCGTATCAGAGGTGCGCATTGGCCATGCCTGTAAGCTACTGATGAATGGTACACTGAGCATCACACAGGTTAGCTTCGATAGCGGATTTCGTACCCTGTCGAATTTTAACCGGCAGTTCAAAGATATTACCGGACAGACGCCATCGCGGTACGTTAAAACGTATCAGCAATTCTAAAACAAAAAAAGCCAGCCCTTTTCAGGACTGGCTTCCAGACGCCGGGATTCGGCCTTATCAATAAGTTGTCGTTGACGACGAGTTCGTTGCCAGCGTCTTATCCTGAACGAACGACAGCAGGTCATCAGTCAACCGGTCTTTTTCGGTAACGAACAGCCCGTGCGGAGCCCCATCATAAACCAGATAATGAGCATTTGGCAAGGCATTGGCGGTTAGCTCGCCCGATGATTCGATAGGAACCGTTTTGTCGGCATCGCCGTGAATAATTAATACCGGCACATGAATCTGCGTCAGGTCGTTGCGGAAATCTGTTTCCGAGAACGAGCGCACACAGTCGACCGTCGCCTTGTGAGACGCTACATAAGCCCGGGCAAAATCACCATCGAGGTGTGCCTGACTGACGGGGTGACTAACCAGACTAACCCCGTAAAAATGCTTTCCGAAGGTTTGTAGAAAATCGGCCCGATCTTTATTGATCGTCTCGACCATCGTGTCGAACGTATCTTTATCAACGCCATCCGGGTTGTTGTCGCCCTTAAGCAGGTACGGCGTTACGGCGCTTACAAAAGCCACTTTGGCTACGCGGGCGCCATTATGACGACTCATGTATCTAGCCACTTCACCACCACCCATCGAGAAACCAACCAGGGTAACATTGTGGAGGTCCAGCGTATCTAAAACCGCTTTCAGGTCGTCGGCAAGCGTATCATAGTCGTACCCATCCCAGGTTTGCGACGATTTCCCGAATCCACGGCGGTCATAAGCCACCACGCGCAGATTATGCTTGGGAAGTTCGGCCAGTTGGTAATCCCACATTTCGTGGCTCAGCGGCCAGCCATGGATAAGTACCACGGTAGGAAGGCTATTGCCCTTGGCCGGATTCTGATCGGTATAAAAAAGTTTAATGTCTTCGCCGGATGCGTCCGAACCTGCTTTGATATAGCTCATAACGGGAAAATGTCAAGTGCGTTGAGTTACTTTACTCCACCTGTTAACGGTATGTACGTCTATTAGTTTCTCGTGGATGTTAGTGACTCCCTTCTTTTAGCCGGGGCTAGTCAGGTTACTGACACTACATCAAGACCCCCTGAAAAACCTCATCTAACCGGGAAACAGGTCTGATAGTGATTCCGTAGTTCCTGGTGTCGAGTCCTTTCAGGTTATACTTCGAGATAAACATCTGCTTAAAGCCCAGCTTCTCTGCTTCGGCAATACGGGATTCGATCCGGCTCACGGCTCTTACTTCGCCCCCCAACCCAATTTCGGCCGCAAAAGCCACCGAAGGCGATATCGCGATATCCTCATAGCTCGACACAACGGCCGCACATACCGCCAGATCGATAGCTGGATCTTCAACGCGCAGTCCACCCGCGATATTCAGAAAAACGTCCTGCTGACCCAGGCGGAAACCGCCCCGCTTTTCCAGCACGGCCAGCAGCATATTCAGCCGCTTGGCATCAAAACCCGTGCTACTGCGCTGGGGTGTACCATAGGTAGCTACACTCACCAGCGCCTGCGACTCGATCAGGAGCGGGCGATTGCCTTCGAGCATCGACCCGATGGTGACTCCACTCAACGCTTCGTCACGCTGGGAAATCAGGATTTCGGAAGGGTTCGTGACCTGCCTCAGCCCGGAGCCGAGCATTTCATAAATGCCCAGTTCATCGGTGCTGCCAAACCGGTTTTTGTTCGTGCGCAATATCCGGTAGGTTGTATGTCGGTCGCCTTCAAAGGTAAGTACCGTGTCGACCATATGTTCCAGCACTTTAGGGCCGGCGAGTGTGCCTTCTTTCGTAATATGACCGATCATGAACACGGGCACACCTGATTCTTTCGCATATTTCATGAACTCAGCCGTGCATTCGCGCACCTGCGAAACACTCCCCGCCCCCGACTCGACCAGCGACGACTGCATGGTTTGAATGGAATCGATGATCAGGATTTCCGGCTCGAAATGCTCAACGACCCGAAAAATATTCTGGGTCGAGGTTTCGGTCATGACGTGGCAGTCGCTGGTAGGCGCATCAAGGCGCTCAGCCCGCATTTTTATCTGCTGCTCGCTCTCCTCACCTGATATATACAAGACCCGCATACCTGCCAGACTCAGCGCGATCTGCAGCATCAGTGTCGATTTACCGA
Source organism: Spirosoma utsteinense (assembly GCF_014282275.1). GTDB lineage: Bacteria > Bacteroidota > Bacteroidia > Cytophagales > Spirosomataceae > Spirosoma > Spirosoma utsteinense. The sequence continues at coordinate 57,306 of NZ_VFIA01000005.1, forward strand.
TGCCGGGTTCTCCACCGATCAGCACCAGCGAACCGGCCACGATACCGCCCCCCAGCACGCGGTTCAGCTCGCCATCGGTCGTATGAATCCGAGGTTGTTCTTCATAATTGATAGCATGAAGCGCCTTCGGTTTGGCTGCCACCTTCAGGTTGCCGGGACCAGCCGATGGGCTGCGCCAGCCTCCCTTTTCAGGTTCGTCTTTCTGGACAACTTCTTCAACAATTGTGTTCCATTCTCCACAGGTGGCACAACGGCCCATCCATTTAGCCGATTGCTGACCGCAATTCTGGCAGAAATAGGTAGTTTTTAATTTGGCCATGTTCTCAGTTATCAGCGAGCAATCCAATCAGGAAACCGCCGGGGTAGTGCGTAAAAAAATAGATGAATTAAACCTAAAGCATGGTATGCCATCCAATGGGAGTACAAGCAGGGTTCTCCCTACAGTCGGGGCTTACCCGCTGTTCGCAGCTTACTAATAAACGCCGTTTCCTCGAAATAAGTTGATCCCGGACAACGACGAAAGCGACCAAACGTTTAACCAATATACTATCGATACAACCATGAAAAAATCCCTGCTTTTCGCAGCACTCGCGCTACTCCCTGCTCTGACATTTGCCCAGGGCGGTTTCCAGATCGGTATCAAGGGGGGCGTCAACCTCTCCCGCCTTTCACTAGGCTCCTTCGTTTCAACCAGTACCAATGCCAATGGATCACCATCGCTTAGCGTCGACGGCCAGACCTTCCGCAACAACCTGAGCGAGAGTTTCGCCAGCAGAACCGGTACGTCTTTCGGTATCTACACCCGCCTTGGTGGGAATCTGTTCATCCAGCCAGAACTGCTCTACTCGACCCGGGCAGGTTCGTTCGAAATCCTTCGGAACGGCGTATCGGAAAGCGTGACGATTAAAACTACGAGCTTCGATGTGCCGGTTTTGCTGGGAATAAAAGGGGGCCCGATTCGGGTAATGGCAGGTCCTGTCTTCTCGTTCCGTATCGATGACAATCAACGGCTGGGGCAGGCCTTAAGCCAGTATACGAACGGGTCGCTGAACGATGCCTGGTCGAAAGCGTATTATGGCTATCAGGTTGGCGGTGGCCTTGACCTGGGCTCACTTGGACTGGACGTACGTTATGAAGGTAACCTGAGCGATATCGCCAATGTCAATAATGACGGAGGTCAGTTTGGGCAGCGCTTCAAATCGTGGCAGATTACGCTGGCTTATAAACTGTTCTAATCTGGCCAGGATTAGCCGCTGATTAAATCAAACGACGTCAAAAAAGGCAAATCGATTCAGGATAACCCTGAATCGATTTGCCTTTTTTGGCATAAAACAAGCCGTTGCTGTCCGCTCCTTTTCAGGAAGTTGCAACAACGGCTGTCCGTCCAAATTAACCCACTAAATGGCAGTATTTAAAATGAAGTATAATCCTGTTTCGCAGCGCTGGAAAAATAGCGGACGAGGGTGGATCAATTGAACACCCGCTGCCAGTACTGAGCCAGTTGCTGCGTAATATCTTTCATCCGACGGCGAGAGATAGCCACTTCACGACCGTCTGCAAGCCGAACCTGACGCTCTTTAGTAAACGCCCCTCGCTGTACATACGCTAGGTTGACAATATAGGATTTATGAATGCGAAGAAAGATGGACCCGTCGAGCGTTTTTTCGAACTCTTTAAGTGTCTTCGACACCAGATACCGTTTCCGATCCCGGGTGTGCAGAAATGTATAATTACCTTCCCCCTGCAAGCACAGTACGTCGTCGGCAGAAATAAAAATGGTGCGGTTTAAATAAGGCAGCGTAATACGATGCACGCCACGCTGATAACTGGCTGGAAATTGGGGAGAGACAGCAAGTGGCTGGATAGGGGAATAGGCAATAGCTTCCATGATTCAGAGGTTTATGTTTTGGTTCGTGATTGATGAAACAAAACTACCCGGCTATGCCTGCTTCAAAAAGAACAGCTTGATCGACAAGGATCAACTATTTAAGTTAACCAGTTGTCAATCAAGCCGTTGTTCAACTATTCATTAAAATCTTCGAGTGAATGTACTCCATTCATTACGTATAACTACGTACTCAAATCAAAAGGTAACGTACGGAGCCATTCCCGTATAGTAGCCGCTATAATAAAGCGAATTAGCTAATAGCAACTGGTTGGAAATCACGGATGCGGTCCATAAACATCTGAGCCCGGCGACGCGAAATTTTAACCTGCTGGCCGTCGGTCAATTCGAGTTCACCTTCTTTCTTAACAAAGAATTTACGAACAAAACCTAGGTTGACGATACACGACTTATGAACACGCACAAATGCCTGGCCATCCAGCAACGTTTCGTACTCTTTCAACGTGCGGGAAACGAGCATCTTTGTTCCGTCCTTCAGAAAAAAGTTAGTGTAATTGCCAGAACCTTCCAAACGAACAATCTCGTCTACAGAAACCGTACGTTTACGATCGTAGAATGGGATTAGCAGTTTCTGAAGACAGGTGGAATCGGCAACTTTTTCCACACTTTTGTGGAAAGGAATGGACATTGGATCGAAGATGGAGTCGTTGGCAAATGCTTTCATAATCGTTTTGGGAGATGTTTAGTAAACAATGATTTAAGGCTGATGGTCAGTTAGTTGATACGTCTGAACGTTTAGGAAAACTGTCCCATCTGGTAGGTCCCGTACTGATAGTGTTACAACAATCAGACCTACTTCTATAGATTATTACTCATCCGTATACTTAGTTCTACAACTCCTTACTTATCAGTATTATTTTACCGTTTAATCAACAATTCAACAAAAAAGCAGTCGACTAACCAGAATAGACCCGGCTCGCTGCCCTGCCTTACCAGCGCCACAAAGAAGCGCGCTGCAAGCAGAATCGGCAGTGCTATCCGCGCTTTTGCGTACCTTTGTGGCTACCCCAAAGACCACCTATTAACGCAGTCTATGCTGGATAAAGTAAAGGCCATCTCTCAGGAAATTGAACAACAAACCGTTGCGTCTAAAGAACAATTAGAACAGTTTCGACTACGGTACATCAGTCGAAAAGGTGTAGTAACGGAATTATTCGAAGGGCTGAAAACAGTACCGTCCGTTGAGCGCCGGGCTGTTGGACAAGCGCTGAATGGATTAAAAAACCTGGCTCAGGAACGGTTCGATTCGTTCAGCCAGTCGATCGAAGCCCAGCAGGATGCAGTTGGCAGCGCCCCCCCTACCGATCTTACCTTACCAACGGTGCCCAACCTGAGCGGAACGCAACATCCGCTTAGCCTGGTGCGGCAGCGGATCATTCAGATATTCGAACGAATCGGTTTCGATGTTGCCGACGGGCCTGAGATCGAATCGGACTGGTATAACTTTGGGGCGCTCAATTTCCCCGACAATCACCCGGCCCGTGATATGCAGGACACATTTTTTGTGGAGAAAGCAACAGCAGGCAGCGAAGGCTCGGGCGACATGCTACTCCGTACCCATACCTCGAACGTTCAAATCCGGCTCATGGAGCGCCAACGGGCCGCGACAGCATCCGGCGAAACGACCTTCCGGCCCATCCGGTCGATCATGCCCGGCCGGGTTTACCGGAACGAAACCATTTCGGCACGGGCACACTGCATGTTCCATCAGGTAGAAGGCATCTATATCGACCGTAACGTTGGGTTCAAAGACCTGAAAGACACACTCTATCATTTTGTAAAAGAGATGTTTGAGCCAGGTACGCAAATCCGTTTCCGTCCCTCCTACTTTCCCTTTACCGAACCCAGCGCCGAGATCGATATTTCGTGTCAGATCTGTGGCGGCAAGGGATGCAACATATGCAAACATAGTGGCTGGGTCGAAATTGCCGGGTCGGGTATGATCGATCCGCAGGTGATTGCCAACTGCGGCATCGACCCTGAAGAATATACGGGATTTGCTTTCGGAATGGGTATCGAACGCATCACCCAGTTGAAATTTGTTGTCAATGACTTACGGCTGTACACAGAAAACGACGTACGGTTCCTGCGCCAGTTTGAAGGAGTGTGAAATAAAGGAGGAGGGGGAGTAATGGAGGAGGGAGAAAAGGACCGGATGAAACGAACAATCGTCAATTCCCTTCCCTTCCTCCTCCATTACTCTCCCTCCTCCCTTTCCTCCTTCCTCCGTTACTCCCTCTCCTATGAATCCAATCCGCCTTTCCGATCTAGCGTTTACCATCGAAGCTGTCATTGATGAAGCATTCGGACAGCGGGCGCTCTGGGTCGTGGCCGAAACAAGTGATATCAAAAATTACCCCGACCGGGGATACTGCTTCCTGACACTGATAGAACGGGAAGCTGGCCGGGAGACACTGGCTAAACTCGACGCCTGCATCTGGCGGAAACATCATCACACGATCCGCGATTTCGAGAGCGAGACGGGTGTGGCTTTTGCCCGTAACATTCAGTTATTGCTACTGGTCTCCGTAGGGTTTAGCCCCGTATACGGTCTACGGGTTGAGATCCTGAAGATCGACCCCTCCTATACCCTCGGCAACCTGGAACGAGAGCGCCAGGCGGTTCTCGATAAGCTCGTTCAGGACCATCCCGACCGCGTATGGCTGGAAGCAGGCCAGTACATAACGGCCAATCAACTCCTGCCCCGTCCGACGGTCATCCAGCGGCTGGCCCTGATTTCGGCACCCGGCTCCGATGGCTGGCGCGACTTCCGGCACGAGCTGACTCAAAATGCATACGGCTACGCGTTTCAGGTCGACGAATACCTGACCCAAGTGCAGGGAACCGGAGCCGAACGCGCCATTTGCGGCCAGCTGGAGCGAATTCAGCAGAGTGAGATACCCTACGATGCCGTGGTCATTGTTCGGGGGGGCGGCTCTCAACTGGACTTTGGCTCATTCGATACGTTCCTGATGGGGTATACCGTTGCTGGTTTTACTATTCCCATTCTCGCTGGTATCGGTCACGAGCGTAATGTCAGTCTGACCGATATGTTGTGCCATGAAAGTGTAAAAACCCCCACGAAAGCCGCTGCATTCCTGATCGACCATAACCGGCAGTTCGAGGAGAGTTGCCTGCAACTGCGTGACCGAATCGGCATGGCCACCCGGGATGCGATGCAAACGGCCCGGGAAAAACTGGACAGCGAAACCGAGCGCCTGCGCTTTGTTATGCATAACTATTTTCGGGACCGCCACACCGACCTGACCGAAAAAGCGGTGACGCTGCGCCACCTCGATCCGGCTAACGTGCTCCGGCGCGGATATGCGCTATTACTTCAGGAAGGGCGAATTCTGACCAGCGTGGCCGCAGTCAAGCCAGACAAGACACTTCAGGTACAACTGCGCGACGGAACCATTACTGTGATCAGTCAGGGCGTTGGTGAGTCAGTAGCCAGCGCCTGAGCCATTATGCGTTGATCCCGGCGGTGGAGCCGCACCAACCAACAGACTGACGAATTAACCGAACGACAACATGACTTATCAGGACGCTTACGACCAGCTTACGACCCTGGTTGACGAAATAGAAAATGAGCAGGTCCCGCTCGATGAACTCCCCGGCAAGATACAGCTGGCTACAGAACTCATTACCTTCTGTCAGGAGCGGCTTCGGAATGTAGAAACCGATTACCAGAAAGCCATTGAACGACTGCCGAAGCGATAAAAGGGCTAATTAATACCGGTACACTATACGACCTTTGCCAAACCTTGCCTAATTTTATCCCGAAGTGGATTTTTGGAAGTAAAGAACTTCAGGAATTTCAATCCGGGGGTGTTCTCTTCAGAAGTGTCCACTCAACAAGTCTAATCATAGGGGCCTTTGTGTTGATTACCAGTCGTGTAGTGTGTAATAACGGCCCCTTTCTGCGCTGATCGAGCTATTTACTATATGAATTTGTTTACCACATTTAATGACGTTCTCAGCCCGGATGTCCTATCGCGCATTGCTGCGTATGTAGACGAGCCAACGGAGAAAGCCCGCAAAGCCGTTGACGGCCTCGTCTATACCATCATTGGTGGGCTCATGAAGCGTACTACTACCGAAATTGGCGTTAATCAGCTCTTTAATCATATTCAAAAAGGTCGGTACGATGGTAAACTGACAGATAATCTGATTACGGTACTTCGCGATCCGTCCCAGACCAACACGCTGATTGCGCAGGGCAATGACGTGATCAGCCATCTTCTGCCCGCCATGAAAAGCTCGATTGGCAGCATGATTTCGGGTTATGCCGGCATTCGTAACTCATCGGCGATTTCACTGCTCGGATTGACGACTACCGTGGTACTTCATGTACTGGGTAAACGCGTTATCGACCAGAAACTGGATGCCGACGGACTGGCGGCTTCCCTGTTCTCCGAGCGGGAAGCCTTTGTCAATGCGGTACCGGACGAATTTATGCCCCGGCTCATCGAGAAAGTTGGCCTTCAGCATATTGTGGGGGGTATGGCAATGCCTGCCCGCAGAAACACAGTCGACCCCCCCACCCGTCAGTCTGCACCCCAGCCCAGCCCGGCAGCCAGAACGGTATCAACCGCAACACGCCCGGCTATAAGTTATGAGCCAGATGATTCGAGCGACGAAAATAGTTCGCTGGTAAAATGGGGAATGGGAGCCCTGCTGGTATTGGCTTTGGGAGCAGTGGCCTTTTACGTATACCAAAACACCCAGAATCACTCCAACGACCAGTCACTGACCGATGTACTGCCCATTACCAGCGATACCGTCAAATCAGATACCGTTTCCCGATCCCTGGCTGTTCCCAGCGAGGTAGCGCCGAAACCAGTGCCTAAGTCCCCCACCGCATTGACCACAGCCTCACCAGCTACGCCAACCGCTGTAACTGCTACTGCTACTGCTCTTACCCAGCAACTGGCTCCGTATGTAGGCAATGTAGGCTTGCCCAAAGGGCGTATATTTCCGCTGACGGGCATCACGTTTCAGCCGGGTTCACTATCGATGACGCCGGCTTCTGTGCCTGTCATCAACGAACTGGCGACGCTGATGAAAACCTACCCTCGTTTGCAGGTTCAGCTTATTGGCTATGCCAACGACGCACAGGGGCGTGGCTTAACAAACAAGAGCCTGTCGTTTAAGCGCGTAAACCAGATCAAGCAACAGCTAACAGCCGCCGGGATCGATTTCATACGTATAGATGCCATCGGTCGGGGGACGGGCGTAAGTCGGCTCGATACCAGTAGAGTGGCCAGACCCGCCCTGCGTAAGATCGATTTAAAGGTAGTAGTGAAGTAACCCATTCCCCGAACAACTTTGCCGACGTCGCGTTGACTAGTAGTTAACTCTACTATTTTACTCAACTAATATGACAACAGACGTTGGAAAAACGGCCCTCATAACGGGGGCGTCGAGCGGGATTGGCCGGGAGCTGGCAACCCTGTTTGCTAAAGATGGTTATAATCTGGTACTGGTAGCGCGTAGCCAGGATAAATTGCAGGATATGGCCGAGAAGTTCAAACATCAGTTTGGAACAGCATCGGTTACGGTCATTGAAAAGGACCTGTCGAGACCAGAGGCCCCTCAGGAGATCTACGACGAGGTAGCACGGCAACAGATAACCATCAACACGCTGGTCAATAACGCAGGCTTCGGTGAATATGGCAAGTTTGCTACCGAAACCAGTTTGCAGAAAGAACTGGACGTCATTCAGGTCAACTTAACCGCCCTCGTCCACCTGACCAAGTTGTTCCTGAAAGACATGGTACAGCGCAATGAGGGTAAAATCCTGATGTTAGGCTCTATTGCGTCGATTATGCCTAACCCATTGATGGCAGTATACGGAGCGACCAAGTCGTTTATTTATTCTTTTTCCGAAGCCTTGCGGAATGAAGTGAAGGAAACCGACATATCGATTACAGTGCTTATGCCGCCCGCCACAGATACCGACTTCTTCAATAAAGCCGGTGCGATGAATACGGTAGCCCAGGAGCAGGCACGCTCGATGGACCCTGCCGACGTAGCCAAAGAGGGCTATATGGCGCTGATGAAAGGAAAAGACAAAGTCATTGCCGGATTCTCCACTAAAATACAAGCTGCGGCCTTCCGGGTCCTGCCCGACTCCGTTGTTAGCCAGACAGCGCGCGCCCAGATGAAGAGTCAGGCCGAAGCCGACAAGGATAAATCATCCTTTGCACTGGCAGTAGGCATTGGAGTGGCTACTATTGCCCTAGCGGGGCTTGTCGTTGTGGCTACCTATAAAAACAGTAGTGCGTTGAACCGGGCCCGGTACCGTTATAAGGCCGGACGAGCTTATGGTTCTGCCAAACAAGCCGTTAAGTCGGTGGCCGACTCAGTGAAAGCAACGGCCTCTCATGCCGAAGCAGACGTTGAAGACGCTCTTGCCTGATAAGCATGAGCCACACAAAAAAAGCTCTCCCAATCATAGGAGAGCTTTTTTTGTGTGGCTCACATCACTCCTTGTTTACTTATTTAACGTTTTAGCCCAGGATGATCCCGAATTCACGTTATCCTACTTATGGGCCGCACTGCCTCACTTGAGCAACTGGTAACTAAACCTATGCGGTAAACAGCCGTTTTCAATGGCTGATGGCATCGGCTGTTCCGGGCTGCCACCATAAGTTAGTCAACGATAACAAAGGATATTATCATGATGCAAACGTATTTGAAAGCTTTTGGTCTGGGCCTCTCCATCGGGATGCGGACGTTGGTCAGTCCTGCTTTTCTAAGCCGCAAACTGGCCGGCACCCCCCCGGCTCAACAACCCAACACCCCGCTTCACTTTGTGACCCAGCCAACTATGGTCAGGTCGCTGGAGGTGCTGGCGGGTATTGAAGTAATCACTGACAAGTTTCCCGGCATCCCCGACCGTACCGTTCCCTTCCAGTTTGGAGGCCGTATGGTATCGGGAGCCGCCTGCGGAGGTTTTCTGAGCCAGGTTGAAGAGGCTAGCATTCCGATAGGAGCGGCTGCCGGTGTGCTGGGCGCTGTAGCCAGTACGCTTGCTTTTTTTCACCTTCGCCAATGGCTGACCCACAGCCAGGGTGTATCCGATCCGGTCGTGGCGCTGGTTGAAGATGCTCTGTGTATTGGTGGGGCCTGGGCTATTGCTAACACTGTAGACCTCACGCGGCCCACCGACGCTACGCTGTGAAGGCCCTACGGGCCAAATCTAAACCCGAATTCAGGTTATTTACGGTTGCCGGGAAACTTGTCGGACACTTTCGCAACGGCTTCCCCAATCTGGACCGGTGTCACACCGCGCCGGTTCAATACGCTCGATACGGCGACATCCCACAAAAGCGCCGTTCGCTGAGCATCCACGATATGCAGACTAACGGTACCTTCATTGTAGGTACTGACCGGTATCTCCTGGCTTCGCCACGAATACCGTCGTTGCCCGATATACAGGGGTGCTTCGGTAATGTTGGTCTGGCGGGTTTGCGTTTTCTCCCTGACTACTGCGCCCAGATTCACCAGCAGGTCCGGGTTATCGCGGGTTGGCTGGTAGCCCCGCTTCACCAGTTCGGCGGCTACAGCCTGCTTCACCTGCTCTACCGCAACCTGATAGGCATCGCGGGGTGTGGGATCGATTCGGTTGGTATCGACAAAAGCAAACGTACGATAAGCGGACCAGGTTGCGGCTTTATCCGACTCGTTACGAACCAACCGATAAGGGGAACAGCCAGCCAGCAGCGATGCCAATAAACTGACTGTCAATAACAGCGTTTTCATACAAGGTTTCCGTTTTTGTTATAGTAACCAATCAGCACCCATTTTGTCTTAGTTACCTGTAACGACTTAGGCTACGCAAGCGCTGCCTGAACTCGCTTTGTCGAACAACTTCAGCTGGTGGTAGTTCAGTAAGCAGTTAACTATTCATTAATCACTGAACTATTATGAATTCAGGAACAGGAAAAACAGCCTTAATTACCGGCGCATCGAGCGGTATCGGTCAGGAATTAGCCAAGTTATTTGCCCAGGATGGTTATGATCTCGTGCTGGTTGGCCGGAGAGAAGATACCCTCGACCGCCTGGCCGATGTATTTAAGAGCAACTACGGCATTCAGAATATTACTGTCATCAAGAAAGACCTGTCGGAAGAGGACGCGGCACAGGACGTATACAATCAGGTACTGGAAAAAGGCATCACGGTCAATATTCTGGTCAACGATGCGGGTGGTAGTACCTACGGCAACTTTGCTACCGAAACCGATTGGGAGCGGGAGAAAAAGATCGTTCACCTGAACGTGCTGGCGACCACTCAGATGACCAAGTTGTTTTTGAAGGACATGGTCGCCCGCAATGAGGGTCGTATTTTACAACTGGCCTCGCTGGTTGCCATTACTCCCTTCCCGTTAATGGCCGTCTATGCCGCCACGAAAGCCTACATCTGGAACCTGACGCAGTCACTTATCAACGAGATAAAGGACACGAACGTGACCATGACGGCCCTGATGCCTAACGCCACAGCCACGAACTTCTTCCGGGAAGCGGGTGCTCCGAAACTGAACGTCGAGGATATGCTGGACGATCCGGCGATGGTGGCCAAAGACGCTTATAAGGCATTGCTGAAAGGCGAAGCCAAAGTGATACCGGGTGGTGTTGGCAACAAGGCTCAGGAACTGATGGCTTATGTGTCTCCGCAGGAAACGCTGGCTGCTGGCATGCGTAAGATGCTAACCCCCCAAACAGAGAAAGTAAGTAAGAAAGACAGCACTTCGGGAATTGTCTGGGGAATTGGCTTTGGTGTAGCGGTGCTGGCAGGCTTTGCGCTGGTAACAGCTTACAACAGCAGCAGCCCGATCGATAAGGCCCGCTATCGGTACCAGGCTGGCAAATTGAAAGATCAGGCCATGGACCTCTTTGACGATGCCGACGAATCGCTTAGCTCAGCAAAAGATTCAGCGGTGGATAAGTGGGCAGGTATTAAGAAGATAGCCAGTCAGGTCTTGTCCAACACCTTTGCCTGAGAAATCCTTAACGAGTAATTCATTCGTGCCACAGCTTTTCTGAGTTGTGGCACGAATTCGTTTTACGCATTCAGAACGCTTAAACGGACGTACCATGAAAAATTCCTCAATCTGGCGCATTGCTACCGCAGTCTTTGCGGTTGGCAGCATTCTGTACACGACAACGTCGAGCAGTCGCTCCCGAAAACAAAGCCGGGAACGCCAACCCGATTCGTCGGCACCCGAATATGACGTACCCGTCGAATACCAGGAAGTATTCGACAAAAATCTGATCGTACCGGCGGGCTGGTCCTTTGGTGTCGTTTGGTCGACCGTATATACGGGTCTGGGTGCCCTGCTTGTTCATCAGGCGTTGCCCAGCCAATCCATGAATCCGCGCTATCAGAAAGCCTTGCCCTGGTGGCTGGCCAGCTGGACGCTCAACGCCATCTTTGGGCGCTACTTCTCCCAAAACGACCCCCGCAGCGTGGTTATTTCCGACTTGACTACCAAACTCAATTTACCGGCGGCCCTGGCCCTGCACCATAGTCTGGAAATTGGCCGAACCGACGTTCCCGCTCCGGAAAAGTACCTCCGAATTCCAGTGAGCTTATACGCGGGCTGGCTCACGGCTGCTACCGTTGTTGGTACTCCCAATACGCTGTTGACCCTTGGTCTTTGGGAAAACAAGGAAGAGCGCGATGCGCCACTGGCCGCCGGTATTCTGGGCGCAACGGCTCTGGCGGGTTATGGTATTGCCCGGCACCTGAACGACCCCTGGTACATGCTTCCTTTTGTGGCAGGCTTTGGCGGTATTGCCAGCCGCCAATGGATAAAACAGCCCCTTGTTGGGCAGACAGCGGCTACTCTGGCCCTGGCTTATACCGGCTTGTTGGTCTACTGGTTACCCAAAGGTAAATTTTACCCCTACGAGCACACGGCCGATGCTATCGACGCCGAGCTACTAGCCGGACCCATCGAAACGGCGGAGCCGCATCAGGCTGCCATTGCCCGCGAGCGGACAGTAGAACTGGACTAACGCGCCCTGTTTTCCGCGAAAGCCGCCCTCAACACCGAGGGCGGCTTTTTCTTTTTTGCCTACCAGAATCCATTTCTGGCGAGCCGATAAGGCTGGTATACTGAAACGTTCGGCTTTGAAACACTGTTACCACTCTGAACTCGTCCGGCTGAAGCCTCAGTACCTTATCAGCCTGTACGGTCGGGACACACCCCAATTGTTGCTTTCCTGTGAACGAAGAACAAAAAAGCGGTCGAATATTCGACGTAGCTATCCTACGGCGGCTTTACGCGTTTGTGAAGCCGTATCAAATGCGTTTTTATTCCCTGATCGGCATCATTATGCTGGCGGCCTGTCTGGCCCCACTGACGCCCCTGCTCATACGCTACACCATAGATACGGTCATTGCTTCCGGCGATTATCCACAGCTAACCCTGATGCTTATGCTGATGATTGGGGTGCTGGTTGTGCAGGCGGTTGTGCAATTTTCCAATACCTATCTGTCGGGTTGGCTGGGGCAGTACATCATTCGTGATATCAGGGTGCAACTGTATCGTAAAATCATTCAGCTACGGCTCAAATTCTTTGATAACACGCCAATTGGCCGCCTGGTTACCCGCTCTATCTCCGACGTTGAAACCCTGGCCGATGTATTTACAGAAGGTATGGCAGCTATTGCAGGCGATCTGCTGCAACTGGTGCTCATCATTGGCGTAATGTTTTACACCGACTGGCGGCTGGCGGCCATTAGTCTGTCGACAATTCCGCTGATGTTGTTCAGTACGTATGTGTTCAAAGAAAAAATTAAAACCTCCTTCAATGAAGTTCGAACAGCGGTGGCTAATTTGAATTCGTTCGTACAGGAGCACATTACCGGAATGAACATTGTCCAGATTTTTGGTAGTGAGCAGATCGAGTCCGAAAAATTCCGCGTGATCAACGACCAGCACCGGAAAGCCAACATCCGGTCGATCTGGTATTACTCCGTGTATTACCCGGTAGCTGATATCATTGCTGCCGTTGCCGTTGGGCTGGTGGTTTGGTATGGTGCCCGACAGGTGATCAGTTCCGATGTTACGTTCGGTACGATCACGGCGTTTGTTATGTTCATCAACCTGTTCTTCCGCCCCATCCGGATGCTGGCCGATCGTTTCAATACGCTCCAGATGGGGATTGTCAGTACCGACCGGATTCTGAAGTTGCTGGATAGCGAGGAGTTTACGGCCAACGACGGGAAGCACACACCCGCCACCATTCGGGGTGAGGTCACCTTCGACCATGTCTGGTTTGCGTATAACAATGAAGATTACGTTCTGCGCGATATCTCCTTTAAAGTAAGCGAAGGAGAAACGGTGGCGTTCGTAGGCGCTACGGGTGCGGGTAAGTCCTCGATCATCAATCTGTTGAGCCGGTTTTACGACATTAACAAAGGCACCATCGAGGTCGATGGCGTCGATGTTCACGAGTACGAACTGGGCTATCTGCGCCGGAATATTGGCGTCGTTCTACAAGATGTTTTCCTGTTCTCCGATACCATCGAAAATAATATTACACTCGGTGATAAGCGAATAAGCCGCGAAAAAATGGTGGAAGCCGCCAAACTGGTGGGTGTCCACGACTTCATTGAGCGGTTGCCGGGTGGTTACGACTATAACGTAATGGAGCGTGGATCGACGCTTTCGGTTGGTCAGCGGCAGTTGATTTCGTTTGTGCGGGCCATGGTTCAGGACCCTCGAATCATCGTGCTCGATGAAGCCACTTCCTCGGTCGATACCGAAACAGAGGAAATGATCCAGCAGGCTATCAGTAAGCTGATGAAAGGCCGTACGGCCATTGTGATTGCTCACCGTCTGTCAACGATCCAGAAAGCCAATAACATCATCGTTGTAGACAAAGGCCGGATTGTTGAACAGGGTAACCATGAGGAACTGCTGCAACGTGAGGGTGCCTATGCCAACCTGTATCGCATGCAGTATAAAGAAGTCGTGTAATACCAAAGATCAGGGGTTGAACGGGGTTGATTGCAGGACGCAATCAACCCCGTTCAACCCCTGATCTTTGTACCGCTAATTGCGTTTCGTTAATCGCGTAGGGCTGCTTCTTCATCATCGGGCCCTGCGCCCGTTATTCCTTCCGTAATTACTTTATGACCGGAAACATTCGGTTTGTCATTGGTTGGGCCGGGGCCGCTTCCATCCAGCGCGTAGGCAATTGAATCTGCCAGGTCATCCGGGGCAATTTTTGGCCCATTGGCTGGCCGGGGATATTGATCCTGTGATGAGGGATCGCCCGTCGTTTGATCAATAATTTCTTCGTCGGCGTTAGGATCGTTCTCCATGTTCGACGGGACACGGCTGCTGGAGTTTCCGCCGGTCAGGTCACTGGTATCGGGCATGAAATAGCGCATGGTCGTCGTTGTTTTTGGTTTACTACCTAACCCATCAGACGGCCCGGCTGTTCAAACAAGTTCACTCTTCGTCCAGTTTGCTCACCAAAATTTTATCAATCCGGCTTTTGTCCATGTCTACAATTTCGAAGCGATAGGCCTGCCAGATGAATGTCTCACCCGTTTGTGGAATATCTTTCAGAATGTGCAGGGCGAAGCCACCAAGCGTATCGAAACCCGTAAGGTCACGCCGGGTCTGGGCGCTGACCGTGATACTGAAATAGGATAAAAAGTCTTCGAACGGTATCTGAGCATCAATTAGATACGTACCGTCTTCGCGCGCACGGATCTCATAGTCGGAATCGGTATCGTCGTTGATGTCACCTACCAGCACATCCAGAATATCGTTCAGGGTTACCATACCCAACACCCCCCCGTACTCGTCGACGATGATACCGACATACTGCTTCCGTTCCCTGAACCGCTCCAGTACCTGATAAGCGCGGTTGTTCTCCGGCACAAACAGAGCATCCCGTTTCACATCCCGCAGACGCAGCAACTCGGTGTCGAGGTCTTTACCGAGTAAATCCTTGGTGTAGATCAGGCCAACCACGTCATCTACCCCACCATTGCAGAGCGGAAAAACAGAATGTCGGTAGTTCAGGATTTTTTCCCGGTTTTCGGCCGGTTCGTCTTCCAGATCGAGGTACACGATTTCCTGCCGGTTGGTCATCAACGATGTAATTTTACGATCACCCAGCTGAAAAACATTCTGTACGATCTCCTGTTCGATTTCTTCGATGGCTCCACCGGAGGTACCCTCCTGAATCAAACTTTTGATTTCTTCTTCTGTTACGGCACTTTCGTTGGGACGTATCCGAAGTAGTTTAAGGAGCAGATCGCTCGACAGGGTAAGCAACGCAATGAAAGGCGACGTTAGCCGCGAGAGCAGAATCATGGGGGCCGCCACCGCTTTGGCAATGCCTTCGGGATTGGACATGCCAATGCGCTTGGGCACCAGCTCGCCAAACACCAGCGATACATACGTCAAAAATAACAATACCAGCACGACTGCTACCGAATGCGCATAAGGACGCACAATTTCAACCTGAGCAACCAGATTCTGTACGTCGGTCGTGAGTTTATCGCCCGAAAATATACCCAGTAAGATACCAATCAGTGTGATACCAATCTGCACCGTCGACAGAAATCGATTGGGCGAATTAAATAGATCCAGCGCCACCTGTGCCTGTCGGTCGCCATTTTTGGCAGCGGTTTCCAGTTTGGATCGTCGGGAAGAAACGAGCGCAATTTCTGACATGGAAAACACGCCATTCAGAATTGTCAACAATAAAATGAGGAGGATTTCCACAAAGGGAGCGAATTGGACTGGTGCAAAAATAAAGAAATGGAAATCGTTTCCAATCAGTTCAACTAGGACAGAGACCCTGGGTTTTGTTACTTTTACACTTTGAACCGCTTTTGCCCTGATGATTGTTTTCATTCACGACCGCCCTATACGGCTCGTTGGCCCCAAGGCCGCTTCCCAGTTGATTAGTTCGGCCCCTATAGATCCGTCAAATCAGCAAGTCTTTACCGACTATGACCATATTCTCGACGCCCGGCTTGATGCGCTGAAAGGCAACTTTCTGCACGGTCACTTGCTGGTCCTGAATGCAACACCGGCTACGGTAGAAAAGCTGCTGTCGCTTTTTCAGAAGACCGATACCAGCCAGCTCTTATCCGTTACGTTGGGCTGTCTGATCAAAGCTGACTGTGAAGCAGCGATGAAGAAACCGTTCAAGATCATCAAAGCGGCCGGGGGCGTGGTGAGCAAAGGCAACCGATTGCTGCTTATGTTCCGTCGGGGTGTCTGGGATCTGCCCAAAGGGAAGTTAGACGATGGCGAATCGTCGAGGCAGGGCGCTGCGCGGGAGGTAGAAGAAGAAACGGGCGTTAAGGTATCGGTGGGTGATCGCATCTGCACCACCTGGCACACTTATTCGCTGAACGGCAACCCCATTCTGAAACGCACGAAATGGTACCAGATGGAGGTTCTGGACGATACGGGTATGGCCCCTCAGGAAGACGAAGACATCGAGAAACTTGCCTGGCTCAATCGCCGGGAAACGCAGCTGGTTCTTACCAACTCCTTTAGTTCGATCCGATATGTAATCGATGAAATGAGTAAGTCAGTCAACGGGGTAGAAGGCGGAAAGCGATAAGGGGGTGTGAGGGCTCCCGCCTACTCAGCCAGTTTATAAGGAAGGAACTCATCGACACGCTGGCCGTAGCGGTGCAGATCGCGGATAATACTCGAACTGATGGGAGCCAGTAACGGGGACGTAATTAAAAACACGGTTTCTACTTCCTGATATACATAGCGGTTGACCTGCGAAATACCGTTTTCATATTCAAAATCGGTGGTGTTGCGCAGGCCACGCAGCAGAAAACGGGCTCCTTCGTTGCGCGCTACATTGGCGGTTAGGTCGTCATAGCTAATAACGCGTACGGCCGGGTATTGCCGAAAAGCTTCTTCTATGAGCCGTATCATCTGCTCCAGTGGAAAGTAGCGTTCCTTGCGGGCATTCCGTCCGATGCCGATAACGACCTCATCGAACAATTTCAACCCGCGCAGAACGATATCCTCGTGACCTTTGGTAAACGGGTCGAAAGAACCCGGAAAGAGAGCAGTACGTTTCATAATAACATTAGTTGGCCACACAGATCAATCGCTCAACAAAGCAAGCCCATACAAGCTCAGGTAGCGATGTTCGGGTAAGTCATCAAATTCACTGTCAACACTAAGTCCGGGAGGAATCTGGCCAAACGACAAATTGGGAAGAAACTGACTCAAGGACGTATAGGAGTCAGCGAACGGCGTTATCTCTCCGTACAAAACAACAGCAGCTGTTTCAGGCAGCAAATTCTGCTCGTCCAGCGCATAAAGAATATAGTAAGAAAGGTCCTGCGGGTTTTTGTAGCCAAACCGGTTGCAGTAACGTAACTGATTCGACTCCCGGCAGATAACGGTAACAAATTCGTCGTCGAAATACAACCACACCGTATTGGCGGCAAGCGATCGCCGGGCCAGATCGGCGGTCGCCTGAATCAGGGAACCCGCCTGGTGAATAAACCGGAGCGGCTGCAGTGGATAGGCCCCTGAGAAATAATCGTATAGCGGATGCTCCAGATTGAAAACCGACAGAAACCCCTCGGTCTCATGGGCATAGGCATGCGCAAACTCATGAGCAGGCAATGTACTGCCTCGCATCAGGGCCAGGTAGCTGTTTGCGTATTCTTTCCGAAACAATGGCTGTGGTATCAGCGTAAACGAGGGCGAGTTAACACCTACCCGAATTTCCTGCCATGTACCCACCGACAGCACCGGGTGATCGCGAAACACATCGGGCAGGATGTTTGTCAGCGTATGATCTGTCAACAAGGAAGGAAACGTGTAGTCTTCCAGATAGCATCCCCGTCTGCGCTCATCCTGGACCATAATCCGCAGTCGGTCACGTCCAACTTCAATACACAGCACCGACTTATCGGTGCTTATGGAGTCGAACGCAGCGGAACGAATCGTTACAGTAGGTGTGAGGGTTACAACGGTCGACACAAGTTCAGCGTAACTAACGGTTAGGAATAAGTGAGGGGAATAAACATACTCAAAATTCGGCGGCTTGTCTCATTGACCATCAGAAAACAAGCTACCGGCTTAAGGCTGTAAATAACCCCGCAACCGGAAAACATCATCGAGCGAGTCACAGTATTGGAACAAGGCATGTACCTCCTCGGGCGGGTATTGCTTGATTTCGGCAAAGCTCATCAGCTTTACCTCCTGAATGATCTGCTCATCGATACCCATTTCGGGGTCGGTACCCTGATGAAGCGTTCCACCCGTTGCCTGAACCTCGAAGAATAACTCCATAGCGTGCAGCGGAGGCTGCATGAACTCGTTAACGAAGAGCATCGGACCGACATGGACATCTAAACCCGTTTCCTCCGAAAATTCGCGGATCAGCGCGTCGGGCGCTGCCTCGCCAAACTGGGCGCCACCACCGGGCGGGCACCAGAATGTGTCGGTTGGACCAATACCCCGATGGCGAACCATCAACAAACGATCACCGTCACGGTAGAGACCGCATACGCGCAGTCGTAACCGGTTTCCATACAACTTCAGCACTTCTTGCCGGGGAGAATCAACAACGGACTTATCTACTACCTGCGTCACAGTCAACTAGCTACTTTGGGACGCAAAGGTAACAAAGTGTTGGTCACTTTTCGTCGCTATTCCTTAATAGGGGCTTCCGGATATGTAGCTTTCGAGCGAATCGATGCGGGTTTTCTGATCGCGAATGATAGCCGTAACAACGTCGTTGATGGATATGATACCCAACAGCTCACCACTTCTTACTACGGGCAGGTGGCGAATGTGTTTATCCGACATAATGACCATACACGCTTCAATACGCTGATCTGGCTCGATGGTTATAACCTGAGAGGTCATGACCTCACCGATACGGGTATCGCCCGAACTGCGGTCTTTTAAAATAACCTTGCGGGCATAATCGCGCTCAGAAAAGATGCCCGTCAGCTGACCCTCATCGACGACCAGTACCGCCCCAATGTTTTTCTCAGCCATGAGCTTAAGGGCGTCCAGCACGGTTTGGTCTGAGGTAACCGTGTAAAGCGCATTGATAGCTTTTCCCTGGAGGATCTGACTTATTTTCATGATTGATAGGGGTTTAGTGGTCGGTGAAAGTACTAAAAAAAACAGAAATAAGGAAAGCATACCGGGGAAAGACGAAAAAAAAGAAATGGGTTTCATTAGGTAGACATTCTGTCTTTTGCCGCCGGCGATGGCTTTCCTCTTTGCTCGTTTTTTCGTAAATTAGACGCATGAACGAAACTCAAACGGCTGCCCAGTTACTGGCCAAACGTTTCCCTTATAAGCCAACCTCTGGTCAGCTGCAATTCTTCGATCAGATTGGTCACTTCATCGCCCAGGAGGAATTTGAACGCTATCGTGACTGCTTCCTGCTACGGGGGTATGCCGGTACAGGTAAGACCACACTGGTTGGTACTCTTATAAAAGTACTGCCCCGCTTTGGCTATAAATCCATTCTGCTGGCACCTACGGGGCGGGCAGCGAAAGTGATGGCCAACTACGCCAAGAAACCAGCCCAGACCATTCACCGCAAAATATACCGGCAGGTAGCCGACCCTGGCTCCGGAACGCTGGCCTTCGACCGGCAGAAAAATTACCACGAAGACACGCTCTTTATCGTCGATGAGGCCTCGATGATTTCCGATGAGGCCGACTTCGGAGGGAAGGGGCTACTGACAGATTTGATCGATTATGTATTTGAGAACAAAGGCAACAAGCTATTGCTTGTGGGCGACACCGCTCAGTTACCCCCCGTTGGCCGCGAGCTGAGCCCCGCCCTGGACCGGGGTTTTCTGGCCAGTTCGTTCGACATGACTGTCTTCGAGCAGGAGCTTACCGAAGTCATGCGTCAGGACGAAGAGTCCGGCATTCTTTATAATGCTACCGGGCTCCGGATGCTGCTCGACGGCACAGAGACCGCTACGCCCAAAGCCGTCGGGTTCGACGCGCTGCTGAACGATGGTAGTCAGGCTACAGACGCAAGCCTTCCCGATATTCGGCTCAATGTGAAATCCTTCCGGGACATTTTCAAAATGCCGATGACCAAACTGGAAGACGGTATTCAGTATGCCTACAATAAGTACGGGCGGGAGAACACCGTGATTCTGTGCCGCTCCAACAAAACGGCAGTGCAATACAACCAGTTTGTCCGGCGTATGATCGACCAGTGCGAAGAAGAACTCGACGCGGGCGACATGCTGATGATTGCCCGCAACAACTACACGGTGCTGGAAGAAGATTCTCCGGCTGGCTTTCTGGCCAATGGTGAGTTTGCGGAAGTGCTCAAGATCCGACAGAAGGAAGAACTTCACGGCTTCCGGTTCGCCACCGTAACCCTGCGGCTGGTCGACTATGAGGAGCAACCCGATTTCGATGCAAAAATCATGCTCGACACGCTGCATACACCCGTGCCGTCGCTCTCGTCGGAGCAGTACAAAACTCTGTACGAGAACGTAGCGAAAGATTATTTCTACATCAAGAGCAAGAAAGAACGGTCGGAAGCCATCCGGCGCGACCCTTATCTGAATGCGTTACAGGTGAAGTTTGCGTATGCGCTGACGTGTCATAAAGCGCAGGGGGGGCAGTGGAACGCCGTGTTCATCGATCAGGGGTTCCTGCCTGATGGTCAGGTGAACAATGAGTTTGTACGCTGGCTCTACACAGCCATGACGCGGGCAACCGATGAAGCGTTTCTAATGAATTTCAACCCACAGTTTTTTTCGTAAACGACTGGATCCGTTCGTGGACTGACAGCCAGGCAGGATAGAACATTGTGACCGATAATCGTTTATCAACTGAAAGTAATCGGTACTAATTACGAATCGTATGTCTATCGAATGGATTAGCAGCGCCTGTATCGGCCTGGGCCTGGCTGCCTGTTGTGGCTTCCGGGTGTTCATACCGCTGCTCATTGCCAGTGCAGCCACGAAGTTGGGGATTGTTGGCACCATGGACGGGTTTGAGTGGCTCAGCGGATGGCCTGCGCTGGCAGGACTGTCGGTAGCCACAGCCTTTGAACTAGGTGCCTACTATATACCCTGGCTCGACAATGCACTCGACACGCTCGCCACACCGGCGTCCATCATTGCCGGAACGTTGCTTAGTACCTCTTTTCTCCAGATAGACGACCCGATCATTCACTGGGGGCTGGGGCTTATGCTGGGGGGCGGTTCGGCAGGAATTGTACAGGCAGGAACGAGTTTGCTACGGCTTGGCTCTACCGCAACAACGGGTGGTTTGGGGAATCCGGTAGTGGCCACAGGCGAAAATATAGCTTCACTCGTTTTGTCTGTTCTGACCATTTTATTGCCGTTGGTAGCCATAATCATTGTGGCTGTCGTGGTAATATTTGTGATTAACCGACTGATGGCGAAGCGAAAAGTATGGTTTACCAAACGTGTTTGACGAGGCTACTTGTCAAACTGGATTACATACTCAGACAGGTATACACTTTTCTCGGGGAGGATATCTTTGACAAACAAACGGGCTTCCCGCCCTAACTTCAAACAAGTGCGTTTCTGAGCCATATCATCGGGCGTATTGAGCGGCTGTAAGGATGGGTACCACAAAAAATGACCGGGGCGGCTCAGGAGCAGTTGCGGTTTACTCCATTGCTGCGCGTTAGTCCCTTTACTCAGGTCGGCATTGGTGTTAAAGGAAATAAACACGTCACTGCCAGCCCACGATGGGCCTACCACTTTGCCCATCAGCATTACCCAGGCCTGTAGGTAAGTGTTCCAGCTTACAGACGGTCCCCAGTGGAAGCCGCCCGTAGGTGATGAGGCAGGCCCGCCCCCCGTCGGCTTCGGAATCTGTAAGGACATTATAGGCGCTCCGATCCCGTCAGGCAAGGCATTGAAGCCCCGGCCATCCCACCGACGGGCTTTTCCAACCGGATTATCCAGATCGTCCAGTCGAATACGGGCTACACTGATGCATTGCCCGCTGTATTCTTTGTCGGCAGCGTACGTTGTTGGATTGTACGTGCCAGGGTATCCGTACTCGCCATAAAACAGGTACAAATAATCGCCACTGGCTACAGCCGACGGGTCGCCCACACCTCCGGCAAACGTAAGCGATGTATTTTGAGGTTTCAGGATCATACGGGGCTGTTTGTCTTCAATAAAAATTCCCCGATTATCCCAGCTACGCCCGCCATCGGTTGATTTCATGATGCCAATTCGGCACACGGCTGCCGGCGATGTTGGCCCCTTCAGCCCCTGGGGCCAGTCTTTATCAATATATCCCTCACCTGTGCCGGCGTCGTATGGCAGTGTTTCCGGGTAATTTTCGTTGTGATAAACGCCGTATAAAGTACGGCCAGATCGATCGTGGGTGTCCTGATAAACGGTTTCGAACCAGACTGCTCCATGCAACCCAGCCTGGTTCGGTGGTACATTTTTCGGCAGAGCAGGTGTTTTGAAATCATCCGCTCCCCGGCTGAACGCTTCATCGGCGTTGCGCCCATCGGCAAATTTCAGTTCATTGGAATAACCCCATACGGGGTCTTCGCCATGCTTACCGGGAAAAATACGAAAGGTGTCGCCAACCCAGGCTTCGGCCATATTACAATCCACGAATGAGTTGAAATAAAATTTCTTGCCGGGAATCAGTTTGAACTTGGGCGTAGATACCGGCTTTACCGCCTGTTGGGTGCCTCCTGACAGGAAACCCAGGCCAAGTACCACCACTAGCTCGATAGCCAACCAAACAAATCCTTTTTTAGTCATCATACTAAAAAAAGAAAGTTACAGCCCTATTTTACTGTTTATCAGTACACTACAGCAGTAAAAGCCAATTGTGACAGTCACTAAACAGCAAAAGCCGGACGTATGCCCGGCTTTTGATCGACTTAGCGTCTATTTTTACAACGCGTCTACCGTTCTACGAACGAAGGCGGTTAATTCTGCACCGGTCAGCATATTCTGCGAAAGCAGGGCAAGGTCATATACCTGCTTCGTTAACGCAGTCTGTACATCACTGTTGGTTTCTGCCAGTAATTTTCCAATCAAGGGGTGGTTGGCATTCACAACAACATTGTAGCTGACAGGCAGGCTGCCATAGAACGACTGCTCACCCGACAAAGCCGCCATATCTTTCATCCGGCGCATAAACTCCGGCATGGTGATCGTTACGGGTAGCTCATCGATTGGTTGGGCTTCGACACTTACGTTCAGCGATTTGTTGTCCAGTACCTGATCAAACAGATCCTTCAGTTTGGTCCGGTCGTCTTCAGACAGTACGCTCTCGTTGTTAAGCCCTTTGTCAATCAGCTTATCGAGTGTATCGGCGTCAACCCGCTGGAAATGTACTTTTTCCAGTTTCTGCTCAAGAGCGTTGATAAAGTGAGAATCGATGACGTTGTCCAGGAGCAACACATCGTAACCGCGCCGAACAGCCGATGCGATATAAGCATCCTGCTGCTTCCGGTCGGAGGTATACAGCATCACCAGCGTTTCGTTCTTATCGAGTTGGTTCGCCTGGATCTTCTCCCGGTATTCGTCCAGGGTAGCATACTGGCCTTCGGTGTTCTTGAGTAATACGAAGCTTTTTGCTTTTTCCCAGAACTTCTCATCACTCAATATGCCGTACTTGATGAACAGGCCGATATCGTCGAACTTTTCTTCAAAACCTTTACGGTCGGTGTTGAACAGATCGTTGAGTTTATCGGCTACTTTGCGGGTGATATACCCGTTGATTTTCTTGACACTGCTGTCGGCCTGAAGGAAGCTTCTCGACACGTTCAGTGGAATATCCGGCGAGTCGATAACGCCGTGGAGCATCATCAGGAAGTCGGGCACAACATCCTTAACTTCGTCGGTGATAAATACCTGGCGGCTATACAGCTGGATTTTTTCGCGCTGGAACCGTAGTTCGTTTTTGATGCGCGGGAAATACAGAATACCCGTCAGGTTGAATGGATAATCGACGTTGAGGTGAATCCAGAACAAGGGTTCCTCGCCCATTGGATACAGCTCACGGTAAAATGATTTGTAGTCCTCGTCGGTCAGGTCGGCAGGCGACTTGGTCCAGATCGGCGTGGTATTGTTCACGGTCTGGCCATCGAACTCAACCGGGGTAGGCAGGAAACGGGCGTACTTGTCGAGAATAGTCCGCAGCCGGGCCTTGTCCAGAAACTCTTCCGAATCGGGCGCAATGTGCAGGATAATATCCGTACCGCGTTCCGTCTTTTCGGCAGGCGTCAGCTCAAATTCTGTCGAGCCATCACATACCCACCGCGCGCTTTCAGCACCGTCCCGGTACGATTTAGTGATGATTTCAACCTGCTCGGCTACCATAAAGGCAGAGTAGAAGCCAAGTCCGAAATGGCCGATAATGGCCCCTTTGTCGTCTGTCTTGTCCTTATACTTCTCTAAAAAATCCGACGCGCCTGAGAAGGCGATCTGGTTGATATACTTTTTGATCTCTTCAGCGGTCATACCAATACCGTTGTCGCTGACAGTAATCGTTTTGGCTTCTTCATCGAGCGTGACCGTTACCTTCAGGCCGCCCAATTCGCCACCGAATTCGCCAAATGACGACAGCTGGCGTAGTTTCTGGGTAGCGTCGACTGCATTCGAGACCAATTCGCGCAGGAAAATCTCGTGATCGGAATACAGGAATTTTTTAATGATCGGGAAGATATTCTCGGTATGGATCGAGATCTGGCCCCGCGTGGATTCGCCTTTTTCGTTCTGTACGGTTTCCATCGTATATAGTAAAGATGAGGTTACTGGTAACTGGCGGGCGTCAAATCCTGTTCCAATACCGTGGCGGCTGACAGATTGACAGAGTCAGTGCCACTTATCGGCTCTTTTTCAGAAAATACTTACCTTAGTTACGCTCCACAGGACTAACCTCCATTTATGCATACCTACACAGACATTACCCTAACCGAACTTGAAAGCCTGCGCCAACAACCTGATACGCTCATTGTCGATGTTCGGGACGAGTGGGAATTTGACGAATTCAACATCGGTGGCCTGAACATACCCCTCCCCGACCTACGAGCCCGAAAAACCGAGTTACTGCCGTTCACTACGCTGATTGCGGTCTGTACCAATGGCGCGCGCAGCCGGGTGGCCGCTAAAGACTTCCTCCGGCAACCGGAGCTTGAACACAAGACTATTTACCACCTCCATGGCGGCATTACCGAGGCCGTAGATTGATCAGGTAACAATGGTGAAGCCTGGCTTGGCCGCTTCTTTCTCTACATGCGGCAGGTAGATCTGCAAAATATCGTGTGTGTTGACGCGAATCAACTGCGACAGCTGGTTGAGCGGCAGGTCATTGCGTTCCAGGCCGAATGGGTCTTCAATTTCCTCTCCAATCAACTCCAGGCCTACCAGGACATAAGACGTAAGCATAACTGCCGGAATGGTCAGGTACCCATATACTTCAACTACGGTAAAGGGCAGCACCCCCACATAGAGCAGAATAAACAGTTTAATAAAAAGATTATAGGAAAACGGGATGGGGGTGTTTTTAATCCGCTCGCAAATGCCGCAGACATCCATCAGCGAGCTTAGGTAGCGATTCAAGTTGATATGCTGTGAATCGGATATACGTCCCTGCCGATACAGCGATTCCGTTTTCACCCACAGCTGGTTCGATACACCCGACGGAACGTGATCAAAATTACTCAGGTCCCGCCGTTCGCCTTCTTCTGTCTCGTCCAGTTCGTCGAGGCCCGGCGAGTCACGCAGGTGATTCTTGAGGGCGAAAGGGAAATTAGAAATCGTTTTGGCGAAGAAAAGCCGGTCCGACACATTATCCTGATCCAGCACGGCATTGAAAAATATAGCCATATTCCGGCAATTATTGATCAACGTGCCCCAGGCAATCCGACCTTCATAGAAACGGTCGTAGGCGCTGTTGGTCCGAAAAATAAGCAGCAGGCTGAGGAGAATACCCATCGCCTGTAAAAACGAACTAGGCGTATCCTTTATCCGCAAATCGCTGAAATTAAGCTCGGCGACCGTGACAATTGTTACATAAACTCCCACCAGAGCCACGCGTTTGATCAGCGCTTTAGCGGTTGGTCCTGTATGAAAATGCCAGACGGCCGCTATCCATCCTTTTCCTTTATAAATAATCATACGCTGAGTCAGTTACCCTTGTATACAACACGCCAGCGGAACAACAACACTAGCGTGTTATGGTACCTGTAAATACGCGTTGAGCCGGGCCCGTCAAATAGATACTACCGAACTGGCTATCGCTGCCATTCATCGGTTTAAAAGACACCCGCAGGTTGCCGCCAATAGTTTGAATAAAGACGGGATCAGGCATAGCCAGCTGCCGATAAGCAATTAGTGCTACCGCCGTTACGCCTGTCCCACAGGAATACGTTTCATCTTCAACACCCCGTTCATAGGTTCTTACCCGAACCGTATGGTCATCGATTACCTGCCCAAAGTTGACGTTCGTTCCGCCCGAAAACGCAGCATCATTCCGGATAGCGCGTCCCTGTGCTACCACATCGAGCGACGCCAGATCCTCGGTAAACTGCACCACATGGGGCGAGCCCGTATTGAGAAATGTCAGCCCGTTCCGACTCTCGACACCGGACACATCGCCCATTTTCAGCGAGATATCGCTATCGGTCACCACGGCCGTATGTTCACCATCAACGGCCAGAAAACGGGTTTCTTTATCGAACAGGCCCAAATCGTGCGCAAAACGGACGATACACCGCCCGCCGTTACCGCACATACTTCCTTCGGCCCCATCGGCATTGAAGTACACCATACGAAAATCGTAATCAGGATCGGTCTGGAGCAGAATCAGCCCATCGGCACCAATACCGAACCGGCGATCACATAATCGTTCGATCACCGCCTGGTCGGTGCGGGGGAACGTCCCTGCCCGATCGTCGATCATCACAAAATCATTGCCGGTGCCCTGATATTTAAAAAAATCCATGTGTATCCGTAAGCTGCAGTTTCCGGTCACTGCCTGTAAAGTAACTCGCAACAGCCGGAGACTGTTGGGCCTATCAACGAGAAAAGCTGCCCCTGAAGGCAGCTTTTCGAGAAATAACTATCCGTGGCGAATAATTACGCTGCGGCAACGACTTTTGGCTTACGCTCTTTAACACGAGCGGCTTTGCCCTGACGACCACGCAGGTAGAACAACCGGGCCCGGCGAACTTTACCCATGCGGACGATTTCGATCTTGTCGACGTTTGGCGATAGAACTGGAAAAATCCGTTCTACACCAACTCCGTTCGATATTTTGCGGACGGTGAACGTTTCACCACCGCTACTCGGATTACGGCGCTGGATGACCGTACCCGTGAAAATCTGAATGCGTTCTTTGTTTCCTTCGCGGATTTTGACGTGTACATTTACCGTATCGCCCGACCGGAAAGAAGGCAAGTCGGCGCGACGCTGCGCGTTGTCTGCCTCTACTAATTTGATTAACTCGCTCATGACCGTATATAAATCGCCAGATAACTATTTGCGAAATGAACCGCAAAGATAGCAATCTTCTCGGTGCTAGAAAATACTTTTGTAAAATTACCCAGCGTAAGCCATCCAGGACTTTATGAAAATACTGAGTGTTGACCAGATTCATGATCTCGACCAATCAACCATAAAAAGTGAACCTATTGCGCCAATTAACCTCATGGAACGGGCTGCGCTCGCCTTTGTCAACTGGTTCGCCGACCGGTTTCCCGATACAACTCCTACCAAAATTTTTTGTGGATTAGGCAACAACGGGGGCGATGGCCTGGCTATTGCCCGCTTGCTGCTTGAGCGTGAGTACCCCGTTGAGGTACATGTTGTTCGGTATGCACCCCGCGAATCCGACGATTTCATGCATAATCACCGACGGCTCAAACTGGTGATCGAGACGATAAACTACATCGAATCGGAGAAGGATTTACCCGCCATTCGTCATAACGAAGTCGTTATCGATGCCATTCTTGGATCAGGCCTGACGCGGCCAACCGAGGGTATTGTCAAAACCACCGTTGACGCTATCAATCGGGCTCCGGCCACCGTTGTTGCGGTCGATATTGCCAGTGGTCTGTATGCTGATCAGCCCAACGCAACGACCGATGTGATTATCGAACCAGATTATACGGTTTCGTTTCAATTACCAAAACTGGCGTTTATGCTACCCAGGAATGGCCCCTACGTAGGTGACTGGCACCTGGTCGATATCCGTCTGCACAAACGGTTTATCGATCAGGCACCGACAAATTTCTTTTTTACGCAGCCGCATGAAGCCCGGTTACTGCTTCACAAGCGTGACCGTTATGCCAACAAAGGCACCTTTGGCCATGCGCTGCTGCTGGCAGGTAGTTACGGTAAGATTGGGGCAGCCGTTCTGGCTTCCAGAGCCTGCCTGCGTTCTGGAGTGGGGTTGCTCACGGTACAGATACCGCGTTGTGGGTATGCTATCCTTCAGACCGCAGTGCCCGAAGCCATGTGTCGGCCAGACAGCCACCAAAACATCCTGACCGGCTTGCTGGATCACGAAGTCAGTGAACAGGGTAGCCCGGCCCCGGCTGACTATTCTGTCGTGGGTATCGGTCCCGGGCTGGGTAAGGCTCCCGAAACGCTGACTATGCTCCGGCAGCTCTTGCCAACGCTCAGTAAACCAATGGTCATTGACGCTGACGCCCTGAACCTACTGGCCGAAAACCGCGATCTGCTCTCCCTCCTTCCCCCTAACAGCATTCTGACACCCCATCCCAAAGAGTTTGAACGGCTTACGAGCCAGTGGACCCATGACTACCAAAAGTTAACCTTACTGCGTGATTTCGCTCAACAATATCAGGTTGTGGTTGTCCTGAAAGGGGCTCATTCGGCTGTTGCCACGCCCCAGGGTGATGTTCATTTTAACGCAACAGGTAACCCGGGATTGAGCACGGGTGGTACAGGCGACGTGCTGACGGGCGTACTAACGGCTTTGCTGGCGCAGGGATACGATCCAGTTGAAGCCGCTGTACTGGGCGTTTATGCCCATGGGCTGGCGGGCGACACCGTCGCTGAAGAGCGTGGGCCTATCGGTATGATCGCTTCTGACTTAGTAGATGCCCTCCGGTGGCGCTAATCTGTGGAGATTAGGTGACAACGCTGGGTACAGTTTTCTACACTATTAAGAATATAGAATAACTTAAACTATCAAACAGCCTACCGCTTACGAAATATACGGCAACCTGCCTCAGAACGTGTATCGGGTATTATTACGTATGATACGAATCAGGGTTTCTGCGCTGTTACTACTGCTACGACGGACTCAAATTTGCAGAGTGGTTTATAATCATACCTGCACATACCATGAAGCATACAGTACAGCGAGATTGGCGGGTAACTCGCCCCTCGCGCAAGAGCCGGTTCAACTTCGATCAGACGACAGCCCTGGGCGGTTTGACGGTAGCGTTATTTACTTACATCATTTATCATTTCATCTACCCGCTAATTTCGAAAGGCTTACTTTGGTAGTGATTTGATTTCCAATCATAAACAAACACCCCGTCAGACCAGCGCTGACGGGGTGTTTTCATGGCTAGACAGGTTTGCTGATCTACTTCATTAATTGATAGGTAGCAAATGCGCTCACATAAGCCAGTATCATCATATACGCGAGTTGTACGGCGGGCCACTTCCAGCTTTTCGTTTCACGCTGGGTGGCCGCCAGGGTACTCATACACATCATAGCGAACACGTAGAACACCAATAACGACCAGGCCAGAGCAGGCGTGTACATGGGCTGGCCTGTGTCGGGGTTTCGTTCTTCCCGGAGCCGCTGCCGTATGGTTGTGTTTTCCCCGTCGTCGTCCCCGGACCCTATGCTATAGATGGTAGACATCGTTCCAACGAAGACTTCGCGGGCCGCGAACGAACTGAGTAGCGCGATACCAATTTTCCAGTCGTAACCGAGTGGCCGAATAGCGGGCTCAATAAAATGGCCGAAATGACCAGCGTAGGAAGCTTCGAGCCGTTCTGACGCAATGCGGTTCTGGAGGTCATCGTTTGCCAGCGTTGCATTCTCCTTACGGACACGGGTTTCGGCTTGCTCGATGGCATTGCCCGGACCGTAGCTTGCCAGTACCCACAACACAATGGAGATTGCCAGAATAACACGCCCTGCTTCCCATACGAATGACCGAACACTATCATATACTGTCATGCCGACATGGTTCCAGCGGGGTAATTTGAAGGTTGGCAGCTCCATAATAAAAAAACCGCGTTCTTTCGTCTTTAAGAGCAACTTGAGCACATAAGCGGACAATAAAGCACTCACCAGGCCCAGCAGGTACAAACCCATCAGCGCGAGGCCCTGTAAGTTGAACAGGCCAATTACACGCTGGCTCGGCACAACCAGCGCAATAAGGATCGTATAAATGGGTAAACGAGCCGAACAGCTCATCAGGGGGGTAACAAGGATAGTAATCAGCCGGTCGCGTCGGGTACCAATACTACGCGTAGCCATGATGGCGGGTACAGCACAGGCCACACCCGAAATCAGGGGCACTACACTCCGGCCATTCAGTCCAAACTTGCGCATGATCCGGTCCATGATGACCATGACCCGCGACATATAGCCCGATTCCTCCAGCAGCGCGACCAGCAGAAACAGAAACGCTATTTGAGGAATGAACACCAGTATACCGCCAATTCCTGCCAGAATGCCATCGGTAAGTAGGTCAGTAAGGGGGCCGGCTGGTAAACTCGCTTTCAGTTGGCCATTGAGCCAGGCTACCCCCGTGTCAATAGCATCCATGAATGGCTGCGCCCAGGCGAAAATTGCCTGGAAGATCAGTAGTAACACCATCCCGAAGATTGCGTAGCCCCAAACCGGGTGTAACAGAATACGATCGAACTTCTGGCTCCAGGTAGGCTGACCAATAGGTCGCTGGTCAGTTACCGCTTCACTAACGACCGTAGCGATACGTTTGTAGCGTGTAATGGTTTCGTTTGCCTGAAACGTGGGCTCACTGAAGTTGTGTTTCTTGATGATCTCGTCAAGTCCAACCTGTTGAGAGCGGTTCAGGAACGAAAATCCATCGTGCTGAATAATGTATTGAAGGGCGAGGTAATTGTTGGTTAGCTGATAGTGTTCTTTCGTATCAGTAATCAGATCGGGTTCTCCATCAGCGGGGTCGAAAAAGAGCTGGCCGGGTAAGGTCGGGTGCTCAAGTTGGCCCATCACTGCTTTTTTGAGCGAGTCGATTCCTTCTCCGGTCCGGGCATTGATGCGTACAACGGGTACCCCCAGCCGCATGGCCAACCGTACCGAATTCACCTGCTTGCTCTGTTTCATGGCTACATCGAGCATGTTCAGAGCCAGAACCGTTGGCACACCCAGGTCGGCTACCTGCGTAAAGAGAAGCAGGTTACGGTGCAGATTCGACGCATCGACGACCACTACAGCCACATCCGGATAATCCGGGTGCGCTGGATTGGCCAGGATATCAGTGACAAGCTGTTCGTCTAAGGATTTGGGATAAATGGAATAAACGCCCGGCAGGTCAACGACGGTAGCCGTAAGTTGTGCATCGACCGTCCAGGTGCCGGATTTCTTATCGACCGTTACACCGGGGAAGTTACCGGTCTTCTGGCGCATGCCCGTCAGTTGATTGAACAGCGACGACTTACCGGCATTCGGGTTGCCAATAAGGGCAAGTATGGGGGAGGTACTCAAGGACGCGGTGAGTTTGTGTTTTGCGTGTCTGCGTATTTGTCGGTTCAGCGCCGGTCGACCGGGCATAAACACGAAAACCCCGAACCCACAAACACCCGCAACAGTTAATTTTCGATCAATATCGTAGCCGCTTCAGACCGACGCATCGACAGGCAGTACCCGGACACATTCAGGCAAATAGGGTCGCCTAAGGGAGCTTTGCAATGCAAACACACTTCAGCACCAGGCAGACACCCCATTTCGAGCAATTTCAGCGACATCAACTGATCGTTGAACGACTCAATAGTGGCTCGTTCTCCTGGTTTAAGGTCCGCTACACTGCGCTTACTCATGGCCTTGGGTGCCGGTGCGAATCGGCTATCTTTATTTAGATTCAGTTTAATTAACACAAGATTACGGCGGAAAGTTTGTTGATGCAAGAGGGATGAGCAGAAATTATAACTCACTGCATCAAATCCCAGGCAAACCGTAAAATGGTGGCGGCAATCACCAGCAGGAAGAATATCCGGATGAACTGGTTCCCTTTTAAAATGGCCAGTCGGGCACCCAGAAAAGCCCCTGACAGGTTGGCCACAGCCATTGGTAAGGCAACTACATATAATAAGCCACCCTTATTGATAAAAAACAGCGTACTAGCCAGGTTTGTGGCTGCATTGACCAGCTTTGCATGGGCACTGGCTTTCAGAAAATCGAACCCGATGAGCGTAATGAATCCCAATACCAGAAAGCTACCCGTTCCCGGCCCGAAAAAACCGTCATAGAAACCCAGCCCTACGCCCATTATCCACATCCGTATCCGCTGCTGTTGAGTCGACACAGTCCGATGCGGCAACTGCCCGAAATCTTTTTTAACCAGTGTATACGTGAATACAACGACCAGCATCAACAGAACGAACGGCTTCATATAGGTATTAGGCACGCGGGTCAGGGTCCACGAACCCAGCCAGGATGCGCTGAAGGCAATGGCCATCACGGGGGCAATAAATCGGCCAGCGACCGCCACCCGACGACTGTATTGAAAAGCGCCCATCAGGCTACCGGCCAGCGACGGAATTTTTGTCGTGCCGATCAGTGTCGGAACCGGGTACTGAGGCAGGGTGAATAACAGGGCGGGCGTTTGAATCAGGCCACCCCCACCAATGATCGCATCGACAAAGCCAGCTAAAAAAGCGAAGGTACAAAGCGTAAGAATTGTAGTTAACTCCATAGAACCCGCAAATAGCAGACTTTTCTTTTTCCCATCACCGTTCCGCCGTAAATTTGCCCGATCTTAAGAGGAAGTATGGCAGAATCGGTACGACAAATCGGGGCATTGATGCGGAAAGAGTTTCTGCTGGAATGGCGGCAACGCTATGCCCTGAATGGTATGCTGCTCTACATTGTCGGGGCCGTGTTCGTTTGTTACCTTAGTTTCAATGCCCGCCGTGGGCAGCTGACGCCCATAGTCTGGAACACGCTGTTTTGGATTATTCTGTTGTTTACGGCCATCAATGCCATTGCAAAAAGCTTCGTACAGGAGCGCTCAGGAAGGCAGTTGTACTATTACACCCTGGTTAGTCCGCAGCAGATAATCCTGTCGAAGATTGGCTACAATACGGTGCTGATGCTGATGCTGTCCCTGCTGGGTTTCGGCACGTATGCGTTCGTTTTGGGAAATCAGGCGCAGGATGTACCTCTTTATCTGCTGACGCTGGTACTGGGGGCCATAGGATTTGCGGCCTCGCTGACGTTGGTGTCGGGCATTGCGAGCAAAGCGGAAAACCCGGCTACCCTGATGGCGGTACTGAGTTTCCCAATCATCCTGCCGTTGTTGCTGATGCTGCTGAAGATATCGAAGAATGCCCTGGATGGTCTCGACCGAAGCGTCAGCACCGATGAGATCTGGATCGTCCTGGCTATCGATGCCATCGTTCTGACGCTATCCTGGTTACTGTTCCCGTTCTTATGGCGGAGCTGATGTAAAGCGGCCGGGCGGAGGTCTCCGCAGCTGGTTCGTTAATTGATAAAAACAGGGGTTTCAAGCCCTCATACATTGTTTAGTTAAATGAAACGGACAGAATGTCTGTCTTACCAATATGAAAAACACCTGGTGGAAGGCCCTCGCGGTTCTGATATTAGTTTACGTCATTCTACAGGGTTTGCTGGGTATCGTACCGCGTCAGCCCATCCTCAACGAAAGCATCAGGAATGTGTATTTCCATGTTCCCCTCTGGTTCGGCATGATCGTCCTGTTACTAACCTCAGCGATCTATTCGATCCGCTATTTACGCAGCGGCCGGTTTGATGATGATCTGGTGGCGGTTGAGTTTGCTAACTCAGCTATTTTGTTTGGCCTGCTTGGTTGCGCTACCGGATCCCTCTGGGCCAACTTCACCTGGGGCGAACCCTGGCCCAACGACCCTAAACTGAACAGTGTCGCCGTAGGGATGCTGATGTATCTGGCATATTTGATTCTCCGTGGTTCATTCGACGACGAGCAACGCCGGGCCCGCATTTCGGCGGTTTACAACATATTCGCTTTTGCTGTTTTTGTCCCGCTCATTTTCATCGTGCCGCGCCTGACCGATTCGCTTCACCCCGGTAATGGTGGTAACCCGGCCTTTGGTAAATATGACATGGATAGCCAGATGCGGATGGTGTTCTACCCGGCTGTTATCGGGTTCACGTTACTGGGTGTCTGGATTACTGAACTACACGTTCGGATGCGTCGGGTCAAAGCGGCTTTAGATGATTAAATCCTTAGGCTTTAAACCGAATGATTCCGCTTCTTTTTGCGTTAATTTCATAGTTATTCCCCGTATACCAATGCGACTGCCCCTTTTGATGAAAGCGCCCCTGGCGGCCCTGCTTCTGCTCAGCCAAACCCTTATGGCTCAACAGCCTGTTTCAGATGGCGTAGAGATGGCGGATCGCCTTCGGGCCGATGGTAAAATATGGGTTGTGGTAGCCGTTATCGCGGCTGTTTTTACGGGTATCATCGTATACCTCATCCGGCTTGACCGGCAGATTGGCAAACTCGAAAAAGAAGTGAAAGAGAAAAAAACGAACTATAGCTTGTAAGCCTACCTATGAAACTCTCTCATATTTTTGGAATCGTTGTTATTGCGCTGGCTATCGGCATCATTGTTTCCACCGCTGGTGACGCCAGTTCTTACGTTACATTCAGGCAGGCTAGCGAACTCGCTAAAGATGGCGACGAGAAGATGATCCATGTCGTTGGCAAAGTGCAGAAAGATGCACAGGGCCGGATTACCGACATGTTGTATGACCCCGCCATTGACCCCAACCACTTCGAGTTTACGCTTGTCGATAACAACCAGCAGGCACAGAAGGTAGTCTTCAACAGTCCTAAACCACAGGATTTCGACCGTTCGGAGCAAATTGTGATCATTGGTGCCATGCAGGGCGATCATTTTCAATGTAACAAGATTCTGCTGAAGTGTCCCTCCAAGTACCAGAACGACAAACTGGAAACGACCGAACACGAAGCAAAAACAGCTCAATTGTAAAAAGCTACCTGGTAAAGTAGCTCTTTGTGAGCTGTTCAACTTCACTTTTGTAGTCTTCAGCTCCTTTACTCTTTCTATCAATGATTCATACCACAGTCGGGCAACTTGGCCACTTTCTTGTCATCCTGTCGTTTGTAACGGCACTGCTGGCAACGGTAGCTTATTTCATTTCAGCCCTCGGACGCCAGGGCAGTACCCGGAAGTCGCTCGTTGAAGAGCCACAGCTGGCCTACGCGGGCGAATCGAGCTTTGGCGGAAAAACGACAAAGCGGAAAGCAAGTCCGCCAGCCGGAGCCGCTAACGCCGGCGCTGACAAAGATGACTGGCGTACACTGGCACGCTGGGCGTTTTATATTCACGGGTTAGCCGTAATCGGCGTAGGGGTGAGCCTTTACTGGATCATCTATAACCATTACTTCGAGTACCACTACGCCTGGAGTCACTCGTCGCTGGCTTTGCCTGTGCAGTACATGATTTCCTGCTTCTGGGAAGGACAGGAAGGATCGTTCCTGCTCTGGCTTTTCTGGAATGCGGTGCTGGGTGCCGTCCTGATTCAGAAGAGCGGTTCAAAATGGGAAGCTCCTATGATGACCGTCTTCGCGCTGGTGCAGGCTTTTCTGGCTTCAATGATTCTGGGCATCGTCTTTGGCGATACGTTCAAGATCGGTTCGTCGCCATTTCTATTGCTGACCGAAGCGATGCCCGATGCGCCCATCTTCACGGCCGATCCAACGTTTGTCCCTAAGGATGGTAATGGCCTGAACCCGTTACTTCAGAACTACTGGATGGTTATCCACCCCCCAACGCTTTTCCTTGGCTTTGCGCTGACGCTGGTGCCCTTCGCCTATTGCATTGCCGGTCTATGGCGGAATCAGCCCCTCGAATGGATTCGGCCTGCCCTTCCCTGGACGCTTTTTGGTGCTATGGTCCTGGGCGTTGGTATCATGATGGGTGGTTACTGGGCTTACGAAACGCTGAACTTCGGGGGGTACTGGAACTGGGACCCCGTCGAAAATGCCGTCTACGTTCCCTGGCTGGTTATGGTAGCTTCGCTCCATACGATGCTCATAGCGAAGCGCTCATCGACAGGCTTGAAAACAGCTGTCATACTGACTATCGCTACGTTCCTGCTGATTCTGTACTCGACCTTCCTGACGCGGAGTGGTATTCTGGGAAATGCATCGGTTCACTCGTTTACTGATCTGGGCTTGTCGGGACAGTTGCTGGTTTATCTGCTGGCCTTTGTTGTGATGGCTATTGTGCTGGCAACCGTTAAGTGGAAACACATTCCCAGCGATGCGGACGAAACATCGGTGTACAGCAAAGAATTCTGGGTGTTCATTGGCGCTACGGTCCTGTGTCTGGCCGCTTTTCAGGTTATTGCAACTACTTCGATTCCTGTTTATAACAAAGTACTGGAGCTATTTGGCAAAGTATCTAACCTGGCCCTGCCCGCCGATCAAATTGCCCACTACAACAAATTTCAGGTTTGGTTCTTTGTCATAATCGCCCTGATAACGGGTGTAGGCCAATACATGTGGTGGCGCAAACTGGACAACAAAAAGTGGGATGCGCTCATCACCCCCGGCATTTTGACGCTGCTGCTAAGCGCGGCTCTGATTGCCATTGGTGAGGTCAAAAACCCGGTTTATATGGCGTTGCTGGTAGCGTCTATATTTGCGCTGATGACGAACGGTACTATTCTGCTGGGCATTATCCGGGGTAATTACCGGCTGTCGGGTGGCGCTATCTCGCACATCGGTATGGCGCTTATGCTGATCGGTATTTTGTACTCCGCTGGTTTTACCAAAGTTATTTCGATCAATAACACGGGTATGCTTATCTCGAAGCAGGACGTGTTTACGAAAGACAATAACAAGGAAAATAAAGAAAACACCCTGCTTTGGCTGAATCAGTCGGAACGGATGGGGACCTATCAGCTGACCTATCGCGGCAGGCGTATTCAGGCGCGTGACGTACCAGGGTACATTCCAACGAAAGACATTTCTGTGATCGAAGGCGATTTCCACGGTGTTGCTCAGCGCGACATCGAGCAGAACGGAAAGCTGTATCACAAAAAAGGCGATACGCTGGCTCTTTATCCGGAGAACACTTATTATGAGGTAGAGTACCGTGAGCCGAACGGCAAAATCTTCACGCTCTATCCACGCGCGCAGGTAAATGAACGGATGGGCCTGCTGGCTTCGCCCGATATTCGTCACCAGGCGGGACGCGATACGTATACGTTCGTATCATCCGTGCCCGATCCAAGTGCCGAAAACACCTGGGAGAAAACAGAAACCTACTCGGTAGCGGTTAAAGACACCTTCTTCCTGAACGACTACGTCGCTATACTGGACGATGTATCCCGGACAACCGAGGTGGAAGGCATGGAAATTGGCCCGAACGATGCCGCTGTGAAAGCACGGGTACGGGTACTGGACAAAAACGGGGAGCACATCCTCAACCCTACGTTTATTATCAAAGACCGGCTGGTAGGCCGACGGGCCGAAACGAGCGATGAACTCGGTATTCGGATCCAGCTTAATGAAATCAACCCCCAAACAGGCAAATTTACGTTTGCGGTGAATCGCACACAGCGCGATTATATTGTGATGAAAGCGCTGGAGAAGCCGCTCATCAACCTGCTTTGGATCGGCACGCTCATTGTTGTGCTCGGCTTCCTGATCGCTACCATCCGTCGCTACCGGGAGTTCACCAAAATGAGCAGTAAAACAGTTGATTAGTCGATCAGTCAATGAGTTGGCCAGTCAGTCAGTGGTGAGTTGAAAAGCGACAGCCACTGACTAACTGGCCAACTCATTGACTGGCCAACTCCCTATCTGCCCATGAAACTACCCGAAATCCTCCTCCTGGCTGCGGCTGCCGGCTTCCTGACCATCTGGATTGCTGAATTTCAGCGTACAACTTTTGCCGAGAGTTATTGGTTATTGATGTTGTGTCTGGCCTTTCTGCTGGCATTTCAGTTTGTCAGAAACAAACGACTCGAACGGGAAAAGACCATTTCTCCAACGATCAAACAGATGGTGAACGATCGGAAGAAAGCAACAGAACCGTCTAAAAAGCCAGCCAGAAAGAAGTAGCCGCCCGGGATTGTCTCTCCGAGATGCTTAATCTG
Organism: Spirosoma utsteinense; assembly: GCF_014282275.1. Taxonomy (GTDB): domain Bacteria; phylum Bacteroidota; class Bacteroidia; order Cytophagales; family Spirosomataceae; genus Spirosoma; species Spirosoma utsteinense. The sequence goes on from NZ_VFIA01000005.1 coordinate 95,583, forward strand.
TTAGCTTTGTATTACACAGGATAGATCAATTACTCTTGGATTCGTACGTTTTGCTTTTCGGTGCCCTCCTCGCCCTTGTGCTGGCCGGTTTTTTTTCGGCGGTCGAGATGGCTTATGTGTCGGTGAACCGGCTGTATTTCGAACTGCATAGCAAGCAGGGACCACTGGGCGAAAAGCTCGTGTCAGGCTTTCTCAAGAATCCGATTCTTTTTGTTGGCACCACGCTGACCGGCAACACGCTTTTTCTGGTCCTTTATGTTGTGCTGAGCGTAACGGCGCTGAATCCATTGTTGATAAGGATTCTACCCGATGCCTACGACAGTCCTTTCCTGCTGGTTGTACTGGAAACGCTTCTGCTGACCATCGTTTTTCTGCCCTTAGCCGACTATCTACCCAAAAGTCTTGCCCTTATTCATCCCGACCGTTTTCTGGAATGGCTGGCCATACCGTTATGGGTCATCTATCAGGCTATAGCGCCTGTAGTGCGCGTGCTGGTAGGCATAGCCCGTTTCTTTATTCGCTTCGTGCTGGGCAAACGAAATCCGGAAATTCGACCCGTTTTTGGCCTGACAGACCTTAACCACTACCTCCAGCAACTAAATCAGAAAGACAGCGCTCAGGAAGACGTAGAAGTTGACACGCGAATTTTCAATAAAGCCATCGAATTTCGTGATGTACGGGTACGCGATTGCCTGATACCCCGCACTGAAATTGCCGCCATAGCGGTCGATGATACGGTTGAGGAACTGAGGCAGGCATTTCAGGATAGCGGTCACTCCAAAATCGTGATCTACCGCGATACGATAGACGATGTGATTGGATACTGCCATGCGCTGGCGATATTTCAAAAGCCTGCCACCGTTGAAGAGATCATTACCCCCATTATTACCGTTCCCGAAACCATGCCCGCGCAGGATTTGCTGCTTCGATTTTTATCCGAACGCAAAAGTTTGGCCCTGGTAGTCGATGAATTTGGCGGTACAGCCGGCATCGTCAGTGTAGAAGATATGGTTGAGCAGATCTTTGGTGAAATTCAGGATGAATACGACACCAACGAAGACTGGGTAGAACGAAAACTTGACGATCACAACTGGCTGCTGAGCGCCCGCCATGAGATCAATGATTTGAACGAGAAGTATGGCTGGAACATTCCTGAAGGTGATCGGACATCGACATCGGGCCGATATGACACGCTTGGCGGCCTGATTCTGGCTACCAACGAAGACATTCCGAAAGTGGGTGAGATCGTGCAGTTTGCGCCTTTTACGTTCACGATCATGTCGATGGACGGTACCCGAATCGACACGGTTAAAGTCAGGCTGAATAAGGAATAAAAAAGTCGTAATGGTCGTAAGTCGTAGGAGTCGTAAGTGGCTGACGCATGTTTTGCTAACGCGTCAGCCACTTACGACTTCTACGACTTACGACCATTACGACTTCTACGACTTACGACTTCTAAAACTACTTACTTCGGCAAATACACCCGGAAGGTAGCACCCTGACCGGGCAAACTGGTAGCCATGATGGCTCCCCGGTGGTTTTCGACTACCCGTTTACAAATAGCCAGCCCCATACCGGTACCGTTATACTGCTGGCGGCTATGCAGCCGCTGAAACACCTGAAAGATAAGCTCCGTGTATTTACTGTCGAATCCTATACCATTATCGGTCAGACTGATTTCATAATAATCCCGGTCAGTCTCCAACTCAGGCGGACCATCATTTCCCGTTACAGTCTGGCACGTCACCTCTATAAGCGCCGGTTGTTGACCAGGCTGAAACTTTAGCGCATTCGTCAACAGATTTATAAACAAGTGATACAATTGATTCCGGTCGCCCTGAACAATCGGAAGTTCACTGACGTCGATTTTGCTACCGGTTTCCTGAACGTTGCTTTTCAGTTCGTAACATACATTGGCCAGTAATTGATTCAGGGCCACCAGTTGAAAAGGCTCCCGATACGTACTGATACGCGAATAGGCCAGCACATCTCTGATAAGCGTCGACATGCGCTCTGTTGCCGACCGCATCCGGTTTATGATGTCTTTCCCATGATCGCCGAGCAGAGGACTGAACTGATCCTGTAATATATCGCTGAACGCAGTGATCTTGCGCAACGGCTCCTGCAAATCATGGCTGGCCACATGAGCGAACTGCCGCAGATTTTCATTGGCATTCAGCAACTCGCGGTTTACCTGCTCCAGTTGCTGCTGGCGGTCTCTACTATCGGTAATACTGACCAGCGTCAGCACGATACCGTCCCCCCATTTCGACACCGTCATCTCCGACCAGCCCGTCAGTTTATCATAGTTATATTCCTGTTCGAACCGTTCTGACTGACCTGTTTCAATCACCCGCACGTACCGATCGAACAAGCCGGTTTCAATAACATGGGGAAAGTATTCGAGCATTGTATGGCCAATCACTTCTTCATCGGTCCGATCTACATCGCGACGACTGGCTTCGTTCTGGGCTTCATACCGAAAATCGACGATCTGGCCCGTCGTCTTATCCCGGATTGCGCTAAAGGCAATGATGGGATTCAGGGAGTTGTCCAGCACCGACCTGAGCAATTCGGCCTGGTGCTGGTTAGCAAATTCCGCCTGTTTCAGGGCGGTAACATCCACAAATGTGGCAATGACGCCATCGCCAAACGGGCGAATCCGGATGTTGTACCACCCATCATATTCGCCAACCGGCAGATTGACGCCGTTTATTTTCAGAGGGGTGCGCGTCTGGACGACGCGCAGATGCCAGTCGAGAACGCCATTCTGCCTGGCTTCAGGCCAGGCATTCGAGTATAGCTCGCCGATAAGGGCCTCTTTTTTTTGCTGCGTGATCCACTCGGCAGCCGGGTTGATGTGCGTAAACCGAAAGTCTGTAACGGTTCCTTCGCCATTCCGTACCGACTCCATAACCGCAATACCACTCTCTGTATTATCCAGTATGGCCTGGAGCAGTTCTGCCTAGTGGACCTTTTCCTGCTCAGCTCGTTTCTGTGACGTAATATCTATCCATGAAGCCAGTACATCGTCATCACCGGAACGAGCCAGTGACTGAGTCATCCATACGCCAGCTTCTGCGTAGTAATGTTCGATGTGCATGGGCAGGCCCGTTTCAGCTACCTGACAATACGTAACGAATATGCCACTGTTTATACCCTCCGGATCTACGGTAAGCATAGTCTCGGTAAGCATTCGCTCGCGCGGAACACGGACGATTTCGGTGGCCCGTTCGTTGCATCGGATAACCTGAAAGTCAATAATATGCCCCGCCGGATCGCGCAGGGCACGGCACACCACAATCCCGTGATGCGATGTTCGAAAGACACTGTCGAGCAACAGGTCAGCTGAACTGGTGGATGTATTCATGAGCGGTAATTTCTAGCTGAGGAAGGTGATGTGTAACCAGCCGCTAAATAAACTAATTAGTCGCTCTTTAACCAGTTATGTAGCAAAGTCAGCATCCCGGCACTTTTTTATCAGTCGTTTAACCCAAGGCCAATCAAAGAACATTAAACAGGTTTACTTACTTTTGACCCCATTACTTTTTCGTTACGCTGTGGATAAATTAACTATACAACAAACCGTTGCCCGGCATCTACTGTCGGTTCAGGCTGTCCGGCTCCAGCCAACGACGCCTTTCACCTGGAGTTCGGGCTGGAAATCCCCCATTTATTGCGACAATCGCGTTACGCTCGCCTACCCCGACGTACGAACCTATATCAAAAACGCCCTGGCCGACGCCATACAACAGCAGTTCCCCTCGGTTGAGGTGATTGCCGGAGTGGCAACAGCCGGAATCCCCCAGGGTGCCCTGGTGGCCGACGTACTGGGCCTCCCCTACTGCTATGTCCGCCCGGAACCTAAAGCCCACGGCATGGGCAAACAAATTGAAGGCTATCTGGCGGCCGGCCAACGGGTAGTGGTTATTGAAGACCTTATTTCTACGGGCGGCAGTTCGCTCAAAGTAGTCGACGCGCTCCGGGCTGCCGGGGCCGACGTGCTGGGTATGGCAGCTATCTTTACGTATGGCTTTCCGCTGGCCGACCAGAACTTCCGGGAGCGAAACGTACCGCTTGTCTGTCTCAGCCACTATGATGCGCTGCTGACAGAAGCCCAGGCGCTGGACTACATCTCGGCCGATGCCATGGCATCGCTTTCGGCCTGGCGGCAGAACCCGGCGGATTGGGGTAACTAAGAAAACAACATGGCCAGAATAACCGCCCGGATTGAACGAACATCGTATGAAACGCATCTTTCTTCCGGATCACAGGTCGTGGTGGTAGACGAACCTCCCGATGTAGGCGGACAGGATAAAGGGATGAGGCCGGGAGAACTGCTGGCAGGATCGCTGGCGGCCTGCACCGTCATCACGTTGCGGATGTATGCCGACCGCAAAGGCTGGCCCCTCGACTCGGTGGTGGCCCATGTCGATTATGCCAATGATCCGAAAACAAAACGCTCCCTGTTTACGACGCAATTAATTCTGAACGGCGACCTCAACGACGATCAACGCGCCCGGCTTCTCGAAATGGCCGACCGCTGCCCGATTCACAAAGCACTGGAAAACCCAGCCGATTTCACGACAACCCTGGTCGACTTTCCGGGAAACGAATAGTTAGTGAAGCCGACCAGTTGACGGCTCTTCATCAGCGTCCGTTTTGGAGACCGCTACTTACAGCTCCTCCCTGCCATCGCCGGGAGGACGTAAACGAATGGAGAGCCGTTGTCCGGAAGCCCGCGTCTACGCTACCGTTTGCCGGATACCGTTGGGGCAAACATGGCGTCCTGCACCGGGTCACCTGTCATTACTGGCTTTCAGCCACGATTAAGCGGGTAGCATGTAGTTGATATCGGATGAATGCGTTGGATAGGCAAACAGCACATCGCGAATGGCGCTGGCCGATAGGTTATGCTTCATCGCCAAAGCAAAAAGGTTGATTACTTCATCGCTGCCGGAACCCAGCAGGTGTGCCCCCACAATCTGGCCCGTATGACGATCGACCAGGGTTTTGAACCCTGAAACCGGCTCGTTAATTCGTTTGGCGCTGTACCATTCACTGGTTTCCTGGCAGGTTACAATCACGTCCCTTCCCTCTTCTGCCGCCTGCTCTTCCGTAAGCCCGATAGAGGCCAGCGGTGGCACGGTGAAAACCGTAGTCGGAACCGGCGAACCGTCGAACAACCGGTTGTTGCCATTCAGGATATTCTCAATAACGATATTGCCTTCATAACCAGCCAGTGGCGTTAGAGGCAATCCTTTGTCGGCGACATCTCCGCAGGCATACACCGCCGGGTTCGACACACTTTGCAGGTATTTATTAACGGTGATTCCCTTCTTGCCTGCTTCGATGTCCGCTTTGTCCAACGCCAGTTCGGCTACGTCGGCCACGCGACCAGCGGCATGAACGACCAGATTAGCGGATACAGTCTGGATACTATCTGCCTGCTTATACGTAACCGTAGCCTTTTCGTCATTACCGGATATGGCTGTTACAGTTGCGTTCAGCAGGATGCGAATACCAATGCCTTCCATAGCCTTGACGAGAAACGAGACCACATCGGCATCGAAGCCTTCCAGCGGACGCTTGCCACTATGGATAATAGTCACCGCAGCACCGGCGCGGGCAGCAATATGGGCAAACTCAAAGGCGATATACCCGCCACCCACCAGTATTATTTCGGCGGGCAAGGCCGGTAAATCCAGAAAACCAGTACTATCGACCAGCAACTCTTCGCCGGGAATGTCTAATGGACGCGGTCGGGCACCGGTGGCAATAACGATGTGGCCGGCCCGTAGTTCGTCGTCGCCCACCCGGATGGTGGTTTTATCGGCAAACGTGGCAGCACCGTGAAATGAAACGATGCCTTCGCCCGCAAACTTCTGCTCGGTATTTTCCGGAATTGGGTCAGTGAACGTTCGTTTAAAAGCCATCAGATCGGCCCAGTCAATAGATGGTTCAGCCGTAATCCCTTTACCTGCCAGTTGTGCGGCACGACCAATTACCTCAGCGGCTCCGACCAGCACTTTCTTCGGATCGCAGCCACGTTGGGAGCAGGTGCCGCCAAAGGGTTGTTTATCAATGATGGCAACGGTTTTACCAGCCTCACGAGCGGCTTCAGCCACTGTCTTTCCAGCTGAGCCGGTACCAATAACAACTAAATCAAATGATTGAACAGACATATAATAGGCAGCAACGGTCCATCTCTATAACTGACAAATCGAAGGAGCGGCTAAAAAAAAGCGGCTGATTCAGGTTGAATCAGCCGCTCCACTGGTATATCGCCTGGTGAATCAGTACCCTTAGGCTACTGCTTCGTAGAGTCCTTCCCGCTGCGACTTCACGCGATCGTCGGACAGGTACTCGTCGTAAGTCATCAGTTTGTCGAGGATACCGGCTGGTGTGATCTCGATAATGCGGGTAGCTACCGTCTGCACGAACTGGTGGTCATGGGAGGTAAACAACACCGGCGCTTTCACATCGATCAGGCCGTTATTTAGTGATTCGATCGATTCCAGGTCGAGGTGGTTGGTTGGCTCGTCGAGCAACAGGCAGTTCGCACCTGAGAGCATCATCTTCGACAGCATACAACGCACTTTCTCGCCCCCGCTCAGTACCGTTGCTTTCTTGAGCGACTCTTCGCCCGAGAACAGCATCCGACCCAGGAAGCCCCGGATGAAGCTTTCGTCTTTTTCAACCGAATACTGACGCAGCCAGTCGACCAGGCTCAGATCGGCCTGGAAGAATTTGTCTTTCTCGGTGTCGTTCGGGAAGTATGACATCGTGATCGTGATACCCCACCGGAACGTGCCGGAATCAGCTTTGCGCTCGCCCGCCAGAATATCCAGCAAGGCCGAAACCGCCAGACCGTCGCGGCTAAACAGGAAGATCTTGTCCTGTTTGTTCACGGTGAACGACAGATTTTCGAACAGCTTCGTGCCGTCTTCCGCCGTATAAGTCAGGTTTTCGACCGTCAGAATCTGGTCGCCGGGCTCGCGTTCAGGCTTGAAGTTAACGTATGGGTATTTCCGGGATGACGGCTGAATATCGTCCAGAGTCAATTTCTCAAGCAGCTTAGCCCGGCTGGTTGCCTGTTTGGATTTAGACGCGTTGGCCGAGAACCGCCGAATGAACTCCTCCAGTTCTTTGCGCTTATCTTCCGTCTTCTTGTTCTGATCCTGCCGCTGACGCAAAGCCAGCTGGCTCGACTCATACCAGAACGAGTAGTTACCGGCGAAGAGCTTCACCTTGCTGAAATCGACGTCGACGATCTGCGTACAGACCTGATCCAGGAAGTGGCGATCGTGAGATACAACGATGACCGTGTTGTTGAAGTTGGCCAGGAAGTTCTCCAGCCAGCTTACCGACTCCACGTCGAGGTTGTTGGTTGGCTCGTCAAGCAGCAACACGTCGGGGCTACCGAACAGGGCCTGAGCCAGCAGGATACGCACTTTCTCCGAGCCGTTGATGTCAGACATCAAGGAATAGTGCAAATCTTCCTTAATACCCAGACCGCTTAGCAGACTGGCGGCATCTGACTCAGCATCCCAGCCGTTCATTTCCGCAAACTCTGATTCCAACTCGGCGGCTTTTTCACCGTCGGCATCCGTGAAATCGGTTTTTGCGTAGAGGACATCTTTTTCCTGCATGATGTCATACAGGCGTTTATTACCCATAATGACGGTTTGCAGAACCGGATATTCATCGAAGGCGAACTGATTCTGGCTCAGCACCGACATCCGCTCACCGGGCGTCATGATTACGCTACCCGTTTGTGGTTCGATTTCGCCCGACAGGATTTTCAGGAATGTAGACTTACCGGCTCCGTTGGCACCAATGACGCCATAGCAGTTGCCGGAGTTAAATTTTATGGTGACGTCGTCGAACAGCACCCGCTTTCCATAGCGAAGAGAGACGTTTTGTACCGATATCATGGCGTATTTATTGCTTCAGGTTATAAGAACAAAGGTACGAAATTTTGGCGGGATAGGCCAGTGTCAACAACGGATGTCATCCCAGGACACTGGCACTCAGCTACAGGGACGGGTCCCAGCCATTCAAGCCCATCGGGATAGCAGGGCATTCTGTCCGGAGTCGGGGTCACTTTCCAGGGAAGCCAGTTGACTCTGTGAGACCGTCTGTTGGTCAATTTGCTTAAATTTGCTTCTTCAGCTGCCCTTCTCTCTATGCTCCAGCCCAGTACGCTCACCTTTCTGTCCGACCTGAAAGCCAATAATAATAAGCCCTGGTTCGATGCCAACCGGTTGGTCTACGAAGCGGCCCGAAACAACTTCATTGACCTGGTGGCCCGGCTGCTCGAAGGGATCAATACCATTGACCCGGCCATTAGCGAAACGGCTTTACAGGCAAAAAGCTGCATTTTTCGGATCAATCGCGATGTCCGGTTCTCGACAGATAAGTCGCCCTACAAATCTTATTTCGGAGCCTGGTTCAACGCGGGCGGCAAACAATCGCCCACGGCAGGCTACTATCTGGATCTGCGCCCTGGCGGCAGCTTTGTGGCGGGTGGCCTGTACATGCCCGATGCGGCCATACTGGCGACGATCCGACAGGAGATCGATTATAACCTGGCCAACTTCGAACAGATTCTGACCCAGCCCGCGTTTGTCAAACAGCTTGGCGAGCTAAACCGCGACGAAGTACTTCAGCGTCCACCCAAGGGCTATGACGCCAGCAACCCGGCCATCGAATACCTGAAATTGAAGAGTTTTACGGCTTCCCGCCAGTTGCCCGATTCTGCCCTCACCAAGCCGGATCTGGTCAAACAGATACTGACTACGTTCAGCAGCCTGCAACCCCTGATCACGTATCTGAATACAGCCGTGGTGCCGTAACAACACCATTCACTCATTCTCCTATAGCGCCAGGTGCATTGACTGAATCGGCTCGCCGTAGAACACGGTAGCCTGCCGGTCGAAATCGGCGGGAGAATCGGTTGTCAGGAAAGCACGCTGACCGTGCTTGCTGCATTCAACCTCCAGTTCCGGGTGACGTAGTAGGTAGTCGGCCAGACTATCGGCCACGATACGGCCCTGGCTGAGAATAGTGGTTCCAATCGGTGTGTATTGCCGAATTTTACCGAGCAACAGCGGGTAATGGGTGCAGGCCAGTAAAATGGTATCGATACCGGGCGATTTCCCAAGCAGGCGGTCGATGTGCTGGCGAACGAAATAGTCGGCTCCGGGGTTGTCATACTCCCCGTTCTCGACCAGCGGCACCCACATCGGGCAGGCTTCCTGAAACACCCGCAACTCCGGGAAGAACTTTTCGATCTCGACCACGTACGACTCTGACGTGACGGTACCCCGCGTACCCAGCACCCCCACCTGACCCGTTCTGGAATACGTACCGATGACTTCCGTCGTGGGTCTGATTACGCCCAGTACCCGCCGGTTTGGCCCGTCCATTTTAGGCAGATCAAGCTGCTGGATATTCCGTAGCGCTTTAGCCGACGCCGTGTTGCAGGCCAGAATCACCAGGCGGCACCCCCGGTCGAACAGGTGCTGAACACATTCGAGGGTGTATTGGTACACCGTCTCGAAGGAGCGGGTACCGTAGGGCGTCCGGGCGTTGTCGCCGAGGTAAACGTAATCGTACTGCGGTAGCTTTCCAACTAGTTCGCGCAGGATGGTTAACCCACCGTAGCCCGAATCAAATACGCCAATAGGTTGTAAGGGTGTGGGCATTTTAGAAGATTAATTAAAAGTTGTTACACAGAGAAAAACGGAGATACGCAGAGAGATTCACAAAAAAAATCTCTTCGTATCTCCGTTCTTCTCTGTGAATCTCTGTGTAACAACTTTAGCAGTTACCCCAATAACGCTTTTCCCTGCGCCAGGGCGGCATCAAGCCCGCTCGATTCGGAACCACCCGCAGTGGCAAAGAAGGGCTGACCGCCCCCGCCCCCTTTGATATTCTTGGCCAGTTCTTTCACGACTTGTCCGGCATTCATGTGCTTGTCCTGAATCAGCGAGTCGGGCAGCATCACCGCGAGTTGGGGTTTGCCGTTGATATCGGCCCCCAGTACCAGCGCCAGATTATCGACTTTGGCTTTGAGGTCATAGGCCAGTTGCTTGAGTGCTTCGGCATTGGGCACATCGACCCGCTCCACCAGCACCATATGCCCGTTGACGGGTTGTATCTTGGTCAACAGTTCATTTTTCAACTGCTGCACCTTCTCATTCTGCATGGCGTCGACCTGCTTTTGCAGCGCAATCCGCTCATCGATCAGGCTCTGAACCGCCTTCACAATGTCTTTGGGCGCTTTCAACAGCTCTTTCAGCTCGGAGATAACGGCCATCTGCTCGTTTACCAGCGCTTCAGCACCCACCGACGTTTTGGCTTCGATCCGGCGGATACCCGTCGATACCGATCCTTCGCCGGTGAATTTGAACAGACCGATATGGCCCGTTGCCGGAACGTGCGTACCCCCACAAAGCTCGACCGAATAGGCCGGGTCGAAGGTAATCACCCGAACAAAATCACCGTACTTCTCACCAAACAGGGCTGTAGCCCCCAACTCTTTGGCCTGCACAATGGGTACATTTCGTTTCTCGTCTAATGGAATATCCTGACGGATCTTCTCATTCACGATGCGCTCGACCTGGGCGAGTTGTTCATCAGTTACCTTGCTGAAATGCGAAAAGTCGAATCGTAAGGCATCGGGCCCTACGTAAGAACCTTTCTGGGCCACATGGGTACCCAGTACATCGCGCAGGGCCGCATGCAGCAGGTGCGTAGCCGAGTGGTTACTCGACGTAAGCATCCGGCGGTCGGCATCGACAACGGCGTGAGCCGACGTAGCCGATTCCAGTAAATCATCAAGATCTTTATCGGCTGCGATCAGGATCGACAGATCATTCTCCTTCTTCGTGTCCACAATCCGGATCATCCGAACCTGTTCGCCGGTAGTTAGTACGAGTACGCCCGTGTCGCCAATCTGCCCGCCTGACTCTGCATAGAATGGTGTTTCGGCCAGCACGATCTGGTACTGAGTGCCCTGCTTATTCTGCACCTTCCGGTATTTGACAATGAACGTGTCGGCCTCGGTCTGGTCGTAGCCGACGAAGCGCGTGCCGTCTACCTCGTTAACGTCGATCCAGTCACCCGCCGAGGACGAGGCATCTTTGCGCGAACGGGCTTTCTGCTCCTGTAGCGCTTTCTGAAAGCCAGCATCGTCGATGCTGAGGCCTTTCTCCCGCGCAATCAGCGCGGTTAGATCGGCCGGGAAGCCGAAGGTGTCATTCAATTCAAAAACGGTTTCGCCCGGGATAACAGACTCCTGCCTGCCCGACAGATCGGCAATGATCTGATCCAGTCGGCCAAGACCGGTGCCCAGCGTACGCAGGAACGAAATTTCCTCTTCCCGAATTACCGTCGCAACAAAATCACGCTGAGCATTCAGTTCAGGGAAAACATCGGCAAACTGCGCGGCCAGTGTCGGAACGAGTTTGGTCATGAACGGCTCGGTCAGGTTCAGGTACGAATAGCCATACCGGATGGCCCGGCGCAGAATCCGACGGATCACATAACCTGCCTTCGCATTCGATGGCACCAGCCCATCGCCAATGGCGAAGGATACCGCCCGGATGTGGTCGGCAATGACGCGCATCGTGACGTCAGCCTTGTCCATCGTTCCGCCATACGTCATGCCTGATACTTCTTCGATCACGCCGATCGTCCCGGTGAATACGTCGGTATCGTAATTTGATTTTTTGCCCTGAATAGCCATGCACAAGCGCTCGAAACCCATACCCGTATCGACATGGCGGGCGGGCAGCGGCTCAAGCGACCCATCGGCCTTGCGGTTGAACTGCATGAATACCAGGTTCCATATCTCTACCACCTGCGGATGGTCGGCATTAACGAGGTCTTTGCCGGGCGTTTGGGCTACCTCTTCGGGCGAGCGCAGATCGACGTGGATTTCGGAGCAGGGACCACAGGGCCCCGTGTCGCCCATCTCCCAGAAGTTATCTTTTTTATTGCCGTAAATAATACGGTCTTTCCCAACGATTGGCTCCCAGAGGTCGAACGCTTCCTGATCGAAGGGGACGTTATCTTTCTGGTCACCTTCAAACACCGATACATACAGCCGGTCTTTAGGCAGCTTGTATACTTCCGTCAGCAACTCCCACGCCCAGGTAATGGCTTCCTTCTTAAAGTAGTCACCAAACGACCAGTTACCGAGCATTTCGAACATGGTGTGGTGGTACGTATCGAATCCAACGTCTTCGAGGTCATTGTGCTTTCCCGATACGCGCAGGCATTTCTGCGTGTCGGCCACACGCCGGGATGGTGGGTTACCGTTTCCCAGGAAGAAGTCCTTAAATTGAGCCATTCCCGAGTTATTGAACATCAGCGTCGGGTCGTTTTTGGCGACAAGCGGAGCCGAAGCAACAATCAGGTGTTGTTTTGATTGAAAAAAATCTAGAAAATGACGACGTATTTCGTGGGATGTCATAGCAACCGAATCGTTGGTCAAGTAGGGCCTGGTGGTTTTCCAATCCCTCTTTCGACCGTTAAATAAACAGAAGTAGTAGGGGGCAAAATTACGCCAAAACTTGCATGTTTACTGTCGTCTCACCAAGTTTGTCAAATGGAGGGTTCAGGTAAGCTTTATTACGGGATTCAGGAGGTAGCAGCAATGTTCAGTATCAATGCGTCTAAGCTGCGCTATTACGAGAAAGAATTCCCTACGTTCCAGCCAAAAAAAAATCGATCCGGCGACCGGATTTATACTCAGGCGGACATTGATCATCTAACCGAAATCCTCGATCTGATCAATCAGCGCAAGTTCACCCTGCCCGGCGCTCGCGAATACCTGAAAAACCGCGATGCAAACCGCCGTGGAAATGCCCGCATCATGGCAAAATTGATGGAGCTGAAAGCGTTTTTGCAGCAGATGCGTAACAGTCTGGACTAAACAGCGCTCAAAGAGCTTCCATAAAAGCCACCAGTGCCTTTTTCTCCAACGCGGTCAGGTTCAGTTTATCGAACGGCAATGTTTGATTATCAAGTCCGAAGCCAAGTCCGTTCCCTCCCCCTCTGTCATAAAACTCCACCACCTGATCGAGTGTCCGGTACACGCCATTGTGCATGTAGGGCGCGGTCTTTGTCACATGGCGTACCGTTGGTGTCTTGAATGCGTAACGGTGAGGCTCCCGGCCGGTCAAAACAAATTTTCCTACGTCCGGGTCAACGGTCTTGCCAGCGGCTGTAGCGGGCGTGCCCAGGACTTCGCTTTCACTTTCCTGATAAGCCGGTGGCACGGTTCCGTTGAACAGCGGGAAGAAATGGCAGGTAGCACACTTACCTTTCCCCATGAACAGGTTGAATCCCCGCTTTTCGTCGGCGGTCAATAAGGCACTGGCTTCGTCAGGGTTGCTGGTACGCAAGTAGCGGTCAACCCGTGAGTCGAGGCTTGTCAGCGATCGGACGTAGCTGGCCACTGCATTGGTGAGCGTTTGCTCGGTTATGCCTTCTTTGTATGATCGGGTAAAGAGCGCCCGGTAGTCGGGATTTTTTGCTAATGCCTTGACGGCTTCAGGCAGCGACCCGTGCATCTCCTGGCTATTCTGGATCACATCGCTGACCTGATCTTCCAGGAAAACAACCCGTGAGTCATAGAACTGAACAGCTTGTAAGGAGGCATTCAGCAAGGTGGGTGCGTTGCGCTCAACACGTTTGCCCCCCACGCCTATAGCCAGGCTTTTAGGTTCCCCGTCCGTAAAAGCCTTGTCAGGTTGATGGCAGGTGGCACAGGTCCGGGCCGTCGACCCGCCACTATGGGTTGACAGGATCGGATCGAAAAATAACCGTTTCCCGAGTAAGACCCGATCGGGTGTGGATCGTTGCTCGTTGAAATTGGTAAAGTAATCAGGATTGAAGACGCCGGAATCGGTCAGGGTACGAGCCTGGGGCGACAGCAGCCGGTTTTCGGCAAAAACGGGAATATTCAGCGTCCTCTGCGCATCCATCAACAAACCACTCAATACATTAGCCTGTTGCCCGATAAAGGTCAGCCGGTCGAAATCATCGAAACGGCGGGACGACCGTAACCCGGTAATGGCCTGGCCGAACACCTGGTCGAGACGGTTCGATAAAGCGTTATCCCGGTCAGCGAGATTATAGTGCTTAAGTTGATGCTGCAAACTTTCCAGCGCACTGGCCGCTTCGGGCATTGAGTAGAACGCTACCGGCGAGTCGAAGCCGGTGATCCCAAGTGTAACAACCCGAAATACTTCCAGGCGCATTGCATCGAACACATGGCTGTCGGTCAGTTCGTTACTTTCCGAAATTTTGCGCAATCGGTTCACATTAGACCGGATAACAGCCGCTGTCTGTAGAGCCTCTGCCTGATCGTTGACAGAAAACAGGGGAAACAGCTTTTCTTCCAGCACCTGAAACCCTTCGGGCGCATTGACCCGTAAGTCGTCGTCTACCTCCGGTATGTTGGGGCCGTTGAGCGCACGGGTTGTTTCGGGACTGTAATAAGCTGATATAAATTCGACACGCTTGTAGGCTAATCGCGCCTGTTGAAAAGCGGCCTGTATACCGGAGTTTGATCTGTGCTGTACAAGGGCTCGCTGAAGATAGCTGACTGTACTATCCAACTCAGTCAGATCCTGCATGAACTGCGCTTTTACCAACTGGGCAGGTGTTGGTCTGGAGCGCATCCAGATAAACAGGCTCGTGGCTATGAGCAAACTGATCAGTATATAGACAACCGGCCGACCGAACGATCGGCGACGGGGTAGCACGTCGGAAGTCTCTGGAATCATAACGGCGAAAAACGGAAACAGAACCTGTATAGGAAGTGTATGGACGAGCGGGGCGGGTGCCTGTTGAGAACTGCCACTCGGATATAAAAAGCCTGATCGGAGACCGTTCCGATCAGGCGAGTGTACTATGGACGTCGTTACCTAGCGCGGCAGGCCTTCAATCAGGATAAGTTGACTGGCCTGGTTCTCGCTTTTACGCACAGAACCACCATCAACACCCTTGTACTGATCGCCCCGCCAAGTGTGCGGCTGAATACCGAGCAGAAACGTGTTTGGCCGACCCGTCACATCCGATACGTCGATCATACCGCTGCTTTCCCAGTCACCCAGTTTAGATAAACCACCAACATTGTATTTAGCGGCATCCGGAGCTGTCCGGCGGTGGTCCAGTTCCAGAATTGGGGTTAGCTGCTTCGTTATCAGACTGTATTGATAAACATATCCATCGTGTTTCTCATCACCGTATCCGTTAGGATCTTCCATGATATAGATGTAATCCTTGGTTACACACACGTTATCGGGGTCCTGGAAAGTTTTGGCCGGACCATTCCGATCATCGCCATCCAGCAGCACCTCAAGTTTACCTTTGGTTGGGTCGCTGGCGTCCATGGTCAGTTTGTAGATACGACCGTATTTAGACCGTGAATAATCGGCGTTGGTACCCGAATTGGCTTGTCCCGTTACGGCAAATATTACCTCCCGTCCGTTGGCAGCGCTGCCTTTGCGGTAGTCAACATCTTCCACGCGGCCAAACTTCATTGCCTTCAGTTCGTTGACTTTGGCATTGATCTGAGCGCCGGTGAGGGCTTTGTGGTTATCAATTTTGGCGAACTCTACCGCATAGCTTGTGCCTACCTGCATGTCCCGCTCCCGCTGATTTCCATCGGGAAGTTTCAACATGTATAAGGATCCATTGTCGAGGTCACCAACTGTGTTGGACAGATAAAGAGCCAGTTGACCGCCGTTGACGCCGGAGTCATCGTCGCCAATCAAAATGGCAGTCTTGCCTGGATAGGCGGTTTTTGGCAGCGGAACCGCATTTTCTGCACTCCAGCGCCCCAGCCCGGCTACTTCACGGGAGATCGCGGCCTGTTGTGGATCGGCATCGACTTTCAACGCGTGTGTTCGTGATTCCTCGCCACTTTCTCCGCTCGTCAGAAATACCGGACCGAACCCATGTTCGAGCGGTGTTGCCAGCGTTGCCGAACACAACCGCCACGTGCCTCCATCCGAGTTCAGGATATATTCACCTTTAACGGGCTTGAACGACTTGTCGAGCGTGATCCGGGCAACAGAAAAATTATCTTCGTTGTTTACCAGAATCGAGTAATTGCCGTCTGGGTTCTGGAAAATACCGGTCCCATCGGCCGATCCGCCAAAGACAAAGTTTGGCGATTGCTCCAGCTTATCATCACTGCTCAGCAACGAGTATAGTTTGATCGACTCAGCCCCAAGGCGGCCGCCCGTTGCACCGGGCAGCAGTTTGGCCAGTACGGGCGTTACCGATCGATTTACGAGTGTGACAGCCGGGCTATCGGGAGCCCGATGATCATCGCAGCTAACCGCCAGAAAGAGCGTTAAAAGCGCCGTAGAAGACAGTAAAAGTTTGTTTGCAGGCATTGGAAAACAGGTTGTGTAGGATGTATTGTAAGGACACCACAAAACTACCCTCCGCCTTTTACCTGAATGTGTCCCTCCCGTTACTACTCTACTACCTCTGCCTGATTTATGATAACGAAATCTTCATACACTACACTTGCCTGTCATACGGGTTCTGTTTCCTGGTGGATTTCCTTTACCGGGATACATGAACTGCAGGCACAAATACGCAGGCTACAAGTAGCTTTATAGATAAAAATGTAGATTTGCGATCATTCCGTATTTGCGTACTTACCGTGACCGACAACCAATATCAAATCGCTTTAACGCTCGTTCCGGGCGTGGGGAGCATTCTTATCCGGCAACTGATCAGCTATTGTGGTTCGGCCGAAAACGTCTTCCGTTCACCCATGGCCCGGCTACTGAAAGTACCCGGCATCGGCGAAGTAACAGCTCGTGCTATTCTCAAACCTGACATACTCACCGAAGCGGAGCGGGTAAGCCACCGGCTTGAGAAACTGGGGGCTCAGGCACTTTTTTATACCGATAAACGCTTTCCAACCCGCCTGAAGACCCTGTACGATGCGCCCGCTTTGCTTTACTTCCTGGGTTCGGGCAACCTCAATGCGCCCCGTACGATTGGTCTGGTTGGTACACGGCAGGCTACCGACTACGGCCGTCGCATCACTACCGAGATCATCGAAGCACTGGTCCCTTTTGGCGTTCATATCATCAGCGGGCTTGCTTATGGAATCGACATTGCTGCACACCGGACCAGCCTGGCCAACAATTTACCTACCGTTGGCGTGATGGCGAGCGGGTTAGATGTTATTTATCCAACTATGCACCAGCGAACAGCCAGCGAGATGCTCGTACTCGGCGGCTTACTTACCGAAAGTCAGCCCGGCACCAAGCCCGATGCCCACCTGTTTCCGGCCCGTAACCGTATTATTGCCGGCCTGAGCGATGCCGTTGTGGTGGTCGAAGCGGCTGCCAAAGGGGGGGCGCTGATAACGGCTGAATATGCCAATAACTACCATCGCGACGTGTTTGCCGTACCAGGACAACTCAATCAGGCCTTCTCGGCGGGCTGTAATAAACTTATCCGGGAAAATAAAGCCCAGATCTATACCAGCCCCAAAGACCTGATCGAAGCCCTCAACTGGGATACGTCTGGGGAGCAGGTATCCCGCAGGAACCAACCCCCACCTCTGCCTATCGACGTAACAGAGGACGAAAGCCAGGTACTGGCGCTGCTCCGCCGGTCAACCGATATGCACATTGACGAACTAAGCTGGCAGTCACAGTTGCCTATGGGGCGGCTGGCTTCGCTGCTGCTCAGTCTGGAGTTTCGGGGCTTTGTACGGTCACTACCGGGGAAGAAGTATGCGGTAACGTATACGTAGGCATGTCATCTTTGAGCAGGACGCCCGATAATTGCCGCCGTTTCATTTCAGTCAGCAAATAGGTTATCTTCTGGATAGCAAACGCATGAGACAGCCCGTTGGGACGGATGTTGGATACACAGTTGCGCGACTCATCTGTCAGGCCGGGGCGGGGGCGATAAGTGAGATAAGCACCCATGCTGTCGGGCGACGACAAACCGGGCCGCTCCCCGATCAACACCACCACCAAATCGGCTTTCAGGCTGTGAGCGATCTCGTCGCCAATAGCTACGCGGCCCTGCTCGACCAGACATAGGGGCGCTACCGACCAGTTCAAGGTTGTAGCCTGCTCAACAAGGCCTGTTACAACGGGTAAAGCATACCGATTAATAGCCAGTGCCGATAGCCCATCGGCCACCACGATGCATAGATCAAACCTACTGTGGTAAGCCAGCTGCTGGAGGGTGGTATGAGAAGCTTCACTCAGTTTTCGACCCAGATCAGGCCGTTTAAGATACAGTTGACGATCGACTGCTTCACTATTTATAGGTACAGGCGACGGATGAACCTCATTCAGCTGGTTCAATAGCAGGGCGGTATCGAGCGTCGAATGAACAGCATCCCGGGCTCGGGCATGATCGAGCTGGAACGAAAGTAGAGCCGATGTAGGCAGGCTACGACCCGTGCGCCCTTGCGCAATGCGGGCAGGGGTATGCGTTTTCAAAAAAGCCCAGGGATCGTCATCGTGCATGATTCGGTATGATTAGTCGCTCCCTCCCCACATCAACAGACCGGTATTTCCGTAAATTTAATGCATCAACCGATACATTATGCCACTTACCCTGCAAGTGCTTACCGAAGCCGACCTTGATTACATCACTCAGTCCGAAAACCACCCCGACAATCGGCGTTTCGTTGGCCAGTGGACTCACGAGCAGTATCGGCAGGCCTTAACCAACGCTGACTATCGATGCTTTCTGTTCAGCGTGGATGGCTTGCCGGTAGGTCATTGTATTCTGGCTAATCTACAGGACCCCGATGACGCCATTCAGCTCAAGCGTATTGTTGTTACTACGAAAGGGAAAGGGTATGGACGAGCGTCGTTAACGGAAATTATACGCTATGTCTTCGAAACCCTGGCAGCAAACCGGCTTTGGCTTGATGTCCGTTCCTTCAACAGCCGGGCCGAAACGTTGTATCGATCAGTGGGTTTTGTTTATGAGGGTACTCAACGAAAGGCATCAAAAATAGACGATGTCTATTATGATCTGAATCTGTACGGTATGCTGCGGAGCGAGACGATGCCGGAACACCAGGAGGAGAACCTGGAAATGTGAACAGTTGAAAAACAAAAAAGCCAAGCGAGACACTCTCTTGGCTTTCTGATTTACTCAACGTTATGAAAAACTTTTCTTTTCGATACAATGATATAACAAAAAACTGAAAATTTGATTCTTTAGCCTAAAAAAAATTCATTGACCTACCTAACCCACTGGCATACAACAAACAAGAAAAATTCGAGGACAAATTTCTGCAAAAAAACATAAGTAAATTTACTTAACGATTACTCCATCCCGAATGGTTACTGTTCTATCGGCTAAGGCGGCTAATGCTTCATTATGTGTGACGATAATAAAGGTCTGCCCTAGCTCATCGCGAAGTCGAAAAAAGAGCTGATGGAGTTCTTCGGCATTATGCGAATCAAGATTTCCGCTGGGTTCGTCAGCAAATACAATAGCGGGGTCATTGATAAGCGCCCGTGCTACGGCCGTCCGTTGCTGCTCGCCCCCCGACAGTTGGGATGGCAGGTTGTTCAGCCGATCGGCCAGACCAAGCGTGGTCAATAGCGACTCAGCACGCTCCCGAACAGCCCGCTCGTCTTTACCGGCAATGAACCCCGGCAGACAGACATTCTCCAGCGCGCTGAATTCAGGCAGCAGATTATTAAACTGAAATACAAATCCAATTTTCTCATTCCGAAACCGGGCCAGTTGTCGGTCGCTCAGGGCAAATACGTTCTGTCCGGCAATATGCAGTTCGCCGGAGTCGGGCCGGTCGAGCGTGCCCAGAATCTGAAGTAAGGTTGTTTTTCCCGCACCCGACGCCCCAACGATGGACACGACCTCACCCGACTCAATGGTTAGATCTATGCCTTTTAGAACAGAGAAATTGCCGTAGTTCCGGCGCAGATTAGTGGTTTGAAGCAGGAGCATTTGAAAAAATGATGAATGATAAATGATGAATGGCAGATGGCAGATGGCGATATCCCTGGATATCATTCCTCATTCATCGTTCATCATTCATCATTTAGTGGTAATTTGCCGCGCAAAAGTACGATTTACAACACTCCTTGTTGCAGTTGCCATGAATATACACGAGTATCAGGGTAAAGAAATTCTGAAGAAATACGGCGTCCGGATTCAGGAAGGGATCGTGGCCGAGTCTCCCGAGAAGGCCGTTGAAGCGGCTAAGCAGATCATGGCCCAAACCGGCTCCAAATACGTAGTCGTGAAATCACAGATTCACGCTGGCGGACGGGGAAAAGGTAAGATCGTTGGATCGGAACAGCGGGGCGTAGCCCTGGCAAAATCGGTAGATGAGGTCCGCGATATCACCAAAAACCTGATCGGTAACGTATTGGTCACGCACCAGACGGGTCCTGAAGGTAAGAAAGTGAGCAAAGTGCTGGTAGCGCAGGACGTCTTTTATCCGGGAGCATCGGAGCCAAAAGAGATGTATGTCGGTATTCTGCTTGACCGCAACATAGGCTGCAACGTGATCATGGCCAGTACCGAAGGTGGTATGGACATTGAAGAAGTGGCAGCCAATACCCCTGAAAAGATCGTCAAGGAATGGATCGATCCGGCGGTTGGTTTGCAACCCTTCCAGGCCCGCAAAGTGGCGTTCGGACTGGGAATGCAAGGCGAAGCTTTTAAAGAAATGGTGAAATTTGTGACCTCTCTTTATAAAGCATACGTCGACATCGACGCATCGATGTTCGAAATCAACCCCGTCCTGAAAACATCGGACAACAAAATCCTGGCTGTCGATGCTAAAGTAAATCTGGACGATAACGCGTTGTATCGCCACCCGGATCTGGCCAACCTGCGTGACCTGGCGGAGGAAGATCCACTCGAGGTAGAAGCGTCATCCAATGACCTCAACTATGTCAAGCTCGACGGCAACGTAGGTTGTATGGTAAACGGAGCCGGTCTGGCCATGGCTACCATGGATATCATCAAACTGTCGGGTGGCGAACCAGCTAACTTCCTCGATGTTGGGGGTGGAGCCAATGCCAAAACGGTTGAAGCGGGTTTCCGTATCATCCTGAAAGACCCGAACGTTAAAGCGATTCTGATCAACATTTTCGGTGGTATCGTTCGTTGCGACCGTGTCGCCACTGGCGTTGTCGAAGCCTACAAAGCCATCGGCGACATTCCAATTCCGATCATTGTGCGGCTTCAGGGCACCAATGCTGAAGAAGGTGCCCGTATCATCGATGAATCGGGGCTGAAAGTTTTCTCGGCTGTATTATTAAAAGAAGCAGCTGAGAAAGTAAAACAGGTACTGCAAGGCACTGCCGGTACGGCGGCCTAACCATATAAGCCTGAGCAATGAAACAGGTGCCAGTTACGCCTGCTTCATTGCTCAAATTGAAACACAAAAAAGCCGAAGCATGCTTCGGCTTTTTTGTGTTTCAGCAAACGTTAACCGCGTTTGTAATACTTCATGGCTTCGGGCAAGAGCGACTGGAGATCCTTGATACGCCGTTCATCGGATGGGTGAGTTGACAGAAACTCGGGAGGCTTGCTGCCGCCACCACCAGCCTTTGCCATGCGACCCCAGAAACTGATTGCTTCCTGTGGATTGTAGCCAGCCATAGCCATGAAGATCAGGCCAAGCCGGTCCGCTTCCGATTCCTGCTTACGGCTGTGGGGCAGTGCCCGGCCAACCTGATAAGCTACGGGCAAAGCCGCCCCTACCGATTGCAGCAGGAGTGAGTTCACCTGACTACGGCTGTTCTGAGCGGCCGTACCCGTAATGATCTGACCACCCTGCAACAGGCCATTGGCCAGCAGCCCTTCGCTCATTCGTTCGTTACCGTGTTCGGCAATGGCGTGCGAAATTTCGTGGCCCATAACCGCAGCGGCACCGGCTTCGTTCTGCGTGTAGGGCAGGATACCCGTGTAAAAAGCCACTTTGCCACCGGGCATACACCAGGCATTGACCTGTGGACTTTGAATCAGGTTAAACTCCCACTGGAAGCCTTCCAGGCGGCTACCCAGGTTGTTGGCGTTCAGGTATTGCTCCATGGCCTGACGCAGGCGGTTTCCAACGCGCTGCACCATCTGCGCATCACCGCTGGTTCGAACAACGCTACTGGTGTCCAGAACGCCTTTGTAGTTAGAGAAGCTGAGCGGTAGCAACTCTGAATTGGAAACTAGCTTAAGCTGACTACGACCCGTTAGGGGTACTTTCTGACAGCCAATAGTAAGGCCGGTCAGTACCATAGCAATCATTACTCTTTTCATCGGTACATGTGTTTATGATGAATGGTTATTCCAACGTATAATGACGTGGAACCATCCTCGTTTGTTCAAATTTTTACGAATAGGCGCGGTCACGCTTCGTTTAGTCCTTAGATTTGTGCCATTCCGAATAGTTTAAACGCCGTTGTGCGGGACCATTGGTACACAGCTCACGCGCACAACCTACTACAGTCAGCCAGTTTCCCTCCGTCCGGGTTTCCCTGAACCGCGGTCAACTGTCTGCATTACTATTATGAAAATCATTTGTGTTGGTCGCAATTACGTAGAACATATCAAGGAACTCAATAACGAGCAACCTGAGGACCCCGTTATCTTCCTGAAACCGGAAACAGCCATTCCGCTGAAAAATGACCCTTTCTTCTACCCGGACTTTTCTAAAGACGTCCACTACGAAGTCGAAATACTTGTTAAGATCAACCGCGTTGGCAAGAACATCGAGGAGAAATTTGCCCATAAATATTATGACGAGCTTGGCATCGGCATTGATTTCACGGCCCGAGACTTACAGAGCAAACTAAAGGCAAAAGGGTTACCCTGGGAACTGGCCAAAGGATTTAACGGCTCCGCACCCATATCGGGCTTCGTTCCTAAAAGTGATTTTGCCGACCTGCACAATATCAACTTCAGCCTGAATGTCAATGGCGAAACCCGGCAGCAGGGAAATACAAGCCTGATGCTGTTCAAAATCGATTACCTGATCTCATTCGTTTCGCGGTACTTTCTCCTGCAGCAGGGAGATATTCTGTTTACAGGGACGCCAAAAGGTGTTGGGCCCGTACAACCTGGGGACCGGCTGACAGCCTATATCGAGGACCGCCCAATGCTGGAACTCGACGTTAAGTAAAAAATAGACCGTGTAACCGTTATCAGTCATCAGTGAGTAAGAAACAATTGGTTTTTGGATGGTCAGTCTGGCTGATTGGTTTAGGGGTGGCCTGGGGACAGCAGTCGACTAAGTTGCCTGCTGAAACGAGCCAGGCCGGTCAAATGTCACAAACGGGGTATATACGACCCGGTACCATTCAGGCGGGCTATTTTTTGTTTCCCATCATGCCGGGCAGCGCCAATTCATTATCGGGTGGATTGGGTGATTTACGGCCTAACCACTTTCATGCAGGGCTGGACATACGCACCGGGGGGCGCGAAGGAGTGGACGTTCATGCGGCTGCCGACGGCTACATCGCCCGAATTGCCGTGTTCACCGGTGGATATGGAAACGTCGTTTTTATTAAGCATCCCAACGGCTTAACAACCGTGTATGGGCATCTTAAGACGCTGAAAGACACGCTTGGCACCTACCTTCGCGAACAGCAATACGCCCGTAAAACCTTTGAGATCGATTTACGGCCTGAGCCGGGTCAGTTTCCGGTCAAGCAGGGCGATGTCATTGCCGCATCGGGTAACACAGGTGGGTCGGGTGGGCCACACCTGCACTTCGAAGTACGCGATGCCAAAGACAACCTCATTAACCCCCTGCTCTACGGCTTTTCGGAAATCCGTGACGAAGTCCCTCCCTACTTCGAGCGTATTGCATTGAAAACGATGACGCCCACGTCGCGTATCAACGGAGAATACCAACGCGTCAGTTATGTTCCGGTAAGACGGAGCGATGGGACCTATACGATTACGAAACCCATTACAGCATCCGGGCTGGTGGGTATGGAAGTACTGGCCTACGACAAAACCACCGGTTCACCCTACCGTAACGGGATCAGTTGCCTGGAAATCCGGCTCGATGGCCGGGAGGTGTTTGCCTACAACATGAACAGCTTTCCCAATGAGCAGACGCGGTTCATGAACGTACACGAGAATTACGAAGTGGAGCAGATGACCGGTCAACGCTACCACCGGGCTTACATCGCCGATGGCAACATACTGAATATCTACAAGTTACAAAGCAATGCAACCTATAAAGGGCGATTGCCGCTCCTCGACGGCCAGCCACACGAAGTGACACTGACGCTTTACGATGCGGCCGATCATGCCACCCGGCTAACCTTTACGCTCCTGCCCGAAACGACCGCATCTACCCGAATGGATGCCGTAACGGAGATGCCAGCCGACTATAATCCCGATGCCGATACGGAGCAGGTTGCTTCCACCCTCTCTACCGCAGCAGCGCCGGTCGTTGGCGTGCCAACTGCTACGATTACAACAGACGAGAATGTGTTGAAACTAGCGGTCAAAAATGTTTCGACGACGAACCCACCAGTTGCCAAACTTTTTACCGGGCGTACATTCACAGAACAACCAGCTAGTTACGTCCTTGCTAACCAAGCCGTTTATCTAATCGATTTGCGCCAGTCCCTGCCTGATTCAGTGCAGTTTGGCCGGGGTATCGTGCGCACTAATTTCAGGAAACGCATTATACCCGGCCGGGCAGACGTTTTTACTGAGGGCACCACCCGGCTGGAATTTAGTCCACGAACCTTGTTCGATACGCTGCATCTGTCCATGCGGCCAGTGGTGGGGGGCGGTCTGGAAATTAATCAGCCGACTATTCCGCTTAACGACTACCTGACCATTCAATACGTGCCGAACTACCCGATTGCCATCGACACGATGCGAACCAAAGCTTACTGGACCAGCGGAGGACGGGAGAGTTTTCTGGGGGGTACCTGGACTAAAGGGCGTATTCAGTTTAAAACACGCTCATTGGGCCGGTTCCAGCTGCTGACGGATGCAACCCCGCCAACGATCAACATCATGACGGCGACGCCAAATGGGATAACGGCTAAAATCCGGGATGATCTGTCGGGCATTGCCGAATTTCGGGCGCTGGTCGATGGCGAATGGGTATTGATGCAATACGACTACAAACGGGCACTGTTGTGGTCAGATAAGCTCGACGCGACCGAACCCTTTGAGGAAGGAGCTACCGTTCTCGTGCAGGTGAAAGACCGGTCGGGCAACATTGGCTCCGACAGTACAACCATTGAGGCTCCGCGTCCAGTGATTCGTCGACGGGCCGCACCGGCGCGTAAGCGGAAACGATGAACCCTAAATTGATCCGGTAGTTTATACCTGTAAGTGTCCTTAATATCCATCACTATGAGCGTAGCCATTGGCGACCCCGCCCCCGATTTCAGTAGCACCGACCAGCAGGGAAAACCGGTGAAGTTGTCGGATTACCGGGGCAAAAAAGTAGTCCTCTACTTCTACCCCAAAGATGACACCCCGGGTTGTACGGCTCAGGCCTGTAGTTTGCGCGACAACCATGCCAACTTGCGGGACGCGGGTTACGAGGTATTGGGGGTAAGTACAGACGACCAGAAATCACACCAGAAGTTCGCTACGAAATATGACCTGCCTTTTACGCTCGTCGCCGACACAGACAAGTCAATTGTTGAGGCCTACGGGATGTGGCAGGAAAAGTCGATGTATGGCCGAAGCTATATGGGTACTGTTCGCACCACGTTCATCATCGACGCAAACGGCATCATCACCGACATTATTGGCAAGGTGGATACCAAAAAACACGCAGAACAGATTTTGAAATAGGGTAACACGACCATCAGGTCCGCTTTTTTATCTAATACCAATCAATAGCTGCAGACTGGAAAGCTGCATAACAGTATGGAAATCCAAGAATTAGAAGGTATTGCTACCGCCGTACGGCGCGACATTCTCCGCATGGTTGCGGCAGTTAACTCGGGCCACCCCGGCGGATCACTCGGCTGCACAGACTTATTGGTCGCGCTTTATTTCGATATCATGCGCCGGAAGAAAGACGAAGCCGGTAACGCTATTTTCGACATGAACGGCCACGATGAAGATCTGTTCTTCCTCTCGAACGGGCATATTTCTCCCGTCTTCTATTCGGTGCTGGCGCGCTCCGGTTATTTTCCCGTTGCTGAGCTGGCTACGTTCCGTAAGCTCGACAGCCGGTTACAGGGTCACCCCGCCACGGCAGAGCACATCCCCGGCGTTCGCATCGCTTCGGGATCGCTAGGCCAGGGTCTGTCGGTAGCGGCTGGTGCTGCTTATGCCAAAAAACTCAACGGCGACGACAAGCACGTCTATGTTCTGATGGGTGATGGCGAACAGCAGGAAGGCCAGGTTTGGGAAGCCGCCCAGTTTGCACCTAACAAGAAGCTGGGTAACCTGACGGCCATCATCGACTTCAACCACGCTCAGATCGACGGCACTACCGACGACGTGAACAGCAACCGCGATCTAGGGGCCAAGTACCGTGCGTTCGGCTGGTTTGTCGACGAGATGCAAGGCAACGACATTGCCGAAGTAATCCGCACGCTCCGCAAAGCACAGGAAAACCCGGATGTACCCACGATGATTCTGATGCACACCGAGATGGGCTTCGGCGTCGAATACATGGTTGGCAATTACAAGTGGCACGGTACAGCCCCTAACGCCGACCAGCTCCAGCAGGCCCTGAACGGTCTGCCACTGACCATTGGCGTTACCGATTATTGATCGTAACCTGTAGAGACGCAATCCCTTGCGTCTCTACACCACGAACCCATGAAAATCAAACGCCTGGTCATCGAAAATTTCAAGTCCATTGAGCGGATCGAGCTTGTTGAGCCCCGTCCGTTCACGGTCTTTGTTGGCCCTAACGGGTCAGGCAAATCGAATATTTTCGAGGCTTTGGAGTTTGTGAATGTTAATGCCAGAGCCAAAACTTTAGCCGAGAGCTTATTTGGAGGTAGGGGTTCTTTTATTAATAGAAACTCATCTAGTGATAGAGTGAATGTTACTACTGAGTTTGATACTTCTCTCGTGTTCCTTTCGTGGGATGATAAAATGGGCGGCTATAATGTAAAAGTGCGATATGATGATTCAAAACTTACTGACTATTTCACAAACAGTCAGCCATCTCACCATCAGTTCATTATCAACTTTCTACATCTCTTCATAGGGAACGAAAAACGTCAAAAGCTAAACTTCAAAGATAACAATCAACTAACGTTCTCAGGCAACAATCTTGAGAACGTCCTGAAGCGCATCTTGACGAATCAGCAATTAAGAAGTGAAATCTTCGAGTGGCTGGAGCTATTTGTACCTGAGTTCAAAGCCGTTGAAGTTGATGATCGCGATGAGTTACATTGGTTCGAGCAGTCTTCGCCTAACTACTTCACCAAAGACATGATCTCTGATGGTACGTATAACATTCTGGCGCTGCTGACGGCTGTTTACCAGAGCGATGACAAGCCACAGTTTTTGTGCATAGAAGAGCCGGAGAACGGACTTCACCCACAGGTAGCGGGTGAACTGGTTGATTTTTTTCGAATCATGTGCGAGGAACGCGGCCACTACATCTGGCTGAATACGCATTCGCAGTCGATGGCCATGCGCGTCAAACCAGAAGAATTTGTCATCGTCGAAAAAAAGCAAGGCGCCACCACGACGCGACAGTTCAGCGAGGGCGATTTTTCGGGTATGCGAACCGATGAAGCCTGGCTTACCAACGCACTAAACGGAGGACTGGCATGGTAGACGTTGGTTTTATTTGCGAAGGAGATACGGAAGTCAAAATCGTTAAATCTGGTGCGTTTCAAAAGCTGCTGGCTGAGTCAGCTTTACAATGCGTTTCACCCATCGAAGATGCGGACGGCAACGGTAACCTGTTGCCCCATAACATTCGGGAAAAACGTGTGACGCTTACGAAAGCTGGCGCTCGAACGATTTTTGTCTTAACGGATCTCGACAACGACGCATCGGTCAGTGACGCCCGACAACGAATTGGCGAGCACTCGGACCAGTGTATCGTTGTAGCGGTTCGTGAAGCCGAGGCCTGGTTTCTGGCGGATTCAGCTACGCTGAGTGCGCTGCTGGGTAAGCCCATTTATGTTGATTATCCAGAACAGGAATTAAAACCGTTCGAGACGATCAGGCGTTTATTTTTGGCACAAACAGGGCGCGGTGTTGGCACAAAACCCATTCTGGCCCGGCGAATGCTTAAGTACGGTTTCACCATCGAAAACGCGGCCCGGCACCCAAACTGCCCCAGTGCCAATTATTTTTTAACCAAATTGCAAACCCTCGCTTCGGCGAACTAACAGACGCAAAAGATTGCGTTTCTACATAGTTTATGAAAAAATACGAATACACCGAAAAGAAAGATACCCGCTCGGGTTTCGGCGCGGGCATTGCAGAGCTGGGACGCTCTAACCCCAATGTGATCGCCCTCACCGCCGACCTGGCCGGATCGCTGAAACTCGAAACGTTCATCAAAGAAAATCCCGAGCGCTTCATTCAGTGCGGCATTGCCGAAGCCAACATGATTGGTGTATCGGCGGGGCTGACCATTGGCGGAAAAATCCCCTTCGCTACTACGTTTGCTAACTTCGCTACGGGTCGGGTTTATGACCAGATTCGGCAGTCGGTAGCTTATTCGAACAAAAATGTTAAAATATGCGCTTCCCATGCGGGTGTAACGCTGGGCGAAGATGGCGCTACGCACCAGATCCTGGAGGATTTGGGCATGATGAAAATGCTGCCTAACATGACCGTTATCAATCCCTGCGATTATAACCAGACCAAGGCCGCTACCATCGCCATTGCCGCTTACGAAGGGCCCGTTTATCTTCGGTTTGGCCGGCCTGTGATTCCGGTCTTTACCCCTGCCGACCAGACGTTCGAGATTGGCAAAGCCTGGCACGTTAACGAAGGGTCGGATGTATCGATCTTCTGCACAGGTCACCTGGTTTGGGAATCGATCAAAGCGGGCGAGATCCTGGCTGCGGAAGGCATCGAAGCGGATATCATCAATATTCACACGATCAAACCCCTCGATGAGGAAGCTATTCTGGCGTCGATCAGAAAAACGGGCTGCGCCGTATCGGCCGAAGAGCATATGTTCAACGGCGGCTTAGGCGACAGCGTGGCGCAGGTTTTGGCCCGCAATTTCCCCGCCCCGCTGGAATACGTTGGCGTTCATGATACCTTTGGTGAAAGCGGTACGCCCGACGAGCTGATGAAGAAATATGGACTCACTGCCGATAAGATCGTTGAGCAGGTGAAAAAAGTAATGGCCAGAAAACAGTAGAGAAAGCAACCCCCTGCGTCTCGGGCTCTGGTGCATTCATACTACATCCGGTCAGAAGACGCTTCAATTGCTAATGCCTGTGAGACGCGAAGGGTCGCGTCTCTACCTGTAAACGAATGACTGACGCAGAACTCCTCGCTAAATACCGCGATCCGTCGAGCCGGAATTATGCCTTTAATCTGCTGGTACGTCAGTACCAGCAGAAAATTTATTGGCATATCCGTAAGATGGTTATCGATCACGACGACGCCGATGATTTGGTGCAGGAAACGTTTATAAAAGTGTGGAACAGCCTGGAACAGTTTCGGGGTGATAGTCAGTTATATACCTGGATATACCGGATTGCTACAAACGAATGCCTGAACTTCCTGAGCAAGAAGCGTCGACGGTTTTTCCTGCCCATTGGCGATGTGGAAGGTGAGTTGATGGAAAAGCTGGAAAGTAATTCCGATTTCGTCACCTCGGGGGGCGAGTTGAGCGGGGAGCAGATACAGATGAAGCTACAAAAAGCCCTGCTGAAGCTACCCGATAAACAACGGCTGGTCTTTAACATGAAATACTTCGACGACATGAAGTACGAAGAGATTTCGGAGATCACGGGTACATCGGTAGGTGCGTTGAAAGCGTCATATCACCTCGCCGTTAAAAAAATCGAGGATTATCTGACAAAAACAGACACAACTGATTAAACCCCAGTCCTCCTGGGCTGTCCAATTCCAAACGACGTAAACAACAAATCGTGTGACTTGTACACACATACCTAATGGATACGAATAATCCCTTCCGGCTTGACGAATTACCACCTGAACACCCACTTCGGCAACAGCCGTTTACGGTGCCCGATGGCTACTTCGATCAGTTACCATCCCGCGTACAGGCCCGTGTTGCGCGTCGGTCTAAACCAGCGTTCTCAATCAGCTGGTCGTGGCAACGAACGGTGACCTCGCTGGCAGGGGCTAGTCTTATCGCTGTATTGGTCTGGCAAACGCTGCCCCAACGTCAGGAGTCGCTGGGTCGCGAGGCATTGACGGGAGTGAGTGATGACGTCATCGCAGCGTATCTGGACGATCAGGGTATCGATGCAAACGAACTGGCCGACAGTCAGCAGTTGCATTCGTCGCTGGGCAACGATACGACTGCAATTCAATACCTGAATGTTAAACCGGCCGACATTCAGACATTGATTGACGAACAGACGGCACTGGAACTTCAAAATACAGGCTCCTGAATTTTTAGCATGGTTAATTTTACTGCAATGAAACACGTATGGATTGGCTGGCTGATTGTGTTGACCCTGACGGCTCACGCAGCCAGGGCACAGAATGATGTGAACGGTCGCCAGAAGATTGAATCGGCTAAAATTGGTATGATTACCAACCGGCTCAACCTCACGACCGATCAGGCTCCGCAGTTTTGGGCCATTTACAATGAATACAACGGAAAGAAGCAGGAGTTGAACCGACGGGTTAGGCAGCTTAATAACGAGTCTCCCCGAAGCAACGTGAACGATGATCAGTTGCTGAACGGCCTGCGTGAAGTAAATGCGACCAAACAGAAATTAGCCGACCTCGACAATGAGTACATGAGTCGGTTTCTGAAGGTTATTACACCAGCTCAGCTGGCAGAGTTATACAAGACCGAACAGGTGTTCAACAAAATGCTGCTCCAGCGATTGAACAACCAGAATAAGTAATTTACCACTAAGCCGGGCGGGGTTGGCTGCCATCGTAATGTTACGATGGCAGCCAACCCCGCCCGGCTTAGTGATGTTTAGTACCGTACTACCTTGAAACGGGAGATACCCCCGTCGAAGCGAATAGTCATTTTCTTAGCCGCACTGTCGTAGTTAGGGCTAACAAACTCCCCCCCGCCAACGTCGGTAAAATCGTCCAGTTGCTCCAGGTTCAGGGCACCATCTTTCTTGATTCGGCAACCTACCTCCTTAGGCACCCGTACGGTAACCGAAGCAGCCCCAACGTCGAGCTTTACATCCGACATGTCGGCCCTGGCACCTAATTTCAAATCAAGATCGGCAGCGCCGGCAGCCAGTTTCAAACTCCGGACAGCATAGGCACTTACGTCCAGATCACCCTGCCCTGCTCCAAGTGCCACATCCATAGTCCAGGTAGGCTTGGCGTTCAAATGAACATCGACGCGATTCTCGAATTTACCATCCGTCAGATCAACGTTCTGATTCTCTTCGGTTGGTTTGAGTTCAATCGTCGGGATGTGTGTTGTTGCATCCCGGTCGACCGACATAGAGTAGCTGCCTACATTTTGTTTGGTATCGGCCTTGATAAGTTCTGACGTTGGATCGCTGATGGTGAACCGACCCGCTCCGCCCGACAATTTCAGGACGGCTTCCCGGGTATCGTCGGTCATCGACTCCGAAAACGTATTGGACTGCAACGTTTCAGTAACCCGGCGCCGGCGTTCCGATCGGTACGCTTCATCCTTGTTATCGTCGTCGCTGTTTTCGTCGTCGCTGTCATTATCGCTATCGTTGTTGTTGTCGTCATTATCATCATCGTCGTCGTGGCTCCAGCGCATACCAAAGTTATCGCGGTCATGGGTGAAGAAACCAAACAGGGTAGTCGGGACGGCTACAGCCAGCATGATGGTTGTAACGAAGGCAGCCGCACTCCCCCGCCGTTCCAGGATGATATTGATACCGGCCAGGATAAGCAGCACTGGCCATAGATCCACCAGCGAGTGCCAGTCAACGTCCAGCCAGCCAGCCCGCCGGGCCAGAAACAACACCCCGAACGTCAGCAGGAATATGCCCCAGAATAAACCATTATTTCGGCGTTGCATGATTAAAGCGGGTTATTGGGATTGTTGAGATCCGATGGGTTGTTCATGTTATTATTCTGATCGTAGGGAGGCTTAATCCGATCCCGGAAGATCAGCCACAACCCGATGGCAATCAGGATAAACGGCCAGAGATCACCGAAGTCAATATCGAAATAACGATCGATGAGGAACATGACGCCAAGCAGAATCAGGATGGCTCCGCCGATGAGTCCCCGGTCGGGTGATGCAGGTTGATTGGGGTTGTATGGATTCATAGAAAAAATTGGGTTTGAATACACGGTTAGTTGGTTGACAGAAGCCCCGAAGGGTTGCTTTGGCATGGCAATCCACAAGATAGCGTAAATCAGCAGCGCCGGAAAACCGGGTAGTGGAATGCCGATCAGAAAAAGTAGACGCACCACCGTGCGGTTCAATCCGAAGTACTGGGCTAAGCCCGCACATACGCCCCCAACCATTGCTTCGTCGGAGATACGTTCCAGTCGTTTATTCATGGCCTTGTTTGCCGGATCGCCGGCCCGTTAAAACCGTAACAAACGTAGCAGGTTGTCCAATTCGGTGGAAATAGAACTGGACAGATGGACGCGGCTATTGATGGAAGTGTGTTTTCAATGATAGTAGGTTATACACAGTAGCGAAATAGGGGCTAACTAGTGGCCTACCTTAGCCACCTACTCCTTACTCTTCCACCTCGATGGCTTCCAGCACATCCATCAGCTCCCCAAATTCCTTGTTACCCGGTTGTTCTTCATTACCACCACTGAGCGCAATCCCCTGCACGGGTAGGTCGGTTAGCAGTTCATGAACGTTGTTGGCGGAAATTCCGGTACCGAGCAAAACCGGGTAACGGCCGGCCAGCCGCTGGAGAACCGCTTTAAGATCAGTGTCGAGATGAAGCGGGCCATTACTTTCGAGCAAGATGTACTCGGCTCCGGCTGAACCCGTTTTAAACAGGGTTTCTAGTTGGTCGAGGGTCAGTTGTGATAGATCGACGCGTAGAATGAGTCGAAGTCCATCAGGACGGTTACCAAACGTACTCAGGTACGGTAGCATCGCTCCTTCATCGACCTGTAACAGATCGGGCTGGTAGGCATCAAGCAATTGTTCGATGATGCCGACATCGGTCGACGTCGTTTCGCCAACGATCAGCACACCGGCTACCCACGAACGCATTTCCGCAAAGGTGGCGGGCGCTACATAATTTGCGGAATCGGCATCCATTGAAAAGCCAAGCATATCGACGCCCATTCCGGCACAGTAGCGGGCATCACTCAGATTCGTAACGTTAGATATTTTGACAAGGGTTTTCAGGGCCATGGTTGCAGGTACCGGTCTGTTAGTAACAATGATCAGGATACAAAATAGAGAGGTGAAGGTACGGGTAAGCCACCAATTGTAGGACGTTTCCAGGTTAAACCCCTGTTCATAGCCGGACACATATTGTACGATTTCGGACATGGCGTAGCCGCTCGAACCTACCTGATGAGCCAGAAAACGTGATTACATCAATTGGCACCTCATTTGATCGACAATATGAGATTAAATATCATTTTCTATGAAGAGGGCCTTTTTGGGGGAGTTTGAAGAAGTGGTCCTGCTGACGGTAGCCATCCTTGACGAAGGGGCTTACGGGGTTACAATCACGCAGGAGATCGAGCAGAAGACCGGTCGGTCGGTTGGTTTCAGTACCGTGCATACCACCCTGCAACGGCTGGCCGAAAAAGGCTTTCTATCATCCCGAATGGGTGGGGCTACCGCCGAGCGGGGTGGCCGGCGCAAACGATTTTTTACCGTCACGGCTACTGGTCGGAAAGCGTTGCTGGACGTGAAGCAGGTACGGGAGGAATTATGGGGATCGCTTCCGCCACAGACGCTGCAACTCATGGGTAGCTGATTATGCGAACGAACAGGCATCATTCTCCGCCCCGATGGGCAACTACCCTGCTCGGTTGGTGGACCGATCCCAACACACGAGAAGAAGTCGAGGGTGACTTACTCGAACTCTACAACCACTGGGTGCAAACAGTGGGCAAACGGAAAGCCGATTGGCGCTACAGCCTGAGCGCGCTCAAATTGCTGCGGCCGCTGGCCAGAAAGCAATCAAACCAACCCGAAACGACACCCTTTTCACTAAGCGCTGATATGGTCCGCAATTATTTAAAAATCGCCTTCCGAAACCTGGTCAAGAACAAGGTGTATTCCTTTATCAACATTTTCGGACTGGCAGCGGGTATGGCCGTGGCAATGCTCATTGGCCTCTGGATTTTCGATGAGCTCGCCTTCGACAAACACACGAAAAACTACGACCGTATTGCACAGCTTTGGCAATTTGTCAAGTTCGACGTTGAAAAATCATCCTACGATGCGGTACCTATTCCACTGGCCGAAGAACTTCGGAGCAACTATCCCGATTTTGAAGCGGTCAGTCTATCGGCGCAACGAAGCGGTATTCTGGCCGCTGGCGAGAAGAAGTTTGTAAAGACCGGCAATTACGTGGAGCCGGATTTTACAAAAATGCTGTCGCTTAATATGCTGGCAGGCTCGGCAGCTGGTCTCAATGACGTTAACGCAATATTGCTTTCCGAATCGGTCGCCAACGCCTTGTTCGATTCAAATCCTATCAATAAACTACTCAAACTGGATAATAAGCAGACGATGAAAGTCGTCGGCATCTACAGCGACTTTCCGGACAATAGCACCTTCAAGAATGTACTGTTCATAGCGCCCTGGAAATTGCTTCTAGCGACGAATGATGACACCAGGAGCCAGCAAGACCAATGGGATAGCAATTCGTACCAGATTCTTGCCCAGCTCAAACCGGGTGCAGATTTCGGGCAGGTATCGGCCAAGATCAAGGACATCCGGATGAAACGGGATGACCCGCCAGCCTACAAGCCTGAATTCTTCCTGCATCCGATGAGCAAATGGCATTTATACCGAGAATTTAAAGACGGTGTCAATACGGGTGGGTTCATTACGTTTGTCCGGCTTTTTGGTATTATTGGTAGTATTGTACTCCTCCTGGCCTGTATCAACTTCATGAATCTGAGCACCGCCCGAAGTGAGAAGCGGGCCAAAGAAGTAGGCATCAGGAAAGCAGTAGGTTCCGTTCGAAGTCAGTTGATTGCTCAGTTCTTTATTGAATCGATCTCAACAACCCTGCTGGCCTTCCTGCTGGCTATTCTGTTCGTTCAGCTTGCGCTACCCATTTTCAATCAGATCGCCGATAAGAAGATAGCCATCTTGTGGCTAAATCCGTGGTTCTGGTTCTCCGGCCTTGGCTTTAGCCTGTTCACCGGGCTCATTGCCGGTAGTTACCCTGCTTTGTATTTATCCTCATTTCAGCCGGTTAAAGTCTTGAAGGGAATATTCCGGACCAACCGGTATGCGGCCATTCCCCGACGGGTTTTGGTAGGGTTTCAGTTTACCGTTTCCGTTGTTCTGATTATCGGCACTATCATTGTTTTTCGACAAATCGAACACGCTAAAGACCGCCCGATTGGGTACAGCCGACAGGGTTTGATTGAAATAAAAATGAATACCCCCGAATTAGCAAGCCGTTACGAAGCCATACGAAACGACATGCTTACAACAGGGGCGGTTACTGACATGTCTGAATCATCGGGCTCTGTCACTGTTCAGTACGGTGGAACGACGGATTTCTCCTGGCGAACCAAAACGCCCGACATGCATCCGCTGGTCATGTCGAATTTCGTAACGCATGACTATGGCAAAACGGTAGGCTGGCGTTTGCTGACGGGCCGGGATTTCTCCAGGGCTTTCTCGACCGACACGGCCGCTATGATCTTAAACGAAGCAGCCGTAAAACTAATGGGGTTTTCAACCCCGTTGGGTGAACTGATCCATCAGGGAGGGCGACACTACAAAGTTATTGGCGTGATCAAAGACATGCTCAAAGAAGACCCCTTCAAACCCGCTAACCCGTCCTTTTTTGTATTGAGCTATGCTAACATCAACACGATCAATGTAAAGCTGGCTCCACAGCTCCCCACCAGCGAGGCCCTGGCGAAGGTAGAACAGGTACTTAAAGCCTATGATCCACTAACTCCCTTTGAGTACAAATTTGTGGATGACGAGTTTAGCCAAAAATTTGGCTTTGAGGAGCGCATTGGCAAACTGGCAGGTGGCTTTGCCAGTTTGGCCATCCTGATCAGTTGCCTGGGTCTGTTCGGGTTGGCCTCCTTCATAGCCGAACAACGTACCAAAGAAATCGGAATCCGAAAAGTCCTTGGTGCATCGGTATTCAACGTCTGGCGGCTACTCTCAACGGAGTTCGTACTACTGGTTCTTGCTGCTTTCTGTCTGGCAACGCCTATCGCTTATTACCTGCTTTCAGACTGGCTGCAGAACTACCAGTACCGAACGGATTTATCGTGGTGGGTTTTTGCAGGCGCAGGGGCGGGCGCACTGGCCGTTACTCTACTCACAATCAGCTTTCAGAGTGTCAAAGCGGCCCTGATGAATCCAGTAAAAAGCTTACGGAGCGAATAATCATGAAACCCCCTCGTCAACCGCCCTCCCCGCCCCGATGGGCTCAGCGACTCCTGAGCTGGTGGGGCCATCCGGATACCCGGGAAGAAACGCAGGGCGACTTGCTTGAACTGTACGATTACTGGGTGCAAACGGCCGGCAAACGACGTGCCGACTGGCGCTATAGCCTGAGTACGCTGAAACTGCTGCGGCCGCTGGCCCAAACGAATACAACACAGTACCCATCCCCTTTTTTTCTCAACGCTACCATGATTCGCAACTATTTCATAATCGCCTGGCGCAACCTGATTCGCAACAAAGCGTTTTCGGGCATCAATATTCTTGGGCTGGCCCTCGGCATGAGCTGTAGTTTACTGATCCTGCTCTGGGTACAGGACGAACGGGGTGTAGACGCTTTTCACGCGAACGGTAGCCAGTTGTATCAGGTATATGAACGGCAGTATTACGATGGCAAGATTGAGGCAAACTACTTCACGCAGGGGCTACTGGCCGACGAACTGAAGCGGGTTATCCCCGAGGTGCAGCTGGCCAGCGGTCTGGAGGACATTGCCCCTATCACCTTTGAAGCAGGCAAGACGATCAACAAACAGAACGGCACGTTTGCCGGGGCCGACTTCTTCCAGATGTTTAGCTACCCCCTGCTACAGGGAACACCAGCAACAGCCCTGAGTCGTCCGGGCGGCATCGCTGTCTCACGCCGGATGGCCGAGCAGTTTTTCGGTAACGCGGAGCAGGCTATCGGGAAATCCATTCGCTACCAGGATAAGGAAGACCTGCAGGTAACCGCCGTTTTCGAGAATATACCGGCTAACTCATCCCAGCAGTTCGATTTTCTGCGCCCCTGGGTCGACTTTGTCAAACTAAACGAATGGGCGAAAAACTGGGGCAATACCAACCCACTCACCTTTGTGCAGCTCCGCACCGGAACCGACCCCGTAAAAGTCGAAGCAAAAATCAAGGAGTTCATTTACCAGTACCGGGCTAAAAACACCGGCTCCCGTACTGAACTGGCCTTGCAGCCTTACCCGGAGAAGTACCTGCACTCCACCTTTAAGAACGGGCAGGTCGACGGTGGCCGGATTGAATACGTTCGCCTGTTCAGCCTGGTCGCACTTTTCATCCTGCTCATTGCCTGTGTCAACTTCATGAATCTGGCCACCGCCCGCTCCACCAAACGGGCCAAAGAAGTGGGGGTCCGGAAAGTAATCGGTGCTGTTCGTTCCGCCCTGATGGGGCAGTTTGTGGGGGAGGCCATGCTTATCACATTCCTCGCCATCTTAATCGCCGTAATGCTGGTTTCTGTGCTGCTGCCCGGCTTTAGTATGCTCACCGGCAAGCAATTGACGCTACCCATTGACCAGCCACAATTTTGGGCCATGCTGCTTGGCTTACTCGCACTGACCGGTTTGGTATCGGGCAGCTACCCCGCCTTTTTCCTGTCGTCGCTGAGTCCGGCACGTGTGCTGAAGGGAGGGGTGACATTCAAGGCCGGGGCTACCCTGTTCCGGAAAGGGCTCGTTGTTTTTCAGTTTTCCCTATCAATCATTCTTATTGTCGGCATGATTGTCATGTACCGCCAAACGGATTACATCCAGACCAAGAATCTCGGCTATAATCGCGAAAACCTTATCTACATCCCCCTGGAAGGTGATCTGTCTGCTAAGTATGACCTGCTTAAGGAAGAAGCAGGCAAGCTCCCCGGCATCCTCAGCCTGTCCCGGATGCGCGAATCACCTACCCAGATTGGTCACCACATAAACGATGCTAACTGGACGGGTAAAGACCCGAACCTCGTCACCTCCTTTGCCAATACGGCCGTTGAGTATGACTTCGTAAAAACGATGAAAC
Source organism: Spirosoma utsteinense (assembly GCF_014282275.1). Lineage (GTDB taxonomy): Bacteria > Bacteroidota > Bacteroidia > Cytophagales > Spirosomataceae > Spirosoma > Spirosoma utsteinense. The sequence continues at coordinate 134,101 of NZ_VFIA01000005.1, forward strand.
TGCAATTAAGCGAGGGACGGGATTTTGACCGGAGTTTCGGAATAGACTCCCTTAGCTACCTCATCAACGAAACGGCCCTGGCCAAGATCGGCTACAAAAACCCCATCGGCAAACCGTTGTCCTGGGGACAGCGCCAGGGTACCATCATTGGTGTGCTGAAAGATTTCCACTTCACCTCCATGCATCAGGCGATCGAACCACTGATCGTCCGGCTCGATAACAAACGGCAGTGGGGTACTATTCTGGTCCGTACCGAAGCGGGTAAAACCAGCGAAGCCCTTGCGGGTCTGGAAACCCTGTGCCGGGAATTAAACCCTAAATTTCCCTTCACCTACCAGTTTTCGGACCAGGAGTTCGACAAGCTCTACAAGAGCGAGCAGGTTGTTAGCCAATTGGCCAATTACTTTGCCCTACTGGCCATTTTCATCTCGTGCCTGGGTCTGTTCGGCCTGTCGACGTTCACCGCCGAGCAGCGTACCAAAGAAATTGGCGTGCGTAAAGTCCTTGGTGCCTCCGTGGCCAGTGTCGTCACCTTGCTCTCGACCGACTTCCTGAAACTGGTCCTAATTGCCCTCGTCATTGCCACACCCGTCGCGTGGTACGTTATGAACCAGTGGCTGCGTGGTTTCGTGTACAAGATCGACATTGAATGGTGGATGCTTGCCGTAGCGGGTTTGGTCGCTGTCTGCATCGCGTTTGTAACGATCAGCTTTCAGAGTGTCAAGGCGGCCCTGATGAATCCGGTGAAAAGCTTGCGGTCGGAATGATCAATGGATAATATAAAATAAGTAATGTAGCTCACTCTCATTCCTAGTTACGCTCCTCATTGGTCATTATTCAGTATCAATTATGAATTCACCACCCCGTTGGGCACAAAAGCTTCTGGAAGTTTTTAGTGACCCCGATACGATGGAAGAAGTGCAGGGCGACCTGCTCGAACTCTATGACCACTGGGTGCAAACAATCGGTAAACGACGCGCCGACTGGCGCTATAGCCGGAGTACGCTGAAACTGTTACGCCCGCTGGCCCAAACGAATACGACACAGTACCCGTCCCCTTTTTTTCTCAATCCTGCTATGATCCGCAACTATTTCAGAACCGCCTGGCGCAATCTGGTCAAGAATAAATTTTACTCCTTTATCAACATTTCGGGCCTGACCGTCGGGCTGGCGGTTGGCATTCTCATTTTACTGTGGGTGCAGGATGAGTTGAGCTTCGACCGGTTTCATACCCAGTCGTCGTCTATCTACCGGCTCGAAAACTGGGCGGGTACCGGCAGCAGTCGGCAAATCTGGACAGCAACCGTTGCGCCCATTGCGGGCTTTGCCAAGCGCGAAACGCCAGAGGTAAAAGATGCCGTTCGGCTAACGGAGAACTATGCGTACACGCTGTTCAAATACAGGGAGAAGACCATCAGCGAACACAAAACCTTCTTTACTGACCCTACCCTGTTCTCGGTATTTGACTTCAACCTGATCCAGGGCAATCCGGCGAAACCCTTTCCCAATAACAACTCAATTGTTGTTACCGAAACTACGGCCAAACGATATTTCGGTGATGAAAACCCGATTGGCAAAGTACTGGCGGCTAACGATAACACCGCTTTTACGGTCAGTGGTGTTATCCGGGATTTTCCGAAAAATTCGTCTATTCAGGGCGACATGTTTTTGCCAATGTCCCTGTTCTTCAAGAATATTTACGCAGATAACAGGGATGGGAAAAACATGGACAACGATTTTTCGCAGTTCAGGTACTACACCTATTTGCTGCTCCAGCCTAACACATCGGTTGCCAGTCTGGCGACTAAACTGCGCACCATTCACCTCCGCAATAAGCCCGATGATACCGACCTCACCTACCTGTTACAGGCCCTGCCCGATATGCACCTCTACAAAGCCGACGGTACGGAAGGAGGCATCGAAACAGTCCGAATGTTCTCTATTATTGCGTTGCTGATTTTAGCCATTGCCTGCATCAATTACGTAAACCTGTCGACGGCCCGCTCGCTGCTGCGCTCTAAAGAAGTGAGTATGCGTAAAATTGTGGGGGCCGCCCGGAGTCAGTTGTTCATACAGTTTCTGGTCGAAACGACACTCCTCTTTGCGCTGGCAGCCGCCCTGGCCATAGGGTTGCTGTTTGGCTTACTGCCCTTTTACAATCAACTGTCGGGCAAAGAACTCGTTCTGAATGTCAGCGACTACCGTATCTGGCAGATTATCGGGCTGACCATCATCGGTACGCTGGCCGCGTCGAGTATCTACCCGGCGGTGTTGCTGTCGTCGTTTGAGCCGCTGAAAGCGCTGAAAGGCAAAGTTTCGGCCCGGTTGAGTGAAGCCTCGTTTCGGAAACTGTTGGTCGTGGTGCAGTTTGCCGTTTCGGTTATTCTTATAGCGGGGACGTTTATCATCAATAACCAACTGCAATACATCCGATCCAAAGAACTAGGCTATGACAAAACGCATGTGTTCGCTTTTTTCATGCGGGACATGAGCAAGCACTACGACGCGGTGAAAGCCGACCTGTTAAATCAGCCGGGTGTAGCGGCCATTACCCGGGCCGACGCCGATATTGTTGCGTTGGGCGGCCAAACCGGTGATAATGCATGGGATGGAAAAGCACAGGGCGAAACCATGATGATGTACTCTGTAGCGATCGACAAAGACTTCATTCCGTTCTTCAATATGAAGCTACAGCAGGGCGCCAATTTTACCGGGGCCGTTGCCGACTCGCTGCATTTTATCCTGAACGAATCGGCGGTTAAAGCCGCGCGGCTCGATAATCCTATAGGCAAGCGGTTCAGACTCTGGAAGCATAACGGAACCATCATCGGCGTGGTAAAAGATTTCCATTTTGCGTCGATGAAGCAGAAGATCGAGCCTTCTATATTTTATTACGAACCCCAGAACTCAGGGGTTATCTACATCAAGACAACCGGTAAGGAGGCCGAACAAGCCATAGCCTCGGCGAAACAGTCCTGGAAACAATACAATGCCGACTTCCCATTTGTCTATTCGTTTCTGGACGATGTATTCAATAACCTCTACAAATCCGAACAGCAAACCGGGCTTCTGTTCACTATTTTTTCGTCCATTGCCATCCTCATTTCATGCCTGGGCTTGTTCGGGTTGGCGGCTTATACGGCCCAGGTTCGTACCCGAGAAATTGGCGTGCGTAAAGTATTGGGGGCCAGCGTTACCAGCGTCATTCAACTCCTGGCGAAAGACTTTATCCAGTTGGTCCTGATCGCTATTGTCATTGCGGTTCCGCTTGCCTGGTGGGCCATGAGTCTATGGCTTGAGGGCTTTGCGTATCGAATCGACATTGCCTGGTGGATGTTCGCGATTGCCGGTCTGCTGGCCCTGGCCATTGCCTTGCTGACCGTCAGTTTCCAAAGTATCAAAGCGGCTTTGATGAATCCAGTAAAAAGCTTACGGAGCGAATAATGTGTAGAGACGCAACCCTTTGCGTCTCCTTGACCGGATGGTTTTTGCTGACGCATAGGAGACGCAAAGGGTTGCGTCTCTACGATACCCCTTGCGTTGGCAAAAAGATGGTTTTATCCCGCAGGAAAGCGGCAATCCAGATCAGCACAAGAGGGAGGAATGCGTTGAGGGGCAAGCCGTGCGATAGTTCGGTGGCAAGTGCGCCGGCAAAGTAGCAGGAAAGCAAAATAAATCCCAGTTTCATCGTTTTAGGATAAATGAACAGGGCAGCAAAGCCGATTTCCATCAGGCCTAGGACAAGAACCTTGTCTTCTACCCCCGCTTTCGTGAGGGTGTCGATCACCTCTTTCGACTGGGTTAACTTCATTACCCCACTGAGAATGGGCAGGCCAGCGGCCAGAACGGTCATCACGATCGTGAGAATACGCATCACTTTTTGGTTCATGATAAGTGCAGCTTACAGTAACCTTTGGTGGCTACAGATCAGGTAGCAAACCTACCTAAACTAACTATCTTTTTGTAAGCAGTATCCCAAAGGATACCACTATACTTCTGGATACTTCATGGCCGACTCAATACAGTCTGGTATCTTTAATCCATGAGCAAAATTCCTGAGACAGCTTCTCCATCTGTAGGTGGTTTAAGGCCCAGCCATTCTGCTGCAGACTGCTCACAGAGCTCACAGGCTGTTCAGGACGCCCTTTATGTTCTGAGCGGCAAGTGGAAACTACCTATCATCGTTGCCTTGAGCGGTGGGCCAAGGCGCTTCGGCGAGTTGCAGCGGCTGGTTTCGGGAATAACGGCCAAAATGCTCAGCAAAGAATTAAAGGAACTGGAAATGAACGAGTTTGCGATTCGGCGTGTCTATGCAACCATGCCCGTCACCGTCGAATATGAGTTGACTGAATATAGCCAATCACTAAACAGCATTATCGAAGCGTTACGGGACTGGGGCATCCAGCACCGGGCCAGAATTCTCGGAAAAGATAGCGTGAAGGCCTGAACGCCACCTGTCCAGATGCGTACAAAAATTGTCCGTTTCTGGACACTACAACAAAGAACTACAGTATAAAAAAGGCCATTTCTAATCGGAATGGCCTTTTTTATAGTTTGGCCAGACATTTGTTATACATATACATAACTAATAAACGACCATGAAGGGAACGTACTTAGGTGAGTTTGAAGAAGTGGTATTACTGGCGGTGGCAATCCGGTCGGGAGATGCGTATGGAGCCGCCGTAGTCACGGAGATCGAACGGCAGATGGACCGCTCAGTTAATCTTGGTGCGGTACACTCCGCTCTGAATCGGCTGGCCGAGAAAGGCCTGGTGACGTCAGAATTAGGTGGCGTAACCACCGAACGTGGTGGCCGACGAAAGCGTCTTTATTCCGTTACAGCGGCTGGCCGTCGGGCGTTACAGGACGTTCGGCAGGTGCGCAATCAGATGTGGGAGGCCATTCCTAACACCGCCTGGACATGAACCTTTACCCGCCCCGCCTGGCCACGCGCCTGCTCCACTTATTTTGCGCGCCCCACCGTGTAGACGAGCTGGAGGATGATTTAGACGAGCTGTTCCAGCAACGGGTCAAGCAAATTGGCTTGCAGAAAGCTCGCTGGCGTTATGTGAAAGATGTGGTGAGCTTAATGCGGCCTTCCCTGATGAAACGACAACCAACTAATGCGTATCCAAATCCAGCAACAACGACTATGCTGCGTAATTATCTGAAAATCGCCTTCCGAAACCTGGTCAAGAACAAGACATACTCGTCCATCAACATTGGCGGGCTGGCACTGGGTATTGCGGTCAGTCTGCTCATTCTGCTGTTTGTGATTCATGAGCGCACGTACGATCACTTCCATGCCAACGCCGACCGGATTTTCAGGGTTTATTCTAAAATGAAGTTTGGGGAGCAGGAAATGCAAAGCGAGCGGGTGTCGGCTCGGTTTGGACTGGCTGTTCAGGAAGCAAATGCCGGTGTGCTGGATATGGTCCGCGTTGCTACAACGCCGGGGCGGGTTGTGATCAAAACCAGTCCGGAACGCAAGTTTTTTGAAGATAAATTTATTCTGGCCGATCCGTCATTTCTTACCGTTTTCTCGTTCCCGCTGGTTGACGGATCAGCCCAGACGGCACTCCTTCGGCCGATGACCGTTCTGTTGACAGAGCGTACTGCCGAACGCTATTTCGGCCACGAAGATCCCGTCGGCAAAACGATCACCTATAACAATAAGCTCCGGTTCGAGGTAACGGGTGTACTGAAAAATCCACCGTCGAACTCGACCGTGCAATTCGACTTTGTTGCTTCCCTTAAAAGTCATCCGGCTATTGAACGAATACAAAATCAATTCATCAAGGATGATGAGGTGGCCTTACTGAATCAGCGTGTACAGGGTGGATCATTTCGAACCTACTTTCTACTCAACTCGTCAGCCGATACGGGCCGTATACTTCGCACACTGCCTGGATTGGTCAAAGCATCCGGAGGTGATATGCAGGGAACCCGGTATATTATCGACCCGCTAACGAGTGTGCATTTAGGCATGAATTTCGGCGACACCGCCAACTCACGCTACCTGACCATCTTCTTGGGCATTGCGGCTCTCATTCTGTTGTTGGCGTTGATCAACTACATGAGCTTAACCACTGCCCGCGCTACCCAACGCGCTCGTGAAGTGGGTGTCAGGAAAGTAATGGGCGCGGGCCGAAGCGAACTCGCGGGTCAATTTTATGGCGAGTCAATGTTGATTACGGGGCTGGCCTTCCTGTTAGCCCTGGTGTTGGTGAAGGTCCTTCGACCACCGTTCTACCAGCTCCTGCAACTCGATATCGACCCGTCGTTTATGTATACACCTGAATTCGGACTGGCGGCACTGGGTCTATTGATAACCTGCGTGCTGCTGTCCGGAAGCTACCCGGCCGTGTTACTATCCTCTTTTAGCCCGGTTAATGTATTGAAGGGCAATCTGACAACCGGTAAAGGAGGCCCCGCTGTTCGCCGGGTTTTCACGGTCATTCAGTTTACGGTATCCATTGGTTTAATTGGCTGTAGTATGCTGATTTACCAGCAGGTACAGCACCTGCAAAACCGGAAATTAGGGTTGTATAAAGACCGCGTCCTCGTTCTGCCGGTAGATGCCTCCCTTACCCAACAATACAGTATATTAAAACACGACCTGCGGCAGATACCGGGTGTGGAGCGGGTAGCGGCTGCGTCGTCGGTACTCTATAAAGAAGGGGGTAGTATCTTTTTTACGCAATCGCCGACAACGAAGAAAGACATCAGCATTCACGTCTTATCCGTAGACGATCAATTTGCCGAAACCCTCCAGATTCCCTGGAAAAGTAAACCTGACCCAACACGTTTGGCGGCTCCCAATACCGTTGTCCTGAACGAAATAGCCGTTCGAAAAATGGGAATCGGTAATCAACCTCTGGGCCAGCGGCTGTCATTTGGATCGGAGAAGAGTGAAGTGGTGGGTGTGATGCGTAATTTCTATTTTACCGATATCAACGATTCCAACGAACCACTGGCGCTCTTCGTTGCCAAAGATACCGCCAGTGCCATGGCTACGTTCGGGGGCAGTCTGTACATCCGTATTCAGCCCAGCGCTGATTTACAGCAAACGGTCGGGCGCATAGAAACAGCCTATCATCAGATCAATGCCGAGAAACCGTTTGAGTATTATTTTCTCGATCAAACCTTTAATAGCATCTACAAATCGGAGGCCCGGTTAGCCAGCTTATTCAGTGTCTTTACTGGTTTCGCCTTGTTCATTGCTTGCCTTGGCCTGTTTGGACTGGCCGCCTTCACGGCTGAGCAACGCACGAAGGAAATTGGGGTTCGGAAAGTGCTTGGCGCATCCGTTGCCAGTATCGTTACGCTGCTCTCGAAAGATTTTATCAAGCTGGTTCTGCTAGCCCTGGTTATAGCCTCACCTATTTCCTGGTGGGCCATGAACAAATGGCTTCAGGACTTTGCCTACAAAATCGACATCGCCTGGTGGGTATTCGCCCTGGCGGGTGGACTCACCATCGGGATTGCGTTACTGACGGTCAGTTTCCAAAGCATCAAAGCCGCCCTGATGAATCCGGTGAAGAGTTTGCGGTCTGAGTAGTTTTATTATGAAAGCCAGACAGGCATTGCAGGCAACTATTTCTTATTACCCTTGTCCTTTATCCGCATTCGCTCTTACTACATTTTTATGCGTTATCCCCTAGCTGTCATTTCATTACTCCTTCTCGGTTCTCCGGTCCTTGCCGACGATCTGGACGATTTCATTCGTGACCAGTTACGAAAACGACATGTACCCGGTTTGTCAATTGCCATCATTCAGGATGGTAAGATCGTGAAGGCTATGGCTTATGGCTTTACGGACAAAAACGAAAAGACACCACTCACAACGGCCACCCTGTTTCAGGCAGGGTCAGTCAGTAAATCAGTGGCGGCCGTTGGCGCGTTGTACCTGACCGAAGCGGGCAAATTGTCGCTCGATGAAGACGTGAACGTGAAGCTGCGCACCTGGAAAGTACCGGAGAATGAGTTTACGAAAGACAAAAAAGTAACCCTACGCGGGTTGCTCAGCCATACAACGGGGCTAACAGTTCATGGCTTTCCCGGCTATGAAGTCGGCAAACCGATACCAACAGTTCCGCAGATTCTCAACGGAGCAACACCCGCCAACACCGCTCCCGTTCGGGTCGATTTTGTGCCGGGCACTCGCTGGCGGTATTCGGGCGGGGGCTACACCGTCATGCAGCAACTCGTGCTGGACGTGACAGGCAAACCCTTTCCTCAGTTTATGCAGGAAACGGTATTGGGGCCATTGAGCATGACTGAAAGCACGTATCAACAACCACTGCCTGCCGATAAAGCTAAACTGACCGCTACGGGCTATTACGGAGACCGGAGCGAAGTGAAAGGACGTTGGCACATTTACCCCGAAATGGCCGCTGCCGGACTCTGGACGACACCGTCTGATCTGGCACGTTTTGCCATTGGTATTCAGCATACGTTCGCCGGGGAACCGAAGGCTGTCCTGTCGCAGACAATGACCCGGCAAATGCTCACCGATCAGAAAGATAACGACGGGCTGGGCGTTTTTCTGGAGGGCGAAGGCCATACGATGCGTTTTGGTCATAATGGCCGGGATGAGGGTTTCGATGCCCTGCTCACCGCCGGTGTTGAAACCGGGCAGGGTGTGGCTATTATGATCAACGCCAACGATAACTCCCGAATGATGGGCCAGATCGTAAACGCCGTAGCTAAACACTATAACTGGCTGGATTATAAAGCAACGAAAACAGCCGATCGCAAAGCTGTGCCGGTAGAGGCTAAAACGCTGGCGGCCTACGAGGGACGTTACGAGTTTGCCAATAACCGGATGATCACGCTTATGGCCGAGAAGAATCGGCTGGTAACGCTCGTGGATGGTTTTGGCGATGAGGAATTTGTTCCCGAAACCCCAACTCGATTTGTATCGGTAGACCGTGATGCCTATCTGACCTTTACACCGGATGCCACTGGAAAAATAACCGCGCTGGAATGGAAACAGGACAAAGACGAACGAAAAATACCGCGCATCGGACCACTTTTTCACGCGCCGAAACCAGGACATGACACGAATGCAACGCGTACACACCAGATCGAAACGGCCCTGATGGCGATGTCAAAAGGAGGTAAAGCTGTTGCAGAAACGCCCGGAATTACGCCCGGTGCCCGTCGGGGTTTCAGCCAGGGCAGCCGTTCATTGGATAGCATTAAATCCATGACATTCATCAGCGATGACGATGTAAAAAACTCTGGAATCGAGCGGCACGAGGGAAAGGTGAGTCAGATACTGAACTACAAACTCGTTACCGATACCGCCCAGCAGTACGTGATCGTCTACCTGACATCCGATGGACTGGTAACAGATTACGACATTGTAGAAAAATAGAGGTAACGGCTACTAAATTTCTGTTCTCGAAAGATGTTGTCATGTTGGTTGCCTTCGTTATCACGCCCTGTTGAATAAGTGGCTCCCGGTGAGTTATCAACGTATCAAAGCTGCCCTCTCGAACCCGGTGAAGAGTTTGCGGAATGAGTAGTACCTCACTTAACAAACTTTAACAGCCTGTCTGTTAGCGTTATCCGTACCTTGATCACCCAATCAAGTACGGCTGTTTTATGTTTCAGAATTACGTCAAAGTTGCATGGCGCACGTTAACTAAAAATCGGCTTTACACCGGCATTAACATTACGGGTTTGTCCGTCAGTATGGCCGCTTGCTGGCTGATTACGCTGTACGTCTGGAACGAATTGACCTTCGATCGGTTCCACGAACGCGCCGATTCGATCTACCGCGTGATTACCCGTTTTAAAATGACCGGCTCTGACGATGGTCTGGCCGTATCGAGTACGGACCTTGGCCCCCGACTTCAGCAGACGTATCCTGAGGTTCTAAAAACCGTCCGGTTCAAGGCCGTTTCGGTGGCGACCATACGAAACAACAATGTCCTGACCAACGAAGGTGATGTGTATCAGGTCGATAAAAGCGTTTTTGATGTCTTCTCGTACCGTCTGCTTTTCGGCAGCAAAACTGCGCTGGATAAGCCGAATAGCGCGGTACTAACTCAACAGATGGCAGAGAAATACTTTGGAGCAGTCGACCCGACGGGAAGAATTTTGCACCTGAATGGGCACCCCTACATGGTAACCAGCGTATTGCGAAACCTGCCGGCCAACACAGACTTACGATTCAATATCCTGCTCTCCTGGCAAGATGGACCAGCCACCGCCGAAGACGTATTTGACACCTCCTGTTTTACGTACGTGCTGTTGAACGATCAAACACGGGCCGGTGGCTTTCGCCGGAAGCTGGCCCAATTTGACAAGGCACAGGTAGCCCCGCGCATTAAGGCATTAGGATACGATATTAAACTTGAGCATCAGCTACAGCCGCTATCTGAACTACACTTCGTTGAGGGACTGTTTGACGATACGCCCAAAGGCAGCCGACTATATCTGGCTATTTTCTCCATAGTAGCCGTGTTTATTCTGCTGGTAGCCTGTATCAACTACATGAATCTGTACGTGGTTCAGGCCATTAAGCGCCGGAAAGAAGTAGGCATCCGAAAAGTTATGGGTGCTGGTAAACGACAGTTGCTCGGACAGTTTTTGGGCGAAGCATTTCTGATAATGCTCATGAGCACGGTGCTGTCACTGGGGATAATCATTGGTGTTCGGCCCCTGTTCGAACAGCTTACCGCTATTCCAATAACAATGCCTACCTGGTCATTGGTGGCTGGTGGCCTGAGTGTACTTGGTGTAGTGGGTCTACTAACTGGCCTGTATCCGGCCCTCTTTCTATCGTCGGCGCAGCCGGTGGTCGTTCTGAAGGGGCAATCGGCAGGAGTCGGTCGCCAGTGGACCCGTAAGTCGCTGGTCATCCTGCAATTTACAATTTCGGTCATTTTGATCGTCAGTACCTTGATTGTACGGCAGCAGACGGGCTATTTACGGAGCAAAGATCCGGGTTTTACAAAGGATCAGGTGCTGGTGGTGAACGTACCACCCGAAGAAGCGATACGCAAAAAAATGCAGGTTCTGAAAACAACATTGGCACAAAACAGCCGGATCGACGCCGTATCGCTGGGACTAAATCCGATCACCAATGAAGCGAAGGCGAGCGTTGTCCGGGAAGTTGGCGGTCAGAAAACAGAGCAGATGGTCTTTTCCGCGCACGTCGACGAGGCTTACCTGGACCTACTGCATATCAAATTAAAGACCGGGCGGAACTTTAATCCTGCCCTTATCAGCGATCAGAAACGCGCAATTCTTGTCAATGAAAGCTTCGTTAAGTGGATGGGTTGGCGGATGAATCAGGCCGTTGGTCAGACCATCAGGCCATCAGCAAACGACTCGCTTACCATACAGGTAATCGGTGTGGTACATGACTATCATTTTGCTTCGCTCCATAACCGGATCGAGCCAATGATGCTGTACTACGGAACGAATAACCCGCTCCATGTTTTGATTCGGCTCAAGCCTTCCAACGTGGAGCTTGTTCGGTCGGTCTGGGAATCGCTTATACCAGAATATCCTTTTGAAGGTACCTTTCTGGATACAAGCTTCGACAAGCAATACCAACTAGAGGCAAAAGCAGAGACTTTGCTCAGCTGGTTTTCTGCTTTAATTATTCTTATATCCTGCCTGGGACTGTTCGGTCTGGTTTCATTCACGGCCGAGCAGCGCATTAAAGAAATTGGCATCCGAAAAGTACTGGGGGCCACAGTGGGGCAACTCGTAGCCCTGCTTGCCCGAGACTTCATGAAGCTGGTGATTATCGGGATTGTCATTGCCAGCCCAATCGCCTGGTATGCTATGCATCAATGGCTCCAACGCTTTGCCTATAGGATTGACATTGGCTGGTGGACGTTCCTTTTGGCTGGCCTGCTGGCCATTGGAATTGCCCTAATAACCATTAGTTTTCAGGCCATTAAAGCCGCTCTGGCGAATCCGGTGAAGAGCTTGCGGACTGAGTAGTACCGGGCTTGTACTACCAACCGGGACGGTTCGACGCATCGCCGGTTGTCAGTACGGGTCAATTCTGCCGTTCGCCGAAGCTGTAGCACAGCCCATCCGGAGCGACAACGAACAGGACCTTCCACGTTACGTCGCCGTATTTTTGCTGTTGAAAGTCGGGGCTTACCTTGTCGAAGCCCGCTGCGTTTACTTCTGCGAGCATCTTTTCGACATCATCGACTTCGAAGAAGCATCCGTCCTGTTCTGGGTCGCCCCCGTTTTCGGCCAGACCAATCTGGATGCCGTCGCGTTCAAGTACCGCCGACTGATGGGGTGTCTCGCTACGTAAAATCACTCGAAATCCCAGCATCGTTTCGTAAAAAGGCACCGCCGTTTCCAGATCGGCAACGGGTAAGTTCATTCGGTCCTGCTGGTAGGGCCAGGCATTTTTTAAGGTGGATTTGGATGACGACATGTGTCGGGGTGGTTAGATTTTTCTCTCCATCGCAAGATTACAACTTCCAAAACGTAACCTTCTTACGCTCTCACCGAATTTAGTGTGCGTTGACATACGTTCACGATTAGCGCATCGCCCCATCGGAGCCAAACAGTGCAGCGTCAGTAGCCTGTTTCCCAACATCGGACAATATCTGTACGATTTCGGACATTCATTTCAGCAGAAAAAGCCGTTCAGGAGCCCCAAGGGGCTATTTTGATGATTGGCCCTGTATTTGTTCTACAAAAGTTGATTATAGCTCAACGCATGAAACGGACATACTTGGGGGAGTTTGAAGAAGTGGTCCTGCTAACGGTAGCAGTACTGGGCGAAGGTGCTTATGGCGTCGCGATTACCGATGAACTGGACCGGCAAACCGGCCGCGCGGTGAGTATCAGCGCGGTTCATGCAGCCCTGCACCGGCTACAGGAGAAAGGTATGCTTAGCTCCTACCTGGGCGACGCTACCGCCGAGCGGGGTGGTCGGCGCAAACGCCTGTTCACCGTAACCGTTCTGGGAAGTCGGACACTACGCGAGATCCGGGCCGTTCGCGACCAGCTCTGGGATTCCATTGCCCCGCAGACCTTACCCGCTGTCAGTATATGAACGCTCAACCAACGCCACCCCACGGGGCCAACCGACTGCTGGAATGGTTCTGTGCCCCGCATTTGCTGGAAGAAGTGCAGGGCGATTTGCACGAGCGATTTATCCGCAACGTAACCCTGCTGGGAGCCACCCGGGCCCGGCAGCAGTACGGTCGGGAGGTACTGAGCTTCCTGCGCCCGTTCGCTTTGAAACGACAACCACGTGAATATCCCTCTTTTTCCTTACTGAGCCCTGCCATGTTACAGAACTACATCAAGATCGCCCTCCGAAACCTGGCCCGCAACAAGGCGTACTCGGCCATTAATATTATTGGCTTGAGCATTGGTTTGGCCGCTGCCATGCTGATCATGCTCTACACCAAAGACGAAGTCAGCTATGACCGTTTCCACAAAAACAACCCCGCTATCTACCGGATCACCAGCCAGGCATTGACACCGGCAGGGAACACCAGCCGTATGGAACCTTATACCGGGTATTTGCCGGGGCCTAAATTTCACGCTGGGGTTCCGGAAATAAAAGCGTTTGTCCGGTATCAGGAGGACCGGAAAGATATGAAACAGGGGAATGAAGTCAGGAGCCAGACCGTCTATTCGGCTGACGCCAGTTTCTTTTCGGTATTTACGTTCCCGTTGCTGGGCGGCAATCCGAAAACAGCCCTGCAAAACCCACGATCAGTGGTGATCTCGGAGAAAATGGCCGAGACCCATTTCGGTACGACCGACGCCGTAGGCAAGACCTTATTTTTCAAGAATGATGACAACTTCCAGCCCTATGTTGTAACGGCTGTGGCAAAAAACTGTCCGCAAAACTCGTCCATCAAGTTCGATGTGCTCATGCCGATGATCGTCAGTCAGGACGAGATGGCGAACAGCGAAAACTGGTTCAGCGTCTTCATGAACACGTTTATCGTGCTGAGTCCGGGAGCTAACCTCAATGCAGTACAGTCAAAAATGAACCAGGTATACGTTGCCGATGCCAGCGAGAGCATTGTAGAGATGGCTAAAAAATACGGCATCACCGAAAAGACCCAATACGCGCTTCAGTCCTTGACCGATATGCACCTGAGCAAGGAATTACCCGCCAGCAACGGGCTCGTAGACGAGAGCAATCCCACCTTTTCGTATATTTTATCCGGTATTGCCCTGTTCATTTTGCTGATTGCCTGTATCAACTTCGTGAATCTGACGGTGGCGCGTTCGCTGAAACGGGCCAAGGAAATTGGCGTCCGGAAAGTAGTGGGCGGGGCCCGAAGCCATCTTATTATCCAGTTTCTGGGCGAGTCGTTCTTGCTGTGCTTTGTCGCTTTTGTGTTTGCCCTCGCGCTGGTCGGACTGGCCTTGCCAACATTCAACCAACTGGCTAACAAAGCCCTGTCCCTCGCCTACCTGTTCGATACGCGGCTGGTGCTGGCTTACATGGCGCTTTTTATAGCCACCAGCTTACTGGCGGGCTTTTACCCGGCGCTGGTTCTGTCGGGCTACAGTCCGGTGGCAACGCTGTATAGCCGTTTCAATCTATCCGGGAAGAGCTACCTGCAAAAGTCACTGGTTGTGCTGCAGTTTTCGCTGGCTTCGTTCCTGATCATTGCCTCACTGACCATCTATTCGCAGTTCAATTTCCTGACCAGCAAAGACCTGGGCTATGAGGACAAAAACGTAGTCATTATCGACAAGTCAAACCTCAAACGGAGTGAAGCCAAACTCTTCAAAGAAGAGCTGCTGAAGAATCCGAACATTGTGGATGTAGCGCCAAAAAATGGTGGGCGTTGGGGAACGGTGGCTAAAGTGAACGGCGAAACTCAGCTGAATTTTGAGTACGAAACAATCAATGATAATTACCTGCCTCTTTTCAAAATACCCATTTTGACCGGGCGAAATTTTTCAACAGATTTCCCCTCAGACTCGTCGCAGTCGGTGCTGGTCAACGAAACGTTCGTTAACGTAGCAGGCTGGAAAAAACCTATTGGTCAGGTCGTTGACTTCTGGTTCAGGAATGAGAAATATACCGTCATTGGTGTGGTGAAAGATTACCACTACGAGTCGCTGAACCAGACCATAAAGCCGCAATTGTTTACCATGAACCCCAGAAACAGCTATGGGCGGGCGTTTATCAAACTAAAGCCCAACACCGAAACGGCCAGCCTTCACTACATCGAGAACGTGTTCAAAAAGTTATTTCCCCTCCACCCCTATTCATACCAGTTTCTGGACCAGGAAAACATCAAACGGTACGAATCGGAAGCCAAATGGAAGCAAATGATGCTCTTTGGGGCCATCCTCACCATCTTCATCTCCTGCATCGGCCTCTTCGGACTGGCGACCCTGTCGGCCGAGCGACGTACCAAAGAAATCGGAATTCGGAAGGTATTGGGCGCATCGGTGTCGGGCATTGTTCAACTGCTCTCAACCGATTTCCTGCGGCTCGTTTCCCTATCGTTCGTGTTTGCCTTCCCTGCCGCCTGGTATGCCATGGGGGAGTGGCTCAAAAACTACCCTTACCGCATCGACATCAGCGTCTGGATGTTTGCCCTGACCGCCTGTATCGCCATCTCCATCGCGTTCCTGACCGTGGGCTGGCAGTCGCTGCGGGCTGCAATGACCAATCCGGTAACGAGTTTAAAATCGGAGTAACGGGGCTTGTCTTCAAGTCCGTTTATGGGCAACTTGCCACCCTATTGACTTCGTGCGCTCTTTATGAAACTTGGCTCCCTTGCTCTGGTACCGCTGTTAATCGGCGTTTTATGTTCGGCCAATCGGTTCGATCCGGCTCTAGTCTCCTTCCGTGCCGGTGCCGACGCGGCTCTGCCAACCGGTGAGAAACCGAAGCCAGCGCTTATGACGGGTGCCGACCAGATCACGGCTTACCTGCCTTACCTCAAGGGAAAACGTATCGGCATGGTCGTTAACCAGACATCGATTATTGGCAGCAAACCCAGCGTCGATAGTCTGGTAAGCCTGGGCGTCAACATCGTCACTGTTTTCGGACCGGAACACGGGTTTCGGGGCAACGCCAGCAACGGCGCAAAAGTAGATGATGCTGTCGATGCCAAAACCGGTATTCCGGTGGTTTCGCTGTACGGCAAAAACAGAAAGCCATCCAAAGAGCAACTGGCCAACATCGACCTGTTGATCTTCGACATTCAGGACGTAGGTTGCCGATTTTACACCTACATCAACACGCTCAACCACGTGATGGAA
This sequence comes from Spirosoma utsteinense, assembly GCF_014282275.1. Lineage (GTDB taxonomy): Bacteria > Bacteroidota > Bacteroidia > Cytophagales > Spirosomataceae > Spirosoma > Spirosoma utsteinense. Next base: position 150,349 of record NZ_VFIA01000005.1, read on the forward strand.
GCCTGCGCCGAAAACAATAAAGAGCTGATGATTCTGGACCGGCCCAACCCGAACGGTTTTATCGTTGATGGGCCGATTCTGGAAGATCATCTGTATTCGGGCATCGGGATGCACCGCATCCCCATAACCCACGGCTGCACGATTGCCGAATTTGCCCGGATGATCAACGGCGAAGGCTGGGGTGGCGTCGCTAAAACGAAACCGTGCAAACTCCGTATCATCAAAATGGCTAATTACACCCACGATACGCCGTATACGTTGCCTGTGCTGCCTTCGCCCAACCTGAACACCCAGCAGTCCATAATGCTATATCCGAGCATCTGTCTGTTTGAAGGAACCATCGTTAGTCAGGGCCGTGGTACCCACATGCCTTTCACCGTTTTGGGTGCCCCCGCCCTGAAGGGAAAGTATCCGTTCTCGTTCAAACCCGTCAGCCTCAAAGGCATGAGCGAAACGCCCCTCCACCAGGACACCGATTGCTACGGGCTGGACCTGCGAAACTACGATACCAGCCTCTTTCGCAAAACCCGGCAGCTCAACCTGAAATGGATGATGGATCTTTACAACGCCTACCCCGACAAAGCCCGCTTCTTCGACATGAGCTACAGCAGGCAAATGAACAATTTCGATAAGTTGGCCGGTACCGAAAATCTGAAACAGCAAATCATAGCGGGCAAGTCCGAAAAAGAAATTCGCCAAAGCTGGGAGCCGGGTTTGACGGCTTATAAGCAGATGCGCAAGAAGTATTTGATTTATAAATAGTATAGTACTGCCCATACCGGTTAGGTAGCCATCTCGCTAAACTAATATCCATTTTATCCGTAAAACATACTTTATATCAATTTTTACCTTGTAAATAGAACACATTGTGTTAGATTTACAAGGATGATCACTAGAACTGCTCAGAACGAAATAACTCAGTTGCTGGATGAATTTCCGGCTGTTGGTATTTTGGGGCCTCGCCAGGTTGGAAAAACAACACTGTCCGAAACCATTGCAACCGCCTTTAGCCCAGACCCGATTTATCTGGATTTAGAGAGCCCGGGGGATCAGGCCAAATTAAGCGATCCTGAAGCGTACTTTGAACTCAACAAGGGAAAGCTCATCATTCTTGACGAAATCCAGCGCGTCCCCGAACTGTTTTCCATTCTGCGCGGAGTGATCGACCGTCGACGTCGGCAGGGGTTCCGAACAGGTCAGTTCCTGATTTTGGGCTCCGCGTCACTGGATTTACTAAAGCAGGCTTCAGAATCGCTGGCAGGTCGTATCGCCTACAAAGAACTGCCGGGTCTCACCGTTCCTGAACTGCCCATTCAGACCTTAACAGAACAGGACAAGCTCTGGCTCAGAGGTGGATTCCCGGATAGTTTTCTGGCCCAAAATGACACAGCCAGCCTACGCTGGCGATTAAACTTCATCGCTACCTATCTGGAACGGGACGTCCCCCAATTTGGCCCGCGCATACCTGCTATGACCTTACGTCGACTCTGGACAATGCTGGCCCACAGTCAGGGAGGGCAGCTAAACGTCGCTCAGTTGGGCGGCAACCTCGATATAGCCGGGCCAACCGCTAAGCGATACATTGAGTTACTGGAAGATTTACTGCTTATCCGCACGATTCGTCCGTGGTCGGGTAATGTGGGCAAACGGCTGGTAAAATCGCCTAAAGTCTATATCCGGGATAGCGGCCTGACGCACGCCCTCCTGAATATCAGTTCGTTGGATGATTTGTTAGGGCATCCGGTTGTTGGAGCCAGTTGGGAAGGATTTGTTATGGAAAATCTATTGGCCTGTTTGCCGGTTGGTATGACACCCTGGTTCTACCGGACGGCTGCCGGGGCAGAAATTGATCTGGTACTTGAACAGGGAATAAATCAACGGTACGCCATCGAAATCAAACGGTCGTTAGCCCCGTCGCTGTCAAAAGGCTTTTATCTGGGTTGCGAAGATATTGGTGCCACCAAACGGTTTCTGGTCTATCCCGGCACGGAGCGTTATCCTATTTCCAACGGGGTAACTGCCATACCGCTTATTGACATGATGAAGGAATTGAGCGCCCGAAACTAAGAGCCCTTCATTTTGTGTTCGTACCTTTGTGCGTCGCTTCCAACCACGAGCGGCACAGGCAAAAAACACTAAAATCGCGGGGCTTTGAACCCCGGCAGATATGAGCAAACACGGACGAATTCTGGTCGCCATGAGTGGCGGCATTGACTCTTCGCTGGCAGCGGTCATGCTCCACGAAGAAGGCTATGAGGTCATCGGTATGACCATGAAAACCTGGGACTATGCCTCCTCCGGCGGTACCAAAAAAGAAACGGGCTGCTGCAGTCTCGACAGCATCAACGACGCCCGGAACATTGCCGTCAACCTAGGCTTTCCGCACTACATTCTCGATATCCGTGAAGAGTTCGGCGATGCCGTGATCAATCATTTTACGGGCGAATACCTCGAAGGCCGCACCCCCAACCCCTGCGTCATGTGCAACACCCACATCAAATGGGATGCGCTGCTGCGCCGGGCCGACCGGCTCGACTGCGAATCCATCGCGACGGGTCACTACGCCCACATCCGGGAGGAAAATGGCCGGCATATTATTTCCAAAGGCGTCGATACGCTGAAAGACCAGTCGTATGTGCTGTGGGGCGTGTCGCAGGAGAGCCTGAGCCGGACAAAATTGCCGTTGGGCCACCTTCGTAAAGCCCAGATTCGGGATATGGCTACCGACCGGGGTTTTATGGAACTCGTTACAAAATCGGAATCCTACGAGATCTGCTTCGTACCCGACAATGATTATCGGGGTTTCCTGAAACGGCGCGTTCCGGGTTTACAGGCTGAAGTGGCAGGCGGTAACTTCGTGATGGAAGGCACCGGCAAAGTCATGGGCAAACATGAGGGCTACCCATTCTATACCATTGGCCAGCGGAAAGGGCTGGGCATGGCGTTCGGTCAGCCTATGTTCGTGACCGAAATTCGTAAAGACACGAACGAAGTGGTGCTGGGCGTCGACAAAGACCTGTTCCGTGACGGGATGATCGTGAGTAAACTGAATCTGCAAAAATATTCCAGCATCGTGGGTCCCATGGAAACGGTCACGAAAGTGCGGTATAAAGACGCGGGCACACCGGCTACAATTTCGGAGAAAGACGGCATAATAGAGGTCTTATTCCACGAAGGCGTATCAGCCATTGCGCCCGGACAGGCCGCCGTATTCTACGAAGGCGACGACGTAATTGGTGGTGGCTGGATCATGAAAAGCTTCCGTCAGGGCGATACTCACTGGGCACCCATCGCCGAAGCGGCTCTGGTTTAACCTGATTTTATACGTCAGAAACAGCTCGCCTGGAATTCCTGAGCGGGCTGTTTGTATCCTGGAGGGCCACGTCCGGGTTTAGGGGATCACTTCTTCATTCCCAGACGTGGCCGCTGGTGCGCCAGCCCGGCCAGGATACATACTCCACCAGGATACATGTATCAGTATGGAATCTTTTTTTCTACTTTGCCTGTATAAACAGGGCTCCATTTGTCACTAAAGTCAGCATGAGAAAAACCTTATATGTTGCGTTCGTTCTTTTGGGCTTATCCGCGTACACCCTGGCGCAGGGCGTTCCCAAAGGCCACCCCAATACCAATACAACAGGTTGGAAACCACTCTTCGAATCTGACCTGTCAGACGCCGGATTTCCTAAAGGGATATGGACAATGTCGGAAGGTGTGCTGACCGCCAGCGCCGACAAAACTATCTGGACGGCTCAGCCTTATGAAGACTTTGTGCTGGATCTGCAATTCCAGACTGCTGACGGAACCAACAGTGGAGTCGTCGTTCATTGCAGCGACACCACCAACTGGATTCCCAACTCGGTCGAAATTCAGATCGCCGACGATTTTGCCCAGAAATGGGCTGAGTCGCCTAAAAACTGGCAGTGTGGTGCGCTGTTCGGTCATCAGGCACCAACAAAAAGCCTCGTTAAAAAGCCCGGCGAATGGAATCGCTACACCGTGACCTGCCAGGGCAAGATGATCTATATCGTTCTCAACAATCAGTTGATCAATACCATTGATCTTGCTCAATTCACATCGGCGAAGAAGAATCCCGATGGGTCCGATGTGCCGGAATGGCTCAACAAACCCGCTGCCGAACTACCGTTGCGCGGGTTTATCGGCTTACAGGGCAAACATGCCGGAGCGCCGATTTACTTCCGAAACATGAAGATCAAGCCGTTGTAAAGCCGCACGTACCGCTGACTTCAGTCCGCATGAGTAAAATGCGGACTGAAGTCAGCGGTACGGGGCGAACCCAACGGTGCGACTCTGTTGTTCTTGCCGTATGTCAGATGATCTGCAAACCCGCCACAGTCACGCCCTACCCGAGCTTCGTTTTTCGCTCAACCTGCTGTATGTCGGGCGTTTTTTGCTGGGTATGAACCAAACGCCTTCGGTAGACCTGGACGCGTTTGATGAACGGATTGAAGATGTAACAGACGAACTCGTTGCCACCGAATTGTTGCACGAAGCGGCTATGCTGGCGGGCGATGTGCTAGCAGCCGACACCCCGCCATCCCCTCAGGCGGACCTCACATAGGCGGCTATTATGGGTTGGATACGGGGCAGAATGGCTTCGATCGCGGCCTTTTCTGTATCCGTCCAGTGGCGGGGGTGGCCAAACAGGCATGGCTGTAGAATTCCCCACAGTTGATTGTCCTGCTGAACATGCGCATGGATCAGCGCCCGGTGCCCAAATGTTTCTTCTTCGAACTTTCGATTCAGCACATCAGGCGAAGCCGTTTCAACATCGTCTACATAAACCGACGGTTTCATGTTCAGACCGGCCCGGATGAGCGGATCTTCTGCGGGCAGATCTGTAGTGTCGGGCTGCCAGTCGGGCTGGATGGTGTTTCGATCAGGAACCCGGTCATTTTTTCGCCAGCAAAAAGCAGTTCGCCCTCGTGCCTGCTCAGGCTGCCGTACGTACAAAAAACAGCGATCGGCAGTGAGCGCCTGCCCAACATAGTGTACAACCTCCGTCAGCGTATCCGACGGAGAACGATCTTCAGCGATCAGGGCGTCGATGGCTGTTGATAAGGAATCGATAGTAATCATGTTTGCTTAACTCGCTGGCTCGGGTGGGGGTTTTCCCATTTTCTCACATAGATTATCCTGTTTGAACCGATCGTTAGCGGCAAACACCTTTCTTTGTTCTCCAATACAACCGCTCCCGTATGCCTGCACGTCCGTTTGCCGCCCTCTTCGATATGGACGGCGTTTTAGTCGATAACACTGACTTCCACATTAACGCCTGGCTTCAATTTGCTCACCGTCACGGCTTTCCACTCACGAAAGACCAGTACGTTGCCAATATCAACGGTCGCGTGTCGGCCGACGCCATGGCCTATGTTTTTCAACGGCCCATTGTCGGCGACGAACTAGCTACACTTACCGAAGATAAAGAAGGCATTTACCGGGAACTGTATGGCCCCCACCTCCAGCCCGCCCCTGGTCTGCTTCCGTTTTTAGATGCCCTCAAAGTGGCCAATGTCAAGCTGGCGGTAGGAACATCGGCCCCGGTGAGCAATGTGCACTTTACCCTCGATGGCTTACCCCTGCGGCCCTACTTCGATACGATCGTTGATGCCAGCATGATTCAGCACGGCAAGCCTAACCCCGAAATTTACCTCACCGCGGCAGAACATGTTGGTGTAGATCCGGCCTATTGTGTTGTGTTCGAGGATGCCTTTGCCGGTATCGAAGCAGGGTTGCGGGCAGGCATGAACGTGATTGCACTGGCCACCACCCACACCCGGGCTGAACTGGCCGATTCGGGCGCAGCACTGATCGTCGATGACTTTACCAGCTTAACGGTCGACGCGGTACGGGCACTGACAACCGGGGGGTAATGACGGAAGCGGTTTCCAATGAGCCGCCCGTTTTTTGTAGCTTTGTGGGATAAACGTACGTCAACACCAACGTCCCGACCCGTGAACGCGTCTTCAGAAACGATCCTTACGCCCGCTAAACAGGGCTTTTTCTTCCCTCCCGAATGGCATCCGCATGTAGCTACCTGGCTTAGCTGGCCCCATACAGAGGCCTCGTGGACCCGGGAGCGGCAGGAACTGATGTTTCCAGCCTACATCGACTTTATCAAAGCCATTGCCCAAAGCGAGCAGGTCTGTATCAATGCGCATAACGAAACGGTAATGCAGGCGGCCCGGCTGCGGCTGATGCAGGCCGACGCCGATATGAGCCGGATCACGCTGCTCCCCCACCCAACCAACGATTCATGGTGCCGCGACCACGGCCCTGCCTTTCTCATCAACCCTGAGAAAAAGGAGCGCATGATCGTCAACTGGGGCTACAATGCCTGGGGGAACAAATACCCGCCCTTTAACCACGACGATCTCATTCCCATTCAAATCGCCAATTACCGCAAGCTCGACTACGTTACGCCAAACATCATTATGGAAGGTGGATCGGTAGAGTTCAACGGGGCCGGAACCGTACTCACGAGCCGGGCCTGTCTGCTCAACCAGAACCGGAACAGCCACCTCACCCAGGCCGATATCGAGCGGTATCTGTGCGACTATTACGGCGTCAAACAGGTCTTGTGGGTCGAAGAAGGGATCGTTGGAGACGACACCGACGGTCATATCGACGATACGGTCCGTTTCGTGAATGAGGATACCGTCCTTGCCGCCTATGAAGCCAATCCCAACGACGCCAACTACCCATTCCTGCAGGAGATTCACCACGAGCTACGGACGATGCGGTTGTTGAACGGCAAGCAGCTTACCGTTGTCGAGTTACCCATGCCCGACCCGGTCACAAGTGACGGACTTCGCCTGCCCGCATCGTATGCCAATTTCCTGATCACCAACGGTGCCGTCATCGTTCCTACCTTCCGCTGCGACAAGGACCAACCTGCGCTGGACATCATCGGGCAGTGCTTCCCCAACCGCAAAATCATTGGCATCGACTCTACGGATATCGTGTGGGGGTTGGGCAGTTTCCACTGCCTGAGCCAGCAGGAACCAAGCATCTGACCTATGTACGATAACAAACTATTTCGGTCGGTAGCCAATACCGACAATGGCGACGTGAGTGGCGAGACCCTGTTCACCTACCATCAGCAAGGGTCGCTCGTCTGGGCCGAGTATGCGGGTGGGTCGGTCGTAAAAGGATTTCTGATCGCTACCGTGCAGGCTGACCATGGCCTGGATATGCGCTACCAGCACGTCAATCAACGGGGAGAGCTGATGACGGGGCGCTGCTACTCGGTACCCGAACACCTGCCCGACGGACGCCTTCGCCTGCACGAAACCTGGCAATGGACCAGTGGCGATCTATCATCGGGCAAGTCCATCATCGATGAAGTGTTAACCTCAATAGCCTGACGCATGCGACTCATTTTTATCGGCCTGATACTGGCGCAAACAGCCTGCTCCCGCCCTGTTACACACATGGCTGAGTTGACGCCCCGCTCGCTGAAGGCCATCAACCTGGAGGAGACCGTAAGTCGGCGTGATGAACTGATGATGGCCTACTCGATGACCAGCTACGATGACCAGCATAAAGCCGTTGGCGTTGTCAATGGCGGCTGGGGGGTTGAATCGGTACAGAAAGGGCAGTTCGCGAATGTCCGCACTGCCCAGCCCATCAACCTGCCCCTGCCCCGAAACGGCCGGATAGTTGCCTCGCTGGTGCTGATCGAAGTGGACGACTACAACCGGGCCAACTCGATGATGGAGCAGGTACGCCGGGTACATAACATTGTGGCCGGACCAGCCGCCTTGCTGCTAACGGCGACCGAAGTGCTGACGCCCCTGAAATACGTATCGGCCGGACTGGCGGCATCCGGTATTGGCCTGAAGCTGGTCGATCAGCTGGACGACGATGACCTGCTGGGACAAAGCAGCGTAGAAATCGACGAGGCCGATCTCCGACGTAAAAAGCAGCGGCTGGTGCGGGTTCCGGCTGTGTTTACGGGCCGAAATCTGCGCGACAATTTCGAGTACCGGCTGGAATACGACATCACCCTGAAAACGGTGAACATCGGAACCACCCGCCAATAAGCGCCCGCCTGAATCGTTGTGTAAACAACGAATGTTTTTACTGCCGAATCTGTTTTCCCATCAACCTAAAATCAGTTAATCCCGTCGCTATGCGCCAACTCACAGGCAGTCTATTGCTTGCTTACGTTCTGATAGCCTGCAAAACGACCGCGCCGGTGGTTCAGCAAACGCCCCCGCCACCCGTTATTCTGTCGCTGGGAAACAAAGCGTTTACCACCGACGATTTCTTTCAGTCGTTCACGAAAAACCAACTGTCGTCGGATTCGGCTCAACGGACCGATGTCAACCAGTACTTCGACCTGTATACTAACCTGAAGCTGAAGGTGGTAGCTGCCGAAGACGAAAAAAACGACACGACAGAAGCGTTTCGGGAGGAGATGAATACCTACCGCAAGCAACTGGCGCAGTCCTATCTGGTCGACAATGTGCTGGTCGAATCCCTGGCCGCTGAAGCCTACCAGCGGATGCAGCAGGAAGTCAATGCATCGCACATACTGGTGTCGGTTACCGACGATGCGGCCCCTGCCGATACACTAAAAGCGTACCTGACGGCGCTCTCCCTGCGCCGTCAGGTACAGAGTGCCGAGGATTTCGCCCGGCTGGCTCGTGAACATTCGCAGGACGCAACCACCGCGCAGACCGGGGGCAACCTGGGCTACTTCACCGCTTTTTCCGTTGTCTATCCGCTCGAAACGGCGGCCTACACCACACCCATTGGAACGGTATCGATGCCCGTTCGGACGCGTTTTGGCTATCATCTGGTCCGTGTCAATGACCGTCGGCCAAGCCGGGGAACGATCCGGGTAGCTCATATTCTGGGACGTATCAGTCCGGGTGCCGACGAGTCCGGGCAGACAGCGACCCGTCAACGGATCGAAGCGGCCTATGCGCGGCTGCAAAAAGGAGAATCATTCGAGACAGTCTGTCGGGACGTATCCGACGATGCTACATCCCGATCCAACGGCGGTTTACTGCCCGGTTTCGAAACCGGTCGGCAGGTACCCGCGTTTGAAGAGGCAGCTTTTGCCCTGACCAAACCCGGCGATTTTTCAACGCCAATCCAGACCAATTACGGCTGGCACATTATCAAGCTCATCGACCGTCGGCCTATCAAACCCTTTGTAGACCTGGCCCCGGCCCTGCGCCAGCGCGTAACGACCGACACCCGGGCCGATGTGCTCCGCCAGTCTACCGTGCAGCGATTAATGAAGGAATATGCCGTTCGGGAGAATAAGTCCGTCGTTGAAAGCGCCCTTCAGAAAGCCGACAGTACCTTACTGATGGGGCGGTGGCGGTTTACCACGCCCCTCGATCCGGGTCTGGACAGGAAATCGATCCTGACCATCGCCGATCAGTCGTATACCATCAACGAGTTTTTCGACTATGTACAGCAACGGCAGCAGCCACCCCGCAATCCGGCCATGACCGCTACCGCCAACCAGGAGAACACGAGCCCGGCCAACCTGGGATCACCCGCCGTAGCGATGCGTCGACTGCTCGACCGGTTTGTGGGCGACCGGTTGATCGCCACCGAAGAGCAGAATCTGGACAAAAAATCGCCGGAATTCCGGGCGTTGCTCAGCGAGATCCGCGACGGGGTTCTGTTGTCTCAAATGATGGAGCGGCATGTATGGGAGCGGTCGATGGCCGACTCTACGGGTCAGCAGCAGTTTTTCGACCAGCATAAAGCGAACTATAATTTTCCGCAGCGGGCGCTGGCTACAATCATAACGGCACCAACGGACGCCCTCCTCAAAACGACTACCGATATGATCAGTGGGAAACCACCGTATCAACTCAAACGGTCGGGCGCTAAGCTCACCTACACCCGCAATCAGACAAGCCTGACGGCACCCCAGCGTGACAACCTGTTCGAGACGGTGGCAGTGCTCATTCGCAACCCCGACTACCTGATCGAGGTGACAGGCTCCCACGATCCGGCCGAGAGCGATTCTGTGTCGGCAGGCCGCATCCGGTCGGTGGTGAATTACCTGCGCCAGAGCGGTGTCTCATTGAGCCGTATCTCTGAAAAAGACTATCAGGGTGCGAGACCCGGCGAATCTAAGCTGAGCAGCAAGGATCCCGCCACCCAGCGCACGGTAACCTTTCAATACTTTTCCAATGCTAAGACAGATGTGGCTAACGTGATCAACGCGCAGTGGCAGCAAACCGAGGGCAGCACTACCCCGACAAACACGTCGGCGGTAACGATTACAGAGGGTTTATTTGCCAAAGGGATGAATCCCTACCTCGACGCCATTACGACGTGGCAACCCGGCACTACGATCCAGCATCCGGACGGGAAAGCGGTATCGGTAACCATCACCCGGGTTGATTCACCCCGCCCCAAAACGTTTGCGGAAGCCCGTGGCTCGGTGATCAATGACTACCAGGCTTTTCTGGAAACGCAGTGGATGGCCCAGCTTCGGCAGAAATACCCGGTTAAGATCAACGAGGAAGAAAAAAGAAAGTTAGTTAAATGAGTTAGTCAGTTGGTGAGTCAGTGAGTTGATCAGTTGGTGAGTCGGTCAGTTAGTCAGTTCCCGCAACTCACCGACTCACCAACTGATCAACTCACCGACTGACCGACTGACCGACTCACCAACTGACTAACTCATTTAACTAACCAACTGCCTGACTGTTATAACTTAAAAATGCTTAAAAATCAGCGCATACGACGTTCCTTTCGTATATTTAACACATGAAAAAAGTAATCAGCAGTGCGCTTATCGCTCTGGTTGGCTGGTTCCTGACCGCACCCACGTTCGGGCAGGGTCAGGGCATAAGTCTGAACAAAATCATTGCGAAAGTCGACAACTACTATGTTCTCCAGTCGGATCTGGAAGAAACCGTTCAGTCCTATGTGGGGCAAAATCAAACAGCTCCCCCCAAATGCCAGTTGCTTGAGAGTCTCGTCATCAATAAAATGATGCTGGCTAAAGCAGAGATCGACTCCGTTATGGTCGAAGAGAAGCTCGTCGACAGTGAGCTCGATCAACGGATGGCCTACATGGTTCAGCAGTTTGGCTCCGACAAAAATATTGTGGAAGCGTACGGAAAGAGCCTTGAAATGCTCAAAAGTGAACTTCGCCAGCAGGTGAAAGATCAAAAGATCGTTCAGAAGATGCAGCAGAAGATCACAACCGACATGAAGGTGACCCCTCGTGAGGTGCGTAAGTTCTTCGATGCTATACCGAAAGACAGCCTTCCCTATATGCCCGCCGAAGTAGAAGTAGGTCAGGTCGTTCGATTCGCCAAACCGACCAAAGAGCAGAAAGAAGCGCTCCGCCAGCGGTTGCTGGATTACAAGGAGCGCGTGCTGAAGGGCGAAGATTTTGCAAAACTGGCCAAAGAAAACTCCGAAGATGTTGGCTCGGCACCCAGCGGGGGCGACCTTGGCTTTGCTAAACGGGGAGCCATGGTAGCACCGTTTGAAGGAGCAGCCCTGAAGCTTAAGCCAAACGAAATATCCGACGTTGTCGAGTCGGATTTTGGCCTTCACCTGATTCAACTGCTCGAAACCCGCGGAGCCGAATACCACGCCCGCCACATTCTGCTCCGTCCGGATTACAACCGACTGGACATAACCGGTCCGACGCGTTATCTGGACAGCCTTAAAAACCTGATTGAAATCGATACGCTGGCGTTTGAAAAAGCAGCCCACGATTTCTCTGACGACAAAACCACCGCCGATGCCGGTGGCCTGCTGCGCGATGCGCAAACGGGCAGCAGCCGGCTGGCCATGGACGGCACGATGGAGTATGCCATGTTCCAGATGCTCGATACCATGCAGGTTGGTAAACTGTCGGCTCCTCTACCTTACCGTACGGAAGATGGAAAGAGCGCGGTACGATTATTGTACTTCAAGAGCAAAGTACCTCCTCATACGGCTGACTTTAAGGCTGACTTCGAGAAGTTGCAAAGCATTGTGCTAACTAACAAAAAGAACCATGCCATCGACGAGTGGTTCCGCAAGTCCGTTGCCGATGTTTACATCACCGTTGACCCTGAATTCCAGAGCTGCCGAATTTTTGGTACAACACAAGGCAGCGCGGCTAGTTTAGGTAGTGGAAATTAATGATAAACGATGAATGACGAATGATGAATGATTCTGGCTTAGGTTTGTATTATTCATCATTCATCATTCATCATTAACCTTTTTACTTGTGCCCTACTCATCGGATGTTGCGGCTGCAGAAGCCCTTACCAATTCGTATCAGAAACTCAAAACTGAAATCTCGAAAGTCGTTATTGGCCAGGATGATACGGTCCGGCTACTGCTGACCGCCATCTTTTGCCAGGGTCACTGCCTGCTGGTAGGTGTACCGGGGCTGGCTAAAACACTCCTCATTCAGACCATTGCGGGGGCGCTGGATCTTGATTTCAACCGAATTCAGTTCACGCCCGACCTGATGCCATCCGACATTCTGGGCTCGGAAACCCTCGATCAGGACCGCAATTTCAAGTTCATCAAAGGACCCGTCTTCGCTAATATCATTCTGGCCGATGAGATCAACCGGACACCGCCTAAAACGCAATCGGCGCTGCTCGAAGCGATGCAGGAATACTCCGTTACCATTGCCGGGCAGAAATATGGCTTAGGTCGGCCTTTTTTCGTGCTGGCCACTCAAAATCCAATCGAGCAGGAAGGTACCTACCCCCTGCCCGAAGCACAGTTGGACCGGTTCATGTTCAATATATACCTGGACTACCCTTCCTATCAATCGGAACTCGACATCGTCAAAAGTACGACATCAGATATACGGTACGAGGTACAACGTGTGGTGACGGGCGAAGAGATTCGGGAGTTCCAGCATCTGGTACGCCGGGTGCCGGTGGTCGATAACGTCATTGAGTATGCCGTTAAGCTTGTTCACAAAACACGGCCCAATACCGAAATGGCCGCTGCCGATGCCAACCAGTACCTGGAGTGGGGCGCGGGCCCGCGGGCTTCACAAGCGCTTATTCTGGCGGCTAAATGCAACGCCCTGCTAACGGGCAAGTACTCGCCCGACATCGAAGACGTACGGGCGGTAGCCCTGCCCATCCTCCGCCACCGGGTTGTGCGCAATTTTAAAGCCGAAGCAGAGAATATTTCGGTTGAGCAGTTGATCAAACGAATGATGTAAATCAAAGGGAGGAAAGCAGAAAGGGAGGAAAGGAGGAGGGAATGCACCGCATGCTTTCTCCTTTCCTCCCTTTCTGCTTTCCTCCCTTCCTGCTTTTCTCCGTTACTCCGTTACTCCTCCTCTCCTTCCTTATTGGTACGACCGAGGAAATCATCATCGCCCAGGCCGGTCGAGGTATCGTCAGCACCTGATGCGTCGACGTCTTCGGTTTCTATGCTTACCAATACGCCATTACCTTTGGTTTCTTCCTGCTCCTGATTTTCTTCTTTGCTTCCCATTTCTGTTGTTCATTATATGTAGTGGTATAACCGGAAATGAACAGGCGGGTTTCGATGTTCAGGCTTTCAGCGGCCAAACTGACTCAGCGGATACGCGAATGCCTACAGGCTGGCCCGCTTTAACGTCATGGCGGGTGGTAAGCAGGCGCACACTCACGTAACGCGACAGTTCCACCTCAACTTCGGAGTGACTGCCTTTGAAAAATACAGCCTTCACTATACCCGCTACGCCGGCTTCGTCGAGCTGGATATGCTCCGGTCGCAGACAAACCAACGCGTCGGGCTGGTAACTTTCGGTGATCTGTTGCGCTGGCAAGCCCAGCGAAAGCAGGTGTTTAGCTTTCAGAATATTGACCGACCCCGTCATACGAGCCGCATATACCGTTGCCGGCTGGCTATAGACAACAGCAGGTGGCCCAAGCTGCACCAGCCGGCCGTCGCGGAGGATACCGAGTGTGTCGGCAATAGACAGGGCATCGGTAGCATCGTGGGTTACAAACAGACAAGCTGTTTTGTCGTACTGGATCAGATCGAAAAGCAGGTCGCGGATCAGCAACCGATTTGGTAGGTCGAGGTGGCTGAAAGGCTCATCGAGTAGCAGAACTGCGGGCTTATCGGCAACAGCGCGGGCGATGGCGGTCCGTTGTTTTTCGCCCCCCGACACCTGACGCGGCAAGCGGTGCTGCACATCGATCAGGCGGCAGCGTTTGAGCAGTTCATCGACGCGGCCTTCCCGGTAGGTTCGTTCGAAGAAGCGTACCGCATACATGATATTTTCCCGAATGGTTACGTTCGGCATCAGCTGGTATTCCTGATGCACCAGCCGTATCTGCGGATGGCCGGCTACCAGCACGTCGCTCGGTCCCGGTACCCTTTCGCCATTGAGTCGCACCTCGCCGGTATCGACATCGGCCAGCCCCGCCAGCATGTTCAGCAGCGTACTTTTACCGGAACCACTCGCCCCGACCAGTCCCGTAATCCGGCCCGGTTCGAGGGTGAGCGATACGGCACGAACGGCCGTTACATCGTGGGAAAACGCTTTGGTAATCTTTGTGGCAGTGAGCATGTAGGGCCGACCCAGAGAATCGGCATAAAATGATAGAGCTAGTTGCAGTTGTCCATGCCCTCCCCAATTCGGCGAGGGCATGGACAGCCGTTAGAAAATAAAGTTAGTGCTCAGAAATTCTGATTTGTGCTCGCTCACGATCTCGTTGAGAATGGCCTTGTTTTCGCTCGTATCCTTCGTGGCCACCGCCGACCGAATGGAGAACGAACGCAGCGCATCTTCTACCGAAAGTGTTCCCTCTGCCGAATCTTTCCGGCCGGTGAAGGGAAACGTGTCGGGGCCGCGCTGGCACTGTGCGTTGATGTTAACGCGGCTAACGAGGTTCACCAACGGGTCGATAAGCCGGGCAATAGCGTCGGTATCGGTTCCGAAAATACTGGCCTGCATTCCATGGTCGTCGGTGATGAGGTACTGGATAAACTCTTCCTCATCGTCGTATGGGACAACCGGAACGATGGGGCCAAATTGTTCTTCGCGGTACAGCCGCATGCCCTCACGAACGGGAAAGACGACCGCTGGCCTGAACAATGATGCCGCTACATCGCCCCCCCCTTCGTTCACGACCGACGCGCCACCTGCTTCGGCGTCGGCGATGATATCGGCCAGGTACTGCGTTTTGGCAGGTTCCGGCAAGGGGGTAATCTGCGTCCCGGCATCCCAGGGCATACCCGCTTTCAGTTTACTTACTTCAGGAGCGAAGCGACGTAGAAATTCATCGACGATGGAACGATGCGCCCAGATGATTTTGATGGCCGTACAGCGTTGTCCGTTGAAGGACAGCGACCCCAGCAGGCACTCTTTTACGGCAACATCCAGATCGGCATCGGGCAGGATGATAGCCGTATTTTTAGCATCGAGACTCATGATCGACCGCAGGCGGTTCAGCTTGGGGTGGTGCCGCTGCAGCTCATCGGCAACCCGGCTGGAACCAATCAGCGTCAGCACATTGACCTTACCGGACTGCATCACGGGCGGCACCACATCGGCACCCCGGCCGTAGAGTGAATTAACAACGCCCTTGGGGAAACTCGTCCGGAAAGCTTCCAGCATCGGGTAGTGCAGCAACGAACCGTGCTTCGGCGTTTTGAACAGGATCGTATTGCCCATCAGGATAGCCGGAATGAGCGTTGTATACGTTTCATTGAGGGGATAATTGAAAGGTCCCATCGCCAGAACGACCCCAAGTGGCGACCGGCGAATCTGGCCAATGATACCCTCTTCGATCCGAAACCGTGACGACGTACGATCCATATTCTTCAGCGTATCGATGGTGTCGTAGATATACTTCACCGTCCGGTCGAACTCCTTGGTGGCATCGGCAAGGTTTTTACCGATCTCCCACATAATGAGATTGATGGACAGTTTACGCTGTTCTAGCATTTTGCCGACAAACGTCTCCATGCACTGAATTCGCCCGGCTACCGACATTTGCGGCCACTCGCCCCGGCCATTATCATAAGCAGCCACAGCCGCATCAAGGGCTTCGAGGGCTTCGGCCGGACCGGTTACAGGGAAGCTGCCTACGAGCTGACGCTGCAGGGTACCGTCTGAATCGGGCAGACAAACAGGCGAATACACCTCGGACACACGACCGGCCCAGGGACGCATTTCGCCATTGAGCAGGTACTCGCGCTGGTGAATGGGGTCAATTCGATACTCGCCAGGAATGGCATTTTCATTCGCGGGAAACAGGGAGGCAAGCAATTGAGAAGGCATAGCAGGAATGGGATTACGGCTTTTACGTTTCTGCAAACTACACCATTTGCCCTGCTAATATCAAACCGGACAAGCAAAAAGACAGTGTCCGGCTTCATCCTCCGGGCGTTAGCAGGCTGTAAGGCATACCCCTCGATAGTTAATGCACGAACCTTGCTCCATGCCGGTAAAAGAACGACTAACTTTGCCCCCTTTATATGTAGTTTATGGCTAGTGGGCTTTTTAACCGCAGGGATATCCTTGCTTATTTCTTCGTTGCCGCGACCGGTGCTTCCGTACAACTTTTAGCCGGCAGTTTATTTCAGGATTGGTTCAAGCTCAGTTATCAACAGGCATTACTGGCGGGCTATGTCATCGCATTTGTGGTTGGCTTTTTCCTGACCAAACTCTTTGCTTTCAATAACCAGAACTCAACCAAGAGTCAACGGGAGGCTGTCAAATTTACCATTGTCTCTGTCCTTTCCTGCCTGATCACCGTCTACGGGTCCTCGTTGATTTATTCCTACTCGATCGACGTTTTTCGTCTCCAGACCGCCGTCATTCCTTTTTCGGTAAAAGCAGTCAATGTGAATAAACTGGTTTCCCACACAACGGGTATGGGGTTAAGTTTCCTTAATAACTACGTCCTGCACAAGACATTCACCTTTCAGGATACGGGATTTTATGAGAAGCTAAAGAAACTGCTGAACCTGTAATCTGCGACTACCCTTATTTTTTTGCTCCTTTTTGCCCATAGCTGCTTTTCTATGGTCTACCCGGCCGGATAGCCTTCGTTGATGCGTTCTGGTACCGGCCAGACCGTAGAGGTATTCAGTAGGATCTGATATACAGGTACTTTTCAATGCATGTTCAGCCGCTGAACAACCTGTTGTGCGTCCACTAAGACTGATCGATTCATAGCCTTTTCAAGATGGCAAATCTGATAATAGACACGCTGAAAGACCGCACGTTCGATGCCATTGTCATCGGCTCCGGTATGAGCGGAGGATGGGCAGCCAAAGAGCTGACAGAAAAAGGCCTGCAAACCCTGTTACTGGAGCGAGGCCGCGACGTGAAACACGTGACCGACTACCCAACGGCCATGCTGAACCCCTGGGAGTTCGACCACCGCAAGCAGGTACCACGTCAAACCAAAGAGGCTTATTCAATAGCCAGCAAAAACTACGCTTTCTACGAAGGAAGTGCTCACTTTTACGCCAGCGACGCCGATAATCCCTATGTGCAGGATAAGCCTTTCGACTGGATTCAGGGCTATCAGGTAGGCGGGCGCTCCCTGCTCTGGGGACGCCAGACGCAACGGTGGAGCGACTTTGATTTCAGCGGTCCCGCCCGCGATGGGTTTGCCGTCGACTGGCCCATCCGCTATGCCGACCTGGCTCCCTGGTATAGTCATGTCGAACGGTTTGCCGGTATATCGGGCAACCGCGACGGGCTGGCCACGCTGCCGGATGGCGAGTTTCTGCCTCCCCACCAGATGAGTTGTGTAGAATCCTATTTCAAGCAGCAGATGAGCCAGCACTATCCCGACCGGCCCGTGGTCATTGGTCGGGTAGCGCACCTGACCCAGCCAAAACCAATTCACACGCAACAGGGTCGGGGGCAATGCCAGCACCGTACCCTCTGCGAACGGGGTTGTCCGCTGGGTGGCTACTACAGCAGTAACTCTTCCACCATTCCGTGGGCGCTGAAGACCGGTAAGCTTACCCTCCGTCCTGACTCCGTCGTCCACTCGCTTATCTACGATCCGGTAAACGAAAAAGCTACCGGCGTTCGGGTTATCGATGCGCATACCGGCCAGATGACCGAGTACTACGCGCGGATCATCTTTCTGAATGCCTCAGCACTGAACACCAATCGGATACTGCTTAACTCCACCTCCAGCCGGTTTCCGAACGGATTGGGGAACGATAGTGGCCTGATGGGGACGTTCATTGCCTTTCATAGCTATCGGGGACGCATAACAGCCCAGTACGACGGCTTCGCCGATTCAACGACCTGGGGACGCCGACCCAACAGCAGCTACCTGCCCCGGTTCCGGAATGTGCTGCGCCAGGAGACCGACTTCCTGCGGGGTTATGCCACCACTTTCGCTACATCACGCCCCGCTCAGGTCGACCGGAGCGGCTTCGGCGCGGACCTGAAAGACCGGCTGACGGCCTACACGCCCGGCCCCTGGCACGTTCTGTCGGGCATGATGGGCGAAACGATACCCAAAGCAAGCAGTACCGTTCGGCTCGATCCGTCCCGTAGCGATCGGTTCGGGATTCCACAGCTACGGGTGTCTGTCGCCTACGACGAGAACGACGAGAAAATGCTGCGCGATTTTTACGAGCAGTTTACCGAGATGTATGAGCGGGCGGGTTTCACTCAGATTCAGACTGCCGACACGGGCCGGTTGCCCGGCAGCGAAAACCACGAGATGGGCGGTGTCCGGATGGGCCACGACCCAAAAACATCACTACTCAACCGGTGGAATCAGTTGCACAGCTGTAAAAATGTGTTTGTTACCGATGGTGCCTGCATGACCTCAACGTCTACCCAGAACCCGTCCCTAACCTACATGGCGCTTACGGCTCGGGCGACCGACTATGCTGTCCGGCAGCTGAAAGCACTAAAACTTTAACAGCCCCCGTCTTCACTCAACTTTGCTTATGACCTCCCAATCGCGCCGATCAGCGCTAAGAACAACCCTCGGCGGGGCAGCCACAATCTGGCTGGCTTCGTCGATGGATTTTGCAAAACCGAAACCCCGGCTCTCCTTTTCAACCCTTGGCTGTCCAGCCTGGTCGCTGGATACGATTTTAAAGACAGCCGTATCGAGCGGATATCAGGGCGTGGAGTTTCGGGGACTGACGGGTCAGCTCGATCTAACCAAATGCCCGGAGTTCAGCACAGCCGCCCGGGCCGCCGAAACGCGTCGGCGGTTTGCGGGGCAGGGCATTCAAATCATTAACCTGGGTTCTTCGGCCCAGTTGCACCATGCCGATACGGGAAAACGAACGCAGCATCTGGACGAAGCCCGACGGTTTATCGACCTGGCTCAACAGCTCGGTTGCCCGTTCGTCCGGGTATTTCCCGACCAGCTGCCTCCCACCCAAAGCCGTGAGCTGACGCTCCGGCTCATCAGCGACGGTTTGCTGGAGTTGGGTAACTATGCCAGGCCCCGTTCAGTAACGGTGCTGCTGGAGTCACATGGCGAACTAACCCGTAGCGACCTGCTGAGCCAGATCATGACCGCTGCCGATCACCCGAATGTGGGGCTGATCTGGGATGTGTTCAACATGTGGGCCGACAGCCACGAATCGCCTGATGATGTATACCGGAAGCTGAAGAAATTTATTCGGCATACGCACATAAAAGATGCCTTGATTGAAAACGGCAAGCACCGCTACGTGCAGGTGGGTCAGGGTGAAGCTCCCCTCCGCGAAGCTATTTCCGCCCTGGTGGCAGACGGCTACACGGGCTACTATAGTTTTGAATGGGAGAAGCTGTGGCATCCCGAGATCGAAGAGCCTGAAGTTGCCATTGTTCAGTATCCTAAAGCCATAGCCCCATATTTTTAAGAATCCCCGGCCTGGCAGGCTACCCGCAAACCACCCTTGTTCATGCGTTCAACTCACCGGAAAACCATACAGTTCACCGTTCTGGTCCTGCTCTGTTTCATGTCTGGCCTACGGGCCCAACGCAACAGGTCTGGTTTCAGCGTCATTGCGTTCTACACCGGCAAACACGATCAAGCCCATATCAGCTTTGTCAACGAAGCAAACCGATGGTTCCCCAGGATGGCCAAAACGCATCACTTCACCTATGATACGACAACCAACTGGAGCAATCTGAACGCCGGGTTCCTGTCTCACTATCAGGTCGTGCTCTTTTTAGATACCCGTCCCGATGACTCAACCCAACGGGCTGCCTTCCGGCAGTACATGGAAAATGGAGGTGCCTGGATGGGATTTCACTTTTCGGCCTTCGCCTTGACCCCGTCTACTTATCCTCAGAACTGGAACTGGTACCACACCACTTTTTTAGGATCGGGTCAGTATACGAGCAATACGTGGCGGCCAACATCAGCGGTCCTGCGTGTCGAAAACCGCAACCACCCGGCAACGAAGGGGTTACCCCAAACATTCAAATCGGCACCGAACGAATGGTACCGGTGGGAAAACGATCTGCGCACGAACCCCGATCTGGCCGTTCTCCTGTCGATCGATGCCCGTAGTTTTCCCCTGGGTACGGGCCCAAAGTCACATGAGATATGGCACAGCGGGTATTACCCCGTCGTTTGGACTAACCGGAAGTATAGAATGCTTTATGTCAATATGGGCCACAATGACATTGATTACGAGAACGGAACCAACCAGGAACTATCGATGAGCTTTGCCAACGATATCCAGAACAAACTCATTCTGAACAGCCTTTTGTGGCTGGGCACGGGTAAACGCCAAAACGACTAGCCACCCAACAACAGTAGTCTATTGTTGAGCCTGCTTTAGTTATTGAAGTCGATATCGCCCGGCGCATCATCCGACTGGCGGCTATCCCGGTCGCGTTCTTTCTCTTTCACGATCTGGCGGCTCAGGCGATAGCTAAACCCAACAAACCCGATCCGGCTTTCGCGTTTACCCAGGCTGGTAGCCAGAAAATTCGGCCCGAAGCTGTCACTCTGGAACTGAAGCGTGTTGAAGATATCGCTCACCCGAAAATTGATCGTCCCCCGCCCGTTCAGCACGTCCTGCTTGACCCCAATGTCGACATTGAAAAAACTGTTGATCGTACCCTGGGCAACGATGAAAGGCGACCGGTAGTTGACGGCCAGTTGAATGGCCGTTCCGCGGGCAGGACGCAAATCGGTTGTTATACGCCCCGTCCAGCTTTGGTTGGTTCGGGTCAGGATGCCGGGTACGTCGGCGCTGGCCTGAATCGACCGCTGAAAGAACGTGAACGTCCCATTTACCTTCCACCAGTTGGTGATATCCTGATTCAAGACCACTTCCAGCCCGTAGTTCTGCGAACGATTCAGGTTCAGCGACGTCTGTTCGGTAATCCCGTCCTCCCGCAAGGTCCGGTAGTTCGTGATTTCGTTGTTTGTCTGGCGAAAGAAAAGGGATGAGTTCAGCGACGTCGACTTGCCATTCCACAGGTAACTCATCTCGAAAGAATTGATCAGCTCCGGGCTGAGCAGCGGATTGCCGAACCGGATATTCAGGGGGTCCGACAAATCGACGAATGGGTTGAGCGACCGCACAGACGGGCGGTTGATGCGCCGGGTATAGTTCAGCTGTAGCTTCTGTGCCTGACTCAGGTTGTAATTGACGAAGGCGCTCGGAAACACATAAATATAGTCCCGTTTCGTTTGCTGGCTTGTTGTCCGCTGATCGGTAATGATCGACGTATACTCCGTCCGTAAGCCAGCCTGGTAGCTAAATCGCTTCAATTCGTTGCCGAAATTGACATAAGCCGCGCTGGTACGTTCATCGTAAATAAAGTTGTTGCTGATATTCGGATTCAACACCCAGGTGTCGCTGAGCCGGTTCTCGAAAACGTAATCGGCACCTAGCTTGCGGTACGTATATTTCAACCCGGTTTCAACGCGCTTTTTACCCTTGAGCGGCTCAACAAAATCGGCCTGTAGTACCCCAACCTGATTGTCGCGGTCATTGCTGGCCTGCTGCTGACCAATAAGAAAATTTGGTGTCAGCAGGTTCTCGGGTAGGGTTGTTGTATTTGTAAATTCCTGATTCTCCGTACCCCGGTTGGTCGACAAGGTCCCGTCTATCGACAGTTCACGCCCTTTTTTGGCGAAAGTTCGGCGGTAACCAGCGGTATAGTCGAGACCACGTTCGGGCTCCCGTTCTTCGGTCAACCGAAATGTCTGGCCCAGCGACACCCGGTTGGCATCCTGCGTGTTGAACGTCTCTCTCTCAGAGTCGTAACTATATTCGGGTCGGTACAGGGCCGAAATGGTGATATTGTCCCGGTCTGAAAGTGCATAATCGAAACCAAGGCGCAGGTTGTTATTCACCCCCCGGCGAACCGCGTCGTTGCGTTGGGATAAATAACTCACCGAGTCGGTAAACAGATTTTGCCGATCTGAAATACGGTACTGGAAACGCCGGTCGTCGCGCAGGTTATAACTGCCGAACAGATTGATTTTTTTGAACCGGGCGTTCAGGTTTATCGACCCATTGTATTTGTCACGCGTACCGACGTTTAGCTGAACCGTACCGTTAATTCCTGACGCCCGCTCTTTCTTAAGAATAATATTGATAATTCCCGCAGCCCCGTCGGCATCGTAGCGGGACGAGGGATTCGTGATTATTTCGACCCGTTCGATGTTACTGGCCGGAATCTGCTCTAAAACAGCCTGCCGGTCGAGTCCCGTCAGGCCCGACGGTTTCCCATCGACCAGTACAATGACGTTACCACTGCCGCGCAGGCTGAGAGACCCGTCGACATCGACCGTTACCGAGGGCACATTCTGTAAAATGTCGATCGCTGACCCGCCCTGCGCTATGGGGAGTTGATCGACGTTGACGATCTTACGGTCGAGCGAGTATTCGTAGGCCTGACGCTGCCCCTGCACGACCACCTCCTGAAGCTGTTGAGTCGTTTCAGCAATGACAACATTGCCCAGGTTCACCTTCACTTTGGTGGCGCTGATGGTAATCCGCGATATACGTTTCGGCGCGTAGCCAAGGCTCTGTACCAGCGCGTAATACACATCCGGGGCCAGGCTGGTGATGGTGAAGTAGCCTTGCTCATCGGTCAGGCCACCCGTAACCGAGGTTGAGTCGCTAGCCCGGAAAAGGCCGATGCTGGCAAATTGAATCGGTTGGCTTTTCCCGCCCTGCGTAGTGACTAAGCGGCCACTTAGCGTACCGACCGCCTTCCCCACCGATGGCGTTGCCGGATTTGCCGACTGTGGGACTCCCGTTGGTATCTGTGTCGAAGCGGGGCTCGTTTGGGTGCTATCGGCTGCGGGTCTGTTTAGTGTGGCAGGCAGTTCCGGCAGTTCCCGACCTACGGTATCGAGCCGGTCGGCAGCATTAAATTGTGTGGTATCGGGACGCGTCGGGGCAGTGGGGCGCGTCGTATCCGGCGGCATACCCAGCGCACGCATCACACCCTCCGACGCGGGTGCTGGCTGTTGCGCATTGACCCTACCAATCGATACGATCGATAAGCCAACAGCGACCATAGTACCATATAGAACCGAACATCTCATTTGCAAACAGGTGAAGTAAAATCGGGCCTACGCTATTAACCGAATTTTAACCCTGCTGTTTACTTAGAATATGATTAGAATTCAATTTGATCCAAACTGAATCTAATTTGATAATTTATGTGAAGGGCGGGCAAATGGAATAATCACCAATAACGCCTGATTATGCTATTTCTGAATCGTTTCCCGAACCCAACCTTTACAAAAAGTAAATGTATCCGTTGTCGTTTCATACAGTATACGGGTATACGTTCAGATAGGTCAGCATTTTTATTTTACACAACTATTTTTGTTTAAAAAGTCGTGCCAAAAATATCAATTCTTAGAATTTTTCTTACAAAATTTCAAAATACTGTAAAATACATGTTGTTTATATATGACAAATTATTTATTATTGTACTAATAAGTTATTAATCAGATAATTGCGTTAACTTAAAAAAATAAAGATTAAGACAGTCGGCAAATTAAACCCTTTGGCAAAGTATTTGTCTGAACAAAAAGAATCATATCTATAGCTGTAGTAGATTCAATCTATTTAAATTCAGATTTTGCCTGTCATGCGCCAGCTTCTTGTGGTTACTATTTTAGCATCCGGTAGTCTGATTTGTTTCACAGGCTACTGTGTTGCGCTGATCGACTGGGTGCAGGATATTGAGAACGGGACGTATTGGCGTAATCATCTGGAAGCTGTTCTGGAAACATTCGCTCTGTTTACGTACAGCTATCTGGCAATCCGATTTATGAAAAGCAGATTTACACATTTATAAGTACACTAACTAATCAACTTATCTCAACACATGGAACAGAACTACCGTTCGACCGAACTGACGACGCACCAGCAACCTCAGAACGATCCTTTGCTTATTCCGGGCTATCGCCACATACGAGACA
This sequence comes from Spirosoma utsteinense, assembly GCF_014282275.1. Lineage (GTDB taxonomy): Bacteria > Bacteroidota > Bacteroidia > Cytophagales > Spirosomataceae > Spirosoma > Spirosoma utsteinense. The sequence goes on from NZ_VFIA01000005.1 coordinate 174,717, forward strand.
CCCGGTTTATGATTCGACTGGAGGGCAATGGCAATTACACCGTTATCTACCTGAGTGATCATTCCCGCCCCCTGATGGTCAGTCAAACCCTCAAATATTTTGAGCTTCAACTGCCCTGTTTCATCCGGGCCAGCAAATCATCACTGATCAACCCTGCTTACATCGACACCGTTATCAAACAGGACTCGAAGACAATGTACCTACAGTTGACCGACGGTGTGAGCATACCGGTATCCCGTCGCCGTATTGGCGATACCGAGGCCAAACTGGCCGCCTGATTTTACCAATCTCCCATTCACTACACATCCATCATTGGTGGTCATGCCCGTTTAGACGTACGCATCCTGTACGTCTAAACGGGCATGATCGTGTGTAAGAGCCTCCCCGTTTTTCAGGTCAACCCCGGAATCAGGCAGCACCCGGACGAGGCCAATGGATGATGATCCCTACCCGCCAATCCTGTTTTATTGTAAGAACTAATTATCATACATTTGTTGTCTATTTTAGTAAACTATTGCTTCTATAGTTCTTAAGGGTTACAATGTTTCAAGATGAAGCTTGTCTTTGGAAAGCCTTTCAACAAGGCGATATCAGGGCTTTTGAAGTCATTTACGAAACGCACTCCTCAACGTTGCTGGCATACGGGAAGCGTTTATGTACGGACCATCACCTGGTGAAAGATATTGTCCAGGACATCTTCATGGAGATCTGGACACGACGCCGTACGCTCCGCGATCTGCACACGATCAAGTACTATCTGTTCAAGATCATGCGCAACAAATTGTCGCGTCTGCATCAGAAAACGGCGGTTCTGGCCGGTGAAGGCCTATGGCTGGATGAAGACAATCAGTTTACGCCCTCTATCGAGTTTCTGATCACTCAACAGGAAACCAGCAGCAAACAACTCGCCCAATTGCAGAACGCCATCGCCCGGTTACCGGGTCGACAACGGGAAGCGATCATGCTGGCCTTTTACCACGATTTCAGCAATGACGAGATCGCGGGCATCATGAGCATCAACCACCAGTCGGTCATCAATCACCTGAATCGGGCCCTTTCCGCCCTGCGAGACTTATTTCTGAAAGTCCCGATCCTTGCCTTGCTGCTCCACTACTTCCTCTGAGATTGAGGTTGATGGCAGGCCCCATTCAACTATTTTAAATTTTTTTATAAATAAATGAGTTAAAAGCAGCTCCTCCCGCCTATTGTAGGTAGAAGGACCGCGAATATGAATTATACGAACTATCAGTGTGAGGATTTTGTGGCCGATTCCTATTTTCGGCAATGGGTGAAGCAACCCGACGAAGCCTCATCAAGCTACTGGTATGCTTTTCTTACCGCACATCCTGAACAGGCTGAAGCCATCTGGCAGGCAGCCGCCATCGTGCAGGCAGTAGCGGAAGCTACCGTTGGTCTCACGGCTCCAGCCAATGCGGCAGAAGAAGCCACGATCTGGCAAGCCGTTAGTCGGCAGATACAGGCCAATGAGCCATCAACGCCATTTTCCTTTCTGAGCCGTTATCGTAACACGGGCTGGAACTGGCTGGTAGCAGCCGCTTCAATACTCATCGTATTGGGCGCGGGGTGGTGGGTTCGCAGCCGTCATTTGCCTGCGTCTGGCAACGTTGCTCCCAAACCGGTAGCGATTCAGTCGCCCATTTCTCAGATCGAGCAAAAAAACACGACCCCTAAACCCCGCCTGGTGTCTCTGCCCGATGGAAGTTCGGTCATACTTAAACAAGGCAGTCAGATTCGGTACTCCACTCAGTTCGATGCACCCAGACGCATCGTTCACCTGACCGGAGAAGCGTATTTCGAAGTAGCCAGGAACCCGGCGCGACCCTTCTTTGTCTACGCCCATGGCCTGGTCACTAAAGTTTTGGGTACCAGCTTCAACGTGCGGGCCTACAGCGCTGATACGGATGTGGTGGTGACTGTACGCTCCGGCCGGGTTGCCGTATTTACTGAATCGGATGAAACACATCGGCAAAAAGTGGAGTCCCCGGCGCTGGAAGGAATCGTGCTGACTCAAAACCAGCAGATCGTATTTGCCCGTCGGGCAGTGGCGCTAATCAAACCCAGCGAAATCAGTCCAGCTATTGCCCGAACGGTATTCCCGCTCCATGCAGCCAGTTTCGTGTTCGAAGCCCGGCCGGTTGGCGAGGTATTCGATCAACTGGCGGACGTATACGGAATCCGTATTCTGTACGATAAAGCCACGCTGGGCCTATGCCGGATAACGGCCGATTTATCGGATGAGTCGTTGTCGGAGAAGATGCTTATTATCTGCAAAACCATCGAAGCCAGTTATAAACTTACCAACAACCAACTTGTCGTTTCGGGTCAGGGCTGTCGCCCCTGACCGGTCGTCCTTTCGTTAAAACTTTATATCACTCAGTAACCGACACCTTATGATTCGAACGAGTAAGTGAAAAATGAAGCCAGCAATGCGCCAACATCGCTGACTTCGGTATTAATCCCTGGTCGCTAAACCTGCATCTGCTTTTGGCAGATGTACGGGAAGATTTTGCCACTGTTTTCTTAACAAAACCCGCTCAAATTTATGAACAACTGCTTAGTATCCAATGAGATTGGATGGAAAGTCATGAGGTTAACCCTACTTCACCTACTGCTGGGTATACTCTTCGTCAACGTTTCTCTGGCAACCGACGGAAGCGCCCAGGACGTGCTCAACCGGCGTATTACGCTCCAGGTTTCCGATCAGAACGTGAGCGAGGTGCTGGCCCGCATCGAGAAACTAGCCGATGTGAAATTTTCGTACAGCCCGGATCTGATTCAGGTCAACCAGCGAATCACGCTATCGACAACCAATCAACCGCTGGCCCAGGTCCTGTCGGCCTTACTCAATCCGTTACAGGTCAACTATGAAATCGTTGGCAGTCGGCTCGTGCTCACCCGCAGCAACGCATCTGCCTCGCGGCTACCCAACACCGCAACGGCCGTGCCCCCCATTACCATACAGGGTCGGGTACTCGATGAGCAGGGCAAATCCATTCCGGGGTCGACGGTCCTGCTGAAAGGAACGACGACGACCGGTACGGTTACCGACGCCGAAGGTGCTTTTAGCCTAAGTGTACCGGATGGTACGGGAACACTCGTTGTTTCGTCCATCGGCTATACGGCCCAGGAGGTTGCCATCAACAACCGCACGTCGATCGATGTGACACTGAAAACGGATGTGAAGGCCCTGAACGAAGTGGTGGTCGTTGGGTATGGTACCCAAAAACGGTCGGACCTGACCGGGTCGGTCGGTAGCGTTAAAAGTGCCGAACTACTCGACCGGCCGGCGGTCAACATCGAGCAGTCGTTACAGGGTCGGATTGCCGGGGTAAACGTATCGGTCAACTCAGGCCGGCCGGGCGGTAACACCAACGTCCGTATTCGGGGTTTCAGCTCCATCAACGCCACCAACAATCCACTGTATGTTGTTGACGGAATCATTTGGGCCGCCGGTATCGACGCACTGAACCCGGCCGATATCGAAGCCATCGACGTGCTGAAAGATGCGTCGGCAACGGCTATCTACGGAACGCGGGGTGCCAACGGTGTTATTCTGGTGACCACCAAGCGGGGCCGCAAAGGAGGCACGGTTAGCTATGATACGTATGTCAGTTCCAGCACTATTGCCCGGAAGCGCGATCTGCTGAACGCCCGGGAGTTTCTGGATCTGGAAGACCGGGCCTACCAGAATGTCGCCAAGTATGACCCAACCGGTTGGGCTAGCGGCAAGTATGCCGATAAAGACCCGAGGATCAAACGGACGGCGCTGATCGGCAAACTGTTCGACGCCAACCTGAACCCGCTCTATGACGTCGACTGGCAGGACGAAACTACCCGGACCGCCATCAGCCAGAACCATAACCTGGGCTTTACCGGCGGCAGCGACCAGACGACCTTCGGTCTCTTTCTGAACTACAATGACAACCAGGGTATCATCAAAAATACGTACCTGAAGCGTTATACAGGCCGGTTGGTGATGGATAGTCAACTCAAACCGTGGCTGAAAGTAGGCGCTACGCTGAACTACAGCAACTCCGACGAACGCCGGGCCGACGAAGGGGTTGGCGGCAACAACATTCCCCGGATGCTGATCGAGATGATTCCCATCGTGCCCATTCGCTACCCGGATGGTACGTATGGCAAGCGGCAGGATTACCCTGATATGGAAAGTGGTGATAACCCCGTTGCCTTGTCGAACGAAGACAATCGCCAGTTTAAAAAGCAGGTTTTCGGTGCCAACGCCTACGCCAATATTAACTTCAGGCCGGGTCTGGATTTCCGCACGACACTAGGGGCCAACATGTCGAGCCAGTACAACCCGTTCTCCGAAACCAATCTCGTGCAGCTGTCGCGGCCCTTCCGGGGATATGCGGAGATCTGGAGTTACGACACCAAGTTCCTGCAATGGCAGAACTACCTGACCTATAATAAGCAGATCAACTCGTCGAACTCAATCAACATTGTAGCGGGTGCCGAATTCCAGAAATACAACTACCTGCAATGGTTTGCGGGGGTGGAGAGTCTGCCCGACAACTATTACCAGTACTACAACCTGGGCGTTAGTGCCAACCCGCTGCCGCCCACCTCGTCGTATACCGGTTACCAGATGGCGTCGTACTTTGCGCGGGCCAATTACAACCTGAACGACAAGATCCTGGTGACGGCAACGGGCCGTTTCGACGGATCGTCGCGCTTCGGGGCCAACAACAAGTTCGCCTTCTTCCCATCGGCAGCGGTGGCCTGGCGGGTATCGCAGGAAGATTTCCTGAAAAGCAGCAGCCTGATATCGGATCTTAAAATCCGGGCGAGCTACGGCCTGACCGGAAACTCGGAGATCAATTCATACCAGTCGCAGGCCAATCTGGCCTCCAACACCTCGGTCTTTGGTGGACAGCGCGCAACCGGCACGGTTATCAATACACTGGCTAACCCTGACCTGCGCTGGGAAAAAACAGCCCAGTATGACCTGGGCCTGTCGATGGCGCTGCTTAAAGGCCGCATCAATTTCGAAGCCGATGTGTACCTCAAAGAGACCCGCGATCTGCTGCTTTCTGCGCCTGTCCCCTACTCCAGCGGTTACGCTAACATCTTCAAAAACGTGGGCAGTATGCAGAATAAAGGACTGGAACTCGGCCTGACTACGATCAACGTCGACAACAAAGACCTTACCTGGTCGACCACGTTCAATATATCGTTCCTGAAAAACCGGGTAACGGCGCTGGGCGAGGCTAACGATGACATCTTTCCTAACCCGCAGTTCCTCAACAACACGAATATCCTGCGCGTGGGAGAGTCGGTAGGTTCGTTCTACGGACTGGTTCGCACGGGAACCTGGCAGACGTCGGAAGCGGACCAGGCTGCCCGGTACGGCCGCGTGCCCGGCGACCTGAAATACCTCGACCTGAACAATGACGGGCAGATCAATGACCAGGACCGCCAGATCACCGGCAAAGGGATTCCTACGGCTTACGGTACGTTCAGTAACACGGTGCGCTTCAAAGGCTTTGACCTGACGGCCGACCTTCAGTTCTCCTACGGCAACGATATCCTGAACCTGACCCACCACTCAGCGCTCGACCGGACTGGCCAGGCTAACAGCTATGGTGAGGTGCTGACGGGCTGGACGCCTGCCAACCAGAATACGTTCATTGCCGAAGCGCGCCCATCGTACGTGTATTATGACTCCAAGATCGATTCGTACAAAGTGGAAGATGGTTCGTTCCTGCGGGGCCGTAACCTGATCCTGGGGTATACCTTCCCAACGACGCTGGTGCAGAAGCTGAAGCTTAGCCGCCTGCGGGTATATGCCTCGGCGCAGAACTTCTTCGTTCTCACGAAATACAGCGGTTACGATCCCGAAGTGTCGACCTACGGCGACGCGTTTGCGCAGGGCATCCAGTTCTTCGACTACCCGAAATCGCACGTGCTGACCGCCGGCCTGAACGTTTCTTTCTAATCAACAATCCGAAACGGACAAATCATGACTACATACATCAAACATATTGGCAGGACCTTGCTTTGCGGCACCCTGCTGTTTGGCAGCTTCAGCTGCTCGGATTACCTGGAGGAAGTCAACAAATCAAACTTCACCCAGCAGAACTATTTCACCTCCGCCAGTCAGGCACAGTCGGCCGTCGACGGCATTTATGGGGGCCTGCGCCTATTCGACGATGACAACGGCTATGGCGAACGGCCCTGGGTAACCCTGGAGCTGATCAATGGGCATGCCACGTCGCTGGGGCAAAGTTTTTATAACAACCAGTTCATCAACCAGACGGCTGATGCGGCTAACCCACCCTTCCGCCGGATCTGGCAAATCAGTTACAATTATATTGGCAACGCCAACCTGGCCATTCAGCGGATACCGGGGATTACGATGGACGAGGGTCTCAAGAAATCCCTGCTGGGACAAACCTACTTCCTGCGGGCGTTCTTCTATTATCAGCTGGTTCGGCTCTATGGCGATGTCCCCCTCATAACCGGCCCCATCGACGCTACCAGCGCTGAATTATACGCGGCCCGGTCGCCACAGGCCGATGTATATTCCCTTATCCTGAGCGACCTGGCCATGGCCGAACAGGCGGGTCTTCCAGTTTCGGACCAGACGGGCCGCATCTCGACCGGCGCGGTCAAATCCCTGCTTTCCAGCGTTTACCTGACTATGGCAGGCTACCCGCTGCAAAAGACGGAGAACTACCAGAAAGCGGCTGCCAAAGCGCAGGAAGTGCTGGCTACGGGGGCCTATCCGCTCTTTACGTCGTACGATTACCTGCATGACAACGCCCACAAAAATCAGGGTGAGCTGATCCTCCAGGCTCAGTATGCTACGGGCATTGTCAACAACTCGATCAGTGCCATGGTGATTCCATACTTCGCCCGGGTTTCAGTATACGGCGATGAATACGGGGCGCTTATTCCAACAGAAGCGTTCTACAACAGCTATGAGCCGGGCGACTTACGGGCGCAGGAGCGGCAGTTCTTCTTCACGCAGTATCCGTCGATTACAGATACGACGAAAGTGGTCAAGTTCGGGGTTCATGCCTTGTACAAGTATTTCCACAAGGAGAGCGCGCTGAACCGCAACGTCAACACCGACGAGAACTGGACGCTGTTACGGTCGCCGGAGGTGATGCTGATCTTTGCCGAAGCATCCAACGAGGTGAGTGGTCCTACGCAGGCGGCCTATAACGCCGTGAACACCATCCGGGCGCGGGCGAAGCTGAAACCGCTGGCGGGTCTGACCAAAGATCAGTTCCGTGAGGCCATTTGGAAAGAGCGTTATCACGAGTTGGCTTACGAGAACAAGGCTTACTTCGATACGCAGCGTACCCGCAAAGCCTATGACGTGATCAACAACCGGTTCGTCAATGTTATCGGTTTCAAGAACGAAAGCGGCACCACCTTTACGGAGAAATACCTCCTGTGGGGGGTTCCCCAATATGAAATCAACAATAACAAAAAACTGACCCAGAATCCGGGCTGGTAGGCGTTGGCTGTTGACGAAAAAGGGTAAATCGGCATCGTTGATTTACCCTTTTTCATTCTTGCCGACTTCGTCAGTACCTTGTAGAGCGGAACACGAAAGCCGGCTCAATCTCTTCTCTGATCGCCGGAGCGTTCTGGCGCTCCGGCAACCAACAGGTATGAAAAAAAGACTGTTATTACTTTCCCTGGTAGCGATGGCTACGCATGGCGTTGCCCAACCCGTAACTACGGCTTCTGATCCGGTTGAGTGGGTGAATCCGCTTATCGGTACCGACTCTAAACCCAGCCTTTCCAACGGCAATACCTACCCAGCCATTGCCCTACCCTGGGGCATGAACTTCTGGATGCCGCAAACCGGCAAAATGGGCAGCGGCTGGGCCTACACCTACGCAGCCGACAAGATCCGGGGGTTCAAACAAACCCACCAGCCGTCGCCCTGGATGAATGATTACGGCCAGTTTTCCATTATGCCCGTTACGGGGAAACTACGCATCGATGAGGAGGAGCGGGCCAGCTGGTACTCCCACAAAGCCGAAGTCGTGAAACCCTACTACTACAGTGTGTACCTCGCCGATCATGATGTTACAACAGAAATTGCGCCTACCGAGCGGGCCGCCAGTTTCCGCTTCACGTTCCCCAAAACCGACAGTTCGTATGTAGTGGTCGACGCGTTCGATAAGGGCTCGTACGTAAAAATCATTCCCGGTCAGCGTAAGATCATTGGCTACACGACCCGAAATAGTGGCGGGGTGCCGGAGAACTTCAAAAACTACTTTGTCATTTACTTCGACAAGCCGTTTACAACGGCCCAGGCCTGGCACGGTAAGACACTGACAAAGGATACCATCGAAATTCAATCGGCGCATGCCGGTGCGGTGGTTCAGTTCAAAACGACAAAAGGGGAACAGGTTCATGCCCGTATTGCTTCCTCGTTCATTAGCTATGAGCAGGCCGAACTGAACCTGAAGGAAATTGGCAACGATTCGTTCGATGCAGTCAAACAGAAGGCCAAAGCGGCCTGGAACAAAGAATTGGGCCGTATACGGGCAGAAGGCGGTTCGCCCGCTCAGATGCAGACCTTCTATTCCTGCCTGTACCGTTCGCTGCTGTTCCCGCGGAAGTTTTTCGAGTTCGATGCCAATAAAAAAGTGGTCCATTACAGCCCTTACAATGGGAAGGTATTACCGGGCTACATGTTTACCGACACGGGTTTCTGGGACACCTTCCGGTCTATGTTCCCTTTCCTGAACCTGATGTACCCATCGCTGAACGCGCAGATGCAGGAAGGGCTGGCCAATGCCTATAAAGAAGGGGGCTGGCTACCCGAATGGGCCAGTCCCGGCCTACGCAGCGTTATGGTCGGCTCCAACTCGGCCTCCGTTATTGCCGATGCCTACCTGAAAGGCGGGCGCGGGTATGATATCAATACGCTGTATGAAGCGGTCCTCAAAAACTCGGAAAACGAAGGACCTATGGACGCCGTTGGCCGACGGGGGGCGCCGTATTACAACAAGCTGGGTTATGTCCCTTACGATGTCAACATCAATGAGAACGCAGCCCGGACGCTGGAATACGCTTATGATGACTTTGCCATTTACCAACTGGCCAAAGCCCTGAAACGACCCCAGACCGAAATCGACCGGTTTGCCAAGCGCAGCCTGAACTACCGGAATCTGTTCGATAAAGAAACGGGCCTGATGCGCGGCAAGAATCAGGATGGTTCGTTTCAATCGCCGTTCAACCCATTCAAGTGGGGCGACGCCTTTACGGAAGGTAACAGCTGGCATTACACCTGGTCGGTATTTCACGACGTGCAGGGATTGGTCGATCTGATGGGTGGGCGACAGAAATTTGTATCGAAACTGGACTCGGTCTTCACCATTCCGCCGATTTACGATGAAAGCTATTACAAGAGCGTCATCCACGAAATCCGGGAGATGCAGATCGCTAACATGGGGCAGTATGCACATGGCAACCAGCCTATTCAGCACATGATCTACTTATACAATTACGCGGGTGAGCCGTGGAAAGCCCAGTACTGGCTGCGCGAGGTCATGAACCGGTTGTACCTGCCAACGCCGGATGGCTACTGTGGCGACGAGGATAACGGGCAAACATCGGCCTGGTATGTGTTTACCGCCATGGGTTTCTACCCCGTTTGTCCGGCAACAGATCAATATGTGATGGGAGCGCCTTTGTTCAAAAAGGTAACCGCTACCCTGGAAAACGGCAGGAAGATCGTTATCAATGCCGCCAACAACAGCGATCAGAATCGTTATATCAACACGATGCGCCTGAACCAGAAAGCCTATGGTAAAAACTGGCTCAGTCATAAAGAGCTACAACAGGGTGCCGTAATCGACTTCGACATGTCGGCTACGCCCAACAAACAGCGGGGCACCACCCCGCAGGACTTTCCCTATTCGCTCTCTACAGATAAAGGAAAGTAAGGAACACCTCCACATTTCGGCCCGTCACGCCGGCATTCCTGACCAGGAACGCTGTTGTGACGGGCCGAAGCAGTTATGGCCTATTTAGAAAAAAGCCATTTTTTCTAAGGTAAAAACGGCAAAAGGCAGGCTATTCCACCAAAATTAAAGCCTTTTACTTATCTTGAGTACCTCACGTAAAGCCCGTTGACAAACCCCGCTCCAGAGGCATTCTCCGGGACGATTATACTGTTGACTCTACAACCTGATGAAAACAAATCGACGTAATTTTCTGCAAAGAACAACGCGTAACGGACTGGCCCTGCTCTCTGCCAGCACGCTCACCGCCGAAGCCTCTTCGCTCCTGTTACCCAATGGGACGCCACCTGAAGAGACTGCCCACAGCCCGGCCCGCCTGAAACCCGATCATGTTGTCCGGTCGCTACCCGAAAACATGGTATGGGGCTATTTCGGAGCCGATGTTCCACCCGTTTTCAAGGTGAAAGACGGCGACGTAGTCGAGATCCAGACGGTCAACCCATCGGGCGTGAGCCGGACTAACCCCGAGGAATTTTACACCAAAAATAAGTTGCCCCTCGATCAGCATGCGCAGGAAGTGATCGCTATTCTGAAGAACGTAAAACCTGAACCGTCGGGCATTCGGGGACACATGCTCACCGGACCCGTCTACATCGATGGTGCGCAACCCGGCGACAGTCTGGAAATTCGGATACTGGATATAACGTTTCCGGCAGGTTTCGGCGTCAACAGCGTCTGGCCCGGTGGCGGGGGCATTCCCGATGCCGTGACTACCCGCGAGACGTTCGTATATCGCTATGATACAAAGCGAAAAATGGCACTGCTCAAAGAGGGCGTCGAGATTCCACTGAAGCCATTTATGGGCGTAATGGCCGTATCCCCACCGGCAGATATGGGCCGCCAGAGTTCGATTCCGCCCGCCTTCTTCGGTGGCAACCTGGACATCAAGCACCTCACCAAAGGCACCACCCTGCACCTCCCCGTATCGGTACCGGGCGCACTCTTTACAACTGGCGACGGGCATGGAGCCCAGGGTAACGGCGAAGTGAGTGGCGTAGCCATTGAAACGGCCCTCAACCTGACCGTCAAGTTTATTGTCCATAAAGGAAAGGCCCTCAAACAACCACGCGCCGAAACACCTACCCATTTTATTGCTGTTGGCCTGGACAAAGACCTGAACAAAGCCATGAAAAATGCCCTCTCCGAAGCGGTTGCTTTTATGAAAGATGAGATGGGCTTTACCTTTAACGAAGCCTTATCGATTGCCAGTACGGCCGTCGACTTCGAAGTAAGTCAGGTCGTCGACCAAACGCTGGGCGTTCACGCCATGATCCCAAAATCCATTTTCACCAACAGGAAGTTCAGTTACTGGTCATAAGCAAAGCCTGTAAACCACTTCCGGGAATTATGCCCGGAAGTGGTTTACTTACTCGTTTTAACGATCAGGAACTCAACTTTACTGCCATCATCCGACAAGGCGTGTTGCGTTATCCGGGCCTCTTCATTATAGTGCGCCAGCGTCCCCTCAATCAATCCGTATGCCAGGTCGGCTATTTTTCAATTGGATTCATAAACCATCCGTAAGGTTTGGGCATCGGGCCTCTCCATGTAAAAATGAGGCAGTTCGGCATCTGCGTATAGTTTTTTAACCTCTACATGAATATAGTCGTGGACCGAGTTCAGGAAAGAAAACGCATCGGGGGCCGCTACAATGAAGTGCTGGTAGCTAACAACGAACGTTTGAAATAAATACCGGCCAAACTCCCTCAACACATCCGGTACCGGCTGATTCGTATGCTGGCTTACTGTAGTGACCAGACATTTCATGGGGAGGATACGTGCCGGCTGAGGTGTAAGCCCCTCCCGAAGGCAAATCTGCAGTTAACAAGAGTGAATCAACCAACTCATAGCCAAACTTTTGTTCAACCATTTCGAGCAATTGGGTAAATACGATCCCTTTCAATTTAAATCAATTTGGCATTAACGTTACAAAGAACGCTACTAAACCAATTAATATGAATATTCTTTCAATTATATATAAATGTATTTAATGGAAAAGTGCAAAACTTTTCCTGATATAGCTTTTCTATACTAGAAAATGCTTAGCCGTTAGTTACATATCTATTTTCTACCGTGTGTATTATACTAACTGCCATAAAGTAACAATTAGACTTTTCTACATACTAGTAAACTCTAAAATTACTTATATATTAAGTTCGTATAATAAAAATACCTATCCATATACCGTAATGATCTATAAATATCTTTAATAAGCTTATATTTGGTTAATAAGACCCGTTTTTCATTTTTTTGTTTATTTAGGAAATTCTCATCATCAACATAAATATATTGATTATCAACGAGTTATTGGATACGCCATAATAGGTGTATCAACAAGATTCAAGTCTATTAATTTTTACACCGTTATGCAATCAAACTATCCGTTCACCATTGTGCCTTATGAAGAGGCTACGCCAGAAGTCAAACTGATTTATGACGATACCAAACGAGCCCTGGGTTTACCCTTTGTGTTGAACTGGTTCGCCTGCCAGGGCAGTAATCCCCTCCTTTTACAGGGAAACTGGACCAAATTGCGCACCACCCTCGTAGAAGGATCAGTGCCTAACCTGATCAAACAGCTTATTATCTATAATGTGTCGGCCCAGCGTGGATGCCAGTACTGCGCGAAAGCTCATGCCGTGTTTGCCAATGCAATGGGAAAATCGCTGGGTGATAACTTCGTGGTTACCGAAAATTTAGACTCAGACCTGATTCCGGTCAGTTATCGGACGGCCGTAAAAGTCGTTACCAAAGCGGCCCTTCAGTCGGCTTCCGTGACCGCTACCGATTTCGAGCAGTTGGCAGATGCTGGTTTCGATCAGGGTGAGATTCAGGAGCTCATGGCCCAGGCCGATCTGGTCAATATGCTGAATACAATCGCGGATATATCTGGTATCAAGATTGACAACGCATTATTGGAAATCGATAGCTAACCACTGTGTCAACCGTCCTTGCCTTTAAATATCGCCTTATCTATGAGTCTTTATCCCGCTTTTCGAGCGCCCTGAGTCGCTCGACCACGCTGGATCAGGTGAGGCAGTGTTTACAGGGCCAGATCAAGTATTTGTTCGACTACCAACTGGTGCGGTTCAGTTTTTACCAGCAGGGGTATTACGTCACCTTTTCACTCGTCCCAACGGGCTCGAATGTGGTATGCGGTAGTGCCGGTCTACTTTGGAAACACGAGCAAATCCTCAGCGAAAGTCATGTCCCGGCTATCCTCGACGATGCCGCTTTAATTGCCGACAGTTTACAACCATCCCAACTGCGGTTGCCGGAAAAACCTACTCAGATCTGGGGCTGGCATGTGGCATTTTCAGCAGACTCAGGTCTGATCGTATCAGTATTTTCTGGTGGTGATCGACAATTTCAGCCTGCCGACGTTCCTATTCTGCGGATTGCAGTAGAGAATCTGTATGCTAAAATACTGTCGATCAAACTAATCGAAGAACTGGGCAGTAAACAGCAGGAGCTTCAGCTGGCCTTGTCGAACCTTCAGGAGAAGAACGATGTCATCGCCCAGTTAGTAGCCACACAGGAAGCTGTTATTCAGTACCGCACGCAGGAACTGGAGCACAAAAACACAAGGTTGCTGGAAGTTTCCCGCCAGCACGCCCATACAATTCGGGAACCACTATCCCGCATTCTTAGCCTGGCTTACCTGATGGAAACGTTTTCTGCGGAGGAGATCATGGAAGAAATGATGCCGATGCTGGTAGTAACTTCTCACGACCTGGATAAGGCCCTGCAACAGATTATCAGCAGCATCGATGCAGATTTAACAACGGCGGGCTAATGCGGCTTAACTAATTATTTCAACGACATGGACGCAACAATCATGCTGGTCGACGACAGCGCCATCTGTAATTTAATGATGAAAAAGGTGTTGTCCCGCCTATTCGACAACCTGAAGATTCATGACTTTACTGACCCGGAGGTAGCTTATTCAGAACTGCCGACCATCAATCCTTCCCTTATTTTTTTAGACCTGAACATGCCGGAACTCGACGGCTGGGGCTTTTTAAAACAGATGCAGGAATCGGGGCAAAAAAACCGGGTCATCATCCTTACCTCGTCCACCAGTACGCTGGACCAGGCCCGGTGTGCCAGCTTTTCAAACGTAATTGCCTACCATACGAAGCCATTGACTCAGGCGCTGGTCAACTCGCTTATGCAAACCTTTCAGACGGAGAGTTTCTCTGCTGGCAGGCTACCGGCAACACCATAGCCTGCCAGTCAGGCCGTTAGTTACAGGTAGTTACTACGGTAAGGCTGCTGGTCGTGATGGTATTGGCCGTAACAAAGGCCGACACTTCATCATTGCCGCAAACCTGCTGCTTGTTCGTATTGACGGGAGCGGTTCTACTATAGGTTATGGTTTCGCAACTCTTACAATTTTTCTTCTTTAATACGCCCCCTTCACAGGCAGAAAGAAACGCGATAACGGTGACGGCTGCGACTATTTTTAACATGCGTTGAGATCGGTTCAAAGTTTTGTATAAAGCCAACGTTCAGTCCATCGCAAATCGTACGTAAGTCCATCGGTTGTCAGGCGGTAGCTCTTCAGACAAAAGCCATGGAACTAGCCCATACCAACGGGGACCACGTTAAAGCTACGAGACAACATTACAGCGTATGCAGAAAAAGAAACCGGCGATAAGCCGGGTTGTCTGGCGCTGGCCAGACCCTGCTTATCGCCGGGTCGTTAAGATAACGTCGCTACTGGGGTATTGAACGTCCGTATTGTTTTCAGCAGTGATAAAAACAACGTTGGGTTCTTCGATCGATGTCGCGTTCAGACGTCCTTTGAGTGCTTTCGAAAACAAACCGGACGATGGATATATCTGCCCTAGTTTCTTGACGGGATCCCGACCTGCTTCCATCCAGACGATATAGGCCTCTCGGGCTGGACTGAGCATTTTCGGTTCAGCCAGATTCAGCACGTCTACGGTGATGCCGTAGTTGCGGTTTTTGTCTTTCTTGATTTTCACCTGCCCGGTAGCAGCTGGTACGATCGTAGAACTGGAGAAGGAGATTGTTTTGGAACAGGAACTTGCCAGCAAGGCTAGCAACAATCCAAATACGATCAGATTACTGGTTTTCATGGTACGTTGACGTTAATTAACTGGTAGAATTTGTCCAGGTGTCTACAGCAGCCAGGCAGACCGCTATTGACACCTGGACCTCGTTTATTTCTAACCAGCGTAAGCGCCAATTGGTTAACAGAGACGTCGACTAATTCGGGAATTCTGTCCCGGATACGGCTAGTCGGAGAACGATCTACTGCTTGCCGAAGCTTATACCGGATACTGCCATTCGCCCCGGTAGGCCCGGCTCAAAAGCTTGTTCGCTTCGGCATCGTCCGGAATCTGGTTGCCATCCCAGGCCACACTACGGCCCAGTTTCATAGACAACATACCGAGCAAAGCCATATTGGTAGAGCGGTGCCCTATTTCGATGTCACATATGGGCAGTTTGTTGGTTTTGATACTATCCAGGAAATTCGTCCAGAGCTGGGCGATATTCTGGTCATCAGGCTTGTTGAGCTGTGCATCCTGATGAATGGTGGGCTTTTTCGGATCTGATGGGTAGAACGTCCATCCATCGAGCCAGCCCATGTGGAACGTCCCTTCGGTTCCGTAGAAATAAACCCCTACAGCCTGTTGCGGATGCGTCTTCTCCGCCATGTTTCCTCCAAACGTCCGGTGTTCCCAAACGGCCGTAAAATCCTCAAATTCAAACGTAGACACCTGGTGATCGGGCGCATCGGTACTGTCCTGTTTGATCGATCGCCCCCCGGTGGAGTAGATCTTGCGGGGGTGTTTCTCGTCAGTCCACCACAAGATCTGGTCGAGCCAGTGGATACCCCAATCGCCAAGGGTACCGTTCGCATAATCCATGAAGTTACGCCAGCCCCTGGGATGCATGGCCGGGTTGAACGCACGCAGCGGAGCAGGTCCACACCACATGTTCCAGTCCATTTCTTTGGGTGCTTCGCTATCGGGGGTTGGCTTGCCTGCCCCGCCAGCATAATGCACGAACGCCCTCGCCATCCCAATTTTCCCCACCTTACCGGATTTAAGGAACTCCATACCCGACACATTATGGGGCGATATGCGCCGGTGCATGCCGACCTGACAGATACGCCCCGTTTGCCGGGCGGTTTTCACCATAGCCTTCCCTTCGTTGATGGTGTGGCTGATAGGCTTCTCAACATACACATGGGCCCCTGCCTGCATGGCGGCAATGGCAATGAGCGGGTGCCAATGGTCGGGGGTGGCCACAATGACGATTTCGGGCTTCTCTGTGGTCAGCATCTCCCGGTAGTCGCGGTATAGCTTCGGCTGATCGGCCGTTAGCTTGCCAAGCTCCTCACTGGTCTTTTTAAGCTGGCGCGTATCCACATCGCAAAGCGCAACGATTTTCGATTCACCGGCCTGCACGGCGCAACGAAGGATGTTGCCGCCCCACCAGCCTGCGCCCACCACAGCGGTACGGTATTTTTGAGCGGATTTACGGGTAATGAACGCCCGGACCTCCAGCGGGTCGGTAATGAGCGCGGCTCCGGCAAGCGCCGATGTTTTCAGAAAATCAGTACGGTTCATCAGGTAAAGCAGGATGGCCGAATTCAGGAAATTCCAGCCTTGGTCAGGTGTATAGCCTCGACTGATCGTTCGTCAATCGCAATGGATAAAGCAGACACCCCCTTTTTTTTACCATCGACTAGCTGGAATAGCCTACTATTCAGCCAGCGCTTAAAAACAAGAATGCCTGACCGACACGAAGTCAGTCAGGCATTCTTGCTAGTACCGGGTGCCGGACTCGAACCGGCATGTCCTTGCGAACAATGGTGTTTGAGACCATCGCGTCTACCGGTTCCGCCAACCCGGCGTTGAAATCGGTACGTCTGATGTCAAACGTGGGTGCAAAAGTAGGTAAAGGCAATCAAAGGAGAAAGCGGGTGCCGAAAAAATGTTGTTTCTTTTCTGCCCCTTCGTGTTTACTCATACCGCAGAGCCTCGATCGGATCGAGCTTGGAGGCCCGTACGGCGGGATAGATACCAGCAAACAAACCCACGCCTATACAAACGACAAGACCAAGTCCCATCCAGACCCATGGCACGACGAACCCGCCCTTGCCCTGGCTAACGAGGGAGGCAATGATATTACCGATACCAAGTCCCATTACTACTCCGCCTATACCGCCCAGAATGCAGATTACAACTGCTTCGATCAGGAACTGCTCCCGAATACGCTGGGGTGTAGCACCGAGCGACTTACGAATACCGATCTCACGAGTGCGCTCCGTTACCGATACCAGCATGATGTTGAGCAGGGCGATGGCGGCACCCAGCAGGGTGATAAACCCGATGCCGAAGCCGCCAATGCGGAGGTAGCCGGTTATATTTTCGGTTTCTTTGGCCAGATCGTCGGCCCGCTCGATATCGAACGAGTCGGGCTGGCCGAGCGGGTCGCGCCTTACCTGCCGCATAACGCCCCGTGCCTCACCAACGGCTTCGTCCTGATCGCCAACCGTTGGCACCGAGGCTGTAATGGAAAATGTCTGTCGCTGTGACCCCGCCAGCGCGCGGGCGTTATCGAGCGGAATCAGAATCATCCGGTCGTCTCCACCACCCGAAAAACCGCCTTTTTTATCCAGCACCCCTACTATTTTGTACTGGTTGCCCGATACCCGGATCACCTGATTGACGGGATTGAGTTTCTTCTCGAACAATGTCCCAGCCACTTCGCTGCCAATCACGGCTACGTTGAGGCCATAGTCGGTATCGTTCTGCGTCAGGTTACGGCCCGTCTGGAGGGTATAGCCTTTTACCATCAGGTAGGTAGGATCGCCCCCGATCAACTGCACGTTGGGGTTGGTTTTTTTAGAGCCGAACTTGGCCTGAGCCGCGCCGGTAGCCACCGTCGACACCGAAATGGTAGCCCCATACGGAAACCGCCGTTTGAACTGTACGGCGTCAAAATAGTCGATGGGTTCGTCCTGTTTCCGAACGCGTCCGCCCTGCCGGTAATCGTCCTGCCGGGCTACAATACTGAACGTGTTGGCACCAAGACCGGCAAAACTAGTGTTGACCGAATTCTGAAGTCCGTCGATAGCCGTCAGAATACCCACCAGCGAAGTGATACCGATCGCAATGATCAGCGAAGTTAGAATAGTACGCAGTCGGTTGCTGGCAATCGAGCGCAAACCTTCCCGGATGTTTTCGATGAGGTTCATTTAGCACAAAAATTGCTTATCTTTCGTTATGACAAAGCTACCATATGCATTACTAATCGGAAAGCCAATGAAACGGTTGCTGTTACCGCTTATACTAATTCTGACATTGACGGGCCACGTCTGGGCGTCGAGAATCCTGATTCCCATGGACGATGCCCAGAAGAATCACCTTAAAGCATATGGTATTGCTTACTGGGTGCTGAAAACCCACGACACCGAAATCGACTGGCTGCTCAATTACCGGGGTGGCTCGTTCCTGATGCCTCAATCCCAGGCCTTCATTAATGAGATGGTCATCCGGGGCGTAAGCTATGAAGTTATTTCAGATGCCCAGTCGTCGCAGATTCTGGCCGAGGTAGGGGCAGCCGATGCCAACATGGACGCTGTCAAATTGCAAAAGCCCCCCAAAGTAGCGGTGTATTCGCCCAAGACAAAACAGCCCTGGGATGACGCAGTGACGATGGTAATGACCTACGCCGAAATTCCCTATGATGTTGTGTTCGATGAAGAGGTGATGAACGGCAAACTGCCCGAATACGACTGGCTGCACCTCCACCACGAAGACTTTACCGGCCAGTATGGCAAATTCTTCCATTTCAAAGACCAGCCCTGGTACATCGCCCAGAAGCAGGAAGCCGAAAATATCACCCGCAAGTTTGGCTTTACCAAAGTACCTCAACTGAAGCGGGCTGTGGCCCAGAATATCCGCGATTTTGTGCTCGGTGGAGGGTATCTTTTCGCCATGTGCAACGCCACCGATACGTATGACATTGCGCTGGCGGCTCAGAACACCGATATCGTCGATACGTTCTACGACGGCGATCCCGCCGACCCAAATGCTAATAACAAGCTGGATTTCAGTCAGACGTTTGCCTTCCGCAACTTCCAGGTTTATACAAATCCGTATCTTATTGAGTTCTCGAACATCGACAACCAACCCGAAGAGCGCGGCCTGAGCGAACACAACGATTACTTCACGCTATTCCAGTTCTCGGCGAAATACGATCCTATTCCAACCATGCTGACCCAGAACCACATGAACGTCATCAAGGGATTCATGGGCCAGACGACAGCCTTTAAAAAGAACTTTATTAAACCGGAAGTGGTCATCCTGGCCGAAAATCGCTCGGCTAGTGAGGCCCGCTACATTCACTCCCCCTACGGCCGGGGTTTCTTTACGTTCTATGGCGGCCACGATCCGGAAGATTACCGCCACGAAATTGGAGAGGAACCGACCGACCTGAATCTGCATCCCAACTCAGCCGGTTACCGACTGATCCTGAACAACATTCTCTTCCCGGCTGCTAAAAAGAAAAAGCAGAAGACCTGATACATTTTTTTCAAGCCTGGTTAATCAGCTCATTATATGAAGTCATTTCAGGAGGCAAATCAATTGCTTCATTCCCAAGAGTCGAAACAGTTATTCCGGGAAAATCTCATAGAAGAAGCCCGACGAACCGGCACTATGCTTTACTACACTGACTCCGAAGGCCGATGGGTTGAAGAATGGCCCGCCACGGGTGAATTATACGAGGTAAGACGTGATGTAAACACCGATACCATCATTCGAATTGGCACATTGCATCGATCTGAACCTGCCCTATCGTGACCACTGAGGTAGATTATCCAGTGTTGCATCTATTCGCAGGTCCGAATGGCGCAGGAAAATCTACCCTCTTTGCCTTCATGCAAAAAATCTATTTGCTTGATACAGTAAGTCAAATAAATGGAGATGTTATTTATAAAGAGAACCCTCGACTTACGCAGGATGAACTGGCAGCCATTGTTGGTCAATTAGTTAAAGAAAGCTTCCAGAATAGACATTCCTTTTCATTTGAAAGTAACCTAGCCACTTCAGCCAGTTATACCGTCGTTCAATCTGCACGCCAAAAAGGATACCGCATTATACTTCGTTACGTTAATCTCGATAGTGCAACACATTGTAGAGATCGTGTTATTGAACGCGTTAGCAAAGGCGGACATGATGTACCGTATGCAATCATCGAGCAACGCTATAAAAACGCCTTGTCGCTTATCAAGCAGCATTACCTGCTGTTCGACGATATTGATTTCATCGATAACTCAGCAGGCAGCTTCACATCGGTACTGCGAGTCGAAACGGGTAAACTAACCTATCAGGCAGAAAAGCTCCCCGCCTGGGCAGTCGGTATTGTTAACCATATCAGGATGATGGAGAAGGCCATCCGCAAAACCAACGCCGACTAGTACGAAAACCACTCGTCGACCATTTCGCCCCGGCCTTTGCTTTCCAGGCTGCGCTCCAGATCGTCGGGTAGCCGCGGAAAGAAGTCGATACCGGTCAACTGCTCGATCTGATCGACGGGTACCACAAATTGCTTCAGCGAACTGTTACTGGCTTTATTGTCGAGCAGAAAACCGATCATTCGTACATTGGGCTTATCGCAGTATAAAATCACTTTATAGAACTTACCCGGCACGCTCACTTCGTTGGCCCGGCCAATAGTAGGTAAGCCCGGTTTCAGAACGGAGCCCGTTACCACATACAGGCCATTGTCCCGTACCGCCCACCGCCTGACCAGTTCTTCCAGCTCCTTCCAGATGCCCCGGTTAAACTGCGGTTCCTGTGGACTCACATTGCTCATGTAGAATGATTCGCGGGTAAGCCGCTGCGAGAATTTGAAATCGCCGGCCGGTGCCAGGTGTCCCCGATCGTAGCCCGACCGGGTATAGTCCGATGGCAGCGCCGTACCGGTTTCTACCAGCGGATCGGGTTTGAACTGCTCCCCATCCCGGTCAGCATCGCCCGTTATTTCGTTGGCCAGCAGGGGATAGGCGACCCAGTCGGCATTTTTATAGGCATCGCGGTAACGTAGCACATACCCGTCCCGACGCACCACTTCGTCTGCTGACTGAAAGGCAGGCAAGGCAAAGTCGACCTGCTTCTCGAAGTCGAACATCGTTTTACCCGGCGCTGCATCCGACGCATTACCATTTTTATCGCTGGCCGAACCAGAGGGCCGCTCGTCACCGGCTTTATCCTCCGATGAGCCGCTCCCCTTGTCGGACGCTACATCTTCATCAGGTTCGGGTGCTTTGTAGGGATTATCAGGCTGTTTATCGGGTCGGGAGCGGCCCAGTCCTACGAGATGGCGAATGTCGTTCCAGAAAGCAACAACGGGCTGCGTTCGGCCGCCATAATGTAGAAATAGCCCGATCAGGAAAAAGATAAACAGCAGCACCAGCGTGTTGCCGCGTAGCCGGAAGCCCCGGCGATGGTATTTTTTCGTATTAAATCGTGGATTGAAACGCATAAGAGCAAATCTACGAACGAACTTTGGGCTTTGACACCGTTACCATTTTGTTGCCCGAGATGGTACGAACTCAAAAACCCTGAACTAGTGTTCCTGTACTATGTCTTCCTTGTCTATTGTAGTTATTGGCGGAGGAGCCGCCGGCTTTTTCGGGGCTATCACAGCCGCCGAAACGTTCCCGGATGCCACCGTCACGATTCTGGAGAAAACCCGCACCGTGCTCAACAAAGTCCGTATCTCGGGCGGTGGTCGCTGTAATGTTACCCACGCTTGCTTCGACAACCGGCAGTTGACTAAACATTACCCACGGGGCGAAAAACCCCTGCGCCCCCTGCTGAACCAGTTCGACGCTATGGCAACAGTACGCTGGTTCGAGAGCCGGGGCGTGGCCCTGAAAACCGAAGCAGACGGACGTATGTTTCCCGAGACCAACACCTCCGAAACCATTGTAGACTGCCTGCTCAATACCGCCCGTCGGCTGGGCATCGAAATCCGCACCAGTTGCGGGGTCAGCGCGCTTGTACAGCAACCCGGTCATCCCGGCTGGCAGCTTACTCTGCTCGATGGCAGTCTGCTGATGGCCGACCGCGTTTTGGTCGCTACGGGCGGCTACCCCCAGCTTCCCTCCTACCACTGGCTACCCGATCAGGCCGAGCCGCTGCAATCGCCGGTCCCGTCGCTGTTTACGTTTCATGTACCCAGCAGTCCGTTTCTGTCGCTGGCGGGCGTATCGGTACCCGATGCGGCTGTGTATGTCGTAAACACGAAACAGGAGCAGCGGGGGCCGTTGCTGATCACCCACTGGGGTTTTAGCGGCCCGGCTATTCTGCGCTTGTCGGCCTGGGCAGCCCGTGAACTGGCCAACGTCGACTACCGGTTCACCCTGCGCGTAAACTGGGTACCCGTTTATAACGATAGCACCCTGCGCGCGGCCCTGCAGGAGTTCCGCCAGCAGAACGGTCGAAAGCTCGTATCGTCGCAGAACCCCTTCGGACTCCCATCCCGGCTTTGGCAGATGATGGTACAGGAAGCCGGCGTTGTCGATGACCAGCGCTGGGCCGACCTTCCGGCCAAACTCCTGAACCGACTGGCTGACCGGCTTACCAACAGCCAGTTTCAGGTGACGGGCAAGAGTACATTTAAAGAAGAGTTTGTTACCTGCGGAGGAATTTCGCTCGGCGGTCTGCATCCCCAGACACTCGAAAGCAAAACGCAACCAGGCCTGTTTTTTGCCGGTGAAGTACTTGACATAGATGGCATTACAGGGGGGTTCAACTTCCAGAGCGCCTGGACAACGGGCTATGCGGCCGGTTCGCACATTGGCCAACGTTGATTTGTCGGTCGTTTCTTTCCAACCCTTTTCCTGACTACTGAGTCATGATGATACGTTCCGGAGCGTATTCACCCTGTATTTTTTTACCAATTCTCAGTAGTACATGAAACGATTTGCAAAACCAGCCCTGGCGTTGATAACCTTCTTTAGTATTGCCTGCCAGGACAACTCAACGATTACGCCTGTGCCTGTTACCGGCGTTTTACTGGACAACTCATTTGCCAGTACCCAGAATGGCTGGGAAGGCGACGTATCGGATTACGGCGTCGAGCAGCAGTCTCTTATCGAGTTCTCGTTTACACACACTAATCTACCAGCCCCGCTGGATCAGTCGCAGAAATCATTGCGGGTCTTCGGTCGCAACCGCAGTGACGACCTGTTTATGTTTGTTCGTAAACAACTGACGGGCCTGGCACCCAATACGGATTACAAATTACAGTTCGACGTGGAACTGGCCTCTAAATACCCTTCGAGCAGCTTTGGGATTGGAGGCTCACCGGGCAGCAGTGTCTTTTTAAAAGCCGGTGCTACAGCAACGAAGCCAGAGAAAGTACTCGATGGCAATTTCTACCATCTGAGCGTCGACAAAGGCACCCAGTCCGAAGAAGGCAAAGTAACATCGCTGCTGGGCAATGTTGGAACCGGGAAAGATGTAGAAGAGTATACGCTGATTCAGCGCTCGAACAAAGAGCAGCCCCTGACGGCCCGAACCAATGCTCAGGGTGAGTTGTGGGTGTTCGTTGGTACCGACTCCGGTTTCGAAGGCGATCAGGCTTTATACTATAGCCGCATCAAGGTAACGGCTTTGTAGGCAGTGACCGAGTCAATAGATCAGGCGTTGATCAGACCTGTTTTTCAGCTGATCAACGCCTGATTTGTTTAGGCTAGCCGGGCGCGCGCTGCGTCTTCGTCCTGCTTCAGCTGAGCAACCAGCGCTGGCAAACCGTCGAACTTCTGTTCAGGACGAAGAAAATCCCGGAACCGAAGCGTCAGGTGTTCGCCATAGATATCTTTGTCGAAATCGAAAATGTACGTTTCAATGGTCTGGTTCGTGCCGGCTACGGTAGGCCGAAAGCCGATATTGAGCATACCGCCGAGAAGTTGACCACCATAGTCTACCTCGACAGCATAAACCCCATTGGCCGGGATAAGCTTGTTCGCATCGTCGACCTGCATGTTCGCCGTCGGAAAGCCAATTGTGCGGCCTAGCTGCCGTCCTTTGACAATGGTGCCTGTCAGGCTGTAGGGACGCCCCAGAAACCGGTTGGCGGTCTGAATATTTCCCTCATTCAGCGCAGCCCGAATTTTCGATGAACTGACGCCCACCGCTTCGACATCCTGCCGGGGTATTTCTTCAACCTCGAAGCCGTATTCGCTCTGGTGGGCCTGAATGTAATCGAAGCCTCCTTCCCGGTCGCGGCCAAAGCGGTGGTCGTACCCAATCACCAGCTTCCGGGTCCCGATCTTTTCAATTAGGATCTGGCGGATATATTCACCGGACGACAGTTGCGAAAAAGACCGCGTAAACGGGATTACCACCAGGTAATCGACTCCTGCCTGATCGATAAGTTCGATTTTCTCGTCCAGCGTCGTTAGCAGTTTGAGATCCTGGCTGTCGTTGGAAACAACAGTACGGGGATGAGGCCAGTAGGTAATCAATACAGACGGGCCGTTGCTGGCTTTAGCGACTTCAGTAAGCCGGGTCAGTATAGTTTGGTGGCCCCGGTGAACACCGTCGAAAGTACCGCTTGTTACAACGGCGTTGGCAAGGGGCTGTAGGTCATCGAGACCACGATAAACGATCATAATAGTGTATCAGATGCAGGTAGTTCAGACTCGACAGGCCGAACCTCATCGGCCAGTTGCTTGTCCCGGTTCTCCCGACATTTGGTAATGAAGTTATCGAGCGTGTCAGCGTCGTCTACCCGAAAATCGCCGATGCGCGTCCGGCGAAGGGCACTCATATACGCACCATTGTTGAGCAGCAGACCCAGATCACGCACCAGACTACGAATATATGTTCCTTTTGAACACACGATGCGAAAATCTACCTCCGGAAACCGGCGGCTATCCGTCTCGAATACAGACACCGTTACCTGTCTGCTTTTGATATCGATGGTCTCCCCGCGACGGGCTTTTTCGTACAGGCGTTCGCCATTGACCCGCACAGCCGAATAAATAGGCGGTATCTGCATGATGTCGCCCGTCAGTTGCCGTGCCGCATCCTGAATCTGGTCGGCGGTA
Organism: Spirosoma utsteinense; assembly: GCF_014282275.1. Classification (GTDB taxonomy): domain Bacteria; phylum Bacteroidota; class Bacteroidia; order Cytophagales; family Spirosomataceae; genus Spirosoma; species Spirosoma utsteinense. Next base: position 199,860 of record NZ_VFIA01000005.1, read on the forward strand.
ATCCCGGCCGGATCAGACTCACTGTCGAACTCCGTTTCCAGATCGACCGAAGGCGTAGTTTTTCCCAGCACGAGTGTTCCGGTATATTCCTTTTCCTGTGCCTGGTACTGATCGATCTGTTTAGTCATCTTACCGGTACACAGAATAAGCAGGCCCGTAGCCAGCGGGTCGAGCGTTCCGGCATGGCCTATCTTCTTGAACTTACAGGCGTATTTGAGCTTGTTGGCCACATCGAACGACGTCCAGGTTAGCGGTTTATCGATCAGGATCAGCTGGCCAGGGTCAGGTTGTCCGGCATCGACAGGCTTCTTGGGTTGTTCCATGCGTTACAACACGTCTAGTTTAACCCCCGCTGCGGCTAGGCCCAACAGAATCAGACCCAGCACGATCCGGTAGTATCCAAAGACTTTGAAACCATATTTTGTCAGGAAACCGACAAACGCACGGATGGCCAGTAAGCCAACGACAAACGCAATAGCGTTGCCGATGAGCAGCGTCTGGTAGTCGCTGGGTTGAAGCAGTTTATAGGTCTTGAGGAGCTTGTAACCCGACGCAGCCGCCATTGTCGGCACGGCCAGAAAGAACGAGAACTCGGCCGCCTGCGTGCGGGTGAGTCCCTGAAACATACCGCCAATGATCGTAGCCGCCGAACGCGACACACCCGGTATCATGGCAATACACTGGAAAAAACCAATTCGGAGCGCATCAGGAGCCGTGACGTCAAGGTCTTTGGGTGCCCGGTTAACGATCTTGTCGATATAGACCAGTATAACCCCGCCCACCAGCAGCGTCACAGCGACCACAGTTACGTTTTCGAGAAGCGAATCGATGAAATCATCCAGTAAAAAACCGATGACAGCGGCAGGCAGAAAGGCAATCAGGATTTTAGCGTAAAAGTCGACCATCCGCTGCGTTTTCTGCGGAAACTGCTTCACCCAGTCGGGCGCTTCGAAGTCGTCAGTTCGGGTGTCGAGCAGGAACCGGCGGTGATAAAGCACCAGCACCGACAGTATGCAGCCAAACTGAACGTTGACGGTATAAAGCTTGGTGAATTCATTCCCGGCGATGCCCGCCAGCGAGGAGTAGATAATCATGTGACCTGTTGAGGAAACCGGCAGAAATTCGGTAAGTCCTTCAATGATGGCCAGGGCAATCGCGTGAATCAGATCCATTCAAAAAAGTTATTCGGTTGTAAAGCTGTAAAGTTGGCTGACACAAACCCAACTTTACAACTTTACAACCGAATAACTGAATAACTTCATTTGACTGGTCGGGCCAGAATAGCAAAGAATTCGAGCATAAAACCGCCCATTACAACAATTGGGCCGAGCGTCAGGCCCAAAAATCCGAAGCCAAATTCCTCTTTATCAAGGCTCATAATAAAAAAGCCCAGCAGGATAACGCCGATCCCCAGGAGCATGAGCGTATAGTTACGCCGACCAAACGGCAGCGCAGCCGCCGGATCAGCCCGGCGCGTAGGTTCGGCCATGAGGGGCCGGGTTGGTACGGTTCTGGTGACCGGCACATCGGCAACCGTCGCTTTTTTGACAGTTTCCTCGTGGGTCAGTGTGGCCGAGCCATATTGTTTGTCCTTTGCCATGTTCGTCTTTTTTTAATGTATAGAGAACAAAAGAGAATGGAAAACGGCTTTCGATCAGCCCAAATTCTCCGTCTGCTGTTCAGTTAAGACCGCTCCGGCGCACCTGCACCAAACAGTCATTCGTTAATACAACTCATCCAGCGTCAGCCCCAGGTACCGATGAACGGCCTGAAACGTGCTTATAAAACCAATCAACACACCCAGCCCCAGTATACCCGCCAGCAGCATCGCTATCTTTTCAGGCTCCTGAAACGACTCCAGCTCGGGCAGGTTATGAATAGCGATCTGGAGTGCAGCCAGCAGCAGAACCACCGCGATAACCCCCGCAATCAGCCCCTGCATGATACCCCGGCCCAGAAAGGGTTTTGTAATAAACCCGTTCGTGGCCCCTACCAGTTGCATACTGCGAATCAGCAGCCGTTGCGAATGAAGTGCCAGCCGGATAGTGTTGTTCATCAGCACAATGATGATGAAGAGCAACACTACAGCGAAAGCCGACATCACAATATAAATCTTGGTGATGTTCCGGTTTATGCTGTCGACCAGGTTCTCCTGATAAACCACTTCGAACACCCCGTCGATCTGCTCCAGATCCTCTTTCACGCCCTGCAACTTGGCTTCTTCGAAATACGCTTCGTTCAGCTTGATCCGGTAGCTGTCGCGCAGTGGATTTTCGCCCAGGAATTTCGAGAAGTCTTCTTTCGTCTCTGCAATAAATTCTTTAGCAGCTACATCTTTTGTTACCAGACTAATTTGCGGCTCTCCTCCGGCGGTTGTCAGAATATAAGGCCGCTCGGCGATGGCCTTGAACAGCTTTTTAAACTTCGCTTCGTCCAGGCCTTTATCGAGAAAAACCCGCATCTCGTAATTTTCACGGATGAACGTCACCAATCGTTTCGACTGGATAGCCAGCAGCCCGCAAAAGCCAATTAAAAATAACGCCAGCGTCAGGCTAAATAAAATCATGCCGCTGGGATACGTACCTACTTTCTTCTTCGTACGAGCCATTCAGGGGTTCGTGTTATTGAGACAAAAATAACAGTTCCAACACGGGAACGGCCCAATTTAAGAAAATTTAAGGGAGCTTCGGGGAAATGTAGCGATCTATTATCCAGCGCTGCCTGCCCCGTACTCCCTTAACGGTCTAACCTGAAGACGCTTGAACGACCAATAAACGAGCGTTTTACTACGCAGCCATCCAGAACCGATAGCCCGTTGTAAGGCTAACGGTTAATTTCTGCCGCTTATTTCAATCGGTACCCTTAGTGGCACGGTTGCCTTGTGAAACGATCAGGATTCAGGACAGTCCATACATGAGTCCACGCAGTTCGGCCAGCCCGCGCAGCCGCCCGATTGCCGTATAACCGGGATTTGTTCGTTTACCCGACGTCAGGTCGTCTAGCATCCGATGGCCATGATCGGGCCGGAACGGCATTCGGGCGTCGGAACGGCCTGCGGCCTGCCGACGCCGTTGTTCAGCCAGCAAGGCCCGCATCACACCCACCATCGGTACATCCCCTTCGAGGTGGTTAGCCTCCTGAAAACTAACCCAGGCCGGATGACCCTCGACGCTATGCCGCTCCGTACTGCGTAGGTGAATGAAATGAATATGGGGCCCCAACCGTTCGACCATACCAACGAGGTCGTTGTCGGGCCGGACGCCGTAGGAGCCCGTACAGAAGCAGATCCCATTGGCCGGCGAGTCGGCCGCAGCCAGCAGCGCGCGGGCGTCGGCCTCCGTACTGACAACGCGTGGCAACCCCAGAATCGGGTACGGCGGATCGTCGGGGTGAATGGCAAGCCTAACCCCCGCCGACTCGGCAACGGGCACGATCTCGCGCAGGAAGGCATACAGGTTCTGCCGCAGTTCCCGGTCGCCCACATCGGCATACATGGCCAGCGCATCGCGAAATTGCTCCACGGTATAGCTTTCCTCTGAGCCGGGCAAGCCCGCGATGATAGTACGGGTCAGGCGCTTCACCTGCGTGTCGCTCATGGCATCGAGTTGACTACGCGCCCGCCGTTTCTGCTCGTCATTGTATAAATACTCGGCTCCGGGCCGTTGCAGGACATACAACTCGAAGGCCGCAAACTCAACGGCGTCGAACCGCAGGCCCGTGGAGCCGTCAGGCATTGGAAAGTCAAGGTCGGTGCGGGTCCAGTCGAGCACGGGCATGAAATTATAGCATACCGTATCGATGCCCGCCTGAGCCAGGTTGACGATGGACTCTTTATAATTGTCGATATAGCGCTGAAACGATCCGGTGCGGGTTTTGATCCCTTCATGGACCGGAATGCTTTCTACTACCGACCAGGTCAGGCCAGCCGCTTCGATCTGCTTTTTCCGGTTCTGAATTTCTTCCAACGGCCAGACGTCGCCGTTAGGAATGTGGTGAAGTGCGGTAACGATGCCGGTAGCACCCGCTTGCCGCACATCGGCAAGGGATACCGGATCGTTGGGCCCGAACCAACGCCATGTTTGTTCAATCATAAGGAGGTAGTTAATAAGTAGTACGTTGGTAAGTCATTCAGTGGCAAGTTCTTGTTGACGGAGCTAACCAGAGGCTCGTCAGCTGGCGACTTACCGGCCAACCGGATTAGGTAAAAAAGCAGATAGGGCTGCTTTTCTCATCAAAAGCCCTTATTCTCTTGGTAAATTCTACTACATCCGGCCGCTTTCGGTGGCGCATCGTTGCGCTGCTGTTCATTGCCACGACAATCAACTATGTCGACCGGCAGGTCCTTTCGTTTACAATGACCGATGAAGTATTTCGGAAAGAAATGCTGGATCTGGCACCGGATGCTACGCTGACGAAAGAAGCGACCGACCGTTTCAAGGTACTTTACGGCGACGTCGATGCGGCCTTTAAATTTGCTTATGCCATTGGTTTTCTGCTGGCGGGCTGGCTCATCGATAAAATCGGCACCAAAAAGGGCTTTTCCATCGGTATCGTTGTCTGGAGCCTGGCCGGGATGCTGACCGCTTTTGTTGGCAATATAGCTGGCCTTCGGTGGGCGCGCGCCTTGTTGGGCCTGGGCGAAGCCGCCAATTTCCCATCCTCCATCAAAACCGTTTCCGAATGGTTTCCCCGACGGGAACGATCTTTCGCGAATGGCCTTTTCAATGCCGGGGCCAACGTAGGTATTATCCTGACAGCCCTTGCCGTTCCTTATCTGATTATTCAGTTTGGCTGGCGCAGTTCATTTTTAGTGACAGGAGTGCTTGGATTCGGCCTCTTGCTGCTGTGGTGGTTTACCTATAGCAAGCCCGAACAGAACCCAAAATTATCGCCCGATGAGCTGGCTTACATCCGCAGCGACGACGAGACGATCGTGCCGGTTAAAGTTTCATGGGGCCGCTTACTCGGCTACAAACAAACCTGGGCGTTTGCCGTCGGCAAGTTTATGGCCGATCCCATCTGGTGGTTTTATATGTCGTGGCTTCCCGATTTCTTCAATTCCAACGACGCCCTCGACCAGAAACTTGACCTGAAAAGCTTCGGCGTTCCGTTCCTGATCATTTATGTTGTCTCCGACGCAGGCAGTATCTTCTTTGGCTGGCTCACGACGCAGTTCATGAACCTCGGCTGGACGGCCAACCGGGCCCGCAAAACCACTATGCTCATCTGTGCGTTATGTGTGGTGCCTATCTTCTTTGCGGCTCAAACCAGCAGTTTAACGGTGGCCATTGCTTTAATTGCCATAGCAACGGCGGCCCATCAGGGCTGGTCGGCAAACATGTATACCTTTGCATCGGACTTATTTCCCAAAAATGTGGTTGCCTCTGTAACCGGTATTGGTGGTATGTTCGGCGCGGTTGGCGGTATTCTGCTGGCGTTGCTGGCCGGACGTATCATTACGGCCTTTGGTTATTTGCCCATGTTTATCATTGCCAGCTGCGCTTACCTGATTGCACTGGTGATTATTCACCTGATTCTGCCCAATATGGAGCCGATCAAAACAGAAGAATTGATAAAGGAACCCGTCGCCTGACCTGAATGAAACTAATTACCTTCGGCGAAGTCATGCTTCGACTCAGCCCAACGGGTGTCGACCGCCTGACCCAGTCCAGCACATTGACTATGCATTTTGGCGGTACCGAAGCTAACGTCGCCGTATCGATGGCGCAGTTTGGCGTACCGGTTGCTCACGTCTCCCGCTTTCCCAACCACGCTATAGGCCAGGCGGCAGCGGGCTATCTGCGCCGATATGGTGTCGACACACAGTCTGTTCGTTTTGGCGATGGCCGTATGGGACTCTATTTTCTGGAAACCGGTGCCGGAACCCGGGCCAGTCAGATCATCTACGACCGCGTCGACTCGGCTTTCTCGCGTATCAAGCCCGACGAAATCGACTGGGAGTCCATTCTGGCTGGCACCCCCGAATCGCCGGTTAGCTGGTTCCACTGGACGGGCATTACGCCCGCCCTGTCGCAGGGGGCCGCCGACTGTCTGCTGGCCGGTATCCAGACCGCCAACCGCCTGGGCATCCCCGTGTCGGGCGATATTGTCTACCGCAGCAATCTATGGCAATACGGCCGAAGTCCGAAGGAGATCATGCCGGCGCTGACGGAAGGCTGTACGCTGGTCTTAGGCAGCAAATCATTATTTTCAGAGCTTTACGGCGTTGTCGGCAGCACCTTTCAGGAAGCGGGCCGTGCACTGATGCAGCGTTTTCCGAACATACGTTATGTGACCGACACCAAGCGAAACTCGGTCAGCGCGTCGCACAACCAGCTGTCGGCCAAGCTATTCGACGGCGAGACGGTCTATAAATCACGGCTGTACGACATCCAGCCGATTGTCGACCGTATTGGTACGGGCGACGCCTACATGGCTGGCCTTATTTACGGTTTGCTCACGTTCAATGATCCGCAGCGGGCCGTTGAATTTGGCGCAGCGGCCTCGGCCCTGAAGCATACTATTGCCGGCGACGTTAATCTGGCTACCGTGGCCGAAGTCGAAACCCTGGAACGGGGTGATGGGTCGGGCCGGTTAAAACGATAAATAAACTGGCGTCGCGGCTTATTCGATAGTTTTGACGCCTGCACATGAACTTTACCCTATGGCTCGTACTTCCCGCCTGACCGTTTATCAGACTATCCGGCAAATACCGCTGGTTCCTGTATTTTATCATCCCGATGCCGACGTATGCGCCGGTGTGCTGGCGGCCTGCTACCGGGCAGGCGTTCGGGCATTCGAGTTTACCAACCGGGGCGATTTCGCCCACGAACGCTTTGCCAACCTGAGCCGGTTGTGTGCCCGCGATTTCCCCGATATGGCGCTTGGTGCCGGTACGATTCTGGACGCGCCAACGGCGGCCCTTTATCTACAGCTGGGTGCCGATTTCATTGTCGGGCCCACGTTCAGCGACGAGGTAGCCCGGGTATGTAACCGCCGGAAAGTGGCTTACCTGCCCGGCTGCGCTACTCTCACCGAAATCACTACGGCCCACGAATCGGGGGTCGAGATCGTAAAGGTATTTCCGGGCGACGTGCTGGGGCCTGCCTTCATCAAAAGCCTGCACGGCCCGCTGCCGTTTGCCAGTGCCATGGTAACGGGGGGCGTTGAACCGAACCGCGAAAGCCTGACAAAATGGTTCGGTGCGGGTGTGGTAGCGGTTGGAATAGGCTCCCAGCTTTTCCCGAAAGCCGTACTGGCCGAACGTGCTTTCGATAAAATCGAAACTCTGGTTCACGATGTTGTTCGTATTATTGCTGAATTGAGCAGTCGATGAGTTGCTCAGTTGCTGAGTTGGTCAGTTAATGAATGCAGCCATGTTAGCCGTGGTAAACTCAACAACTGGCCAACTCAGCAACTAATTGACTGATTATTGACTGACTAACTTACTGACTAAAATGTCCCTACTTAATCGAACCTCCCACCCTGCCCCTGTTTTTCCTGAACGTATTCTGCAATTTGGCACCGGTGTGCTGTTGCGCGGTTTGCCTGATTACCTGGTTCAAAAGGCCAACGCCGAAGGCCGTTTCAATGGCTCCATTGTCATTGTAAAATCGACCGACAGCCAAACGAATGACTTTTCGGATCAGGACAATCTGTATACAGTGGCTGTTCGGGGGGTTCAGCAGGGACAGGATGTGGCTGAAACGACCATTGTCTCGGCCGTGAGCCGCGTACTGGCCGCTCAGACCCAGTGGGAAGAAGTACTGCGGCTGGCCCGCAACCCAAATTTACAGATCATCTTATCCAACACCACCGAAGTCGGGCTGAACTACGTGGAGGAAAGTATTTTCCAACGGCCACCCCAGTCATTTCCCGCGAAGCTGACGGCTTTTCTGTACGAACGCTTCCGCAGCGTTGGTGGCTCAAAAGCCAAAGGACTGGTTGTAATTCCTACCGAACTCGTTACAGACAACGGCCTTATCTTACGGGAAGCGGTAGAGAAACTGGCCACCTTCAATGAACTGGGCAAGCTGTTTACCAAATGGCTCAAGTTTCATGTCCGGTTCTGCAACTCACTCGTCGACCGGATTGTCACGCGCCCTACCGACGAAGCCAAACGGGCGCTGGAAGACCAGGCAGGCTACGAAGATGCGCTGTTGACGTTCACCGAGCCCTACCACCTCTGGGCCATCGAGGGAGACGACCGCGTCAAGAAAACGCTTTCGTTCGCTGACGCATCGACGCCCCAGATCATCATTGACGAAGACATCAATTTCTATCGCGAACGCAAACTCCGGGTACTGAACGGGACACACAGCCTGACCATGCCGCTAGGCTACCTGCTCGGGCTGGAAACCGTTGCCGACGAGATGAAACACCCAACGATGAGCCGTTTCGTTGAGTCGCTGATGCTCGATGAGATTGTGCCGACGGTACCGGATTACGGTATGCCGGGCATGGATAAAGCCGCCGTAGCGCAGTTCGCCCACGATGTTCTCGACCGCTTCCGGAACCCTCACCTCGATCACCTGCTGCTCAACATCTCGCTCCAGGAAACCGCCAAGATGCAGGCCCGAAATGTGGCAACGATCCAACGGTATTACGCCCAGTTCAACGCAGTACCTAAACGCATAGCGCTGGGTTTTGCCGCTTACCTGCTGTTCATGAAAGCGGTTCGGGAAGACAATGGCCAGTTCTTCGGTGAGATTTCGGTTGGCAAAGGGGTCGTTACCTATCCAATCCGCGACGAGCGGGCCGCCTATTTCTACGGGGACTGGAAAACCGTAAAAGCAGGCAAACCAGATACTGTCGCAACGTTTGTTAAAAGCGTTCTATCTGACCAGACGCTCTGGCAAACCGACCTCAGCCTGCTTCCGGGCTTTGTAGAGGCCGTATCCGATAACCTGCGGGCATTGTTAGCCGATGGTGCGGAGAAAACACTCAAAAAGTCGTTGTAAAGGCCGTTTACCGGCAATCTAGCCGCCCCTCTTTTTCACGAATCCCCGCTCAAAGAACTTGAGCGGGGATTCGTGCTTTCCAGCCTATAAAAGCACCTGCCCGACCGTTCGATCAAAGCCGGCTACCGTTTAATAGCCTGAATGCGACTAACTTATCGACTGCGCCTAAATTAACAGATTATGAGTCATTTACGGATAACACATTGATTTAACCATGCCCGAATGTCCTTATCTCCACATCTTTTTATCTCATCAGTAACTATCCGATCACACATGTACAGGCTACTCATTTCTGCTTTATTTTCCACCTCGGTGTGTATCGCCCAGTCGACGTCTCCAACAACCACCAGCCTGCCAGCTACGCCCAAACGACCCGTTACGGACACGTATTTCGGCAAAGCCGTCGTCGATAATTACCGCTGGCTCGAGGACATGGACAAACAGGAAGTGAAGGACTGGTTTAAAGCGCAGGGCGATTACACCGCCCAAACACTCGATCAAATTCCAGGTCGCGATACGCTGGTGAGTATGCTGGTCCGCTATGACGCGCTGAAATCGGCCCGCTTATCGAACATCACCCGCCGGAATGGCCGGTATTTTTACAAAAAACGCTGCCAGCCGAAAACGTCGGCAAGCTGTACTATCGACAGGGGAAGACGGGCAGCGAAGTTCTTTTGTTTGACCCAACGACTTACGCCAAAGACAAAAAGTACTCGATATCGTATTTCGTACCAAGCGAAGACGGACATAAGCTGGCATTAGGCGTTGCGGAAAATGGGGCCGAATTATCCACGATCCGCATTATCAATGTCGACACTAAAAAGATGTACCCGGAAAGCATCTTCCCGTCCTGGTTTGGCGTAAGCGGCTGGAATCCTGACAATACCGGCTTTCTGTATACGCCCGAGAACTCCGCCGACATGAAGGACATCAACCGGTCGATGAATACCAAAGCCAGATACCACATAATCGGTACCGACCCCAAACAGGATCGCGAGATTTTCTCTTCGGCCAAATACACGAAACTAGGTATCAAGCCCAATGAAATTCCATATGTCACCTACAGCGAAGATTTCAGGTATGTAACCGCTTTTCTGGCCAATGTAGACCGGCGGATGAATGCATATATAGCTCCTGCGAGTGACCTCCTTAAACCGACCATTACCTGGAAACGGCTGGCGGCTCCGGAAGACAGTGTTATGAACGCCGTTACGGTGGGCGACCGGATGTTTATACAAAGCATCAAAAGTGCCCGTAAAGGCCAGATTATGATGACCGATGCCCGCCAGCCCGATGTCCATACAGCAACGGTCATCTTACCCGAAGGGGAAACAAAAATCGAGTCGATAGCAGCCGGAAAGGATTATCTGTTCATCACCCGGAACGACGGCATCAACACGACAGCTCAGCAATACAACACTAAAGCCAACCGCTGGGAAACCATACAGTTACCCGCGCTGGGTACGGCGAGCGTAGCCCCCCTGGAGCCATCAACCAATGACTGCCTGCTTTACCTGACCTCCTGGAAACAGCCCGCCACGATCTACGAGTATGACCCAACCGATAAAGTCACTGCGGTTAGCCCTTTTCATATTGAAGCGAAGTACCCGGGCGTCGACGAACTGGTTGTTGAGGAAGTAAGCGTTCCCAGCCACGACGGGACAATGATACCCCTATCGATCATTTACAACAAAAACGTGAAGCGCGATGGCAGCGCCGTTTGCTACATGACGGGCTATGGGGCCTATGGCATTTCGGGCGACCCTTATTTCAGCACCCGCAATCTGGCCTTGCTCAACAAGGGCGTAATCGTGGCCGAAACCCATCCACGGGGTGGCTCCGAGAAGGGGCAGGCCTGGTATGAAGCCGGTTATAAAACCACCAAGCCTAACACCTGGAAAGACTTCATTGCCAGTGGCGAGTACCTGATCAAAAATGGCTACACCAGCATTGGCAAGCTCATTGGCGAAGGAACCAGCGCGGGTGGTATTCTCATTGGCCGGGCCATCACCGAGCGGCCCGACCTGTTTGCCGCGGCTATTAGTAACGTTGGCTGCAATAATGCCCTGCGCATGGAAAACTCCCCGAACGGACCCGCAAACACCCCCGAGTTCGGCACGGTGAAAGATTCGGTCGAAGCTATGGCTCTCTATGAGATGGATGCGTTCCAACACGTAAAAGAAGGCACAAAGTACCCCGCCGTCATCTGCGTTGGCGGCATGAACGACCCGCGCGTGATTGCTTGGCAGCCGGGCAAATTTGCGGCCGCCCTGCAAAATGCCAGCACATCGGGCAAGCCGGTGCTGATGCAGGTCAACTACGATAACGGCCACTTTACAGAAGACAAGAAGGTTACCTTCCGCAACTTCGCCAATATGTTTACGTTTGGCCTCTGGCAGGCAGGACACCCCGATTTTCAGCCTGTGACGGGTAAACCCAAAGAAGTAGTCAGGAAATAGCTTACCCTACTCACAAAAGAATGACGACGGGATACGTTCCGTCGTCATTCTTCGTGAACGGCCTGTCAGGTCGGTCATGATCGACGAAAGCGACAGCGTTTAAATCATAAGCCTCCCGGCTCCTGACGACCCCTGGTGCGCAGGGTTTTTAATAAGAAAAAGCGTACTTTCCCAGCATCACGGCAGCCTCATTGCGTGATCGATCCGTTTACTCCAGAGCCGTGTATGAAAACCATCTCCCGCTGGGCTAGCCGCCATGTTCTTCCGGCAGCTTTTCTGATCATAGGATGCGAAATCACGAACGCTTTCGCGGGCTTACTACTGGGGCTCAATCTTCTCGCCGAATGGCCGCTGGCTCTCCTGTGGCTGCTGGTGCTTGCTATGGCAGGCATGATCCTTTGGCTACAGTTCCGGTCAGGGGCATCCCAACGATGGTATAGCACTGGTCGGTGGTTCGTCGGGGCCGCGTTTATGGGCAATTTCGTGCTGTTTATACTGCTGGGCGGCCTTTGGGGGTACCAGGAACAGAAGCCCTCGCCCAGTCTGTCGGTATTGGGCAGCCGACGGGTTGAGGTGCGCCCTGATACTACTACCCGACCAGAGCGGGCGGGAACGTTGCGGGCCAGAAACAAATCGACGGCAGAGGTCATGTCTGTGACCAGCACGAAAAAAACCGGCAAACGCATTGCCTATGTGCTACTGTTTGCACTGGGACTGGCGCTGACTTATTTGTCTGTTGGCCTGGCCTGCAACATTGCCTGTGCCGGTTATGGTTTCTACGCCATTCTGACACTGCTGCTCGGGATGGGGTTTACGGCTGGCGGGATCTTCTTTCTGAGCCGGGCCTTTGATAAACCCCTCCTACCCATGCGCGAGCTGACACCGGCCCAACGACGACGAACGGCACGCCGGTTCTGGCTATCGTGGCTGGTGCTGATTGGTGTGGTATTTCTGCTTTTCCTGGTGGCCGCGTCGACTAATTGAGCCTGTACATATCCCTATGAAAACCTGCTGCCTGCTCTTTCTGCTCCTCCCTCTCCTGGCGAACGCCCAACGGCCCACACCACCCGCCATCCTCACCGATCCGGCCGGAGTTTTGCAAACGTATCGGGCCAGTCTACTCAAACTACGTCAGGCACATCCAAATCACCAGGACCTGCCCGAGCTATCGTTTTTTCTGTTCGGTATGGGCGACCGGCTTAAGCTCATCTACCGCGACGGCCGGCTGATCAACGCCCTGACGGGTAACATTGAAGAACAATGGACTGTAAAACGGGCGGTGATCGTGCCGTCGGAGTATGTCGTAGACCTCGAACTAACGGGCGTTCCCATTGGCCAGCCCCAAACCGTACAAGTGCGCGAAGATGAAAATGGAGTCTGGATTCTGCAGCCGGGAAAACGCCCGCGACTCATTCCGGGCACCCGAAGTCTGCTGAAGCTGCCGCGTTTTGCCGATAACCCCAATGGACCGATCCTGCGCGTTTTACATCAGGAAGTGCTTATTAATGTCATCCATGGCCGGCCCGTTCCGAACTTTCTGGTGTATGCAAAACCCGGGTATCATGATGCTGCACTGATGGCTATGGTCCTGCGCGAAACGGGTAACCTTCGGCTGATACGCGACTGGATCATGGCCATTCGCGACCCTTTCGATCGCAATAACAAGGGTACGCCCGAGGCTGACAACCCCGGACAGGTCTTATTCCTGGCCTCGCTGGTTGCTGATAAAAGCCACCCGGTTGTACAAATGGCGCTTGATTCAGTGAAGACGTTTCAAAAAGAAAACTACATCGCTGGCAAGACCGACAATGCCGAACACCCTGTTTTTCAGACTAAATGGCTTAAATACGGGCTGAAGGCCCTGGGCTTGCCGGACCCTTACATCATTCCCGATCAATCTGACCGTTATTCGTGGCTGTTCTGGCAGGATTTTAAACCCAAACCGATGGCCTCAACAAGACAGCCCGTAAGCGACACGGAAGCCAACCTGAAGGTTCCCTATATGGCCTGGGCCGAGGATCATTTCTACGGGCTAACCGGGCGGGGGGAGCTACGCGGTCCGGTCGGTAGCCTGGACTATCCGCTGAGCTGGGAGCAACAGGCCAGCCAGGCCCACTACCCCGGCCTGATCGTACTGGATAAGGAACTGGCCCGAAAAAAACTGGCTCTCCCTCACGCCCGACAGGCTGCCGAGATGTTTTTACTGTTGCTGGAATGAGCCGAAAAGGGGGTTTAAAGAAAAAGAAAAGGTGTTTGAGGAGAGAGACGCAAAGGGGGGAATTCAAAAAGGAGAGGTAAAGGGTAATTTAAGAAGGAGACGCAAAGGGTAATTTAAAAAGGAGACGCAAAGGGTTGCGTCTCTACTTGGCGGCAATGATCAGGGTGAGGCCCAATAGGTAACACACACCCATGACGACGAGATAGCGGGTTGAGGTCGCGGGTGCTCCCCGGAATTCGTGCCAGATAAAAATACCCCATAATACCGCTACGATCGTAGCGCCCTGCCCCAGTCCGTAACTAATGGCGAAACCAGCCGCGCCGGATGCCAGCAGGCTCGATGCCATACCCAGGCACCACACAACACCCCCCAGCATACCGATGATGTGGTTACGACGGCTTACATCGCTGTACCAGATTTCACCGTCGGCAGGCTTGCTGGCATACCGGCGCAGGATGGGTAAAAACGCCGGTGTCGTGACGAGTACACCAATGGCGAACAACACCAGTGCGGTATAGGGCGTTAACAAACCCGGTGCCGGATTCACAAAATCAGCTGCCATAGCCTGCGCTACGAAGTAAAAAAAGAAGCCCATCAGGAATCCCCCAATGAGCGAAATAACAAGCCCACGTGTACTGACCGACTCGTCGGTCTGGCTCCTGGACCGATAGGCCAGTGCGCTGAATACGATAGCCAAGAAAATAGCGAAGACTCCCCCGGCCAGCAGCTGACCGTTTCCAAACGGAGAACGGATGTAATTGACAATAACCCCCAGAATCAGCGCCAGGCCAATGCCTACGGGCATGGCTACCGATAGTCCCGCCAGTTCGATACCTACCACGATCAACATGTTAGCGATGTTGAACACCAGGCCACCCATGAATGCGTACAACAGATTCTGTAGATCGGCCTGGTTGATATCGTCGATAAACGACCGTCCTTCGGCCCCTATACTGCCCATGGTGAACGCCAGCAGCAGACTCATCAACAAGATGCCGTAGGTATAATCCCGGTAGAAGATCGTGGTGGGAACCGACTGTGTCGCTAATTTCTGCGTGTTAGCCCAGGAGCCCCAGCAGAGCATGGTAATAAAGCTGACAAAGACAGCCAGTGGGTAATAAGTTATAACGATCATGTTGGGTTAGGTCAAGATTAACACAGCAAGTTACATAATAGTGACTATAGGATAAACAGTCCATTCAAAAAAGCGCTGACGCAGGCAATGTGCTTCGGCCCCGTTACTACCTTTGTGCTTTCTCCCAAAGGGCTTCACAACGTCCTGGTGTCGTATATGAACTACGTTTACATTCTGCTCGCGTTTTTAACCGGCATCGCTATTTCTGTTCAGGCGGGCGTCAATGCCAATCTCCGGCAGGCAATGACCAACCCTGTACTGGCAGCCGCCGTTTCGTTCGGCACAGGTTTCCTCTCCCTGCTCGTCATGCTGCTCGTTTCAGGGGCCTCTGTGCCCTCGATCGAAACCATCAGGCAGGTAAACTGGTGGAAATGGACAGGCGGTATTATTGGAGCCGTGTATGTAACAACCGTCATTATCAGCGTCCCTAAAATTGGCACGGCCAATCTGGTCAGCCTGAGCGTAGCAGGGCAATTGCTGGCTGCGGTCGTCCTGGATCATTACGGTCTGCTGGGGTTTACCCTTCACCCCGCTAACGGCTGGCGAATTATGGGTATGGTACTGATTATGGCCGGTGTACTGCTGGTCGTAAAAAACTAAGGACCGATCGGTACTGGTCACAAGCCCGATCGGGCAAACAAGCTACGCGCTGCCTTGTTAAGCATACATTACGCACGCACGCTACCATGTCTGTCCAATATCGCTTTTATCCGTCGCTGCTGAACACGTTCTCCCGTTACCTCAACGGGGGAAATCTCGACGCGCAGCAACTGATCGACTCCATAAACCGGGTACCCACACCCACCACGGCGGCCCAGGAACGCGGTACGTCCTTCGAAGAGGCCATCGTCAAAGGGACCAATGAAGATCGGTTCAACCCCGACATTATCAACCGGGTCCGTAAACTCCTCCCCCGCCCTATTGTCGACACGCAGGTGTACTGCCAGTGGGAAATCGACGATGTGCTGTTCTACGGCTATGTCGATCTGATCGGCAGCTATAAAGCGGTTGATCTGAAAACGACCGGGTCGTATCAGAAAGACCGCTACCTCTTCAACCACCAGAACCTTTACCTGCACGCACTCAAACGCAAGGGTATTAAACTGATGGAGTATGTGATCACCGACTTTACGGATGTTTACGTCGAGAGCTACACCCTGACGCATCCCATCGACAAACAGTTGGAAGAGATCCGGCAGTTCAAGGCATTTCTGGAAGAACACAAGCCCCTTATTACCGATAAAAAGATATTTGTGGCACCCGGCGAAGATGCCGCTACCGCTTCGGGTCGGCGTAAAGCGTAAATCGTACCTTCGCCTTATGCTCCAGTCAATTGTTCGCTTATATCAACAGGCGTATCAGGGCCTGTCACCATCGGTCTGGTTGCTGGCGGGCGTCATGCTCATCAACCGCTGTGGCACTATGGTACTGCCATTTCTGACCCTTTACCTGACGCAGCACCTTCATTACACCATTACCGATGCGGGTATTATTATGGCCGTTTACGGGGCAGGGGCTTTTGTGGGTACTTTCTTCGGCGGACGGCTTACGGATCGGTTCGGATTTTATTACGTTCAGCTGGTGAGTTTACTTTTCGGCGGGGCCTTTTTATTGGTTCTTCAGTTCGTAACGGGGTTTTACGCCCTCTGTGCCAGTGTATTTATTTTCACCCTCTTCGGCGATTCGTTCCGGCCGGCCAACCAGGCTGCCATTGCGTTCTACTCCGAAGCCGACAACCGCACACGCGCCTTCTCGCTCAATCGGCTGGCTATCAACCTGGGCTGGGCGGTGGGCGGAGGACTGGGGGGCTGGCTGGCCGGAATCAGCTACAACCTGCTGTTCTGGGCTGACGGGCTAACGTGCCTGACAGCGGGAATCGTCCTCTGGCGATTTCTGCCGGTGCCAACCTCGACGGTCTCCTCTGTACCGCCAAACGAACCGCCAGCCACTTCGTCAACACCCGTGGCTAGCCTGACCGAGCGGTTTGCATCGCCTTACCGAGACACACTATTCATTGCTTTCGTCATTTGCTCGGCCCTGTACTTCACCGTTTTTATGCAACTGTTCAGCATCGTACCGCTTTATTTTAAAGAGGTGCTCCAGATGACGGAAGGACGCATTGGCGCGCTGATGGCCCTGAACGGAATTTTAATCGTAGTCATTGAGATGGCACTGGTGTACCGGCTTGAGCAGCAGAACTACGCCAAAAGCAGTCTGATTGCAGCGGGCGTTTTCTTTACAGCGGTCTCCTTTCTGATACTGGCGACAACCACGGCCACGTTTTCAGCCCTGCTTTTCATCCTGCTGATTACCATGAGCGAGATGCTGGCCATGCCGTTTATCCAGTCGTTTACGGTTGAGCGGGCGGGTCCCGCCACGCGTGGCCAATACCTGGCCCTGTACGCCATGGGCGGGGCGCTGGCCCAAACGGCAGCGCCCGCTTTCGGGTCGCAGATGATAGCCCACGTGGGTTACCCGACACACTGGCTGACCTTAGCGGGAATCGGTCTGGTAGCAGCAGCTGGATTCTGGTGGCTAGGACGAAAAATAAAAGTACCTGTACATTCACTGAGCCGCGCCTGATTTTCTTTACGACCTTTACGGAAATTATTGAGTGAATGTATTATTGAGTGATTGAGTGAACAGCTGTCGCATGCAGTAACAATCACTCATTCACTCAATAATACATTCACTCATTCACCCAATCACTCTGTACTAATTTGAAACTCTGGCAAAAGGAAGGCGTCACCACGGCCGAACAGATCGAACGGTTTACGGTTGGCCGCGACCGGGAGATGGACCTTCACCTCGCTCCCTTCGACGTGCTGGGTAACCTTGCCCACGCGCACATGCTCCAAACCATCGGACTTATCTCCACAGACGAGTTGAGCCTGATGACCGATGAATTAAAAAAAATATACCGTCAGATCGACGCAGGGCAGTTTACTATTGAAGCGGGCGTCGAAGACGTTCATTCACAGGTTGAACTGATGCTGACGCGGGCCCTGGGCGACGTAGGCAAGAAAATTCACTCGGGGCGGTCGCGAAATGATCAGGTGCTGGTCGATCTTAAACTCTTCACCCGCGACCGGCTCTGGCGGGTAGCCGAGGCTACAAAGCGCGTGTTCGACCGACTCATCGGCCGTTCGGAACAGCACAGGCATGATCTGCTGCCCGGTTATACACACCTTCAGATCGCTATGCCCTCGTCGTTTGGTCTTTGGTTCGGCGCTTATGCCGAAGCCCTCGCCGACGACATGTTCATGCTTCAGACCGCCTACCGGCTTAGCAACCGTAACCCGCTCGGGTCAGGTGCCGGATACGGCTCGTCGTTTCCGCTCAACCGCACCCTCACGACCGAACTGCTGGGATTCGAAGGCATGCACGTCAATGTGGTCTACGCGCAGATGAGCCGGGGCAAAACCGAACAAACGGCGCTCACCGCGCTGGCTGCCGTAGCCGCTACCTTATCGCGGATGGCAATGGATGTTTGTCTCTACAGCAGCCAGAACTTCGGGTTTCTGTCGCTACCCGACGCACTCACGACGGGCAGCAGCATTATGCCCCACAAGAAAAACCCCGATGTGGCCGAACTGCTGCGTGCCAAAACCAACCGGCTGAAAGCGCTGCCAATGGAGGTAACACTGGTCATGAGCAACTTGCCCTCCGGTTATCACCGCGATATGCAGTTGCTCAAGGAAATCCTGATGCCTGCCTTCGACGAAATCCTCGACTGCCTCGACATTACCGATTTCATGCTCGAACACCTTCAGGTAAAATCCAATCTGCTCGACGATGCCCGCTACGATTTACTGTTCAGTGTGGAACGGGTTAACGAGCTGGTCCTTCAGGGAGTCCCTTTCCGGGAAGCCTACCAGACCGTGGGCCGGGAGATCGCTGAGCATACCTATCAGCCACCCCGTGAACTAAACCACACCCATGAAGGCAGCATCGGCAACCTGGGCAATGAGTTGATTACAACCCATATGGAGCAGGCGGTAGCTGGTTTCGGTTCCGAAGTAACCCAACAGGCTATCAGACAGTTGGTGCATTGATGTAGAGACGCGACCCTTCGCGTCTCAGCCTGCGTCAGCAACAGGCCGAAAGGGAAGCTATCTATCCGGTTGCTGACGCAGGCTGAGACGCGAAGGGTCGCGTCTCTACATCAACTGCTTCTTATTCCCACCGGTAAGCCACCAGCTTGTTCTTGTAAAACGTTGGGACAATCAACAGTTTTTTCTTGGCGACATATTCGATATCGGCCGCGTTGACTTTGTCGGTCCGGGTGTCCAGTAACCGCTGTTTCGTACCATCAGCACCGACATGGAATACCTGGCCGTTCCAATCCGACACAAAGTAGTTGGCTTTCCCCTCCGGTACGATCCCATCGGTAACGGCCATACTATCGGCAATGGTCATTATGGTTTTGGTATTGATATCTACCGCCCGCAGGGCACCGGTTTTTGTGGAGCCAATCATGAGCTGATTCTTACCGACGGCCAGCACCCCATTGGGTTTATTTAGTTGCTCACCCTCCATCCAGACTTCCCATTTCCCATCTTTAAGCCGATAGATCTTATCATTGCGGCTGTCGGAGACATACACGGTACCATCTTTGGCTACCGTTACGTCATTGAGAAAAGCGCCTTTCTCAACGACGGCATCCCAGGTCTTTTCGGCCTGTCCCGTTTCGGTGTTGATCGCTATTAGCCGATACACGTCGGTTACGTAAAGGCGTTTTTTGTAAATGCCCATTCCTTTGGGTGCATTCAGCCCTGATGTCCAGCGCAGGTTTTCGATTTTACCATCGAGCGATACTTTGGAGATAAATCCCGCACCGTCGAGTTCATCGGCCTTGCCATCTATATTCGCTACATATAACACGCCCGTCTGATCGTCATACAGGACAGATTCGGGCGTACGCAAGGTGGTGTCTGTTTCCCAGGCTTTTACCAGTTTACCCGGCTTCGGACGGGTAGCGGGCAGGGCGGCTGCCAGACACAGACCGAGAAAAGGAAGTACGAACGTAAATGGTTTAATTTTCATAAGACAAGCTGATAATCAGCACAATTAACTTTTTAATAAACTTTTTTTATTGAGTAATTTGAGGTGTAAACCTGTTTCAAAGCTTAGAAAAGGTAGAAGGGATATAATTTTTCTAATTACCGATTTAACAGCAAAAATTTCGGCAGAAACAATCTGAAAATGAGTTCGTTTACTTTCTCGCACGCTAAAAGTAAATCATCCCTTCGGTTATGGAAAACAATAAACCTACTCCCGTCTGGGCTCAGGCAAACACGCCTACGCTCAAAGAAAGCATTCGTGATATGATCCAATTACAACAGGAGCGCCATGTCCCGGATGAATTATTCTGGGAAATTTTCAACCTACGTGTTCTGTTAAATGAGCAGATCGATATGAACGCATTTTTCAACCCCCACGACAGTAAACCTGGCCGGGCCTGACGTCAGTACGGCCTCCAAACGCAGGCGATGAAACCTGCCCGATATACGCCTTTATACCAGCTTTACGGCCAGCAGCGCCTTCGATTTGATGTAGATATACACCAGCGCAACGAGTGTAAACGCCCCCCCTATCAGGACCGACGGGACCGTACCAAACAGACGGGCCATCACCCCCGACTCGAACGCACCTATCTCGTTGGACGAGCTCACGAATATTCCGTTTACAGCCGCTACACGACCACGCAGGTGATCGGGTGGAAAAATTTGCATGATCGTCTGACGAATGATCACACTGACGCTATCGAAGGCACCGGTTAGGCCCAGCATGACAAGCGACAGGTAAAAATTGGTCGACAAGGCGAAAATGATCGTTGCCACACCGAAGCCAGCCACGGCCAGCAGCATGTTGCGCCAGGCATTATGAATAGGCGGAAACCGGGTCATGATAGCCAGCGTCAGTACGGCACCTATCGATGGAGACGCCCGAAGAAAGCCAAGTCCTTCGGCGCCAACCTTCAGGATATCCTCGGCGAAGATGGGCAGAATAGCCACCACACCACCAAAAAGAACGGAGAACAGATCGAGCGAGATGGCATACAGCACGATCTGTGTACGAAACACAAATCGAAAGCCTTCTTTCAGACTTTCACGGAACCCCTGTACCGGTTCATTACTGACCGGTACGGGCTTTCGACTGACCAGCGTTATCAACAGAAAACACAGAACCAGTAGCCCGATAACGACGAGAAGCGTATTATCGAACCCTAGACCACTGTAGAGAAACCCCGCTATGCCCGGCCCGACAATGGCCCCTGTTTGCCAGAACGAACTGCTCCAGGTTGCGGAGTTGGTATAAAGCTCACGAGGCACCAGAAACGGTTTCAGCGATGAACTCGCCGGGGAATAGAAACCTTTGGCCGTTCCGATCAGCATCAGCACGCCGTAGATTGTGGCCAGCTGCGCCGTTTGCGATAGCCCCCCTAGTATAGATGGCTGGAAAACGGCATACAGAATGACCGAGCCTAGGGTGATAACCAGCAAGCTCCACTGTAGTATTCGTTTTTTGTCGCGCCGGTCGGCCAGGTGCCCGCCAAATAGCGACAGGGCGATGAACGGTAAAGCCTCGGCCAGACCAACAAGGCCCAGCGACAACGGATCGTGGGTAATTTTGTAGAGTTCGTAGCCAAGAACTACCTCCTGGATCAGCAGGGTTGCCGTAATCAGGAAGCTGTTCATGACAAAATAGCGAAAATCAGGTATGCGCAGGGAAGCGTACGTATCTACTTTGGTATCTGGTGTCATAAAAACTCAACTGCAAATCGGACGCGAAGGATTACAAAGGTCGCCAAAAACTGTTGCGATCCTTGAAAATTAACCGCTTCTTCGCACCAAAAACGATGAGAACCCGCCTGAAGATTTGCTGCATCAGTAGTCTCGATGAGGCCCGTCTGGCCATTCGGCTCGGGGCCGATGCACTCGGTTTGGTTGGCGAAATGCCTAGTGGACCCGGCGTGGTTGGCGATACCGTAGCGGCTCAAATCGTGCAGATAACTCCCCCACCCATTGCGACGTTCATGCTCACCAGCCAAACGACGGTCGACGGCATTATGGCACACCAGAAACGTGTTGGTGCTAACACGATCCAGCTTGTCGATGCTGTACCGGCCGAAGCATACCAGCAACTCCACCAGGCGCTGCCCGCAGTTAAACTCGTGCAGGTCATTCACGTGCTCGATCAGGCTAATATCGACGAAGCCCTGCTGGCCGTTCATAACGGGGCCGATGCCTTACTACTCGATTCGGGTAATCCCACACTGGCGGTAAAAGAATTGGGTGGCACCGGGCGGGTTCATAACTGGCTGATCAGTCGCCGGATCGTTGAGCTGTCGCCAGTTCCGGTTTTCCTGGCAGGCGGTTTACACCCAAGCAATGCTCGCGAAGCTGTAGACACAGTACGACCATTCGGACTGGACATTTGCAGTGGCGTCCGCACAAACGGGCGTCTGGACGAGCATAAGCTCACCGCCTTTATCACCGCCTTAGCGGGATAACAGCTGTGCCAACCTAAAAAAGGCCCGGCCACGAAGCGTATGTCTTCGTAACCGGGCCTTTTCAGGTTAGCAGTTGCGCTGCTTATCGTTAGGCGATAGCAATTTCTTTGACGACTTTCTCTTCGCTTGCAACGATTTTAGGCAAGGTTACCGTCAGGATACCGTCGGTGTAAGCTGCCACAATTTGCTCAACATTTACATGTTTAGGCAATTTGAAACTACGCTCGAACGCATTGATACCAAACTCGTGACGGGTGAAATTTTCTGCGGTTTGGTCAGCCGCCTGTTCAGGTTGATAAGCGATCGACAGTGTGTTCGCTTCAACAGTCAATTTGATTGCATCTTTTTTCAACCCAGGAGCAGCCAATTCCAGCAGGAACGCGGCTTCGGTATCTTTTACATTCACCGCCGGCACATTTTGCTTGGACGTATAGCCTTGATTAACAGCCGGACGACCGTAAGTACGGGCGCTATAAAATGGGTTAGCGAACGAAGGAAAGCGATTATAATGAACTAAAGTTGCCATGTTAGTTAGTTTTCGATGGATTGTTCATTGTTGAACACATCACTACTTAATCAAACAGTATACCAATGGATAAACAGCAACCTAAACAAGACATTATGTCTGCTTTAGACAGATAATCCGCAAAAACTACGCCATATTGTCACTATAAACTTTATTCAAGGCAGATAATGAGTCAAACTTACAGATTCGGCATCCTATTGAAATAACCTCATAATTTAATATATAGGCTTGATAGACAGAAATTTAAGCTTTTTTTAGCCTTGGCTTTAACCCGCTAAGTCCTACTTTTAGCTAGTTAATCCAGATAATTACCACTATCACTTGTACTGATTTAATTATGAAGCCACGTTTTTTACCGCTGGCCGTGCTGGCTTTGTGTGTATGTCTAAGTAAACAAGTTGATGCCCAACAAACAGCCATTGACTTTTTCGAAAATGGAATTACTAAAAGCAAGACCGGCGATTACACCGGAGCGTTACAGGCGTTTAGCATGGCAATTACGATGAACCCCGAAAACGCAGCCAGCTACTACAATCGGGGGTTGGCCAAAGCGAATCTCAAAGATCACCGGGGCGCTGTGCTCGATTACGACCGGGCTATCGAACTCAACGCGAAAGATGCCATGGCTTACCTGAGCCGGGGACTTAGTAAAAGCAAGCAGGAAGACTACCGGGCTGCTCTTTCCGATTACAGCCGGGCCATTGAACTGAACCCCGACGACCCCCAGTCCTATTATAACCGGGGCGTGAGCCGGAGTCATGTCGAGCAGTACCGGGGAGCCCTGGCCGATTTCACAAAATCCATTGAACTGGAGCCCTCGAACATACAGGCGTTTTATGCCCGGGGCGTCATTAAACAGAAGCTCCATGACTACCCGGGTAGTCTATCTGACTTCGGCAAGGTGATTGAAACAACACCTAAGCGCTCGTCGGCCTATGCCGGTCGGGGCATGTCGAAGGTTGCGTTGAACGACTTTACCGGAGCGCTCACTGATCTGGCCAAAGCCATCGAACTTAACCCCGAAGACAGCGATTCATACTACTATCGGGCTTATGCCAAAAGTAAGCTTGACGATTACAATGGCGCGCTTCCCGACTACGACCAGACCATCCGGCTTAAAGCCACTAATTATGCTGCGTATTATGGCCGCGGCTTCTGTCGCAGCAAACTTGGCGATCAGAAAGGGGCTGTACAGGACTTCAACCAAGCCATCGAGATCGACAACGCCAACGTAGAAACCAAAGTGGTGTATAGCGGACGTATGTCACACACGATACTGGACAATCTGCGCAATGTGGTCCAGGAAAGAAACAAAATAAATGAAGTGGGCAGCGAGCGGGCCGAAGCGTATTTTAGCCGGGGTGTGAGTAAAAGCAAACAGGGCGAAGCTAAAGCCGCGATGATCGATCTAAGCAAAGCCATTGAGCTAAGCCCCACCTACGCAGAGGCTTATTTTACGCGCGGCCTGATCAAATCATCGCAGGGCGACCAGAAATCGGCTATCATGGATTGCAACAGTGCTATCAAACTTAACCCGCGTTACGCCGAAGCCTTCTACGTTCGGGGTCTTCTCAAGCATAGCCTTGGCGATGAAAATGGCGGCTGTCTCGATCTCTCCAAAGCAGGAGAATTTGGCTACACCCCGGCCTACAAAGTTATCAGCGAGTATTGTAACTAAGCCTCAAATGAGACCTTCCTGCCACAGCGACAGCCAGCAGAACTGCTGGCTGTCGCTGTGGCAGGAAGGGTTGACCAGTTTCTCCCATCGCTGAAACCCTTTCCAACGGGAGCTTGCCGGTGACTTACCCGTAAAATCCCGATTGCGGCCCTGCCTACTCGAATCGCAGGTGCTTCACGGACTCGCCCGATGATTCGAGTTCGAGCAGGGCATCGATGCCTATTTCGAGGTGCTTATTGACGAACTGGCCCGTTACGCGCTTGTCACTTTCTTCCGTTTTGACACCCTCCGGAACCAATGGATTGTCGGACACCAGCAGCAGCGCTCCGTGCGGGATGGAGTTCACGAAACCAACCGTAAATATCGTGGCCGTTTCCATGTCGATGGCCATGGCCCGGATTTCGCGCAGGTATTCTTTAAACACCTCATCGTGCTCCCAGATGCGCCGGTTGGTCGTATATACCGTACCGGTCCAGTAGTCGAGCTCATATTTCTTGATCGTCGACGAAACCGCCCGCTGAAGCCGGAACGAGGGTAGGGCCGGAATCTCGGGCTTCATATAGTCGTTGCTGGTTCCCTCACCCCGGATGGCCGCGATGGGCAGAATCAGGTCGCCAATCTGCGTTTTCTTGAGTCCGCCACACTTACCCAGAAACAGTACCGCCTTGGGATCGATGGCCGAGAGGAGGTCCATGACCGTAGCGGCCATGGCGCTGCCCATCCCAAAATTGATTATCGTGATGTTATTGGCCGTGGCCGTTTGCATGGCGCGCCCCATGCCGAAAATCTCAACGTCAAATTTAGTCGCGAAAATCTCGACGTAGTTGATGAAGTTGGTCAGCAATATGTATTCGCCGAACCCGTCAATGGGCGTGCCGGTGTAACGCGGCAACCAGTTAGTTACAATCTCTTCTTTTGTCTTCATTAGTTAGTGAATTGGCGAATTCATAAGAAAGCAAAAGTGAGGTCAAAAAGATTCACTCGACAACACATTCACTCATTCGCGGTTTATCTTTGATAGCTGGTAGCCTGGACGGCCACGTCCGGGAAAAGCAAATTTATTCATACCCGGACGTGGCCGTCCAGGCTACGTTTCATGGTTCCGCTCAACCTGCCTACGTTCGATCACAAAACTAAACAAGTCGAAGGGAAACCGTATATTTTCGATTTGTTACGCCGGAAGTACGTCCGACTGTCGCCCGAAGAATGGGTGCGTCAGCATATCGTCAATCTGCTGCTTACCCACTACGCCTACCCGAAAGCGCTGATCCGGTCGGAAGGTGGGCTGATGTTCAACCAGACCCAGAAACGTACCGACGTTGTGGTCTTCGACCGGCAAGGCCAGCCGTTTCTGATCGTCGAATGTAAAGCCCCCCAGATTCCGCTGACACAGGCCGTATTCGACCAGATTTCGCGTTATAACCACGTTCACCGGGCACCCTATATCGTCATCAGCAACGGACTCACCCATTACTGCTGCTGCGTAAACCACGAAACCGCCGAGGTTAGCTTCATGGATGACTTCCCGGCCTTTATCTAACCTTCGCCCCTACTCGATTACCACGCAGCCGTAGCCCGGCACCGTAACGGTACCACCCTGATAGCCGACGCCCTCGTGGGTGGCGAAGACAACACAGCGGCACCAGCTTTCATCGGGCGAGAAAACTACGTTGATGGGTTTGCCCGTCAGGTTATGCACCACCAGCACACGACTGCCTGTCGCCGACCGCCGGATAAAGGCAATGATACCCCGCTGCCGGATGCCGGTCTGCTCCAGCCGACTCAGGTTATCGTTCAGTACGGGATGCGCGTTGCGGGCGTGAATCAATCGTTTATAGTGCGCAAACAGCGAGTCGGGGTTAGCCTGCTGCTCGGCCAGTGGCTTTACCGTCTGGCTGGTTGTGTAGCGGCCCCGTCGCCAGCTGGTTCGCTGCCGGTCACGGGCGCGGACGTCCCACAGAAACGGCTCGCGAATAGTCTCATCGGGCTTCATACCGAGCATCCCGATCTCTTCGCCGTAGTATAGGTACGGGTTGCCGGGCAGTGTCAGCAGCAGACTGGCTGCTACTTTCAGCTTATCGATATTTCCCTTCAGGGCGCTGCCAATCCGGTTTTGGTCGTGATTAGACAACATGATACCGTCAATAAAGTCGGGATTGACACCGGCAAAGGTGCTGTGTACATACGCCAGAAATTCAACCAGATCTTCGGTGTCATCACCCCGGCGGACCACCTCGTCGAGTGCCAGCGACAGATCGAAATTAAAGTTGGCTTTAAGCCCCCGGAAGTAGGGCGCGATGCGTTCGGGGCGGGTCCATACCTCGCCCACGGTATAGGCACCGGGCCTGGCGGCTTCCACTTCGCGCCCAAACTCCTGCCAGAACTGGTGATTTTTTGGTTCTTCAGACTCCCGGTACAGGTGACGGGCCGCATCGAGTCGGAACCCGTCGATGCCAATGTCATTAAGCCAGTAGCGGGCAATTTTGAACATCTCCTCGCGCACGGGCGGGTGGTCGAAGTTCAGGTCGGGCATACCGCTCCAGAACATACCATAGTACCGCTCGGGATAGGTCGAACCGGCGACGGCATGCCACGGGCTGCGCTCACCGGAGTCAGCAGTGATGTCGCGGGTAGCCAGTTTCCGGGCTTTTATTTCGGCGGATGTTAGCCAGTGATAATAGTGCCAGTACGGGTTCAGCGGGCCTTTGCTGGCTTCCATAAACCAGGGATGGCGGATGCTGGTATGGTGCAGCACCAGATCGATCAGGACGGCAATCCCGCGCCGGTGCGCTTCGGCAACGAGCCGCCGAAAATCATCCAGGGTGCCGTATTCAGGGTCGATGCCGTAGTAATCGGTCACGTCGTATTTATGGTAGGTCAGCGACGGACTGATGGGCATGAGCCAGATGGCCGACACGCCGAGATCCTGCAAATAATCAAGGTTGTTGGTAACGCCGTTCAGATCGCCGATACCGTCTCCATTGGAATCGGCGAAGGAACGAACGAAGATCTCGTAATGAACGCCGGTATGGCCCACTGACAATGTTTTGGACGGGATATTTGATTGTATGGATGAGGTCGAATTTGCTGTCATGAATGAAATAGGCCTGAATAAAGCGAGTTGGCTGGTTGAGCGGTGGCTTACCTTTGCCAGAGTTCTAAACTCTGGCAAAGGTAAGCCACCGCTCAACCAGCCCTTACGTAAAGAAACCCGATCCAAACGAACCGGGTTTCTTTATGTAAGGAAAAGTAGCAATCTACAGCTTCGTCAGCTTGTAGCTATAGTTCCCTCCCACGCTCAGGTTCAGCGTGATCAGGTACTTACCCGCTGCGGGTACCGTAATGTTCTCGCCACCCGATTCCAGCAGGCCGTCGCCGTTGGTATCGCCGTAGTTGATGTCCCAGGCATTGTTGGCGCGGAACTTGAACGCGTCGGCTTTCAGGTCCAGCGTCGTCTGCCAGGTGCCCGAGGCTTCGTCGTAGGTCAGTGGCGTTTCAACGTCCCAACCCTTTGGCGTAGCGGCACCGATCATGGCCCAGCTCGTTTTAGTCGCGCTCCAGGCCAGGGTATTCAGATCAGCTTTCAAGAGGTAATAGCCCGGCGCGGTTACGCTCAGGTTCCCCCCTTTGGCCACCAGCTTACCGGGCCCGTTCGCCCCGAAATCGCTGTCCCAGCTTGGTGTAGCGGTGAGCTTGAACTCCGATGCGGTCTTGAAATAGATATAGCCTTCGTACACTTTATCGTCTTTCACCGAAGCCAGCGCCGGTGCCTTGTCGGGTGCCCAGCCCTGGTAAGCGCCCGGCACATAAATAGAGGGATACTGGATGACAACCAGATAAGGCGTTCCCGATACGGTTTTCGTCTCCGATATGATCGAAGGAACGGTGCTGCCCGCAATATCCGACTTCACCCGTACGTCGACCTGACCGACACTACCCGGCACACCACCCAGTTTGAGCAGCATCGTGTTGAAGTCGGCCACCGTCATCGAGTATGTCAGACTATCACCTGTTTGCACATCGACAGGCGTTTTGAAGGCATTACCTGCTTTGTCAAACTGAAGCGTATAAGCCGCTGGGGCGTTGAAGCCATACGATGCGGGTGTCCACGAAAAAGACACGGCCTGTTTGCCGGCATCGGCACTGGTCAGCGATACGCTCGTTGCGCTCGATGTCAGCGCCACCGTACCGCCGGGCTGAAGAACGAGTTGCTCCCCTTCCTTTTCGCAGGCGTTCAGTGTTGTCAGCACAACGCCCGCTATAATGAGTTTATAAAACAAAGATTTCATAGTTAGTCGGTTCATGATAAAGACGTCACTCGCTGCGTTCGCGCCGGATCGTTTCCTGCTCAAACCACCCGGCGCAGGAAACGCAGCGAGCAACGTCCTTACGGTTAGTACCCTTGGTTCTGTTTCAGGTTTGGATTCGCGATCAGATCGGCGGCTGGTAGCGGGAACACCGTCCGGAACGCTTCGACACCCCGGCCTGCTTTAACGCCCCCTTTGAACGGCCATAGGTAGCTGGCTTCCGTAAACCGACCGAAACGAATCAGGTCGGTCCGGCGGTGGCCTTCCCAGTACAGTTCGCGGCCACGCTCGGCCAGGATCGCGTCGAGGTTGATGCTCGCCAGATTACCCGTCGTGCCTTTGTAGGCCCGCTGGCGAACCAGGTTCACGTAGTTTAGCGCTGTGGTTTGGTCACCACCCGTGCCGCCCCGCAGGACCGCTTCGGCATACATCAGGTAGACATCGGCCAGACGGAACAACGCGAAATCGGTATCAGGGAAGTTCCCTTCCGTATCCGACCCCACCGCACCCGTCGAGGTTACGTTTTTGAATTTGGTTATGGCATACCCCTCCTCAAACTTGTTCAGCACTTCGTTGATCTCAAGGCTCTGCCCATCGGTGAAGAACAACGCCCGCGTGTCGGTTTTACCCGATGGATCGGGAAAGAGATTAACAAGGTTCTTGGTGGTTCGCATACCAGCCCAGCCGCCGTTGATACCGAAATTGGCGGGACTCATTTTGCCACCCACCGCTGCGTGAACGATAAAAGTCATGCCGCCGTAGGTTTTTGTCCGGGTGCCGTCAAACGTGATGGGCAGGATAATTTCCCGCGACGTATTATTGTCGGCCAGAAACAGTTTAGGATAGTCGGCATCCAGCCCGTAAGCATTCGATTTGATGACCTTATCGGCATAGGTAACGGCCTCCGTGTAGCGGGGGGTGCCGGTATAGACCTGCGCGTTCAGGTACAGTTTCGACAGCAGTGTCCAGGCAGCTGCCTGATCGGCCCGGCCATATTCACCCGTTTTTGGGGCTGCCAACTCGGTTTCGATGGCTTTCAGCTCCGTCTCGATGTAGGTAAACAGTTCGGCCCGGCTGATCTGGCGGGGTGTGAACGAACCAACAGCGTCGGCTTCGGTCACGAACGGAACGCTGCCGAACATGTCGATGGCATGGTAGTACGCCAGGGCCCGCAGGAACCGCGCTTCGGCCCGGTACACCCGTGCGTTGGTGGCGTTATCGCCCGTGATCCCGCGCTCGGCCAGTTTGGCGTCGGTGGTTTCGCGGATGAACTCATTGCTGGCGGTTACCATGTAGAAAATACGGTTGTACATGGCTGTAATGAACTCGTTACCTGACGACCAGTTCATGTTGTGGTAATCCGGCAGCGAGCCATCGTTCCAGCCAATAACAGCTTCGTCGGTGGTCAGTTCCTGGGCCATCCAGTACTGACGCAGGTAGTTCGAGAACCCTTCGTCGATTCCCGAAATATCGGGCTTGCCGGCGGGTCCCTGCTGCCCGCTCACGGCCAGAACGGCGTAGAGCTTGGCCAGTACCTGCTTGTAATTAGCGGGGTCCTGATAGACCGATACCGACGTAACGTCGTAGAACGGCTGCCGGTCGAGGTCCTGCATGCACGACGAGGCCGTTGCCAGCATCGCGGCCAGAACGCCGGTTTTTGTGAGATTTCGTAGCGTAAGCATGTGTTGTATGAGAAGAGCAGTCCGTGATCCGACACCAGATTAGTGCCTTGGATCACGAACGCGTCAGATTAAAAATCAAGGTTTACCCCAGCCGAGATAATGCGGGGGCGTGGGTACAGGTTCCGGTCGATACCGCCCGAAACCTCGGGATCGAGACCCGTGTATTTCGTGATCAGGAACACGTTCTGCGCCGTAACGGACGCCCGCAGGTTCATACCCCGCGCGCTGGTCGACTGCCGACCCGTTACCTTACCGAAGTTGTAGCCGATATTCAGGTTGTCCATCCGGACAAACGAACCGTTCTCGACGTAGTAGTCCGAGAAGTACTGGCTGTTGAGGAAGCCCGTTTCCAGCACGTTCGGCGAGCCGTTGTTATTGAAGCCCAGCGCGTTGGTGAAGTTGCGATACGCTCCGGTGTTCGACCGGGTGTTGTTGTATACGTAGTTACCCACGTTGCCCCGCAGCACGAAGCCCGCGTTGAACTTGCTGTAAGTATACTGCGTCGTGAAGCCCAGGAAGATCTTCGGGTTGGCCGACTGGTAGCGGTACCGATCATCGATCGTGATCAGGCCATCGCCAACGGTTTCGCCCACCCGGTTACGGTCTTCATACACCCCTTCAAGCGGTTTACCATTCTGGTCGTACACCTGACGCAGCACAAAGAACGAGTTCGTTGGGAAGCCCACGGTCTGAATCTGCACCGTGTTACCCGTACCGCCCGAGATGTCGCCGACCAGCACACCCGGATCGTTGGGGCTTGGCACTTTGCTCAGGTTCGTGATCTTGTTCTGGTTGTAGGTGATGTTGAAGCCTACGTCCAGGTTCGACCGCTCCCGACGGATAGGGTTGGTGTTGATCGAGAATTCAACGCCCTTGTTTTCCAGATTACCCACGTTGGTCAGCACCCGGTTTGTCAGGTTCGACCCGGCCGGTACCGGAATGGTCGCCAGCAAATCTTTGGTCTTTTTCTGGTAGACATCGATGCTACCCGAGATGCGCCCGTCGAAGAAGGCGTAATCCACCGCTGCGTTGATGGCCTGCGTTTCTTCCCACTTCAGGTTGGCGTCGTACCCTTCAGCCCGCAACGTCCGGTAGTAGGTGTTGCCAAACTGGTACTGAGCCGTCAGGTCGCTCAATGTGTAGCGCGGCAGGTAAGGGTAATCGCTCAGGCCCGAAGGCAGATCCTGCTGACCCGTAACGCCGTAGCCGACGCGCAGTTTCAGCGACGACAGCGCCTTGACACCCCGCAGGAACGACTCTTCTTTCACGTTCCACGACAGACCCGCCGATGGGAACGTACCCCAGCGAGTGTCGGGACCGAAACG
This sequence comes from Spirosoma utsteinense, assembly GCF_014282275.1. Classification (GTDB taxonomy): domain Bacteria; phylum Bacteroidota; class Bacteroidia; order Cytophagales; family Spirosomataceae; genus Spirosoma; species Spirosoma utsteinense. Next base: position 231,666 of record NZ_VFIA01000005.1, read on the forward strand.
CGACGTGGCATCCCGGCGCAGCGTAGCCGTCAGGGTATACCGGTCGTTGAAGGTGTAGTTAGCCCGGCCAAAGAACGCCAGCAGCGTATACTGCGTCTTGAACGGAACCCCTGCCGGCGTAAACTCGGTGCCGTCGGCAGTCAGTTCAGCGTAGCTTGGCGCATCCCGGATGAAATCCTGGTACGAGTAACCCGCCGTTACGTCGACGCGGCTGTTGATGCTGCGCAGGTCTTTGGCGTAGTTCAGATAAAACTCAAACGTTTTGTTGTCCCGCGTTTGCGACGACTGGCTGCTTTGACCACCCCGAAAAAATTGGGAGGCCGCCGTTGCCGGCACGAAGATCGTACCCGCTGACGTCGATACGTCATAGCCCAGGTTCAGGTTCGCCCGCAGTTCGGGCAGGAAATGGAACTTGTAATCGAACTGAGCATTCCCGATGCTGCGCTTCACCGTAGTCAGGTCCTGCCGCTGCATCAGCAGGCCCAGCGGGTTACGCGTAGCCTGCGTATTGGGGTTGCCCGTTGCCGGGTCGAGCCACTCATAAAAGCCGCCGTAGTTGCTGTTACCGCTATAAACGGGTTGCGTTGGATCGAAGGAAACAGAAGCCCCAATAGCATCCTGATTGGCAAATACGTTGTTGATGATAGAGCCTTTCAGGTTGAGGTCCACGCGCAGGTGGTTATCGAAGAAGCGGGGCGAAATACCGAACGAGCCCGAGTAACGCTCGAAATTCGACGTTTTCAGGATACCGTTCTGGTTGAGGTAACCAAACGACACGCGGAAGGGCGCGTTTTTGATCGACCCCGTTACCGACGCGTTGAAATCGCCACTCAGGGCGGTGCGGTAAATCTGGTCCTGCCAGTTGGTGTTGGTCGTCCCAAGCAGCGCCTGCTGAGCCGCGTTGCCCGTCTGGGTAATCGCAGCCCGGAACTGATCGGCCGAGAGTACCGGCACCTGCTTTATAACGTCTGAGACAGAACCCAGCGCGCTTACGCTCACGCGCAGCTGATCGTTTTGGAGGCCCTTTTTGGTGGTGATCAGGATAACGCCATTGGCAGCGCGGGCACCGTAAATAGCCGCAGCCGAAGCATCTTTCAGCACCGTGAAGGTTTCAATATCCTGTGGGTTGATCAGGCTCAGCGGGTTCGACGCCCCGTTGACGCTGCTGTTGTCGACCGGCAAACCGTCGATAACTACGAGCGGATCGTTGCTGGCGTTCAGCGACGAACCACCCCGGATACGGATCGTGCTGCCACCGCCCGGCTGACCGCTGGGGGGCGTAATACTTACCCCGGCCAGTTTACCGGCCAGCAGTTGCTCCGGGTTGACAATGTTTCCTTTCTGAAAGTCTTCCGCTGAAATCGACGAGATAGCCCCCGTCACATCTTTCCGGCGCTGCGTACCATACCCAACTACCACCACTTCATTAAGCGATTTGGAGTCGTCAGCCAGCGTTACATCGACCGCAGTGCGGTTGCCAACCTGGACTTCCTGGGGCGTTTTACCGATAAAGCTGAAAACCAGCGTAGCATTAGCTGGTACATCGGTAAGCTGGAATGTACCATCGATGTTCGTTTGTGTGCCCCGGGTAGTTCCTTTTAGCTGGACCGTTACGCCCGGTAGTGGTGTACCATCCGTTTCTTTGACCAGACCCGTCAGGGCTTGCCCCTGCGCCTGCGCCGATAGCTGGCCAGCGACTAGTAATAGCGTGAAGGCAACCAGACGCCAGAGCGACCCGGTAACGCCATCCCGTCGAAACCTTTTACTAAAGAGTTTCATCATTGAGTTGATTAACAATAGGTTGATAAGACTAAATTTTTGGCCTGACCAATTAGGTCTGGTCAACTTTATCTCACAAAAGTACCATTGGTAATCACCCCTGTCGCCCCACTTTGCAACGACGTTAAGAATAGTTAAACTTTTATTTAGTTAGCTGATTTACAGGAGTATACTCTACAAATTTAGTAGTACCTCTTTACGAAACTGGTACGATCAGGCCACCTGTTAGCCTTAATTTAACGCGTATGGTCAGAGCGGCTGCTCTTCGCTGGCCATATGGAAGTAATCTTTAGGCGTCTGGTTGGTCAGTTTTTTAAACGCCCGGTTAAACGCTGTTTTCGAGTTAAAGCCCACGTCGAACGCCAGGCTCAACAGCGTGTATTGTTTGGAACGCGGATCGTCCATGCGCTGCTTGAATTCCTCCACCCGGTACTCATTGATGAAGTCGAAGAAATTCTTCCCAAACCCCTCGTTGATGACCTTCGACAACACATGCGGAGGCATTTTCAAACCACCCGCCAGTTCATGGATCGTCAGGTTAGGGTTTTTATAAGGTTTCTGCGCTGTCATGTATACCGTCACCATTTCCCGAAACTGCACCAGGTCGAGCGGGTGAGCGGATTTTCCGGGTGCAGGACGGGATGTGCCATCTGTCGGTGCTGTTTTAGCGGGGGTTGCAGGCCCTTCTTCGGCGGTGAGCAACCGTTGGTCAGGAGCGGGAAGTATGGCTGGTTCGGGCAGCGGATGTACTACGTCCTCGAAAAAGCCCGACACGGGTGTCTGGGCGGGACGCGGTTGGGGTAATTTGAAGATCTCGGGCTGATGAACCGCCACATACCCCAGAAAATAGGTGATAGTAGAAAAGGCCAGCCAGATGGCATCCACGTTCCGCTCGGCCAGCGCCAGCACATCGAAGGTAATAAAGCGACTGGCCGCAACCAGCCCGTACAGGAACGTCCAGAGCATCAGACATACCGCCTGTATGGTCAGGACCGTGCTTAGATACTGAAGATTCTGTTCGTACGATATGCTGGTCTGGTAGTGCGCTTTATAGGCCCGGATCGTCCGGCGGCAGATGAACCAGTACGTCAGGTTAAAGACCAGCGCCAGAAAGCCCGTCGCTAAAAAAAGTCCCCGAAGCAGTGGGTCCTGGTTAACGAGCTTCAACTGAAACACCTTGCTTTCCATCAGGAAGTAAGGAAGGTAAGCCAGGAACTGCACCGCCACCGGGATGAAGTGATACGCCCACCAGCGGGTAGGCCGCTCCGCGCTGGCCGACCCGGGGTCGAACAGAAGCCGCCGGATGTAGAAGTAAAACAGGGGGGCGTAGAGAAACCAGATGAAATCCGGCACCAGTAATAGCTTGGCGTAGTTGTTGGCCACTCCGCGATACCCGCCTACCACTTTAAGCAAAATGAACAACGACGCCAGTCCGATAAGCACGACCAGCCAGCGATTAGCCAGCCGGTTGTAGTTCTGAATACTGGGAATGGCAATCAACAGCAAAAGACCCTGAAAGCAGCCGAACAGCATCAGGAGATCATAAATCGAATAGAACTGAAACGTGCTGGTGAGGTCTTCCCAGCTCTGGATGTTCACGTCGATGTCCTGATTGCCGGTCTCCGTGCGGGTTACGATTCGGTTCGGTCGCGCCTTTCCTGACTCCCGCCCTTCGACCGCATCCCAGCTTCCCCGCGTGAATTTATAGGTCAGCACGGGCGCGTCGGAGTAGACCGTCACGCGGTAGGTGCCGTCCTGCTGTCGGCGCAGTTTGTAGCGGGGATCGCCGGCGTTCCATTTGTTGAACGTACCGGCAATGTAGAGTGTCGCGTCCTGGGGTGTATTAGCCGGCACTTCGGTCACCACAAACCGGTAAGCCGGTCGCTGTTCCCAGCCCGCAATCGTATCCCGAATCAGCACGGTACCGTTCGTCCCGCGCTGGAATACCCGGTTGCCAATGGATCGCCCGTCGGCAGCGCCTTCGGTCAATTGCCAGCTTCCCTGCGTAAACTTGTACTCGAACTGCCGCAGCGAATCCGGTAAGGTAATGGTAAACCGACCGTCGGGCGTGCGCCGGAGCATGAAGCGCGGGTCGCCGGGGTTCCAGTCGTTGAAGTCGCCCGCAATGAACAGCCCCGGTCCGGACGGTGATAACGTGGGGTACTCGGCCACCTCTACCCGAACCTGCGCCCAGGTCGATAGTACGGTTAGCCAGCACGCCAGAAAGAGACCGAATCGATTCATGGGTTGAGTACGCCTGTCAACGTTCCCCGCTTCACTACGCCTGTGAAGCGGGGAACGGAACACTTTTTTTATCGCTTCAACACTTTCAGCACCCGCTGGCGTTCCCCTTGCTGCACCCGAAGTAGGTAGATGCCCGGTGATAGCGTCTGTAAATCGAGCGGTTGCCGTAGCCCGTTCGACGTCTTCTGACTCCGAACAGTCCGGAGGTTTCTGCCCCCTGCATCGCGCAAACTGAATTCTACCGCCCCACGGTAGGAGCTGGTTACGTCAACAACAACCGCATCATCGGCCGGGTTGGGCGAAATAAGAATCTGTCCATCCAGTTCAGGTTCGTTGGCCGTTACCAGACTCGGCACTACTGCGAATGGGACCAGTCCGGCCGTGGGCGTCGTAAACCTGGTGGTCGAGTAAATATGAAAAGCCCCTGGTTCCAGCGTTACGCTCTGGTTAGCCGTTGCGTTGGTTATGTCGATCTCTCGTCCCGAAAAGAAATGATACCACTTGCCGACGGATGGAAAACCCATCGTAACGGTTTGCGGCTTAGTGTCGAAATTACCGATCAGGTATACGGTTCCCAGTAGCCCGCGCAAGGTCAACCGTTTGACTGCTCCGGTGAAATCGGCGGTGAAGTCGGCCGTAGCAAACGTCTGGGAGGAGGTTTTGAGTTTGATCAGTTCCTGATACACGCCAAACAGCTTCTTCCGGTCGGCGTCCTGGTAGTAGTCCCAGCGGAGCGGCTTGGCGGCTGTCCGGCAACCGTCGTTCACCGTTGTACCATCGGAACAGGTGTTGATGCTGAGGTCGTAGCCCAGCTCGCCAAACTGCCAGATCATTTTTGGCCCCGGCACCAGCAGCAGAAACGCAGCGGCTAGTTTGGCCCGGTCGAGGGCGGTCGACAGGGTTTTGACGTTGTAATTTGCTGCCGTTGATCCGTTCTGGCGCAGGTCATACACAAGCCGTTCTTCGTCATGACTCTCGGCATACCCAATCAGATTGGGGCGCTGAAAATTGCGTTTCTGGTACGAAATTCCCTCAAAATTACCCTGCCCCGTGCGCGTAGCAGCCCGGTAGTCGCCGTTGTGGTTTCCCCACAGCAACATACCATAGTCGGCCAGTTCTTTCTCTTCCCGGTTATCGGCAAAGTGCTCCAGAATGACATAAGCTGTTGGGTCGACTAACCGGATCTGGTCGTAAATCCGTTTCCAGATGGCCACCCGGCTGGCGTCATAGACACCCCAGGCGTTCACGTCATTGCCGGAGTTCTTTTGCGTAAACCCTTTTGACAAATCGAAGCGAAAGCCATCGACTTTGTATTCCTGCAACCAGAATTTACACACCCGATCCACAAACGCTTTCGTGTCGGTGCTTTCGTGGTTAAAATCAAAAAAAACGCTGAACGGGTGCGTCGCCTGCTGGTTGAAATACGGACTGTCGGCCGAAGGCCTATCCCCCGCCCAGTACATCTTCACATACGGAAATTCGTAGTCGGCCTGGTTCAGGACCATGTCCAGCACCACGGCGATACCCTGCTTGTGGGCCGCGTCGATAAAGCGCTGGAGTGCCTCTTTGGTCCCGTACGCTTTGTCGGGCGCGAAGTAGAACGTTGGGTTGTAGCCCCAGGAATCATTACCCGAAAACTCGTTGATGGGCATCAACTCAATCGTGTTGATACCCAGTCGTTTCAGGTAAGCCAGACTATCGGTGAGGGTTTGGTAGGACCGGTTCTGGACGAAATCGCGCACGAGTAGTTCATACATTACCATGGTGTTGGTGGCAGGCCGCTGAAAACCCGTCGTCTGGAACACGAAGGGCGTCTGGCCCGGCTGCAGCACCGAGACCGTATTTCCCTGCGCTTTTTCGGGGAAGGCAATCAGGCTCGGATAGGTGGTAGCCGGGATAAACTTGTCGTTGTTACGGTCCAGAATCTTTTCGGCATAGGGGTCGGCAACGCCAATAGTGCCGTCGACGAGGTATTGGAAAGGCGTTTCACCCGCTTTCAAATTGGTTAGTTCAATCCAGTACCGATTACCATCGGGCGTCCGCTTCATCAGGTAAGCGGGGTCAATAGTCCAGTTATTGAACTCTCCCAGCAAATGAACAAAGCTCTTTTTAGGTGCATACAGCACCAGAACCGCTCTACCGGAACCGGTGTAGTTTATCCCGTCTGTTACATTAGCGGGCAAAGCAGCCGCCGTTGGCAACGGCTTTACCGAAAAATAGAAGGTATCGGCAACCGATTCGGACGTAGGCAGCACCAGCGTGGTCGCGCTCAGAATCACCGTACGCCGAACACCCGGCTGCGTACCCGTAGGTATCGTGGCCCGCAGCGAATCCTGGTCGCCGGTAGTAGCCACGATCTGACCGTCGACGGTTAGTTTCATGGCTGTTGGCTGAGAGGTCCGATACCGCACCGTCAGCGACTGGCTGGGATCGACGTAAAATTCTTTCTGCGTTGGTTCGATGCGCGACAGGCTGAGCCCGCCGGCATACACACGAACGGATAAATCTTCGGTTTGGGCCTTGCCATCGCCACTTTTAAGCAATACGCCCAGCCGTTGAATGGGAATGCTGGCCGCTACGCCAAAATAGGTGCGTGGCACGAGTTTTATCTGCCAGCGGTCATTACCCAGGGGTGTCATTTTCCCCGGCGCAAAGGGGGCATTGAAATTCGTTTGTCCGGCAGGCTGAAACTCGAAAGCATTGCCCGTTTCGGTACGCCCCGCCCCCGACCACAGGTATACATCATCGGTTTTGCCCAGCAGCGCTTTGGCACGTGCATCTTTAGCCTGTTTCAGATCGAAGATGAGGGTTACTTCAGCATTCGCCGTCGGGAAGGCGGGTTGGGTCGTTACAACGGGTGTACCTGCGGTCTGGCCCAGCGCCGATACGAATAAGCATAAATTGAGTAAAATAGCTTGATAAAGTGTTCGCATATAATTTTACAAAGGAGTAGGCCGTAAACATACACGTTTGCATACGCTTTTCATACTGTTCCCTGGTACAATAAAACGGGAAACATACCCCTACTTTTCACCTATATGGTAACTTACATCATATGCAAAAAAGCTATTGATGGTTGTCAGCCACCTTGCACACTAACAACCAGTGCCGGTATTCCTGACAATCCCGTATACCTGACAACCCGGTTTTGATGACAACCACTACCAGGGGCTTTGCCCACTGGCAGGATTGTCAGCAAAACCCTGCCAGTGGGCAAAGGCCCTGGTAGTGGTTGTCATCGATAAGGCCTATACCAATCCATAAGGACCTATTCCCGTTAAACAATCGTGTATCGTTTCAGCGCCTGATAAACGCGGTGGGTAGGTAGGCCCATGACCGTATAAAAGGAACCGTCCAGGCGCTCGATGCCCACCAGTCCGATAAAATCCTGAGCCCCATAGGAACCCGCTTTGTCGAACGGTTTGCAGACCCGGATGTAGTACGTGATTTCCTCATCGGTCAGGGGTGCGAACAGCACGGTGGTTTCGTCGGTGAAGGAGACCGTTTCGTTCGGCGTCAGGATACAAACCCCCGTCCGGACGCGGTGCGTGCGTCCTGCCAGGGCTCGCAACATACGCCGGGCGTCGGCTTCATCCTGTGGTTTGTTCAGGATTTGATCGTCGAGGATGACTACGGTATCGGCGCAGAGCACGATACGGTTGCCCAGGTCATGGCGAAACTCTTCGGCTTTCTGACAGGCGAGGTATTCGGCCACCTCGTTGGCAGGCATGGCCTCGGGGAAAAGTTCGTCGGTAGGCCGGGTTTCAATGGTGAACTGAAAGCCGGCATCGGTCATAAGTTGCTTCCGGCGGGGCGACCCCGACGCCAGCACGAGCGGGTAACGTAATGATAGCATCTCACAAAGGTAAGGGCCAGGCAGCGTTTGACGTTCGCCTTCGATGATTAGAAACCAGCCACAGAAGCCTTGTCAACGGTATGGACAAGTATCGTTCCTTTTCAGTTGACACGACCCGCCAGGATCAGCCCTTTCGTTTAGCCCATACCCTATGAACCGTCGTTCGTTTACCCGCTTGTTTTCGGCACTTTCATGGACCTCGGCTACCGGCAGCGTAGCCACGTTATCCCCTTACCCAGCTTCGGCGAAATCCGTCTCGGGTGCAGACGACCGGACATACTGGACCCGGACACTGGTCAAGGTTGCTGAGCCGGTATTGAGCGCGCTCGCGCAGGGGCGATTGAAGGCGACTATGCCCGTTGAGTCGGCTCCTGGCCAGCGTGATAGCCGCGTAAAGGTGTCGTATCTGGAAGCGCTGGGCCGAACGCTGGCGGGGCTGGCACCCTGGCTGGAAGCATCGACCGCTGGTCAGGAACAGGTTCAGCAACAACGGCTGGCAGACCTGGCCCGGCAGGCCATCACGAAGGGCGTCGACCCTGCCTCGCCCGACTACCTGAATTTTACGGAAGGCGGTCAGCCCCTGGTCGACGCGGCTTTTCTGGCGCATGCCCTCCTGCGGGCACCTGTGCAACTCTGGTCCAAACTGGATAAAGCAGCACAGGCCAATCTGATACAAGCGTTACAGGCCAGCCGGACAATTAAACCCGGCTACAACAACTGGCTGCTGTTTAGCGCTATGGTCGAAGCCGCGCTGCTGAAGTTTACCGGGTCGGGCGACGAGATGCGGATGGATTATGCCATACGGGAACACATGGCCTGGTATAAAGGCGACGGTGCCTATGGCGATGGGCCGGATTTTCACTGGGATTATTACAACAGCTTCGTCATCCAGCCCATGCTGCTGGATATCGTACAAACATTGGTTCAGGCCGGGAAAGCCGATAAGGCATTGTATGAAACGGTCCTGGTCCGTGCCCGGCGCTATGCCATCGTGCAGGAGCGACTAATTGGACCCGACGGGTCGTTTGCCGCTTTTGGCCGATCACTGGCGTACCGCTGCGGGGCATTCCAGCTGTTAGCGCAGGTCGCCCTGCAAAACCAGTTGCCACCGGAGTTGACCGCCGGCCAGGTACGTAACGCGCTCACCGCCGTCATCCGCCGGACAATGGAAGCACCGAACACATTTGACAAAAACGGCTGGCTACAGATCGGCTTATGTGGCCACCAGCCCTCCATTGGCGAAACCTATATCTCGACTGGAAGCCTGTACCTCTGCTCGGTGGCGTTTCTGCCGCTGGGCCTTCCCGCAGCCGATCCATTCTGGACAGCCGCCGGTGAGGACTGGACCGCGAAAAAGATATGGGGCGGGCAGGACGTAAAACCCGACCATGCGGTGAAGGGGTAGTATGCGTTCAGGCGCATTGGTCAGCACGTATTCTACCGGTGGATGTCTCTACTTCTTAATCTTGTTTTCTAACAGGAAAACGCCATTCTTGTTGGCAATGACCAGGTCAGGCATCCGGTCGCCGTTCATGTCCTGCGCCACGATATTGAGGCCTGCCCCCGAGTCGTTGTCGATAACATGCTCTGTGTAATAGGGCTCCTTGTCGGGCGTAAACTCAAACCACATCAGAATAGGGGCATCACTGTCGCCCGGGTCGCGGCCATGGTGAGCCAGAAAACGCTTGCCGGTAATGTAATCGGCACGGCCGTCTCCGTTCAGATCGGCCATGATGGATGAATGGGTCTGAGCCGTGGTCGTACTCATCAAATGGGTTTTGAAATTGATACCCCCCTGCTCATCGGCAACCTGTTCATGCCACCAGACCCCAAGCGCATGGGCCGAGGCACTGACAACGTCGTTCTTCCCGTCGCCATTCACATCCAGCAGCTGCATATGCGAACAGGGCTCACCTAAATCGGCGGGGTGAAAGACCCAGCTGCCGGATTGGTTATCGGCGGTTCCCTTGAACCAGCCTTCCCGGATCACAACATCCTTAATGCCATCTTTATCCACGTCGCCGTAGCCGATGCCGTGCGAGAAAATCTCGGTTCCCGCTACATTCTCTTTACTGAGCGCATAGCGTTTCCAGTTCGTGTCGCCGGGCTTTGTGGGTGGCTTCAGCCAGACGATCTGCTTTTTGGCTTTATCCCCGCACAGGATATCGAGCCGTCCGTCGCCGTCTATATCGACAAAGCCGGGAGACTCATTGGCTATCCCAACGGAATCAGCGATGATATGCTTTTGCCAGTCGCCGGGCTTGTTCTTCGGGTTCTCGAACCAGAAAGCGGGCTTACCCGGAAAGTCGATGATGACAACATCGTCCCATCCATCCTGATTCACATCCATCCCCAGGTTAAGGAACGATTCACTGTACTCTTTCCGGGGGTCGAAGACGCGGGACGGCGCCATCTGGTGCCGGGTCCAGTTCGGGGCTTCAAACCAGTAATAGCCCGCCACAATGTCCATTCGTCCATCTTTGTTCAAATCGGCTACAGCCACACCTTCTGAAATAAAGTCACGGGTGATCGTCGTTTTTTTGAAATCGGTTGACGGAACAATCGATTTGGCCTCAGCCCTGGCCGGCGCATTCTCAGCCTGCTGTTTCCGAACGTTGAACAACGACTTTGTCTGCTGGCTATATGCGCCGGTAAGGCAACCGCAAAGCAGCAGCCCACTCAGCAGGCATTGGCCAACCGTATATTTTTTCATATCGATCATACTAGCGTTCGTTTCGTTTAACACGCCTTCATGAGTAACCATTTTTGTCTGCCAGCGTCGCCGGTCAGGCCTTTCATCGCGCTTATTTGGAAAACTTCCTCTGGATAAAGCGTTCCCGGTCCCGGATGGTTACACTTACTCGTTCAGAACCCTGGCAATCAATGACTGAATCTCATGGTTTTCGTGCGACTGATCGAGCTTGCCTACCCGCTCATTCAGTTCTTTCAGCAGCTTCTTCGCATCGTCGGTACCAATGGCGGCAATCCGCTGAATGGTATAGGGCAGTTGTTTGGGCATCTTCGACTTTTGGGCCATGGCCAGCGCCCGTTTCATATCGATTGCCGCTAACGGTTCGGATGCATACCATACCATCAACGGCAGGTTATGATCATCCTTGTCCTGAACTTTCTGAACGAGGGCGTCCATCACATCCCAGCGACTGGCCGGTTCCAGCCGGAGCATGGCCGACGTCAGGTAGAGCCGCACCATCGCCGAATTGTCGTTCTGCGCCAAGACCGCAAAACGTTTCAATGTTTCGGGCGACACGTTTTTACTTTCGGTCAACAACTGTATGGCCCAACTCCGGACATACTCATTTTCGTTGGCAAGTAAGTCGGTCAGTTCCTTTTCAGAGAGACCCTGCGTAACATGCAGCGCCCATAAAGCCCGGAGCTTCCGGGTAACATCGGGATTTTGGGCCAGTATTTCTTTTAATGCCTTATGCACCTTTTTGTTAGGCCCTCGCTCCTGCAAGATCGTCCGGGCCTGCCTTACATACCATTCATTAGCGTTTAGCTGGTAATTGACCAGGTCCTTATCCGACGCTTTGGTTAGATCGACCTGTACCCATTTGTCGTTCTCGTGGGTGATCTTGAAGATCCGGCCCATCGTTTTGTCGTGCACATCGGGGTTAGGGCTGTGGCACTGGTTTTTGTCGTACCAGTCGATGGCCCATACCGAACCGCTGGGGTCGTACTTCATGTTCAGCCACTGCGACCAGGAATCGTTCATGGACAGGAAATCCGGTTTATGGGTAACTTCATACCCTGAACCAGCCCGAACCGGATGGTCCCGATTCAGTTTGGCACCGTTGATGTTATTCATGAAAATATCGTTCCGATATTCGGTTGGCCAGCTGTTACCGAGGTAAATCATGGCCCCGGAGTGGGCATGGCCACCGCCCGCTGAAGCCGACCGGAAGTTTCCGGCATGTGGACCGCGTTCGCCCACCCAATGCACATGGTCGGCGTGGGTTTTGATGTCGTCGTAGGTATAGGGATTGAAGTGCTTCCCGGCCTGCCGGAAATAGCGCCCGCCCTGGATCATGTTATACATGTGCGGAATCACGCAGGCGGTCACGAACGCATGCCCGTAGTCGTTGAAGTCAAGGCCCCAGGGGTTACTGGTTCCTTCGGAAAATAGCTCAAATCGATGCGTTGTGGGGTGAAAGCGCCAGACCCCGGCATTGAGTTTCGTGCGTTCCGAGTCGGGAGAGCCGGGCTTGCCTACGTTGGAATGCGTAAAGATGCCGTGGGTGCCGTAGAGCCAGCCGTCAGGGCCCCAGCGGAGACTGTTCAGTACTTCGTGGGTATCGTCGGTACCCCAGCCATCGAGCATTTTCTGAGGGGGACCGGTGGGTTTGTCGGTTTTGAAATCGGCCGGGATAAACAGCAGGTACGGTGCCGCCCCGAGCCATACGCCCCCCATGCCGACTTCGATGCCACTGACCAGATTCAGCCCTTCGGCAAAGATTTTTCGTTTGTCCAGTGTTCCATCACCATCGCTATCTTCAAGGATAAGGATGCGGTCTCTGCCCTGCCCTTCCGGTGCCGGAATAGGATAGGTATGTCCTTCAACGACCCACAGTCGGCCACGGGCATCCGTCGTAAAACAGATGGGCTTGACCACATCCGGCTCCGCGGCCCCCAGCGTAATTTTAAACCCACCGGGCAAGGTCATTGCCTGAGCCGCTTTGATGCCCGACAGCCCGGCGTTCAGCACGGGGTCCAGTGGCGGCAGGATGATAATATCTTTTTGATTCAGTTCATTCGGGAAGACGGGCCGGCTGGAGTAGAACAGGAATTCATCGAAGTTGATATGCGCCATCTTATCGTTGGCGATGTAAGGAATCTGCGAAATGCCCGTCTCCTTATCGACGATGCGAATGAAGATTTCCTGATTCATGTACGGCTGTAGATCCACCACGACGGGCTGAAAGGTAGCCCGTCCCTGCCCGGTACTGTGAAAAATAACCTTACCCGTGCTGGCCTGTACGAGTTCAACGCGTGTATCCTGCAACGCCCCGCCCGACACCCGAAAAGCGGCAAAAGGCTGGGTTACTGTAAATGCCGTAGACGTTAACGTGCCGGTCTGTTTATAATTTACTGTGCCTCCGCTGCTCAGAAAATGGCTCCCTTCGAAACCGATGTGCATGTCTTTATCATGGACCGGCGACGGGTCCTGATTCAGGATTGGGTTGGTAAACGCGTCGCCGGTGGCAGTCCAGTCGGCCAGGGTACCCGTTTCAAAATTCAGGTTCAGGGGCTTTCCATTCTTCAGCGGTAGCTGCCCGGCCACGGTTGCGGTTGTCAACGATCCTTCCACGACGTCAAACGTACCAACCATACCAGCCGCCCGGTGCCCTGGCACAGAACAGTAATAGGTATCGCTTTTGTCGGCATCGAACGTGATGCTGGTGCTTGCCCCCTTATCGTTGATCGACTTACTTTTAAGCCCAAGCTTTTCCAGCGAGATGTCGTGGGTCATCTGCTCACCATTGGTGATCGTGATGCGAACACGGTCCCCTTTGTTAGCCCGTAGTGTTGGATTACGGGAGCCATCCTTGGAAAAATAGCCCAGCATAGTCGCTTCCAGCGCATACTCACGGTCGACTTTCCCGGTATTCTGAGCAGGTCTGGGTTTAACCGACTGTGCCCTACCCGACGGATTAGGGGCTACAAAAAATGTTACGAAGAGAAGTATGAGTAAACAAGACTTGTTCATCGGAATAGATCGTAAATCGTTGACCGTAAGTTGACAGTAAGGTGGATATGCATGAAACAAAACGAATCAGCTTTCCTACTGATGGGAGGTGCGTAGTGTGCGGTGCAGTGGTACCGGCTACTTATAACCGACACGGGGAGTACGGTGCGCCACTGCTGACAGTCATGTCAAAACAGACAGACCCGTCTCTGGCTGGAAACGGGTCTGTAAACTTGATAATTGTAACTTACTTGTCGCTGTTAGCAGTTTTCCGATCAAAATCCTCCTCTGCTGAAGACTTCTTTTTGGAGTCTATAAGTTTACGCAATGCGCCCTTATCCATTTGGCTGAGTAACGCATTTGTTCCATCAACGCTAGCTTGCACGAATGCTTCCCAAGTCGGATAGAGTTTGTGTTCCTCCTCTGCATGGCCTGCTTTTACAGTCTGTTTTGTCAGTGACATTGTTCTATCGTTTGCTAGTGACAAGAAAAGCGATGTATTGATTATCAGAGCAAAAGGGCTCAAAATTTTGATTGGGCAGTACCCCGTAAATGTCAAACAATTCGAGGGCATTGTCAAGTTCACGGCCAATCATAGCCCGGTAGAGTCTTGTCCTTGAGTTACGGTGTCTTACGTATTCAAAACAGACAGACCCGTCTCCAACTGGAAACGGGTCTGTCTGTTTATTTTCAACGAATGAGCTTACTTTTTCGTTACCCGAATCGAAATCCGGCGGTTTTGAGCCCGGCCGTCTTCTGTGTCGTTACTGGCAACCGGGTGTTCCTGGCCGTACCCTTCGGCCTCCAGGCGGGAATCCGCAATACCCAGCCCAACCAATTCTTTTTTAACCGATTGCGCCCGGTCGCCGGAGAGTTTCAGGTTGCTGGCGGCATTACCCGTATTATCGGTGTAGCCGCCCAGTTTCACGTTCACGTTCGAGTACGCTTTCAGGATATCGCCGATATTTTTCAACTGTTCCTGCGATTCGGATTTAAGGGTCGCGCTGCCCGTCTCGAACGTCAGCCGGTCGAAATCGAACCAGGTCTCTTTGTCAACGACCTTGTCTGACTTGATGAAACTCAGCAGGTTCGCTTCGATACCATCCACGTCGACCCCTTTCAGCGACACACCGCCGTCCAGACTCAGGTCGGTTGGGGTGAATTCCCGGTTGGGCGTTGCCACATTTTTGTTGTCGGCAGCCGTCGACTGTTCAAGTGGCACTTCGGTACCGGCGGCCATTTTTCCTTCTTTCGCGTAGCCCAACGTATCAGACGACTTCACCGCGATATATGGCGCAATGACCAGCGATACGATCGACATCAGTTTGATCAGGATGTTCATCGACGGGCCCGACGTATCCTTGAACGGATCGCCCACCGTATCGCCCGTTACCGATGCTTTGTGCGGCTCCGACTTTTTGTAGAACATCTCGCCGTTGATCAGAACGCCTTTTTCGAACGACTTTTTGGCGTTATCCCAGGCCCCGCCGGCGTTGTTCATGAAGATACCCATCAACACCCCCGATACGGTAACACCGGCCAGCAGACCACCCAGTACTTCGGGGCCAAAGATAAAGCCAACGATGAGGGGCACCGACAGGGCAATAGCCCCCGGAAGAATCATTTCGCGGATAGAAGCCTGCGTCGAAATGGCTACGCATTTTTCGTATTCCGGCTTACCCGTTCCTTCCATGATACCCGGAATTTCGCGGAACTGCCGACGAACTTCCTCTACCATGGCCATAGCGGCCCGTCCAACGGCGGCAATAGCGAGCGACGAGAAAATGTACGGAATCATAGCCCCTACGAACAGACCGGACAGTACGTCGGCCTTGTAAATATCGATGGCCGAGATACCCGAGATACCTACGAAAGCGGCAAACAGGGCCAGGGCCGTCAAAGCAGCCGAGGCAATAGCAAATCCTTTGCCGCTGGCAGCCGTGGTGTTGCCAACCGCATCGAGGATATCGGTACGGCCGCGTACTTCTTCGGGCAGGTAGCTCATCTCGGCAATCCCCCCGGCGTTATCGGCGATAGGCCCGAACGCATCGATTGCCAGCTGCATAGCCGTCGTGGCCATCATACCAGCTGCCGAAATGGCTACACCATATAAACCGGCGAAATGATAGGACGTATAAATACCGGCCGCCAGCACCAGAATAGGTAATACGGTCGACTCCATACCCACGGCCAGACCGCCAATGATGTTGGTAGCCGCCCCCGTAGCCGACTGCCGGATGATCGACATAACCGGGCGACGACCCATAGCGGTGTAATATTCCGTAATGATCGACATCAGCGCGCCCACGACCAGACCCGTTACAATAGCGAAGAACACGTCCAGGCGGGTGAACTCAACCCCGCGAAGCTCCATGGTTCCTTCCGGAAGTACCGCATTAACGAGAAAGTACGAAGCAACCACGGTCAAAATAATAGATCCCCAGTTACCGAGGTTCAGCGCGGCCTGTACGTTGCCGTTATCGTCTTTTACCCGAACCAGGTAGCAGGCAAGAATCGAGAAAATAAGGCCCATTCCTGCAATCAGGACGGGTAGTACGATGGGCGCGTGGCCTATGATTGGATCGTTCGGAATAACGATTTCGCGGCCCAGCACCATCGTTGCCAGAATCGTGGCCACATAGGAACCGAAGAGGTCGGCACCCATACCGGCTACGTCGCCTACGTTATCACCTACGTTATCGGCGATGGTGGCGGGGTTACGCGGATCATCTTCGGGAATTCCCGCTTCTACTTTACCCACAAGGTCGGCACCTACGTCGGCCGCTTTGGTGTAAATACCCCCGGCCACACGGGCAAACAAAGCAATAGATTCAGCACCGAGCGAAAAGCCGGCCAGCACTTCCAGCGCCCGCTCCATCGGGATGCCGTTAACGGGCAGAATACCATTTTCGGCTACGGCACCTGCCACAAAATAATTGTAGAGAAAAATAAAGAGCACACTTAGTCCCAATACGGCCAGACCGGCAACGCCGATTCCCATGACCGAACCGCCCGTGAATGATACATCGAGGGCGCGGGTAAGACTGGTACGGGCTGCGTGGGCCGTGCGCACATTTGCCTTTGTGGCGACTTTCATGCCGATATAACCGGCAAACGCGGAGGTGAACGCACCAATGGCAAAGGCGACCCCAATGAACCAGTGCGAATTTTCGACCTGCGAACCAGCAAAGGCCAGGACGGCAGCGACTACCGTTCCGAAGATGATGAGCACTCGCCATTCGGCCCGTAAAAAGGCAATGGCTCCATCGGCAATATAACCGGCTATTTCCTGCATTCGGGCATCACCAGCCTCCTGCCGGTTTACCCAACTGAATTTAGCGATCATGACCACCAAACCCACTAATCCTAAGAGTGGTACGATGTAAAGACTATTGTTCATGCGATAACTTAGAAAAGGTTATTGGAATGGGGCAAATATAGAATTTGCCCGTTCATAACGCCCTACATCAACCTAAATTCATAGAATTTTTTTGAGGATAATTTCATCTATTCTCAGAGTTAGCAGTGGGATCAGGCGTATCAGCGCACCTAACTCGCTAGTTAATAGCCGCCAGTGCACCAGTTAGAAGGTGCCGGGTCTTTCCCTTAGCCAAACCACGAATAAAGAACTCCATTCGTTAAAGTCACCCCGCTTCCTGTCCCTTGCACGTTAGCGCCGTGCCGGAACAGGTTCAGGAGATACTAGGTGGGTTTCCTGTCCTTCTGTATTACTTAAAAAAACGGTAAATTTCTATAGCATCTATTAAAGCATATAGCTTTGATTATCAATCTTATACTAATTAATATTTAGTTATTTATACGCATGAGTATCAATAAATCGAGACGGAATAGACACATCAGATTTATTCAATATAATTAATTCTCAATTTCATCATATTATCAAAATTTAATTTTATTTTAATAGCCTAATACAAAATATTATTGCGAAAATTAAGCCTTTAATAGAATAAAAAGTATACAATTACTGATCATACCAAATACCTGAACTATGATGAAATCGTTACTCACAAGCCTGCTCTTTATTGGCTTAAGTTGCTCGTGTGCCTGGGCACAGGGCCGCAGAATAACCGGCACAGTCACGGCTGATGAAGCAACGGACGGATTTGCCGGTGCTACAATTGTCGTGAAGGGGACTACCATTGGTACCGTCACCGATGTAAAAGGCGAATACAGCCTGAATGTGCCGGCATCGGGTACGACACTGGTCATCTCAGCAGTAGGCATGCAAACCATCGAAGAAGCTATTGGTGGCAAAACAACCATCAATGTCATCCTTAAAACGGACACCAAACAGTTAAGCGAAGTAATCATTACGGCCTTGGGTCTCAAAGAAGAACGGGATAAATTCGCTTCATCGGTTTCGACCGTAAGCGGTAAAAATATTGCCCGCTCGGGAGAAACCAGCCTGCTGACCGGTTTGAGCGGTAAAGCCTCGGGGGTTGTCATCACCCGGAACGGGGGCGATCCCGGCGCGGGGGCCTACATTCAGATCCGCGGGCAGAACACCATCAATGGTAACGCCCAGCCACTATTTATTGTCGACGGTATCCCCATCAGCAACTCCAGCGATAATAATGGCGCTGCTGCGGGTAACAGTATCGTTCAGCAATCACGCGTTAACGATATCAACCCCGATGATATCGAGAGTATGGAAGTATTGAAAGGTGCTTCGGCGGCTGCGTTATGGGGTACCCGGGCGGCCAACGGGGTTATCGTGATCACCACCAAGAAAGGAAAGGATACCAAAGGCAAGGTGAACATCACATTTAAATCGACGGTCTCTTTCGATGAAGTCAACAAAAACCACAAACTGCAAACCAACTACGGCCAGGGAACGGGTGGTCTTTACCAGCAGGGAAGCCGGAACACGTTCGGCGATCTGATTTCAGGCCGGGCGGGCGGGGCAGATGCCTACATCACCGACCCCGCAGCGGCTGGCTACCAGGGTTTCGTCACCTTTCCCGACGGTACCAAACGCTACGCTATAGCCCCCGGCACGGCGGCTAACCCGCATGGCGGCAAGAACGCGCAGGACACCTATGACCACACCAAAGACGTATTCCAGACGGGTCACTTCACCGACAACAGTATCAACTTCAGCGGTGGCAATGCCCGTAGCAACTTCCTGCTCAGTTATTCTAACCTGAACCAGGACGGCGTTGTCAAACAGTTCAGTACGTATCAGCGTAACACGGTCCGGTTCAACGCGGCAAGCCAGTTTACGGAGTGGTTCCGGGCATCGGCCAACGTAGGGTACACCAAAAGTTACTCGTCGCGGGTGCAGCAGGGCGATAACCTCGACGGTATCATCCTGGGTGGTTTCCGGACGCCGGGCGATTTCAACAATGACTACTACACCGGTATCTATACCAATAAAACGGGGCAGACCTTCAACGATGCCCACGTTTCATTCCGGAATCCACTCGGTGTCGACCAGAACACGATCTATGCAAACCCGATCTGGAACATTAACAACAACCGGAACACGACCGACGTCGACCGCATTACGGGCACGGCGGAGTTAGGTATTACACCAACGTCGTGGCTGAGCATCACCGCCCGTACGGGTCTCGATAACTTTACTGACTACCGACTCGAACGCTTTGCCCGTAACTCCGGCTCATATGGAACGGGACTGCTGTCCAAAAACTGGATCACGGAGAAGCAGTTCAATAC
Source organism: Spirosoma utsteinense (assembly GCF_014282275.1). GTDB lineage: Bacteria > Bacteroidota > Bacteroidia > Cytophagales > Spirosomataceae > Spirosoma > Spirosoma utsteinense. The sequence goes on from NZ_VFIA01000005.1 coordinate 250,946, forward strand.
CGATGTTTTCGCCAATGCAAACCACACCTTCAGCAATAACTTCAGCGGCTCGGTACTGGTTGGCGTGAACTACAACAGCCGACGGAAGGAATATATCAGCGATCAGATCACCAATCTCATCGTTCCCAACGCGCCTGATATCCTGACCAACGCGCTCAACTCGAACAGTTCGATCAGCAACTACAATTCGCTCATCCGTACGTATGCCTATTACGGGCAGGCCGAAGTACAGGCCTATGACATGCTCTTTCTGACGCTGACCGGCCGTACCGAAAGCGCGTCAACGTTCGGCTCGAAAACCAACAGTAGCTTCTTCTTCCCCTCAGCTGCCCTGGCGTGGCAGTTTACAAAGTTGAAGGGGCTGCAAGACAATCCGGTACTTAGCTTCGGTAAACTACGCCTGACCTGGGGCCAGGTGGGTATCCAGCCGCAGCCTTACCAGAACTTCACCACTTTTTCGCCCGCTTCGTATGGCGATTCCTACGCTGGTGGTCTGAAATCGGCCAGCGCGCTTTATGGTGGCGGTTACGTGCGCAGCACTACGGCGGGGAACGACTTCCTGCGGCCGGAACGGAAAACAGAAACCGAGATTGGGGTCGACCTGCGCTTCTTCAATAACCGCGTCAACTTCTCGGCTACGGCCTACGACAACTCGACCGACGATGTTATTCTTTCGCTGAACGTACCCAACGAAACGGGCTATACCGTGCGGAATGTCAATGCGGCCAAACTCTCGAACAAAGGACTTGAGTTCGAAGCCGGTGCCGATGTCCTGACCCTTGGCTATTTCAAGTGGAATTTGTCGGCTAACTTCTCCCTCAACCGGAATAAAGTGGTCTCACTGGCAGGCGCAGCAGCCCAAACCCTACCCGATAGTTACCAGCAAAATGCGTCGCTGATCGAAGGTCAGCCCTTCGGTATCTTTTACTCGACCGATTTTCTGAAGGATGAGTCGGGTAAGTATCAACTCGACGCCAACGGTTTTCCACAAGGCGGAACGGGGAATGAGATCATTGGCGACCCCAATCCAACGTGGCGGGGCGGCCTGGGCAGCACGTTCTCCTATAAAGGACTTTCGCTCGCCGTACTGTTCGACCGGGTAGCTGGCAACGACTTTTATAACGGCACCCGTGGCGCGCTGTACAGCTTTGGTGTTCACGCCGATCAGGGCGGCACAGCCATTGCTCCCGCAGGCGGCATCAAAGACGTAACGGGCAAGACAATAGCCGCCGGCACGGCCTTCCAGGGTCAGATCAAGGACTTCGGCGCGGGTCCCGTAGCACTCAACCAGGCCTGGTACCAGGGTCGGGGAACGTCGTTCAACTCGGCTTCTTACAAGCAGTTTATCGAAGACGGTAGTGCTACCCGCCTGCGGGAGATCACGCTGACCTACAGCCTGCGCAGCGAGGGCTTCCGCCGGATTACCCACCTATCGAACGTCGACTTCAGCCTCACCGGACGTAACATCCTCTTATGGACCAAGTACACCGGCACCGACCCTGAAGTAAATATCACCGGCGCTGGTTTATCCCGCGGTCAGGACTGGTTCACCAACCCAAACACGAAATCGCTGCTGTTCTCATTGAGAATTACGTACTAAACCTGCTTTGGGCCACAAACTTATCTGAACTATGAAAAAATCATTCTCCTATAAAATTGCCACCCTGCTGGTAGCCGTTACCCTCCTCAGCAGTTGCAGTGAACTGTTCAACGAGCCAAACATCCAGAGCAATCCCAATGCCGTTACCGACGTGAGCATCCCCACTCTACTGTCGGGTACGCTGGTTGGCGTAACGATTCTGCACGAGGATACCGACGTCCGCATTAGCGCGATCTGGGCGGGGCAGCTGAACGGCCTGAGCCGCCAGCACCAGGGCTACGCCCAGTACATTGTATCGGCCCAGAATTTCTCGTGGAGTCCCCTTTATCCGGTAGCCAGCCAGGCACGGCTCATCCAATCCAAGGCCGATGCCGTCGGTGATAAGTGGACAAAGGGTGTTGGGCAGGTGCTGGAAGCGCTGGTCATTGCCAAGGCAACGGCTCTCTATGGCGACGTACCCTATAGCCAGGCATTCGACGACGTGAAATACCCCACACCCGTGTTCGACAAGCAGGCCGATGTATATGCAGCCCTACAAACCACGTTGGACAACGCCATCCAAAACCTGTCGGCAACGAGTGGGTTGGCGTTTATAGACCAGGATTTCATCTACGGGGGTAACGTTGCGAAATGGAAAGCGGCTGCCTACACGCTGAAAGCCCGGTTATATCTGCACATGGGCAACTACGCCAAAGCCGTTGAAAGTGCGGCATCGGGCATTAGTAGTCCGGCAGCTGATGCCCTCTCGCCCCACGGGGCCAGCCAGGGTATCGATTACAACCAGAACTATGACTTCTTTCGGGTCAACCGCCCCGGCGATACGGGTTTCGATGGCGCTTACCTGCCCCTGCTGATGCAGTCACGCATCAAATCGGCCAATACAAAGACCGACGAGACGGCCCTCTATAACCACTATTTCAAGGTAGGTGTGGTATCATCCGGCACCCTGGATCCTAACGTAGTCGATGGTGCGTTCACGTCCAATGCGCCCCATCCTATTATTACCTATTACGAAAACCAGTTGATCATTGCTGAAGCGCAGGCTCGCCTGGGCGATATGGGGAAGGCACTGGCAGCGCTCAATCTGGTTCGGGCCGGGCTGGCCGGGGGTACGCTGAATGGCAAAACGCTCCCCGTAGCCGGTCGCCAATATGATGCCTATGAGCTAAGTGACTTCAGCCCTGCTGGTCTGGCCAACCCGACCAAAGCGGCCACTACCCAACTGGCTCTGCTGTATGAAATTGTGGTTCAGCGCTATACCTTCTTTCTGATGCAATACGAAGCGTACAATGATGTTCGGCGGCTGGAGAAAGCAACGCCCGTGGTTCAGTTACCAATTCCCTTGTATACCGGTAATCAGAAACCCGAACGCTTCATTTATCCGCAGGGTGAAGTCAATACAAACCCGAATGTGCCCAAACCACTTCCAAACCAATTTCAGAAAGTACCGATTTTTCAATAACACGTTTAGATATTCGTAAATCGGTTAAAAGGCTACCTCTTTTTTAGGTAGCCTTTTCTTCTTTTTACCTTGAACATAAATCGTAAATTTGTCGGGTTCCCCAATAATCTGCCTCTCGCCTGTGTTTCTTAGAAAAATAGTCCCCATCCTGCTCTTTGGCAGCCTGTTCACTTTTGTTACGTTCGCTCAGGTTCCCTACGGACCTATCAAACCTACCCCACCCGGCGAAATTCTATCGAACCTCCACAAGCTCAACGTTCTCGGCTCGGTGCTGTACGTGGCGGCCCACCCCGATGATGAAAACACGCTGTTCCTGGCCTACATGGCCAAAGACCGGCTGGTTCGTACGGCTTATCTTTCGCTTACGAGGGGCGACGGTGGTCAGAACCTGATTGGTCCGGAACAGGGCGAAAACATTGGCGTGATCCGAACGCAGGAACTGCTGGCCGCCCGGCGGGTCGACGGTCCCGACCAGTATTTCAGCCGGGCTTATGACTTCGGGTTCTCCAAATCGACCGACGAGGCCGTGCGGACCTGGGGACAGGACAAAGTGCTCGCCGATGTCGTCTGGATGATTCGCAAGCACCAGCCCGACATTATCATCACCCGCTTTCCACCCGACGCCCGGGCAGGTCACGGACACCACAGTGCCTCGGGATTTCTGGCGGAGGAAGCGTTCAAGATTTCCGGTGATCCAACTAAGTTTCCCGAGCAACTGGCGTTCGTCAAACCCTGGCAGGCCAAGCGTGTGATGTGGAACATGTTCATTCCCGGTCAGTTTCTGAGCAACAAAAAACCGGAAGAAGCCGGTAACCTCATCGGGATCGAAACGGGCCTGTTCAACCCGATGCTGGGTCGTTCCTACGGCGAAATTGCATCGGAAAGCCGTAGCCAGCACAAGAGCCAGGGATTTGGCGTACCCGCCAGCCGGGGTGCCAAGGTCGATTACCTGTTGCTGAAGAACGGTGACCCGATGGAGAAAGACCCTTTCGATGGTATCGATTTAACGTGGAAACGCGTGGCCCGCAGCGAAGGCGTGCAGGGGATGGTAACGCAGCTTATTGCCGGTTACAAAGCCGATCGCCCGGCCGCTTCAGTGCCCGCGCTGGTGCAGCTCTACGGCGCCCTCAACAAACTGGATACGACCAACAATTACGTACGGGCCAAGCGGCAGGAGGTACAGAATCTGCTTCAGCAGTGTTTGGGCCTGTGGTTCGAAACCAATCCGGTCGATTACGCGGCCACACCCGGCGAAACGATCAAACTAACCACCAATATCACCGGTCGTACCGATGTGCCCGTTAAATTGGTAGGGGTTCGCTATTCGGCGGGGAAAGACACGACGATGAACGTAACGCTCAAACCAAATGACGTTATCCAGTACGCAACATCGGTAACGATTCCGAAAAGCCAGAAGATCTCGCAGCCGTACTGGCTTGAAAAGCCGATCGTCAAGGGCGTTTTTCAGGTCGACGACCAACAGTTGATTGGCCTGCCCGAGAATCCACCGGCGCTGTCGGCGAGTTACACGTTTGAAATCGACGGACAGCGGTTTACCTTTTCCCGGCCCGTCGTCTACAAATCGACCGACCCCGTCGACGGCGAAATCTACCGTCCGTTCATCGTTCAGCCCGACGTAACGGCCAACCTCACCGAGCGCGTGTTCACGTTCTCGGGTGCCCCCGCCGTTGCAAAAACCGCCGAAGTGGTGCTGAAAGCCGGTCGTGCTGATGTGAGCGGTACGCTGACGCTCAATGTACCCGACGGGTGGCGCGTTGAGCCTGCGTCACTGCCGTTCTCACTAAAGGGCAAAGGCGACGAACAACGCATCTCTTTCTCGGTGTCGCCCACGGCAAAAGCGACCAATGGCAAGTTACAGGCTGTTATGACCACTAATGGTGGCACGTTCACCAGCGGCCTGCGTTACGTAGCGTACAAACACATTCCAACCCAGACGCTTTTCCCGGCCGCCGAGGCTAAACTTGTAAAGCTGGATGTGAAGGTAACGGCCAAAAACATTGGTTACATCGTTGGTGCGGGCGACGAGATTCCGGCGGCCTTACAGCAAATGGGGTGCCGCGTGACGGTGCTTGGCCCGGCGGAGTTGAACGGCAACCTGTCTGCCTACGACGCCATTATCACGGGCGTTCGGGCCTACAATACGGACGCCAGCCTCGCCCGCTATCAGCCTAAGCTGATGGAATACGTTAAGAACGGAGGCACTATGATTGTGCAATATGTTACGCCGAACAGTTCGTTCCTACGCACCGAGCCACCTCTCCCACCCCTTGGTCCTTACCCATTCGCCATCAGTCGGGAACGGGTAACGGAAGAGGATGCAAAAATGACGTTTGTGAATCCCCAGCATCCGTTATTGAATACACCCAACAAAATCACTGACGCCGATTTCAGCGGCTGGATTCAGGAGCGCGGCATCTATTTCGCGCAGGACTGGGCGAAGGAATACGAACCCGTTTTCTCGGCCAACGACCAGAACGAAGCGCCCAAGCAGGGTAGCCTGATCTACGCTAAATACGGCAAAGGGCATTTCATGTATACCGGACTGGTTTTCTTCCGCGAATTACCCGCCGGTGTGCCCGGTGCCTACCGGCTCTTCGCCAACATGATCTCAGCGGGTAAACCGTAGGAGTGATAGTAGGATTGAAGTCGGGCTTAGAACCCGACTTCAATCCTACACTCTTTTACCCAATCGTTTGGGTTAACTGCTTCAGGCGTAGGTGCTGGAGGAGCATGATCGTTTTGCCGTCCATGATCTCTCCCCGTTGCATCATGGCGAGTGCCTCGCTGAAGGGTAATTCCAGAATATCAATCTCTTCCTCATCGATACCACCCCCGGTATTTCGTTCGGTGTCGGCTGTGTATTCAGCGATGTAAAAGAAAAGCTTCTCGGTGACAGAGCCCGGACTCATATACGCTTCCATAATCTTCTCGACCGATTGAATCCGGTAGCCGGTTTCTTCCTCCGTCTCGCGGAGAATGGCCGTTTGCGGGTCGTCGTTGTCGAGCAGGCCCGCGCACGCTTCGATCAGCATGCCCGACGAAGGGCCACCGTTACTGTTACCGTTGACAAACGTGGGCAAGCGAAACTGCCGGGTCAGAATAACCGTATCCGTCTCCGGGTTATGTAGTAGAATCGTAGCCCCGTTTCCCCGATCGTAGGCCTCGCGCTGCTGCGTTGTCCATTGTCCGTTTTTGCCGAGATAATTGAATGTGTAGCGCTTGAGCACGTACCAGTTGTCAGAAAGCAACTTCTCTTCGGTTATGCGTATTCGTTCACTATCCATATGTTTGATTTTGATTGATATTGTTTATTTTTGTTCAAAAGAACACAATCACTATGAATTTTCAACATCGGAAGCGACTTATTTTGCAAACGGTCGATGAACGGGGTTCAGCCGATGTACAGGAATTGGCCGATTTGCTACAAACGTCAGCGATGACGATCCGGCGGGACTTGGTGCAACTGGCTGCATCAGGGCTCATTTATCGAACCCGGGGCGGGGCCATGACGGTAAGCCTGGCGACTGATTCACACCGATTCGCGAATAAAACCGCTGTAAATCCAGAACGGAAAGATTACATATGCCAACTGGCAGCCGCCGAAATCCAGGAAGGCGACATCATTTTCATGGACTGCGGCAGTACCGTGTTCCGACTGTGCCCCTTTATTCGCCACAAGCGCATTACCGTTGTGACAAACTCCCTGCCCGTAGTGGCTGAACTGCTATCATCAGAAGTAACCGTGAATCTGGTGGGGGGCGAAGTCGACAAAGAGCGGCAGGCCATCCATGGACTCATTGCCGAAGAGCACATGGCCCGTTACCGCGCCAACCGGGCGTTCATTGGGGTAGACGGTATATCGCTCAAAAATGGTTTGAGTGCCAACGGCGAACGCGAAGCCGGCACGGCGATGATGATGGCACGGCAGTCCCAAATGACTTACCTGTTGTGTGATTCATCCAAGCTGGAAACCGACAAATATCTTCAATTCGCCCCGTTGAGTCTGTTTGATGTATTGATCACCGATGCAGAAGCACCCGACGAGACGGTAGCCGCCTATAAACAGGCTGGCGTAACCATCCTGAACTGAACAAGCATTGTGCGTAGGCCGTACTTCAGGCTTGAGAACCCGCCCTCACACGCTATTTTTGCCCCATGTGGCACATCTGGATTGATACCGGCGGTACGTTTACCGACGGTCTGGCCCGCGACCCCGCCGGGAATCTACACCGTACAAAAGTTCTCAGCAGCAGTCGGCTACGGGGGCAGTTGGTTGATACTAAACTCATTGCTCCCTGGCTTTCTGCCCCCATCTTCGACGGCTATCAACTGCGCATCGTCGAAACGGGCGAAACAACCACCGTTGTCTCGTTGAAACTCGATGGATCGCTGGTTTTGCGTAACGCGGACATCCTGTCGGCCAATGCTGTTGCTAATGCGGACCGGATGTCCGCGTTACGGACGGTCGAGCTGTTTACGGATGAGGAAGCGCCGGTGCTGGCGACCCGTTTACTCACGCAGACACCATTGAACGAGTCGTTTCCGGCGCTGGAGATGCGATTGGGCACAACGAAAGGTACCAACGCCCTACTCGAACGGAAAGGCGGTCGGGTAGCGCTGGTCGTAACGAAAGGATTCAAAGACCTGCTCGACATTGGCACCCAGCAGCGGCCCAATCTGTTTGAACTAGCCATTCCACCCGCCGAACGCCTGCATGATCGGGTGCTGGAAGTAGATGCGCGCATGGCCGCCGACGGACAACTTATAGTGCCCCTGACGGAAACAATTATTACCGATCTAATCCAGCAGCTTCGGCAACTCAAGCCTGATGCCGTTGCTATTTCGCTGCTCAACGCCTACCGAAACCCGGATCACGAAAACCAGCTATACGATGCACTCACCCGGGCTGGCTTTCCACTGGTAACGCTTTCAACGTCGGTATCAACGGCACCGGGCTACGTTTCCCGCACCCAAACCACCGTCGTCGACGCCTATCTGACACCGGTACTACGGTCGTATCTAACAAACGTACAAACGCAGCTGAGCGGCACAACGACCGGGCTTACATCAGGACGCAAACAGTCCGTGCGTATTATGACCAGTACGGGGGGGCTGGTTCGGGCTGATTTGTTCCGGCCCAAAGACAGCTTGCTCAGCGGTCCGGCGGGGGGTGTTATCGGCGCAGCCACCATCGGCTCCCAACTGCACACCAGTGGCTACCAGACCGACGGTACATTGACCCTCGACATGGGCGGCACCAGTACCGATGTGGCGCGAATTCAGGGTACGCCTGATTACCGTTTCTCCACGAAAATCGGCCCGTTCGACCTACAGTTACCCTCGCTGGCCATCGAAACTGTAGCGGCTGGTGGCGGATCGGTTTGCTGGTTCGAGGGGAGCGGATCGACATTCGGGCAACTGCGGGTAGGTCCGCAAAGCGCCGGTGCCAATCCCGGCCCGGCCTGCTACGGAGCGGGTGGTCCGCTCACGATCACTGATGTTAACCTGCTGCTGGGTAAACTCCACCCCAGGCAATTCGGGATTCCGGTGTTTGCTGAACGAGCTGAAGAAGCATTACAAACCGTCATTCAGCAGATTACCGGTAAAACCGGGACTGCTCCCGACGCCATCGAACTGTTGCGCGGCTTCGAGCATATTGCGAATGAAACCATGGCCGGGGCCATTCGCAAAATATCCGTTGCCCGTGGGTTCGATCCCAAAGTTTATAGCTTGCTGGTCTTTGGCGGGGCGGGCGGTTTACACGGCTGCGCGATTGCCCGGCTTCTGGGCATGGAACAGATCCTGTTACCGTTCGATGGAGGTCTGTTAAGCGCCTATGGCATTGGCCAGGCCCAGATCGAGCGAATAGTCGCCCGGTCGGTATTACGTCCTCTGGACGAGGTCGAGCAACTGCTGAGCAGGGAGATCAGCGAGTTAAGTCAGCAGGCTATGGCCGAACTCAGTCAGGACGTCGGCGCAACTACCGAACTGGCCGTTAAGTCGGTGATGTTGCACATGCGCCTGCAAGGGCAGGAAGCAACGATTGAGGTCGTCGTTCCGGCCACTGCGACCAGCCAGGCCAGTGCCTTGTTTGAAGAGAAATACCAGCAGTTGTACGGCCATTACCCCGTCGGTCGACCAATCGAAGTCGAAAGTATCCGGGTTATTGCCAGCACGATTGCCCCCGATTCCACCGCCAGTAGCCCGCCTTCGAGCCATCGGCATGCGGTACCGGCCTTCGAAACGGACGCTTACCCGGCTTACGACTGGACGAAATTGCAGGAGGGCGACACGTTTCGGGGACCGGCCTTGCTGCTCAACACCACCTCCTCCGCTTTTGTCGAGCCCGGCTGGCGGCTCGTTGTGCAAAACAGCCGGGACGCCGTACTGGATTACATTGCCGATGTAGAGACACCGGACCAAACAAAACAAACCGAGGTCGTCCAGCTTGAACTGTTCACGCAGCGTTTCCGGGCTATTGCGGAGGAAATGGGTGCTCAGCTGCAACGAACGGCTTTTTCTACGAACGTAAAAGAGCGGCTTGACTTCTCCTGCGCGCTGCTCGATGCCAACGCCCAACTGGTAGCCAATGCGCCCCATATCCCGGTGCACCTCGGTAGCCTGGGCGTTTGTGCGCGGCTTTGCCTGGCCCAGTTACCCCTAGGCCCCGGCGATGTACTGATTACCAACCACCCCAAATTCGGGGGTTCCCACCTGCCCGACGTAACGCTTTTGCAGGGCGTTTTCACCGATGATAACGAACCGCAGCTGATCGGCTACGTCATCAACCGGGCGCACCACGCCGAGATTGGCGGGAAAGTCCCCGGCTCCATGCCACCGGATGCAACCTCACTCGTGGAAGAAGGCGTCGTGCTGGAACCGCAATACGTGGTGAAGGGGGGCGTGTTCCTGTGGGAAAGCGGGGCTGACGGTGCAGTCGACGGTTTGTCGTCCCGCTTTACGGATACCCCCTACCCGACCCGCGCCCTGGCCGAAAACCGCGCCGACATTGAAGCGGCACTGGCTTCGTTACGGGCGGGCGAAACGGCTCTGCAAACGCTCGCCCGGCAGTACGGGCTGGCTACGGTCCATCAGTATATGACCCGTCTTCAGCAGTCGGCTACCGACGCCATTACAGCGGTACTGGCCCCGCTCAACGGACAGACCTTTACGGCCGGTGAAGCGCTCGACGATGGGCATACCATCCGGGTTGCCATGACGGTTGCAAACAGGCAGATTACATTCGATTTTACCGGCACGTCGGGCGTCCATCCCAACAACCTGAACGCGAACGTATCCATCCTTCACAGTGCGGTGCTCTACGTGCTGCGGCTATGGTGCGCCAACGATATTCCGCTGAATGAGGGTCTGATGGCTCCCGTTGCCTTTATCCTTCCCGAGTCGTCCTTCCTGAACCCCGTCTTTCCTGACATGCCGGAGCAATGCCCGGCCGTGGTAGGTGGTAATACCGAAGTGAGCCAGCGGCTGGTCGATACGTTACTGAAAGCGTTACAGTTGTCGGCCTGCAGTCAGGGAACCATGAACAACTTCCTGTTCGGCAATGGGCAATTCGGGTACTACGAAACCATTGGCGGGGGCGCGGGCGCAACGAATGGAGCGAATGGGCGATCGGCCGTGCATCAGCACATGACCAACACAAAACTCACCGATCCTGAGGAACTGGAACGGCGTTATCCCGTTCGGCTGCATCAGTTTGCCATTCGGACGGGTTCGGGCGGGGCGGGCCAATGGCAGGGCGGGAATGGCATCATCCGGGAGATTGAATTTCTAGCCCCCGTACAGGCTACCCTCCTGAGCCAGCATCGGCGGGTAGCGCCTTATGGCCTTCATGACGGAGAACCAGGAGCGGTTGGTCAGCAAACGCTCATCCATGTGGATAGGACAGAAGAAACGGTACCCGGCATATTCACGCGGGCGATGGCCGCTGGCGAACGAATCCGGATCAAGACGCCGGGGGGCGGGGGCGTCGGAAAACTAACGGGCGAATAAATGCTTCACCATTGAACCTGTTTTGGGTTACTGATAGCATAAAGCTGGCCGTATTCTAAACAGAATTAATATTCGGGTAAAGCTATTCCTGTTCACGCCCGGACGTGGCCGTCCAGGATACAGTAGCCCTGTTACCTGACGGGGGCATTTGCCCGACCTAAAATTCTAACTAGATTCAACAGTTATAGGCAGTTGGCGCAACAAATAGGGCTATACGGATCGTTGTATAATTTAGAGAAAATAATGTAGTCTTGTTACCCAAACTATTCCCTGCATGATCCAGACCAAGCTGATTCCCCGCACAGCCGAAGCCCATGAGCCGCCGATGCTCATCAAAAATATGCTGGCTCAGTCGCTTAGGTACGAGCCACAACGCGAGATTGTATACCGCGATTTGTTTCGGATGAACTACGTTACGTTCAACCAGCGGGTTCGGCAACTAGCCAACGTCCTGACGGGGCTGGGTGTTCAACCGGGTGATACGGTCGCGATGTTCGACTGGGACAGTCATCGCTACCTCGAATGCTTCTTTGCCGTAACCAGCATGGGAGCCGTTCTGCATACGGTCAACATCCGGCTGTCGCCCGCGCAAATTCTGTATACGGTGAATCATGCGCAGGACAAGGTCATCCTGATCCATGACGACTTTCTGCCCATACTGACGGCGATTAAAGACCAGATCACTACGGTAGACAAGTATGTGCTTATCTCGGATAAAGTTTACGTCGATCTCAACGCTATCGGTGAGGTTCCTGCTGGTTTTTCGGGTGAGTACGAAGCCTTGCTCAAAGGGACATCAGCGGAGTATGAGTTTCCGGATTTTGACGAAAACACCTGGGCAACCACGTTTTACACAACCGGCACAACGGGAAACCCAAAGGGCGTTTATTTCTCGCACCGGCAATTGTTCATGCACACCATGGGGCTGGCCTCGTACGTCTGCGGTTACCAGGCCGTACCGTTCTCAGCCATGACGGACGTGTACATGCCTATTACGCCCATGTTCCACGTCCATGCCTGGGGGTTTCCCTTCCTGGCAACTATGCTTTCGGCCAAACAGGTCTACGCAGGCCGTTATGACCCGGAACTGGTTCTGAAGCTACTTCTTCAGGAAGGCGTTACCTTCTCGCACTGTGTACCGACGATCCTGAACATGCTCGTCAACAGCCCGGCTGCTCAGAAATTTAAAGCCCAGCTAAGCAAATGGAAAGTGATCATTGGTGGTTCGGCGCTGACCAAAGGTCTGGCCAAAGGTGCGCTCGATCTGGGTATACAAGTGTACCAGGGATACGGCATGTCGGAAACCGCCCCGATTATGTCCCTGACCTACCTCAACGATCTGGAACGCGATCTGCCGATCGATGACCAGATCGAGTTTAGAACCCGTGCCGGTCGGATAGCGCCCTTTATTGAGATGCGCCTGATGAACGACGATGGTACGTTTGCGCCCCACGACGGGCATGCGCTGGGGGAAATAGTAGCCCGTGGTCCGTGGCTCACGCAGGGATACTACGAAGACCCCGAGCGGGGTGCTGACCTCTGGAAGGGCGGCTGGCTGCATACAGGCGACGTGGCTAGCATCACGCCCGACAACTGGGTACTGATTTCTGACCGTACCAAAGATGTTATCAAGACCGGGGGCGAGTGGGTATCATCGCTCGATATGGAAGATGCGCTCTCACAGCTGGAAGGCGTAGCCGAATCGGCGGTTGTTGGCCTGCCGGACGAACGCTGGGGTGAACGGCCACACGCCCTGATCGTGCAGAAGCCGGGTTATGAACTTACCGCCGACGGTATAAAAACAGAACTCCAAACGAAAGTGGATCGGGGCGACCTTCACAAGTGGTACGTTCCCGACCGGATTTTATTTGTCTCCGAGATTCCCAAGACGAGCGTTGGCAAAATCGACAAGAAACGCATCCGCTCCGAAATGAAGGAGCAGATCCTGGGAGCCGTTAACGCTTAATTAAACTTATACCTGTCAGCGTAGGAAGGCATAGGCAACAAGGCGTAACTTTTCGCTGCGTTTTCGGTGCCTTTCTTCGTTTCTGGCGGTTACTCTATCATGACCCGAATTGGCCTTCTCTCCGATACCCACTCCTACCTGGATCCCCAGATTTTTACCCATTTCGATACCTGCGATGAAATCTGGCACGCGGGCGACGTAGGTAACCTGGCCGTGATGGAGCAATTGAAAGCGTTTCGTCCCCTACGGATCGTGTGCGGCAACATCGATCGGGAAGCCAGCGACCTGCCGCTGAACGAGCGTTTCCAGCTAGAAGGCGTCGATGTGTGGATGACGCACATTGGCGGTACTCCGCCCCGGTATAACCCAACCGTCCGACCCGAATTGAAGGGTAACCCGCCTAACCTGTTCATCTGCGGGCACTCACATATCCTCAAGGTTACCCGCGATCCAACCCTACAGAACCTGCTCTTTGTGAACCCCGGTGCGGCTGGCAAAACAGGCTTCCACGTTATGCGAACGGTAGTACGGTTCTCGCTCGATGCCGGAAAAATTCTGGATATGCAGGCGATCGAGCTGGGCAAGAAATGACCATCTTCCTAGGTTCGTTCATCCATAAAAAAAGGGCTTCCTATGTAGGAAGCCCTTCTCTATATATATGCATCCAGCTTATAAAGGCAGGGATGGCTCAATCTCGGAAGGCTTGGACTCCTTACCGATCTCTTCCTTAACCTCTTCGCTGTTTTTGTAAGCCTGGTAGACTGTTTCACGCTCGAATGGACGTTTGCCAATCAGACGAACCAGGTCGTTTTGGTACAGGATTTCTTTCTCCAGCAGTTCTTTTGCCAGGATCTCCAGCGCGTCGCGATGCTCAACCAGCATCCCTTTGGTGCGAACGTAAGCTACATCAACGATCTTGCGAACCTCCTGGTCGATGTGCTTGGCTGTTTCTTCCGAATACGGTTTGTTGAAGTTGTAATCAGACTGCTTCGAATCGTAGAACGACACGTTTCCGATCACATCATTCATACCGTACATGGTTACCATGCTATAGGCTAGCTTGGTAATACGCTCCAGATCGCTCAACGCACCAGTCGACACTTTACCGAAGATGATATCCTCAGCAGCGCGGCCACCCAGAGCCATGCACATTTCGTCCATCAGCTGCTCGGTGCGATATAGATACTGTTCACGTGGAAGGTACTGCGCATAGCCCAAAGCAGCTACACCACGCGGTACGATCGACACTTTAACGAGCGGATCAGCAAATTCCAGGAACCAGCCCGCAACCGCGTGTCCAGCTTCGTGGTAGGCAACGATTTCTTTTTCTTCGGGCGAAATGAGCTTGTTCTTCTTCTCCAGACCACCAATGACGCGGTCCATAGCATCCTGAAAGTCTTTCATATCCACCGACTCTTTGTCGCTACGAGCGGCAATCAGGGCGGCTTCATTACAGACGTTAGCAATCTCGGCACCGGCAAAGCCCGGTGTTTGAGCAGCTAACTGCTTTGGATCAACGTCGGTCGACAGTTTGATCGGCTTCAGGTGGACTTTAAAGATCGCTTCACGACCGACTACGTCCGGCTTATCAATGCTGATCTGACGGTCGAAACGGCCAGGGCGCTGCAGGGCAGGGTCCAGCACGTCGGGGCGGTTGGTAGCAGCCAGGATAATGATACCGGAGTCGGTAGCAAAACCATCCATCTCTACCAGCAGCGAGTTCAATGTGTTTTCGCGCTCGTCATTGGCACCGGGCATGGAACCCCGTCCCCTCGAACGACCAACAGCGTCAATCTCATCGATGAAGATAATACAAGGTGCTTTTTCCTTGGCCTGTTTGAACAGGTCACGTACACGGGCTGCGCCTACGCCTACGAACATCTCCACAAAGTCGGAACCCGACAGCGAGAAGAACGGAACGCCTGCTTCGCCCGCAACAGCTTTCGCCAGCAAGGTTTTACCAGTACCCGGAGGGCCAATCAGCAGCGCACCTTTAGGGATTTTAGCACCCAGTTTGGTGAACTTGGTTGGATTCTTGAGGTAGTCGACAATCTCCTTAATCTCTTCTTTGGCTTCGTCAAGGCCAGCTACGTCGTTGAACGTGATCTTCACCTTGCTATCCGCATCGAAAAGAGCCGCTTTTGACTTGCCGATGTTGAAGATCTGCCCACCTGGCCCTCCTGCGCCGGACATCCGCCCAAGCAGGAAATACATAGCCAGCAGCATAACGATCAGGAAACCCCACGTGCTGATAATGTTGCCGAAATCACTGCGCTGTTCAAACCGGTAATCGATCTTTTCGTTGTCAGGTATGCCCTGCTGGATGGTATCAAGATCCTTTTTAAACGAGTCGCTGGAGGCAATGTTAAACTGGAAATGCGGACCATGACTGGTACCGAAGTAAGGTTTATCGGCAAACAGGTTGCGATATTTCGTGCTTTGAGCCGCCTGTTGGGTAAGCGTTATCTCAGCGACGCGGTCATTGACGACAACCACCTCAGACACTTCACGATCTTTCATCATCCGCTCGAAACGCTTTTGTGAGATTTCACGGGTAGCTGAGCTTTTGTTGAAAAATGTGATGCCAAGGATGGCGGCAATGAGTAGAGCGACGATCCAGCCCTGGAAATTAGGCTTACGTGGGCCGCCCCGGGGTACTAACGGATTTCTATTATTGTTATCTGACATTTCCTCAGGTTGTACAAACGGATATCAAGGGTAACACAGTTTTTCAAACGAATGTTTCTACAACGAAACGGTTCGGACAGGCGGTCACCCGGGTCGATAAACGGCCCAAATGACCACCTTTGAATTTATTGATTAACAGGCACAAGTGTACCTTCTTCAATGTAGTGAATCTCGGCATCGCCCCAAAGCTGTTCGAGGTCGTAGAAAGACCGGCGTTCTTTTTTGAAAACGTGGACGACAACGTCTACATAATCGAGCAGAATCCATTCCCGGTTCGTTTTACCTTCCCGATGCCAGGGGTCCTGCCTACTTGCTTTATATACTTCTTCCTCAACTGAGGAAGAGATAGCGTCAATCTGCGTGTCGGAGTTACCCGAACACAAAACGAAATAATCGCAGATGGCGTTTTTAACACGACGAAGGTCCATCACTACAATGTCCTGCGCTTTCTTCTCCTGCATCCCCCGGACTACGAAATCACGAATCTGTTCGGCGGTGAATTCACTATTTTTGCTGATTCTCATGCGTTTTATTTAACGTGGCACGATCCATTAAACAGCGGGTACTTTGCCTGGCCAACGCTACTCGTCGGCAGCACCATGTATTAACATCCTACTACTAAACTATACAATATTTTGTACAAAATCTATCCCAAAACTCTTTTTGCCGGGCAAATAATAAAAT
Source organism: Spirosoma utsteinense (assembly GCF_014282275.1). Lineage (GTDB taxonomy): Bacteria > Bacteroidota > Bacteroidia > Cytophagales > Spirosomataceae > Spirosoma > Spirosoma utsteinense. The sequence continues at coordinate 267,377 of NZ_VFIA01000005.1, forward strand.
ACCTGCCAAGCTGTCAGTCAACTAACGACGAAGCGTCCGATCTGATTGCGCAAAGCGAGCCTGCTGAGGGGACAATTGTCGTAACTGACAATCAAACGGCGGGTCGGGGACAGCGCGGCAACATCTGGCTGGCTCAGGCGGGTCAAAATCTAACCTTTTCCCTGATCCTCAAACCCGTATTCTTACCAGCATCCGACCAGTTCTGGCTGAATATGGCTATCTCACTCGGCATTACCGATACGCTCAAACCGTTGATCGGGGAAGCGCTGCGCATCAAATGGCCTAACGATATTTATGCTGGCGATCAGAAACTGGGGGGTATCCTGATCGAAAACACCCTGCACAGCTATCACATTGCCTGGTCGGTAGTGGGGATGGGCCTTAATGTGAATCAGGTCGAGTTTGCGCACCCTACCGCAACATCGATCCAACAGCAGACCCCGTTACCAAACGGCTATGACCTGCCCGGCCTGCTTAGCGCCTGTTGCGAGCATATCGAGCAGCGCTATCTGCAATTACGATCCGGGCAGCGCAAAGAGTTGGAATCAAGCTACTTACAGCTTCTTTACCGCTATCAGGAAGTTCATCACTTCAAAAGCGAAGACCGTTTATTTACAGGAAAAATTGTGGGTATAGACCCCATGGGGCGACTTGCCATCCAGCGTGGCGATGGAGTGCGGTATTTTAACTTCAAGGAAGTAGCGTTTATATTGATGAATGATGAATGATGAACGCACCACAAGGCTCATCACTCATCATTCATCATTCATCATTCATCATTCATCATTCATTTTATCGCTTCGCCCAGCGGATCACCTATGCAGCCGCTGGGTTCGAGGATGCCCAGGAGCGCCGTGATGGTGGGGGCAATATCGTAGATATGCGTTCGGCGGAAGGTCTGTCCAGGTTTGACGCCCCAACCGTAAAGCAGGAACGGGACATGTGTATCATACGCATAACTGGTACCGTGTGTCGTCCCTTTGCTACGCCCTTCAAACCAGCCTGCCTGTTGCAGCACGTAGATGTCTCCGCTCCGGTTGGGAAAATAGACGTTACGGAAAAGATCGGCCTGCGCTTCGGGCAATGCATCTGCATTCAGATTGTGTAGGTTCAATACATTGACCACACCCCGCTGCTTTAACAACGCCCGTTTGACCACATCGTACGCGTCGACCATAGCAATCTTCTTTTCGGCCAGCAGATCGTGGTTGAGGTATACTTCCTGGTTGAAATAAGCCAGCACCCATTGCCCCGGCCCGTAGGCTTTTTCGAGCGACGCTTTCACGGCATCGTTCACCTCGCCGTAGCTTTTGACACCAGCGGGAATCCGGTATTGCTGCGAGAAGCCCGGAACGTCTGCGGCACCGTGGTCGGCCGACATAAAGGCCAGCCATTGTCCTTTACCAACCGTGGCATCCAGTTGCGCGAACAGGTCGGCCAACTGCCGGTCCAGCCGAATGTAGTTGTCTTCGGTTTCGATGGCATGCGTACCAAACGTATGGCCAATGTAGTCGGGTGAGGAGAAACTCACACAAAGCATATCGGTCACGCTGCCCTGACCCAGTTTTTCGCCTTTCAGAGCAGCCAGCGCAAACTCTTTAGTGATCTGGTCGCCGTAGGGGCTGGTGCGTAGCACTTCGTATTTGGCACTGCCCGCCTGAACGACAAACTCGTGGGGAAAAACGGGCTTTGCCTCCCCCGTCAGCGTTCCCTCATATACTTCGTCATCGCTGGTGCTCTCGGTATACTGGTTCATGGGTAACAGAGGCTCCCATTTCTGCGTTAAAAACTGCTCGGGCAGTTTGCGGGCGTTGAACGCCTGCACCCAGGCTGGCAGCTCTTTGCCATAGAAGGTGCTACTGATAAAATTACCGTCTTTCGAATCGAACCAGTAAGCGCCGTTGGCGGCATGACCTGCGGGCAGAATAGCGCCCCTGTCTTTCAGCGCGATACCAACAACTTTGGACCGGCCGTCGGTAGCCAGTTTAAGCTGATCGCCGATGGTCGTGACGAGCATATTGCGGGGCGACATTTTACCTGCACTGCCCGTATTGCCCAGTGTACTAACTGTTGTATCCTCGGCGCAGTACATCATCCGGCCAATGGTCCGGTCGTAGAAATCATTCCCGACAATGCCATTCAGCGCAGGTGCCGAACCCGTATAGATAGCGGCATGGCCAGGTCCCGTGTACGTAGCGGCATAATGGTAATGGTTATTGCGGGCGTTGAAGCCACCGTCCATCAGCCGACGAAATCCGTTGGGTGTAAATTTATCGTAATACCGATACAGGTAATCATAGCGCATCTGGTCGACAACAATACCGACAACGAGCTTTGGTCTGTTCAGGGGTGTAGCCGGCTTGGGGACACGTGTATTTTTGGGTTGAGCAAACGTGGATACTGCTGTCACCAGTATCAGAAAACAAGAGGAAATAAGGCGCATGGAGCCGGTATTTGATAGAATGAAACTCAGTTTCGGCAAAGGTATAAACAAATTGGCAGGCCGACCTATCGGGGATATGAACGGTTTATGAAACTGTTCCTGTCCGTTTCCTTGCTTTGGGGAGGATTATAAGTAGTTTTTTTTAACATTGGTCTACCTATTGCGTTCATTCTAGGGCGGCTCCAACGGCCGTGTGTGATGCAATTCAATCGTCTCATGATTTCACTTACCAGCCCGGCATCTTACCTGCTTACGGCTTTGATTCTGTTTGCGGCCATTTTTGGCCGATACGTCCTGTTCTCGTGGAGCTTCTGGTGGTTGTTTAAAGTTTCGATGAAGACCCAGTTTGCGCACCGGGCCGTGCAGACACGCCCTCGTAAGCCAGGGCAGGACCGGCGGGAGATTGGCTGGTCGTTGCTTACTTCATTCATTTTTACCGGCATTGCAGTTGCCATTCTGGCAGCTCACCAGGCTGGCTATACACAGATATATACCGATTGGCAGGCATATCCATTGGTATGGTATCCTGTCAGCATTGCCCTTGTGTTATTTATTCACGAAACATACTACTACTGGCTTCATCGCTGGATGCACCGGCCGGGTGTATACAAGCGGGTTCACCAGACCCACCACGACAGTATCACTACCTCCCCCTGGACGTCTTTTTCGTTCCACCCTATCGAGAGTACCTTACAGGCTATCGTCATCCCGGCGCTGACCTTTGTTATTCCGTTACATTTCTCGGCAGTGGGGCTGATCCTTCTTATCATGACGGTGTCGAGTGCTATCAATCACCTGAATACGGAAATCTATCCCCGCGATTTCAACCGGCACTGGCTGGGTCGATGGCTTATTGGTGCTACCCACCATAGCCTGCATCATACCCAGTTCCGGTTCAACTACGGGTTGTACTTCACCTTCTGGGATAAATGGATGAAAACCGAAAGCCCCGATTTTCACCGGCTATTCGGCGAGAAAACGGGTAAAAGAATGAAAAATGAGGAATGAGGATGAGCCCGAAAGGCATATCATTCCTTATTCTCTTACTTGCTCCGATCGATGGTGTATTGCACCAGCTGATGCAGCGACTGGCGATAAGGGGAGTCAGGAAATTGATTGAGCAACGTTTGCGCTTCGGCAACGTAGCGGTTCATAACCTCGGTAGCGTAGTCTATACCACCCGAGTTTTTAACGAAGGCGATCACCTCCGCTACTTTTTTAGGATTTTCGCTCTCATTCTTGACAATGTTGATAATCCGGCGCTTTTCCAGAAAAGCGGCTCTGTTGAGTGCGTAAATCAGGGGAAGCGTCATCTTTTTTTCCTTGATATCGATACCCAGCGGCTTCCCGATTTCGGCCGTGCCATAATCGAACAGGTCATCTTTGATCTGAAACGCAATGCCCACTTTCTCACCGAACGCATGAGCCTGTGCGACGGTCTCTTCGTTGACCCCCGCCGACCGGGCCCCTACCGCACAGCAGGACGCGATGAGCGACGCGGTTTTCTGGCGAATGATCTCGTAATAAACGGCCTCGGTAATATCTAAACGACGCGCTTTCTCGATCTGAAGCAGTTCCCCTTCGCTCAACTCGCGTACGGCTGTCGATACGATCTTAAGGAGTTCGAAATCGCCATTGTCGACCGATAGCAGCAACCCCCGCGACAGCAGGTAATCGCCTACCAGTACGGCAACTTTGTTTTTCCATAAGGCATTGATGGAGAAGAAGCCCCGCCGGTAGTTTGAATCATCGACCACGTCGTCATGAACGAGGGTGGCGGTATGGAGTAGCTCGATAAGGGATGCTCCCCGGTAGGTAGACTCATTGATCTGTCCACAGACGCCTGCTGTCAGAAAAACAAACATCGGCCGGAGTTGCTTGCCCTTCCGTTTCACGATGTAGTTCATGATCTGGTCGAGCAGCATAACGTCGCTCTTCATCAAACCCCGAAATTTCTGCTCAAACAAATCCATTTCGGCAGCAATCGGAGCTTGTATATCGGCAACAGTCAGGGACATCATTCAGGGGTGAATCGTGGTAGGCAGTATATAATGAACAGGGTGTATTCACTAACTGTTCATTGCCATTGGGCACAGGCTGCGATAAAGGCATACTGTAATTCACGGCAAGTATAGTAAGGAAAGCGCAGACGCCGAAAAAGGCCGTTAGAAAACTGATACTGTTATATAGAACATCTGGTCGTATTCATTTTGGTTGCTATGTAAAAAAAGCTCAATTTACCCCCACATCCATTGCTCCAGAAATCCTGTATGGTCAACAATCCAACGCCCCCTCTCCCCCACCTGGCCGATGTGGCTCCCGAAACGCAGCCTCCTAAAAAGGCGCTTGTACTGGGTGGTGGTTCTCTAAAAGGAGCTTTCCAGGTTGGGGCCGTCATGGCGCTGTTTGAATCAGGCTTTGTACCCGATCAACTGTATGGCATTTCGGTTGGCAGTTTAAACGCAACCTTTCTGGCCAACGAAGCGGCCCGGCAGCAGGCCCAGACAGGCCATGTCGACTGGGTAAAGGTGGGTAAATACCTCATTGAATTCTGGATCAGGAATATTACCAAACCCGACGATGTAGCCGTTATCCGGTCGCGCTTTCGGTTGGGATACAACACGCTCATCCGCCGGTTCGACGGCCTGCTCGACAACTCCCCTATCCAGAACCTGATTCGTCAGAACATTGACCTGGAAGCCCTGAAAACCGGCCCTGTCACGCTTAAAGTCGGTGCGGTCGATATCATCGAGGGTGATATGCGGTATGCCGACGCCACCGACCCGAATTTCCTGGATTACATATATGCCAGCAGTTCTCTTCCCTTCCTGATGCCTGCCATTCAGATCGGGGGCGACCATCGCCGGGCGTTTCTGGACGGTGGGCTGCGGGAAGTAGCCCCACTTCGGGTGGCTATCGAAGACGGAGCCAGCGAGATAGCCTGTGTCGCCTGCCATGCCAAGCGAATCTATAATGAAAAATTCAACTACCGCAATATCCTTAACCTGATGGACCGGGTCAAGGACATCACCGTCAATCAACTCGTCAATAACGACATTGCCTGGGCCGAGCGTTTCGCCGAACGGGAACACCTGCATGGCCGGAATCTTCACTTAACGATTATCCGCCCCGTTGAGCCGCTCTCCTTAAACCTGATGCGGTTCACCTCCGACGATATAAGCCGCGTGATCGTGCAGGGATATCAGGCCGGGGTCGACATTGTTGCAAAGCGGCAGGCTGATGGCGAGTCGGCGGTATTACCGTAAATCATCAAAATAGCGTCGCTACCGGATTTGGCCGGTCAGTAGTCAGAATATCAGCTCCCTGCCTGAAGAGCATTTGATAGCCAGAAGCCGCTTCAGGCAATGGCTTCTCGTCTAGTTGGCCAACCCCGTAGGTACCTATCGAGCACGGAATGCCCTGCTTATGCAGGCGCTCATAAAAGAGCGCTGTCTGAGGCTTTTGTGGCGTTAGCGCAATCAAGCGCGAAGTTGGAGAAGGGTTACTTTCAAGACGGTCCAGGTCATCTATGCCGTTGATGCCCACAGCTAACCACAATGTAGGGAAGTGCGTGCGCATCCGCTGGGCATCGGCCATCGAGTAGCAAATCACAAAAACGCTGTTTTCGGCCTTGTGTTTTATTACCGTCCGCATGACCTGCACAAGGTCGGTCCCGGGCTTCACATCCAATGCCAATACGAACCGGTTTTTATTCCAGCGTAGGATCTCATCAAAGGATTGAACAGGTTGGTCTGTTAGAGTATGTTTTGGATAGTCTAAAAATGAGAGTCCGTCTTATCTTGTAGTTACCAAGCTCCAAGATCATGAACGAATCGTTTCAAGCACTAACGGACTCTCAATGGCAAGT
>NZ_VFIA01000006.1 GCF_014282275.1 Spirosoma utsteinense
TAGCCTGTTTCTCTTTGAGCAAACGAATGAAGCGGACGTAATCGCGATTGGCGACATTAGTCTGCTGTTTTTCAAGCTGTTGCAGTTCGTCAACGGTCTGGCTGATTTTAGTAGCGTAATCCATAACCAAAGATACGACTTATTGAATTTGATTTAGTATTATGTTAAAAAAGTTACAAAAAAATGGCCGATCGGCGATTGTTGCTTTCGGACTGCTGTGTTCAGCCCTGGTGGGCAGTGCTCAGAATCCGGCCGATATCAAAAGGGCGACAAAGACTGCCAAAGTAAGCTCCGACTTACTCAATGTTATTAACAACAACGGTATTCCTAACCAGGCTCCATCTGGCGGAGTACAACGGACAAATCTGTATCTGGTTTCGGGAAATACCATCGCTATCGATGCTGTAGTTAACGAAGGTCAGGCACCACAGGCGTTGCTTCAATCGTTACAGGCGCTCGGGCTTCGCAATGGGATCATATCGGCGAAGCGGGTATCAGGTTATTTGCCAATCGACAAACTGAATGCGCTGAAGGACGTAGCTGCGTTGAAGTATGCGCGCCCTGCCTACCGGCCAATCCACAACGTGGGCTCAGTGACGTCTCAGGGCGATGCTGCCATGCGGGCCGACGTGGCCCGTACAACCTACAGCGTAACGGGTGCGGGGGTGAAGGTGGGTATTCTTTCTGATTCCTATAACTCCCTGGGTGGTGCCAGTGCCGGTATCGCTTCCGGCGATTTACCGGCTGAGGGCGTGGAGGTACTGGAGGATCTCATCGACCCAAATAATATCGACGAAGGGCGGGCCATGGCCGAACTCGTTCACGATGTAGCGCCCGGATCGCCTTTGGCCTTCCATACCGCGTTCACCGGCGATCTTGAATTTGCGCAGGGTATCCGCGATTTAGCCGCTGCCGGTTGTAAAATCATTACCGATGACGTGAGCTATTTTGCTGAACCTTTCTTTCAGGATGGCCCCATCGCGCAGGCAATCGATGATGTGGTGAACAACAACCAGGTCACTTATTTCTCCTCGGCGGGTAACTCCGGGCGCTCTTCTTACCAGAGTCCCTACAGGAGTACATCATTCAGTGACGTCCAGTACGATCCGAGTGCTTCGTATACAGCGCATGATTTTAGTAATGGAGACAAGTTTCAGTCGATCACGCTCGGTCCCGGCAGACAAATCATTATCAGTTTTCAGTGGGACGATCCGTTCTTCTCGGTGAGTGGTGGCGATGGGGCTCAAACGGATATGGACCTGCTGGTTTATGTGAATGGCTCTCTTCAGGGAGGTTTGTCTTCGTTTGATTCCAACATTGGCGCTGATCCGGTTGAAATTATTGGGGTGACCAACAACGGCAGTTCTACCGCCAGTATCGAACTCGTGCTGGTCAAATACGAAGGTCCTGATCCTACCCTTGTTAAATGGGTTAATTTTGGCAGTACGGTTCCCATCGAATACGATACGAAAAGTTCAACGTCGGTGGGTCACTCGAACTCAAGTCGTTGTATCGCGGTTGGGGCGGCTCCTTTCTTCAACACGCCGGCCTTCAACGCGAACCTGACGACGGCAACCATCGAGCCATTCTCGTCGGCGGGTGGTACTCCCATCCTGTTTTCGGTAAACGGCCAGCGCCTTTCGCAACCTGTCGTTCGCCAGAAGCCCGAAATTACCGCTGTGGATGGTACAAACACCACTTTCTTCATCGCCGATTCGCCGTCCGACCCAGATACGTTCCCGAACTTTTTCGGTACGTCGGCAGCTGCTCCTCATGCCGCAGCGGTAGCGGCTTTGATGCAGGAAAAAGGGAACAATGCCCTGGCCCCGAGCACGATTCTGACGGCGCTGGAAGAGACGGCGCTGGATATGGACGATCCATCGACCGCCGGTTTTGATACTGGTTTTGACTTTGGTACCGGTTATGGTTTCATTCAGGCCGATCGGGCAATCCAGGCAATCACGCCTGTTACGCCACCGAGCGGCTTTGCCATCACAGGCGTCACGACGGTAAGCTGCGCGACGGTAACAGCAGGTCTGCGTACGATCACGTTTACGCCGGTCTATACGGGTCTGAGCGGTGAGCCCGTCAGCTTTTCGGTTGTCAATGAGTTGCTGCCCACCACGAGCCCCGGCCCGTATACCCTGAACCTGTATACCGACAACCCGATCATAATCCTGAAGGCCCAGCAAGCGGGTACGGAGGGTGAAGTGAGTTTCGGTTATAATTGGCTGGCTGCCTGTGAAGGTGGCTCAACGCCAACTCCGCCGAGCGGCTTTGCCATCACAGGCGTTACAACGGTAAGTTGCGAGACGGTAACGGCGGGTCTGCGTACGGTAACGTTTACGCCGGTCTATACGGGTCTGAGTGGTGAGCCTGTCAGCTTTTCGGTTGTCAATGAATTGCTGCCCACCACGAGCCCCGGCCCGTACACCCTGAACCTGTATACCGACAACCCGGTCATTACCCTGAAAGCGGTGCAGGCGGGTAGTGAAACTAGTTTTGCTTACAACTGGCTGGCGGCCTGTACGTCCGGCAGTGCTCGGTTAAGCGCCGGCATAAACGCAGAGCTATCGACGAAACTGGACGTACGGGTACTGGGCAACCCAATCAACAACGATCAGGTATCGGTTGAAGTCCGGGGGGCAGGGGAGCAGCTGTTGCAGCTCAATCTGACAGATGCCCAGGGAAGACTGCTGGAAACGCGTCGTGTCGATAAGGCTGGCTCTGTGGAGGTACATACGTTCGAGGTCGGCCGCCGGTCTGTTGGTACACTGCTGCTGCGGGCTACTACGGCTACGGAGACTCAAACGATAAAACTGATCAAGTCGAACTAGTCAGAGAAACAAGGTTTATCGTCATGAAAATGCCCCGGCCATGGCTGGGGCATTTTCATGACGGGTAATCCGGAAAGACGCTTTGTCGCCGATGTCGGCCGTATCGGTCAGGAGGCTACAGGCAGGACCCCATCACGCCCGGATTGCAGCGGCAGGTATATGGAGAAGGTGGCTCCCTGACCCGGCTGGCTGGTAGCCACAAGGGCTCCGTTGTGATTCTCTACCACTTTTTGGCAAATGGCGAGGCCAATGCCCGTACCGCTGAATTCATTTCGGCCATGGAGCCGCTGAAAGACCTGAAAGATGCGGTCGGTATAGTGCTCGGCGAAACCGATACCATTATCCGACACGTCGATACGGTAATACACCGGAGCCGACCGGAGGGGTTTCACCGACGGTGGCAGGTCGAGGGCCGTTACTTGCTGATGGCTGACATGGATCTGGGGAGGTATGTAACTACCCGCAGGATCTTTACGGCGAAATTTAAGTGCATTCGTCAACAGATTCTGGAAAAGCTGCCCAAGCTGTAGCTTGTCGCCTGGTATTGTGGGTAACGGGTCGACCTGAATAGCGGCCCCGCTTTCCTGGATTGTCAGCTCCAGGTCATTCAATACCAGTTCAACTACCTTGTTGAGGGAAACGAGCTGAGTGAGCTCTTGTTGGGTAGAGATGCGGGAGAAGCTCAGTAAGTCTCTGATGAGCCTCGACATCCGGCTGGCAGCCGACTGCATCCGTTCCAGATAGACTACCCCATCACCGATCGAGGCCGCATACTGCGCGTTGAGCAAATCGCCAAACTGTTGAATTTTTCGCAGGGGCTCCTGCAAATCATGACTGGCCACGTAGGCAAACTGTTCCAGGTTCTTGTTAGACCGGGTCAGGTTTTGATTGGCCTGTTCCAGCTCTTCGTTGGCCATGATAAACTCGTTGTTCCTGGCCTCCAGTTCGGCGGTTCGTTGCTGCACCTGGAGGTCCAGCTCGGCCGACAGGGTCCGGTAGCGTTCTTCACTTTGCGTAAGCTGCTGTTGCGCCAGAACCTGCTCACTAACATCGATCGCAATATCGAGAATGGCGTATACCTGACCTTCGGCATCCAGCAACGGGGTGTAGGTGATGTTGTAAAAATTATGGGTCATCACTCCCTGCTGTACAATATCGACCTGCGTACCGAAGCTCTGATACATTTTGCCCGATGTATAGACCTCGTCCAGAATTTGCAGGAAGGGCTGGCTTTCCAGTTCGGGCATCACTTCACGCAGGGGCTTACCCGCAATATCCGGTCCTTTGCCAACAATATCGATAAAGGTCTGGTTGGGTAGATCGACGATCAGGTCCCGCCCCACAAACAAACCCATGGCAGCGGGGGCTGTGGTAATAACAGACCGTAGTTTGGCTTCGCTGCTTTCAATGGCCTTCCGCGCTCTCACCTGCTGCGTAACATCGATCGCCACCACCAGAACACCGGCTGAACTGGCAGGATCAGTGCTGCGCTCCGGCTGGTAGGTCATGTCGACGTAAAGTGTTTCCAGCTGATCATTACGGACAAGATCAACCGCCACTTCTGTAGCCACATAGGGTATGCCGGTGTCTATGACCTGTTGGAGCAACTCATCGAACCCCTGCCCCTTAAGTTCAGGAATAGCTTCGAGCATGGGTTTCCCAATTAGCTCATCCGGGGTTCGGCCTACGAGTTGCGCGTAGAAGGCGTTCGCCATCCGGAATGTCAGATCCTGCTTTTTAATGATGGTGATACCTACCGGCGACTGTTCGAACGAATCCAGCACCTGACGCTGATTTTCTTCTCCCTTCTGTCTGGCCAGCACCTGCTCCGTAACATCGGTTGCCATGTCTAAAATGGCGTAGACCTGCCCCTGTTCATCGAAGAGGGGTTGGTACGTAAAATCGAAATAAGACGTTTTCAGTTGCCCGTCAATCAGGATATCGGCGGGGATACTGCTACCCACAAAGGGCTCTTTGGTGGTAAACAGGTTTTCCAGAATCTCAAGAAACGGCTGGCCTTTTAGCTCGGGTAACGCATCGGCAAGTCGTTTACCCAGTACATCGTTTCCCTTTCCCCAAATTCTAAGCATGGGTGCGTTGGCCTGCTCGATGCGTAAGTCACGACCTACAAATAAGCCCGTTGCTACAGGAGCCTGCTCAATAAGGGAGCGGTATTTGGCCTCGCTCTCCCGTAGATCCTGCTCATCACGTTTACGCCGGTCAATGTTCGGACTTACCGTTGCCAGCCCAACGATTGCATCCGTTGTAGCCTCCCGGATAGCCACCGCGTTCCAGTTTAACCAAAACGGGTTACCGGTCAGGGCATTTACGAAGCGGATCTCCTGAGAAAAATGGCCCTGCTCCATAAACTGCTTCAGCAGCTGTTGGGCCAGCGGCCAATCGGGGGGATAGATGCCATCGGCCAGCCGTTTGTCGGTAATCGAGGTCCAGCCCAGCATAGCCAGCGCGGCCGGATTGACATACTGAATCGTCGTATCGGGGTTTGCCAGGCCAATAAATTCCTGACTAGCGTCAATAACAGCTACCAGTTTACGGGTTTCTTCCTCGGCTAGTTTCTGTTCATGCACATCGACCACCGTGCCGACCATGCCTTCGTACTGGCCCGTTGGGCCAAATCGGGGGCTACCTTTGTCGATGGACCATCGATACTGGCCATCTTTTCCCCGCAACCGGTAATGGGTATTAAAAGGGATTTGACGCTCATGCGCGTAAAGAAATTTTCTGGCTGCTTCGGCTCTGTCGTCCGGGTGTGTTGCGTCCAGCCAGCCAAATCCTTCTGCCGTCTCAGGAGACTGGTCGGTGTAATTGTACCATTGCTTGTTCAGGTAAGTACATCGGCCATCTGACTGGGTAACCCATAAGATAGCGGGTACAGTCTCGGTCAATTCCCGCAGGTAATGCTCCCGTTGCTCCAGTTGCAGCCGTTTGCCTACGGCGACGGTCGTTTCGGTACAGGTTACCAGTACGCCTGCTACCTGGTTCGACTCATCCCGGACAGGTGTATAGGCATAGGACCAGTAAACATCTTCCAACTGGCCATTCCGGTAGATGGGTAAGAGCTGATCTTCTCGGCAAACCGACAGTCCTTCGTTCAGAACCTGATCGATGAGTGGCCCTATTTCAGGCCAGATCTCGGGCCAGCACTCCTGGCCACACTGACCCAGCGCGCCTGGGTGTTTCCCCTGATTGCCGAGGCTGGGGCGGTAGGCGTCATTATAAAATTGAATCAGGTCAGGGCCCCACCATAAAAACATGGGCGAGTTAGCCGCTAGCAGCATACCAACCAGCGTACGCAGACTTTGGGGCCAGGTGTTGGGATCGCCAAGCACCGTAGCCGACCAGTCGAAAGACCGGGTCAAGGTGCCCATTTCACCCCCGCCTACCAGAAACGGGTAAGGGTTTGGCTGGCTGACTTCCTTATGTTGACCGGAGGGAGTAGTAGTGACACTCATTCACTTCTGTTGAGTTTATCCTACAAAGTAAGGAAAGTACCCCTATAATAAGCAGCCTATTTACGAAAAGCGTTGTGGGACGTTATCTGGTGACCCGATAGTGGCAGGTTCGTTCCGCAGAGAGCTTGCGAACGTATCGGGTGTCACCTGGCCGCTGGCGGGTGAGTTGGGGGTGTCATGCTCACGCAGGCTACCGCCGTTGGCTGACCAGCGGGGAGGGTGTTCCACTCAATTAGCTACCGGCTGAGGTTTTTCTGAATGATTATCGGGTAGCCACTGCTCCAGCCGGGTAGCTATGAAGGGAACAAAGCCGACGATGAGAACTACGCCGATCACATTGAAAAATACGTGCGCGTTGGCCAACTGGCGACCCGCGGGAGCCCCTGCTGATAAAGTCTGTACCAGCGCCGTAAATGGCTTTATGAGTAACAGGCCCAGCACGATCGAGAACAGGTTAAAGGTCAGGTGAAACAGGCCGGTACGAAGGGCGGCCCGGCTTCGGCCAATGGATGCCACCAGGGTATCGGCGCATGTGCCCAGTTCGGCACCCATCATGAGCGCAATACCGGCCGGAAGCGTCAGCAGCTGCTGGCCTTCTAAAATGACTGCCATACCAACAGTTGCCGATGAGGATTGCAGCAATACCGTAACACCGGCCCCGATGAGCGCCCCCCACCAGGCGCTGTCCAGTCCCTGCATCCAGGTTTTAACGGTCGGCATGTGCTTGAGCGGCTCAACCGCTTCTTCCATCAGAAAAAGACCCAGAAACAACATACCCAACCCCAGTAGGACCTGGCCTGACTGGCTTACCCAGTCACGTTGGCTGAGCAACATCAGACCAAGGCCCACCGCCATAGGCAGGCCCGCCCACTGACCGATATCGAACGCAATGAGCTGGCTGGAAAACGTGGTGCCGATGTTGGCACCCAGGACTACACCCAGCGCCTGCCGAAAGCTTAGGGCCCGGGTGTTCACCAGGGCGATGGTCATGATGATGACCGCCGACGACGAATCCAGGAGGGTTGTGATGGCCACCCCGGTCAAAATGCCGGTGACTACGTTGCGCGTAAATCGGCCCAGCCACTCTTTCAGTCTATCACCTGAGATTGCTTTCAACCCCTCCGAGAGGTAATTGAGGGCAAACAGAAAAAGCACTAAACCAGACAGTAAGGGCAATAGAACGGGTAAGTAAGACTTCATCGGAATAGATCCGGTTTTGAGTGGATGAGCCTGGCTTACACGCCTTACGTTACTCGTAGCGTGTACGTATAATGCCCGGTTTAGGTAAGCCAGTACAGGAGGATAGGAATGCTGATCAAGCTCAGGATAACAAGCAGCGCCAGCCACTGGATACGGGCCGGGTAATGAATATACCGGCTGTTACCCGAAATCGTATTCAGAAGTTCGTCCATCCAATGCCGCCACATACGCAGGTGTTTTTGCTACGCCCGCTGGGTGGGCTGATCTGAATCGTACCGGGTGATCAGGGGCCCGTGGTTGCTCCCGGCCTGCACCCATGACGGCGTTGTTAAATGAACAGGGCACCCTCGGCTACGTCGCCGGGGTTAGGTTGCCCACCTAGCGGAATCCTGGCGCGGGCCGACTCGCCCCAATAGGCCGATGTCGTTTTCGTCAAGGCGGCTGCCTTTTCGGTGCCGGGACTGTTGCGCTGATTGGTAAGGCAGCTCTTGATCAGGAGCCCTAACAGCATACATTCCATCAATCCCTGGTATTTTCTCATAACCGTGAGCCGTTAAGCAAGGAGACAAAAATAGGGATACAGGCTGCAACCAGGGGCCTCCGTTAAAAGCATAACGATTATTTAACAGGTGGCCTTTACAGAGTGGATGGCGCTGCTTTGGTACTATGTCCCTCGCAGCCGATGAGGGCATGTAAGCCCGGCAGCGTGTTCGACTAAAGCATCGCCTAACAGGCAGGGTTGAGGGCGCTGACCGGTAGTTTGTTAAATAATCATTACCCTTCCTCAACGGCCATATAGCCGGGGAGCAGGGGGCTATTTTTGCCCCATCAAACTGCGTCGATACTATGCTTCACCTCCGAGGACTGCTGGTTACCATTGGTATACCCCTGCTGCTTAATGCCTGCATCACTGATCACCGGGATCCCGCCTTACAACAGGAAAATCCCGCGACGTTCCGGGAAATAGCCAATGTCGACTTGGGCGGGGTAGCCTCGGCCGAAATTGCCGCCTACGATCCGATTAGTAAACGCGTATTCGTGGTCAATAACGAGTCGGCAGCGAAGGTAGACGTGCTGGATTTAACGGCCTATCCCGCCGTGACCAGGCTGGCCCCCATTAATGTGTCTGCCCTGGGCGGGGTCGCTAATAGTGTGGCCGTTTCCGGGGGTAAACTGGCGATTGCCCTGGAGGCTACCAACAAGCAGGCCAATGGCAGCGTACTGGTCTTCAACACGAGTACCCTCGCCCTGATCCAGCAAGTTACCGTAGGTGCGCTGCCCGATATGGTCACCTTCAGCCCCGATGGCACCTACATTATGACCGCCAACGAAGGTGAACCCAATGCCACTTATACAACGGACCCCATTGGCTCGGTGTCGATCATCAATACCACAGACGGATATAGCGTACGAACCTTAAGCTTTGAGTCATTTACGGCTTCGCTGCCCCAGCTGGCCGCGGGTGGCTTTCGCGTCTACGGACCCAATGCCAGTCTGGCTCAGGATATTGAACCGGAATACGTCACCATGTCACCCGATTCGAAAAAGGCCTGGGTCACCTTACAGGAGAATAATGGGATTGCTGAAGTCGATCTGGTGGCAGGGGTTATCGTGCGCATTTATCCACTGGGGACCAAAGACTACAGTCTGCCTCAGCATGCAATCGATCCCAGCGACCGGGATTCGAAGATCAGTCTGGCTCCCTGGCCTGTCAAGTCGTTTTATCTGCCGGATGCCATTGCTCATTTTACCGCGGCTGGCGGGGGCTACCTCATTACCGCCAACGAGGGCGATGCCCGGGAATACACGGCCTTTGACGAGCAAGTTCGGGTAGGTAGCCTGACGCTCGATCCTGCAAAATTTCCGAACGCGGCCAGTCTCAAACAAACGGCGTCCTTAGGTCGGTTGCGCGTTACCCGAACTGCGGGCAACACCAACGGCGTTTACGAAACGCTCTACGGCTTTGGCGGCCGGGGTTTCAGTATTTACTCGGCGGCCACGGGTGAGCGGGTCTACGATTCAGACAAGAGTCTGGAGGAGCGGGTCATTGCGGCCAACCTGTACGACGATGACCGGTCGGATGATAAGGGCGTGGAGGCCGAAGGGGTCACGGTGGGTCTCATCAACGGGAAGCCCATTGCGTTTGTGGGTATGGAGCGGGCCGATGCGGTAGCGGTCTATGACGTGAGCGACCCGAAGTCTCCCCGGTTTTTACAACTCTTCAAGACGGGAGACGCGCCCGAGGGGGTGTTGTTCGTGTCGGCGCAGCACAGTCCCAACGGCCGCAGCCTGCTCATTGTGAGCAGTGAGGAAGATGGCACTGTACGAATGTATCAGCCTGATACGTTATAGCCCTACCCGTTTACCTATTGGCTGCCTTCAGCCCTGTTTGATCTATGAATTCTGCTACTCCTTTTCAGGTTGCTCCTTTCTACTGCCTCCAGCAACTGGTCTATCACACCAACTCCCAGTGTCCTCAGGCGAAAAGTATCCTTCATACGCAGCACCGGGTTGGCATGGGGGGTAAAGTGGCTTGCTTAAGCTGCCGCCATTTAAACCGCCGTAAGCCCCTTAAAAAGAGCCGCCCGGGTCAACGCCTGAACCAGCTGGTCTCGTCATAGCGGGTAAGTCAGGGTTAGTAGAAACCTTCTCCGACGTGGCTGCGCTCATAAAGTTGCTTCTGTGAATAGCGGAAGACCAGCGGCTCTGTCGGTGGTAGCTGGCGTTTGTGGTAGTGGCTTAACTGCGTTTATCGGCGAAGAAGAACTGATTGATAAATAGGCTGATTATCGTGTCATGAACCGCAATCGACCGCCACGGCGGACTGTTTTGAAAAGCAGATAGTTCGGCGAGTCAGGCGTTTCCTGCCAGTGCTTAAACCTAGTCTTTCGACAATTGGACAGGACATGGCTGTATTGGTGCAACATTCAGGTTTCTGGATAGCTGCTTTTGGTACAATGGTTGGCATGTTAGGCATGCGATTTGCCTCATCAATTTTCTCGAAACTACTGGAGAAATATCCATCCGTAAGCCGAATTGCACTATGGGTCGTATGCTTGCTTGGCGTTAAAATGACGGTAACAGGAGTTATGGACGGGCTACCAGAAACCGTGTTCAAAACTATTTCAGAGAGCCATGAAACGGACATGGCTTTTTCATTTTTAATACTGCTGATGTTCTTGTGGCCTATGTTTCGCCAACTGTTAACTAAGCGAGTTGGCAAGAAAGCTACCAGTCTTTAACAGATATAAGCTAATTGATCAGGTGTGCTAAGGAATTGGCCGTTATGAGGTAGCTGTGTGCGAGTTATCCCATGACGGCCAATTGTTGCCTGGACGAGTATACACATTTGCTAACGATGATTAATTATCAAGATCTACACTAAGCCAGAGCTGACATCTATTAACCTTATACTTAAGATGGGTAGCATTGATTTGGGAAGAATTTAATGAAAAAATGGGGAAGCATTGAATCAAATGTTTCAACCAGGGTTTCAACCGCTCCCGCCTAAAACAAGAAAGGCACTCGCGAAAGATATCGCAAGTGCCTGACGGTGAACACGGAATCATGGAGCGGGAAATGGGGTTCGAACCCACGGCCTGCAGCTTGGGAAGCTGCCGCTCTACCAACTGAGCTACTCCCGCTTTTTTTGTGGTCTTGGTAGAACAAACATAAGGCAAAACTACCCACATTGTCAAGCCTTGTCGGTAGATGCCGATTTTTCCTTTCTTTTGGGCCAAATTACGTCAACATGCTGCCGAACGCTACGCCTGTCCATAAGCCCTTCGTTTCTGCTACCGATTCACCGGCAGAATTCACTCTCAAAGCCATTATCACCGGCGCCGTATTTGGCGTCCTGTTTGGTGCCGCAACCGTTTACCTATCCCTGAAAGCAGGCCTGTCGGTGTCGGCGTCGATTCCCATTGCGGTGCTGGCTATCTCGCTGGGACGCCGGTTTCTGAACACAACGATCCTTGAAAACAACATTATCCAAACCACCGGCTCAGCAGGGGAGAGCATTGCTTCGGGTGTGGTCTTCACGATGCCGGGGTTTCTGTTTCTGACCGATAGCGTGAGCGCTGACTTCTTCAACTACTGGACGATCCTGACGCTGGCCATTCTGGGTGGGCTGGTGGGAACGCTGATGATGATACCGCTGCGCCGGTCGCTCATTGTACAGGAGCACGAAACCCTGCCCTATCCCGAAGGAACAGCCTGCGCATCGGTGCTGATTGCCGGTGAGCGGGGCGGAGACTTCGCCAAAACGGCCTACCAGGGCCTGGGCATCGCTTTACTCTATGCGCTGCTGCAAAAGGTGCTGCATGTTATTGCTGAAGTACCCGTCTGGGCCACGAAACAAACGAACCGCTATTTTCCCTCGGCGCAGGTGTCGGGCGAGATTACGCCTGAATACCTGGGTGTGGGCTACATCATCGGATTTCGGATATCGGCGGTGTTGGTAGGGGGCGGTATCCTGGCGTGGCTGGGGCTGATTCCGCTGCTGGCATCGGTGGTGCCGGGCGATACGATTGCACTCCAGCTTCAGAAGCTCGGCTACCTCGACAGTCTGCAAACGGCGGGCGGGCCCGGCGGCTGGAACCCCGCGACCCACACCTTCGCCGATACGGCAGCGGCTATTTACCGCGCTTATATCCGGCAGATCGGGGCGGGAGCGGTTACGGCGGGCGGGTTCATGACACTGATCAAGACTATCCCGACCATTGTATCCTCGTTCAAACAAAGTTTTTCGGGCAGTGGCGGTGCAACGAAAAGCCAGGCTACAGGCACCAGCGTTCCCCGTACCGAGCAGGACCTTTCGGTCAGGATCGTGGTTATTGGCAGCGCCGTATTGGTGGGTCTTATGGTGCTGTTACCGCAGATTCCGGGCGACTCGATTTTGACGAAGCTGCTGATTGCTGTTCTGGTAATCGTATTCGGGTTCTTTTTCGTGACCGTTGCCAGCCGTATCGTTGGACTGATCGGGTCGTCGTCGTCGCCGGTATCGGGCATGACGATTGCTACGATCATGGGTACATCCCTCGTTTTCATTGCGTTCGGGCTAACGGGTAAGGTGTACGAACCGGCGGTGCTGGTGGTGGGTAGTATGATTTGTGTGGCTGCGGCCAATGCCGGTGCTACGTCACAGGATCTGAAAACGGGCTACCTCATTGGCGCTACGCCCAAATACCAGCAAATGGCGCTTTTTATCGGGGTCATCGTGTCGTCGCTGGTGGTTGGAGCAACGGTGAAGGTGCTGGATACGCCCACCCCCGATCTGCTGGCGCAGGGAATTACCCACGCCATCGGGTCCGATAAGTTTCCGGCTCCGCAGGGTACGCTCATGGCTACCCTCATCAAGGGACTACTGTCGTTCAACCTCGACTGGCAGTTTGTACTGGTAGGGGCTTTCATCGCTTTTGTCTTCGAACTGGTTGGTGTGAGCGCGCTGGCTTTCGCCGTGGGATTGTACCTGCCCCTGTCGACGACGCTGCCTATTTTTGGCGGTGGTCTGGTCAAGTACATCGTCGACTACAACGCCAAACGGCGCGGTACCGTCGAAGAGGATGCCGACCTGGGCAAGGGAAATCTTTTCGCTACAGGTTTGGTAGCAGGTGGGGCGCTGGCAGGCGTGGCGGTGGCTTTGCTATCGGTAAACGACAGCATATACAACGCCCTGACGTCGATTACGCTGGAGCCCGTCCTGGCCAGTGCGTTAGGCACAGATGGCTACATGCTGCTCGGGGCGCTGGCATTCGTTGGTCTGGCGAGCCTGCTGTGGCGGGTGGCAACAAAACGATAAGCCTGGCCCTTAGTCGCGGTTTGCCCGGAACAAAGCCGTATATTTATCTGTCTTTTCAAGAAGATACATAGCGTTATTTTGACCGATCTATTCGATACATACCTACCGGCAGCATCGGCCGAGTATGGCCGAAATCTCTGGCAACAGTATGGATTCACCTTCCGGGTGGTCAAGCCGCGCCGGACACGGCTGGGCGATTTCCGGGTAATTCCACAGGGGCAAACGTTCATCACCGTTAACGCCGACCTGAATCCACATGCTTTTTTGATTACTTACGTCCATGAAGTTGCCCATGCGGCTGTCCATAAGGAGCAGCGCCGACGTGGAAAACCGCATGGACGGGCGTGGCAAACGGCATTTCAGCGACTTATGCAGCCCTTACTGACCGAAGCTGTGTTCCCGGCACCCGTTCTGGAGCCGTTACGGAGTTACATGAGCAGACCCGCTGCAACGACATCGGCCAGTCCGGCGCTGATGCTGGCGCTGCGGCAAACCAACGCGCCCGTAGCCGATTCCCAAACTGAAGGGAAGGTTCTGTTGCGGGATGTACCGGAAGGCCAATCGTTTCAGTTTTCAAAAAAGACGTATGTGCGCGGTACGCTACGCCGAACCCGCGTCGTTTGTAAAGAAGTGGCTTCGGGCCGATCCTATGCCATTCTGGCGCACGCGCTGGTCGATATCCGGGAACAAGCAGCTACTCTATAATGAATACGCAACAACGAGCAGGAGAGGATCGGCAAACCAGGGGGAGGCCTACCTGGTTTCGGTGGTTCATCGTGCTTCTGCTTCCGTATGCGTGTAGCCTGATGCCTTACTGCTCCAATGCGCAATCAGTGCTTCAGCAGGGCATTTGGGTGAAAATTGGCGTAACAGAATCGGGTGTATACCGGCTTGACCAGGCCGCCCTTACCCGGCTTGACCCAGCTTTTGCCACGGCTGATCCGCGCCGAATCCGGCTTTACGGCAACGGCGGTGCACCACTCCCTCAATCCAATGCCATACCCCGCCCCGCTGACCTGATCGAGAACGCGATTCAGGTGACGGGAGAAGCCGACGGCCGTTTCGATGCCGGGGACGCGCTTCTTTTTTTCGGACAAAGCCCGCACGTCGTTCGCTACGACTCTGTGGCTGGGCGCTATACCCACCAGATCAACCCATATACCGATACGACCTTTTATTTTGTCACCATAGGTACGTCGGTGGGCAGACGGATCAGCATCCGGTCGGCCGGTAACCTGACGTCCGTCCCCACGGTTACCACATTCGATGCGTATCAGTTTCACGAAAAAGACAGTCAGAAACTAGCAGGTGTTCATTCGGGCCGGGAATGGTTAGGCGAGTACATGACCCTCGACACCACCCAAACCGTTTCTTTCGACATGGCTGGTCTGGTAGCCAACAGACCCATCCGGGTTACCGCATCGGCTATGGCTGGCGCGCAGGTGCCAACAGAGTTTCGACTCCAGGTGAACGGTCAGGTGGCGGGCTCGTTACCTATGCAAACCATATCCGGCTATGAATATGACTACCAGGGTGTAAACCGGACGGATACATTCTCGGTAAAACCAGCAACGTCTGAAAGCACGCTTCGGCTGGCGTTGACGTTTCGGAACGGCGGTCAGCGGTCGGCTCAGGCGTATCTCAACTTCCTGGCGGTTGAGGCCCGGCGCGAACTGCGGCAGTACGATCAGCCTACGTGGGTTCGCCGGTTGGAACCCGGTCAGGTTGCCGTTCGTCAGGCAGCGGCCAGTCTGCGCGTCTGGGACGTGACCGATCCGCTGGCACCTGTTGAACAGACCTATACCCGGTCGGCTGCTCAGGAGGCTGCCTGGAATAGTGCCCGGTCAGGTGATTACTTTCTGTTTGCCGATACCCGGTTGCTTGCGCCGATATCGCTCATGAAGGTTGGCAACCAGGACATACACAGTCAGGCTACGCCAGCGCTGCTGATCGTAACGCCGGTTGCCTGGCTTGGGCAGGCAGAACGGTTAGCTGCTTTCCGGCGCGAGCATGATAAACTGGCTACCCTGATTGTAACGACCACGCAGGTCTATAACGAGTTTGGCTCCGGTCAGCCCGATCCAACGGCTATCCGGGATGCCATTCGGTATTTCTACCGGAAGCAGCCCAATCAACTTCGGTATGTGCTGCTGTTTGGCGATGCGACATTCGATTACCGCAATCTGTCCGGGCAGCTTAGTCCGGCGCAGGCGGCCAACATGGTGCCGGTCTACGAAAGCCGCGAATCATTACACCCCGTTCTCAGCTATTCATCAGACGATTATTATGGGTTCATGGATGCTGCTGAGGGCGAGTGGGCCGAAACAGGACCGGATAACCACCTTATGGAAATTGGCATTGGTCGATTGCCCGTAACCTCCCCCGACGAGGCCCGGACGGTAGTCGACAAGCTGATTCGCTACACGTCCGACCCGTCGTTAACCGGCGACTGGCAAACCAAAGTGATGCTCGTCGCCGATGATGGCGATTACAATACCCATCAGCGCGATGCCGAGCAGCTGGCTGTCAGTATGGAAAACCGGGCACCAGCCTACCGCCCTGAACGGGTGTATCTGGGTGCGTTCCCGCAGGAGATTTCATCCGGCGGTCAGAAGGCCCCCCTCGTCAATCAGCGGATCAACCGGGCTGTGGCCGACGGGCGGCTCATCATCAATTATAGCGGACACGGTGGTGTGCTGAGTTTGGCCGATGAGCAGATCGTAACGTTGGCAGATATCCGTTCGTGGGATAACCGGCGGTTGCCGCTGTTCGTAACCGCCACCTGTCAGTTTGGTCGCTACGACGATCCCGCCACCACATCGGGTGCCGAGCTGTTGCTCCTGAGCCGGACAGGTGGCGCTATTGGTTTGCTGACAACGACGCGTCCGGTCTATGCCAACACCAATCTGCTGCTGAACGATGCGTTTTACAAAGCCGTATTCGCGCCCATCGATGGGCAGATGCCCCGTCTGGGCGATGTAATGCGTCTCACTAAAAATAACAGCGTGAGCGGACCGCTCAATCGAAACTTTGCGCTCCTGGGCGATCCATCCATGCAGTTGGCTTACCCCAAAGCGCAGGTCGTGGTTACCGGCATTAACGGGCAGGCTGTTACGGCTAGCCGGCTCGATACGATACGGGGATTGCAGACGGTAGAACTGGCCGGCGAAATTCAGCAGCAGGGCCAGCGTCTGCCCGATTTCTCGGGTACTCTCCGGCTGACACTGTATGATAAAGCAACCTCACAAGCGACCCTGGGCGCTGGGGCCGACAGTCCCAAAATGAGCTATCAGGCGTATACGAATACTATTTTTGCGGGCCAGGTGTCTGTGCAGCAAGGGCGATTCAGGATTCGTTTCACCATGCCCAAAGACATTGATTATACCGTAGGAAAGGCAAAAATATATGCTTACGCCTTACGCGCCGATAGTTTGCTCGATGCGGTTGGTAGTTACGACAGTCTGCGGGTTGGTGGCAGTGTTCCAATCGATAGTGTTGACAACCAGCCGCCGGTTATGGCCCTGTCGGTTGTGGGGGGGACTACCCAGGGCGACGTAATTCGGGTAACCGGACCCGATGTGAAACTACGACTAAACCTGAGCGACAACCGGGGTATCAATATCGCCCGGTCGGGTTTGGGCCACGAGTTGACGGCCCAGTTCGGCGACCAGCGCCCCGTCATACTCAATGATATGTATGTCGCCAATGGTGCAGAAGGGCGGCAGGGAGAGGTTATTTACACCTTTGCTGACATAGCTCCGGGCACTTACCGGGTGCGGGCGAAGGCCTGGGACATAAACAATAATTCAGTAGAGGGTGCGTTGAGCATAGTAGTTTCCGAACGCCCGGGCTTGACAATTCGGTCGTTTGGCACCAGCCCAAACCCTATTCGGACAGAGGGTACGCTGATGGCAGAACTCGATCGGGCCGGTGAGCCACTCGACTGGACCGTGAGCATCTACGATCTGAACGGTCGGTTGTTGAATGAGCAAACCGGCCAGTGTACCGATTGCCCGGCTACACTGAACATGGGAACCTGGGATGGCCGTGCCAACGCCGGCCAACTGATGCCAAATGGATTGTATATCCTGCGGTTGCAGGTCCGTTCGGCGGCTGATGGATCGGTTGCCAATGGAAGCGGCCGTTTGTTACTAACTAAATGATTTGCCGGGTTATATTGACCTACTTTTTTCTTATCCAACGTTTCCTTGTAATTTTGACCGCGCAGGACTGCAAACTTACCACCATCAGTTTCTGTTGCTGACCAACACTTTTTGTATGAAGCACAATTTTTTCCGTGTTCTTCTCGGCGTTTGCAGTTTTCTTCCACTCCTTGTTTCCGCCCAGTCCTTTACCGCACTGACAGGCCAGACACTCAACGTCCCAACGTCGTCTGTTCCATTCCTGAATTTCACGCCTGATGCCCGTTCCGGTGCGCTGGGTGAAGCAGGGGTAGCCTTAGGCGATGCCGACGCGAACGCCATCTTCTGGAATCCGTCGAAGCTGGTATTTGCCAAGCAGGACAAAGGCGCATCGATCTCTTATACGCCCTGGTTGCGAGAGTTGATCGGTGATATGTATTACACTTATCTGAGTGGGTATTCCAAAGTTGGCAAAAACTCGGTTGTGGGTGGGTCGCTGATGTATTTCGACCTGGGAACGGTCAACTTCACAACGGCAACGGGCGTAGCCGCCGGTACATTCAACTCCCGCGAATATGCCATTACGGCCACGTTTGCGCAGCGGCTCTCGCGGAATTTCTCGCTTGGCGTCGATCTTAAATACCTCAATTCAAACCTGGCGTCGGGTAGTAGCACGCCCGGCCTGAAACCAGGGGCTACGGCTGCGGCCGATATCAGCGCCTTCTACCGCAACGAAGTCCGCGACAATGCGTCGGGTAAAGGGCTGGGCTGGGCGTTTGGCGGGATGATTTCCAACCTCGGTGGCCGAATCAATTATGGCGGTACCGAACGGTATTTTATTCCAACAAACCTGCGTCTGGGAACGGCCGTTACGTTGTTTGCCGATCAGTATAACAAGTTCAACTTTGTGGTCGACGTCAATAAACTGATGGTACCGACCCCGAACATACAGAATGTGAATGGCGCACAAGTCAACCTGAACGCCGGAAAAAATTATTTCAGTTCGGTATTTGGGTCGTTTGCCGATGCGCCAGGCGGGTTCGGCGAAGAAATTCGTGAGTTCACCCTGTCGACAGGTATCGAGTACTGGTACAACCAACAGTTTGCGGTACGGGCCGGTTACTTCGGCGAATCAAATCTCAAAGGGGGTCGTAAGTACGTCACTACAGGACTTGGCCTGCGCCTGCAGGATCGGTTTGGCGTTGACTTCTCTTACCTGTTACCGGTGCAACAGGGTAGCCCCCTTTCGCAGACATTCCGGATTTCGTTAATACTTAATCTGAATGGCGCTAACAATTTGTTTAGAGAAGAGGACGTTTCCGGCGACACCGATAACTAAGATGTGACGGTTAATTTTCCGCACCCCACTCATTGTTTTTACGAATGGCATTTCTAGTCGGAATGCCATTTTATTTTATTCATTTCAGCACCAATGACTCTCGATAGAACACAGTCGCCCGCATTTCAGGCTAT
The DNA here is from genome assembly GCF_014282275.1 of Spirosoma utsteinense. Taxonomy (GTDB): domain Bacteria; phylum Bacteroidota; class Bacteroidia; order Cytophagales; family Spirosomataceae; genus Spirosoma; species Spirosoma utsteinense. Next base: position 18,926 of record NZ_VFIA01000006.1, read on the forward strand.
TCAGGAAATACAACTTCCCACCGTTCAGCAGCATAAACTGGACAATGGTATCTTATTGCACCTCATTGCAGTCGATCAGCAGCCCGTATTGCGGCTGGAATGTGTATTCGATGCCGGTACCTGGTATGAGCAGACACCGGGTACGGCGTTCTTTGCGGTCAAGATGCTGGCTGAAGGCACAACGACCCGCTCATCGGCTCAGATCAGCGAATATTTCGACCGCTATGGAGCGTTCCTGGAACTGAATAGCGGTCCCGACCGGGCCAGTATGGTGATCTACTGCCTCACGAAATTTTTGCCGAACGTCCTGCCGCTCCTCCGTGAACTCCTCACCGAACCTACCTTCCCCCAGAAAGAACTCGATGACCTGCGCAACATCACGCTCCAGAACCTACGCGTCAACTACGAGAAAAACGCTTATCTGGCGGGCGTGCTGTTTCGCGAAAAGCTGTTTGGCCTGGACCATCCCTATGGCCGGAGCCAGCGGCCCGATGCCATCGAGCAACTGACGCGCGAGGGCGTTGTCGATTTTTACGAGCGAGCCATCCGGAATCGTCCGTTTCAACTCGTCGTAGCCGGGCAGGCGTCCGAAAACGAGTTGCTGCTGATTAACCGCGAGTTGGGATCGCTGCCTATTCGTACCGACCAGTTGCTGGCCTTTGCCGGCAGCAAGGCCATTGATGACGCCGTAGCGGTACTGGCCGAGAAGCCTGACAGCACCCAATCATCCATCCGGATAGGCAGGCGGTTGTTTACCCGGTCGCATCCCGATTTTTTTAAAATGCTGGTAACCAATGAGATCCTCGGCGGGTATTTCGGCTCCCGGTTGATGAAGAATATCCGGGAAGAGAAAGGGTTTACCTATGGCATTTCGTCAAATATGCCTTCGTTCCGACGCGATGGTTATTTCCTCATCGGTACAGACGTCAATAAGGAAAATACGCAGCAGACCCTGGATGAGATCAGGAAAGAAATTCGCATCCTGCAAACCGAGCCTGCATCGGCCGACGAACTGGAAACGGTGAAAAATTATATGGCTGGCGAATTCGTTGGTTCGCTCAATACGCCGTTCGAAATTGCTGATCGGTATAAGGTGATTCTGCTGGATGATTTGCCTGCCGATTTTCTGAACACGTATATCCAGCGGCTGCGTTCTGTTTCGCCAGCGGATATTATGGAAACGGCAGTGACGTACCTGCTTCAGGATGATTTGCGGGAGGTAGTCGTTGGTGGAAAGTAGGTCTAAACGGTCTGTTGTGGGTTTAGTCCGTGGGTTTGGTAGAGTACATGGTTGGTTAATTTGTAACAAAACCTTACTTTTGCGCCCTGTTCCTCCTCACTTCATTCGTCGTTTCAGTTTGACACTTCCTATTTACAACGGCTGTTGAGGCAGTTTTCTTGATGAATATTTTCTTTATTGGCATTACCTGTATAGTAGCTTACCTAATTGGTTCTATCCCGACAGCGGTCTGGTATGGTCAGGCTTTTTTCAATATCGATATTCGCCAGCATGGTAGCGGCAATGCCGGTGCAACGAATGTATTTCGGGTGTTGGGAAAACGCGCCGGTACCGTGGTTATGCTGGTCGATGTGCTAAAAGGATACACGGCTGCTATCCTGGCTACGCTGCTCTGGTATGCTGGCGTAATCACCGAAACGGAAATCCTGACGTTTAAAATCATATTTGGACTCATTGCCGTTATAGGCCACCTGTACCCCATTTTCGCTGAATTCAGGGGTGGGAAGGGAGTGGCTTCGCTGCTGGGAATGGTGCTGGGTATTCATCCTGAAATGGCACTGGTCTGCATCGGTATTTTTCTGCTGGTCGTTATTGCATCCCAGTATGTATCGCTGGGATCTATACTAGCCGCGCTGGCTTTTCCGGTGTTACTGCTGCTACGCATTTTCGGGCAAAAAGAAAGCCCTATTCTCATTGTATTCGGCTTTGTTGTCTTTTTGTTGGTGGTATTGACACATCAGAAAAACATTGGCCGGCTGTTGCGTGGTCAGGAAAACCGGACTGTTCTGATTCGACTCCGCAAAAAACGCGACGCTCAATAATCTGATTTCCTAGTATACGTCCGCCCCGACGTTGCGTGAAAGTGCGTAACTTCGGGGCGAATTTTTTTATGAGTGAGGCTGATTTTACCCACTGCATGACTACATACCTCGAAGAAAACAAACAGCGGTTTCTCGACGAATTGCTCGAGTTACTGCGTATCCCGTCCGTATCGGCCGATTCTAAATTTAAAGGTGATATTCGGCGGGCGGCCGAATTTGTCCGGGACAAACTAACGGCTGCCGGTCTGGACAAGGCTGCGCTTCATGAAACACCTGGCCACCCTATCGTTTATGCGGAGAAACTGGTAGACCCCAGCCGCCCTACCGTGCTGGTCTATGGCCATTACGATGTGCAGCCTGCCGACCCTTACGAACTCTGGCTGTCGCCCCCGTTTGAACCCACTATCCGTAACGAGCGGATTTACGCGCGGGGTGCCTGCGACGATAAAGGGCAGTTTTACATGCATGTGAAAGCGCTCGAAGCCATGCTGGCCACCGATGGTCTGCCCTGTAACGTCAAGATCATGATCGAAGGCGAGGAAGAGGTCGGGTCCGATCACCTTGGCATTTTTGTCGCTGAACACCGCGAGATGCTGAGTGCCGATGTTATTCTGATCTCAGACACGAGCATTATTTCAAATGAAACCCCGTCGCTGGAAACGGGTCTGCGGGGGCTGTCGTACGTAGAAGTCGAAGTCACCGGGCCTAACCGCGATTTGCATTCGGGCGTCTATGGCGGGGGCGTTGCTAACCCAATCAACGTACTGGCCAGCATGATCGCATCGCTCCATGATGCCGATGGCCGCATTGCCATTCCCGGCTTCTACGATGACGTGGCCGACCTGAGCGACGCCGAACGGGCTGAACTGGCCAAAGCACCGTTCGTGCTGGACGACTACAAACAGGATCTGGGTATTGCTGATGTGATGGGTGAAAAAGGGTACTCGACCAACGAGCGGACTTCCATCCGACCCACACTGGATGTGAACGGGATCTGGGGCGGCTATACCGGTGAAGGCGCTAAAACGGTGTTGCCCTCGAAGGCATCGGCCAAAATCAGTATGCGCCTGGTGCCGAATCAAACCCCCGATGTAATTACCGAGCTGTTCACGCATCATTTCAAATCCATAGCGCCGGCTGGCGTAACGGTTACCGTAAAGCCCCATCATGGTGGGTTGCCCTACGTAACGCCTGTCGATTCTGTCGAGTTTGAAGCCGCCAGTAAGGCATTTGAAGACGCCTGGGGTAAGAAGCCGATTCCAACACGGGGTGGCGGAAGTATACCCATTGTAGCCCTGTTCGAGCAGGAACTGGGGGTTAAATCCATCCTGATGGGCTTTGGGCTGGACAGCGATGCACTCCACTCGCCTAACGAAAGCTATGGCTTATTTAACTATTACAAAGGCATTGAAACCATTCCGTATTTCTACAAGAATTACGCAGCCCTGAAGAAATAAATGAACGCTGAGTCGAAGCCAATGCCTAGTCAGAGGTTTTGACTCAGTCCCTTTTCTACTTTATGAAGAAATTGCTGTTTGTTCTCTTGCTGAGTGGTTTAGCAGGAACATCGACGCTGGCCCAACAAACACCGGCCAACCCGTCCAGAACCACCCCTCCAGCCTCGCGTACGCTGACACCCGCCGAACAAAAACAGAAAGACAGAATAGATCGGGAGGTACAGCGCGACCGTCAGATTCGTGCCGAATGGGCGCAAAAACAACGCGAGTACGAAGCGAAGCAAGCTGAAAAAGAACGGCAGCGACAGGCAAAAAAAGCGGCCAAAGAGCGTGATCAATCTGTAAAGGAAGCACCCGTTCAAGCACCGGCTCCCGTACCTTCCACCACAGCGCCCACCCCAACTCCTGCTCCTCAACCAGCGGCTCCTGCTGCGGCCCCTGAACCGAGCCGGAAAGAGAAACGGGAAAAACGCAGGCAGGAGCAGACCGTTGAACCTGCTCCGTCAGCACCGGCACCGATTCCTGATGCACCTGCGCCGGTCGAGACCAGACCCCGGGAGCCCAAACCCGAGCGGGTAAAGCGTGAACGTGCCCCCCGCCCTGTAGCCATAGATTCTGCATCGGCAACGGGTACTGAACCGGCTATGAGCCGGTCAACGGGTGAGTTTCTGCCCAAAGGCCACTTGTTCGACCCTATTTTGCTCGATCCGCTCGAAGCGCAGACCTACGGCAGTCTATTGCCGGTCTATAACACCGAGGGTAAACGGTACAAAGGCAGCATTGTTCCGTTCGCGTTTGGGTTTGCTAAACCATTTTACCGACGTACGAAGCAGCCTGGACATTCATCGGAGTGGGTACTCGATCTGGCATCGTTCACCCAATTTGAGGCCTACCGTGATGCTACCCTGGACAAAGCACGACGTCGCATCCTCAACACCGATTATAAAGTAAGTATTATTTATAACGTCCGGCGTGGGGCCAACACCTACCGGTTTCGGGTGTATCACCTGTCGTCGCACCTGGGTGATGATTACATCTTCCGTAACAACATTACAGCGCCTACGGCCAATGCCGTGAACTATGAGCTGCTGGACGTGACCTATAGCCGTATGATTCAAACACTGCGCCTATATGGGGGTATTGGGTTTGTGCTGCGCAAGGCTGAAGAACGTAAGCTGCTCAGTGCTCAACTCGGTGCTTACTATAAAAAACCATCCGACAAAGCGGCCCGGTTAGTAGGTGGCCTCGACGTTAAGTTCTGGCAGCAAACCGACTTCCGCCCAGGCATTCACGGTGGTATTGGTGTTGAGGTGGGCCGGACGCAGAATAACCTGACGTTTATGCTCGAAGGCTATTCCGGATTCAGGCCCTACAGTCAGTTCGAGAATCAGCAAACGTCGTGGATTGGTGTTGGCCTGTACCTGAACCCATTTTGATGGTGCTCATTTTGAGCCTTCTATTCGCTGCCTGAACTTAGTCAGGCGGCTGAACAGAAGGATTGGTCGTGTACCTTTGCGTTTTCAAATTTCAGTATGACCTTATCAGCACTGACGGCGATATCGCCCGTCGACGGCCGTTACCGTCGCCAAGTAGACGCTCTCGCTCCGTATTTCTCTGAATTCGGACTGATTCGCTACCGCGTTCGGATTGAGATCGAGTATTTTATTGCCCTTTGTGAATGGCCTGTTCCGCAGTTGTCGAGCGTCGATGCTACGCAGTTTCCAATTTTGCGCTCGTTGTATGAGTCGTTTTCTGAAGCTGATGCGCAACGGATCAAAGACATCGAGAAGACGACGAACCACGACGTTAAGGCGGTTGAGTATTTTATAAAAGAGAAACTCAAAGGATCGCCCGTTGAGCCGTTCCTGGAGTTCGTTCACTTTGGGCTGACATCGCAGGATATCAATAATACGGCCATACCCCTCTCGCTGGACGAAGCCCTGACCAACGAGATTACACCCTTGTACCAGAAGGTGTACGTACGATTACAGCAACTGGCCGAACAGTGGAACGATATTCCCATGCTGGCCCGAACTCATGGTCAGCCAGCGTCGCCTACGCGCCTGGGGAAAGAGTTGTGTGTGTTCGTCGAACGGATTGAAAAACAGTTGCAGCTGCTGGCAGGTATTCCAACGGCAGCTAAGTTTGGGGGGGCAACGGGTAATTTCAATGCCCATGCGGTGGCCTACCCGCATGAGGACTGGAAGGCCTTTGGCGATAAATTCGTACAAAGTCTGGGCATGGTCCGCAGCCAGTTTACGACCCAGATCGAACACTACGATATGATGGCGGCTACACTCGACGCCTTCAAACGCCTGAACACAATACTGATCGATCTCGACCGCGACATCTGGACGTATGTGTCGATGAACTACTTCAAGCAGAAATTAAAAGAAGGTGAAGTTGGCTCGTCGGCAATGCCGCACAAAGTAAACCCAATCGATTTTGAAAATTCGGAAGGTAATCTGGGTATTGCCAACGCGCTGTTCGAGCACCTGTCGGGCAAATTACCTATCTCCCGGCTCCAGCGCGACCTGACCGACTCGACCGTGTTGCGGAGCCTGGGCGTACCCTTTGCCCATTCGGTCATTGCGTTGACTTCGTTGTTGAAAGGGCTGGACAAACTCGAGCTGAACCCGGCGGCTATCCACGCTGATCTGGAAGACAACTGGGCTGTTGTTGCCGAAGGTATTCAAACCGTTCTTCGTCGCGAAGGGTATCCACAGCCCTATGAAGCCCTCAAAGCCCTGACTCGTACAAATCAGAAGATTACGGCCGATGGCATTCGTCAATTCATCGACGAACTGGCTGTATCAGATGGTGTAAAGGACGAATTAAGAGCCATTACACCGTTTAGTTATACCGGTTTATAAGCTTTATGCCCCTGCCTGGCTGTGTTATCTGCTTACGAACTATAAACCGATAACACAGCCAGGCAGGATGTCTGCCCTAGCCTTTAGACAGCTCCGTCGACCGGGTTTGGGCAGCTTTGATACCCGCCACCAGCGTGTCGGCAAGAGCGCCGTTCTCGAACTCCCGCAAGGCCGCTTCGGTAGTGCCCCCTTTGGAGGCTACAGCTTTGATAAGCTCATCCAGTGATTTATCGGAGGTATTGATCAGGTGATAAGCGCCCAGCATGGTCTGTTTTACCAACAGAGCCGATACGGCATCGTCGAACCCCATCTGCTTGCCCGCATCGATCATGGCTTTCACGACATAATAAAAATAGGCTGGTCCGCTGCCGCTGAGCGCCGTTACTGCATCGAGCATCGTTTCGTCTTCCAGAAAAATAGACCGGCCCGTTGCATTGATCAGGTTCTCAATCCGGCGCAGATTGGTCATATCTACTTCTTTGGCAGCCGTAAAGCCCGTAATACCCATGCCGAGCATAGCGGGCGTGTTGGGCATAGCCCTGACGACAAGGGCGTGGTCCAGTTTTGCCTGAATCTGGGCAATGGGAATTCCCGCCATAATGGACAATACCACTTGCGTCGGTTGTATAACGGCCCGTAGCGACTCGTGTACACTGTTGAAGTCCTGCGGTTTTACGGATAAAATAATCAGGTCTGTTTCACCAACGCGGGTGCTGATGGTATCGACGACTACGCCCGCTTTCTCCGCCCGAAGGGCTTCTGAGCGGTCGGCGCTTTTCTCGATGAGCAGCAGGTTTTCCTGCTTAACCAGGTCATACTGGACAAACGATTTGGCAAATGCCATACCCATGTTGCCACAGCCAACGATTGCAATTTTCATCAGTTCAATAGGTGAATTAGTGATCGGGCGAACGAAGGGGATGAAGTGACAAAGGCGTAACGAAAAAAGGTCAGGTGATACCACCTGACCCCACAAAACTAAGAACTCAGAAGCGGCTTACCTACTGACCACTCTTGAGGATTTCTTCCAGTTTCTGCTCCAGCGCTTCGCCATGCAGGTTCTTGGCAATGATTTTACCTTCCTTGTCCAGCAAAAATGTAGCAGGAATAGCCTGAACGCCATACTGTTGCGCTGCGGCTGACTGCCAGAATTTCAAGTCAGATACATGTGTCCAGGGGAGGTTATCATTACGGATAGCCCGCTGCCACTCGGTCTTGGTCTTGTCCAGAGAAACGCTATAAATGGTAAATCCTTTGTCTTTGTACTTGTTATACATCCTGACAACGTTAGGGTTTTCGGCCCGGCAGGGTCCACACCATGATGCCCAGAAGTCGACCAGTACGTACTTGCCCCGTAACGACGACAGGGCAACGGCATTGCCTGTGGTGTCGCTGAGTGTGATCTCAGGTGCCGCCGAGCCAACCATAACCCCTTTGATACGAGCCACCCGGCCAATCAACGATTTAGCATGTGGGCTGTTTGGGTTTTCCTTCTCAAACCGTTTGGCCAGTGTTTCGTAGGTGTTGAAATCAGTGTCGATATTGACGAAGTTGAGCGCAAAAAGCGAAACCAGCGAGGTGCCCATATCAGGTAGCATAGCTTTTACCTTGTTGACTACTTCCTGCTCCGCTGCGTTGTATTCCTGCTCGATCTGAGCCACACGCTTGTTATCCTTCTTCTCGGTAGCAGCAGCAACCTGCTTGTTCCAGCCAGCTACGCGGGTTTCCATGTCGGTACGCAGCGCCATCAGCTTGTCGTAATACGCCATGTTTTTAGAGCCCGTAACCGTACCATTGCCAATTTTTCCGGTTTTTCCGTCCATCCGGTAACCATCGGCGACGACGTTAAGCGTTTCGCCCCCTTCCAGTAAGAGAGCCAGCTTTTGGCCACCGCCTACGTTCAGCACCAATACTTCACCCCCGTCAACGACCTGGCCTTTCAGCGTAAACGTGTTGGCCGCATCCAGTTTTGTCGAATCGATTTTGCGGGTAGGCTGCGAGTTGGTTTCCAGGTAGACGAAGCTGCCCGGTGCCGCTTTTTCAATTTTACCCGTCACGGTGAACGGTTTAGTCGTCTGAGCGTCGACTGCGAGACTGACACTCATCAGGCTGGCTATGCAGAAAAACAGTTTCCTCGTCATTTTGTCTCTAATTGCTTTGTTACCAGTTGATTTACTAATTTGGGATCTGCCGATCCCTGCGATTTTTTCATTACCTCGCCGACAAACATACCCAGCAGGTTTTTTTTGCCTTTGCGGTATTGTTCGACCTTGTCTGGCCAGGCTGACAATACCTCTTCTACCAACGTCTGGAGAACATCGGTATTGCGGTTCTGGAGCAGTCCGTGCTTCGTTGCCAGATCAACAGGCTCTGCATCGGGCTGATTCACCAGTAAAGCGAATACCTGCTGGCCCGCTGTCTGGCTGATCGTGCCGTTGTCAATAGCCGTAATCAAAGCGGCCAGCTGGCCCGCCGTTACCGGAAACTGCCGTTCCCGCAGTGTTTTCTCGTTCAGGTGCCCTTTTACCGGCCCCATAATCCAGTTCGAAGCCGCTTTGTAATTAGTCGTGTGCTCACAAACCGATTCGTAATAGTCGGCCAGCTCTTTGGCGTCGGTTAGCAAGGCCGCGTCATAGTCGGGCAACCCATACACAGCAACAAATTTCTGATACCGTTCGGCCGGGAGCATAGGCATCTGGGCCTCAATCTCAGCCAGCCAGGTATCCGAAATGACGACCGGTGCCAGGTCGGGGTCGGGGAAGTACCGATAGTCATTCATCGTCTCCTTCTCCCGCATAGCCTGACTACGGCCGGTTGTGGCATCGAACGTGCGCGTTTCCTGTATAATTCGCCCGCCCGACGTTGTTAATTCCACCTGCCGGCTAAATTCACTGTCAACGGCCCGCATTACATTCCGGATCGAGTTCAGATTCTTTACTTCAACCTTCGTGCCTAACTGTGTAGCGCCCCTGGGTCGGATAGAAACATTGACGTCGCAGCGCAGGGAACCTTCCTCCATATTTCCATCGCAAATACCCAGATAACGGACCATCCGCCGAACTTCGGTCAGGTATTGGCCGGCTTCATCAGCTGTACGAAGGCAGGGCTCCGTCACCATTTCGATCAATGGTGTACCGGCACGGTTATAATCCAGTTGCGTTGTCCAATCGTTGCCATCGTGGATCGATTTCCCCGCATCTTCTTCCAGATGGATATGATGCAACTGAATGGTTGTGTGATACGGCTGGCCTGTTTCAGGATCTTTGGCTGTGATAGCAACGCCCCCACCTACGCAGATAGGACCCTTGTCCTGCGAAAGCTGATAGCCTTTTGGCAAGTCGGGATAAAAATAATTTTTACGGGCAAATATATTGTGACGGGTGATGGTACTGTTGCAGGCCAATCCCATCCGGACCGCAAATTCAACAGCTTTGCGGTTTAGTTTGGGTAAGGTACCGGGATGGCCTAATGTAATGACACTGATATTGGTGTTTGGATCAGCACCAAAGGCATTGGCATCACCCGCAAAAATTTTACTGTTCGTCAGGAGTTGACAGTGAACTTCAAGGCCAATTACGGCTTCATAAAGGGCTGGACCACCGGTACTCGGCTGTAGTTCAGGCTGTGCGTCAGGCAAAGAAATAAATTCAGCTGTCATTGGCAAAAACGGACTTGTTCCCCACAAAGATAAGCAAAACAGGGGGAGGCTACCAGTTCATAGAAAGACCGGGCCGTTACGGACTGAGCCGATACGTATTATAATACGTTGAGCCGGTATTTCAGGTAGGTCTGTGCTAACAACGCAAATTTTTGCGGATTGGGTACGCGGATACGCTCGCTCTGAATTTGCGAAGCCGGCAACTGTTTGATCTTATTAAACAGCGTTTGATAATAGGTATACGCTAAATAGACGCCCATCCGGGCACCCCGGGGCAAATTCATAATGCCAATATAAGCCTCGTCGAAATCGCGCTGTATGTCACTTTCGATAAGTCGTTTGGCATCGCGCCCGAAGTCGTTGAAATCGACACCGGGAAAGTAAGTTCGACCCCGGTCCATGAAGTCGCTTTTCAGATCCCGTAAAAAGTTTACCTTCTGAAAAGCTGCACCAAGTTTACGGGCTGGCTCACGCAGCCGGTCGAAATCAGTGCAATCGCCTTCGCAGAATACCCGCAAACACATAAGACCAACGACTTCTGCTGATCCATAGATGTATTCGTTGTAACCGTTGGCATCATAATCCTGATTGTAAAGATCCATCTCCATACTTTTCAGGAAAGCGTCGATCAGGGCTGGCTCGATATTGTACTGCCGGACAACGAGTTGAAAAGACTGCAACACCGGATTTAAACTGATACCTTCTTCAATAGCCTGATAGGTGTCATGTTTGAAACGGGCCAGTAATGTTTTTTTGTCAAAATCGTGAAACGTATCGACAATTTCGTCGGCATACCGAACGAACCCATAGATGGCATAGATGGGCAGGTGAAATTTACGGTCAAGTGTTTTGATGCCTAATGTGAACGACGTACTGTAATTTTCAGTGATCAACTTACTACATTCCAGTGCGGTTTTATTGAACAACGCCATCATAAGAGAAAAGGAGCTAGACAACGGCGATTGGTAAGATGAAAGGACTATGCTACTGACCAACAGAATGTTCTGCAACCGTCACTGGTCAATATCATGTATTCCTAACCTTAACGATCAGCGTCTGAAGTCAGAAGGGTAAAGGTTTGTAAGTTATATAAATTCTTTGGCAACCTCATCAGCAACGACCAGCCCGGATATGAGCGAAGGAGGCACCCCTGGTCCTGGGACTGTCAGTTGACCCGTGTAGAACAGATTGTTTACCCGTTTGTTCTTAAGCGAAGGCTTAAGAATTGCAGTCTGTTTCAAGGTATTGGCCAGCCCATAAGCGTTGCCCTTGAACGCGTTATAATCGCTTTTGAAGTCACTGTGAGCGTAGCTGCGTTTATAGACAATATGATCCCGGATGTTTTCGCCTACATAGGCTTCAAGCCGGGTCATGATTATGTCAAAATAACGCTCGCGGGTTGCTTCGTCGTCGGTTAGGTCAGGAGCGACGGGAACCAGGAGGAATAAATTCTCGCAGCCTTCAGGGGCTACACTCGGATCGGTCTTCGACGGTGCCGATGCATAGAAGAGGGGCTTTGCGGGCCAGCGTGGCGTTTCGTAAATCTCCTGCGCATGCACCTTGAAATCCTCGTCGAAAAATAGATTGTGGTGTTGGAGTCGGGGAATACGCTTGTCGACGCCAAGATAGAACAACAGCGACGAGGGAGCCATCACCCGCGTGTTCCAGTAGGTATCGGTATAATTTCTGTTTTCGGGAGCTACCAGTTTTGTTTCAACATGGTTGTAGTCGGCTCCGGCAACGACAACCTCTGTTTCAAATATTCCCTGGTCTGTGACAATCTGCGTTGCTTTCCCATGGCGTACATCTATTTTCTGTACCACCTGATTAAACAGGATCTTAACGCCTTTCTCTTCGGCCAGCGTCACCATCGCCCGTACGATTTCGTGCATACCACCCATAGGGTACCACGTTCCCAAAGCCATCTCAGCATAATTCATAAGGCTGTACATGGCAGGTGTGTTTTCTGGCGTTGCGCCCAGAAACAGCACCGGAAATTCGATAATCTCAAGCAGGCGGGGGTGTTTGAAGAATTTGCGGGCATGGCTCGCAAACGATTGGAAAACGTCGAGCCGGGTAACGTCATAGAGCAACTTAAGACTCAGAAACTCGCTGACAGAGCGGCTGGGCTTCCAAACGAACTTGTTCATGCCGACATCATACTTGTACGACGCTTGCTGGAGAAACTCTTTCAGCTTAGGGCCACTACCTGGCTCAATCGACTCGAAAAGGGTTTCCAATTGTTCGAGCCCGGCCGGCAGATCGACAACTTCATCAGGGCTGAACACAACACTATAGGAAGGGTCGAGTCGAACAAGATTGTAATAGTCGGAGGTTTTTTTGCCGAAGCGGGCGAAGTAATTGTCGAATACATCGGGCATCCAATACCAGCTTGGGCCCATATCGAAGGTGAAACCTTCAGCGCTGAAAACGCGCGCACGGCCACCGGGCGTGGCATTTTTTTCAAGAATTGTAACGTCGTAGCCTTTATCGGCCAGACTGGTAGCAGCGGCCAAACCGGCAAATCCGGCACCGATAACAAGAACACGTTGGGGCATTTGTCAAGAAGAAGTTAGCAGTAGGTAATCATTATGGCTAACTACCTGTAACAAAAAAAAGTTGGACGGAATCCATCCAACTTTTCGAACCTTCCTCTTTTTTAACCAAAAACTACTCAATCAATTTTTGAGACGACTAGTCATCTCAAAAGTATCGTATTATGCATTATAATGTGCATACACTTTCAATTGATCTTTTAGCTCTTTGCGGGCAATGTGAATGCGGTTTTTCACAGTACCGATGGGGATATCCAGCTTGGCTGCAATCTCGTGGTATTTGAAACCGCGGAAGTGCATCATGAAGGGCGTCCGGTAAGTATCATCCAGTCCGTTTACAGCCCGGTTGATGTCATCCTGTGCGAACGACGAGTAGGCCATGTTATCGGTACTGCTCTCCATTGAGTTAATATAATGGAGGTTATCTGTTGTGTCAATGAAAGTATTTTTACGCACCATACGCTGATAATTGGTGATAAACGTATTTTTCATAATAGTATACAACCATGCCTTCAAGTTCGTACCATCCGTGTACTTATCGCGGTTAGTGAACGCCTTCAGCAAGGTATCTTGTAACAGGTCATTAGCATCTTCGACATCTTTTGTTAGCCGGAGAGCGAATGGACGCAACGACTTGGACACTTTTCCGATATGATTGGTGAATTCGATTGCGGTCATGGCTGTTTAAGTTTTTCTCTGTTGAACCAATTTACGTATCCAATAGGCAAAAAACTAACCAGCCTTTGCGGTCCCAAACCGCTCCTGTTGATTTTAGCAATAAACTGCTGTAAAACAGGATATTAGGCTTTATAAAAAAAAATGTCTGCCTGTAGTAGCGCTTTGTTCCACAGTGTGGAGTGTGGAAGATCTCCCCCATTGTGTGGAAAATGCGGTGTGGAATTTGTTTAACGTAGTTGGATTTCCGTTAAACAAGATGGGAATAGTTATGTAACGATATGGGCACATACCGTTGTGGCCTTGTCCCTTTTTCCTCAAACCAAACCTTCTCTTAGTAGATCGTGAAGGTGGATGAAGCCTTTCACGTAGCCCTCATCTGCAACAACGAGTTGAGTGATATTGCGTTCCTGCATGATCTGTAGGGCTAAAACGGCATATTCATCGGGTGAAACGCACACCGGCGAGGTAGTCATTACATCTCGGGCCTTGAGCTGTAAAAACGAGTCATACCGATAAGCCATTCGCCGGATGTCTCCATCTGTAACGATACCTGCCAGTTGGCCAGCTTCGTCTACCACAGCGGTTGCACCAAGCCGATTAGCTGAAATCTCGAAAATAACGTCCCGCACCATCATATCGGGTGATACCTGTGGGCACGGATTGTGGGGAAATATGTCGGCAACTTTCAGGTAAAGTTTTTTACCTAAGGCTCCACCAGGGTGGTAACGGGCGAAGTCGTTACGGGTGAAACCCCGAGCCACCAAAAGACTCACCGCCAGCGCATCACCGAGGGCCACTGCCACTGTCGTGCTGGTAGTAGGAGCCAGATTCATAGGATCGGCTTCGCGTTCAGCATAAGCGTGGAGAATATGATCGGCATGCTGAGCCAGGTAGGAATGGCGGTCACAGACCAGAGCGATCAGCCGGACACCTGTGCGCTTCAGTAAGGGCACCAGTACCTTCACTTCAGGCGTATTGCCACTTTTAGAAATCACCATAACCACATCATTGGTCTGGATCATTCCTAAATCGCCATGAATGGCATCGGCAGCATGCATAAACAAAGCGGGTGTACCAGTCGAGTTCATCGTCGCTACTATCTTCTGGCCAACCAGCGCGCTTTTCCCCACACCTGTTACGACGAGCCGCCCGGATGAGTTCAATACGGTTTCTACGGTAGCATCATATTGCGCATCGAGCAGGTCCACAATTTGGCGAATGGCTTCGGCTTCGGCTGTCAGGACCGACCGGGCGATGCTTTGATGATTTTTTGATAGTTTCAACGTCAGTTTCGCGGTGTAGAATGGATTGCAACGTATATTCGCTAACTTTATATAGCAAAGATACGGTAAGCAAATAGAGTAAAGTAACTTTTGTACGATTTCTAGAAATGATGCAGGTTGATCAGACGGTCCATGTGACCATCAAAGAGCGGCTAAAAGAAATTTTCGGATACAGTCAGTTCCGGGGTGATCAGGAAGCAATTATTCACAGCATTCTGGCGGGCCGTAATACGTTCGTTATCATGCCCACAGGAGCGGGTAAATCCCTGTGCTACCAACTGCCTGCCATTGTTAGTGAGGGGACTGCCATCGTTATTTCCCCCTTGATTGCCCTGATGAAAAATCAGGTTGACCAGTTGAACGCCTTCGGTATCAACGCCCAGTTTCTTAATTCGACCCTGTCGAAGGCCGAAATGAACAAGGTCAAAAAAGACACACTCAACGGTACGCTGAAACTTCTTTACATCGCTCCCGAGTCGTTAACGAAAGAGGAGAATTTGGACTTTTTGAAGAAAGCCACCATCTCATTCGTTGCCATAGACGAAGCACACTGTATCTCGGAATGGGGCCATGACTTCCGTCCGGAGTACCGGAAAATACGTGGTATTGTTGATGACATCGGCAACCTGCCCGTGATCGCTTTGACGGCTACCGCTACACCAAAAGTGCAGCAGGATATTCAGAAAAACTTGCAAATGGAGGAAGCTGACCTCTACAAAACGTCGTTCAATCGGAAAAACCTATACTACGAGATCAAGCCTAAGGTTGAGGCCAAAAAGCAACTCATAAAATTTGTCAAGCAGAACAAAGGCAAATCAGGTATTATCTATTGCCTGAGCCGGAAAACGGTAGAGGAAATTGCCGAACTGCTCAGCGTGAACGATGTAAAGGCCTTGCCCTACCACGCTGGTCTGGACCCCCAAACGCGGATGCATAATCAGGACGCCTTCCTCAACGAAGATGTTGACGTTATCTGCGCGACCATTGCTTTCGGGATGGGTATCGACAAGCCCGACGTCCGGTTTGTCATTCACTACGATGCGCCAAAGTCGCTGGAAGGGTATTATCAGGAAACCGGCCGTTCGGGGCGGGACGGGCTGGAGGGCAACTGCATTATGTTCTATAGCTATGACGATATCGTAAAGCTCGAGAAATTTAATAAAGACAAACCCGTTACCGAACGCGACAATGCGCGGCATTTACTGTCGGAGATGGTTTCCTATTCCAATCTCGGTGTGTGTCGGCGTCGGCAATTGTTAGGCTATTTCGGTGAATTTATGAAGGAGGACTGCGGTTTCTGCGACAACTGCATGAAGCCGACAGAAAAATTCAAAGTTCAGCACGAAGTGGTACTGGCCCTGCAAACGGTATTGCAGACCGATCAGCGGTTCGACGTGTCGCACCTGAGCGATGTACTGACAGCCACCAGCAACCAGTATGTGACCAGCTACGAACACAATCGGCTCGATGTATACGGTAAAGGACGTGAATTCAACGAGACGGCTGAGTTCTGGTGCTCGCTCATCAAACAGATTACCATATACGGCTATCTTGAGAAAGACGTCGATAACTATGGGATTCTGAAGCTGACACAGCGTGGGATGAACTACATCGAAGATCCGTATCCCATTACGCTGGCCAAAGATCATGACTATGCCCACATAGCTGTCGATACGGGTGAGGATGAAAAAGATGCAGATGCCGCATCGGGTGGCGTAGCTTATGACGAAGAATTACTTGGCTTACTGAAAGCACTCCGGAAAAAAGTTGCCCGGGAGAAAAACCTGCCTCCTTATGTGATCTTCCAGGACCCGTCCATGGAAGAAATGGCAACGACTTATCCTACTACCCGTGAAGAAATGGCGCAGATCAACGGCGTCGGGATGGGTAAAGTGCAGAAGTTTGGCAAGCAGTTTATCGATCTGATCACCAAGTACGTCGAGGAGAACGAGATTGAGACTGATAAAGACGTTGTTGTTAAATCGACCGTCAATAAATCGAAGGTTAAAATCTATATCATTCAGCAGATCGACCGAAAAGTCGATCTGGATGAGATCGCTGAAGCGAAATCGTTGTCTATGGAGGACCTGATGGAAGAAATCGAACATATCTGTTATTCGGGTACACGGCTGAACCTCGACTACTACATCAATCAGGTAATGGACGAAGACCGGCAGGATGAGATATTTGAGTATTTCATGCGGGCCGAAACGGATAATATTGCCATTGCCCTGCGCGAATTTGGGGGCGATGATTTCACCGAACAGGATTTACGCTTGATGCGCATCAAGTTCCTGTCGGAAGTAGCTAACTAGAGTTGATGAGTTGGTAAGTCGGTGAGTGGGTAAGTCAGTAAGCATATGAACTGACTTACCCACTTACTGACTTCTTGACTTCTTGACTGACTAACTCTTTTATGAACATACTACTACTGGGTTCGGGTGGGCGTGAGCACGCGTTTGCGTGGAAATTAGCACAAAGCCCGTTATGTGATACGCTGTTTGTAGCACCGGGCAATGCCGGCACAGCGCAGGTGGCCACCAACTTGCCAATTGGTTTTTCTGATTTTCCTGCTGTCGCCGACGCCATTCGGGCGCATAGCATCGATCTGCTTATTGTTGGGCCAGAGGAACCTTTGGTGAAAGGCATTGTTGATTTCATTCGTCAGCAAGCGGATCTGTCTCATCTGCCGATTGTTGGCCCTGATGCCAAGGGGGCGCAGTTGGAAGGCAGTAAAGATTACTCGAAGCAGTTTATGCAGCGTTACGGTATTCCAACGGCATCGTCGCAAACGTTCACGGTCGACACGCTTACCAGCGGCCTGAACTACCTGGAAACGCACTCCCTTCCAATTGTGTTGAAAGCCGATGGACTAGCCGCTGGCAAAGGGGTTATCATTGCCGATACCGTCGCTGAAGCGCAATCCACTTTACGCGATATGCTGGATGGGCAAAAGTTTGGTGAAGCAAGTAGTAAAGTCGTTGTCGAGCAATTTTTACGTGGTATAGAGCTATCGGTGTTTGTGCTGACCGATGGCGAAAACTACAAAATTTTACCCGAGGCCAAAGACTATAAACGGATCGGCGAAGGCGATACGGGACCTAACACAGGTGGTATGGGCGCAGTTTCGCCAGTTGTATTCGCCAGTGAAACGTTCCTTCGTAAAGTCGAAGAAAAAGTTGTAAAGCCAACGCTGGCTGGTCTGAAGCAGGAGGGTATCCGGTACCAGGGATTTATTTTTGTCGGTTTGATGAAGGTAAATGGCGAACCGGTCGTTATTGAATATAATGCCCGGATGGGCGACCCCGAAACAGAAGTGGTGTTGCCCCGAATTCAGAACGACTTTGCCGAACTGATGATGGCTACCGCTTCCGGCGAACTGAATACCATAACATTACAAGTGTCGCCCCAAACAGCTGTTACTACGGTAGTTGTAGCTGGGGGATATCCGGATGCCTACGAGAAAGGCAAAGTCATTTCAGACCTGGAACGTCTGGATGATATTATGGCGTTCCATGCAGGAACGCTGGCAAAAGACGGTCATGTGCTGACCAACGGGGGGCGGGTCCTGGCCTTGACAGCTCAGGCGAACTCGCTCGAAAACGCGGTTCGGAAGTCGCAGGAAGCGGCCCGAACGGTGCAATTTGATGGGAAACAGTACCGAAAAGATATTGGGCTCGACCTGATCCGGTACGCTGACTAGTGATTATTATGAGTTACAGGCGTTGGTAGATGATGTGAACACTTTTTTAAGTGCAAAGCCGTATCGAACGCCTATAACCCATACCTTATACCAATAAGAATATGTCTTGTAAATCCTGTGCAACCGGTGGGTGTGGAACCCAACGCACAGCGTCTACTACTGCATCCGATGGCTCACCGGCCGTGGCTGCCGTGGCAGGATGCTCGAGTGGTGGGTGCAGCACCGGAGGCTGTAATAAGCTGAATTCATTTGACTGGCTGAGCGATATCGCGATGCCAGGTAAAGGGTACGACGTTGTTGAGGTGAAATTCAAAGGTGGCCGTAAAGAGTATTACCGCAACGTTCACCAACTTGATCTTACAACGGGTGATTATGTAGTGGTTGAGATGCAGTCGGGGTTTCACCTCGGTGCAGTATCGATGCAGGGTGAGCTGGTCCGGCTGCAAGTGAAAAAACGTGCTGTTAAAATCAATGACGACACGAAGGTAATTCACCGCACAGCCACAGCAAAAGACCTCGAACGGCATGAACAGGCTGTTTTGCGTGATCTTCCTGCTCTATACCGCTCGCGCGAAATTGTCCGTGAGCTGAAGCTGAACATGAAGCTGTCTGACGTGGAGTTCCAGTCCGACAACACGAAAGCAACGTTTTATTACTCCTCCGAAGAGCGTGTTGATTTTCGGGAGTTGATCAAAATGCTGGCCGGTGAATTTAAGGCGCGGATTGAAATGCGGCAGATCAGTCTACGGCAGGAAGCCGGGCGTCTGGGTGGCATTGGCTCCTGCGGCCGTGAACTCTGCTGCTCGACCTGGCTTACCGATTTCAAAAATATTGCGACCTCGGCAGCCCGGTATCAAAACCTGTCGCTCAATCCGGCTAAACTATCCGGTCAGTGTGGACGGCTGAAATGCTGTCTGAACTACGAGCTGGATACATACATGGATGCCCTGCGCGATATTCCAACGATTGAAAAACCACTGGAAACGCAGAAGGGCCGTGCCTGGCTGCAGAAGACTGATATCTTCCGTCGGTTGATGTGGTTTGGGTACAGTTCGGAAAGTACCTGGCATCCCCTGCCTATTGCGCGGGTCGTTGAGATTCTTGAGTTGAACAAGCGGGGTATCGTTCCTGAATCGTTTGATGTGCTGACGCCCATTGGGGAGAAGGAGCCAATCGTGCTGGCGGCTCTCAATAGTGACCTGCAGAAACTGGACGCCAAATACGCGACCCGGAACACGAAGAAGAAAAAGAAGAAGCCAAAAGGCGGAGTAAGTCCGGGTGGTAACTCACCCAAACCGACCACGAATGGTGTTGCTTAAATACTACGAACCCTGGCTTATTACGCCGGGGTTCGTTGTTTTAAAGTAGCCCTGCCAGTGCGGTCCGGCGTTCCGGTCGAAGACCCTGGTAGCGGCTACGTGGGGCAAGGCTACCGGTTTACCGCCTTTTTGGTTGTAATGATTACCAAACCGTGGCGGGCGTTCTTACCGTAAAACGTCGCTGCCCGGCTACCTTCCAGTACGTTTACTGAGGCTACTTCATTCTGGCGTAATGTCTTAAGTACGGTGGCCGTAGCCACTTTACCGTCTATGACATACATGGGTGATCCACTGGCTTTGGCACGAAGCCACAAGGGAGCGGCCTCTTTAACGGTTGCGCTTTGGGCCGGTAGCGCGTTATAATTATTATCGAGCCGAACACCGGGCATAATCATCGGTGCGGGGGCTAGCCGTGAGTTTGGGTTAGCCTGTCTGGATACAGGCGCGGGCGGCAGGGTATCGGTCCTGGGGGTAAGCCTTGGCAATGCCATACCTGAACCGGTTGTGAGGAACAGCAAAAAAAGTAATCGCATGATCATGGGCGGGCTGTGTTATTGACAGAACGACCGTTAGACGCGAAACGTACGATCCCGTTTAGTCTCCCCCCGATTTTTAGAAATCACCCGAATAAAACGGACTGAACACGTAATAAGAACTATCCCGTTTAGCTCGTTTGGGAGCTGTCTGGATGTAGAGTTCAAAGCGGGGCAATGGACTATTGGCCCGAAACCAATCGGTGTAGGGGCGTTCCTTGATGTAGAGCCGCGCTACCTCCCGCACGTGTACGGTTTCAACATCGGCAACGGTGGCAGGCAGCTGGTTTATGTAGACCTCGACGTCATTTTTGAACTCATCGTACACTTTCAGGTGCTCATTTTTGGTACGTTCGACAAGCGCGTTTTTATTATGAAAGAAGGTGGCTTCAAGTAACGAATTCATTGTGAACATATACGAGTCGCCCTGCGGGTGCTTTGAAATGGCAGCCGCCTGAAGAAACGTGAAAAACCGTCGGCGCTCCGGAGTAAATGCAACAGCGATCGGACTGGTTTGAATCAGTATCTGGTAGGATTTCGCCTTGGGATCAACGTCCGGTTGATCTTCCCACTTATGCATGACAAATGCTTCCCTGACATATTCCGGCGCTACCCGGGCCAGCGATTCGATAGGGGTTTCTTTCCCATCGATATATAGGTCAGACTCGTAAAGGTGATCGCTGTTTACTGCCATACGGTCATTGTTGATCTGTAGCACCACAGGCTCGCCTTGAATAGACCGGGTTCCTGACCGTGTTTGATACAATGCGGAGTGCATGTACCAGTTTCTTTTATCTTCCAGCGCCACCGCCAGCGCCCGGGTTGGGCTGGTGGCGGGTAAGGCATGTGGCTTGGTCGTAGCTTCTTCGGGTTTTCGATGTTGGCACGCTAGCACCATCATCCCTACTAACGCAGCCCAAAGCACATACCGGCTGTAGTCCAGATAGCCGGACTGTTGGCGGTTGATCATGCTGATGCGATGACGCAGTGCTGACCCGCTAAACTGATTCGTGAAGGCATACATGATTACCGTGGTATATTGAAAAGTTGCGGGTAAACCTGAGCAAGCAGCGGAGTCGACGCATACTTATCGCGTCGCGTAATGTTCGTTAAACGAGACACGAGAATCAGGCCATTCTTCGCTCGTTTGTCACCCAGACGGACAACGGCTGCCTGGCCATCGAAAATCACTACTTTTTTTAAGTCAATAGCCCGCAGGGGCGTTAGTTCGTCACGCGTTATTTCACGACCATCCAGAAAAATCACGGCATGTTTGTATTCAGGGTATACGTCGAGGTGAAAATCCGGCGTCATTCGCAAACCAGTGCTGCGTAATCCAAAATAGTTACTCTCCAGAAAATCGTTTCTGAAGTAGACCCGAAACAGGCCAAACACAGAATTGGCATCAGTAATCAGTGGGAGCGTTTCAGACTCGCCTGGAAATTTACGGCTTTCACGGGAGGCTATTTCCCGGAGACGCTTTGGGAACTGTTCATCGACGAAGCCGAGCTGGCATCCGTAGACATCGCAGTGCAAGCCAAGGGCCGGTATTGGCGCGCGTTTTAATGATGAGCCAACAGACACATCGATCATATGCCCTGGTTTGGGCACGTTCAATTTTACGGTAACCTGATGAATTTGTCCGTTGGGGAGCCGCTTCAAATCGTTGACATCGAGACCAACTTTGAGTTGGCTGAGTTCCCGGCGTAACGTATCGAGATCTTGCTGTGAAGTGTGGCTGGTGATAAGACCATAAAAGTCAGAACCAGGCTGCTCTATGTATCGATATGAAGGTTTACTGCTTACCAGTTGACAGGCGAAAGCAACATTGGCTACACTCATCAATGCAAACAGGTAGCGCCCCCAGGCCGACGAGCGTGATCGCTGGCGATTCATCATGCTTACCCGCTCCTGCAGGCAGGGCTGGCTAAACTGATTCGAGATAACCGACGGTCTGACTGACAAACTAACCTTTACCAGATTATACTGATAGGACTTTGCATCGATACCTTCAGCCAAAACGGTCTGGTCGGCGCTGAACTCAAGAATTTGATGAACCTGCTGACGGAAGAGGTGGACCGCCGGATTGAACCAGAAAATGATGCTCACTAACTCAGCAGCCACCATATCCAGACTGTGCCACGCCCGCACGTGAACGCGTTCGTGGCGCATGATTTGTTCAAGTTCGCTGGGTTCATGGCTGGCCGGGTTAAGGACAACCCACTTGAAAAACGAAAAGGGCGACGTCAGCTTATCATTTTTTACCAACGTAAAGTCATCATATAATTCCCGGGTCGACTGGCAAATTAGCTGCCTGAGTGATACCAGTCGAATGACAAACCGACATAGCAGAGCTGCCAGCACGATCAGATAAACAGCCAGCGCACCCGATTGCCATGACCAGCCGTACTCGACGGTCGTATTCGGGAAAGCCCGGAAGGTATGGCCGTTGGGAAAGGTGATCGTTACATCGGAGTTTGGCGAAGAAGGAACGGGCAGCACCTTTGGAACGATTACCTGAGCCGTACGCTGCATGACGGCCCGCACGGGCTGAGGTCGCCAGTCGGGCAACTCCAGCAGAGGCAGTATAAACGAAGCCAGTAGGCCAACCCAAAGTGCGAGTCGGTTTGCCACAAAAAATGTCTCCCGGCGGAGCAGCACATGATAGGCAATACTTACAACCGCCAGCAGACCATTGGCCAACACAACGTAACGCAGGGTTTCCATACTAACGGTCTTTAATTGGCACGGATGGTTGTTTATGGATAGGTAATGCAGGTGGCCGGGCGTACCGCCTTTACTTCTTTTTCTCGATCATAGCCAGAATCTCCCGCAACTCATCGGCCGAAATCTTCTCGTTCTGCGCAAAGTAGCTGACCAGGTTCTTGTACGAATTATCAAAATAATCACCAACTACTTTTTTCAGTACGAAGCGATTCTGGTAATCTTCTTTGCTAACCACAGCGTAGTATTCATGTGTGTTGCCGTAGGCCCGGTGGCCGACGTAACCTTTTTCTTCCAGATTCCGAACAATGGTCGATACAGTATTATAGTGAAGGGGCGGGTTTGTAAAATGAGGCACCATGTCTTTTACATAGACAGGCTCCATTTTCCAAAGTACCTGCATCACTTCTTCTTCCTTAGCAGTCAACTTTTCCATAGAACAAACCTAAAACTATTTTTGTCGTTTTGAAACTAGTGGTCTAGTTTTTTATCGTTTGAAAAGCCAACCGCCCCGTCGTAGCTTTGTTGTCTATTTTCAGGTACCCTATGAAACGATTAGGATTAGTGCTTTTGGTGGCGTTGTTGGCTTTCGGTTGCGATACAAAAGCCGTGTATAGCGAATACACAGACATTGAGGATGGCAAGTGGTATATTAAAAATGCGCCCTCCTTCACGTTCGAGATCAAAGACGCCACAGAGCCTTATAACATCTACTATAACCTCCGAAACAGCCTGTCTTACGGCTATTACAATCTATACCTGACGCGCTATCTGCGCGACGAGCGTGGCAAGGAAATTGAGTCACGACTCGATGAATTGATCCTGATGGACCCTAAAACGGGAAAGCCCAATGGCGATGGGCTGGGAGACCTGTTCGATCACAAATTTCTGATAAAGCGTAATTACCGGTTTCCGAAGCCGGGTAAGTACACCATGCAAATTCGCCAGTATATGCGTCAGGACCCACTGGCGAACATACTGAGCGTAGGTATTACTGTCGAGCGAGTTAATGCCACCAACTAATCTGTGTTCGATTGCCGATGTTGTTTGACCTTGTTCGTAGAAACCGCGTCTTCTTCCTGCTCTATGCTGTATTGCTGCTGGTTGTGGGCGTTCTGCAAATTTTGTACACGCAGGAGAGTTTGATGCAATGGGTTAACGTTCGGAACAATCCTGCCGCCGATGTTTTCTTTACCTATGCCACGTATTTCGGTGATGGAGCCTTTTTTGTCTTCGTTTGCCTTGTTCTGCTCGTTTATAACCGGCGCGTTGGTGTTATGGGTTTTGCCAGCTTTGCGCTCTCATCGCTGCTGTCCTTGTTTTTGAAACTGGTCGTATTTCCAGACCGGTTACGGCCGCTAAAGCTACTGGAACACTCAACGTACCAGTACCGGGTTATTGAAGGATTGGACATATACCGCTACAATAGTTTTCCGTCGGGCCACACAACAACGGCGTTTGCGGTATTTAGTCTGCTGGCGTTCATTGACGAACGGCGGGGGAGGGGTTGGTATTTTATCGTACTGGCCGCGCTGACGGGGTATTCGCGGGTGTATTTATTTCAGCATTTTGTTGAAGATGCGTATGTCGGTTCGCTCATTGGTACAGCCTCATCAGTAGTTATTTATCTGGCCATGAACCGATGGGTGGCGGCCCCAAAACTAAGCCAAAAATAAAAGTGCTGGTCGGTTTGAGCTTATAGCTAACAAACCGACCAGCACCCTTAACCCTATGGCTACTCTCTACCGTAGCCGCTCCGACCCACGAACGAGTTTTTCATCCCGGCGGATAAATCGGTTGGCCAGTGCGTTACAGACTAAAGCCGCAATGATCGCGTAAAAACCGATCAGAAAATTCCCCTGATCATCGACATTCCCGTACGCTTTGCCAGCATAAAGCGTGCGATAAAGAATAATACCCATGATGGCCGTTAACATGAGGGCGTTAACCGCGCAAAGGGCGGTTTGTGTCAGACGGTTACGGTACTGAAAAATGGCATAAAGTGATGATAGGCCCACTAGTGCCAATAACAATCCCAGGTACCAGACCGAGGTAATAACAGTCGTTGGCGAGGTGGTTGGTGGAACGCCGGCCTGTTGCGGAATAGCTTGTTGCTGGCTGTATTCGAGGGCAGTCAACTGAGCCAGGCCCGACAAGTTTGCGCCCGTTTTTTCCCAAAGCGGGTTAGATAAAGCGACGCCCATGGCGACGACAATGAGAAATAAAAAAATTGTTTGAACGCGTTGGATCATTAGTGATACCTGTGTTTTTGGAGCGCAAAAATAGCCTAAATTTTCGTAGCGTATGAATTCAACTGTTCGGGTTATACCAACGGCCGATGGGTCGCACACGGTTTTTAACGAAATCCTCGGCAAACCCTATCATTCCGTCCATGGAGCCATCCAGGAGTCGCAGCGGGTGTATATTGAGGTAGGTTTGCAGGCTGCACTTGAAAAATTCCCTCACGAAGAATTGCAGATTTTTGAAATGGGGTTCGGCACAGGATTGAATGCCCTGCTAACTGTCCGTGAGGCTGAGTTACACCAGCGCCGGGTCAACTATGTTGCTATCGACACTTATCCTTTGCCTTTAGCGGAGTCCCGGCAGCTCAATTATGATGCCCTGCTTCATACCAGCTACCTGCCAGCCCTTCATGAATCGCCCTGGCACGAGCCGCTGGTCATCAGCCCCTATTTTACACTAACAAAACTAGAGGGAATTTTGCAGGACCTGAAGACGGAAAAGCGGTTTCACCTGATTTATTACGATGCGTTTGCCCCATCGGCTCAGCCTGAACTTTGGGAGCCCAACATTTTCCAACAACTGGCAACGTTATTGCTCCCTGGTGGAATGATGACTACCTACTGCTCAAAAAGCTATGTACAGCGAAATATGCGGGCCGCCGGACTAACCGTTGAGAAACACCCGGGACCGTACGGTAAGCGCGATATTTTGCGAGCGGTCAATGGCTAAAAGCGACTCAGGCGCAAATGGTACAAATCGATAAGTCAGGCTAATTTTATTTATCCCAATGCGTTATTTATCTAAAAACGTCCAACTATGAATCGTTTGCTCTTCTTCTTTTCAGCACTTGTGCTGCTAACGTTCAGCGCCTTCCGAACGACGCTGCCTACCGATTCTCCACGCTTACCAAACACGGAACCTAAACACATCAAGTGGCTCACTATCCAGCAAGCTTATGCGCTCACGCAGAAAACACCGAAGAAATTTGTTGTCGATGTTTATACCGATTGGTGTGGCTGGTGTAAGGTGATGGACCGTAAAACGTTTTCCGAACCAGCTATCGTCGATTACGTAAACGAGAACTATTATGCTGTGAAGCTCAACGCCGAACAGACCGCCGATATCACGCTGGGTAAACAGACGTTCAAATACGTTAGCGGAGGAAGCCGGGGCGTTCATGAACTGGCTGCGGCATTGATGAAAAACCAGATGAGTTATCCAACGACGGTTTTTCTGGACGAAAAATTTCAGCTCATTCAGCCTATTCCCGGCTATCTTGAACCACGGATGTTTCATCAGATCATTACGTATTTTGGCAATAATCACCACCAGAAAGAACCATTCGACAAGTACAAAGCAGGGACGTACACAAAAGCATTTCAGGAATCACTTACGGCTGAGAATTAACCAAACCGGTGGTTTACAAATCGAGCGACTGAGAACGGGAACACACCTGTTTTTAGTCGCTCGATTCGTAAACCACCGGTTTGTTTCGGGAGAGTATGTTATTTTTACATCCTTCAATAACCCGATTTTATAAAGTAAATGAATCATCAACTGACTTTTCTCTCATTGGCAGCGCTAGCCGTTGGCCTGATGACTGTTCAACCCAGCCAGGCAACGCCCCCCAGGAAGCCGGCACCCTGGCTCAAGGCGGCACCGATAAAGTTCATCGATCCCCAAAATATGGATCAGGCTACGAAGCCGGGTGACAATTTCTATCAATATGCCAATGGTAACTGGTTGCGCCAAAATGCCATTCCGGCCTCTAAAACTTCCTGGGGTAGTTTTAATGAACTGCGTGAGAAAAGCCTCGACGCCATGAAGGCGTTGCTCGAAGACGCGTCGAAAACGACAACGAAAGGTCGGTTATACCAGATGGTTGGCGATTATTATGTGAGTGGAATGGATAGTGCAACCATCGATAAGCGTGGTTTCGATCCTATCAAGCCCGACCTCGCCCGTATCGAAAAAGTAAACAACAAGGTTGATTTTCTGAACGAACTGGCCTATCAGCGTACACAGAGCAATGGTATGCTGTTCGGCTTTTTTGTAGCACAGGATCGTAAGAACGTCAGCAAATATTTGCCGCAGCTAAGCCAGGGCGGAACCACGCTACCCGACCGTGACTACTACCTGAAAAATGACGCCCGGAGCCAGAAAATCCGCGATGCTTATCGGGATAACTTAACCAAGATGTTTGCTCTCATTGGTGAAGAGCCAACCCAGGCTTCGCAGGATGCCGACGTAGTCATTCGTTTGGAAACGACGCTGGCAAAAGCACAAATGGCGCGGGTAGAAATGCGGGATCCGTATAAAACCTATAACAAGTTTGCCGTTGCTGAATTCAGCAAACAAACCCCCGGCATCAACTGGGCCGATCAATTGGTCAAGTTTGGTACTAAAGGGCAGGATACAGTGCTTGTCCAGAATCCAGGGTTTTACCGGTCTCTCGACAGCCTTGTGTCTGCAACACCTATCGAAGACCTTCGGACTTACATGCGCTGGAATATTCTGAAGGGGGCAGCCCCTTATCTGAGTGACGCCTTTGTGAAACAAAATTTCGCCTTCTCAAAAGTCCTCACCGGTCAGAAAGAACAAACGCCCCGATGGCAGCGCGTAAGTGGCCTGATCGATGGTACACTTGGCGACTTGCTGGGTCAGTTATACGTGCAGAGTTATTTCAAGCCCGAAGCCAAGCAACGAATGCTTACGCTGGTCGACAACCTCGAAGCGTCCTATAAAGAGCATATCAAAAACCTCGACTGGATGAGCGAGGATACCAAGAAGAAGGCGCTGGTTAAATTGCTGGCTTTCAAACGAAAAATCGGTTACCCCGATAAATGGAAAACGTACGAAGGCGTGACTATTGCCCGGAACGATTTTTATGGCAATGTGCAGTCGGCCGGTAAGTGGTCATACAACTATATGGTCAATCGATTGGGTAAACCCGTCGATAAAACAGAGTGGGGCATGACGCCACCAACGGTAAACGCCTATTATAGTCCTGTTAATAACGAGATTGCTTTCCCGGCGGCTATTCTACAGTTTCCGTTTTATGATTATAATGCTGATGATGCGGTCAACTACGGCGGTATTGGTGCCGTCATTGGCCATGAGATGACCCACGGCTTTGATGACTCCGGTCGGCAGTACGATGCCGATGGTACACTTCGCGATTGGTGGACTAAAACAGACGCCGACAATTTCAAGCAACGTGCCGATCAGGTGAAAGAGCAGTTCTTTGGATTTAAAGTGCTCGATTCACTGAAGGTAAACGGCCAGCTTACGCTCGGCGAAAACCTCGCTGATCTCGGCGGGCTTGCCATTGCATACGATGCATTCAAGAAAACGCCACAGGGTAAATCGAAGACCAAGATTGACGGCTTTACGCCCGATCAACGGTTCTTTTTGTCGTGGGCGCAAGTATGGCGTATCAACGTCCTTCCCGAAACGCAGGCCCAGTTGATTCTAACCGACCCCCATGCACCGGGTCTATACCGTTGCAATGGGCCGCTGTCTAATATAGATGCCTGGTATCAGGCGTTCAACGTGCAGCCTGGCGACAAGATGTACAAAACAAAAGAACAACGGATCAAAGTCTGGTAACAGGCCAAAAACGAACAACGCTGTGGAGAAAGCCGCATTCATGTCGACTGAGTGCGGCTTTCTTATGCCACAACCCTGTGTACTGCAACGGCTTGGAATGGGTAGATTTGCTAAGGATCGCAGTTTATATACAGTTATTTCTGTAAAGAAACCAGTTTGTATTTCCCTGAACTACACTTTCCAAGCTATGCCCAGAATGCTATATGTTGTCTGGCTGATTACAGCACTATCGTGCCAGACAAAGCCCAAGCAGGAAGCCTCAACCGGAGGATCTCCACCCGAAGACAGCGCAGCTATGCTGGCAAAACGACCCGGTCCCGACGCCCCACGTTCGGCGGCTGATCGGCTGGTGAGAGCTTTATACTTCGAGCACAGCAAGAAAGCCAACCCGTTGCTGGAAACTAAAGACCGTGCTCTGGTCGATCAGTTTTTTGTGAAATCAACCGCCGATCTTATCTGGCGTAATATGTCGGTGTCGCCCGAAAAAATACACCAGATGAAAAACAACCCGCTTTTCAACGCACCAACAAGTGCGATTAAAAAGATGTGGGTTGAGCCTGGCGCTGTAGCTGGTACGCGGGCCGTGGTATATGTAACGTTTGAGCACAATGCAAAGCCCGAAGAAATACGGATCGACATGCAGCAGGTAGCCGGACGGTGGCGCATTATGGATATGCTTTACCCCAATGGCAGCCGTTTGACACAACTTCTGGAAAAAGAAAGCTAACTATACTCAAAAAGAAAAGGACTAGACGTGCCAACGTCAAAACTCAGAAAATCAGCTCTTTTGGGTAGACGAGCGTGTTGAAGTCATTTGCCAGCGGCAGATTGCGCATAACTAATTCACTTTTTTTTACTCCTTGTGTTGACAACACCGTAAAACCTTGTAATTTTGCAACTCCAAACTCGAAAGGGGGGCGGAAAACGTTCTTTAGAAGTAATTTATGGGGAGTTTCCAGAGTGGCCAAATGGATCAGACTGTAAATCTGCTGGTGTACGCCTTCGGAGGTTCGAATCCTCCACTCCCCACCATAATTAAGTAAGCGGAAGTAGCTCAATTGGTAGAGCGATAGCCTTCCAAGCTATAGGTTGCGGGTTCGAGACCCGTCTTCCGCTCCATTAACAGAGCAATAGCCTTTCGAGCTATAAGTGTAAAAGAAGTGATACTCATTTCAAATGGCTTATTCTGAATGGCTAAGTTTTTGCTAACGTCGATGAACAACGTGTAATGAATAAGCAGTCTTTATCGACAGGTTAATCATTGCTCTTTTTTCATTGATAGTACAACCAGCCGTTATAGCTCAGTGGTAGAGCACTTCCTTGGTAAGGAAGAGGTCCGGGGTTCAAATCCCCGTAACGGCTCAAGACTTCTTGGTGAAGTCTTTTTGACGGGGCCGCCCGTGCGGTTTTAAGCCACAGCTGTATCTAATCTCGCAAGGGATGATCTCGTGGGCTAAAACGCCGTTTAACGAGTTCATTCAAAACAATCAACAGTTCACAATAGCGTTTTAAAAACATGGCAAAAGAGAATTTTGACCGCTCGAAACCGCACGTTAACATCGGTACGATTGGTCACGTTGACCACGGTAAAACGACGCTTACGGCTGCCATTACGAAAGTGCTGGCCGGAAAGGGTCTGGCTGCAATCCGGGACTTCTCCTCAATCGACAACGCTCCCGAAGAAAAAGAGCGCGGTATCACCATCAATACATCGCACGTTGAGTATTCTACGGCCAACCGCCACTATGCTCACGTTGACTGCCCAGGTCACGCCGACTATGTGAAGAACATGGTAACGGGTGCCGCTCAAATGGACGGTGCTATCCTTGTCGTAGCAGCAACAGATGGTCCAATGCCACAAACACGTGAGCACATCCTGCTCGCTCGTCAGGTAGGTGTGCCTCAGCTTGTTGTATTCATGAATAAAGTGGATATGGTCGACGATCCAGAATTGCTGGAACTCGTTGAGATGGAAATCCGCGAACTGTTGAGTTTCTACAACTTCGACGGTGATAACATCCCAGTTATTCAAGGTTCGGCTCTTGGTGGCCTGAACGGCGATGCTAAATGGGTTGCAACGATCGAAGACCTGATGCAGAACGTGGATGACTTCATCCCACTGCCTCCGCGTCAAACGGAGTTGCCATTCCTGATGCCGGTTGAGGACGTGTTCTCGATCACGGGTCGTGGTACGGTAGCAACGGGTCGTATCGAACGGGGTATCATCAACTCGGGTGAGCCAGTTGAAATCCTCGGTATGGGTGCAGAAAACCTGAAATCAGTTGTA
Organism: Spirosoma utsteinense; assembly: GCF_014282275.1. GTDB lineage: Bacteria > Bacteroidota > Bacteroidia > Cytophagales > Spirosomataceae > Spirosoma > Spirosoma utsteinense. Next base: position 49,910 of record NZ_VFIA01000006.1, read on the forward strand.
ACGGGTGTTGAAATGTTCCGGAAAATTCTGGACCGTGGCGAAGCCGGTGACAACGTAGGTCTGTTGCTCCGTGGTATTGAAAAAAGCGACATCCGTCGTGGTATGGTAATCTGCAAGCCAGGTTCCGTAACGCCACACGCACATTTCAAGGCTGAGATCTATGTACTCTCGAAAGAGGAAGGTGGCCGTCACACGCCGTTCTTTAACAAGTACCGCCCTCAGTTCTATTTCCGTACCACCGACGTAACTGGCGAGATCGTATTGCCAGAAAACGTTGAGATGGTAATGCCAGGTGATAACATCACGATTGATGTATCGCTGATCAGCAAAATCGCCATGGAAAAAGGTCTCCGTTTCGCTATCCGCGAAGGTGGCCGTACCGTTGGTGCCGGTCAGGTAACGGAAATCCTCGACTAAGTAAGTAACTCAAAACAAGTGCATTTCTTTGGAGATGCACTTGTTTTTTGAGATTATTTCGTACTTTTGCAGTCCGAAATCGGATTGAAGACGTAAGACGCTGGGTGTTAGACAGGGCGGTCAGTTGTCAACAATGATCGACTATCCAACTTCCGGCGTTTCTCGTTTAAACACACATACACGGGTGTAGTTCAAGGGTAGAATAGCGGTCTCCAAAACCGTTGATGGGAGTTCGAATCTCTCCACCCGTGCAAATCCCTTACGCACAATGGATAAGTTTATCTCGTTTCTGAAAGCCTCCTGGGAGGAAGTTCAGCATAACGTAACCTGGCCGAAATTCAGCGATCTGCAATCCAGTTCAACATTGGTACTGGTCGCTTCGCTGATTTTTGCGATGATGGTCGGGCTGATCGATTTAGTGTTTGAGAATGGACTGAACGCATTTTATCAGTCATTCTAAAGTGGTATTTGAGTCGCTTGATAGTTGCGTGGCTTAGTTAAAGCCCATTAAAAGCGTAGGTATCAAACACTTAAAAACTTGAAATTATATGATCGGCATACAGTGGTACGTCATTCGGGCGGTGTCGGGACAGGAGAAGAAGATCAAATCCTATCTCGATAACGAGATTATCCGGCAAAAGTTGGACGAAGTAATTCCGCAGGTTTTAATCCCGGCGGAAAAGGTATACGAAATGCGCAACGGTAAGAAGCGCGTTCGGGAAAAATCATTTTTTCCTGGTTATATTCTGATTTCGGCTGATCTCGGCAATAATCGCGCGCTTGACATGATCCTGAATATGCCGGGCGTTTTAGGGTTTTTAGGTAATTCACAGGTTGGTACGACATCGAAGGTGCCGGTACCTCTGCGGGAAGCTGAAGTGAATCGGATTCTGGGTAAAGTAGAAGAAGAAACTCAGGAAGTTGCCACGAGTACGGTTGCTTACATACGTGGAGAATCCGTAAAAGTAGTTGATGGACCCTTCGGCGGTTTCATTGGCACAGTAGAAGAAGTATTCGATGACCGCAAGAAATTGAACGTCGTCGTGAAGATATTTGGCCGGAATACTCCGGTAGAACTCAGTTACGCGCAAGTGGAGAAGGAAAGCTAAGGGCAACCTAACTTTCTTTCAATCGGTCGGGCGTCTTATGCTTCCCTCAGGAGACAAACGGCCACAACAAGTGGATTGGCATCGATGAGACTGGACTGTGAATGTGACGGATCATCCAGCAATCAGTAGGTAACAATCGCAAATTAATCAAGACAATGGCAAAAGAAGTAGGTGGCTACGTAAAGCTGCAAGTCAAAGGCGGGCAAGCCAACCCCTCACCTCCAATCGGTCCGGCATTGGGTTCCAAGGGTTTGAATATCATGGAATTCTGCAAGCAGTTCAATGGCCGTACGCAGGATAAGATGGGTACGGTGTTGCCAGTTCTGATTACGTATTACAAGGACAAGTCCTTTGATTTCGTAATTAAGACCCCGCCTGCACCAATTCTGCTGATGGAAGCGGCAAAGCTGAAAGGCGGCTCCGCTCAACCAAACCGGAACAAAGTTGGCACAGTATCGTGGGATCAAATTCGGACTATCGCGGAAACGAAGATGCCCGATTTGAATGCCTTTACGGTTGAGTCAGCAATGAAACAGGTGGCTGGTACAGCCCGCAGCATGGGAATCACGGTGACGGGTGCAGCGCCATTCGAGAACTAATAGACTTGCCGAGGCAAACACACACATGGCTAAGTTAACGAAAAAACAAAAGGAAGCTCAATCGAAGTACGACGCTTCTCAGGAATACTCGCTTGCGCAGGCAGCCGAGATTCTGAAGGAGATCTCGTTCACGAAATTCGATGCTTCCGTGGATATTGATGTCCGTCTGGGCGTTGATCCGCGTAAAGCCGACCAGATGGTACGTGGCGTTGCTACGTTACCCCATGGTACAGGTAAAACGGTTCGCGTTCTGGTGCTTTGCACACCGGACAAGGAGAACGAAGCGAAAGAGGCTGGTGCTGATTTCGTGGGTCTAGATGACTACATTCAGAAAATCGAACAAGGCTGGACCGACATCGATGTGATTATCACGATGCCGAACGTAATGGCTAAGGTTGGTCGTCTGGGTAAAGTACTGGGTCCACGTGGTCTGATGCCAAACCCTAAGTCGGGTACAGTTACACCCGATGTGGCTAAAGCCGTTCGTGAGGTGAAAGCCGGTAAAATCGACTTCAAAGTTGATAAAACGGGTATCATTCACACAAGTATTGGTAAAGTATCGTTCACGCCGGATAAACTGGTTGAAAACGCGCAGGAAGTAATTGCAACGCTTATGCGTCTGAAGCCATCGTCGGCGAAAGGCACGTATGTAAAAACAATCTACCTGTCGAGCACAATGAGTCCAGGAGTAAACATCGACAAAGGCACGGTAGCCGGAATTTAAGCCATGAAGCGCGACGAAAAAGGAGCAATAATTGAGGAGTTGACCGGCAAGTTCCAGTCGATTCCCTTCTTCTACATCACGGAAGCCAATGGCATGACGGTTGCTGAAACAAACAACCTCCGTCGGATGTGTTTTGAGCGGGGCATCGAGTACAAAGTGGTGAAGAACACCTTCATCAAAAAAGCACTCGAAACCCTCGAAGCGGATTTTTCTCCCTTCAACGATACGGTATTGCAAGGCCAGTCGGCGGTGATGTTTCACCCCAGCAATGGTAAAGCACCAGCAAAACTGATTAAAGAATTTCGCAAGACGAGTGACAAACTCCAACTGAAAGGCGCTTCTATCGATAGTAGCTTATTCATTGGTGCAGACCAACTCGATACCCTCATCGCGCTGAAGAGCCGCGAGGAGTTGATTGGCGAAATCATTGGCTTGTTACAGTCACCTGCGAAAAATGTCATCTCGGCGTTGCAAGGTGGTGGCAACAAACTGGCTGGCATTCTCAAAACGCTGTCGGAGCGCGAGGAAGCCTAGTATTGCGGACATACTGTCTGACTATCCGATAAATAACTAATAAAGTGCAGACAAGATGTTTGCACTCCATCCAATTGTATCACAATCAAATAAGAATACTAAAATGGCAGATTTGAAAGCGTTCGCTGAGCAGCTTGTAGGCCTAACGGTTAAAGAAGTTAACGAACTGGCTACCATCCTGAAAGACGAATATGGTATCGAGCCGGCTGCTGCGGCTCCTGTAATGATGGCCGGTGGTGGCGGTGGTGCTGATGCACCAGCAGCTGTTGCTGAGAAAACCTCATTCGACGTGGTTCTGAAGTCGGCTGGTGCCGCTAAGCTAGCCGTGGTGAAGTTGGTGAAAGATCTGACCGGTCTGGGTCTGAAAGAAGCCAAAGAACTAGTTGACACAGCACCGAAGCCGGTGAAAGAAGGTGTTAGCAAAGACGAGGCTGAAGCCCTGCGCAAACAACTCGAAGAAGCTGGTGCTGAAGTTGAAGTAAAGTAAGCAAAAGCCCTTTTGTATATCGCTCCAGGCAGGGGAGGCCAGACCATCGTCTGGTCTTTTCCTGTTTGGAGACTTTTTTGTCTATGCCCTTGCAAAAGACAAACTTATTCGTATTGCCTTACGTTGTCTATTTACGCTCCACGGGTCGGGTGACGCCCGGAGCCTGAATGACCGCTTAGTTCGGGTACCGTTGCAACTCTCCGCAACGTACTCATGGTGAACCGGTTACGCAACTAAACGAAACACAATCTTGGCTACAAACGCGAAAATCAGTACGCGCAAAAATTTTGCGACGATTCAGCCAGTGATTGGGTATCCTGATTTTCTGGATATTCAAGTAAAATCCTTCAAAGATTTTTTCCAGCTTGACACCCCCTCCAACCAACGGTCGGAAGAAGGTCTGTTCAAGGTTTTTCAGGAAAACTTCCCAATTTCAGACTCTCGTGAGAATTTCAAACTGGAGTTCATCGATTATCTGGTCGATCCGCCGAAGTACTCAGTTGATGAGTCTATCGATCGGGGGTTGACGTATTCAGTGCCGCTGAAAGCTAAACTACGCTTATCCAACAATGATCCCGATAACGAGGATTTTGAAACGATCGAGCAGGAAGTGTTTTTGGGCAACATACCGTACATGACTGAGAAAGGCTCGTTTGTCATCAACGGTGCTGAACGGGTGATTGTTTCACAATTGCACCGCTCGCCGGGTGTGTTCTTCTCGATGAGCAAACACACAAATGGTACCAAGCTGTACTCGGCGCGGATTATCCCGTTCAAGGGCTCATGGATCGAGTTCTCAACGGATGTAAACAACGTTATGTATGCGTACATTGACCGGAAGAAGAAATTTCCGGTTACAACGCTGTTGCGGGCTATTGGATATGGTTCGGACAAAGACATTCTTGATTTGTTCGGCCTGTCGGAAGAAGTACCTGCAACGCCTGCAAACCTGAAAAAAGCCATTGGTCGTCGTCTTGCTGCCCGGGTGCTGAAAACCTGGACGGAAGATTTCGTAGATGAGGATACAGGTGAAGTGGTCTCTATTAGCCGGAATGAAGTGCTCCTGGAGCGTGATTCGGCTATCAAGGCAGATGATATCGATGTAATTACAGAGTCGGGACAGAAGTCGGTCATCCTGCATAAGGAGGACATGAATATGGCCGATTACAATATCATCTACAATACGCTGCAAAAAGATAGTTCCAACTCGGAGAAAGAGGCTGTGGAACAGATCTACCGGCAGCTTCGGAATGCTGATGCCCCTGATGAGCAGGCTGCTCGTGAAATTATTCAGAGCCTGTTCTTTTCAGATAAGCGTTATGACCTTGGTGATGTTGGCCGCTATCGGATCAACAAGAAGCTGGGTCTCGACATTTCATCTGAAATGAAGGTACTCACCACACTCGATATCGTGTGTATCGTGAAGTACCTGATCGGACTAATCAACTCGAAAGCTGTTGTCGATGATATTGACCACCTGAGCAACCGGCGTGTTCGGACTGTGGGTGAGCAATTGTACTCTCAGTTTGGTGTTGGCCTTGCCCGTATGGCACGGACAATCAAAGAACGTATGAACGTTCGGGACAATGAGGACTTCAAACCTGTTGACCTGATCAATGCCCGGACACTGTCCTCGGTTATCAATTCATTCTTTGGTACCAATCAGCTGTCGCAGTTCATGGACCAAACCAATCCGTTGGCCGAGGTGACGCACAAGCGTCGTATGTCGGCACTCGGACCTGGTGGTCTGTCGCGGGAGCGCGCTGGTTTTGAAGTTCGTGACGTACACTATACTCACTACGGTCGGTTGTGTACGATCGAGACCCCGGAAGGTCCGAACATTGGTCTGATCTCATCGCTTTGCGTCTATGCTAAAATCAATAGCATGGGCTTCATTGAAACACCTTATCGCATCATTGAAAACGGTAAGGTATCGATGGATAAGCCGGTCATGTACCTGACGGCTGAAGAGGAAGACACGCACTATATCGCGCAGGCAAATGCAGGCATCGACAAGAAAGGTAACTTCATGGTCGATAAGCTGAAAGCCCGTTTTGAAGGTGACTTCCCGATTGCTGAGCCACAGAATGTAACTTTCATGGACATTGCCCCCAACCAGATTGTGTCGGTGGCCGCGTCGATGATTCCATTCCTTGAACACGATGATGCTAACCGTGCCCTGATGGGTTCGAACATGCAACGTCAGGCTGTGCCGTTACTTCGTCCTGAAGCGCCAATTGTAGGCACAGGTTTGGAAGGGCGCGTAGCTGTCGATTCCCGGACGCTGGTTATTGCAGAAGCAGATGGTACGGTTGAGTTTGTTGACTCAACGAAGATTATTGTCCGGTACATGCTCGATGATGATCAATTGGCTATATCGTTTGACGAAGATCGCAAGACCTATAATCTGATCAAGTTCCGCCGGACTAACCAGGACACATGCATCAACATCAAGCCAACTGTGCTGAAAGGCCAGAAGGTGAAGAAAGGGGATGTATTATGTGAAGGGTATGCCACCCAGGCGGGTGAACTGGCCTTGGGCCGGAACATGAAAGTTGCTTTCATGCCTTGGCAGGGTTACAACTTCGAGGATGCTATCGTGATTTCGGAGCGCGTTGTGCGCGAAGATATTTTCACATCGATCCATATTGAAGAGTTCGAACTGGAAGTTCGTGATACGAAGCGGGGCGAAGAGGAGTTGACCTCGGAGATTCCAAACGTAAGCGAAGAAACTGTTCGTAACCTCGATGAAAGCGGTATTGTTCGCGTGGGTACGGAAGTGAAAGAAGGCGATATCCTGATCGGTAAGATTACACCAAAGGGAGAAAGCGATCCGACACCGGAAGAAAAACTGCTGCGTGCCATCTTCGGTGACAAAGCTGGTGACGTGAAGGATGCTTCTAAAAAAGCACCACCATCGTTAAAGGGTATTGTTATCGACACGAAGTTATTTGCGCGCCCGGCCAAAGAAGACCGGGGTAAGCACAAAGACGAAGTGAAAGTGCTGATGAAGCGGTACGGACGTGAGTTAAATGACTTCCGGACCCGTATGATCGACAAAATAGTTGACCTGCTGGATGGCAAAACCACCCAGGGTGTCAAGCACAAATTTGGCGATGAGGTAGTTAGTAAAGGCGTCAAGTTCTCCCGTAAAAACATTACAGAGAATCTGTTTCCCGATAAGAACAACTACCGCGACGAAAGCACGTATGCTGTTCCCGAAGAAGCCAATCTGTTATCAGATCTGAACCTCGAAGGATGGACAGACGATGAGAAACTGAACGGTATGATTGTTTCTTTAATAAAGAACTACAATAACCGTCGCAGCGAAATAACCGGCCGGTTCAAGCGGGAGCGGTTTGCCCTTGAAGTGGGTGACGAACTACCAGCAGGTATCGTAAAACTAGCCAAGGTGTATATCGCCAAAAAGCGCAAGCTGAAGGTAGGGGACAAGATGGCTGGTCGTCACGGAAACAAAGGGGTTGTTGCCCGTATCGTTCGTGATGAAGATATGCCGTTCCTCGAAGACGGAACAAAAGTGGATATCGTTCTGAATCCTCTTGGCGTACCGTCCCGGATGAACCTGGGTCAGATCTATGAAACGGTGCTTGCCTGGGCGGGTCAGAAGCTGAACCGTAAATATGCAACGCCAATTTTCGATGGCGCAACGGAGCAGCAGGTTGCCGATGAGCTGGACGAAGCAGGTTTGCCTTCTTTTGGCCGGACGTACCTTTACAATGGCCTGACGGGTGAACGTTTCGATCAGTCGGTAACAGTTGGTATCATTTACATGCTCAAACTGGGCCACCTGGTAGACGACAAGATGCACGCCCGTTCGATTGGACCCTACTCGCTCATCACGCAGCAGCCGCTGGGTGGTAAGGCACAGTTTGGTGGTCAGCGTTTCGGGGAGATGGAGGTATGGGCGCTCGAAGCGTTTGGTGCTTCACACATCTTACAGGAAATTTTGACGGTGAAATCAGATGACGTTGTTGGACGTGCGAAGGCATACGAGGCTATTGTGAAAGGTGAAAACCTGCCGAAGCCTAACATTCCTGAATCGTTCAACGTACTGGTTCACGAGCTACGTGGTTTAGCACTTGAAATTACGTTAGAGTAAGGAGAACGGAGGAAAGCGAGGAAGGAGAAAAGGGCAACCTTTAAATCCTTCCTCCCTTTTCTCCTTCCTCCCTTTTCTCCATTTTATAATTAAATCTCCAACCAATGTCGTTCAAAAAGAACAAGAAACTCAACAGCGACTTTGCCACTGTAACCATCAGTCTGGCATCGCCCGAGTCCATTCTGGAGAGTTCCTACGGCGAGGTGACGCAGCCGGAGACAATCAACTACCGGACCTATAAACCCGAGATGGGCGGCTTGTTCTGCGAGCGCATCTTCGGACCCGTGAAGGACTGGGAGTGTCACTGTGGTAAATACAAGCGGATTCGCTACAAAGGCATTATCTGCGACCGCTGTGGGGTAGAGGTGACCGAGAAGAAGGTACGCCGGGAGCGTATGGGCCACATCGAATTAGTGGTGCCCGTTGCGCATATCTGGTACTTCCGTAGCTTACCGAATAAAATTGGTTATCTGCTCGGACTTTCGACCAAGAAACTCGACCAGATCATTTATTACGAGCGGTACATCGTGGTACAGCCCGGTATAAAAGCCGAGGATGGTATCAACCAGCTGGACTTCCTGACGGAAGACGAGTACCTCGACATTATTGACAAACTGCCAGGCAACAACCAACACCTCGACGATAAAGACCCAAATAAATTCATCGCGAAGATGGGGGCTGAGTCGCTTGAGATGCTGCTCTCGCGCGTTAACCTCGATGAACTGTCATACTCACTGCGTCACGCAGCAGCTACTGACACATCGCAGCAACGTAAGGCTGAGGCTCTGAAGCGGTTGAAAGTTGTTGAAGCATTCCGGGAGGCTAACGGCCGTATTGAGAACCGTCCCGAGTGGATGATCATCAAGATGGTGCCGGTTATTCCACCTGAGCTGCGCCCGCTCGTCCCCCTGGACGGTGGCCGGTTTGCTACGTCCGACCTGAATGACCTGTATCGTCGGGTTATCATTCGGAACAACCGTCTCAAGCGTTTGATCGAAATCAAAGCGCCGGAAGTAATTCTGCGTAATGAAAAGCGGATGTTGCAGGAAGCTGTCGATTCGCTCTTCGACAACTCGCGGAAAGTGAATGCCGTCCGTTCGGAAGGTAACCGGGCACTGAAGTCACTGTCCGACATGCTGAAGGGTAAGCAAGGCCGTTTCCGGCAGAACCTGCTCGGTAAGCGTGTCGATTACTCGGGTCGTTCGGTAATCGTGGTTGGTCCTGAACTGAAGCTGCACGAGTGTGGCTTGCCGAAGGATATGGCTGCTGAGCTGTTCAAACCGTTCGTTATCCGTAAGCTTATTGAGCGGGGTATCGTAAAAACGGTGAAATCGGCGAAGAAGATCGTTGATCGGAAAGACCCGGTTATCTGGGACATTCTGGAGAACGTACTGAAAGGTCACCCTGTTCTGCTGAACCGGGCACCAACGCTTCACCGTTTGGGTATTCAGGCTTTCCAGCCAAAACTCATTGAAGGTAAAGCTATTCAGCTGCACCCACTCGTTTGTACCGCCTTCAACGCTGACTTTGACGGTGACCAGATGGCCGTTCACGTGCCGCTTGGTCAGGAAGCCGTGCTTGAAGCGTCGTTGCTGATGCTGGCGTCGCATAACATTCTGAACCCTGCCAACGGTGCACCGATTACGGTACCATCGCAGGACATGGTTCTTGGCTTGTATTATGTGACGAAAGGCCGTAAGAGCATTCCTGAATACCCTATCTCGGGCGAAGGGATGATTTTTTACGGTGCCGAAGAGGTCATTATTGCCATGAACGAAGGCAAGGTTTCCAAACACGCTAACATTAAGTGCCGGGTTAAGGTCCGGGACGAAAATGGTGAGCTGGTTTTCAAACTGATCGAGACGGTTGCCGGCCGGTTGCTGTTCAACCAGGCTGTACCAGAAGAAGTAGGCTATATCAATGAACTGCTCACGAAGAAGAAGCTGCAGCAGATTATTGCGCTGATCTTTAAGATTTCGGGAGGAGCTCGTACTGCTCAATTCCTTGATGAGATTAAGGAGCTTGGTTTCCAGATGGCGTTTAAAGGTGGCTTGTCCATCGGTTTGAGCGACGTCATGATTCCAGATGCCAAACAAGGACTGGTCAACGAAGCGAAAGCAGAAGTGCAGACGGTTTGGGATAACTACCTGATGGGTCTTATCACAGAAAATGAGCGTTATAATCAGGTTATCGATATCTGGACGCGGGTTAACTCGCGCCTGACCGAGACGCTGATGAAACAGCTTGAAGCAGACCAGGGTGGGTTCAACTCAATCTATATGATGATGCACTCGGGTGCCCGTGGTTCCCGTGAGCAGATTCGTCAGTTGGGTGGTATGCGGGGCCTGATGGCCAAGCCGCAGAAAAACCTGCAAGGTTCCGTTGGCGAGATCATTGAAAACCCAATCCTTTCGAACTTCAAAGAAGGTCTTGACGTATTGGAGTACTTTATCTCAACACACGGTGCCCGGAAAGGTCTGGCCGATACAGCCTTGAAAACGGCCGATGCCGGTTACCTGACCCGCCGTTTGCATGACGTAGCGCAGGATGTTATCATCAGCGAAGACGATTGTGGGACGTTGCGTGGCCTACAGGTGTCGGCGTTGAAAGACAACGAGGATATCGTTGAACCGCTGTCAGAACGTATCCTGGGCCGTACTACCGTTCATGATATCTACGATCCGCTGCTGAAAGATGAAGCAGGCAAGCCTGTACTGATCGTTGCTTCGGGCGACCTGATTACGGAGGAAGTAGCCGCACATATTGATGAAACGGCTATCGAAACCGTCGAAATCCGTTCGGTACTGACTTGCGAGTCGCGGCAGGGCGTTTGCGCCAAGTGCTACGGTCGCAACCTGGCTTCGGGTCGGATGGTCGACATCGGTGAAGCGGTGGGTGTAATTGCCTCCCAGTCGATTGGTGAACCGGGTACGCAGTTAACGCTGCGCACGTTCCACGTAGGTGGTACAGCGTCCAACATTGCTGTTGATGCGTCGATCAAAGCCAAGTTTGACGGACTTATTGAGTTCGAAGAAATGCGGATGGTTGAGTCGCAGGACAACGAAGGAAATCCTCAGACGGTTGTAATGGGCCGTTCAGGTGAAATCCGGATCGTGAATCCAAACGACCGCAACACGGTGCTGATCAGCAATAACGTACCATACGGCGCATTCTTGCGGGTTAAAGACGGAGACACGGTGAAAAAGGGCGACGATATCTGCGCCTGGGATCCTTATAACGCCGTTATCCTTTCTGAACTGACAGGTACCCTGAATTTCAACGCTGTAGAAGATGGTATCACGTACCGTGAGGAGTTCGACGAACAGACGGGCTTCCAGGAGAAAGTGATCATTGAAACCCGTGATAAAGCCAAGAACCCGGCTATCGTTGTCAATGGCACCAGCACATTGCTGTTGCACCTCGACGAAACCGGAAACGGTCAGTTGCAGAAGAGCTACAACCTGCCTGTTGGCTCACGTCTGGTGGTGAAAGAAGGGCAAGCGATCAAAGCCGGTCAGCCATTGGCAAAGATTCCGCGTAACGTGGGTAAAACCCGCGACATTACGGGTGGTCTGCCACGGGTAACGGAGTTGTTCGAAGCCCGGAACCCGTCTAATCCAGCTGTGGTAAGCGAAATCGATGGTGTAGTAACCTATGGTGCCATCAAACGCGGTAACCGCGAAATCTTCATCGAGTCGAAAGACGGAACGAAGAAGAAGTACCTCGTTCCGCTGTCGAAGTTTATCCTGGTACAGGACAATGACTTTGTACGGGCTGGTGCTCCGCTTTCTGACGGTGCCATTACACCGAGTGACATTCTGGCCATCAAAGGTCCGACGGCCGTTCAGGAGTATCTGGTAAATGAAATTCAGGAAGTGTACCGTTTGCAGGGTGTGAAAATCAACGACAAACACATCGAAGCCATTGTTCGGCAGATGATGCAGAAAGTTGAGATCATCGATTCGGGCGACACGAATTTCCTCGAAGGGCAGGTTGTTGATAAGTGGTCGTTCCGCGAAGAAAACGATAAGATGCTTGATGCCAAAGTTGTAATGGATGCCGGCGATTCAGAGAATCTGAAGCCAGGTATGATCGTTACGACCCGTCGTCTGCGCGATGAGAACTCCAGTCTGAAACGTCGTGATATGGCCCTCGTGACCGTTCGTGATGCAATGGCAGCGGTTTCTCAGCCAACGCTGATGGGTATCACGCAGTCGTCACTCGGTACAGACAGCTTCATATCGGCCGCTTCGTTCCAGGAAACGACGAAGGTGTTGAGCGAAGCGTCGATCCGGGGTAAGCGCGACGTCCTCGATGGTCTGAAAGAAAACGTTATCGTTGGTCACCTGATTCCAGCCGGTACAGGATTGCGTCGTTACCAAACTGCAATCATTGGATCGAAGGAAGAACTGGAAACGATCACCGAGTCGAAAGAGCAGTTTGCCCGCAGCAAGAAAAAAGCTACGGTTTAAAATGCCTTATACATTGAATGATAAAAACGCCCCGGCCAGTGATGGTTGGGGCGTTTTTTGATAGCTAATCTTGTTAAAAAAACGCCTGTATGACTCCTCCTCCACAACAAAACCCCGAGAATTCAATTGACGTAGAATTGAGTGAAGAAATCGCTGAAGGAACGTATGCAAACCTGGCTATGATTGCCCATTCGAATAGTGAGTTTATCCTGGACTTCATCCGACTGATGCCAGGTGTTCCTAAGGCAAAAGTTAAAGCCCGCATCATTCTGACTCCTGAACATGCTAAACGACTTCTGGAGGCTCTTCGCGAAAATATTAGTCGGTTTGAGGAAGCTTATGGAGACATAAGTAATCCGACAGATACTTTTCGCTTCCCGAGTGGTGGGTTTGGTGGTCCAGTAGGGCAGGCGTAAAAAGAAGGAGCATGACCAGCCAGGTCAATGGAGCCATATACTCCTCTGTATCTTCTAAATACTTGCCAGTTAAGCCTTGGCATACGTTTTATTTTCCGTATCTTTGCACCTCAAATTTCGGGAAGACTGTTTTTTCGTAAACTAATTTAATAATGCCTACCATACAACAATTGGTGCGCAAGGGACGTGAGAAACTGGTCGACAAATCGAAGTCGCCAGCTTTGGATTCCTGCCCACAACGTCGGGGCGTATGCACACGTGTGTATACGACGACACCGAAGAAGCCAAACTCGGCGCTTCGTAAAGTTGCCCGGGTTCGTCTGACGAACGGCCGGGAAGTAAACGCATACATTCCGGGTGAAGGCCACAACCTGCAGGAGCACTCAATCGTGCTGATTCGCGGTGGTCGGGTAAAAGACCTTCCGGGTGTACGTTATCACATTGTTCGGGGTGCCTTGGATACAGCCGGCGTAAGCGGTCGTTTGCAGAGCCGCTCGAAATACGGCGCTAAGCGTCCGAAGCCAGGCCAGGCTCCGGTAAAAGGTGGCAAAGGTGCACCACCAGCAAAAGGCAAGAAAAAGTAAGTATGATGTAGGGTATAGGCTATAGTCACGTCTGGTCTATAGCATAAACCTGAAATCATCCATCAAAAAATCGACTGCCCGTTGAAAGACTACGGCAGAGTAAGATCAAAAATCTGAAGAAATCATGAGAAAGGCGAAACCGCCCAAGCGTTACGTGTTGCCCGATCCTAAATACAAGGAGGTCCTCGTAACCAAATTTGTAAACAACCTGATGTACGAAGGCAAGAAAAGCTTGGCGTACTCAATCTTCTACGATGCACTCGATGTCGTTGCCAAGCGCACCAGCGAGAGTGGTCTGGATACGTGGAAAAAAGCGTTGAACAACGTTATGCCCACAGTTGAAGTAAAAAGCCGTCGTGTCGGTGGAGCTACCTTTCAGGTGCCAACCGAAGTACGGGCAGACCGGAAGGTCGCGGTAGGCATGAAATGGCTTATCCGGTACGCTCGTTCACGGGGTGAGAAAACTATGGTAGACCGGCTAGCTGCTGAAATCGTGGCTGCTGCAAAGGGCGAAGGCTCGGCAGTGAAAAAGAAGGACGATACGCACCGTATGGCAGAAGCCAACAAGGCGTTCTCGCACTTCCGGTTCTAAACCAACCAATACCGACCACAGTCCCGGTGGTCACCAAACCTCAAAAGCCGTCCATACTATTGGACGGCTTTTTGTTTTTAGCCTGACTGGTATCGTGGGAAACGAGTTAGGGCTGTTCCTGTGGAGCCTGGTCAACGTGTTGAACGTTGACCAGGCTCCACAGGAACAGCCCTAACTCGTTTCCCAAATAGAAATTACTTACCAGCCTGCCCGTTCGAAAGCAGGTTGAAGAACTGATCCAGTTTTGGCGTGATGATGATCTCCGTACGGCGGTTCTGCTGACGGCCTACCGATGTAGTATTGTCATCTTTCGGGCTGAACTCCGAACGACCACCAGCCGTCATGCGCTCAGGTGCCACACCAAACTTTCCTTGTAGTGTCCGAACAACAGATGTAGCGCGCAGGGCGCTCAGGTCCCAGTTGTCTTTGATCGAAGCCGTCGAAATGGGGACAACGTCTGTGTGGCCTTCTACCAGAATGTCAAGCTCTTTGTGATCATTGACCACTTTAGCTACTTTGCCCAGTACGGTTTCGGCACGGGGCGTAATATCGTAGCTACCCGATTTGAAAAGAAGTTTGTCGGAAATTGATACGTAAACTACACCTTTTTTAACTTCAACCTGTACATCCTGGTCGTTGATATCGTCCAGAGAGCGCTTCAGGTTCATAACCAATGACAGGTTAATAGAATCTTTGCGCTGGATACTGGTGTTAAGGTTATTAACGTACTTCGTTTGCTCGTTAAGTGTTTCAAGCGACTTTTTGATACTCTCAGCCCCTGATTTGCTCACGATCGAAAGATCGGACATGCGATCCAGCAGATTAGTGTTTGTGCGTTTCAGGTAGTCAATTTGGGACTGTAGGTCACCAACCTGTTTATCCTTACCCTGCAAGTCATTGTCTTTTGCAGACAACTGAGTGCGTAGATCGGCCGTACGCTGGTCACAGTCATTAAGCGAAGCAACCGCTTTATCGCGCGCTTCCTGTAGGGTCTTGATCTCAGCCAGCCGCTTTTTACTATTGCAGGAGGATAGCATCGCTATGGCCGCGAAAAGAATGAGTACTCGTTTCATACTAATAAATGATAATTTAATGGGTAACGAAAAGTTAGGTTTGAACGATATGAACAGTCAACTCAGCCAATCGTATTACAAAAGTAAGTGATTCTCATTAACCGAATTATAAGTTTTTTTAATGAAGAATAAATCCTTTCCCGATCGTTAGGTGTACGCTCACGCCCGTAGCCTGAATAGGGTCTGGTAGCCAGAAACAAGGTTAATAAGCCCTTTGTATAATATTATTGGCTGCTTTTTTGAGCAACAGTCGGTTGATTGAGCGCTAATCGGTAGTTTGAGCCCTTATTCTACTTCTCAAGCAGACCACTTATTCTATTTATGTACAAACTACTTACTGGGCTGGTGATGCTATTGACTAATCTGGGCATGACTGCCTACGCTCAGCATGGTAAAGAGATCATTTACGTTGGTACCTACTCAGTGCGGGGGAGCGAGGGGATTTATGTCTACGAATTTGACCGGATGACAGGAGCAATGAATCCACTTCAGTCCGTATCCAACGCAAAAAGCCCGTCCTTTCTGGCGTTGCACCCATCGACGAAATACCTTTATTCTGTTAACGAAGCGGCCGAAACAGGGCCATCCAAAGCCGGGGCTGTCAGCGCGTATCGTGTGGACGGAACGACGGGAAAGCTTACTTTTCTGAACAGCCAGTCTACGCTGGGAAACGGCCCATGCTACGTCAGTATCGACCAGACGGGTAAGACCGCTTTCGTTGCCAACTATGGCGGGGGAAGTATGGCCGTATTGCCAATTAACCTAGACGGTAACCTGGGGGCGGCTACCGACAGTGTACAACAGACCGGCCGTGGTCCGGATGCGAAACGGCAGGAAAAGCCACACATTCACTCGGCTACGGTGTCTCCCGACAATCGTTTTGTGTACGTCGCTGACCTGGGCACCGATAAACTGCACATTTATGAAATAGATGCCAAAAACAGTACGGTTAAGCCTGCCCAGACGCCTTATGTAACAGTAAAGCCAGGGTCTGGGCCACGTCACCTGGCGTTCCATCCGAATGGAAAGTTTGCTTATCTGGCCGAAGAGTTAATCTCGTCGGTAGCGGTCTTTAGCCGGAATGCCAAAACGGGGGCGCTGACCTTGATTCGTGATGGTGTTAAAACACTTCCCGCTGACTTCAGCGAGCAGAATACCAGCGCCGACATTCACATTGATCCTACCGGTAAGTTCCTATACCAATCGAATCGGGGGCGGCATGCATTGGCTATCTTTGCCATTGGTGACAACGGCGACCTGACAGCCGTAGGTGATGAGCCAACAAGGGGCAAAACTCCGCGTAATTTTATGATTGATCCAAAAGGCGAGTTTGTCTTTGTCGCCAATCAGGATTCCGATACTATTACTATTTTTAAGCGCAATCAGAAAACAGGCAAACTGACCTACACCGGCCAATCGATCAGCGTACCAGCTCCAGTATGCGTGATCATGGCCGGTTCCCGATAATAAATTACACACGTTAAACGATTGACATAATGAAGCGAATAGTGCTCTTCGGGCTTGTGCTCGGCTTATTTGTTATGGCTGCTCCGGCCAAAAAAATTACGCTCTTCAACGGTAAGGATTTGAGCGGCTGGAAAGTATACGGTACCGAAAAATGGTATGTCAAGGATGGCGAACTAATCTGCGAGAGTGGCCCCGACAAGCAGTATGGCTATCTGGCAACGGAACAGACTTACAAGAACTTTGATCTGTCGGTACAATTCAAGCAGGAAGCCAACGGTAACAGTGGCGTCTTCTTCCGGTCGAGCATCGAAGGCACCAAAGTAAGTGGCTGGCAGGTTGAGGTGGCCCCCAAAGACCACGATACGGGTGGCGTGTATGAATCCTATGGCCGGGGCTGGCTGGAAAAAATACCGTCCGAGAAAGAAAATATCCTGAAGCCAGAGGAGTGGAACACCATGCGTATACGGGTTGAGGGCGATCACGTTCAGACATACCTCAACGGCAAGCCCATGATCGATATGCACGATGCCAAGATCGGCGCGGCCGATGGGTCAATAGCCTTACAGATCCACGATGGTGGCGGCATTAAAGTTCGCTGGCGGAAACTAGTCCTTAAGACACTATAGGGGAACGCTGAACCACGTTGGAACGCACTCCTACAACTCGCCCAGCAGCCCTTCCAGGTCCAGTGGATGTGTATACATCTCCAGAGAACCGTCGGGCTTCTGCGGCCAGTCTTCCTTAGGGCGATCCCAGTACAGTTCTACTCCATTCTGATCGGGATCGTTCAGGTATATAGCTTCTGAAACCCCATGATCTGAGGCACCCGTAATGGGATAGTGTGCATCGATCAGCCGTTTCAGGGCCACCGCCAGATCCCGGCGCGTTGGATATAGAATGGCCGTATGAAACAAGCCGGCGCTACGTACCGGTGCAGGGGGCATACCTTTGCTGTACCAGGTGTTAAGCCCAATATGGTGATGATAGCCACCCGCCGAAATAAAGGCCGCCTGATCGCCGTATAGCGTTGTAACGGTGAAGCCAAGTAAATCGCGGTAAAACTGAAGCGCGCGGTCAAGATCCGCTACTTTCAAATGAACATGGCCAATCTGGGTCTGGTCTGGAATCGTGTACGGAATCATAATCCTTATCTAAGCCCGTCGCTTCAGCGAACGGGCTTTTTTGTTTAGCCGAGCTTGAGTGTAATCGTTTTGGCGGCTATGTCTACCGACCCTGTTCCAGGCTCCACGGATTGCTCTTTTACCTTTCCTTTTCCTTCAACAACTACCCGGAATCCTCGGTTTTCGAGCAGGAACAACGCATCCCGTAGTGTCAATCCCCGTACATCGGGTACCTGGTTAGGACGGGTAGGCCGTGATTTCCAACGCCCATCTTCTGTTGTTTCAACCCACCCTTCGGTTGATGGTTCACTGTCCATGTTTAGAGTACTACTGATGGTATGCAGATCGTCGGCATACCCGGCCAGTAAGGCTGAGGCCGGACGTGGCTGCCGTCCCCCGGCTCTGATGGGGGCATGCATTCGGATGTCGTAGGCTACGATCCGGTCAGCTACCTCTTTGAATACGGGGGCGGCTACGGCTCCGGCATAGAGTAGGTCTATGTTATTACCCTGGGGGCTATCGATTGCCGTGATCATGGTGTACTTAGGGTTATTGGCTGGAAAATAACCAATAAACGAGGTGTAGTATTTCCCGACCTGATAGCGACCGTTTATGACTTTTTGAGCCGTGCCGGTTTTGCCGGCTATAGCATAGTGGGGATTATTTATGTGCTTTGCTGTTCCATGTTCGACAACCCCACGCAACAGTTCCTGCGCTTTTCTGGCAGTTTCAGGGGAGCAGATAGGCTCTGCGCTTATTTCCGGCTGGTTATCCTCAACCAGTTCGTTAGCCAGTTTGATTTTACGAACCAGCATCGGGCGCACCCATCGGCCATCATTGGCTACCGCGTTGTAAAAGGCCAGCATCTGGAGGGGTGTTATCTGCATTTCGTAGCCGTAAGACATGGAGGTCAGCGACACCTTACTCCAGCCTTTCATGTCGGGGTTACGAACAACAGGGATAGCTTCCCCTTTCATGTGAATCCCTGTTGGCTGAGTCAGATGGAACCGGCGCAGATATTGACAGTAGAGGTCAGGGCGGCTATAGAAGTAACTTTTCATTAGTAAATGAATGCCTACGTTCGATGACTTCTCAAAAACCTGCCGCGCCGTAATCGTTCCGGCTCCTCCCCGTTTGGCGTCATGAATTCCCAGGCCGTTATACCGCATCGATCCGCCACCTGTAGCTACCAGCTGATTCAATGAGATCGCTTTCTCTTCCATCAGGGCCATCATCGTTGCCAGTTTGAAGGTAGAGCCAGGATCCGTCCGTCCTGCCAGCGCATGATTGAAGTTCTCGACATACGTATTGTCCCGGCGCTTCGATAAATTGGCCATAGCCCGGATTTCGCCGGTTGCCACTTCCATCACGATAACACAGCCTTTGTCTGCCTTGTATTTTTCAAGCGCCGACCGAAGGGATGTTTCGGCCATATCCTGAAAGTTAACATCGATTGTCGTGTACAGATCCATACCTGGCTCCGGTTTCATCTCGGGGCCATCGTCGACTGGTTTGCGGATACCACCCGATAAGACTTCGACCAGACCGACGGCGTTTTTGCCCGCCAGCGCTGGCTGGAACGAGGCTTCCAGACCAATTAGTCCCCGCCCGGTTTTGGCGTCGAGGTTGCCAATGGTACGCTCAGCCATCGATCCAAAAGGGTGGTAACGTTCGTAGTAGGGGCGTAGCACACCACCACGCGCTGCCACCTTTGCCGAGGACCGGAAAAAAGGCCATTTCAGCATCATCTGGCGCTCTTGGAACGTAACGCGCCGACGATTCAACAACACATACCGGCGTTTGCGGGCGCGCGCATCCCGCACAAGGTCAGCGTAGTCGCGCGCCGAACGATCTTTATAGATGCGGGCCAGGAGTAGGCCCAGGGAATCTACTTTCTTGCCGAAGTATTCCGGTTTAGCTGTCGTTGGATCGAGGCCAACGACGTAAGTGGGTAACGAGGTTGCGAGTAGACTGCCATCGGCCGCCAGGATATTGCCCCGCATAGCCCGGATCGTATCGCGCTGGATGAGCGTTGCCGCCACACGTTCGCGCCAGAACTGACCCTTGAATGTCTGGAAATACTGGACGTAAACCAGTCGCATTACCACCGCGAAAGCGAGGGCCAGCACAACGTAGAAAACGTGGTTTGCCCGTTGAATAATATCCTGCTTAATGTTCATCGGACTTGACGACTATTTTGTGGGGTGGGGTTTGGCTATCGGACAAACCGAGCCCGGCAACCCGCTTCGTAATTTCAGACTGTTTGCCGCTCTTCATAAAATCGGCATTCAGCACGGTGTACTGCGAGCGAAGTTCGTCGACCTGTGTTTTGGTTCGCTGGATGCGCCGGACAAGTCGCTCGGCGTTGTGATTCAGGCCGATGTATACGATGAGTAAGAACGTGATCCACAGGATACGGTCAATATGGCGGATTGGCCAGGCATTATCTTCACCAAAAAGCCGGTCCAACCCAATGAAGTCGTTAAGCCAGGATGCTAACTTGAGCCGACGCCGTTGCTTTTTCTGTTTAGGAATGCGCTCTGGTTCGCGAAAGGTATTTTTTGCCATAACGAGGGTAACAGGCCGTGTCAATACAAAGAAACAAAAACATTGGTAAACCCCTCGAATAGAAAAAAAGCAACCGGGCCAAAAGACTACCATTACTCCCCTGAGATGGTAGTCTTTTGGCCCGGTTGCGTTATGGGTCTTCTGCTAAGAAGTTATTCTTTCCACCGCCACTCATTCGCGATTTGTAACGGGGTCCTGAGTCCCTGCATGACGAGGTAATCACGGGTTTGAGAGTCGGTCTGGCGTCTGGTTGGAATATCGTCAGCATCGGCCAGCGCATAAAGCAACATCGTCGAGTAGCGAACCGTGTTTTTCAGCTGATCGGGTTTGACAAGGTTCATCTTGTCGCAGTCGGCATGGTAACAGTCGAGCACCGAGCGGTCCAAATGACCATTCATGCCAACGACGGGTATCCCTTCGAGCATAAACGGCTGGTGGTCGGAGTGCAGGCCCGCCTGGTTTTCCATCTGGTTGGCAAAGCTGGGATCGATTCGTTTCATTGTTTCGCCTACGACATTCAGGAACGACACCATATCGCTCCGGCCAAAGGCATTCAGGCCATTGGGGTCGTTGGTCATATCGAGGTTCATCATATACCGGACTTTGTCCAGGTTTCCTGAATTCTTCAGGTTCTCGACCATCGCCCGCGAGCCAAGCAGCCCCTGTTCTTCCCCCATAAACAGAACAAACTCGATGGTTCGTTTGGGCTTCAGACCCAATGCTTTCATTGTACGGGCGATGTCCATGACCGCAAATGAACCGATTCCGTTATCGATGGCACCCGTTGCCAGGTCCCA
Source organism: Spirosoma utsteinense (assembly GCF_014282275.1). Taxonomy (GTDB): domain Bacteria; phylum Bacteroidota; class Bacteroidia; order Cytophagales; family Spirosomataceae; genus Spirosoma; species Spirosoma utsteinense. Next base: position 70,990 of record NZ_VFIA01000006.1, read on the forward strand.
CGAATCCAGGTGACCGCCAATAATAATTTTCTCATTCGGGTATTTAGCGCCTTTCAGCGTAGCCACTACATTACGGGCACGGATTTTCCGGCTTGTATTGGTCATGTCGATAATGGCATGCAGGCGGCTGTTTTCCTCCTGCATCCATGACCGCAGTGCCTGCCCGCTCTCGAGCGAAATACAGACCGACGGAATGGCGATCAACTTACCCGTTACCGACGCCGTGCCCGTAAGCAGTACGTTGCCGGCTACGAGGTTGACCATAATGACGCCGGATGCACCGTACTGAATGGCCAGCGCCGTTTTCTCGGAACGGTGGAGATTACGGGCACCTTTTGTGGGGTTTGACAGGCCGATGTTGACCAGCACGACCTTGCCCTTTATTTTGTCCTTCATACTGGCAAAGTTACCTTCCAGGCCGTTGCCCACGTCGATAATTTCGCCCCTGATGTGTGCTTCAACGGGTGAGTGAGCCAGCGAAACCACGGCTACTTCGCGGAAGTTATCGCTCCGGTCGGGAACCACCGACAGTGTAACGGTATCACGCGCCCATGCCTCTACTTCAAAAGGTTCATAGCGAACATCTTTAAACCCGTAGGAAGCCAGCAGGTTATAGGCATACTCTTCGGCACGGCTTCCGTTGACGCTGCCTGTCAGGCGGTGGCCCACCCGCTGCGACGCATCGGACAGGGTTTCATAGGCGCGGCTGCGTTGGTCAACTTCCGTGTTGATGCGGGAAAAAGCTTTTTCGAGCGAAATTTTGTCGGGGTAAAAGGCAGTCAGGCAACTGGCGGTGCCGATACAGAACAAGACGAGCCAGAAGCGGGGCACGTAAAACGTTCGGTGCATAGAAGGGGGTTTCAATTCTCAGATAAATATACGAAAAACGCCGGTGATGAGGGGCCGATTCTCTAGACGCAATGTAGGCTAAAAGCGTTCGGATGCCAATCTGTAAAATTCACTTGCCGACATTGTTTCTATTAAGCGGCACAGTGGTGATCAATTCGGTTCCGGGCGTGCAACGACAATCGTTGGCTGGTAGTCGCCTGGGGGCATCTACGGACCTGAATAGAATGATTCGGCGAACAGGGCTGCCACATGGAGGGGAGTGTTTTTGTACCTCGTTTTTTTATTGGCTGGTCGTTCCGTAGTTTTGATACCTATCGCCCTTATTCGTTTACTGTACCCTGACATGTTAGCCAAAACTTACGGTGCGGCCGTTTACGGCGTCAATGCCAGCATCATTACCATTGAAGTAGTTGTTGCACAGGGATTACATTTTCACCTCGTCGGGCTGCCCGATAGTGCTGTTAAGGAAAGCGAGCAGCGGGTGGAAGCATCGCTGAAGTTTTTTGGTTACAAGATGCCTCGCCAAAAGGTCGTCGTTAACCTGGCCCCCGCCGATATCCGTAAAGAAGGGTCTTCCTATGACCTGCCCATTGGTCTGTGTGTGCTCGAAGCGTCTGAACAGATTACCACCACGCGTAAGCTGGATGACTATGTAATCATGGGCGAACTGGCGCTCGACGGCACCTTACGGCCTATCAAGGGTGTGCTGCCGATTGCGATCGAAGCGAGAAAGCGCGGTTATAAAGGATTCGTTCTTCCAACCGAAAATGCGCAGGAAGCTTCCATTGTTAATCAACTGGATGTGATTGGCGTGTCGACAATTCAGGAAGCGGCCGAGTTTTTTGAAGGGAAAAAGGACATTACGCCCCTGGAAACCGACACGCGTGATCTGTTCATGAGTCAGCTTAACGCTTACGATGCTGATTTTTCGCATGTTCAGGGTCAGGAAAACATCAAGCGGGCGATGGAAATTGCGGCTGCTGGCGGCCATAATGTGATCATGATTGGGCCACCGGGTGCCGGTAAGACCATGCTGGCCAAACGCCTGCCCAGTATTTTGCCGCCCCTGACGTTGCAGGAAGCGCTGGAAACAACTAAAATCCACTCCGTCGCCGGCAAACTGGGTACCCGCGCTACGCTGATTGCCACCCGCCCTTATCGCGCTCCGCACCACACGATTTCGGATGCGGCCCTGGTGGGCGGGGGTAGCTTTCCCCAGCCGGGTGAAATCTCTCTGGCGCACAATGGTGTGCTTTTTCTGGACGAGTTGCCTGAGTTCAAACGGTCGGCGCTGGAGGTTATGCGCCAGCCACTCGAAGACCGCAAGGTGAATATTTCGCGGGCTAAATGGGCCGTAGAGTTTCCGGCCAGCTTTATGCTTATCGCCAGCATGAATCCGTGCCCGTGTGGCTATTACAATCACCCCGACAAGGACTGTGTTTGCGGACCGGGCGTGGTGCAGAAATACCTGGCTAAAGTGAGCGGGCCGCTGCTCGACCGGATTGACCTGCACGTAGAAGTGACGCCCGTTTCTTTCGACCAGATGACCGCCAATCGTCCTTCAGAGCCAAGCGAAGTCATTCGGGAGCGGGTTATACGGGCTCGTGAGCGTCAGACAGCGCGATTTGTAGAACAACCGGGTATCTATTCCAACGCCATGATGCCATCGCAACTGGTAAAGGAAATCTGCGTGATTAGCGATGCAGGCCGCATGCTGCTCAAAACAGCCATGGAGCGGCTGGGTCTGTCGGCGCGGGCATATGACCGGATCCTGAAAGTGTCGCGTACGATTGCCGATCTGGCTGGCAGCGACGAAATCAAAATCGAGCATCTGGCCGAAGCCATTCAATACCGGAGCCTGGACCGGGAAAATTGGGCGGGGTAAATCACGGGAGCTAATGGGGATATTTGAAGGTGTACTGCCTTTGGTGAATAGCCTGGTGCCAATCAGCTTATCGATGCGTGAAATGACTGCGTGAAGGTGTTCATTTCTTGTTCGTACCAGCCAGATTTGTGTCTATATTTACATGGTAAAGTTCAATTCTTCGTTTTCTCATTTTAACTCATGAATATGCGTTCCTCGACATTATCAGCCCTTGCCCGGCGGGCAGTGGCTTTGTCGGCCGCTGGTTTGCTGGTTGGCGGTACGTTCATTGGCGCTTACCAGAACCGCAACCTCAACGCGGCTTCGCGCAGCTATCTGACGGCCTTGTTTGCGCGCCTTACCGACGACGACAAGCACGATCCTAAATATGCGGTGGGTAGTCTCAACGTGGCACCCGGTCTGGAAGCAACCCTGTTTGCGGCCGAACCAATGCTCAAGAATCCCACCGACATTGATGTTGATGCCAGAGGACGCGTGTGGGTTTGTGAAGCGTACAACTATCGCCCGGCCATTAACGGTAACCCAACCAACGAAGCGGGCGACCGTATCGTGATTCTGGAAGATACCAATGGCGACGGGAAAGCGGATGTTACGAAGGTTTTCTATCAGGGAAAAGAACTTGAGTCACCCCTGGGTATATGGGTGCAGGGTAACAAAGTCATCGTTTCCGACAGCCCCAACGTCTGGGTCTTCACCGACGAGAATGGTGACGATAAAGCCGATAAAAAGGAACTGTTGTTTACGGGTATCGGTGGCGAACAGCATGACCATGGCATGCACACGTTCGTGTTCGGTCCCGATGGGAAGTGGTATTTTAACTTCGGTAACGAGGGCAAGCAACTCCTGGATAAGGACGGTAAGCCCGTAGTCGACGTAGCGACGGGAAAGCCCATCGACAAGCAAAACTTCAGGCAAGGCATGGTGTTCCGCTGCGATCCCGACGGAAAGAACGTGGAACTGCTGGGCCAGAACTTCCGGAATAACTACGAAGTAGCTGTCGATTCATACGGAACGCTGTGGCAGTCGGACAACGACGATGACGGCAACAAGGGCGTACGGATCAACTACGTGATGGAGTATGGTAACTACGGTTATACCGATGAACTGACCGGCGCAGGCTGGCAGGCAAACCGGACAAACATAGAAGCCGAAACGCCCAAAAAACACTGGCACCTCAACGATCCCGGTAGTATCCCAAACCTGTTGCAAACCGGTGCCGGTTCGCCAACGGGTATGATCGTGTATGAAGGTAAGCTGTTGCCGAAGCAATTCCAGGGGCAGATGATCCACTGCGATGCCGGACCAAATGTGGTGCGCTCGTATCCCGTTCAGAAAGACGGGGCAGGCTACAAAGCTGAGATCGTAAATGTGCTGGAGGGAGCCCGGGACCAGTGGTTCCGGCCAGCCGACGTATGCGTAGCGCCCGACGGTTCGCTCATTATTGCCGACTGGTACGATCCTGGTGTTGGCGGTCACCAGGCAGGTGATCAGAGCAAAGGGCGTCTCTACCGTGTAGCCCCTCCTGGTTCGCCCTACACCATGCCGAAAGTGGACGTCACAACGACCGAAGGTGCTATCGACGCGCTGCAAAGTCCGAACATGTCGATCCGGTATTCAGGCTGGCAGAAATTACATGAGATGGGTATGAAGGCCGAAAAGCCACTTGCCAAATTCTATAAAACAACCACCGACCCACGCCAGAAAGCCCGTGCGCTCTGGTTATTAAGCAAACTACCGGACAACAAAGGCCAGCAGTACGTAAAGGCTGCTCTAGCCGATGCCAATTCAGATCTGCGCATTACGGCGCTGCGGGCTGCCCGACAACTGCCCGGTGACATTACCACTACTGTCAAGCAACTCGTTAACGATACCGACGCACAGGTACGCCGGGAGTGCGCTATTGCCTTACGTGGTAGCAAGTCGGCTGAGGCTCCGGCTTTGTGGGCGCAGCTGGCCAGCAAACACGACGGTAAAGATCGCTGGTACCTGGAAGCGCTTGGTATCGGTGCCGATGGCAACTGGGATACGTATTACACGGCCTGGATCAAACAACTAAACGGTGACCCTATTGCCAATGCGGGTGGTCGCGATATCGTGTGGCGGGCCCGTACCAAAGAGTCAGTACCGATGCTGGCCAAACTGGCGGGCGACTCACAAACGGATATCAATCAGCGGTTACGGTATTTCCGGGCGTTCGACTTCAACCCCGGTGGCACCGAAAAATCGAATGCGCTGCTAGGCATTCTACAAGCCAACAGTGGCTCAACCAGTGCGTCGTCTGCCGACGTAACCAAACTGGCCTTACGTCATCTTGACCCTGCTTTTGTGAAAACATCGCAAGTGGCGGCAACTGCCCTGAACAAACTCATGACCGATGTGTACGGTACGCAGGAGTATGTCGAACTGGTTTCCCGCTACGAACCCACCTCGGAAAACGTACGACTCAAGCAATTGGCCGTTCAAAAGGCACAGGATGGCATTGGCCGGGATGCGGCCAAGCAACTGCTTAAACAAGGCGGTGGGTCGCTGGCGTGGGAGGTTATCAACGGTAGTGATCAGGATGCAGCGCTCAACATGCTGATGGCCCTGCGACGGGTGGGCAATAAAGAATCGATCGATATGTTAAAAACCGTTGCGCTGGACGAGAAGCGGCCAACCGCCCTTCGTCGGGAAGCAACCCGCTCGCTGGGCGGTAGCCAGGATGGCGAAGATGAAGTGGTTGCGTTGCTGAAATCGGGTGATATCAAGGGCGATTACAAAGCAGTTGCCGTACAGGGGGTCAGTGGCGCGTGGCGTAAAAAAATCCGTCAGGATGCCGCCAGTTATCTCGATGGTGGCGCGGTGACGGGCAGTAAGAAACTGCCGTCAATCAACGAACTGCTGGCCATGAACGGCGACGCAACAAAGGGCGTCAATGTATTCAAAACAAACTGTTCTGTTTGCCATCAGGTCAATGGAGAGGGTATGGATTTTGGTCCTAAGCTTTCGGAAATTGGTTCGAAGCTACCCAAAGAAGGCCAGTACCTTGCTATTCTGCATCCGGATGCAGGCATTAGTTTTGGCTATGAAGGCTGGGAGGTGAAATTCAAAGATGGCAGCACTATGGCGGGTATCGTATCGAGCAAAACCGAAACCGATTTGCAGATGAAATTTCCCGGTGGCGTTATTTCCAATTACAAAATGGCTGATGTAGTGTCGATGAAAAAAATGGATTCATCGATGATGCCTTCGGGCCTGCAGGAAGCGATGAGCAATCAGGAGCTGGTCGATTTAGTCGAGTACCTGGCGAGTATGAAAAAGAAATAATCTCGTTTCTTTGTAGTAACTCATTCTTGGGGGCATCTTCAGTTGAGGGTGCTCCCTCATTTTTAGGCTGACAAACACAAACCTATACCTTTAAGAGTCATGCAACGACGCAGTTTTGTCAAATCAACCTTCGGCGCAGCCGGTTTGGGGGCCGCTGGCCTGGGCGAATCGGTAGCCACAAACTGGCACGCGCAGCCCAACCTGCTGGCTAAGAATAGCTTCAAGCTTAAGTACGCCCCTCATATTGGCATGTTTGAGAACAGTGCGGGCAAAGACCCTATCGACCAGCTTAAGTTTATGGCCGATATGGGGTTTACCGCGCTGGAAGACAACGGCATGATGGGACGGGAGCCAGCCATGCAGGAAAAAATGGGCAAGGAAATGGCGCGGCTGGGTATAACCATGGGCGTGTTCGTGCTCGACAAGGGAGGCAATTCGCAGAACACGCTGGCAGCCGGCAAGCCTGAGTATGTCGATATTTTTCTGAACGGTTGCCGTCGGGCTGTCGAAACCGCAAAACGGGTAAATGCCAAATGGACGACAGTCGTACCCGGCGACTTTGAACGCAACCTGCCTATTGGGATTCAAACGGGTAACGTAATCGACGCGTTGCGCCGGGGTGCCGAGATTCTCGAGCCTGCTGGTATCGTCATGGTGCTCGAACCGCTCAGTGATTCACCAAACCTGTTCCTGCGCACCTCCGATCAGACCTATGAAATTTGCCGGGGGGTTAACAGCCCGTCCTGTAAACTGCTGTTTGATATTTATCACATGCAGAAAAACGAAGGCCACATCATTCCGCATATCAACTGGTCGTGGAATGAGATTGCTTATTTTCAAATTGGGGATAATCCAGGCCGGAACGAGCCGACGACGGGCGAGATCAACTACAAGAACATATTCAAGCACGTGTATCAGAAAGCCAAAGCCGAAAAGAAGGAGTTCATTTTCGGGATGGAGCACGGAAAATCGATGACCGGAAAGGAAGGCGAACTAGCGCTGATCAAAGCCTACGTCGAATCGGATAGCTTTACGGTATAAGAGAAGGAGAAAAGCAGGAGGGAGGAAAGGAAAAATGCTTTGCATGCATACCCCTTTCTCCTTTCCTCCCTCCTGCTTTTCTCCTTTTTACAATACAACAACTGAATTTTCGTCAGACGAAATTCCGCTGGCTACATATTTATCGGCAGCCCAATCATTAGTCCAAGTCGTACCATCCAGAATGTAACGATATTGGTATTCCCCACCTACAGGCAGTTCAACCGTCGTCTTATACGAACCGTCCTTCTGCTTCTTCAACACCTGGGCGGTAGCGTCCCAGCCATTAAAATCGCCAGCGACAGCAACCGTCTTAGCTCCATTGACGGCTTCGGCCGACAACGCAAACGTTACTTTACAAACAGGCTTGCTTTTGATAAATTGCTTGGCAACTGCCATAGTGAATCAATGTTTAGTTTATTGTGCAAAATTATGCTCTAAAATAAATAAAGTCATAGTTATCAGTAGGTTATGGGTAAATATTCTTCAAATAATTATATTCATTACATTATGTATTATACTGCAACCTGTATATACGTGGATTATTTACCAAGCGGCCTTTCAATCAGCGTGGAATCTCGCCACTTGGGTGTGTATACGAGCACTAGTTATGCCTATAAGCCAATTACTTACGTCACAACTGGCTGGCTGTCTGATTCTGATGTACAAGGTCAGGTTTACAATTGAGCCAACCTAAGGCAATAGTCCTTTATCCAACAATGGGTAGCTGCGGTATTCCCTTGTCCAGTTACGGGCGCCCAAAGCAGCAAGGAAACAAAAAAACAAATACTCGACCCCAACCAGTTTAACGTCTTTGACGAAGTACATGTAGGTCGAGATTATATCAATAACCAGCCATACGTACCAGCATTCCAGCCGCTTCTCAATCATCAGAAAAGTGCCCATAATGCTCATAACTGTGGTGAACGAGTCGAGGTAGGGGAAGGCACTGGGTTGGCTGAATACCGTAGGAAACCAGGTATGGAGGTTTCTGGCAAATGTACCAACCAGCGCCGTTCCTGCTACGCTCGCCAGTGACCAGACCATCAGTTGGCGGGCCGTCATTCGGGTAATACGCAACCTTTTACGGTCACTGACCGACTCCGCCACCCGCTCGTCTTCTTTGGGGTGTGTCCAGCGCCACCAGCCCAGCAAATAGGTTATCAGAAAAAAGAGTTGCAGGAACATGTCGGGATATAACTGTACCTGATAGAACAGGAAAAAAAACAGAAATACGCTTACTAAGGCAATGGGCCAGGTCCAGACATTGTTTCGGGCAACGAGCCAGGTGGCCAGACTGCCCGTTAGTACGCCGGAAAACTCCAGATAACTCATTGGGTACCCCCACAGGGTAAAGAAAATGGTATCGATGTCGAAAAAGTTGGACATGAGATTTGAGAGAATACGGCTTTTAATCACAAAGAACACAAAGTTCAGCACAGGGTAAGTAAAGGTTTTGGGTACGCTGTTAAAACCTTACCGTGTGCTGTGATTAAAATACACAAAACACTATGCAGAAAATTGCTATGCTGGGGGGCGGCTTCATTGGCCGTTTCTATGCCGAATCCCTTCACGGCCAACGCAGCCGCGACAAAGTCATTGCTATCTACGCCCGACGGGAAGAAACGGCCCGAAAATTCGCCGATGACTACGGCTGCTCGTTCCTGTCGACTGATTTGGAAGAGGTCATTGCCCACCCCGACGTTACGATGGTATGCATTGCGTTGCCCAATAACCTGCACGCGCTGGCGGTTGAACTTTGCGCCAAACACAAAAAGAATGTCATCTGTACAAAGCCGCTCGGCCGCACCGCCGACGAAGCCCTTACAATGATGAAATTGGTTGAAGACGCGGGCCTCTTCGGTGGTTATCTGGAAGATCTCTGTTACTCACCCAAGTTCTTGAAGGCGATGGAAACCGTCCGGAATGGCGCATTGGGCCGTATTCTCTGGGCCAAATCCCGCGAAGCCCATCCCGGCCCGCACTCCAACTGGTTCTGGGACAAAGAGCAGGCGGGGGGTGGTTGTATGCTCGATCTGGGCTGCCACTGCGTCGAGATTGCCCGAAATTTTATTGGTAAAGACGTCCGGCCGGTCGAGGTTATGTGCTGGGCGGCTACGCAGGTAAAACCCATCGATGCCGAAGATCATGCCATTGCGCTGGTGAAGTACGAAAACGGAGCTATCGGGCAGTTTGAAGTGAGTTGGGCCTTCCGGGGCGGTATGGACCTGCGCGACGAAGTGATGGGTACCGAAGGAACGATCTGGATCAACAATTTCCTGCGAACGGGCTTCGAAATGTTCACTACGGGCAAAGGTGCGGATTACGTTGCCGAAAAGGCCGAAAGCAACACCGGCTGGCTGTTTCCCGTTGGCGATGAGGTCAATGACCTGGGCTATAATCACATGTTTACCGATATGTTTGCCGCTGCCGAAGAAGGTCGCGACCCCGCCGAAACGTTCTATGACGGCTATGTGGTCAATGCTATTCTGGATGCTGCCTACAAATCGGCCGATACGAAGCAGTGGGAGCCGGTTCAACTGCCGGTATGGCGCGGTCGTGAGGGCCTGACCATGGAGACCACGTTGACCGACTACGACGCCGACCACTACCTGATCAAACAGGAAATGACCCACGACGGGCGCAACAAAGTGATTTTGAAGGAGAAGGTAAGCGGTAAAATTGTGGAGCGGGATCTGCTGTAAGCTAGCTATCAGAAGTTGTCGATAGCCATTCATTTTTGTTTCTTGCACATTATAAACCCAAGCCATATCGTGAATGCAATGTGGTTAGAAAATAAGAAGATTGTAATTATCGGGGGCACCACGGGCATGGGTCTGTCGGCCGCACGGGCCTTTGTGCGCGAGGGGGCTCAAGTTGTTGTGGTTGGACGAAACCCGGACAGTTGCGCCGTCGCCGAGAAACAACTTGATGGGAACGGACTCGCTATGTCTGGCGATGCATCAGACCCGCAAACCGCTTCCAAAGCCATCACCCTGTGCCAGGAGATTTTCGGCGATTTCAACGGCTTGTATCATGTGGCGGGCGGCAGTGGTCGGCGTTTTGGTGATGGACCGCTGCACGAAATCACCCTCGACGGCTGGCACTACACCGTTAATCTCAACCTTACCTCGCTCATGCTGTCGAACCAGGCCGCCGTGCGGGCGTTTCGGGCGCAGGCGAGCGGGGGGGTTATCCTGAATATGGGGTCGGTGCTGGGATCGAGGCCCTCACCGGCTTACTTTGCAACTCATGCCTATGCAGCTATGAAATCGGCCGTGATTGGCTTCACCAAATCGGTAGCGGCCTACTACGCCAATGACAACATTCGCGTCAACGCATTGGCCCCCGCGCTGGTTGAAACACCCATGGCCAAACGCGCTACCACCGACGAAACGATTATGGCGTTTACCAGAAGCAAACAACCCCTCGATGGCGGGCGTATTGGCCATCCAAACGACCTCGACGGAGCCGCTGTCTACTTTATGTCGGATCAGTCCCTGTTTACAACCGGGCAGGTGCTGACGATCGATGGGGGCTGGAGTGTAAGCGAGGGCCAGCTATGAACGCAATTGGCATTGACCTCGGCGGTACCTGGATCAAGGGTGTGCTGATGAATAGCGAAACGGGCGAAATCATCAAACAACTGTACCATCCCACTAACGGCGATAAAGACCGGAGTACCCCCCACTGGCAGCAGGCAGTTGCCGACACCGTTGCCGAACTACGGGCGGAGTCGGCCACGAAAGTAAATACAGTCGGGTTGTCGGCACCGGGTCTGCCTAACAACACCAACCAGTGTATCTCGTTCATGCCCGGCCGACTGAGTGGGCTGGAAGGCTTCCACTGGGGACGTTTCCTGGGTGCGCCGGTTCATGTCGTCAATGACGCCCACGCAGCGTTGCTGGCCGAAAGCCGCTTTGGTGTAGCCAGAGGCCATAAAAACGTGGTTATGCTCACCCTTGGTACGGGCGTTGGGGGAGGGGTGCTGATCGACGGAAAACTCTATCAGGGGAACCTACAGAAAGCAGGAAGCCTGGGCCACATTACGGTCGATGGCATGGCCGATCAGGACGTGGCCGGACAGCCGGGTAGTCTGGAAAACGCCATTGGTAACGTCACCGTCGCAAAGCGGTCGATGGGCCGGTTTTCGTCTACCTACGAACTGCTCGAAGCGGTGAAGCAACGCGACTATTTTGCGCAGTGGGTCTGGCTGTCGTCGGTACAGAAACTAGCGATTGGTATCAGTGGGCTGGCCAATGCCTTTTCGCCCGATCTGGTCGTGCTGGGGGGCGGCATTACGCAGGCCGAAGACGAGCTACTGCTGCCGCTGGCCGACTTCATGCGCTGCTACGAATGGCGACCCGGTGGACACGCTACGCCTATAAAACTGGCCCAGTTCGGTGATATGGCCGGTGCGATCGGTGCCGCCAGTTTCGCCATTCAATCTGAACCACTTTTTTGATAGGATGAACAGAATTGACATGTTTTTTTTCTGTCACTAAACTGTTCAGGATTTTACCTTGGACCTAATTCCATTATGCGGCCTTTCGTAGCCTGGACGGCCACGTCCGGGGAAAAAGGAGTTTATATAGTACCCGGACGTGGCCGTCCAGGCTACGAAAGGCCGTTAGCTACTAATTCTAGACGGATACGTTATAATCCTGCAAACCCTGTCAAAAAATAAACCCTGGAAACCTTGACCAACTTATACATCCAGAAATGCCGGTCAATTCTTGATACGGTCGACGCGCAGACGGCGCAGATTCAGCAAACGGCCCGCTGGTTTGCCGACACGATCCTGGCTGGGCGAATGGTGCACGTGTTCGGGTCGGGCCACAGCCGGATCATGGTGGAAGAAATGTGGCCGCGTTACGGCTCTTTCCCCGGTTTCAATCCCATCGTCGAGCTTTCGCTGACGTTTCATAACCTCGTCGTTGGGGCCAACGGACAGCGACAGGCCATGTTTCTGGAAAACGTGCCCGGCCTGGCCGACCGGATTCTACGGAACTACGACTTGTCTGAAAAGGATTCGGCGCTTGTGATTTCATCCAGTGGCTGCAACGTTGTTCCCATCGAGATGGCAGAGCTGTTTCAGCAGCGGGGCGTGAAGGTGGTCGCGTTGATCACCAAAGAGCATTCGGACGCCAGTACCAGCAAACGCGCCGACGGTAAAAAACTCAGTGACTTCGCCGATCTGATCCTGGATACGGGCGCACCCATCGGCGACGCGATGCTGACGGTGCCGGGTCTGGATACGCCCGTAGCGCCCGGCAGTACGGTCGGTGGCGCGGTGCTTATTAACTGCATCAAAGCCGAAGTAGCGAAATTACTAACCGAAGCTGGCAGACCCCCTACCGTCTTAAGCGCCGGTGTACTCGTTGGGGCTGACCGGGCAGTGGCATTATTTGAAAGTGCTTATGACGAACACGCCCATCGGCTGGCGAAGCTCTATGCCAACGTTGGCGTACCGAGCTATATTAGCCATCCTGATCTATAGTCTCAGCTTATCGGACGCAATACGTACTCAATTTTATCTTCGTATGATCGAAACATCACGCCTGACGTTGCTCCCCTTAACGCTCGATCAACTTCGGATGCACGTAGCCGATAATAACCAGTTGGAACGATCGATGGGATTACAAAAAGGCCACCGGCAGGTTGTGGAGCCCTTACTCAGCGTCATTGTCCATTTTACAATCTCTCGCTTGCGAGACCCCAACCGCGATCCACTTTACAATACCATCTGGATAGCTGTGGACCGGGAAAAGCAGCAGATCGTAGCGGATGCCAAGTTCAAGGGTGAACCCGACGAAACAGGCACTATAGAGATTGGTTACGGTACCTATCCGGCTTTTCAGCGACAGGGCTACATGACCGAAATGGTGACAGGTATGGTGGGCTGGGCGCGCCGTCAACCCGACGTTTTCAGGGTGGTTGCCGATACCAGCGCTGAGAACGTAGCGTCGCAGAAAGTGCTGGAGAAAAGCGGCTTCCGTCTGTTCGATAGTATCGAGGAGATGCTATGGTGGGAGTATGTTTTTTAACTGGCAATGGCTGTCTGATGAGTAGGGTTGTTTGGTAATGCCGCTTATTCCGATCACCAATTTGCAGGCCTGTATGAATGCTTACCGTGATTTTCTTCGTCGGCCTGTGGTGCCCCGGCTTTTGTGGCACAGGACTTAATTACCCCGAAATTAGCCAAACCTGTTTGATGGAAAATCTGATCCGCCAGTATATTGACGCCTACAACCGGATGGACGTGCCAGCCATGATGGCGCTGCTCCATGATGTGATTGTGTTCGAGAACGTATCCAATACGCAGGGGATTACGGCTACCAGCGGTAAAGCCAACTTCGAGACACTCGCCCGCCAGTCGCTACCCGTGTTTCGGAGCCGTCGGCAAACGATCCGGTCGCTCACGTTGGGCGAACGGACGGCTGCCGTTGAGATAGAATATGAAGCGGTGCTGGCAATCGATTTGCCGACGGGCCTGAAGGCAGGCGAAACGATGCAGTTGCGGGGCGTAACGGTGTTTGCGTTCAGCGACGGCAAAATTGCCCGCATCAGCGATTATAGCTAACGACCAGCCTATACCTGTACCTGTTTACATACTAGTCACTGCTAACCACCGACCAATTTGCAACCCGTCCCGATTAAAACTACCGTTGTCGGCTCGATGCCTTTTCCGGGCTGGCTCGAATTTTCCAGTCAGAACCTGTCGGAGTTTGGTCCGGCCGATATTCATGAAATGATCGAAGACGCGGTCGTGACCTCGGTGCATGACCAGGTTGCGGCCGGTCTTGATGTGATCACCGACGGTGAACAGACCCGGTTCGACTTCAACCTGTCGTTCTACGGCTACATCAACGGGATCCAGAACAACGATACCGAACTGCGCCGGTTTGGTCCTCCGGCCCACGACCAGCGGGGAAAACACAACATCGTTGAACCCTTAACGGCTCCGCGCGGCCTGGGTGTGGTAGAAGAGTATCAGCGCCTGAAACGGCTGGCCCCCGAGGGCCAGGGGCTAAAAGTGTCGATTCCCGGACCGTATACCTTAAGCGGTCGTCTGTTGCCGGGTAGTCTGTACAAAGACCGCTGGGAGGTGACCGAAGCGCTGTTACCGCTCGTGAATAAGGAAATTGCCGATCTGGTGGCGCTGGGCGTCCCCGAAATCTGCGTCGATGAGCCGTCGATGTCGTGCTATGCCTATCGGGAGGATACCAAACGGTTCGTCGATATCTTCAACCGGACGGTAGCGCCGGGTGTGGGCAAAACCCGCCTGTCTATGCACCTCTGTTTCGGCAACTATAAAGGCCGGTCGGTGGGTAAAAAGTCCATTGCGCCCATGCTCCCCGATTTTCTGGATATGACGGTCGATGAACTCCATTCGGAAATGACCATTCTGAATTTTTCGGAGGTTCACCTGCTCGAACGGTTCGCCGAGCGCTTCGACGTAGCGGTGGGCGTGATCGATGTGAAAAGCTACTACATCGAAACACCCGACGACGTAGCCGAGCGCATTCGTAAATGCCTCCCCTTCGTCCCGGCCGAAAAGCTGGCCGTAGCGCCCGATTGCGGCCTAAGCCAGACCGCCCGCTGGGCCGCCAGGCAAAAGCTGGCCAACATGGTAGCCGGTGCTAAAATCGTTCGGGGGGAATTGTAATGGCGTCCTTCTGGGTCGGCCAATGAATTGGGTTTACAGCCCACACGGAGGGGCGGCACTACAGTTGGCTCCGTAGTTCATCGGTGACCTCGCACCGTTCTTTGGTGAGGAGGTGCATATTTTCGGCGAATAGCATCTCGGTTTTGGCATTGTCGAAATGCTCGCTGAAAGCCGCACGGAGTTCCTTCCGTTTCATCGCTTCCAGAAAACGCCGTACGTCATCGGTTGTTTCGAGCAGGAGGGCGGGCACTTCGGTAGGCTGGCCGGTATCGTCTTTCGCCACCATCGTGAAGTAAGACGTATTGGTATGTTTCACCATGCCAGTCTTCACATTCTCGGCAATGACCTTTATGCCCACCACCAACGACGTTTTACCGACGTAGTTAACCGATCCCATGAGGGAAACTAACTCGCCCACGTCAACGGGCTGCCGGAAATTGACTCCATCGACAGATACCGTAACACAGTACTGGCCGGCATGTTTGGCCGCGCAGGCATAGGCAACCTTATCCATCAGTGACAGCAACGTACCGCCGTGTACGCGCCCACCAAAGTTGGCATAGGCCGGAATCATCAATTCGGTGAGCGTCGTGCGCGAGTGGCTAACGGGTCTAGGGGCGGGGGCAGGGTTCACAGGTCAGGTGATTTACGGGGTTGATGTGCATAGATACGGAATCAGCATCAAATTTCTTTCGTATGGCAACGCCCGAAAAACAGAAAAGCCGCTGTGTAGCGGCCTTTCACTATGCTGAAAATCGTGTTTATGCTGTTGGGAAGCTGCGCTTAAACGGCGAAGCTTTCACCACACCCGCAGGTACGGCTGGCGTTCGGGTTTTTGAACTGGAATCCTTTACCGTTCAGACCATCCGAAAAATCGAGCTCGGTACCGGCCAGGTAGAGCAGGCTCTTCCGGTCGACCAGAATTTTGATACCCTTATCTTCAACGACATGGTCGGTTGGTTGCTGAGCCGCGTCGAATTGCAGATCATACATCAGCCCCGAACAACCGCCCCCCTGCACCGCTACCCGAATGGCGTAGTCGGCGGCAAGGCCGTCTTTCTGGCGAAGTTCGACAATCTTGTTTCTGGCAATCTCAGATACGGTAACCATAGTCGTAATCGAATCAATGTTGAGGCAAATCAATGCTAACCTACTAACTTTCCACCAATCGGAAAAGTTCTGTAGTGCCGCCCTCCAGGTCGGCGATTAATTATTATCTGCCGACCCGGAGGGGCGGCACTACCCCTATGTTCACCAACGTAGAACACATTGGCATTGCCGTGCGCGACCTTGCCAGCTCGAACGATCTCTTCTCGAAACTGCTCAATGTGCTGCCCTACAAGGCCGAAGCCGTTGAAGCCGAAGGCGTGACAACGTCGTTTTTTCGGGTCAACCAGACCAAGATCGAACTGCTCGAAGCAACCACGCCCGATAGCCCGATCGCGAAGTTTCTGGAAAAGAAAGGAGAAGGAATCCATCACCTTGCTTTTGAGGTCGACGATATCGAGGCCGAGATGGAACGGCTAAAGACCGAAGGATTCACGTTATTGAATGAGGTTCCCAAACGCGGGGCCGATAATAAATTGGTGTGTTTCCTGCATCCGAAGGGCACAAATGGGGTGTTAATTGAATTGTGTCAGGAAATTAAAGAAGGGTAATCAGGAATGAAGGAGTACAAAAAAGGAGTCTGGACGGTGTTGCTGATTTTGCTGGTCAGTATGGCGCGGGGACAGGCTGTAACGAATGCCGCTCGTTACACGCAGCCCGGTGTTGACGTGCTGAATTATAATTTTTCGCTTACGATCAGCGATTCAACCAATCGCATTAAAGGCGAAGCCACCATCCGGTTCACCCGCGCCGACGACCGGCAAAGCGTCTGGTTCGACCTCGTAGAAGCGAAAAGCGATACGGCCGGTGGCGGCATGCGCGTTCAGGACGTGCGTTTACCCGACGGCAAAACGGTGCCGTTCAGTCACCGCAACGACCGGGTATTCATCAACCTGCCATCGGCCCCCGGCCAACCTACCGAAGTGATTATCAGCTATGCCGGTACGCCCGCACGGGGTCTGATCATCAGCCGAAACAAGTTTAATGAGCGCACCTTCTTCGGCGACAACTGGCCCAACAACGCCCGGAACTGGATTCCCGTCGTCGATCACCCATCCGACAAAGCTACCTGTGCGTTTACTGTCAATGCGCCTGGATCGTACCGCGTTATCGCCAACGGTAAATTTCAGGACGAAAGTCCCTTGCCGAACGGACGTAAACGAACGCGCTGGGTAGAAAATACACCCATTCCTACGAAAGTAATGGTGATTGGAGCCGCCCGTTTTTCGGTAGAAGAGGTGGGCGCGGTGAGTGGGGTACCGGTGCAAAGCTGGCTCTACCCGAACGACAGCCAGAAGGGTTTCATCGATTACCGCCCGGCCAAAGAGATCCTGCAATACTTCATCGATAAGGTTGGCCCGTATTCCTACGAAAAGCTGGCCAACGTACAATCCACGACGGTTTTCGGCGGGATGGAGAATGCGAGCTGTATTTTTTACAACGAGAAAATTATCGTCGGCAAGAAAGACTCAGATGTAGAGGCTTTGCTGGCGCACGAGATTGCTCACCAGTGGTTTGGCAACTCGGCTACCGAAAGCGACTGGTCGCAGTTGTGGCTGAGTGAGGGGTTCGCTACCTATTTCTCGGCGCTCTACCTCGAACATGCCTATGGCCGCGATACGCTCAACGCGGTGCTGGACCAGAATAAAGGCCAGATTTTCCGGTATACGGCTCTGAAACCAAAAGGTACGGTCATTGACTCGATGACGACCAATTTAAACGATCTACTGAATCCGTTCTCGTACCAGAAAGGCGGGTGGGTGTTGCACATGCTGCGTCACGAAGTGGGCGATGACGCATTCTGGAAAGGTATTCGGGCTTATTACACAACCTACCGCAACGCCAACGCCCGCACCAGCGATTTGCAGGCGGTTATGGAAAGCGCGTCGGGGAAGCAATTGGGGCAGTTTTTTCAGCAATGGCTCTACCAGCCCGGCTACCCCGAAGTGGTTTGGGGATCGCGCTACGATGCGGCCAAACAGTCGCTGGTGATCGACGTTCGGCAGGCGCAGAAAACCGGCACGATTTTCACGATACCACTTACGTTCAGCATCCGGGGTGCGAACGGCCGCGAACTATCCCGAACGGCTAAACTTACGATGACGCAGCAAAGCCAGACGTTCACCGTACCCGTAACAGGCAAGCCCGGCACCGTTGTCATCGACCCGGATAATACGGTCCTGATGCGGGCGGTACAGATGGGTCAGTAAATCCTTACCTTGTGGTCGGTAAGGGGAGCTTAGCGGGCAACTTTGCCAGAGTTTGGAACTCTGGCAAAGTTGCCCGCTAAGCTCCCCTTACCGACCGAAATAACAAGAACCATCATGCTGAAGCGCGTTTCCATCCAGAACTTCAAGAGCTTGAAAGACGTCACGCTCGACCTGCAGAAAGTCAATCTGCTCATCGGCCCGAACAACTCGGGCAAGACAAATTTTTTGAAGGCGTTGGAGATGTTTGACTGGCTTGTTGAGAAGAATGCCATTCCCGGTGAAGTTTCTCGATTTTCCTATAGGGGTGGTAGCCACAGTGATGTCATTATTCACGCGATTGTTGACTCTAATAATTCAAATAATTTCAACGCAATTAACATCTTACACCTAGCGCTTGAGTTTAAAAATGGTAGGGCTACTGCACATAAGTGGTCTAATAAGTCGTTTGAGTATCTTTTTTCTGATGACACTTCTGTGCTGGATAGTAATACGTTAAAAGGTGCGTTTGGTTATCTGAAAATATATAAGCCAAACCCAGAACTTATTGTCAAGTCAAGCCTTCTCAGTTCTGATGAAGTGTTGGAATCAGATTGCGGAAACATCATTCCCTTTATTTTTAACCTAAGCCAAAATCATAAGAAGATATTTCGTAGACTAGAAGATAGTCTGCAAACTTCCGTTGGTGATATTGTAAGCATAGGTACACCATCAGTTAGCTCAAAAGAAGGGAATAGGCTTAGGCTAAAGTTTTTTGATCAGGAAGAAAATGATTTCTGGGCTGATGAAGTATCAGAAGGAGTTCTTTATTTTCTTGCTCTCCTCTGTATCATTAATCAACCAAATCCGCCTAAACTTCTACTGTTGGAAGAGCCGGAAAGGGGCATTCATCCGCGCCGGATTCGGGAGGTGATGGATTTTATCTTTCGACTGGCTGAGGAGAAGGACGTACAAATTATCATGACAACGCATAATGAGCATGTGCTGGATGATTTTGCTACCCGGCCCGAATCGGTATTTGTATTTGACAAAGATGAAGAAGGCGCTACGTACGTCCGTAACCTACAGAAGGACATTATTGAGCCAACGAATCAACGTAATCTTGAGTTAGGTCTGGACGAAGTTGACTTGACAACGAACCTGAGCGAAAACTGGCTTTATGGACTGCTGGGAGGAGTTCCTACCATTCTATGAGCAAAACACTACGCTACACACTAATTGGCGAAGGGTTCGCAGAGTACCAGTTCATACCCGCTTACATGAGTTGGGCTGCTGGGCAAGCGGGTGATTTGAAAGCGATCAGGACCAATATTCAAATTGCTGTATCTAAAAACCCCAGCGTATCAAAAGTGCTGGATAGAGCCGCAATGTACTGTGCTCAATCTTTCACTGATGATCGAAATCCATGTGATCTTTTTATTGCGGGTATTGATCTGGATGGTACTGACTTTACCGATGACCTGGAAATTCATGATAAACGCCTGCGTGAATTGAAAGAAAAAATGGGTAAAGTGTACAGACAATACGAAGACAGAACGATTCTGTACGTGCCTATTCAGGCCATTGACTGTTGGGTATATTACACGCAACATCAGGCATCAGCCAATAGCCTGGAGGCTGTTGGTAAAGACGACACGAAGAAGAAGGTTTACGGCGATAAAAATCCTGATCGTCAGCGTATCGAAAAAGTGGTTCGTGAGTCAGCTGCTAAAGCTGACTTTTCTAAACTCGCTAAACAATCGCGCAGCTTTGCTCACTTTCACAAACAGGTATCTGAATTCCTGACGACG
This sequence comes from Spirosoma utsteinense, assembly GCF_014282275.1. GTDB lineage: Bacteria > Bacteroidota > Bacteroidia > Cytophagales > Spirosomataceae > Spirosoma > Spirosoma utsteinense. Next base: position 90,841 of record NZ_VFIA01000006.1, read on the forward strand.
TACAACAAAACTTGACGACAATGAATTACTACAACTCCATCATCGACACCATTGGCAATACGCCCCTGGTTAAACTAAACAAGGTCACCAAAGGTATTCGGGGGACGATTCTCGCGAAGGTCGAGTATTTCAACCCCGGTAACTCGGTCAAAGACCGGATCGCTGTACGCATGATCGAAGACGCCGAGGAACGGGGCGTCCTGAAACCCGGCGGCACTATCATCGAAGGAACCAGCGGCAACACCGGCATGGGCTTGGCCCTGGCGGCTATCGGTAAAGGCTATAAATGTATTTTCACCATGGCCGATAAGCAGTCGCAGGAGAAGATAGACATTTTGCGGGCGGTAGGCGCGGAGGTCGTCGTGTGCCCCACCAACGTAGCCCCCGACGATCCGAGGTCGTACTATTCGGTCGCCAAAAAGCTCAATCGAGACATTCCAAATTCGCTGTACCCTAACCAGTACGATAACCCGGCTAACGCAGCCGCGCATTACGAAACTACTGGCCCCGAACTCTGGCGCGACACCGACGGCCAGATCACGCACTTCGCGGCTGGCGTTGGAACGGGTGGCACCATCAGCGGCACGGCCAAATTCCTGAAGGAGCAACGTGCTGAGGTCATCTCTATTGGTATTGACACCTACGGATCGGTCTTCAAAAAGTATAAAGAGACGGGTATTTTCGATGAAGGCGAGGTGTATCCGTACCTTACCGAAGGCATTGGCGAAGATATCCTGCCCCAAAACGTCGATTTCAGCCTGATCGATCACTTCGTGAAGGTGACTGACAAAGATGCCGCGATCATGACCCGGCGGCTGGCCCGCGAGGAAGGTCTGTTTGTGGGCTGGTCGTGCGGATCGGCGACGCACGGCGCGCTGGAGTGGGCCCGTGAACACCTCACCGACGACGACGTGATGGTCATTCTGCTGCCCGACCACGGTACGCGCTACCTCGGTAAGATCTACAATGATACCTGGATGAAGGACCACGGTTTCTTGGAAGATCGCGCGTTCAAAACCGCCCGCGACATTGTCCACAACAAAAATGGACACTCGGAGCTGACCACGATTGGTTCGGGGGTGTCGGTGAGCCAGGCTATTCAGGTGCTGAACCGGTACGGTATTTCCCAGATCCCCGTTACCGACGCCGACGGTCACATTGTGGGTAGCCTGACCGACTCCACGGTGCTGAACCGGCTCATTCAGGACCCGTCCGTAAAAGACCATCACGTGAGCGATGTCATGGACAAACCCTTCAAGTTCGTTGGGCTGGACAACACCATCGACGCGCTTTCCTCACTCATTGATCGCGATAACAAGGCACTGCTGGTGCGCGACGAAAAAGAGCAGATTCACATCATCACCCAGGCCGATCTGCTGGCTGCTATGACGAATTAGGGGAAGGGAGGAAGGAGGAAAGGGAGGAGGGGGAGTAAAGGGACGAGAGGGAAGCGACCGCGTATGCGTATTTCCCCTTCGTCCCTTTACTCCCCCTCCTCCCTTTCCTCTCTCTTACCGCCTGTTATCTCCCCCTTCCAGCATACTGAGGTAGCTCATGTAGCGGCTCTCGGCTATGTCTTCCGACTCGACGGCTTCTTTGATGGCGCAGCCGGGCTCGTTGAAGTGCAGGCAGTTGTTGAACCGGCACTGGTTCATGCGGTCGCGCATTTCGGGGAAGTAGTGGCCAATCTCGGTTTTCGAGGTGTCCATCAATCCCAGCTCTTTAATGCCGGGCGTGTCGATAATGTACGTATCGGGAGCCAGTTCGAACATCTCGGCAAAAGTCGTCGTGTGAACGCCTTTATTGGCAAACGACGACACTTCGTTGGTGCGGAGGTTGAGATCAGGGGCAATGGCGTTTACGAGCGAGGACTTACCCACACCCGAGTGGCCTGCCAGTAAGGTTACTTTCTGATGCAGCAATTCCCGAAATTCATCAACGCCTTCGCCTTCGGTGGCCGACGTAACGAGACAGTCGTAGCCAACACGTTCATAAAGTTGAATCACTTCCTGCTGGTATTCGAGCCCTTCGTCGTTCAGGATATCGGCCTTGTTGAAAACGATGGTCGTAGGAATACGAAACGACTCGGCCGAGACCAGAAACCGGTCGATGAACCCAAGCGACGTCCGGGGCATGGCCAGCGTAGCCAGCAAAACCGCCTGGTCAAGATTGGCGGCCAGAATGTGGCCGTGTGCCGTTTTATGAACCGATTGCCGGATGATGTAATTCTTACGGGAAACAATGTCGGAGATGATGGCCGTGTTCTCTGTTTTGTCTTCGACCTCGAACAGGACAATATCACCCACCGCGATTGGATTGGTGACTTTCAAACCTTTGAGTTTGAACTTACCTTTCAACCGTCCCTGAAATATATGTCCATCCGGGTTACGAACGTCGTACCAGGACCCGGTGGATCGAAGGATTAAGCCTTTCTGCAATGTTAAAAAGAGAGAAAAAGTGAAATCAAGGGTTTCATTCGCCCGATCCCTTGCGTCTTAGTTGCTTTACAACTTCCATAACCTTGCCCGTTGCGCCAACGTTCCGCTGTACGTAGGCGCGGCTGGTGTGAGACGCCTTTTCGCGGTCGGTGTACTGTTTCAGGAAGACATCGAGGAGCTCCGCCGTGTTGTGTAGCGGGAAAGCGGCTCCTTCGTCCACTAAATCGACTGCTTCCTGAAATTTACCGTAGTTCGGTCCAAAAAACAGCGGCACGCCAAAAGTAGCAGCCTCCAGGATATTGTGTAAACCTTTGCCAAACGCTCCGCCGATGTACGCAAATTCACCATACTGATACAGTGAGGAGAGCATGCCTACATTATCGATGAATAGCGTGTGGATTGATGCAAGCGATAAGTCCGTGGATGCAGGGCTCCGAATGGCTGAATAGCGTACTGATGCGTCGCTCAGCTGGGTACGCCAGCGCTCGATCTCATCGTCATGAATCTCATGTGGAGCGATAATGACTTTCAGCGGCTTATCGAATTTATTGATAAACGGAATCAGGATATCCATATCGGCCTGCCAGGCACTGCCAACGACCAGAACTGGGTAGGGCACCGTTGCTGAGGTTTGGCTGTCGTAGCCGAGCTTGAAAGCCTGTGCTATTGGGATTTCCTTTTTAGCTGCCGCTACCTGCATCACCCGGTCGAAACGCGTATCGCCCGCCAGCGTAACCTGCCTGATACCTATTTCTTCCAGTAGTTGAACCGACTCCTGGTTTTGAACCAGAATATGATCAAAATAAGCAAGCAGGTTTCGATAAAAACCGCCCCATGGTCTAAAAAAGAGTTGATTTGGTCGAAAAATAGCTGAAAACGAAACGACTGGAACCCGCGCAGCTTTCAGTTCGCGCAGGTAATTATACCAGAACTCGTATTTGATAAAAAACGCAATTTTGGGATTTACCAGTGTTACAAACTGCCGGGCGTTAGCGGGTGAGTCAACGGGCAGGTATAAAACATAATCAGCCCCGTCATACTGCTTACGGACCTCATATCCGGATGGCGAAAAGAAGGTCAGTAAAATCTTATGCTCGGGATACTGTGCCCGATAGGCTTCCATTACGGGGCGGCCCTGTTCAAACTCGCCCAGCGAGGCTGCATGGAACCAGGCAATATCGGCTGTGTTTCCATCCAGTTTTTGGGTTAAATTTGCTACCCAGTTATGCCTGCCGGCCACCCAGAGCTTTGCTTTGGGGTTGAAGGGAGCCGCCAGGTGCAGCAGGGTTTTGTAAGCAGATAGGCCCGTGTTATAAAGTCCCGAAAACAAGCGGATAGTCGGATGGTTAATCTGGTAGCAAAGGTAATGAAGTCTTTGGATGACATTCAAACGAAGCCAACTATGGAAAGCTACGATACGCTGACAGAAGCTCTTGAGGGTTTACGGAGGCAGGGCTTCACACAGGACTACAACCTCAAGCATGATCGGTTACATTGCCAACCTGATGATATTGAGTTACGGCCCGACGAGTTCGATATCGTTGATGTATATCGGTTTGAGGGAATGACCGATCCGGGTGATTCTACAGTACTTTACGCGATTGAAGCGAAAAATGGCAACAAAGGAACGCTGACAGATGCGTACGGTGTTTACGCAGATGCTGTCTCACCTGAGATGGCTGAAAAGCTGGCCATGCGTTAATGTGACCAGCGAACTTTTTGAAGTCTAAAAGGCTTGTACATCAATAGAATAGGTGTTGATACAATGAATTGGAATAAACTGACGAGCGACGCTCAACTTGACACAATCAAAGAGGAATCGGCCAGGCAGCCGGTGTTGATTTTTAAACACAGCACCACTTGCTCTATCAGTGCAATGGCCCTGAGCCGGATGGAGCGCAACTGGAGTGACCAGCTCGGCGTGAAACCCTATTATCTCGACTTATTGGCGAACCGGCCAATTTCAAGCAAAATAGAGAGTGAATTTGGCATTGAACACGAATCACCTCAGGTGTTGCTGATTCGTAATGGCGAATGCGTTTACGATGCCTCCCATATGTCTATTTCGTTTGCCGGGTTGCAGCAGGCGGTATAAAGGAGTAAAGGAAAGAGGGGGAGTAAAGGGACGAGAGGGACGAAGGGGAAATACGCATACGCGGTCGATTCCCTTCGTCCCTCTCGTCCCTTTACTCCCCCTCTTCCCTTTACTCCTTCAACGTAATCTTTGCACGATGGCAAACGCCACCGATAGGAGGGTTGAACTTTGATACACTCACTTCAACAGCTTCGAGGTCCGGGTACTTTGTACGAATTTCCTGGATAATCCGGTGCGCGATGTGTTCAAGCAGGCGAGCCGACTGTTGCATCACGTTGGCCGTGATCCGGTACAGGTCTTCGTAATTGACAGTAGCGCTCAGACGGTCGCGCCGGGCTGCTTCCGAAAAATCGGCCGTCACTACGATGTCTACCGAATATTTATTGCCAATCTTTTGCTCTTCGTCGTAAAATCCATGGTAGGAAAAGAACTCAAGACCTTCTAAGGAAATTGTTCCCACGCTATCTTAGATTTGATCGAAGAATGAGCCACTCTTCTTTTTTACATCGTCACCTGTTTCCACCACTTCGGTTTGAACTTCGTTCGATTCGGTTTGGACTGCGCTCGCGTCAGGTTGCTCCAGTAGGGACGTTTCTTCACTGGTTTCAGCATTCGTGATGTCGGCGGTAGGAGCAGGCACTGAATTTTCGTGCGCAGACTGCTCTATGGCATGATCGAGTTCGGCCAGTAACGGTTCGTCGGTTGGAATGGCTTCAGGTATCGATTCCTCACGCTCGATAAGGGGAGGAAGTTCAACCGCAGTATCAGAGACGGTTAACTCCGTGGGGGTATCGACGGAAAGAGAATTTTGTTCGTTTTCCCGGTTGATATCGTCGGTAATCTGAGTGGCCACTTCGTCGATTTTTCCTTTCAGATTTTGCTTGGCAAATTTTTTCTCAAACCGATCAACGCTATCGACCGCACCGCTGGCCAGCGCCCGAATCTGCATAGCCAGGTTTTCCTTGTAGGTTTCCAGCGCTTTAAAATCGTACTCCATCGTTTTCAGGTCGTTTAGGATGTTATCCTTCAGATAACGAGCCTGGTTCTCGGCGTCCTGTACCATCAACGCCGAGCGTTTGCGGGCATCAGCGAGTATATCGTCGGCTTTCTGCTTCGCTTCGTGCAAATATTGATCACCTGCTTTGGTTGCCTGATCCGTGATTTGGGTGCTGGTATCTTCGGCCGTTTTGAGGGTTCGGAATAAAGTCATTTCCACTTCTTTGAGCTTCCCCAACTCCTTCTCCGACATCTCAAGCTGCATTTTCAGCATTTTGTAATCGCCGATCACGCGTTCCCATTCCTGAGAGAGTGAAACCAGAAACGCGTCGACTTCTTCCGTTTTATAACCGCGCAACCCTTTATCAAAGGTATGTTGCCGGATCTCGATAGCCGTAATTTTCATTGGTGTTCTTCGGTTTAGGTAGCCATGGATGAACCCGTTAAGGGTGAAGTAACATCCATAATACGTATTTAGCAAAGAATGACCAGAGAAATTCGCTTATCTGGTCACATTATATCGTTTCAGCTCAATTTCCATACTGAAATTGTTCGATCATCACTTGCTGATAGTAATTGGTGTTGATAATCGGTCCAGAGTAACTTATTTACTGATGTACCGTGTCCTGCATGGCGGGCTCGATCGACTACTTTTAGTAAACGGTAGGTCTTCGCATCCCAGATCTTGACTGATTTGTCCATGCTGGCTGTGGCAAACAAATCACCATCCGGGCTAAACGTAAGGTGGTTGATCGCAAACAGGTGGGCAGCTATATCCTGATGGAGACTGTACTGCTGCTCAACGTCCCACACTTTCAGGTGAGCATCGCGCCCGGCTGTGAGCAGGAATTGATAATCAGGTGAATACTGCACCGTAAATACCGAGTTCGTGTGAGCCGGTATGGTTCGTTTCAGGCCGTAAGTTTCCAGGTCAAAAATCCGGACGGTTGTGTCGCTGTATCCAACAGCCAACTCCCGTTCAACGGGGTTTATGGCCAGACACCGCGCCGACTGGTCGGAAGCTTTCAGGTGTTTTCGTACCACGAGCTGAACCGCGTCCAGCACAACCACAACACCATCGGATAAGGCTACGAATGCGTCATTTTTGTGGAAGGCAATATCGAAAATAGTGGCCGACGTTAATTTGAGGGAACCTGTCTCCCGTTTTTGCACAGGATCAATCAGATGAAGCCCTTCATAATTTTGCCCTACCCACAGCTGGCCACTTACCGGGTGGAGGGCCAGGGCATAGACCGATGCAGGAACCTGCGCTACCAGTTCCCCCATGTCAGGCCGGCTCAATTGCCAGCGCACCACCAACCCATCGCCCCCGGTCGAAAAGAACTGATCTGGCTGCGTACCGCGTTCGAGCGTATACACACTGTCACGGTGCCCACCGAACGTATCGAGTTTTTGAACGTGCATTGTTGCGCTTAAATGGTGAATATTGAACGTTGAATACAAAAGGTCACAGACAGCTGCCGTAATTTGACAATCAATTCAGCGTTCAATATTCAACATTAATAATGGGCTTGCCAACAATTTTACACGTCAGCGATGACTGCACCGCCATTCTCGGCCCAATCATCACCGACGAACCGGCACTTCTGGCGAGTCTGACATTAATTGCTTCAGAAGCGGAGGAGTTAAGCAACATCCGCCATCCAGCTCAGCGCGTCGAGTGGCTGGCATGCCGGGCGGCTATCCGGCACCTGGTAGAAATGCAGGGGTTGACTTATCTGGGCCTGCAAAAGGATGAGTTTGGTAAGCCGCACCTGGTCAACCTGCCCTGGTTCGTTTCCCTGTCGCATACGAGTGGCTGGGCGGCTGCTGTGCTACACCGGTCGCGCCCGGTTGGGATCGACGTTGAACCAATTCGGGACCAGTTTCAGCGCGTAGTGCCCAGGGTGCTGTCGAACGAAGAAATTGCCCACGCCAATGGCGATTCTGATCGGCTGGCCGTCTATTGGTGCGCTAAAGAAGCGCTGTACAAATTATACGGGAAGCGCAATCTTACCTTTCGCGAACACCTTCATATAGAGCCTTTCCTGGATGGGGCCGACACGCTGGTTGGTCATGTTCGGCTACCAAACCATAAAGAACAACTGGTAATCCGGTGTTATAAAACCGGACCCGGGTTGCTGGCGGTAGCGTATTAAATGAGTCGTAAGGTCGTAAGTCGATAAGTCGTAAGTCGGTAAGTCATAAGGGGCTGACGCATCCATATTTGTGCGTCAGCCTCTTACGACTTACCGACTTACGACTTATCGACTTACGACCTTACGACTCATTTAATGCGCTACCGTTGGGTATAATCGGATAGGGGCAGACCATCGCCATCATCCTTTACTGTATTAAGAATCTGCTCAACCTCCCGAACCCGTTCCATATCACCGTTCTTCTCAAACGCCAGCGTCAGGTTTCTGAGCACCCGCCGAACGATGTCGGTATTGGTACAAGGTTGATAAAATGTGTCCAGCCGCTTCAGATTAAGCTGGTCAATATACTGGTCAATGTCTTTTTTGGTGAAGATAAGCCCCCGATTGAACACGTTGATATAGAATTGCACCCCACTCGTATTGCGGTAGGTCAGTACGAACAGATTCGGCAGATTTACGCCGAAAACCGGCAGGTTCAGCCGTTTGGCAATGAGCATATACAAGATGCACAGCGTAATGGGATTTCCCCGGCGCGATTCGAGCACCTGGTTAATCATGGAATTGGCTGGCGAATGGAAATGCTTGGTGTTGGGCGCAAATTTCAGCTTTGTGAAAAAAGCGGTATTCATAGACTTTATCTGCTCATCGGGGTGCATATCGGCCTTAAAATCGACCCACACATCGTAATACAGCTGCTCTACATCCTGCTTCAGTTTATCGAGCGACAGATCAGGATATTGATAGGTGGCTACGATCCAAAGCCCTTCGAGGAGGTCCATACTCCCGCCGTTTTTCCAGTCGCGCATTCGGTCCAGTACGGATTCGTACTGTAGATCGTGAATAAGCTCTTCAATTCGCTTTTGCAGATCGGGATTAAAACTGCCTTCCCATTCGCTCTCCAGAAGCGGGATCATTTGGCCGCCCATCTGCCGGATTCGTTGTTCAACGTGTTCGACGACTTCCCGGTCTTCGTCGTCCAGGAGCGAGATGAGCGCTTTTAGTTCGTTGTCTTTCATGCTTTATACCGCGTTGTCGGTTGGCCCCAGGATAAAAACTACTTTCGGAAACCTATTGAATGTACTACTTTTGTTTGGTTCTATGGGCCGCTGTACTAAAGTACTAACAAAAACTTTATAAAAAACAGTTTGACTTCCTCTGGCAATTCTCCCAAAATTCTGGTAACCGGTGGCGCTGGGTTTATCGGCTCACACACAGTTGTTTCGTTAGTCGAAGCTGGCTTTGAGCCAGTTATTATAGACGACTTTTCGAATTCACAACGGTCCGCGCTTGATGGGCTTCGCGCTATTTTAGGGCGTGATGTGCCGTTTTACCAGGCCGACTGCAACGACGCAACTGTGATGGAAACGATATTCCAGCAGGAGCAACTGGCGGGGGTTATTCACTTTGCGGCACATAAGGCCGTGGGTGAATCGGTGGCTAAACCGCTGATGTACTACCGCAACAACCTCGACTCGCTCATGTTACTGCTGGAACTGATGCCGAAATACGGGGTGAGTAACCTGGTGTTTTCGTCGTCCTGTACGGTCTATGGCCAACCGGAGCAGTTACCCGTAACGGAGCAAACTCCCCGGCTTCCGGCCCAATCGCCTTATGGGAATACAAAAGCCATTAGTGAAGACATTATCCGGGATGTTGTGTGCGCCAATGTGCCCCTGCGGGCGTTGGCGCTACGGTATTTTAACCCCATCGGTGCGCACCCATCAGCTGAGATAGGCGAGTTACCACTGGGCGTTCCGGCAAATCTAGTGCCGTTCATCACACAAACAGCGGCTGGTATTCGCCAGAGTCTGACGATTCATGGTGGCGATTACAACACGCCCGACGGTACCTGTGTACGCGACTACATTCACGTCATGGACCTGGCTGAAGCACACGTACAAGCGCTCAAGAAGCTAAATGAAGTCACGGCTGATGCGTCGTATGATGTTGTCAATATTGGTACTGGCCGGGGCGAAACCGTTCTAAATATTATTAAGACGTTTGAACGCGAAACCGGAGTTTCCCTAAACTATACCGTGGGCCCCCGGCGGCCCGGCGATATTGAGCAGGTATATGCCGATGTTACCAAAGCGAAAAACGCACTCGACTGGTCGGCCAGGCGCTCGCTGGCCGAATCGTTGCGCGATGCGTGGCGGTGGCAGCAGAAAGTGAGTGCTTAAGTCTTCTGTGCTCAGACATTGCCTGTAAACCGGGAAGGACTGAGCGCCCAAACACCTATTTACTATCAATGAAAACTATTCTCATTACTGGCGGAGCCGGATTTATCGGGTCGCATGTTGTTCGGCTGTTCGTTACGAAATACCCGGAGTATCAGATTTATAACCTCGATAAGCTCACGTATGCCGGTAATCTGGCCAATCTGACGGACATTGAGAAAGCGCCGAACTACACGTTCATCAAGGGCGATATCACGGATGCCAAGTTCGTGGACGATATGTTTGCAGAGATCTCGTTCGATGGGGTAGTTCACCTCGCGGCCGAGTCACACGTAGACCGGTCCATCACCGACCCTATGTCCTTTGTGATGACTAATGTGGTTGGCACCGTGAATTTGCTCAATGCGGCTAAAACGGCCTGGGCAGGTAATTTTGAAGGGAAGCGCTTCTACCACGTGTCGACGGATGAGGTGTATGGCTCGCTGCACAATCCTGAAGACTTCTTTACCGAGGAGACCGCCTACGAGCCGCAGTCGCCCTACTCCGCTTCCAAAGCGGCTTCAGACCATTTCGTTCGGGCGTATAGCAATACCTATAAATTGCCGGTAGTATTAACGAACTGCTCCAACAATTATGGTCCGAACCACTTCCCCGAGAAGCTGATTCCGCTCATGATCCTTAATATCCAGACGAACAAACCGCTGCCGGTATACGGCAAAGGGGAAAACGTGCGGGACTGGTTATATGTAGTCGATCATGCCCGTGCGATCGACACTGTTTTCCATACCGGTAAGCTGGGGGAGACGTATAATATCGGTGGTTTCAACGAATGGAAAAACATTGATCTTGTCCATTTGCTCTGCTCCATCATGGACCGTAAACTGGGACGGGAAGCGGGCACGTCGGCAAAACTCATTACTTACGTTACCGACCGCGCCGGTCATGATCTTCGTTATGCCATCGATGCGCATAAAATCATGAACGAGCTGGGGTGGCAGCCATCGCTACAGTTTGAAGAAGGGCTGGAAAAAACCGTCGATTGGTTTCTGGCCAATCAGGAGTGGCTGGACAACGTCACATCAGGCAACTACCAGACGTATTACCAGGGTATGTACGCAAATAGATAAAATGACCGGTGAACAGGGGAAAGAGCAGAACGTCTGTTTCTTCTGTTCACCGTTTCCATTCGCTCTTTCACTCAATTACCAATGAAAGGAATTATTTTGGCTGGGGGCTCCGGTACCCGCCTTCATCCGCTTACACTAGCTGTCAGCAAACAACTGATGCCTGTCTATGACAAGCCAATGATTTACTACCCGCTCTCGATTCTGATGCTGGCGGGTATTAAGGAAGTGCTTATCATATCGACGCCCCACGATCTGCCTCATTTCGAGAAACTTCTTGGTGACGGCTCCCGGCTGGGCTGCCAGTTTAGCTATGCTGTGCAACCCAGTCCGGATGGTCTGGCACAGGCCTTCGTCATTGGCGAAGAGTTTATTGGCGATGATAAAGTGGCGCTGGTGCTGGGCGATAATATTTTCTACGGCTCCGGCCTGTCGAAACTTTTGCAAGCCAACAACGATCCTGATGGGGGCGTAGTGTATGCTTACCAGGTTCACGATCCGGAACGCTACGGGGTGGTCGAATTCGATGCTGATTTCAACGTACTATCGATTGAAGAGAAACCCGACAAGCCTAAGTCTCATTATGCGGTACCGGGCTTGTATTTTTATGACAACACGGTAGTTGAGATCGCTAAAAATATCAAACCTTCGCCCAGGGGTGAACTGGAGATTACCGATGTAAACCGCGAGTACCTCCGGCGTGGAAAACTAAAGGTAGGTGTTCTTGACCGGGGCACTGCCTGGCTCGATACGGGCACGTTCGAGTCGCTGATGCAGGCCGGGCAGTTCGTTCATGTTATTGAAGAACGCCAGGGCTTAAAAATCGGCTGTATCGAAGAAATTGCGTACCGGATGAAGTTCATCGACGCTGAACAACTGACCGAAATTGCCAGACCCCTGGTAAAAAGTGGCTATGGTGCCTATCTGCTGAATATACTGAAGTAACCATCTTATCTGAAGGGTACCTTTTATCGCCAATATAGTTTAACGACTAAAAAACGCCGGGGCAACTGCCCCGGCGTTTTCATTAACCTAACCTATGATTGAGTTGCTCCGGCGACTGCTTGCCTACCGGATGAGAAAACTAGTGTGGTGATGGCCAGAAAGCTACTCACCAACGACCTTGTAAAGGTAGGGTGCTCACTGAGCACCATTGAGCGCAGAAACACCGATTTCGGGAAGGCAACCTAAATCAGGCAGAAGCCCGTAGTTTACTACGTAGAAGTACGCATTGATAGTCTTCGATGTAGATATAATGTGCTGATAATTAGATTGTTGACAATTGGTGCTGAATTTGCATTGTTGTCTGCAAACCCCTTGTTGTGTAAGTTTGAGGGCTTTCCGATTATATCCAGTACACCATTTAAGAGACTACAATTCTTTAACGCTTCTACTACCATCATGAATGTTTTCACTGAAAACGCCGGTCGTTTTCTAAATTCGAAAGAAACAGCGTCTTTGACGGGTTCGTATCGCGACCGTAAATTAGCCGTTGGTCTGCCTGCCGACGAGTATACGCGCTCTGAATACTTTGGTATTCAGCAGGTAATGCATTTGCTAAGCCAGCCGGGCTGCATAGGATTGCGTATCCATCACGCCAAACGTTGGGAAGATGCCGACGGAAATCCTACCGAAGAAGGCAAAGGGCAGCTTAAACCCCGGGTACTATTGACCGGTGTCGATAGCAAAGGGCATGATATGCCGATTCGTGTTGATAAAGCCGGACTTAAAGACGACGGAGACGACGAATTACAAACAGTAGGGGATGGCTATATATGCCCACGTCATTGCCCTAAATGAGTATTTTTTACCTATTATGATGGAACGTTTACTGCATTTCTTTGCGCAATATCCAATTGATCTTATTTCCCATTTAAGCAGTATTCTTTCCATCATAGCTGGTGCCCTGCGTTATAAATATTTAACCCCTAATCTTAAAGCAATATGGGTTTTATTTATTCTTAACTTTATTAAAGATACATACTCGCTAATCATAATATTTACTGAGCCCAGTAACGCATATATATATAACATAGAACCTATTTACCAGACAATTTTAATAGGCGTCATATTTTATCTTTCTTTCGATGGTTCCGCCAACCGTCGGCTTATTGGCGCACTTACTGGTATCTGCACGCTGATTACCTTGTTTTACTACCAGAAAGATCAGGTATCGACGGTTAGTTTGTCTGTATTCAAGCTCTTTGCCATTGTTCTTTCGCTGAGTTACTTTAACAAGGTAGTAATGGATATGCGGGTGAAGAATATTATGGGCCACAGTATGTTTTGGTTTACAGCCGGCCTACTTGTCTATGCAGCGGGTACCTTTTTTACTGTCCTGTTCAGTGAGTTTATTTTCAATCCAAAAATAGTTGATGACGAAACATTCAGCATCTACTGGAATTTAAACAGCTTCCTTTTTATTCTATTTGCAGTACTATCGGCTATTAGTATTTGGTTTGGTAAATTTGATCGCGAGAATTTAATATGAACCGAAGGACCTGGTAGGATTACAGAAGATACCTATTCCAGGACAAATACGGTTTATCAGGACCGGGTAACCAGTCATGGATTTGGTCGGTTCGTTTACCACTCACTCAGTCGCCCTACTCAACAATTGACATTAGGGCGCGTTATGTCCACTTTTACCCTACTTTCTTTGAGTCGTAGTTAAATGTAGTGTCAATGGACTCCGGTTTCGTTATTGCTGTCGGTACGGCCGTGTTGTTAGTGATGGCGGTGTTTATCATCATCTTCGTCGCCTATTACCAGCAAAAGCAGGCGAAACAGCAACTGGCACTCAAAGAACTACAAGAGCAGCACCGGCGCGAACTGATGGCCGCTACGTTCCGGGGGCAGGAAGCCGAGCGCCGGCGGCTTGCCGAAGATCTGCACGATGGTATTGGTACCATGCTATCGGTAACCAAGATGAGCCTCAATCAACTGGAGCGCCAAATGAATGGAGAGGTGACCATGCGCACCAGTCTCCACATCCAGAAAACGCGCTCCATGATTGATGAGACAATGACCAATGTCCGCCGTATCAGTCGGGATCTGGTACCAACTACGCTCGAACGCTTTGGGTTGCTGGCCGCCCTCGAAGAACTCGCCGACCGCGCCACTGATGGCGAATTGGAGGTCCATGTAGACTGTCCCGAATCAATCAGCGACTTGTCTTCACCAACAACATTGATGCTCTACCGGATTGCCCAGGAGTTGGTCAACAATGCGATTCGGCACGCACGTGCCAGGTATATTACCATTCAGCTTTATTGCATCAACACCGAAGTACGAATGTCGGTGCTTGACGACGGGGTCGGTTTCGACTTCGACGCCGTAATGGAAGACAAGCAGGGGGGATTGGGGCTGCGTAATATTGAAAGTCGTCTGAGTGTCATGGATGGACACGTAACCTTCGATGTGGCTCATGGCCGGGGGTCACAGGTACACGTTCAGGTACGCCTGACCAATCAGGCACCTGTTGAAAGAGCAATTGTAGGATAGCGCAGGTAGGTATAAGCTACAGCAAATGAATTGAACGTCAGTAAGGTACGCTTTTTCTTCCGCAGCCGGTCGTTTATATTCGTGCCCGTTGTTTGCTTTGTCCCTGGTTTCAACGACCAATACCTACCTCTTAATACCTTCCTCTATGCGAAAGATCAAACTGGCACTCTGCGATGACCACACGCTGTTCCGGATTGGAATGGCTACTATACTAGGTCAGGTTCATGACTTTGAATTGATACTTGAAGCGGGTAACGGACAGGAACTGATCGACCGAATCCCCCGAAAAACACCCGACGTGGTGTTGCTGGATCTGCAAATGCCCGTTATGGACGGAACCGCTACCGCCGATTATCTGCGCGAAAATTACCCGCTTATTAAAATTGTTGTGCTCACTATGCACGACGAGGATCGAATGGTGTTGCACCTGTTGGAAAAAGGCGTTAGCGGCTACCTGCTTAAAGATGCGGAAGCAGGTGAGGTTGAAAAAGCAATTCGGAAAGTAATGGACGAAGGGGTCTACCTAAACGATTTTGTGTCGAAGGCAATGCTCCGTAAAATGACAAATAAAACGACTGTCGTCAGGCCAATCAATGCGTTTTACAATAGCAAAATACTCCTCTCAGAACGTGAAAAAGAGGTATTGATGCTGATTTGTGAGGGGTTATCTACTAACGAAATTAGTGAGAAAATCTTTCTCAGCCCCCGTACCGTTGAAGGGCACCGCCTGCGAATCCTCGAAAAAACCGGCACCAAAAACACCGCCGGCATGGTGGCCTACGCCTTTAAGAATAGTTTGGTTTAAAAAAAAGGAGGAAAGGGAGGATGGAGAAAAGGGAGGAAGGAGGAGGGAGGAAAGGGAGGAAAGGGAGGAAAGGGAGGAAAGGGAGGAAAGGGAGGAAAGGGAGGAAAGGGAGGAAAGGGAGGAAGGAGGAAGGAGGAAAGGGAGGATGGAGAAAAGGGATTGAATGTGCATTCCTTTCCTCCCTCCTCCCTTTCCTCCTTCCTCCCCCTTATAACCCTCCCGTCTTCCCGCCATCTACGGGTACGTTAATGCCTGAAATGCTGGCTGCTGCGGGTGTGCATAAAAAGGTTACAGCCGCGGCTACTTCCTCAGCCGTAGCGAAACGCCCGATTGGAATGTCGCTCTTCATTTGAGCAGCTACGTCTTCTTCTGATTTCCCTGACGATTTGGCCCGCATGGCCAGTACGGCGTCTAACCGGGCGGTGCTTGTGTAACCAGGTAGTACGTTATTGACGGTTATACCGAACTGTCCTAACTCCAGCGATAATGTTTTAGACCACTGAGCCACCGCTCCCCGAATGGTGTTGGAAACGCCTAATCCCACAATTGGCTGTTTTACGGACGTAGAAATAATATTGACGATACGGCCATACCCCGCCCGTTTCATCGCCGGTACTACAGCCTGTACCAATGCCTGGTTGTTGAGCAGGTGATTGTGGAACGTCTGAACGAATTCTTCTGGTTTGGCATCGATCAGGGCTCCACCCGCCGGCCCACCCGTATTGTTGATAAGAATGTGCAGATCAGGAAACTGCGCCAGGTGTTGCGTGATGGCCGAAGATACGGCTCCCGACTGGCTGAAGTCGGCAACGATATACCGATGCGTTTGCCCATGATCGGTAGCCAGTGTATCGACGGTTTCTTTTAGTGCTGCTTCATTACGGGCCATGAGTACAAGGGTAGCCCCCAATAAAGCCAGCTCTATGGCCGTTGCGCGGCCAATGCCCTGTGTACTACCGCCGACCAGAGCTGTTTTTCCTGTTAAGTCCAGATTCATTGATTTGAGTGAGGTTATTGCCAGCCGCTAGAGTATAAACCTTTTGCGCTTTCCCTACGTATGTACTCCTAAACAAACAAAAATAATGAAACACTACACGATAAAAGGAATGGTCATGTTACTGTTTGGTTTGATAGTATCTGGCCTGACCGCCTTCCGTGACCCTTTTTTCCCATTATCTCCTTTAGCTGAGCCTGTTAGTCACGTAATTTTTGATCAGTTGGCCAAAAAATACATCGATGAAAAAGGGCTGGTCAACTACAAAGGCTTTAGGAGCGATGGAAAAGAGTTGAAAAAATACCTCGATTTGCTGGCCGGTAACCCACCAACCGACAAGTGGAGCCAAAGTGAGCAGATTGCCTACTGGATCAATGCCTACAACGCGAACACGATTCAGCTGATTCTGGACCACTACCCTGTTAAGAGTATCCAGGATATTGGTAGTAAGATCAAGATACCATTCGTCAATACCCCCTGGGATGTCAAATTTATCAAGGTGGGCAATGAAACGTATGACCTGAACCGGATTGAACATGGTACGTTGCGGAAAAAATTCGATGACAAACGTATTCATTTCGCGCTCGTATGTGCAGCCCGGTCGTGTCCCAGACTGCGCAACGAGGCCTATACGGCTGCTAAACTGGACGCACAGTTGAACGACCAGGGTGTCGACTTTATGAACAATCCGGCCAAGAATGCTATTACGCCCCAGAAAGCGAGTTTGTCCAAGTATTTTGACTGGTATAAAGGCGATTGGAAAGATGACAATAAGTCGGTTGCCTATTGGGTAAACCGGTATTCAAAGACGAAGATCAACGAGAACACCCCGATTTCTTACCTGGATTATAACTGGTCTCTCAATGAGCAGTAAGCGCCACAGTTCCAGTCTCCTATCGGTTTAGGTCCAAAATCATAAGAACTAATCTTTCTGTTTCAGGTTGTCGGTAGTAGATGTCTATTACGGACAACCTGTTTTTTATGCCCAAACGAATAGTATACTGGTTTCGTAACGACCTTCGGCTACACGACAATGATGCTTTTTCCCGAGCCATGGCCGATGATGCGCAGGTACTGCCCGTATTTGTGTTCGATCCGCGCTTGTTCACCGAATTGCCAGTCATTGGATTTCCTAAAACGGGACCTTTTCGCGCCAATTTTTTGATCGAAGCAGTAACCGATTTGCGGCAGTCTCTGCGAGAAAAAGGGGCCGATCTGATCATTCGAGTGGGTGATGCGGCTCTCGTGCTTGCCGAACTGGCTGAAGATATCAGTGCCGAAGCCATTTATGCCAGTAAAGAAGTGACTCAGGAGGAAACCGATACGGAATCCGATCTGAGCAAACGCCTGAAGCCGCTCAATATCGATCTGGAGCTATTCTGGCAGTCGACACTCTACCACGTTCGTGATCTCCCGTTCGATATTGCGCGGTTACCAGCCGTTTTTACCCAGTTCAGGACCAAAGTCGAGCAGGAAGCTACTGTTCGGGCGGTAATTCCGACACCCGAACGTGTTCGTTTTGTGCCCGACGTCCCTGCTGGTGATGTGCCTGCGCTAAGTACATTCGGGTTTCCGGATACGCTGATAACTGATGTTCGGGCGGCTGTAGCTTTCCATGGCGGTGAAACAACGGCGCTGGCCAGGCTACACCGGTATGTATGGAAAACCGGCCTTATCAAAACGTATAAAGAAACCCGTAATGGGATGCTGGGCGAGGATTATTCCAGTAAGTTTTCGGCCTGGCTGTCATTGGGTTGTTTGTCGCCCCGGCAGATCTACAGCGAAGTCAAGCGGTTTGAAGCGGAGCAGGTGAAAAACGATTCCACTTACTGGCTCATATTTGAGTTGGTATGGCGTGACTTTTTCCGGTTTGTGGCTCTACGCTATGGTACGCGTATTTTTAAGCCAAGTGGTATCCGCCACGACTTTAATAAGAAGTGGAATCACGACATCGATCTTTTCCAACGTTGGGTGACTGGTGAAACGGGTATCCCGTTTATCGACGCCAATATGCGCGAGTTAAATCAAACCGGGTTTATGTCGAACCGGGGGCGTCAAAATGTAGGGAGCTTTCTGGTAAAAGATCTGGGTATCGACTGGACATGGGGAGCCGCTTACTTCGAGAGCTTGCTGATCGATTATGATCCATCCAGTAACTGGGGTAACTGGAACTACGTAGCAGGCGTAGGCAATGACCCCCGCCAGGACCGGTATTTCAATATCTACAGCCAGGCTACACGTTACGACGAACGGGGCGAGTATGTAAAACACTGGCTCCCTGAACTGGCTGCTGTACCGGCCGATCAAGTACATCTGATTTACGATCTGTCGGCAACAGAACAGGCGCAGTATGGGTTAATACAGGGTGAATCGTATCCGCTACCGGTCATCAATCCAGAGAAGTGGACAAAGGCCGAAAAACACCGCTAGCGTAGTTTTACGTTGACAAATTGATAGTTTTACCCAACTTTGGCCTCAACAACAATTCTTTCTATCTGAACAAACCATGTCAAGAACCTTAATTATCGTAGTCGTAATCGCTATTGCGCTGGGTATGTACGGCTGTAGTTCCTATAACGGCCTCGTCGAAAAAGACACAAAAGTTGAAAACTCATGGGCCAATGTGCAAACGCAGTACCAGCGTCGCGCCGACCTGATTCCTAACCTTGTCCGGACAGTACAGGGTGCAGCTAATTTCGAGAAAAGTACGCTTACGGCTGTGATTCAAGCGCGGGCCAACGCCACAGGTATCAACCTGAATGCCGATCAGCTGACTCCCGAAAATATTCAGAAGTTTCAGGCTGCTCAGGATCAGTTGAGTGGCTCACTGTCGCGCCTGCTGGCGGTAGCCGAGAGCTACCCGCAATTGCGCGCCACGCAGAATTTCTCTGAACTACAGGCGCAGCTGGAAGGTACAGAAAACCGCATCACGGTAGCCCGTAACGATTTCAACGGCGTAGCTACCAGCTATAACCAATCGGTTCGGTCGTTCCCGAACAATATCTTCGCAGGTATCTTTGGTTTCGCACGGAAAGGTTTATTTGAAGCGTCGAAAGCTGCCCAGAACGCTCCAACGGTACAATTTTAATACCGGTGAACGATGAACGATGAATGCATTCCTGCACTAATCATTCATCGTTCATCATTCATAAGTAACTTATGTCTCCCTTCACGCCTGATCAGCAAGAGCGCATTGTAGAAGCCATTCGACAGGCTGAAAAGGCCACATCGGGTGAAATTCGGGTGCATGTCGAGCCAAACTGCCCGTCAGTAGATCCTGTACAGCGAGCCATTGACGTATTTGCCCGCCTGGGTATGCATCAGACAAAGGCCCAAAACGGGGTACTTTTCTATCTGGCCCATGTCGACCGTAAGTTTGCTGTATTGGGCGATAAGGGAATTGACGCCAAAGTGCCCCCTGGTTTCTGGGAAAGTACAAAAGACCTGCTACGGACCTACTTTGCCAGGGGTGATTATGCCGAAGGGTTAAGTCAGGGAATTGAGCAGGCCGGACAACAGCTACGGCGGTATTTTCCGTATGACGGCGTTACCGATACCAACGAACTCACCGACGATATTTCGATTGAATGACACTTCTGTGAACGTACCTACTTTCTTTATTAAGGCTGTCCGAACGATCCGGCTGGCTATGCTGGTGTTTCTACTGGCGTTGTCGACTAACGTACAGGCGCAGCAAGAGCCGGCTACCGAAACCGGTACAAGTGCCGATGCAGCCATTCCGGATAAGCCCAGCCCGCCCCGGTTGGTCAACGATTTCGTGGGTATACTGAGCAGCAATGAGCGGGCCCAGCTGGAACAGAAACTCCGGACATATAATGACTCCACCTCGTCGCAGGTAACGATCGTCATTGTTAAAACGACAGAGCCGTATCCCATTGGTGACTTTGCTTTTCAGGTAGGCCGGAAGTGGGGTGTTGGTCAACAGGGCAAAAACAACGGGATTGTCATCGCCTGGGCTACCCAAACCCGTAAAGTATACATTTCTGTTGGCTACGGCCTGGAGGGAGCCATTCCCGATGCCATTGCCAAACGAATCATCACTAACCAAATAACGCCCGCCTTCCGGCAGCAGCAGTATTACCAGGGCCTGGATGCAGCTACAACCGAACTGTTTCAGCGCGCCAGTGGCGAGTATAAAAGTGATCCCAAGGCGGATAGCGGTGAAGGTGGAGGTTCTTTCTTTCTGATTCTGATTATTATAATGGTCGTCATTTTCATCATCATCCGCCGGAATCGGGGTGGTGGGGGCGGCAGCAACCGGAACCGGGGTGGCGGATTCTTTCCTCCGATCTTCTTTCCAACATCAACCTTCTCGGGCTGGGGTAACTCTGGCGGGGGAGGATTTGGGGGCGGTAGTGGCGGTGGAGGAGGTTTTGGCGGCTTCGGTGGAGGTAGCTTTGGCGGGGGCGGTGCCGGGGGAGACTACTAGCAACCAGCCTTACTAATCAAAAAAGGGGTTCGATAAGCTGCCGTTGAACAGGCCAGCTTATCGAACCCCTTTTCTCATATAGAGCAAATTATTGAATGACCAGTTTTTCAATCAATAAAATAAACAGGTGAATCACTTTTATATGAATCTCCTGAATGCGGTCGGCATAGCCAAAATGAGGCACACGGATCTCCACGTCGGCCTGGCCCGCCAGTTTGCCACCATCTTTCCCTGTAAGTAAAATAACGCGCATACCCCGTTGTCTGGCGGCTTCAACGGCCCGGATGATATTGGCAGAGTTGCCACTCGTGCTGATACCCATTAATACATCCCCTTCGTTGCCTAACCCTTCGATGAACCGCGAAAAGATAGCATCATAGCCATAGTCATTACCTACACAGGTAAGGTGACTGGAGTCTGAAATAGCAATGGCCGCTAAGGAACGGCGGTCATCACGGTAACGGCCGGATAGCTCTTCGGCAAAGTGCATGGCGTCGCAGTGGGAACCACCGTTGCCGCACGAAATGATCTTGCGACCTTTTATAAGGGCGTCGGCCATGAGCTGAGCCGCCTGTTCGATGGCTGTAAGGTGTTCGGGGCGACTCAGGAACGTCTCTAATACCGATTGGGCTTCGGTCAGTTCATGGCGGATTATATCGAGCATTTTCTCTTAATTCGGTGATGTTGTCGTAGTGCTGGCAGCACTATCTGCCGCAAACTTACTGACGACTCGTGACTTCTACGCTGTAGAGCAGGTTAGAACACCCAGTTTCGGTAGGGGAGGTTCCAGCGAAGCGCCAGGCTGGCAACCTGGTTGGTGTAGGTGTCTTCCCGCGACTGGCTGTCCTGATGGCGGTAGAGATATCGGGCTTCAAGAAAAATATTGTGCCTGACCATGTAAGAACCGCGCAGGTCAACGTAGGTAATAATATTCTTGCGACCCTGACCAATGAAATTGCCCTCATTCCGGAAGCGGGACCGGTAATCGAGCAGAATGTTGCCGCCGTAATTCAAACCAGGCGGGTCAGCACCATAAGTCATTATTCCAAAAATACCATTGGCCGATAGCTTCTTCTGCTGATAGCGTACGATGCCCAGCATTTCTACAAAGTTAGCGCCCAGCGGGTGGGCCAATGGCTGGCTATAGTTGGCGTAGTTTGTCTGGCCTGCGCTCACCGTAGCCGATTTCTCGTGTGAGTAGGTAAACGGGCGAGCCAGGTTCATCTCAACCTGCAAGTCAAGGTTGGGAACATTAAAGGCGTCGATGTATTTGGCACCGATCTGCCAGGCAAATTTGTTCGTCCAGTCTCCTTTTCCAGCCTTCAGGTTCTTCAACAAAAATTCATCGAGCATGAGCTGGCTGTAGACCAGGAAGTGCGACAGGAAGTTCCCCTTGACATCCAGGCCGATCATGGCATTGTCGGCGCTGCCCCGGCTCGACTCAACATACCGGTACAGAATTACCGGGTTGAGGTAGCTCAGGTCTACACGGTCACGGCTAAACACCTCGGCTTCAAATACACCGAAATTCAGGTGATCGTTAACGTTGATACTCAAGTGGTGCATGGCAGCAAACTTGGGCGGAATCAGTCGTTCCCCTTCGGCGGTGTTAAGGGGTGCCTGGGTATTCTGTAGCTGGGTATAAAGGTTCGTGTACTGGATACGTTTACCCAGCCGTGTCGAAAATTTCATAAACAGCGAGGACGGGCTGTTGTCGGACAAGAACAGCGAACGGAAACCATTGCCGAAGAAATTACGATCGTGGCCGAACTGAATATTGATGACCTTCAGCGCATTGAACGTAATATAACCCCGTGCCGAGAGGAAATCCACGCCATTCTCGCCATATCGTTTGGTAAACGATTCGCCCGGTGCCGAACCCTCCAGCCCGTTGGAGCGGCTGTAGGTACGGCCATAATTTTGAATGTATTCAGGATAAATAGCCTGATTATCGGAGAAGAAAGAGTAAAACCCCAGCTTGCGGCCAATTGTACCCCGGACTTCCAGCCCACGCGTATTGACAAATAACGATTGCCTGTCAGATGCGGCTGTTCCTGCCTCGCGGGCCACATTTTCGAGTCCGATGCCAACATAAACAACCGGGTTGACATGCAAATCGATATCTGGAGTACGGAGACTATAGAAATCTGCTTTTTTCTGGTAAAAAACCTTCAGGAGCGGGCGTTCGCTATCGCCTGGTCCGGGTAGTGGGCGCAGATGTTTCAGGAAGGGGTCGGAACGCAAGGAATCGGCGGCCGAGGACACCCATTCCCAGCTATCGTCGCGCAGGTAATCGTAATTAAAGTAGTCGGTATCGGAGAAATCACGGCCCGGATTGGCGGCCAGACTGTCGGTCAACTCAATAATACTCTGTCGGTTATAGGGTTTCACACTACTGTGGAACCCATTGGCCCAACGATTCTGTCGTATCTCTAACCGATCGATCAGGTGGTAGTAGTCAGTGTTGAGAGGCACGAATGGGCTTTGCGCCTGAGCTGTAAGCAAACTAAGCAGAAAGCAGAAAAGGTAAACGTATTTACGCATGTAAGTTACCGGCTGTCCAGCTCTGGTGAACTGTATCAAATGGTTCAATGTGCTGTATCAGTCGGTTAAATTAGGAAATAGGTTTGGATATACGCCAACCATAGGGCTAATTTACAGGTAAAGAAGCCCCCTCCTTATGTTTGTTTTTGCCCAACAACCCTCTCTGGCTAATCAATATGTAGCCGAATTACGCGATGTATCTATTCAGAAGGACCGGCTACGATTTCGCCGGAATCTGGAAAGGCTTGGTGAGCTGATGGCCTATGAAATCTCGCGCACCTTACCTTACCAAAACGTGTCGGTAAACACCTCGCTTGGCGTTGCTGATACGCAAGTGCTTCGTCAACAGCCTGTTCTGGCTACTATTCTACGGGCAGGACTTCCCTTTCATCAGGGGTTCACTAACTACTTCGACCAGGCCGAAAACGCCTTTGCGGGAGCTTATCGAGGGTATACACCGGGGGGGGACGATGCTTTTGAGATCGAAATGGACTACATCGTTAGCCCGGACCTGAGCGGCAAAACGCTCATTCTATGCGACCCTATGCTGGCAACGGGCCGTTCGCTCGAAAAAGTTTACCACGCCCTCTTACGATACGGCATTCCGGCTCAAACGCACATCGCTGCTGTGCTGGCCAGTCCTGAGGGTGTTCATCATGTACAGACACAATTACCACAATGCCATCTCTGGCTGGGGGCTATCGATGATCACCTCAATGAGCATTTCTACATCGTGCCGGGCCTGGGCGATGCTGGTGATTTAGCCTATGGCCAAAAAGTATAGCTTTCCTATAGGTAATATATTGATATACAGATTTTTACGATATTATTGGCAGAATCATACGGTTAATAAATTAGCGGGTAAGTAACCGTTGAAGGGAGTAGATTTTACATCATATTTGGAATTCTGACGCGCAATGCTCTGAGACCAACGTGAGATAGTATTGGCATATCTATACTATAGCGCAACTGTTTTTGGGTTGTTCGCTTCAGGAAAATCTACTTTAAACTATCTAATCTATTCACCCATGTTACAACTATTACGAAGATGTAGCGCGTTCCTGCTGGTCGCGCTCATGGTATTGTGTATGCCAATTACAGGCTGGACACAATCGACTATCAAAGAGGCATCGAAGGAGGCCAAGATCAGTCCTGACCTCTATCAGGTCATGACGAACAGAGGCCAGCTGGCTCCGGCTGTTATTAACGGTTTCTCGGTACAGACAAACCAGGTTTTCGCTGGTGACAAGGTAGCCATTGAAGCGGTTGCCAACAACGAGGATGGCGCGGGTCTGCTCAACCAGTTGAGGGCGTTGGGGTTAACCGATGGGGTTGCCCACAAGCGAATGATCTTTGGCTACTTGCCTATTGATAAACTTGGGGAGCTGAAAAACGTATCTTCATTAGGTTTTGCCCGCTCTTATTACAAACCCGAAACCAATACAGGTTCAGTTACTTCGCAGGGGGATGCTGCACTGAAAGCGGATCTGGCCCGGACAACCTACAGTGTAACGGGCGCTGGCGTTAAAGTAGGCGTTATCTCTGACTCGTATAATAATTCAGGCGGAGCAGCAGCCGGAATAGCTTCAAATGACCTGCCAGCTGCTGGTGTGCAGGTTCTTTTAGATTTAGCGTCGGGAGGTTCCGATGAAGGTCGGGCTATGGCCGAAATTGTTCATGATGTAGCGCCCGGGGCCGCCATTGCTTTCAATACAGCATTCAACGGGCAGGCAGGCTTTGCACAGGGTATCATTGATCTGGCAGCGGCTGGTTGTAAGGTGATCGTCGATGACATTATTTATTTTGCCGAGCCGTTTTTTCAGGATGGTATCATTGCTCAGGCTGCCGATCAGGTAGTTGCCGCTGGCTCAGCCTACTTCTCGGCTGCGGGAAATCAGGCAAGGTCCTCCTACCAGGCTGCGTATAAAAGTGGTGGGACATATGCCAACCCGGGTATTTATGGAACAAGTACGGCATATCCAACCCATGATTTTGGTACGGGTGGGGTCGATAATATGCAACAAATCACCATTCCAGTGGGCGGCCAGCTTCGACTGGCTTTTCAATGGGATAATCCATTTAAATCGGTTAGCGGTGGTGCGGGAGCTACAACGGATCTGGATATTATTGTTCTCGATGCAACCACCGGAGCTGTACTTGGGGGTAGTATAATTAACCAGTCGAGTAGTGGCGATCCGGTGGAAGTTACGGGTACAATTACCAATACTACAGGTTCACCCCGTTTAGTCAATGTCGTTATCGTCAAACTTGCAGGACCTGACCCAGGCCTGATCAAGTGGGTAAACTTCGGAAGCCGTACGATCATACCAGAATATGATACCAAGAGCAGTTCTTCCTTTGGGCACAGTAACTCAGCTAAAGCTATTAGCGTAGGTGCCGCTCCTTACTTTGGTACGCCTGTTTTCAATGCAGCAGCAACGGCCACTATTGAGAATTTTTCCTCGGCTGGTGGTACGCCCATACTCTTCACGACTACAGGCGACCGGATTAATGGAATCGTCGGTACCGTCCGGCAAAAGCCTGAGATTACGTCCGTGGATGGAGGGGATAATACATTCTTCGGTGGCGATTATGAGCCGAATGGTAAGCCTAACTTCTTTGGTACATCGGCAGCCGCCCCGCATGCTGCGGCTGTAGCCGCGCTGATGAAGCAAAAAGTGCCCGCCATTACCCCGGCTACGATCCTGTCGACGCTCAAAAGTACAGCATTGGATATGGACGATCCGTCTACGCCCGCTTTCGATGCCGGGTTCGACTTTGGAACGGGTTATGGCTTCATCCAGGCCGATAGGGCACTTCAGGCAATATCCCCTGCTAACACTGCGCCAACGGTGGCCAATGTGATTGCGCCCAAGTCGGGCACGGTGGGTGTGGGTTTTACTTTCACCATTCCGGCTAACACCTTCAGTGATCCTGAGGGTCAGGCGCTGACGTACACAGTAACTGGCCTGCCTGCGGGTTTGACATTTGCCGGTACTGTCATCAGCGGCACGCCTTCGGTGAGTGGAGTCAGTACGGTGAGCGTCAAAGCGACCGATCCGGGCAGTCTTTCGGCGAGTACAACCTTCCAACTAACGATCAGTCCGGCTCCGCCAGTCAATGTGCCCCCATCTCCACCAGCAGGCGGCATCCCTAATCAGGTAGCCACCGTAGGTACGGCTTTCACCTATGTGGTTCCGGCCTTCACTGATCCTAATGCTGGTCAGACGCTGACCTACTCGGTGACGGGTCTGCCCGCCAACGGGCTGAGCTTCACGGCAGGCAGTCGTACCATTTCAGGTACACCTTCGGCATCGGGTACCGTGGGCGTGACCGTAACGGCCAATGATGGCAACGGCGGTACCGCTTCGTCAAGCTTTACGATTACGATTAATGCAGCGCCGGTGGTGCCCCCAGCTAACACGGCGCCAACGGTGGCCAATGTGATTGCGCCCAAGTCGGGCACGGTGGGTGTGGGTTTTACCTTTACTATTCCGGCTAACACCTTCAGTGATCCTGAGGGTCAGGCGCTGACGTACACGGTAACTGGCCTGCCTGCGGGTTTGACATTTGCCGGTACTGTCATCAGCGGCACGCCTTCGGTGAGTGGAGTCAGTACGGTGAGCGTCAAAGCGACCGATCCAGGCAGTCTCTCGGCGAGTACAACTTTCCAACTAACGATCAGTCCGGCTCCGGTAACCCCCCCACCGAGTGGTCCTTTCTCGATCACGGGCGTCACAACGGTGACCTGCGTGACGATCACGGCGGGTCAGCGGCAAGTGAGCTTCACGCCCCGGTACGCGGGTCTGAGCGGTCAGCCTATCAGCTTCTCGGTAAGTAACGAGTTGTCGCCAACGATGGCTGCGGGTCCTTACACGCTCACGCTCTACACTGATAACCCGAGCGTAACCTTGAAGGCGACCCAGACAGGTACGGCGGGCGAAGCGAGTTTCGTCTATAACTGGCTGGCAGCCTGCAATGCCGGTACTCCTCCACCGGTCAACCTGCCTCCCGTGGCCTCGGCACCGGCTAACCAGATGGCTGTCGTCAATCAGGCTTTCACCTATGTGGTTCCGGCCTTCAGTGATCCCAACGGTGATGCGCTGACGTATACGGTGAGTGGTCTGCCGGCGGGCCTGATCTTCACCGCTGCTAGCCGCACCATCAGCGGCACGCCTTCCCTGACGGGTGTCAGTACGGTTACCGTCAAAGCTACCGATCCGGGCAGTCTCTCGGCCAGTGCCAGCTTTATGCTGACGGTGATTTCGGCTCCGGTAACTCCCCCACCAAGTGGTCCTTTCTCGATTACGGGCGTCACGACGGTAAACTGTACGCCCCTCTCAGCGGGCAAGCGGACGGTGAGCTTCACACCCCGGTACGCGGGACTAACGGGTCAGCCTATCAGCTTCTCGGTAACTAACGAGCTGTCGCCAACGATGGCTGCGGGCCCTTACACGCTCACCCTCTATACCGACAACCCGAGCGTAATACTGAAGGCCACCCAAACGGGCACGGCGGGCGAAGCGAGTTTCGTCTATAACTGGCTTACGGCTTGCAACGCCACCGCCCGGCAGGGTGTATCGGGAGCTAGCGAACTACAAACCAAGCTAACGGTTTCCCTTTACCCTAATCCAGTTGGCGAAGAGTTCTCTATTGGAATCAAGGGTGCTCAAGGGCAAAAAGTTGGAATCACACTGTCAGACGTTAGTGGTCGTGCATTGACGAACACATCGGTAGACGTAACAACTGCCGATCATCAGGAGCGGCTTCGGTTCAATCAGGAGCGGCCTGGTTTGTATTTGCTTCGGGTAAGTACCGCCGGTCAAATGGTTGTGCTGAAAGTGATAAAACACTAAGCGTTGTCCCCCGGGGTTCTCGCCTGAAACGATAATCCCGGGGACGTTTTGACTGCTCATAAATAAAGCCTTGACCAGCATTGGTCAAGGCTTTATTTATGAGCAATAGTTTGTATGGAAATTACCGCAAGTCGACCACTTCAACACCCGGATATTTGCTCTTATCGAAGGCGAAATAAGCGTCTGAGATAGCCGCGTTAGGGGTAAACTTCGTAATGGTGTAGGTGGTGCGTTTACCATCTTTATTGATGATCAGCCAGTTTCGAACAGACCTGTCCAGCTTGTCTACCGAAATCTGAACGGTAGCGATTGGGCTTTTCTGACGGTTGGGTGTCAGTTCGATGACTTCCATTGCCCGGCCGCCCTGCTTCTGTTCCTTTAAAAATTTGTAGTCGAAACCTCGCTTATAGATCGTGTAGATCTGAGTTGGATTTAACTCACTGGTTTCATTTTTGTCGTAATCCTGAACGTTGACCTCGTTCGATTCCTTGATATAGGTCGACATCGTTTTACCATCGGTGAATACCTCCTGACCACCAAGGATCAACCGGAATTTCTCACTTTTTACGGTTAGATCGCCTTTGTATGACTCTTTCGTACCCGCTCCAACGCTGGCATAGGTGAAAGCAGCCTGATAGGATTTAAGCGATTTGTATTTTTTGCTCATAGCATCCAGGATATCCTGGGCTCGCTTGTCTTTTTGAGCAAAAGCGGGAATTGTCAATAAAAGGGTAAGGCTTAGCAGCCAGGCTGTTGGTTTCATTCTTATGTGCATTACTCGTCAATTCAAGTTGCCTGAACAACTACACTGAAAGTTGTTCTATTTATTCTTAGACCAGAATTGTACGGAAAAAGTTTAATAAGCTACCTGCTCAACGGATTGGTCCCACGGTGGCGGCTACTCTCCTTTAAGCCGCTTTAGCATTTCTTCCAGCGTTTGCAAATCAGAAACGAGGACATCACGGGCTTTACTCCCCTCAAATTGTCCAACAATCTTGGCTGCTTCCAATTGGTCGACCAGACGACCGGCGCGGTTGTAGCCCAGTTTGAGTTTGCGTTGAATAAGCGAGGTACTGCCCTGCTGGTGAATGACAATAAGTCGGGCGGCTTCGTCGAACATAGGGTCGCGGTTGTCCAGGTCCACGTCCTTTTCGTCGGTTTGCCCCCCCTCATCGCCCAGAAATTCCGGTAGCGCGTATGCATCGTCGTAACCACGCTGATTGCCAACAAATTCGCAGAGGTCTTCGATTTCGTTGGTATCGACAAACGGGCACTGTAGCCGGATAATGTCGGAGTTTGACGATAAAAGCATATCGCCCATACCGACCAGCTGCTCGGCACCACCTGTGTCCAGAATGGTTCGGGAGTCGATTTTGGAGGTCACTTTAAACGACAGACGTGCGGGGAAGTTAGCTTTGATCAAACCCGTAATTACGTTGACCGAGGGACGCTGGGTAGCCACAACCAGGTGAATTCCAATAGCCCGGGCCAGCTGGGCTAACCGGGCAATAGGCTGCTCAACTTCCTTGCCGGCGGTCATCATCAGATCGGCTAACTCATCGATAATCAGGACGATGTAAGGCAGGAAACGGTGACCCTTTTCGGGATTAAGCCGCCGTTTTACGAATTTGGCGTTGTATTCTTTCAGGTTGCGGCAACCGCCATCCTTGAGCAGATTGTACCGGTTGTCCATCTCGATACAAAGCGAATTGAGGGTATTGACAACTTTCTTGGTATCGGTAATGATGGGTTCTTCGGCATCGGGTAATTTGGCCAGAAAGTGACGCTCCAGTTTGTTGAACAGGGTAAGCTCCACTTTCTTCGGGTCGACCAGCACGAGTTTTAGCTGCGACGGGTGTTTCTTGTAAATCAGCGACGTCAGCAATACATTGAGACCAACCGATTTTCCCTGTCCTGTAGCACCGGCCATGAGCAGGTGAGGCATCTTGGCCAGATCGGCCACATAGATTTCGTTCGAGATGGTTTTACCCAGCACGATTGGCAGATCGAACTTACTGGAGCTAAACACGTCGCTCGTGATCATCGAACGCATGGAGACCATTTCACGGTTCTTGTTCGGTACCTCAATTCCGATAGTACCCATGCCCGGCATCGGCGCAATAATCCGAATGCCCAGGGCCGATAAGCTCAAAGCAATATCGTCTTCAAGGCTCTTGATTTTAGAGATACGAACGCCTTTTGCGGGTATGATCTCGTATAGCGTAACAGTCGGTCCGATCGATGCCTGGATGGAGTCGATCTCGATACCGAAATTCCGCAGCGTATTTTCAATTTTGATTTTGTTCGCCGTCAGTTCATCGTCCGACACCTGCGCTTTGCGGTTGTTCTGATACTCGGTCAGCAGGTCGTTGGTGGGATACTGGTACTGCGGTAGGTCGAGGGTGGGGTCGTACAGGCCATGCCGGGCCACCAGATCATCTTCTTCGAAGGGGTCCGGTTCAAAGGTAGGAGCGGGTGTGGCGCTGAGTTCAGGTGATTCTTCGTCCAGATCGTCAGTGACTACATCGCGATTTTTAATAGTAAGCGTTACACCGGTCGACTGGGCAATTACGGCAGGGACGGTGGGTGGCAAGGGCTCATCGATGGCGTCCTGTTTCTCCTCAATTAGGGCCGGAACCGGTGGGGGTATGACCGCATTATAGCCATTGGAGGCCATAGCCGGTTGGGCTACCGTTTCCGCAGAGAGGTCATCTTCCTCATCCTCCTCGTTCTGTTCGCCCTCCTCGTAGGTCTGTAAGGTATCATCCCGAAGCGGGGCGGTCCGGATTCGGTCAGGCCGTGAAATCGTCGGCAGCTTCAGGGTGCGCACGTTGAAGTAGTAGACGACAAAAGCAAAAAGCATAAACCCGATAAGGGCCAGATTACCCCAGCCGAACAGGCTATAAAGAGCCACGTTGACCTCGTAGCCGATACCCCCGCACCAAAGGCTTGAGGTTTCGGCTGAATTGGACACCAGTACGATGTAGCCAAGCAGGAGGCTAACCCAGACCGCTACAAACAGCAACGTGGCTGTTGCCCGGCTCAGAGGCAGCAGTTCATGCCGGAACGCGAGTTTATAGCCTGCCAGGAAAACGATCACCGGCAGGGCAAGCGCCCCAATGCCGAACCACCGGAACACAAACACCTGCGCTACCGCAGCGCCAACCAGCCCAAGCCAGTTGCGTACTTCGGTGCCGGACTCGGCCAGTGGCTCCGACAGCGCAGACCCAACTACGCTCTGATCGGCTGCGCCGTTGATAAGATAGGACACAAAGGCAACCATCAACCCGATGGCCAGCAGCATGAGCAAAACCCCTAGTGTGAGCGTGGATCGCTGATCGGTTAACCAGCGATCCAGAGCCGCCCCCCAGTTCAGTGAGGGCGTTCGGATACGTCCCGCCGATGCACCGGAGCGGTTGGGCCGCGGTGGTCGGTTATCGGTACGTTCGGTAGGTCGGCGGAGGGTATTCTGACGGGGCGATGTCGTTGGTTGGGCCATGCGTAAATGTCGGGCTGTAGCGGCAGTGGTAAATTTCCCATTTTTTAACGAAAAATCGCGCACAACCGCATGGAATTACCATAAACACCAGTATCCGGTCTTTATGGGCCCGAATCGCGTCAGGAAGCCGCTGAAAGGGGTAAGGTCACCGGGTGATGGAGCAAGGCCCGGTTGATTTGCCTGGCCAGCCCGGGCCCTTCGTAGATAAAACTGGTATACACCTGGATCAGACTGGCGCCGGCGTTCAGTTTTTCGATAGCGTCAGTGGCCGAGAAGATGCCGCCTACGCCAATAATTGGGAAGGCTCCCCCTGACTTTTGATGGAGGTAGCGGATGACCTCGGTCGATCGCTCGCGCAGCGGTCGACCGCTAACACCGCCTGCTCCCATCTCCGTTACCACAGCTGCATCGGTTACTAATTCCGCACGGCTGATGGTTGTATTCGTAGCAATGACGCCCGCAATACCCGTGTCGGCAACAATGGCAATGATATCGTCTAGCTGCCCATTCGTCAGGTCGGGAGCTATTTTAAGAAGAATCGGTTTTGGAACGGGACGCTGGCGATTTTCGGTCTGTAGTGCTGTTAGCAAATGGGTGAGGGGCGCCCGCTCCTGTAAATCGCGCAGGCCGGGCGTGTTCGGGGAGCTGACGTTGACCACAAAGTAGTCGACCGCGTCGAACAGATCCCGGAAGCCAGCCAGATAGTCGCTTAGCGCATCATCATTGGGCGTATCTTTATTTTTTCCAATGTTGCCGCCAATAATTACCCGGCGGCCATCCCGATTACTGGCGAAATGACGCAGCCGTCCAGCGGCTGGCCCCGCGCCTTTGTTATTGAACCCCATCCGGTTTATGAGTCCGCCATCGGCTTTTAACCGAAACAGGCGCGGGCGGGGGTTGCCAGCCTGCGGGCGGGGGGTGACGGTTCCAATTTCAACAAATCCAAATCCCAGATCGCTTAGTTCACTGACCAGTTCGGCGTTTTTGTCGAATCCAGCCGCCATGCCGACGGGGTTCGGGAACGTTAATCCGAAAACGGTTCGTTCGAGCCGCCGGTCGTCGACACCATACCACCTTCGGCTCAGTGCCGACACGCCTGGAATGGTGAAGACAAATTTCATGAGCGTTGTAACGACATGGTGGATCGTTTCGGCATCAAATCGAAATAACAGCGGAAGGAGAATACGATTGTACATGTTGTAGCACCGCCCCTCTGGGTCAGTGAGTGCAAAGATAAGTTGCCGGCCCCGAGGAGTGGCATTACGTTACCCGAATAACTCCGATGACAGGTAGCGATCGCCCCGGTCGCAGATGATGCAAACGATAACGCCGGATTCCAGCTCCTGAGCTAACTTGAGCGCGGCCCAAACCGATCCACCGCTACTCATGCCGGCAAAAACGCCTTCGACGTTGGCCAGTTTCCGAGTCATATCGGTCGCATTTTCGGCCGAAACGTCGATAATCCGATCTACACGATGAGG
The DNA here is from genome assembly GCF_014282275.1 of Spirosoma utsteinense. GTDB lineage: Bacteria > Bacteroidota > Bacteroidia > Cytophagales > Spirosomataceae > Spirosoma > Spirosoma utsteinense. Next base: position 123,963 of record NZ_VFIA01000006.1, read on the forward strand.
TTCAAAAATTTTGGGCAGGTATTCTGCCGGCCATTTGCGGATACCAGGAATGGAAGAACCCTCTGTGGGCTGGCAACCAACAATCTGAACTGCCGGGTTTTGCTCTTTAAGGTAGCGCGAGGTACCCATGATTGTACCGGTAGTGCCCATCGACGAGACGAAATGCGTTATTTGCCCGGCCGTGTCACGCCAGATTTCGGGACCGGTTGTGTGATAATGAGACAGGTAATTATCCGGGTTCTCAAACTGGTTCAGCATCAGGTAACCGCCTTTCTTTACCTGCTCTTCGGCATAATCGCGCGCACTTTCGATGGTTTCGGTCAAGATTACGGTGGCCCCAAAAGCTTCCATAGTCAATACCCGTTCGCGGGTAGAATTCTCGGGCATGACCAGTTCAATGGCAATATCGTAAAGCCGCGCAATCATTGCCAGCGCGATACCGGTATTCCCACTCGTAGCTTCTATCAGCTTCATTCCGGGCTTTAATTCGCCCCTGGCCAGTGCGCCCTGGATCATGCTGACGGCGGCACGATCTTTGACACTGCCGCCAGGATTATTGCCTTCGAGTTTGCCGTAAAGTGTAACGTTGGGATTTGGATTCAGTCGGTTTAATTCAACCAGGGGAGTATTGCCGACCAGATCAAGCAAAGTTGCCATGCGAAAGGAGCTATTCTTGTTTCCTTTTGTGAAGCCTTAGACCGACTAATAAGTTCGTTGGGCTCATTCGTCCTGCGTGGTTGAATAATTTATGTAGTTTAGGCTGGTAAGTATTTCTACTCAAAAAAAGAATAGTCTACAAATTTGTATACTTTTAAAGGGAAAGCTAATGGCTTGATGCTGAATTTTTTGTAAACTTGCTCCACTCGCCGTAACAATCTGACCTGTCTCCTAATGCTATTTATACTCAATCTACTTTGTTCGCACCACAAACTCATTCGACATGAAAGCAACTCTGTTGACAAAGCCGCTCTCCCATGCGCGCGTTGAACAAATTGCCGGTCAGTTCGCTATGCCCGATTTGTTGCTGCCCTTCTGGGGCTACCGCAAAAAAATGCCTATGCACCAGATTGTGCGGTTGGAAGGCGAAGGAAACTACACATTGTTTCATTTTGTCGATGGTAGCCAGCTAATGGTATCACTAACGTTGAAAAAACTGGAGAGCCGGTTATCGCCGAAAGTCTTTGTTCGGCTTCACAAAAAAAATATCATCAACCTGCTCTATCTTAAAGGGATTCATCCCGATCGGCAGCAGTTGAGTATCAGTCTCGTCAATGGGGACTACGTAGAGGTGTCGCGCCGGAAAGCCAGCCAATTTATGAAGCAGGTCAAAGGATTTCAGCAGGAACTGATCGAACTCAGCTTAGCCCAGGCGGTCGGCCAGCCCGGTATTGCCTGACAGGGTACACCTGAATTCATTGTACAGCAAAACACTGGCTCCTGGGAGCCAGTGTTTTGCTGTACAATGAATTCAGGCTGTTTTCTTTTGTTTTTCCAACTCTTCATCCCGTAAGGGACGTCGAAGAATTTTACCGACGTTCGACTTGGGGAGTTCATCCCGGAACTCGATAAGCCGGGGTACTTTGTAAGGGGTCAGATTTTCCCGGCAGTAGGCCTTGATGGTTTCAGGTGTTAAGGCCGGATCTTTCCTGACAACGAAAATTTTTACGACCTCCGTCGATTTCGGGTCTGGAACCCCAATGCAGGCTACTTCCAGTACGCCGGGACACTGGGCCACCACATCTTCGATCTCGTTGGGATAGACATTAAAGCCCGACACCAGAATCATATCTTTCTTGCGATCGACAATTTTGAAGAAACCATCTTCACTAACTATACCTACGTCGCCGGTTTTGAACCAATCGCCCAGCATTGACGCGGCCGATTCATCGGGGCGGTTGTAATAACCACTGAATACCTGGGGGCCGCGGGCTACAATTTCGCCCGCTTCGCCAATAGCTGCATCGGTGCCATCCTCGCGAATGATTTTCAGGTCGGTACTAGGCCAGGGGACGCCAATCGTGCCCACGCGTACCGATCCGTCGATTGGGTTTGATGACAGTACGGGAGACGTTTCGGTCAGGCCGTATCCCTCGCAGGGGGTGTTACCTGTGAGTTTAGTCCATCGCTCGGCAACGGCCGTTTGCAGGGCCATACCGCCCGCCGAGGTGACGCTCAAGTGGCTGAAATCGACCTCTCCGATACGCGGATGGTTGAGTAGCCCATTATATAGCGTATTGACACCCGTAAAGGCAGTGATTTTGTACTTTTTCAGATCGTCGATAAACGCGTTCAGATCGCGCGGGTTTGTAATAAGCAGGTTCATGGCCCCACTTTTCAAGGCGGCCAGCGCATTCGTTGTCAGGGCATAAACATGGTATAAGGGTAGGGCCGCAACAATGATCCCGTTACCATCGGGCACGCCACCGGGTTTCATCCATACATGCTGGCACTCCACATTAGCAATCAGGTTGCGGTGTGTGAGCATTGCCCCTTTCGAGACACCTGTGGTTCCGCCCGTATACTGAATAAAGGCCAGATCGGCGTTTTTGATGGTTACTGGTTTGAACGGCTGCTTACTGCCCCGTGTCAGGGCATCGCTGAACGAGATGGCATCTGGCAGGCTATAAGGCGGTACTAACTTCTTAACGTATTTGACAACCGCGTTGACAAGCTGTTTTTTAGGGAAACCCAGTAGATCGCCCAGGCTCGTAATGACAACGTGTTCAATATCCGTTCGGGGTAGAATCTTCTCCAGATTACTCGCGAAGTTGGACAGAATCACAATAGCCTTAGTACCTGAATCTTTAAACTGATGCTGCATTTCACGGGGCGTATACAGCGGATTGGTATTCACAACGGCCAGACCCGCCCGCAACGCCCCAAACATAGCAACAGGATACTGTAGCGTATTGGGCATCTGGATGGCAATTCGATCGCCCTTTTGCAATTTCAGATCGTTTTGCAGAAACGACGCAAACTTCCGCGACAGTTGATCGACTTCAGCAAACGTAATTTCCTTTCCCATGCAGGAGTAAGCGGGACGATCGGCGAACCGGGTAAAGGCTTCATCCATCATGGCCGCCAGCGACGGATAGGCATCAGGGTTTATGTCGTGTGGAACGCCTTTGGGGTAAAATCGAAGCCAGGGGCGGGAGTTTATAGTTTGTTGCGTTTCCATGCAGCGATAGTCTGTTTTTTAGCAAAAATAAAACGAAAGCAGGACAAAGTTCGTCTGTGAACAAAATTACAAAGTAGGTAAGGCCCCTGGTATTTTCCTGTCGTTAAGCGAGGTGGGCAAGTGCGGTAAACATAATCTTTTACCCGCTAGGGCTGATGGGTTAGGTCTGACAGGCAGTTGGAAGTACGGCCTGTAAACTCAAACCTCGAAAATTAAGGTAGGGAATAATGTAGCTGGAAAACTCGATCAGTTGATTTATGACCTACCTTTCGAGTAGTTTTACTCAGTCCTCTCTTTAAAAGTATACTATGGATAAAAATGGCCCGGTGATTGTCATTGAGGATGACGCTGATGATCAGTTCCTGTTCCAGCAGGTTTTTTCCAAGTTAGGCTATGTAAATGAAGTTATTTATTTCTTCGATGGGCAGGAGGCACTTGATTTTTTAATGACAACGCCTATACTTCCTTTCCTGATATTGTCTGATATCAACATGCCCAAGCTGGATGGATTTGCGCTAAGAGAGAAGTTACACACCGACGCTGCGTTACAGGTCAAATGTATTCCTTATTTGTTCTTCTCCACGGCTGCCAGTCAGGAGATGGTTATTAATGCCTATAGCCTATCGGTACAGGGTTTCTTCCTGAAACAGCAAACGCTGATTGGGCTAGAGGAAACCATCAAGAGTATTATGGAATACTGGAAGCGGTGTGCAGCACCCAATAATTTTAGTTAATCACTGGGTTTCAAGGGCTCTGGTTACTGAGGAGTCCCTACTAGGCATTGATAATCCCGAAGTCACGATAAAAAAAGAAGACCCGCCACCTGATTAGAGTAGCGGGTCTGTTACTTTTCTGTGCTCCCGAAGGGATTCGAACCCCTATCGTCGGTACCGGAAACCGAAATTCTATCCATTGAACTACGGAAGCATATCCCCATTTGGGAGTGCAAATATAGCACATTGACTGGCTAAAGCGCAAGTGGCGAGCGAAGATTCTGGCCGATAATGCAGACCTGACCGATTTCTGCCCGCTTTTAACCTATAACAGTTTCATCGTTTCGTAGTCGCCAACGTGCTGCAGGTACAGGAAATGGATGAGCAAGCCGTTAACGTTCGTTACCAGCTTGTGCGCTTCGGGCAGGGTCGTCACCACCGTCGTAATGCGCTCAAACTCCGAGGCATTACCCATGTCTTTGTGGTGAAACGCCATGATCTCGCTGCGGGATAGTGCGCGCTCCAGATAGAAGAAATGCATGGCCTCATCACTGGTTCCGGTGCTGGGAAACCACAGTTTGGAGTTTAGCTTGGTCAGGTCGGCAGCGGTTGCAGCAAGGCCAATTTCTTCGCCTAATTCACGAGCGGCCACATCGTCGGGGGCGTCGTCGGCATCGACCATACCCGCCGGGTGTTCGTAGGTATGCGATCCGTCGGATATGCGTCGTTGGCGGACCAGCACTACGAATTTTTCCTGGGTGTCCTTATCGATCAGGCATACCAGCACCGAGGCCGCGTGGCCTTTCAGGAACAGCGCAGGCGGGATTTTATCGCCTTCTGGGGTATCGGCATCTACTTCAAGCATCGCAAACAGCACTTCGCCATTATGCCGATGCCGGACATACTTTTCACTTACTCCATTGATTTTTAGTCCATTCGTTTCCATCTGGTTTTTCCAGAATTTGAACTTTGGCGCGTCTTCAAGAGCTTCCGGTTTCTGTTTGGTTGTCATTGAAAAGTATATTGAATTTGTATGGTTCAGGGCCTCGGGGCCGATCGGTAACAAACCGGATCTTGCTGTCAATGGTTAAGTAACGGTGCCCTTGGCAGAGTGTTTAGTCAGGTGGTTTCAGCCCGGCTCATTGGTGGCAAATTTATGTCCCGATAAACGGCGCTGAACCTGGCTACCACGTTTGATTCGTTGGCTACACAAATGCTTATCGCCTGTCGACGGGACATTTTATAGCTACCGGAAGCAGGTAATGAAGTTTGATCTGCGTAAGCATATACATGTCATAACCCGATGTTCCCCGATGAACATCAGGTGTTACATCCGGTAGATTCTGTAATGCCTCAAGACGATCCTGACCCGTGCGGGCGACCAGGTATTCGTAGCGTCGATCCGAAAACAAGATCGATAAGTTCTTGGTAATGGCGTCGCTGTCTGGGTACAGCCCCCCAACGTCATCTAGATAATCGGTAAGCGTATATCGAAACCCTACTTCGGCCGACAGGTTCAGGTTGGGGGTGAGCCGCCAACGGACCCCCACTCCGGCGGGTATAGCCAGGGTAACCAGTGAGTAGGGTTTGGCGTAGCCACCCAGACCCTGGCCTTCTGTTCCCAACGGCCTTAAATCCAGCCAGTTTCCCAGTGGGCTATCTGACTCGTACAAAGGAATACGGGCCTTGGGGTTATGGCCGACTATAGCTATACCAGCCATAATGTAAGGCGTTACAGAAGGACGATGGTTTGGCTGGTTACCTTCGCGCCGGAACTGATACAGGCCGCTTATGGCTACTTCTTTGATGTCGTTGCGAAAATGAAGATTGCGCAAAAACTGGATTGGAAATTGGTTTGGGTTAGTCTCAGTGAACGTAAAATCGTCGCCAATCAGCCGCACCCAGGTGAAGGAGGTCCGTAAAGCAAAATGAGGAGTCACGTGGCGGGTGAAACTAATGCTTGTATTCCAGCGGGGTAACGTTCCAAGGCTGCGGAATGGCCGATGGATGGGGGCCAGTTCGCCAAAATAAGAGGCTGTGCCACCCCCGATTCCTACTTCGGAATAAGGAGTAAATTTTTGGAAAGCGCGGGACTGCGCATGAGCGCTGGTCAGGCCTAAAAAGGCTAATGTAATCGTAGTAACCAAAAAATTCACGGATGTATAGTTCGGTAGGTGTTCAAATAAAACAAAACAGAACCTTATAGCCATGAAGTCAGCAAAACTTCATGGTTATAAGGTTCTGTTTGAGGAATAATACAGCTACTGAGTATGTCAGTCTAATCTGTAAAAACGTTGTATGTCACCAACTTCGATAGGCTGAGTTCGCGTAGTCAACGTGCCGAGGGTATCATCTTTACCACAAGCCATTGTTCTGTTACCCTATGTAGTGTATACGTCAGATGCGTTACTTCTGGGTAAGCCCCTGAGCGCCGTCGCCAACATACCGCTCGAAGAACTCATATATCCGCAGCATCCGGTCAATTCGCTGGCGAACGTTACCTGTACGGCTTAGCTCATGGGTGGCACCAGGCATCCGAACGTATTCGACGGGCCGACCCAGCACTTTCAGGCTTTTATACAGCATTTCACTTTGAATTATGCCGGTACGAAGGTCATTTTCGCCATGCTTGATGAGCAGCGGTGTTTTTATGTTCTGCACAAAAGTATACGGCGAATTTGCATCCAGTACTTTCGCATCGGCTGTCCAGGGATAAGCAAAGTAATTGGGAACCAGCCGCCAGGCATTACCCTCGCCCATAAACGTGGTGAGGTCATAGACTCCGCGTTGGGCAAAAGCAGCTTTGAACCGGTTGTCGTGCCCAACGATCCAGGCAGTCAGGTAGCCCGCATAGGAACCTCCCGTAATGACCTGCCGACTGGTGTCTACCCAGGCCTCTTTAGCCGCGTCGGTAGCAGCTGCCAGGACGTCCTCGGCTGGCCCGGTTCCCCAGTCCTTGATATTGGCCCGCTGGAAAGCAAGGCCGTATCCGCCCGACCCGCGGGGATTGGCATAGACAACGCCATAGCCCTGGGCACACATGTACTGAAATTCATGCCACATCGACGCTTCGCCCGGTCCCCACATGGCTGTTGGGCCGCCGTGCATGTTCAATAGCAACGGGTGCTTTTTGCTTATATCACCTACTGGCTTCATAATCCAGTAGTCGACGGTTTGGCCAATGGAGTTCTTGTACGTTCGCTTCTCCGGAAAGCTAAGCTGCCGCTGAGCCACCCAGTCGTTGTGATTCGTCAGCTGCGTCTGGACTTTTGCCGTTGCATCGGACCGGTACAGTTCCGACGGGTTTTTTACTTCTGTCTTCGAGAAAACAACCTGATTGCCCGATACATCGAAGCTGGTGATGCCACTCTCGAAGTCGGTCAGTTGCGTAACCTGCCTGCTGGTCGGGTCGAGCCGGTACAGGGGCGTACCGCCATTGGACGATGCCGTGAAGTAAATGGCGTAGTTTGTGGTCGACTTCCTGCCTTTGGCTGTCGAAGGGGCGGTTGCCCAGGTCAAACTACCGGCGGCCCGGTCGAACGTGACCAGCTGCGGGTTCGATACCGTTGAGCCGTTAAGCGTGGCCAGACCGATCTGACCAAAATTGACGCCTTCTGACGGACTCACTGAAAATGACAGTTGGTTGCCATCGGGTGAGATCTCGGGCGATCCGTAGCTTTTACCCGCTTCGGCCAATACAGTCGTACGTTTGCCGGAGCCATCAGCCGGGATATAGACGATAGCGTTGTCCTGCTCGCGGTCGGGGTGTTTAAGTGAGTCGCGGTCGGTAACGGCGAGTAATCCCTGGCCATTTGGAAGCCAGTTGCTGGCCTGGAAAGAGGAAAAACCACGGGTCAGGGGTTTGGCAGTGGCACCTTCGCGTACATCGATGATGTACAGATGGGTGAAGCTGGGATCCGGCTCCGTTGTCGACTCCCCCTGGAAATTGAGCCGGTTAATGACCTTGGCTTTCTTGTCGATAACGTCTTTGGCCAGATACGCCCGGATTTCAGCCAGTGATCCATCGGGATTGGCTTTTATCTTTTTATCCTCTTTCACGAAGGAATTATCGGCAAAGCCCGGTTTTTCGAGCGACCAGACAGGGCCACCTTTGTTGGGATTTAACAGCGAATCGGTCAGCATGTCGGCCATTGGGATGGAAGTTCCGAAGACAATCCGTTTGCCATCCGGCGACCATATCGGCCCCGAAGCCCCGTACTTGTCTGTCGTGAGCTGCCACGCTTCGCCCCCGTCCAGCGGCATCACGAAAATCTGGCTTTTACCTTTCACCGACCGGGCAAAGGCGAGGTACTTACCATCGGGCGACCATACCGGTTGCCTGGCCGACTCGCTGCCACGCGTCAGCGCTTTGGCGGTGTTGGGTTTGTCGAGGCCCGTGAGGTAAAGGTGTGTCCGGTACTCATACTCTTCTTTCTGGTCGGGGTTAGCCTCGGTAGTAGTTACGGTATAAACCGCCCGTTGACCATCCGGCGACAGTTTGATGCTGCTAATCTGTTTGATGCGCGTCAGGTCTGTGACGATAATTTTTGACTTCGTTTGGGCCCTAACGATCTGAGCCGTAAGAGCAATGAGCAGGAAGATTTTTTTTAACATGGAGAGGTTGTATCTAGAAAACCAACGAATAGAAAAGCAACTGTTTATTGGGTGAGTAGGGGCAGATATCGTTCCCGGATCACATTGGCATGGTGCATTGGGTGGCCAACCAGCACATAACCGAGCGCCAGCGGAGAAATAGTGATAGTGGAACAAATTCCGGAACTCATCAGCATGGGTTCGTCAAAGCTCCGGAACAACGCAATCGTAGACTGGCGAATCAGCGCATATTCGTCATACAGATCCGTCAAATGCCGACGATTAGCCTGGGCAGTCTGACCGTATACCTCCTCATCGAAACCCGGTAACGGGGTTTGATCCTGACGCGCCAGCCGCAGGGCCCGGTACGCCATTATGCGCTCTGTGTCGATAATATGCTGGACAATATCCCGAATTGTCCACTTTTCCGGTGCATAAACCCGGTCACCCAGTGCTTCGGCCGTTTCAAATGGCAGCAAACTGGTAAATGAAGGAGCCAGATGTAAGGCGCTAACAACATCAATTTCAGGCGCGATCGTAATGTACCGGTCGAAAAACGGGGGCATTTCAGCAATATCAGACTTGGTCATGGGGAGGTATAAAAAAGATGAGCCTATAAACTTTGGCAAAGTTTTGAACTTTGGCAAAGTTTATAGGCTCATTGACCATTAAAAACCGGAATAAACTACTTTTTTGCTTTAGAAGCCGCAGTGCCTGTTAGTTCCGTTACCAGTCGGTCGGCTTTATAGATGTAGCGCATGGCGGCAATAATTCCACCCGCGTGGACTGATACGCTCCGGTTGAGGTCAGGCACGAAAATAAATTCGCCCGGCAGACTTTCCATATTACCGTCGAAGACTAATCCCACGGCTTCCCGATTTTTGTTGATCATCGGACTACCCGAATTGCCGCCAATAATATCGTTGGTGCTAATGAAGCACATGGGCTGTTTGAGCAACTCGGCCGGTGGATTCTTCCAGCGGGCCGGTAAACTCCAGGGTGCCTTGTCGCCAAAGGAATAATTACGGTCATACAGTCCGGCAAAGGTCGTCAGGATCGGTGCCTGTGTTCCGTTGTAAGCATATCCTTTAACAATGCCATCGTTGATACGCAGTGAAAAGGTCGCATCGGGCGGAACGGCTGTGCCGTATACAGCATAGAGCATGCGGCCGAGCTGGCTGCGAAGCACCTCCTGTTGCTGGGATATATCGCGGGCTTGCCGGGCGGCTTTGAGGTAACGTGGAAAACCAATGCGGGCCAATACCAGCATCGGGTCCGTAGACGACCCGATGGCACCGGGCCGTGTTGCCAGTTCTTTAATGAATGCCGGATCATTCAGTTTGGTATGGCTGATCAGGTAAGCCGCTGCTTCCTTTGGGGATTTGAATTGACCATTTGGGCCTGTGAATGCGGCTTTTACGTAGGGGTCGTCGTTGCCCAAGCCGGTCTGGGCTTCGGCCAGATGGGCCGCCAGATACGCTTCTTCCAACTGCTTGTTCGAAACGGTGGGAGTCTCAACCAGCGATCGGGCCCGCTCTGCATCCTGAGGACGCGAGGTCAGCAGGTCATTGAACTGGATCAGCACACCCGCAAAGGCAAGCAATGCGCCCGAGGTCCTTTCGTTGGGAGCCAGGTAGGTAGCGTCATTGAATAACGTACGCAGTTGGGCCATACTGGCGGCCATATCGTCCCAGGTTTTTAGCTGCTCAGCGGGCAGGTTTTTTGCCTTTGCATCCGCTTTGAACTGCCGCTCAAATACAGCCTTGCGCCCCAGCAGGCCCGCGTCGCGCAAACCCGCTAACTGACCGCCGTAAGCTTTCAGGCTGTTCTCATAGCTGAAGATCTCATTCAGAATACTATCATTTTTGGCGGTGGCATTATAGACCTGCAAGGCGCTGGACCGGTTGCGGAGCAGCTGAATTGTAGCGGGCGTTTGCAGATCACGGTCAAATTCCAGTTCGGCAACCGTCTTGAGCCGTTCGGTATTACCAGGGTTACCGATCACGAAAATCGGCTCACCATCGCGAACGCCATTGGTGTTGAACTTAAAGAAATGGGTCGTTTGTAAGGGTTTCCCGTTATCATACACCCGGAAAAACGAACAGTCCAGGGCGTAGCGTGGATACGTGAAATTATCGGGATCACCCCCGAAAAAGCCAAGCTGAAGTTCGGGCATGAACACCAGCCGGACGTCAGTATAGCGTTTAAAGCCATACAGGGCATATCGCCCACCATTGTAGAAGGTAATCGTCTGTAATTCCAGCCCTTTCCAGCCATCTTTAGTGCTGTATTCCTGTTTGACGGCTTCAAAAGCCTGCTCACGGGCCTGCAACTGAGACGCATCGGTTTGGCCCTGGCTGGCACCAGCGCTGCTCATAGCCTCCTGTATTCGCTTCGTAATATCTTCGATCTTCACTAACTGGTCGACAAACAGCCCGTCGACTTTACGCTCTTCCGTTGGCGTTTTAGCATAAAAACCCGTTGCGTTGAGGTCTTCACCCTTCCGGGCCACCCCCGTTCCCGACTCGCGGGCACAGTGGTGGTTGGTCATTACCAGGCCGTTTGCCGATACGAACGAAGCCGAGCAATAGGCAGCAAAGCGAAGGGAAGCTAATCGCGATTCATCGAACCACTTCTCGTCGGCGGTGAAGTTGTACGTCTTCCTGAAGTACTCCTTCGGTGGGTCGTCGAATGTCCACATTTTGCCCAGATCGAGCGGGCCACCTTTCGTGGAATCGGTGGGTGTGGGCTGAGCCAGGCCCAGACCCGACAGAAAAACAATCAGGAAGCCCGAGATGGCAGCCGGGCGCAGGTGTTGAGTAAGCATCAGGCTACTTCGTTCTTCATCATAATTTCGTTGGCTACTTTATCATCTTTCCGGATGAACGGGCGGATAATCAGCCGGGTACCGCGCTGGTAGGTGAATAGCCGGTACATCCAGTTACTGAACACAACGAGCTTACTGCGGAAACCGACCAGATAAAAGATATGGACAAACAACCAGGCCATCCAGGCAATGAAGCCGCCAAGGTGGATATTTCCCGGCAGATCAGCTACGGCTTTGCTTCGCCCGACAATGGCCAGTGACCCTTTATCGAAATACTCGAAGGGTGTTGTTGGTTCGTTCTTCAGCATCCGTTTCAGGTTCTTGGCCAGATGTTCGCCTTGCTGAATAGCGGGCTGCGCAACGCCGGGGTGTCCCTTGGGAAACTTCTCCAGTTTCATGAAGGCAATATCACCAATAGCAAAAACATCGGTCAGGCCCTGTATGCGGTTGATTGGGTCAACCAGAATTCGACCACGCTCGGTCGACTCGGCCGGAATACCGTCGATCATGGCTCCTGTTACGCCTGCTCCCCAAACCAGGGTTTGCGTCTTGATCTGCTCACCGCCTTTGAACGTCACCGTTTCACCATCGTAGTTCTCGACCAGGGTGTTGAGTTTGATCACGACGCCTAACTCTTCCAGGTACTTCTGAGCCTTTTTCCCGGATTCGTCCGACATGGGTGGCAGCACCTTTCCCATGCCTTCAACGACGTATATATTCATCTGGCTGAAGTCCAGACCTGGATAATCGGCGGGAAGGACGTGCTTACGCATTTCGGCCAGTGAGCCGGCCATTTCTACGCCTGTCGGACCAGCACCGGCAATGACAAAGTTGAGCAGGCTCTGGCGTTCGGCAGGCTCGCGGGTGATACTGGCCTGTTCGAAGCATTGTAAAAACTGGCTGCGAATGTTAAGCGCTTCGGGGACCGTCTTGAGGGGAAACGAATACTTCTGGATCTGTTCATTGCCAAAAAAGTTCGACTTCGACCCGCTGGCAATGATCAGATAATCGTAATGCAAATCGCCGATAAGTGTCGTTACGGTCTTGGCTTCCGGATCAATCTTATTGACGCGTACCATGCGGAAGTGGAAATCTTTCTGACCGTCGAACATTTTACGAAACGGTTCGGCAATAGCATCTGGCTCCAGTCCGGCAGTAGCTACCTGATATAGCAATGGCCAAAAGCCATTATAATTCTGTTTGTCGAACAAAACTACCTGAACATCAGCGTCTCGCAGACTCTTGGCCAGGTTCATACCACCAAATCCACCACCAATAATCACAACGCGTGGTTTGGTAGTATCGGGGATATTAAGCGATAATTTATCGTATTGCAGCATGTTGAGTTCGGTAATTAAACGCGGTTCTTTTTTTGGTTATAGTACCTATTAATCAACACTTTTGTTTGGGATATGGTGCTAAAAGCGAGGCATAGGTTGAGGGTAAAGATGACATTTCAAGGCAATCAATGTTAATTTATATCTATTAGTGGATAGTAGATATTTTTGTATTTTAACAAAAGGTAACTTTGTAATTCTGGAGTCCTCAATTCTTTTCCTGCATGCTGAAAACGTTAGGCAGTCTTATCTGCACCTTGTTTTTGCTGAGTTTATCGTGGGCGCAGACAACACCCGGTCGGGTAACGGTCAGCGGCTACGTTCGCGAAACGAACAGTCAGGAAGCGCTTATCGGTGCCAGTGTTTATGTACCCGGCACATCGCGTGGTACTACAACCAATACCTACGGTTTTTACTCGTTGACTCTGTCGGCTCAGGACAGCTTGCCCGTTGTGGTGTCGCTAATGGGCTACACAGCTTTCTCGTGTAGTATCCCACTCCATACCGATACGACATTACATGTTCAACTAGCGCCCGGCCAGGCACTGTCGGTCGTGGAGGTCAAGGCCAGACGCACCGAAGAGAAATTGAGCGAAAGCGCCCAGATGAGTCAGGTCAGCATTCCTATTTCCCAGATTAAGAAGGTGCCCGCCTTTTTGGGTGAAAAAGACGTACTGAAAGTGCTTCAATTGATGCCCGGTGTGCAAAAAGGCTCCGAGGGGCAGACGGGTATCTACGTGCGGGGGGGCGGGCCCGATCAAAATCTTATCATTCTCGATGACGCTGTCGTCTACAATGCCAGTCACTTGTTCGGCTTTTTTTCGGTCTTCAACGGCGATGCCCTGAAAAGTGTCGAATTGACTAAAGGAGGCTTTCCTGCCCGGTATGGGGGTCGTTTATCGTCGGTGATCGAGCTGAATATGAAGGATGGTAACCGTGAGAAGTTACATGGTGAGGGCGGCATTGGGTTAATTGCCTCACGGCTGGTGCTGGAAGGTCCGCTGACCAAAAATAAGAAAGGGTCTTTTCTCGTGTCCGGTCGGCGGACGTACCTGGATCTACTGACCGCTCCCCTCGTTGCTATGCGCACGAATAATCAGACGCAGGTAGGCTATTATTTTTACGACCTCAACGCCAAGATCAATTACGACCTCGGTCCAACCAACAAGCTGTATGTAAGTGGCTTTATGGGGCGCGACCGCTTTTATACCGGCGACCAGGTTAACCGAACTGATATCGGGTTAAATTGGGGGAACACGACCGGTACACTGCGTTGGAACCATCTCTTCAATCAGAAACTGTTTTCGAATCTGTCGTTGATTGCCAGCAGTTACGCCCTGCGTATATCGTCAGATCAGAAGAGTCTGCTGCTTGATACCGATCTGTTTTATCTCCGCTACAATTCAGCTATTCGTGATTTTTCGTTAAAGTATGACGTGGAGTTTTATCCAGGCCCTTTACACGCCTTACGGACCGGTGTACAAACTATCTATCATCACTTCACCCCCAGCGCTCTTGTTATGAAGAATTCGGTCACGACTCCGGTTGAGCAAGCTGCCGACAACGTCGATGCGCTGGAGTCGGCCGCTTATCTCGAAGATGTCTGGCGGCCTACGCATCGCTGGCGCGTGAACGCCGGGATAAGGCTTAGCCATTTTCTGCATAAAAAAGAGATATACCGCGCCATAGGTCCGGTGCGCTTCGAGCCCCGGTTGTCGGCGGCTTATACGCTCATGCCCGACCTGTCGGTCAAAGTTTCGTATGCGCTCATGAATCAGTATGTTCACTTGCTGTCGAATACGGGCGTTGGGTTACCTACCGACCTCTGGGTGCCCTCCACCGACCGTGTCAAGCCGCAACAATCCCGGCAGGTAGCCATTGGTCTGGCGCAGGATTTTACCCAGCAGGGGTTAACGCTAACGCTGGAAGGGTATTACAAAACCATGGGTAACATCATCAACTATAAGGAAGGGGTCAGTTTTCTGCTGTTGAATGGTTCGGAAACGGGTACGCGGGTGCGCTGGGAGGATAATGTGACAGCGGGTCGGGGCTGGTCATATGGGGCAGAGGTGTTGCTGCAAAAGAAAGCAGGGCGCTTCAATGGCTGGGTAGGTTATACGCTGTCGTGGACACAATGGCAATTTGATGCCCTCAACGGGGGGCGTTGGTTTTATCCACGCTATGACCGTCGACACGATTTGTCGCTGGTTGGTATTGTCGAGTTGAGCAAACGTATGACGCTGTCGGGGACGTGGGTATATGGAACGGGAAATGCGTTAACCGTACCCTTAGGGCAGTACAATACGTACCAGCCGGGCGGTGGGTTTCCATACGATGCGAACGGGAATCTGTTCCGGGGCCTGTTTCAGCCCACCCGTTCGGTCGAGGATTATGGTACGCAAAAGAATAGCTTCCGAGCCGAAGCCTATCATCGATTCGATATTGGTATTCAGCTTCACAAGCAGAAAAAGCACCACGAGCGCACGTGGGAGTTCAGTCTGTACAATGCTTACAATCGTAGAAATCCTTTCTTCTACCAACTCGAATCGGTCAACGGAGGCAAAAATCAACCATCCCAAACAGTGATGGTGCGGTATTCAATTTTTCCCATCATTCCGGCATTCAGCTATAGTTTCACCTTTTAACGCACTGACTGCCTGTGATTCGTTTAAGTCATTTGCTATGTAGTCTGTTCTTTGTAAGCTTATTCCTGCTGATTGGCTGCGACAGCCTGCGTAATGAAGTAGACCCTTCTCAGCTAACCAGGGAACCCGCTAAAATAGTAGTCACCTGCTTTCTATCCCCTCAGGATTTAGTGCTGGCTGCAAAGGTCACCCAGACCCAGACAGTGTTAAGCCCATCGCAGGGGGCTGCTGGTGTGAATCCGGTTGTCAATGCAACCGTAAAACTCTCAGAAGGTAATAAGTTTGTATTCCTGCAGTACGATGCAAGCCTGGATTTATACCGGGCCGACAGCAAAAAACTGCCTGTTGTGGCAGGCCGAACCTATACACTGACAGTTCAGATACCAAAGCGTCAGCCACTGACCAGTACCTGTACTGTACCCGAAGCGGTCAACCTGGCAAGCGCCGTGTTCGATTCCATCACTGAAGAGCAGTCGGGCCGCCAGTACCGTCGCTATTTTGTGCGCGCCCGTTGGCAGGACCCGGCCGGGAAACCTAATTTCTATCAGGTAACGGGCCTGTTTCGATCTGTTCTTACTTGTTCTTCCTGCGAATCGAACTCAGGGGGGCAAACGGCGGAAGCAGTTAGTTATGTGTCTTTCGAACCGGGTGAGGGTAACGTTCAGCGGGATGCCGCCATGCAGGGACGAATGATGACTTCTGAACCAGGATACGTGAGTAGCCTATATGTTGATAATAAACAGCCAACTCCCTTTAGACGACAGTACAAAAGGGCACTCGTCATCCTAAACTTGCTCAATACCGATCAGTTTTATTATGCTTATCAAAACGGAATACGGCAGCAGGCAGAGACCGCCGGTAATCCGTTTGCTGAGCCCGTGCCTATTCCAAGTAATATTAAAGGGGCTTTGGGTTGTTTCGGGGCTTATAACCGCTCCACGCTATCGATGCGATTGATCAAATGACATAAAAGGGGCAGGGGGCAGAACGGGCATGCTTTCGCACTGCCTGTTCTGCCCCCTGCCCCTTTTATAGTCCTACTAGACCGTCTGGTTGTTCATGATCTCGGTCTGTTTCCGAATCGATTCCATGTGGATGATCTTGTATATTTCTTCCACCAGTTCAGGGTATAGATTCAATTTCTGACCCAGTTCGGTACGTGTCTTCAAAATCTCTTTCCAACGCTCCGGCTGAAACAGGGTTACGTTATTATCCCGCTTGTGTTCGGCCAGCCGCTCTACAAGTGCCATCCGGGCGGCCAGCATCTCAACGATCTGCCGGTCCACGTTATCGATGTTGCGCCGGGTCTGGTCGGTCACGCTCTGGAATTCGATGTTCTCTGATTCAACCTGCCGAATCTGGAGGTGATCGAGCATTTCGCCAAAAGCGGCTGGTGTCAATTGCTGAGCAGCATCGCTCCAGGCTTTATCGGGATCGATGTGCGACTCTACGATCAGACCGTCGTAATTGAGGTCTAGCGCCATCTGCGACAGTTCGTTCAGGTAGGCCCGCTTGCCCGCCATGTGGCTGGGGTCGCCAATGATGGGTAGCTGAGGGAATATCGATTTAAGTTCGATAGCCATCTGCCACATCGGTACGTTCCGGTACTTGCTGGCTTCGCCGGTAGCAAAACCGCGGTGGATAGCACCCAGTTTGTTGATACCAGCACCCGCTATACGTTCGAAAGCACCTACCCATAACGCCAGATCAGGATTGACCGGGTTCTTTATCAGTACCGGCACATCCACACCGCGAAGGGCGTCGGCAATCTCCTGCACGTTGAATGGGTTAACGGTAGTACGGGCACCGATCCACAAAATATCGACACCATACTTAAGCGCCAGTTCGATGTGTTCGGGTGTTGCCACTTCAACCGCAAACGGCAGACCCGTTTCGGCTTTGGCGCGCTGAATCCAGGGCAGGGCTGCTTCACCCATACCTTCGAAACTACCCGGCCGGGTCCGGGGTTTCCAAACACCCGCCCGGATAACATGAACCGCATCCAGCGCTTTAAGCTGACGAGCGGTTTCAACTAATTGCTCTTCGGTCTCGGCACTGCAAGGACCAGCAATAATCAGGGGCTTGCCGTTGGTCTGAATCCATGATCCAAGCGGCTCTACAGCTAATTCTACCTTCATAACAAACGCGTAATTGACGAGTAATACGGCTACTCTATAGGGAACTTTTAAATACGATTTTGTGGTATATTTGCAGAGGGAATTGGCTGTTTTTCAAGCCGGTTCCTTCATTTGTCTAACACAGTTTTTACCTTTTTCGAACAAGTCGCGCCGGTACGCTTAACCGTTTGACCGAAATTTCGTTCTATATTTCGGTCGTGTTAACCGACACGCACCTAACGCTATGGAAGTAGCACCGCCCAAACGGAGCACTGATATGTCGAACCGAAGTAATCTGATGCCGGAGACTGTCCAGAACCCTTCAGAAACTAAGCCCGCTGTGGCGGACCGTGATTTCCGATCTGTTTCTTTCGAGGACACTTCGATTGCTTTTTCTACCCAGTCGGATTTCAAATTACGAAAGACCTACTGGTTGTTTGCGTTGATGAATAAGGGATGGCTGGTAAATTTAGGCACTTTTTTTATAAAGATTGCGCTACGCCTGCACCTTCCCATTAAAATCCTCATCAAAAACACTATTTTCGGCCAATTTTGCGGAGGAGAAAGTATTCCGGATGCCGAAAAAACGATACGAACGCTGCACAATGCACACGTTGGTACGATCCTTGACTACTCAGTCGAAGGAGAGGAAACAGAGAAGAGTTTTGACGATACTACGCTCGAAATCCTACGTACCATCGAGCGCGCCAGTGAATCCTCCGATATTCCATTTTCTGTTTTCAAGATCACGGGTTTAGCCTCTACCGACCTGCTCGAAGCTGTGCAGATCGGGGATTCGCTCAACAAGGCACAAAAAGCTGAGTTCGACCGGGTGCTGAAGCGTGTCGATTCGCTCTGCCGCCGGGCACACGAACGAAACGTGCGGATCTTTATTGATGCCGAAGAGAGCTGGATTCAGGATACCATCGATACACTAGCGTATGAGATGATGGATCGTTATAACCACGAACGTCCTGTTGTCTACAACACCTACCAGATGTATCGTTGGGAAAGTATGGAGCATCTTCGGCGCGATACGGCAGAAGCGCGGGCTAAAGGCTATTACCTCGGGGTTAAGCTGGTGCGTGGTGCTTACCTTGAAAAGGAGCGTCTGCGGGCCCATGAGGAAGAGTATCAGGACCCTATTCAGCCCACCAAAGAGAATACGGATCGTGACTTTAACGCAGCCATCGATTACTGCTTGGAAAACCGGGATATTGTGTCGATCTGTCTGGGAACGCATAACGAGTACAGCTGTCAGTACTGCCTGCAACAGATGAAGCGGATGGGTATTGTGCCCAATGACGAGCACATCTATTTTGCGCAGTTGTTGGGTATGAGCGATAACATATCGTACAACCTGGCTAATGCGGGGTATAATGTGGCCAAGTATGTGCCCTATGGACCCGTTGAAGCCGTCATGCCGTACCTGTTCCGCCGGGCCGATGAGAACAAGTCCATCGCTGGCCAAAGCAGCCGTGAATTCAAACTGGTGAGCAATGAACTGAAGCGCCGGAAGGAGTGTAACTAATAGCTGGTCCAATCGAATCGACGAATCGCTTGTGCTGGACTTTTCTGTAAACGGCCCAACTTCCGGTTGGGCCAGACTTTTTGTACATGATTCGCAAAAACCCCATTAAGTTTTTTGTGCTGGCGCTGCTTCTGATCGCCTTAGACCAGGGTGTAAAGTTGGCCGTGCATTACTATATGACTCCCGGTTTTGCCGGGCAGGTCAAAGTAGCGGGTGACTGGCTCAAGCTTCATTACGTTCTTAATCCAGGCATGGCGTTCGGCATGCAACTGGGATATGAGTATGGCAAATTGCTGTTAAGCATATTTCGACTCTTTGCCATGGTCGGTATTGGCTATTACCTGGTATACCTGGCGCATAGGGGTGCCCCAAATGGATTGCTGTGGGCTATGGCCATGATTCTGGCAGGGGCCGTCGGCAATGTTATTGACAGCACATTTTACGGGGTTTTTCTGAATAACGCTCCATATGGTTCGCCCACACCCTGGTTCCATGGTCAGGTTATCGACATGATATTTGTGGATGTGTGGGAAGGATTCATTCCCGAATGGGTGCCGCTCTGGGGTGGTCAATACTATTCGACACCTATCTTCAACATAGCCGATTCCTGCATTTTTATTGGCGTCTGTGTTATTCTGTTCTTCCAGCGCCGGTTCTTTAGCGAGCCACCTATCGACGACGTACTCCTGCCCGTTTCCGGACCGGATGCTACAGAAGCCGAGGTAATGCCTGTAGCTGAGCGGGGCGATAATGAGAAGCCCGTTGACCCAACCGATCAGTATAACGAAAACCAGTCGAGGTCGGTGGATGTTGACGAGCAACCCGCTCCTGAATCGGTGGTGTCTGATCCATCAAAGCGAGACGAATAAGACTACACAATGGATTTCATAAAAAGAGCCGGGCTACACGTATAGCCCGGCTCTTTTTATGTTTACTGCCAGCCAGTGGAAGCTGGCTCGAA
Organism: Spirosoma utsteinense; assembly: GCF_014282275.1. GTDB lineage: Bacteria > Bacteroidota > Bacteroidia > Cytophagales > Spirosomataceae > Spirosoma > Spirosoma utsteinense. Next base: position 143,865 of record NZ_VFIA01000006.1, read on the forward strand.
TTACGCTATTGAGTTTCTTCCAGCGCCTGAAAGTCTTTAAACGTTCGTTTTATGGCTTTATCGCTGGCTTCCTTCTTGTTTTGCCAGTTGGCATCCAATTCCAGGGCAACCAGGCCGCTCAGGCTCATGGCTCCTCTGAACTCGTCCATCTTGCGGATGAACTCCCCGGAGCGCCGGGCCGATTTCAGCCCAAACTCACGGGCGAATACATCGCCCTTGTTTTGTAGTTCGCTACGTTTACCCAGCACATAGTTATAGCGGTCCATCAGGTCTTTCATCGACTTGCCAATAACCTCGGTTGCTTCGAGCGTTCCCATTGTCAACACGGCCGTTCCGCCAATGGCCGAGATCAGACGCTGATTGCTCTGGGCGTTCGGACTTGAGCTCGCATTGGTAACCGCAGGCGCTACGCCGGTGACCGCCCCCAGCGATGCGTTAGCCACCGAGCGATTTCGTTTACCGCCTTTAGCCTTCTTGTAATCGTGTTTTAGCTCTTCCTCCTTCGCGTTTAGCTGCTCGACTAACCCCCAGGCTTGTACCAGCAACTGCCGGTATTGTGCGTAGTAGTAGCGGTCTTTCTCAGCTTCATTTACAGTGTTGAAAATGGTGAATCCAATCCGACGTTCTTCCCTGTTCTGTGATTTGTCGAGTACGTAAAAAGTAACCTGTACATCCAGTGAGTCATACGGGTCTTTTACGAAATCGTAACCCGGCTGCCAGATGAATTCGTACTGATTTTCGGTATTCTTGACCAGCGCCGTTTTGGGAATCTGTAAGTTGTCCGACAGAAAGCCAAAGGCCGATATATCGTCTTCGCCATTCGGATCTGACAGATAAAATTTGAGGTTGACGGTCGCGTTCTCCTTGAGTCGATACTGAGTTTCCTTGGGAATAACGGCAATATCAGGCGGTAAGTCCATCTGGGTAACTTCGACCTTCAACCGGCCTTTGGTACGCATCTTAGAGGGCTGATCCTCTACCCAGAATTCAATGTACTGAGGAGCCTGTTTTAGTTTATTGAACTGATTCAACGATAAGGTCCAGGTCAATTCACCCTGAGAGCTAAGCTTACTGCCCTCAGGCATTTGATCGGCAATAGGGATAAAGGCAATGGGATCGCCATCATCGTCACGAACCAGATCCGTTCCCATTTTATACGTGTTCTGCGTACGGTAGCGCACGTAAAACGGGCGTAGCTCGCCAACCGTTGGTGGGCGGTTTACGTGTAGTACTTTAAAATCGACTGTTTGGGTGATCGACTTGCCATGCCGGTTCTGAACAACAAACTCAACAGGAACGATTCGAGTTGTCTGAATCCGGTCGGCAAGGTCGAAGTCGGGTCGCCAGCTAAAATGCCCCAGTGAGTCAAGGTCCATACCTTCTGGCCGACCTTCTCCCAATGAAAAAAACAGCGTGTCGTTGGTGTGATCTGTAGCCTTCAGATCGAATCGAACGACATTACCCTCCGGGACAACATTCCAGTTTGACTGGGTGGGTAAGATGAGTTGGATTGGCTTAGTATCCTGTGCGTAGCTGCTTCCGATAAGGGTCATTAGCAGCCAGGCCACACTACCGGCAATACGAATCATAGGCAATAGTCAGAGAGCGGTCTGTCTAGAAAAACGTAAAAGTAAGGTGAAGATTTTGTTGAAGAACGTTCCCCCGCCTGTTTAGATACATTTCTTCGTAAGCACAGGGCCATTTTAACGAAGCAGAGCAACAAAAAGCCTCTCCAGTTGGAGAGGCTTTTTGTACCAATGGTATGTATTGACTGATTAGTTTTTCCTTGGCGCTGTTGTCGAACTGCTGCCTGTCGTAGCGGGTTTAGCCGGTGTCGTAGTAGGTTTGGCGGCTGCAGCAGCGGCTGCTGCGGCTTTGGCCGGATCGATCCCCATCTTACGCAATACCAGTTCCGTGATGTTATCCTGCTCAGGTGCTACGAGTAGAATAGGGATAGTGTTGGCACCGGCATCCAGGTTGAACACGTATGTGTAACTATTTTCCTTAGCTACAGCATCAATGGCTTTCTGGATTTTCTGAACCACTGGGTTTACCAATTGCTGATACTTGGTTTGCAGCGAATTTTCGGCGGTACGGCCAAACTCCTGAATCCGGCCCTGCAATCCCTGCAACTCAGTTTCGCGGTCTTTCCGAATAACATCCGACATCTGCGCGGCTCCCTTCTCGTAGGCGCCGTACTTGTCTTCCAGCTCTTTCTGCATCCGCTTCAGTTCGTTCTCCGACTGAGTCCGCTGAATAGTGAGTTGGTTTTGAATATCTTTTGCTTCAGGCGTTTGGGCCAGGACATAATCAATATTGGTATAGCCTAACTTCAGCGGGCCAGCAACGGTAGGCGACCCAGCTGATGCGGTGGTCGTTGGAGTCGTGGTTGCGGCTGGGGCTTGCGCCTGTGCGTTGACACCGCCCATCAGAAGGGCTGCTGCAAACGCCATGACTAGGTTTTTCTTCATCTGAATTACTTGTTTGTATTACTTCGGTTTTGTGGTTGCATTAGTTGCCGGACTGTCGCCGCCGGCTGTTTTGGGTACCGGCGCGTTGCCAGCGGTCGATTTAACACTGGCGGCATCGAGCCCCAACTCTTCCATCACGTAGTCGGTATAATCGTGACGGGGATTGGTGTAAAGCATAACGAAATCAGACGCTTTGTCGAACATAAAGTCTAATTTCTTCTGCACCGCTACCTTGTCGATCGCTCGCTGTACCAACTCCATCGGGGCTTTCATGAGTTCCTTCTTCTTCTGGAAAAGCAACCCTTCGTACCCAAAGACTTTGTTGTTGTACTCGCGGGCTTCCCGCTCCTTTTCGCTAAGTCCCCGTTGACGATCACGCTTCATATCGTCGGTCAGCAGGATTTCCTCGGCCTGGTACGTTTTCTGCAATTTCTCGATCTCAACGTACTTGTCCTGGATATCTTTCGACCACTTGTCTGTGAATTTGTCGATCTCACCTAATGCCTTTTGGTATTCTGGCATCTTGCTGAAAACGAACTCCGTATCCACATACCCGAATTTCTGCGCCTGTGCGGGGGGCGCTAGCCAAACGGCGCACAAAAGTACGAAAAAAAGGACCTTTTTCATGACAACGATTGACTTTTTTGGCGGAACTGGTTGATTGTCAATTCTGGATGCTAGCGAATACCTGTTAGACACATAGCCAGCTAAACCGTTTAACTGGCTATACTAATCTGAACGTAATTGGCTATCCTGCTCTCTTATCTAACGACCAGCATTTCAGAATCTTATCTGAACTGCTGTCCGATCGTAAAGTGAAACTGACCCGCTGCCTTGTCTTTTACGCCCGGAATCTTGTCGAATCCGTAACCATAGTCAATACCGATCAAGCCGAAAGCCGGCATGAAAATACGCGCGCCGAAACCAGCTGACCGCTTCAGGTCGAATGGGTTGTACTGTTTGTAGCTGCCCCAGTTGTTACCCGCTTCCAGGAAAGCCAGTACGAAAATGGTTGCCGACGGATTCAGCGAAACCGGATAACGGAGTTCAGCAACGAACTTGTTGTAAGCAACGCCACCCCGGCTGCGCTCCTGCGGGGTGCTGGTCCGGTCGTAGTCGGCCGTATACACACTACGGTCGTCATAGCCACGAAGGCCAATGATATCCTGTGCCAGGGCAAACTGTCCCTGACCGGCTAAGCCTGAACCTCCTAAAACGAACCGTTCGAAAGGTCCAATATCGGTGCGCTTATTATAGCTACCCAGGAAGCCCATGTGTGCCCGGGTGTTCAGCACCAGCTTACCGAAGACGGTCTGGAACCAGCTGGCATCGAACATCCATTTATGGTATTCGACAAACTTGTACTTGTCCTCCGGTTTCTCCGACGATATGTCCACCTTGCGGAATGCCGAGTAGGGGGGGGTGAACGAGCCGCTCAGCGTAAATGACGAGCCGCTTCGTGGAAACTGCGGGTTGTCGATGCTGTTCCGTGAGAGGGTGGTGTTGAACGTAAAGTTATTGGACACCCCATTGTTATAACCGATCTGGAAAATGTCGAGGTTATTCAGGTTGTAGCGCTGAAACGACAGTGAGTTCGTCAGGGAGAAAAAGTCATCGGGGACTTTCAACTGCCGACCCAACCCAACCGTAAACGCCGTGTTCGTATAGGACCCCGTTGGTTTGCGACCTTTCAGACCGCTGTACAGACTGGTTGGATCCAGCGGGTCATAAAACGTTTGGTATACCGTATGGCTGGCACTTACCGACAGCGCATTGGGCTTGCGACCACCAAGCCAGGGCTCGGTAAACGACAGCGAATACACCTGGTACTGACTACCATTGGCCTGGAAGCGTAACTGCACCCGCTGCCCGTCGCCCGCTGGCAGTGGACGCCAGGCGCTCAGGTTGCCAATATTACGGGCTGAGAAGTTATTGAAGGTCAACCCCAATGTTCCCACGAAGCCTACGTAGCCACCCCAGCCACCCGATAATTCGATCTGGTCGGAAGGTTTTTCTTCGACTGTATACTCGATATCGACCGTTCCGTCGCTTTGAGGGACAGGGTTGATACCAATTTTTTCGGGGTCGAAGTAGCCAAGCGTCGATAGCTCCCGCTGGGTACGAATCAGGTTCGTTTTGGAAAACTTCTGGCCGGGCAGGGTACGAACGGTACGCATCACTACGTGGTCGCTCGTTTTGGTGTTACCGTTCAGGATTACCCGGTTGATGGTCGCCTGCTTTCCTTCGAAAATACGGATCTCAAGGTCGATAGAATCGCCATCCACGGCTTTCTCTACTGGCTGGGCGTTGTAATACAAATAGCCATCATCCATGTAGAGTGAGCTTAAATCCTGACCCGGATTTCCGTTCAGTTTTTTCTCCAGATCTTCCGGATCGTATACATCCCCCTTCACTACGCCCAATACTTCGCGCAGCCGCTCGGCCTTGTACAGGTAATTGCCCGTGAAGTCGACGTTGCGGTAATAATACTTCCGTCCTTCGTTCAGCTTGATGTTCAGGTTGATCGTATTATCGCCGGTATTGATAACGGTATCTCCTTCGATGGATGCGTCGCGGTAACCCAGTTTGTTGTAGTAGGCAACCAGCTTCTGCTTATCTTCTTCGTACTTCTTGGGCACAAATTTCGATGGGCTGAATAAGCGGCCAAAGCGCATTTCCTTGGTGCTCTTCATTTTCATTCGAACAGCCGATTCCTCAACTTCTTCGCGACCTTCGAACGTGATTTTGGCAATCTTGACTTTCTGACCTTTGTCGACCAGCACACGCATCGTTGCGTTGTTACGGGCGCTATCGGGAATTGTCGTGATTTTGACTTTCGTATTCAGGTAGCCTTTGTCGATGAAGAACTTACGGACGGCCATCTGGGTGTTTTTAGTAATCGTGTTCGTCACGATCTTACCCAGATTCAGTTTTACCTTGTCTTTTAGTTGATCCTGCTCACCTTTTTTGACACCCAGGAAGCTTACCTTGTATAAACGGGGACGCTCCAGCACCTTGAACATGAGGGATACTTTGTTGTCGACGACACTGGTAGCAAACATTTCGACGTTATCCAGCAGGCCGGATTCCATCAGTTTACGCACTGCCGATCCCACTGCTTCGCCCGGAATGCGGATTTTGTCGCCTACTTTAAGGCCAGCCAGCGAAACGAGCGAATTGGGGTCGAGGTAACGGGTGCCGGTAACAGTCAGGCCCGCAATCTCGTAATCTTTAGGACTGGCATAATTGAGGAGGTCATTGGTCGTGGCGACCGGTTCGGCACCGCGCCCTGCACCGACGCGCACCTGCGCCAGCACGGAACCGGGAGACAGGTTCAGGAGCAGAACTGCAACGCCTAAGATGACTTTTATACAGTGTTTCAAGTTAATTTAATTTAATACCGTGTGTTGGTTCAGATTTCTGGTGCTATTCCGGGACAGAGACTACGGTTTGTTCTCCACCCACCTGAAATCCTGGCCTCTTTGTTATTTAGTTACCTGTTCGCTGATTTTGCCAAATCGGCGCTCACGTTGCTGATAATTCACAATAGCTTCGTACAAATGATTTTTACGGAAATCGGGCCATAACACATCGGGCATGTACAGTTCCGAGTAGGCCAATTGCCAGAGCATAAAGTTACTGATACGCATTTCACCACTGGTTCGGATCATCAGCTCGGGGTCGGGGATGCCGCCCGTCGACAGATGTTGGCCAAACACGGTATCATTGATCTCATCGGGTGTTAGCCGACCGTCGCGCACCTCCGTTGCCAGTTGCCGCACCGCTTCGATAATTTCCCAGCGACCGCTGTAGCTGAGCGCCAGAATGAGCGTAAGGCCCGTGTTGTTCTGCGTTTCACGCATGGCTTCTGCGAGTTCGTTCTGGCAGTCGCCGGGCAGACTTTCGGTATTGCCGATGGTGGTGAGCCGCACATTGTTTTCCATCAATGTTTTGATCTCACCCCGGATCGTATGTACCAAAAGCGTCATGAGCGCATCTACTTCATATTTCGGGCGGTTCCAGTTTTCGGTGGAAAAGGCGTAGAGCGTCAAGTATTTCACACCCAGCTCAGCACAGCCTTCCGTTGTTTCCCGTACGGCCTTAATGGCGTTACGATGACCAAATACCCGGGCTGCTCCCTGCCGCTTGGCCCAGCGTCCGTTTCCGTCCATGATAACGGCTATGTGCTGGGGCAGATTGCTCGGATCAATGTGTTCCTTCATCCCAATAGGGGAAATTTAACAGTATTTAACAAGATCGCGAAGGTACGAAAATTTAGCCAGACGAAACGAGCTAAAAAAGCCTGCCCGTATCGGTAAGTGTTTGGATCTGTGCCTGTGTAGGGGACGTTACACCTACGGACTTTACCTGTCATAACTATAAAAGACTATACAGCCTGTAGATATACACCTGAGCGTGTAGCTCCATTACACACCGGTAGAGTCACTATCTTTGCCTGTCGAATTGTGGGGACGGTATACCGAACGTAGCTGCTCCCGCTTTCTTACTAAGCTGCTTATGAAATTTTTCTTTTTGCCCGGACTGCGCTACCTGGCCGCCTTTATATCCATAGTACTAGCTTCGTTAAGCTGCCAGCAGGCAGACGATGCTGTAGCCGTACCCCAAACGATCACCGACCGTATCCTTGAGGATGATCAGTTTAGTCTGCTGCGGGCGGCTGTGAATCATGCCGATGTTGGCGATGTACTCAAAGGGGGTAACCTGACGCTGTTTGCCCCTACTAATGCGGCATTTCAACAGGCAGGGCTAGCCACCGAAGCGGCTATTACGGCGCTTCCCACGGAGCGGGTCAAGCAAATAATACTTTATCACTTACTCACGTCGCCTGTTTCATCGACAGCGCTCCCCGAGGGGCTCAACTCCGTACCGACCATCAACCAAAGCGCTGTTTACATCAATAAGACTGGAAGTAGTACGGTTTATGTCAACAATGCCCAGGTGACGCAACCCGATCTTGTCGTTGCTAACGGCTATATCCATGTGATCGACCGATTGCTGACGCCCGCAGCGGGTAACCTGCTGACGACCATCCAGGCTAATCCGAATCTGACGTTTCTGGCGGCTGTCATTCGGCGCATCCGTGCCACCAACCCTGCCCTGGCGGGGACCTTCGACGGCACTACGTCGAGTAGTACATTGACCCTGTTTGCTCCTAACGACGAGGCCTTCAAAGCCGACTCCCGCTTCGGTAGTCTGAGTGCGATCGACGTCGCTGATCCGCAGGTGCTGTCTAACTTACTGCTGTATCATACCGCGTCTGGTGTGGTGTTTTCCAATCAGCTCCTGACCGGAACCATCACGACGATGCTCACTAACAGCCGACTGTCAGTAACCGTGACAAATAACTTTATTACTGTCAAAGGCAACCGAAATACATCGCAGGCGGTTATCCGGGAGCCTGATCTGACCACGACGAATGGTGTTATCCATGTTATCGATCAGGTGTTGGTGCCGTAACCCATAATCAATACCGCATAACCATTAACCGATAACGATTAACCATTAACGATTAACCCACAACTGAAGTTGTGGGCTGGTTTATGTTCGCTATGCTCCCTAAAATTTTGCTGGTTCTGGGTGTGCTGATTGTATTTATAATCATTGGTGCATTGGTCGTGGGGTTTGTTATTTCGGCACCGCGCTATACAGGGGCGGTAAGCGACCATTTCGATGGCAAAGAGTTTTTTACGCCCGGTGCTCCGTCGCCAAAGGGGTTTCGTGAGGTGATTGGCTGGCAACTGAACCACGAGCGCACCCAACCGTGGGGTGAATTTCATAATGACCCACCTGCTCCGGCACCACCAGCCCGCGTGCCACAAGGCCCGGTGCGGGTAACGTTTATCAATCACTCGGCAGTATTGCTTCAGTTCAATGGACTAAACGTGCTGACAGATCCTATTTATGAGAATCGGGTGAGCCCCTTCCAGTTTGCCGGTCCTAAGCGGAATGCCCCACCTGGAATTCGGTTTGAGGATCTTCCTAAGATTGATATACTGTTGCTAAGCCACAACCACTGGGATCACCTGGAAATTGGTACGGTAAAGAAGCTTTGTGCCCGCGATAAGCCCCGGGTTTACTGCCCGCTTGGCGTAAAAGCGTTTCTGGAGCAGCACGGATGTCAGCAGGTAACCGAGATGGATTGGCAGCAGTCGGTGGTTTATGATCCAGAGACAACCATTCACTGCGTTCCGGCGCAGCACTTCTCCGGGCGGGGATTATTCGACCGGAATGGAACGCTGTGGGCAGGCTATGTCATTGACAACAAAGTTGTGGGTAAGCTGTATTTTGCGGGTGATTCAGGCTATGGCCCTCATTTTGCCGCTATCGGCGAGCAGTTCGGCCCGTTGCAACTGGCACTGATTCCAATAGGGGCCTACAAGCCCAACTGGTTTATGTCGCCCGTCCATTGCAATCCTGCCGAAGCGGTCCGGATTCATGCCGATGTCCGGTCGGAGCAAAGCGTGGCCATTCACTTCGGCACCTTCCCGCTAGCCGATGATGGCGAGGCTGAGCCAGTCGACGATTTGCGGAAGGCACTGGCAGAAAAAGGAATTCCTGCCGATCGGTTTCAGGCATTAAAAGCGGGTGCCAGCCTGACAGTCGATCAAAAAAAATGAGTTCTCTGCCAACGCTTCGCCACAAAATGGGGTCAATCAGCGTAGTACTAGTAATTGTTCGTTAATTTACCTCTATGCGTAAACTTCATTTTTCTATTCTAAGTGCTTTATTGATCAGTGGGTTATCGGCCTGCACGAAAGAATCTGTCGATCCGGCGGTCAAGTTCTATGACGCGAACGACGTCGAGATTAAAGACTATGTGACGGCCAACAAACTGAACGGTACCAAATTAGCGTCCGGTCTGTACTATTACATCACCAGCCCTAATCCAACCGGAAAACTGGCAACAGTAGGGGAAGAGCTTGAATTCAGCTACAAAGTGACTAACCTGAAGACTGGTCTGCTTGTCGATAGTTCGACAACGGCGGCCCCTGTTTATTACCCGCTGGGTATTGGATCGGTATTTCCTGGTCTAGAACAGGGGCTTAGCGTGATGCGCGAGGGTGAAAAAGCAACACTCCTTATTCCATCCTATCTGGCGTATAATGATCAGGTCAGACCAACATTACCAGCCTACTCGGTTGCCCGTTTCGACGTTTCCCTGGCCCGGTCCCGGACCGAAGCGCAGCAGATCGATGATTATATCACGAGAAATAAGCTGGTAGTAACAGAAACCACCACCAGTGGCGTACGCTTCATCCGGACCGTAACCAACGCCGGTGGGGCCGTACCTGCCTCAGGACAAATTCTTAACGTAAGATATTTGGGTAAGCAGTTACGGACAGCCAGTGCCTTCGATAGTACGGGGGTTGGTACTTTCGAGGCAACCCTGGGTCAGAATAAATACGCAAAAGGCTTTGAGGAGGGTCTCTCCAAGATGAGAGTTGGGGAGAAAGCAACGATTATCTTTCCGTCATCGCTGGGTTATGGCACCGCGGGTGTTATCCAGAGCAATCGGTATTTGATTGCTCCCTATGCTCCACTACGGTTCGATCTGGAGCTTGTTTCTGCCAAGTAATATAGCGGTTGATTCAGTAGCTTTATGGCCTGCAACAGACACGTTGCAGGCTTTTTTTGTAACCCGGCTAAAGTCGGTCGTACGTAACCCAGCCCTATGAAAGTACAGCAGTCCCTACACCACGGTCCGGTCCGGGGCTATCGGTTTGGGTATTCTCCCATACGGTTTGTGCGGCCAGTGTCGGTCTGGTGTTACTGGCTGGATGGGCTGCTGATCGACACTGCTCAGCGACACATGCAGGGGGAGGTGCTTACTGCATTGGCCCGTCAACCTATCGATCAGATTGTGCTTACTCACTTTCATGAAGACCATTCCGGCAATGCGGCTGCTCTGCGTAGCCGGCATCGGTGCCCCGTGCTGGCGGGCCCGCTTACTGGCGAACGAGTGGCCAATGGCTTCGGGTTGCTGCCATACGAGCGGTTCTGGTTTGGTCAAATCGATCCTTGTCCCGGTGTGTTGCCATTGCCTGCGGTACTGGAAACGGGTCGGCATAGCTTTACGTCCATCTATACACCCGGCCATTCCGACGACCATCACGTCCTGCTCGAAAACCGCGAGGGGTGGTTGTTTTCGGGTGATTTTTATATCGGTAATCTACGCCTGTTCCGGCGGGGCGAAAATATTTATCAGATGATCGATTCTACCCGGCGTATACTGACTCATGATTTTGATACGGTGTTTTGCGGGCATAATCCGGTATTGAAAAATGGGCGAAGGGCGGTGGAGCGCAAACTGGAATACCTTGAATCGCTCGTGGAGCGCGTCCAGACCGCTCACCAGCGGGGGCTACGGGGGAGGGCCCTCCAGCGAGCCGCCGGGTTGCAGGAACAGTGGTGGTTACGGGGTTTTACGGGTAACGACGTAGGGGTCGTTCACCTGATCCAATCCATCTTACAGGATGCCCCGGCAGCGATGCTGTAACTAACTCACGACAGGCTTATCCCCCTCCCTCGAATAACAGGATGAGCTGGAACTATTGCCATTTAGTAATGATTGTCGACGTATTCTCTGGCAATATTTCTACTTACTCAATGGACATGATAACATTTACCCGACGAGTTTCTATTTTATTCATAATCTTCGGCTGCAGTCTGCTGGCCACCGCAGCGGCCCTGGCGCAGGGCGTTCGGGGGCGTGTTACGGATGCCACTACGGGAATTGCTTTACCCGGTGTAACCGTGATTGCAGTGGGCGGTACGAGCGGAACCACAACCGACGCCAATGGCGATTACACGCTGTCACTTGGTACGGGCTCCTACACACTTCGGGCCAGCTTTGTCGGGTTCGAACCGGTTACGAACCCAGCTCAGGTCAGTACCGGGGAACCGGTTACGGTCAATTTCTCGCTGAAAGAGCAACTGGCTACCTTGAGCGAAGTCGTTGTCGTTGGTTCGCGCTCAACGCAGGCCCGCACCAGTACCGAAACCGTAGCACCGGTCGATGTCATTCAATCGCGGGATCTGGTCGCAACAGGGCAGGTTGAGCCAACCCAGCAGCTTAACTTCGTTGCCCCCTCGTTCAATTCCTCGCGCCAGACCATTGCGGATGGTACCGACCACATCGATCCGGCCTCTATTCGCGGTCTTGGGCCCGATCAGGTGCTGGTCCTGCTGAATGGCAAGCGTCAGCATAATACGGCCCTCATCAACGTGAATGGCACCGTTGGACGCGGTTCGGTAGGGACGGATCTTAATGCGATTCCATCCGCAGCTATTGAGCGGATCGAGGTGTTACGGGATGGCGCATCGTCGCAGTATGGCTCCGATGCCATTGCCGGGGTTATCAATCTGCGGCTTAAAGAACGGCCCGGCACCAGCGTCAACGCCCAGATAGGTCAGCAGTATGCGGGTGACGGCGGAGTGGCTCAGATTGGCCTCAACCAGGGCTTCAAGCTGAAGGGAAATGGGTTTCTGAGCCTGACAGCTGAATTTCGGCATCGGGGCGCTACCAACCGGGCGGGCGATTATACCGGGCCCGTTTATGTGAACTGGAACGCAGGACGCAATACGGTAAACGGCGTACCTGAGACGGATGCTGCTTATGTCGCCCGTCGGCAGGGGCTTTATGATCAGGATCAGACGCTGATTCAGCAAAACGGCTTCGATCGGTCGCGCAATATCCAGGCGGGTAACTCGCGGGTCGAGAATGCTGGTTTCTTTCTGAATGCCCGCGTTCCTCTCGGTGCCAAAGCTAGTTTCTACGCTACGGGCGGCTTGAACTACCGCCGTGGTCTGGCTACCGGCCTGTTTCGGTATCCATACCAAACTACGCAGGTCATTCCAGAACTTTTCCCCAACGGATTTCTACCAAATATTCAGTCGACCATCAACGACCAGTCGATGCTGGTGGGCGTCAATGGCGAGTCGAATGGCTGGCGATGGGATGTAAGCAATGTGTATGGTGGTAACGCGTTTCGTTTCGACGTGACGAACAGCAACAATGCATCCCTGCAATATCTGGGTACGACCAACAACCCTACTGAGTTTTACGCAGGCACATTAAGCTTTTACCAGAATACGTCCGATGCCAGCGCGGCAAAAGATTTCGGTACGCAGCTGGGCCTGAAAACGTTCAACGTGGCGGTTGGCCTGAACTACCGCAACGACCGGTACGGCATCCGGCCGGGTGAAGCGGCTTCGTATCTCAACTTCAGCCCACAGTCGGGCAAGGTGGGTGGCGCACAGGTATTTCCGGGTTATCAACCGTCCAATGCTGTAATGGCTACCCGAAATGTGTATGGCGCTTATGTAGATATAGAATCTGACATTACCGATCGTCTGCTGGTTAATACGGCAGGCCGCTATGAGTATTACAATGATTTTGGTGGAAACGTAGCGGGTAAACTGGCAGCCCGGTACAAATTCGGCGAAGCTTTCTCCCTGCGCGGTACGATCAGCAATGGCTTTCGGGCACCGAGTTTACACCAGCGGTATTTCAGTGCGGTCAGCACCGTATTCGTATCGACGGGGCAGGGGCTGGAGCCGCGCCAGACGGGTACCTATCGGAACGATAGTCCTATTGCACAGGCGTTTGGCGTACCTCCGCTTACGGCCGAGCAGTCGACAAATTACAGCCTTGGCATCACATCGCGCCCGCTGGCCAACATCAGTATTACGGTCGATGCGTATCAGATCGATATTCGTAACCGCATTATTTACAGTAATCAGTTCAACCGGGGTACGAGTGGAGCAGGCCTGATTGTGGCAAACATTCTGAACGGCGCTGGTCAGCAGGACGTAAATGCTGCCCAGTTCTTTGCCAATGCGGTCAATACCCGAACGCAGGGTATTGATGTGGTTATTGCGACCAGCCCGCGGCTGGCTACGGGAACGCTGGACGTAACCCTGGCAGCCAATGTGAACAGGACACAGGTGCGGGGCGAAATTCGTCGGCCTGCCAACTTGCCTGCCGACGCCCAATTGGGAAATTCACTTTTCAACCGGCAGGATAGCGCTCGTCTGACCCTGGCCCAACCCAAGAACAAGATCTCGCTGACCGGTAATTACCGGTTGCGGAAAATTGGGGCGGTTCTCCGGTTTACGCACTTCGGCGAGGTGGTAAGCTTCGACCCCATTAACCCGGTGCTGGACGAAACCTTCAGCCCAAGACTCGTAACGGATTTTAGTGTGTCTTACCGGTTTATGCCCGCCGTCACCCTTACCCTCGGTGCGAATAATCTCTTCGATGTCTATCCAGACAAACTACAAAAAGCCCAATACGCCACGCCAGAGCGGTTTGGGTCGGCGGTAGCGGATAATACTTCGTTTGGGCGGTTTGTTTACAGCCGCAGTGCCACACAGTTTGGGGCCAATGGTGGCTATTATTTCCTGAATGTCTCGGCCAATTTCTAATACTTTTTAGAGCGGATACGAGTTGGGGGTAGTAGTGGTGTCGGTTCTTAAAACTGACACCACTACTACCCCCACGTGTTACTTACCCTTTCTTATTTCGGCCCCATTCGAATAGCACCATCCAGTCGGATTACTTCGCCATTCAGCATTGGGTTCTCAACGATGGATTTCACCAGTTGGGCGTATTCGGCGGGGCGACCGAGCCGCGATGGGAACGGCACCTGCTGGCCCAGCGACAGCCGGGCGTCATCGGGAAGGCTCATCATCATGGGTGTCTCAAACAGACCCGGGGCGATACTCATCACGCGAATACCCGACCGGGCCAGGTCGCGGGCGATAGGCAGGGTCATTCCCACAATACCACCTTTCGACGCCGAATAAGCGGCCTGACCCATCTGGCCATCGTAGGCGGCTACAGAGGCTGTGTTGATGATAACGCCCCGTTCACCTTCGAACGGAGCTGCTCCGGACGGGTTCGCTTCCATAGCCAGAGCCGCCAGTCGAATCACGTTGAACGTCCCGATGAGGTTGACCGCAATCACTTTCTGAAACACCGCCAGTGAGTGAGCGCCGTATACGCCATCAACTTTGCCGAGGGTTTTGCGCGCTTCAACGACACCGGCGCAGTTGACGGCTATGCTGAGGTTACCGAACGTCTCAATCGCCAGGTTGATCGCTGACTGTACATCGGCTTCATTGGTGACATCGGTTTTCTGGAACCGGACGGTCCCGCCCAGTTCCTGTACCAGTGCCTGGCCCCGTTCCTCGTTCAAATCAAGGATGATAACATTGGCGCCATTTGCGGCCAGCATCCGGACGGTTGCTTCGCCCAGACCCGAAGCTCCTCCGGTAACGATGGCCGTTGCTTGTTGTAAATTCATAAAGCTGATAAAATTGATTAAAAAATAGGTACGAACAGCACCGCATCGGCTACGACAAGGCCATTGGCACCCTCACTGCTTAGTTCAAGGTATGGCGTTGAACCAGCTGTTAACTGATGCTCGCCCAGGCTGATCCAGTCGTTGGCGTGAAGCTGCTGATCGAGGGTCAGCCGTTTCAGCCCTTTGCCGGTGTTGAGTCGTACTAAAACCCGGCTGGCTTTCTGGGCCTGCCGTTCATACTGATCCGGATTGCCACCACCGCCCGTCGGGAGAGGGTTATAGATGTACACCCGGTATCGGCCGGGCCGGTTTTGCGGGAGAACAAACCGAATGGTCTTTGTCCCGTGGCTGCTATCGGCAAGCAGCATCGATAGACCGTATTTGCCGCCCGTCGTTTCCCGGAGCCAGTCACCTGTTCGTTCTACCCGTGTTGTGTCGTCGTTGTCGATGAGGATTTCAGGTAATGAGCCGTTCATGAGCGGGTTCAGAGCAAGCCGGGTCTGGAGTGTTTTGATGCTGATATCCTGTACCGCTTTTTTCTCGTCGATAGCCTGACACGCTGCAACCGCTGCCGACTGGCCCAGCACCATAAACACCGGCTCCATCCGAATCGACCCGTAGGCGATGTGGCTGGCCGATAAGCAAACCGGTACAAGCAGATTTCGGATCGATTCCCGTTTGGGTACCATCGCCCGATAGCTGACTGGGTAGGGTGGAAAGCCGCCAACCTGCACATCGCCCTCATTGCGTACCATCGGGGCTCCGTCACTACCGACGACAACCAACCGCTGGCAGTTATGCGAATCCATGGTATAAGCCGCCATACCCACTCCATCAGTAACAACGGCTTTGCCCTCGCAATTGGCCTGTGTCATCACATACTCACCCACCATGCGCCGGGCTTCGCGGATGTAGAGCTGGTGCGAAAAGTTGTCGTTTTCGACGTATTCATCCCTGGGATACCCCCATTGCAGCATTTCGTCGCGCAGGTGTTTGGGCATGCGCGGGTCGTGGCTAATGAAATAGAACAGCCCTTTGGTGTATTGTTCGTGGTCACGGATGATGGCCGCCCGGCGGTCGTAGTCTGCCTCGGCATAGTCGACATTGGCCCCGATCATATCGGTCGAGAAACCTCCGCAGTTGTTGATGTCGGTTTTGCGGTTGGGCATCGACACGAAGTGCATCAGGTTCCAGGTCAATTCCTTCGGTGCCTGCTTCGCAATCTGCCGCAGCAGCAATTCGTATTTCGTGGAGTCATACCCCGCCGGGCGGGTAATGGCCCTGCGGTTGGCGGGGTCGTTGGTCAGGCACATGCGGTAGTTATACGCCTGAATGGACCGGTCGCCGGAGCCGTTAGGGGCCAGCTTAGCGGTGCTGATGCCGTAGAGAAGACCACTCTCGGGTTTGCCGGGCACTACATACGGGTCAACGCCGTCGGGAAACTGGTGCTTGTCGAGCCGTTGAACACCATTCCAGGTTTCGCCATACTGACTGTTGGCTTCCCGCCCAATGGTATATGCCACGCCTGCCTTTGCCATCAGGTCACCCTCGTAGGTGCAGTCGATGAACTGCTTCGCCCGAATAATTTTGGTAAGTGTATACCCCGGCGGATAAACGTGCCATTCTCCTCCCTGTTGGTCTTTGGGAATAGCGAGTTTGAGGGTGATCGACTGGATCGTGTTGTTGACTACCTGAGCCGCTGTAATCTGGTAGTTGAAAAACGAGGTCACTTCGGCCTCCCGGAGGTACTGTTTGAAGAGGTTTTCGGCAACGTGTGGCTCAAAGGTCCACTGCTCAAGTTTGCCATAGTGTTTGCCAATACGCCGGTAAAAATCCCGCGCCAGCCCCGTAATGGCGAATTTATTGCCGATATCGGTAGCGCCAAGCCCACCCGCCGACAGCCCGCCAATGTGGTCGCCCGGTTCAATGAGGATAACGGATTTACCTGCTTTTTTCGCTGTATAAGCTGCTATCACACCGGCCGACGTACCGCCGTATACACAAACGTCGACGGTAGTAAGTTGTTGAGCGCGCAACAGGCCGGGGAAAAGCAATAGAAGGAAGCCAAGTCGTTTCATAGACGAGTAGTGCAGTGCCGCCCCGGGTCGGCTGTGAAACGGTTATTAATGCTGCCCCTCCGGGCGATATTACAAAATGTTCATCAGTTCGTTCCAGTGCCGGATATCATACGTCGGCTTATCATTGACAACGATTCCGCCGGTATTGTAAAAAACGGTGTCCATGCCAACGCCTTTAGCGCCCAGAATGTCGGCACCGTAGCTGTCGCCGATCATCAGGCTCTCCGATACGTCGGCCCCACTGATTTCCATGGCGTATTGGAAAATGACAGGATCTGGTTTTTTGGCATCTATAAGGCCATTGGTGACCACATGCGTAAAATAGTGAGCAATCTCGGCGCTATCCATTTTTACGGCCTGAATTTCGGCAAACCCGTTCGTGATGATATGCATCGTGTAGCGCCCCTTCAGGTAATCCAGCACTTCCCGGGCCGACTCCAGCAGGTGCGGTTTTCGGGGTAATATGTTCAGGTACTCCGCATTGAGGTCGGCCTGAATAGTCGATTCATCGACGCCCAGCGACCGGAATACCATTGGGAAGCGATTTTCCCGAATGTAATTGTGGGTGATGATATTTTGGTCGTAGTCAGCCCATAACTGCCGGTTGATAGCGATAAAATGGGTGCTGAACTCAGCTGCTGACGCAATGCCTGCATCGGCCAGCCGGAATGTCTCGAAAAGTTCGGCGATCGACTCCGCCGAGTTCCGGTCAAAATCCCAGAGCGTATGGTCGAGGTCGAAGAAAAGATGGCGGTATTTCATGTATAGTTGGGTTGTACGGTTATATGGTTATAGCGCAGGGCAGGCCATGAAACGCTATAACCACATAACGCATACGATCATCAAAAGTCCAGCTTGAGCCGATCGACGGGCTGGTCGTTGACCAGATGACTGTCCACAATTTCGGCTACGTCGGACAGTTGCACATTACCGTAGTAGGTACCTTCAGGATAAACGACCAGGGTTGGGCCGAAAGCGCAGGCATCGAGACAACTGGTGCGCTGCGCCCGCATTTCTTTCAACAGGCCCCGCTCAGCCAGGGCAGCCTTGAACGCATCGACTAAGGCCAGACCGTGTTCGGTACCGCAGCTCTTCTTGGGGGCATCTTTCTGATTGGTACAGATAAAGACGTGTTTTTTGAATTTCATCAGGTTCGTTTGGGATTCGTAAACGCTGGACAAAGTTAAACCGAAGCGCGCAGGTTTTGCCAGTGGTTGAGGTATAACCAAACGCTCTTTATTTCTTCGCAACGACCATGGCCCGGCCCGGCAACGTCCGGTAGCTGACAACTTTGTGCGCTTTAAGCCCCGCCAGTCGCTGCCAGTCCTGAATTTCGGTGATGGAGTAGTTACCGGCTGTGCTGCTCAATCCATAAAATAAATCAGTGCTGCTGCCCACCAGTTCTGGCTTCTGGCCCACCTCCGGTTTGATAAACTCATTGACGATGAAGACACCCCCCGGCCGCAGTGCCCGCCCTATCTTGTTAGCTACCAGTTGATTTTGCTCGGGCGTGAAATGGTGGGCCAGGCTCGACAGCAGGATAATATCATACTGGCCTTCGCCGAAGTCGTCGGTAAGGGCATTACCCGGCCGGTGGCAAACCCGGTCACCCATACCCTGACGGGCCAGCAGGGGAGCGGCCTGTTCAATAGCTGCGGGCAGATCGAGAATGACCGATGTCAGGGCCGGTAATTTTTTGCAGAGCGCTACCGAGTGCTGTCCATGTGAACCACCAATGTCGAGCATGTGCTGAGCCGACCTGGGAACGGGAGCCCGACGGCCGAATTCCCGCGCTTCGGTATTGGTAGCGGCTACCATACCTTCCTGATAATAGCGCCATTGTTCGGCCGTAAGCGAGTCGTGGTACTGAATTCCCTTCCCTGTTTCCAGATACTCACCCAGGTGACTCATCCAGTCCCACATAACACGGTTGTTGAAGACCATCATCCCGTGTACCGATTGCGGATCGTCTTTAAGGGCAAACCGCCGGGCCATGGGTGTCAGTTTAAAGCGGTCCTGCTGGTAGGTGAAGTAGCCCATCGCTGTTAGCAGACCCATCAACTCGCCTAATGCCTTTCGGTTCAGCTTAAGCGTGCTCACTAATTCGTCGAGCGTCTGCGGACCATCTTTTGCGGCATCGAAAACCCCTTTGTCAGCCGCTTCCAAAACGGCTTTGGCCAATACTGGCATTATTTGGGCATGGAGCAGTGGAATGGGAGCAAGGTTGGCACGAAGGGCAATCCATTCGAGCGGGTTTTCGGGAGAAATGGTGAGTTGCATGGAAAGTGGTTGCGTCTGTTCATACAACGCACAAAAAGCAATTCTGTCCGCAGGATTTTAACTTATTTTGAGGTGTTTGTTGAGTAAACGGTGGTTTAGTCAAATTTGTATGTATGTGTTTATGAGGATGATAAACCAAAATAACTCTGGCTAGTTACTATGTATCTGCCTGTTTCGTTATGAAATATCACTCCACCCCACTACAATGAACCGCCCCCAACTTTCGTCTACAACTTCACCTCCGAACGACATTGTACCAATCGACCCAGCTCATTTTTCCAGACTATATGATCAATACGCTACGCTGTTACTGGGTATTATCAACGCTATGGTGAGCGATAAAGCTGAAGCCATCCGATTGCTGGAAGTTACGTTTACGAAAATACGTTCCCAGGTAAGCCCATCCCGCCCTGCTGGTCAACCTGTGTTTGTTTGGTTGCTGTCGGTGGCGCGTGCTGCTGCGCTGGAAGCCAGAGAAACAGCCAGAATAGCAGAGCCCGCTGGTCTACAGCTTACCAGTACCAGTCAGGTAATCACTGGCCGAACCAGCATCGCAGCAGCAACCGGGCGTGACATTGAGTCGGTTTCGTTTTCGGGAAAAAACCTGATCGATGCCGTACTTTTCAACAATTGTACGCCAGAGGAAGCGGTTGCCAAACTGGGCCTGCCGTCACAAACGGCCCGGCAGCAGTTGCGGCTGGCTATGCAGCAACTGCGAACTACCCAGGCACCCCGGTAGTTTCAAGTGTTTGGACTGGCTGGCTGAACAACCTCGTGCAGGTTACCCCACGCCTGATTCAGAGCTTGGCGAATGCGTTGCCAATCGGTATCAGTAGCGCCGTTTGGCAGTTGTCCTGCCTCGTCGCATAATTTCATCGCATTGGCCCGTAAATGGGCATAGGTAGTGAATCTGGCGACCGGTTGATTATATAGAGCTGCCGATGTTTTCGCCAGTACATTGGCCAGATCAGCATAGGAATACCGATCACGCTGCCGATGAACAATCCACCAGTCGAGTTCCAGAGAGGAAACGCGCTGGATGTCGAACTGAACACTGCTGAGCGCCTGGATCGATCGATAATAGTCAACCAGAATGGGCAGGGCCTGCTGGTAGTCGGCATCAGAGTGGCCTTTTTTGAAGGTAAATGCGGCCCTTGTAGCCTGAAATGCCAGCCCAAACGATCGCCAGAAAGGTGCGTGAAACTGCTGTCGCAACCCCCCGGCCAACTGCCAGAGCAGCAGAACCGGATTTTTGTCATAGTAAGACCGCCACATGGCTGTTTCCAGCCGGGCTACTTCGGCCGGGTCAAACTGGCGGATGTCGTGTTTTCTGGGAACAAACAGGTCGGTCAGCAACCACAGCACAAGAACGAGCAACGCCCCGCGCCAGAACCAGTAAAATGGTTTTCCTGAGCGCGGGGCGTTGCTACTTGATTCATTCATCAGGCCTAAGTCGATGCTGGGTCTACGTGCGTTTGCTCCTGGTAGCCACTGCTTTTTTACTAATCTGGGCAGCGGGGTCGCCTTCGGTCATGGTGACCGGGTCCCAGTGAATTACCTTCTTTTCGAAATAGCTTTTGTTGGAGGCCAGTACCGGGGCGGCTGCACGGAAGCCGAAGACGGGGTCTTCGACGGTACCCTGACTGCCTTCGCGAACATTCTTGAAAAAATCGGCGAAGTGCTGTGCGTGTGGATCGTCAGTTTTTGGCGCGTCGAAGCGAATTTCTTTAACAGGCTCAGCGGTGCGGGTTTCGGGCGGGTACTTGGCGTCGTACTGCCGGACAAACTCCTGCTGAACAGGCTCTGTAAACGTAAAGAAACTGTCATAGTTACCGTAGCCGGGTGCGATGGGAAGTTTCTTTTTGGTTAGGATGAGGTTATCTTCCGAAAACTCGATCTGGCCCTCATTCCCGATGATGCGCGTTACATTGCTGATCTTGCCCGCATTGGCAAAATTTACGCGGAGCACCATCTGAAAAGCATCATGCTGCTCCGTTTTCGGGTAATCCATGATACTTGTCATTACATCGGGTACATCCCGACCTTCTTTCCAGTAAGCCAGGTTGCCCGATGAGTAGACGCGGGTTGGACCGAGTGTATTAGTCACAAAATGGACACCTGTAATGAGGTGGATAAATAGGTCGCCAGCCACACCGGTGCCGTAGTCTTTATAATTGCGCCACCGGAAAAACCGGTTCGCGTCGAAGGGCCGTTTGGGAGCATCGCCCAGGAACCGGTCCCAGTCGAGCGTTGCTGGTGAGGCATCGGGTGGGACCGAGTAGTTCCAGGCACCAATGGCGTTGAAACGGTCGTTGTTGGATTCGATGTAGTTGATCGCACCAATTTCGCCCGCCTGAACCAGCCGCTTTGCTTCCTGAAAAGACGCACTACTAATCCGTTGGCTACCCACCTGCATGGTTTTGCCCGATTTTTTCCAGGCGTCGATCACGGCTTTGCCTTCGTTGATATGCTGCACCATCGGCTTCTCGCAATAAACGTGCTTTCCTGCTTTCAGCGCTGCAATCGTGATGTGATCGTGCCAGTGATCCGGGGTTACCACAAGGACGGCATCGACATCAGGCCGGGCCAGCACTTCACGGTAGTCACGGGTAGCGAACAGGGATTTATCTTTTCCGAAAGCAGTTTTGGCATGTTCGAGCCGGCCATTATACAGATCGGCTACGGCAACCAGTTCTACATCGGGATTGCGCAGGGCTGCTATCGTATCGTAGTTCCCCTGAATGCCCATACCTATAGTAGCAATACGAATCTTGTCGTTTGGGCTGATGCGCTTCAGGTTTGGGATATAATTAAAACCAAGCGGGCTGGCGAGGCTCTTTGTCGCCACCAACGCTGAAGCAGCAGACAAGGTTTGAAGAAAGATACGTCGATTGGCTTTCATGCAGAAATAGGTTAACGTAAGAACGTTAAAGCAATTTCATGATAAAAGTTACCTGAACCAACCGACGTACTTCCTTTATTTACTTTCTGTAGAGTTGCATGGCTACCCACTGCCTGTCGATGGGTGCTTTGTGTGTTATATTCCAGACATACATAGCCTGGTCCAGGGCTATATTCAGGCTATGCTTTGTTTGCCGGCGGGCAATATTGATTCGTTGGTCCAGGGTCTCTTCATAAATTAACTCCTGCCGATCTGTATAAAACCGCACGGTACACTGTCGGCTTTTGGGCGTCCATTCAACAACCCAGAATCCTTCACGGGGTGCAATGGGCAATTTTGGAGTTTGCGCCTTCGTCGACAACGAAGCCGAAATGAGGATGAAGGTCAGCCAGAGTAGGCGGAGGTGTGATCCGGTATTCATACGATAAACGGTTTAGTATATAGCTTTGTCGTAAACCAGGCCAAGTCAACAAACACATCTCGGCTACCGTTTACTAAACCGACACCTTTCCTGGAGGTCGTTGTGTATACACCTCGGTATATGTGGCAGGAAACCGTTTCTCAATCAGTACGGGATTTCCTGCCTGCCACTTCGGCTACCCAGTGCAGACCTTTCGGACACGGCGCTAATCCTGGCGAAGCGGCTAGTAATCCGTCAGCTGAAGTTGATTGAAGCTGGTTAACTAGCGGTGATCGAGACGGCTTGTTGTCAGCAGCAACGAAACAACACCAAGTTGTTGACTACGTATAGATTTGCCCGGTTGAGGTGAAATAAAAAAAGGCTATGTTCTGCGACACAGGTTATTTGTGTGATATTAACGAACGCTATTCTACTCTGGTGAGGGTATATTAACGAGTTATGGGTCAACTGCTGATTTTAATTCACCGGCGCATCAATTAAGAAAAAGGAGAGTAATAGCTTATTTGGTTAGCTAAACGGGCACTTTTAGCCAATAACCCCATGTACTTTACCTACATTTGCCTAACCACTTGGGCGAACCCTTTTTAGCATGGGGTCGTTACTTCGGAACATCTAAAACTCAATGCGCTTCGGCGCCCCCCTCATGAGTGACGCCATCAAACATGAGTGCGGAATTGCCCTTATTCGGCTCCGCAAACCGTACCAATACTACATCGACAAGTACGGAACGGCCCTCTACGGGGCTAACAAACTTTACCTGTTAATGGAAAAACAGGTGAACCGTGGTCAGGATGGGGCTGGTATTGCCAACATCAAACTCGATGTAACTCCCGGCCATCGATACATCAGCCGCTACCGGTCTGTCGATCAGCGACCCGTAACGGACATCTTCGAGAAAGTCAACAAGAAGTTCAGGAAAGCCCTGAAAGGCAATAGGGACAAGGCAAAAGATGCCCAATGGCTTCAGGAAAATGTTGCTTTCACGGGTGAAGTCTGGATGGGACACCTACGGTATGGTACCCACGGGGCCAACGAGATCGAGAACTGCCATCCTATGCTTCGGCAGAGTAACTGGCGCAGCCGGAACCTCGTAATGGCGGGTAACTTCAACATGACCAACGTCGATAGCCTTTTCGATAAGCTCGTCTCACTTGGACAGCACCCGAAAGACAAGGTCGACACGGTTACGGTCATGGAAAAGATCGGCCACTTCCTGGATGAAGAAAATCAGCGGGTATTCGATCGGTTCAAGGGTATTTATGAAAACCCGGATCTGTCGGATATCATTGAAGAGAATCTGGATATACAGCGCGTGCTACACCGGTCCTGCCGCGATTTCGACGGTGGCTATGCTATGGTCGGTATGACGGGTTATGGTGGCGCTTTCGTTGCCCGTGACCCGGCTGGTATCCGCCCCGCTTATTATTACGCAGACGATGAAGTCGTAGTCGTTGCATCGGAAAAACCAGCGATCAAGACTGCGTTTAACGTTGAATACAGCGAGATAAAGGAAGTACAGCCTGGCCACGCGCTTATTATTGACAAGCATGGTGAGTATGCCGAGCAGCAGTTTGTAAAACCGATCGAGAAAAAGTCATGCAGCTTCGAGCGGATTTATTTCTCCCGCGCTACCGACCCTGACATTTACAACGAACGCAAAACGCTGGGTAAACTGCTGGTACCCCAGATTTTGAAAGAGATCGACTATGATCTCGAAAATACGGTCTTCTCATACATACCTAATACGGCTGAAACCGCTTTCTTCGGTATGGTCGAGGGGTTGGAAGAGCACCTCTATAAACAGCGTAAGAAAGCCATCATGGACGGTATCCTGTTTGAGCAGGAGCTCGACCGGGTGCTGTCGTTCCGGCCACGCATCGAGAAATTAGTGTCTAAAGATGTTAAGCTGCGCACGTTCATTACGGATGATTCCCAGCGTGACGATATGGTGGCGCATGTCTATGACACAACGTTTGAAGTAATCAAAAAGGGTAAGGATAATGTCGTCGTTGTCGATGACTCTATCGTTCGCGGGACAACGCTGGAAAAGAGTATTCTGCGTATGCTGGACCGACTTGGACCCAAGAAGATCATCATTGTATCGTCGGCACCACAGATACGGTTTCCCGATTGCTACGGCATCGACATGTCGAAGTTCAAGGAGTTCGTTGGTTTCCGGGCAGCCATGGAGCTACTCCGCGAACGTGGACAGGACAATATCGTGGATGAGGTATACGCACAGTGCGTAGCCGCTATCGAGTCGGGCAATGCGACCGAACAGAACTACGTCAAAGCCCTGTTCGAGCCGTTTACGCATGAAGAACTTTCGCGTAAGGTGGCACAAATTGTGACGCCCCCCGACTTGAAAGCCGAAGTAGCGGTTGTTTACCAGACTGTAGAGAATCTGCACAAGGCGTGTCCTAACCATTCCGGCGACTGGTACTTTACGGGTAATTACCCCACACCCGGTGGCAATAACGTCGTCAACAAAGCCTTTGTCAACTTCATGGAAGGCAAGCTGGTGAGGGCTTACTAAAGATCGATAGTGAACTTATAAACAGAGCTGATGCAGAACTATGCATCAGCTCTGTTTTATTTTTTCCAGGCCAGGGCATTCACGTTGCTACCGATTTTTTTACCTTCAGCCAGACCCGTGGCATTGTCCTGCCGGGTATGAATACTGCCAAATAAACGGGAGTCGGCAGACTCCTGTGCTGCTTCCACAAACGATTTGAACGATCTTGCTTTAAACTCAACGTTTCGTTGGGTGTCTTTTACGCGCGAAACATGGGAATCGTCAGTGAAGGAGAAGTTATCGCCATACAGGGCCGTCATGACCGCAGCTGCTGCCGATGACTGCGTAGCATGACCCGACGGAAATCCGGGAAACGGCGGAGCAGGCCAGAAGGCCTGCCAGATTGGGTCGATGGCCAGTCGGATGTAGGTGTATGGCCGTAAATTGTTGAACTTGAATTTGCAGCGCCAGCAATGCACAAACGCGTCGGAAACCGATAAGCCTGTTCGGGCAAACGTTTCGGCGGCTTTAGCCAAGTCAGCTTTTGCTGTCACGACGGCAATCCGGGCAATATTATACGAGTGGCCCGGTGGGGTGAAGGTTAGCCCCGGATCATCGGCCCACCAGACAGCGATCTCTTTCTCTGTTTTTGTCAGTACTTTAGACTTGGCGTACATATCGAAGTACTCTTTAAAGAACGGCGAGTTAACCTGTGTCGAGTAAGGGAGAGGCATGGGTGCCACTAGCTCACTGTTGGCTTTCAGAAACGTGCGGTTCTGTCCCCAGTAAGGCTGCATTGGTATTTTCTGGCCGTTTTCTGTCATTTGCCACATGCCTGCACCGGTTGGCAAAGCGTAGCTGGCGGGGAAATTACGCGTGTACCCTTCATGGCCTCCGTCCGATTTTGAATACTCAAAAATAGCCTCGGCCAGTTTTTTGCCGAAGGAAACAGACCGCTGGTTGATGGTTATATCCGTGTCTTCGAATTGCGCCTTCAGGGCGTTTTCCAGGGAGTCGATTGTTACTTTATTAGCGTCTGACGTTTTGGGGTACAAACTCCGGAGTATGGCAGCCTGAGCTGCGTTGGCGCTCAGCGCCCAGTTATAGGCCTGGCCCGACTCAGGTTGGGGTAGCGAGGTTAATGCCTGAAGCTGGCCGACCAGCGTTTTGCCCGTTGCACTTCCCGGCACGATCGATTCATACATCGTCAACCCGGCATATCCGTAAGCCCGTGAAGCAACCGGTGGTGTAAAACCCGCTGTAGATTTCGTTAACTTCAACTGAAGGCTAACCCACTTAACCGCTACATCATTGCCGTACTGTTCGGCGGGTTTGCTGAGTGGCAGGACGGATTCGACAACATCATCTGGTTGAACACGGTGGGCTTCCAGAAGGATCACCAGCAGTACCAGCAGTAGGGGGTGGCCATACCGGGCGAGGCAGGCCCAGCGTGACTGGCTCTTAGTTGTAATAAGTAAAGTATGAAGCATAGTGTATCATGGTGATAAATGGTATCTGATAGTAGAGCTGGGTTACTGACCTTTAGCAAATAATTTGCCAGAGGTCACAACCAGCAGCGTTACATACCATCGATAGGACTGGCCGACAACTAAACTTTCGGCGTAAATTTGACAGGCTGTACCATTTTGTTTGCGAATACCCATGCGAATACCTGAAGAAACTGTCGATCGAATCCGTCAGGCTGCCGATATACTAGAGGTAGTTGGCGACTTTATCTCGCTCAAAAAGCGTGGCAGCAACTATACCGCCTGCTGCCCGTTTCATAATGAAAAGTCCCCTTCGTTCAATGTAAATCCCACACGTCAAATCTATAAGTGCTTTGGCTGTGGGAAGGCGGGCGATGCAGTCAAGTTCGTTATGGACATTGAAAATGTCGGTTACGGCGAAGCCTTGCGGTATTTGGCTAAAAAATACAGTATTGAAATTGAGGAGCAGGAGCAGACGCCAGAAGACCTGTTGCGCCAGAATGAGCGTGAAAGTCTGCTTATTGTACTGAATTTTGCCAAAACATTCTTTCGGGAAACGCTGCAGACTACCGATGAAGGTAAAAGTATTGGGCTGAGCTATTTCCGGGAGCGTGGCTTCACAAATCCCACCATCGACGCGTTTGAGCTGGGTTACACCCTCGATAAGTGGGATTCACTGCTACAAGAGGGCCTCCGCCGGGGTTACAGCCGCGATTTGCTCGAAAAGGCTGGGTTGGTTCTCAATAAGGAAAATGCCACTGGGGGCGATAATAAAGTGTTTGACCGTTTTCGGGGGCGGGTTATGTTCCCAATCCATAACGTATCCGGTCGGGTGATTGCCTTCGGTGCCCGGATACTAAAGGTTGATAAAACCCAACCCAAATACCTGAACTCGCCAGAAACAGTTGTTTATCACAAAAGTCAGGTACTGTACGGAATATTTCAGGCTAAGCAGGCTATTCGGCTGGAAGATGTTTGCTATCTGACGGAAGGATATACGGATGTTATCTCGTTGCATCAGGCTGGCATCAAAAATGTGGTTGCCTCGTCGGGCACATCCTTGACAACTGAGCAGATTCGGCTCATTGCCCGTTTCACTCCCAACGTTACTATTCTCTACGATGGCGACGCAGCTGGTATCAAGGCTGCTCTTCGTGGGTTGGATATGGTGCTGGAAGAAGGCCTGAATCTGCGGCTCCTGCTCCTGCCAGATGGTGAAGACCCCGACAGTTACGTGCATAAAGTAGGAGCAGACGCCTTCAAAGAGTACGTTCGGAACCAGGCGAAAGACTTTATTGACTTTAAGGCAGCCCGGTGGTTAACCGAAGCAGGTGACGACCCCCTGAAACGGGCAGAAGGCATTTCGGATGTATGTGCCAGTATTACCAAGATACCCGATCCTTTAAAGCGGCAAACGTTGTCGCAACGTGTAGCCCAGGTATTCCACGTCAGTGAACAGACCGTAATTTCGGAGATCAACCGACTGCTTCGGAAGCAACAGGATCAGCACAAAAAAGAGTCTGACCGTCAAAAGGATCGTCAGGAACGGCAACAACCGAGTGGGGGGGGGGCGTCCGCAGGGGGTCCTTCTATAGAAGATATAAACGCCCTGCTGGCTGGTGCCGGTATCGACAATATAGACTCGGCTGGCTTTGGCGGACACCCTGGCACGCTGCCTGCACCGGGCACCCGTCAACCAACGATTCGAACTCCTATATCGTATCAGGAAGAGGAATGCGTTCGACTGCTGATCAACTATGGCGCACGTGAGCTGGAGCCGGGCATTACGCTATGTCATTACATATTGAATGAGCTTCACGAGATCGACTTTCAAACGTCGCCCTTCGATTTGATCTTGACTTTATTCCGGGAAGCTTACAGTCGGGGTGAAATTCTTACTGCTGGTGATTTTCTAAACCGTAGAGTAGGCAGTGACTCGCCCAACCGGTCGGAAGAGGCTGAGATGCAACACCAGGCTATTCATCTGACTACGCCCCGCTACGAGATCAGTGATGGCTGGTTAAAGCACGAAATCCATGTGCCATCTGAAGAAGAGATAGGTATACTGGCAGATGCCGCGTTTCGTAATATTCTTCGCATTAAAAAGATGCTGGCTGAACAGCGCATGTCGCTTCTCCAGCAGAAGATTCGGGACTCCAGCACTAAAACGCCTGATGAAGCTGACCAGTTAATGACTGAGTTCATGCACGCTAAGAGCCTCGACATGGAAATATCGCGGCTCCTGGGTACGGTGATTTCAGGGTAGACAGTAAAGCTAATAACCAGCAATAGCTCGCCCATCATACTTGATCAAGTATGATGGGCGAGCTATTGCTGGTTATTAGCTTTGATAAACGTGCCTTGATTTCTGGGGATATTCAACTTTTACTATCCGTAGTAATTTTTTACTACGGATAGTAAGAAAAAAGCCTACTGATTACTCAGTAGGCTTAACCTTTATCATTGGGAGGGGTGAACACTATGCTTGAGCTACCGTAATGACTTGAGTCAGTTCGGTGTCTATTTCCCGGTTCAACTCATCCAGCAGGCACGCATGCGAGCGTAGTTGACCAGGCTTGGATGGTTGCGCTGACCGACCTGATTTCTCGCCGGTCATATCTAGTAATAAGGTCATAAGTACATCACTCATGTGCTGTCGTAACATGATCAGTTTGCGCAAGCGGGTCTTGCTCTGGGCCGGATGACGCCGGGCATTAGCCTGCATCTTGTTGATCACTTCAGTCAGATTGGCATACCGATGATGAAATGCCTCTGTTGCTTTCACCCAATCCAGAATTACACTCTGCACCTCCGCTGGAGACGCTTCGTAAGCAGACGACGATACTTCTTCTTGATGCATCATTAGACAACACTTTAATGTTTTATTTCCGTAGCAACAATCAAATGTAAAGCCCTTAAATACATTGAAACAACCTGTTTTGCGTGAAATCACCATTTCGCCGGATGAAATCACTAAAATCGACAGCTAATAATTGTTGATTTCGTCCGGTGAAATGGTGATTTCACTCCATAGGGTTAGTCTAGGCAAAAGTTAGCTGGCTACCTTCACTTATCTGATACTAACCTATATGATGGACAGACCAGCTAATGGCCAAGAGGCCACCAAGAATTTTGCGCTTCGACGTCGGGACTTTTCAATTCTTGTTGCCCAGTCTGAAGTCTTCAACTGCGAGGTGTTGAGCCAGTTGTTGAAAGACCAGGGTTACAATGTTGTCGGGCGTGCTGTAGAAATGGATGACACGTTGCAGCAGATACGGGTAAAACGCCCCAACTGTGTTATCCTGGAATCAGAGATGTCGGGTCGGCGGGGGTTCGATATTGTACAGGAGATGCAGCAATCAAATCAGCAGACCAAATTTATCTTGTATACCAGTCGCCCTGATTTTCGTATGGTGGCCAAAGCCATGCAAATGGGTTTCTTTGGCTTTTTGTATGCCAGCGATGGCCTTGAGGAATTGTACCGCTGTTTTCAGACCGTAAGTAATGGCGGGTGCTACTACAGCAGTGGATTTATGGGCCTGCTGAAGAACTATGGGGTTGAAATGATAACCGACAGTACGCGCGATGAGCTAAAACGGCTTACGGACCGGGAGCGCGAAGTATTGAAAATGGTTGCCAATGGACATACATCTGATGAAATAGCTGATCGGTTAGGAATAAGCTACCGTACAGCTGTAAACCACAAAGCCCATATTACGAAGAAACTGGAACTGAGTAGCTGTCGACAGCTTCCTAGATATGGTATTGCTGTCAAAAACTATCTGTAGGAGAGGAGTTTGGCTATCAGGCGTCTACAGTCTGGGAAGAATTTTCAGAAGTTTCATTGAGAAACGGCTGTTGGGTTTCCTGAAGCCACTCCCGAAAGACTTGCATGCGAGCACGGGGAACAACAATCTCGTGCCGATCGGGTGTGTTGAGCCGGACTATATACTTCCCATTTTCCCAGTATGCATAATTCAAAACAGCATGCCTGTTAACTATATAATCGCGTTTGACACGGAAGAAGCGATTCGGATCGAGTTCGGTCTCCAGTTCATTAAGCGTTTTGACGACGGCATATCTACCTTTAGCCAATTCAGCATAGTAGGACCTGTCCTCTATAGTAAAGAAATAGACATCACTAACCGGAAAGTCAAGTTCACCGTAGGCATTCTTTCCTTTCAGGTGCGGCAAATAAGGAGAGGCTGTAAGCGTGGGCTTGGATGTGAAAGCGGCTGATAGGGCTAAAGCGGCCTGAGACGCTTCAGCAGCCTGTGCTTCGGCAGCCTCTTGAGCAATTTGACGCTGGTACGAATAATCAGCAATCAGCGAAATATTTATTGCAAGGTAGCCTATCAGCAGAACTGGCATGACATACCTGAGGTATATGCCCCAAGAGAAAGTGTCTATTAAGTAAAAGTTAATGTATTGGGAAAAAGAGTAACTCGGAAATTGCTCGAGCAGGAACCTGACTGTTTCAGTTACAGGATTAAATACGAGAAAGGAAATCAGCAGGGTTGGCAGCAGTTGAATTTCATAGCGGCTAATGCCACGGGGTGTTAATTCAACTGAAGTGATGTTAAATCGTTTATGGTGCAAATTGAGCAATATGGCCAGGATATAAGCAGTAAATAACTCGGGAATGATCACTCCACGAAATAATATACTGAGATAGGGCCAGAATCCTCCAATTGCGCTAAGTTTTCCCAGCTTCATCGAAAACATAGAGGTCCATGAAAGTCCCTCAATGATCAGTACCACGCCCATCAAAAGATAGACGCTATGGAGCGGCTTCTTCAGAAAAATTCGGTCGAGTTGCACTGAATTCATGCTGTTCTTAACAAAAGTTGAGACTAAGATACTGGTAATTATTGACTAAAGTAGCACATAACAAGGAGACTTTTTTGCCATTGATGACCCTTATGGGGCGGTATACCTTTGTATCCATCAAACAGCGCATCGAACCGCGCTTCACTAACGGATCAAATTAACCAATCAATCAAAACGTAAAAAAAGTCGCCATGAAAAAGCAATTCGCCATCAAAGTCGCTCAAGTATCTAAAAACATCACTATCGCTGCTGCTAAAAACGAGTCAGCTAATATGCTGAAATTCCTGAAGCCTGTCGTGTGCTGCGAGGCATGGTCAATCCAGGGCTTGATCAATAAGCCTACATTCTCGCTCTAATAAACATAAATCATGCCAACAGCACGTACCTTATACAAAAAAGAGCTGGCCCATTGCCGTGAACACTTTGACCGTGTCGATCTGCAACGGGAACGAGGGTACCTCATGAAATTCACTACGTTCTCAGCGAACATGGAGAATATCATGCCATTGGTCCCCCGTACTCAGCATGAGTCGCTATTTCGGGAGCTACTGCTACAAAAAGCCTTCACGACCTTCGATCAGCACTGTATATCGGCTGGCGATCTGGTAAAGCTTAGCGGTGCCTACGATGTATTTACGAAAAATGAAGGACCAAAGATTTATTGTACTTATCACCTTGGATCTTATCGTCAGTTGACGAGCGTGCTCTTTCGGAATGGGGTAGATTGCGTGTTGCTGGTTGGTAACAATATGAACCGTCTACAAGGCGGTGACATGACAGAGCATATCGATGCGCTGCGTGAAAAACACGGATTGACGAATGTCTTCCGGATCGTAGAAACGGGAAGTCCATCGGCTGGGTTAACAGTACTGCGGGAGTTGAAAGCAGGGCGGTCATTGATCGTTTACGTGGATGGTAGCCCTGAAACGGCACCGGTTGCTGGTGAAGAATCCCAGTTTCTATCTGTTCGGCTTGGCAATCGGCGTATTATGACGCGTAAAGGCGTTGGTTTTCTCTCTCATGCAGCAAACGTACCAATTGTACCGGTTGTGAGCTATAGAAAAGCAAGCCTGACTAATGTCCTACATTTTCTGAGCCCAATTCGGCCTATTCGCCAAAGCAATCGGGAAATGTATTGTCAGGAAGCTATGCAACAACTGTATGATGCGTTTTGGCCCTACCTGAACCGGTATCCGGGGCAGTGGGAAGGCTGGAATTTTATCCAGGCGTTTATAGAGCCAGAACAGCCCAGGCAGGCGACTAACGGACAACGACCTATACGACCTATATTCAATAAGGATCGCTATACGTTATGTGATCTGGAACAAGCACCTATTTTATTCGACCGTCGGTTATACCAGACGTATGAAATTACAGAAGATCTGCGGGATTTACTGCTGGACCTTAATTCCGTAGACTCTGTAGAGGGAGTTGTGGGGGAAGAAATGTTCGGCGAGTTAGTAGAGATGGAGATTCTTTGTTAAGTATACCTACAGAAAAGAACGTTACGTTACAAAAGAAGGCTCAACCCTGTTCAGGGTTGAGCCTTCTTTTGTAACGCTTTATCAGAAGCCTAATGGTCAGGAAATGCTTCCAACCTCGATGGCTTCACCTGCTTTGTTGAAGAATTTAAAATTAACGATGCCCAGAGAACTGTCTTTCACCAGTTTGACCCACGTTTTGTATTTGGCGTACCATTGCATTTGCTTGGAGTACCACCCTTTCGTGTAGTAGGCAAAGAGAAAGGGGTGCATTGCAATGGAAATACCACGCTCATTCTGTTTGGTAAGGATGTAATCCAGATTGCTTTCAATTACATCGGTAACCAGCACACTGGCCTGAATAGTACCGGTGCCATCGCAGGTAGGGCATACCTCTCGCGTTACGATATTCATTTCGGGGCGAACGCGCTGTCGCGTAATCTGCATCAGCCCGAACTTGGTCAGCGGTAAGATCGTGAACTTCGACCGATCAGGTTTCATTTCATCCCGCATGATATCCTGAAGCAGCTTTTTATTTTCTGCCTTCTTCATATCGATGAAGTCCACCACAATGATCCCTCCCATATCGCGCAGGCGCAACTGACGGGCAATTTCTTTAGCGGCCTCCCGGTTCACGCTAATGGCTGTAGCTTCCTGATCTTCCTCGGAATTTGACTTATTGCCGCTATTAACGTCAATGACGTGCAGCGCTTCCGTATGTTCAATTATCAGATAGCCTCCGCCAGGCAAGCTCACCGATCGGCCAAATAACGATTTGAGTTGTTTTTCGAGCCCCAGCGCTTCAAAGATTTTAGTCTTACCGCTATGCAGCTTAACAATCTTCTCTTTCTCCGGAGCAATTGTATGAATGAACGTCCTTATTTCGTCGAACGACTCTTTCGTATCGACGGTAATGCTCTCAAACGATTCGTTGAGCATGTCCCGAAGAATAGAAGATGCCCGGTTCATCTCACCCAGCACCCGATCGCGGGGTTTAGCATCAGTTAAGGCCTTAACGGCCTGTTCCCACTTTTCTAACGAGTGCTGCAGATCACGGTCGAGTTCTTCAACGTCTTTCTCCTGAGCAACGGTACGAACGATAATGCCGAAATTAGGTGGCTTCAGTGATGACATCAACCGCAGCAACCGTGACCGTTCGGCACGGTCGGTAATTTTTTTGGACAGGTTCACGCCGTCCGAAAACGGCACCAGGACCAAATAACGGCCCGCGATCGAAATATCGCAGGAAAGGCGTGGACCTTTGGTTGAGATGGGTTCTTTAACCACCTGAACCAGGATGGGCGCATTTTTCGTCAGTACCTTATCGATTTTCCCAATCTTCTCGATAACCGGCTCCAGTTTGGTACTGTTGAGCCGACCGGTGGTGACGCGCTTGGCGATTACATCTTTGACGAACTTGTTTAGCGAGTTGATATTCGCTCCCAAATCCTGGTAGTGCAAAAAACCGTCTTTCTCGTGACCTACATCAACGAATGCTGCATTAAGGCCAGATGAGAGTTTTTTGACTGTTCCTAAGTAAAGATCGCCAACGGTAAAGTTGCTGTCTAACTCTTCTTCGTGATACTCCAGCAGTCTCTTGTTTTGCAAGAGCGCAATCCGATCACCTTTCTGAGTCGAACTGATAACTAATTCATTACTCACAAGATGAAAGTACGGTTAGAATGGCTGTATAAAAAAAAGAAGCCACGTTCGGGCTTTGCAGACCGGCACGAGGCTTCCACAAAATGAGTTTGTAGTTCGTTGTCTGGAGTTGGCTATCGATTAATCGATATGCTTAAACTACGAACCACGAACCACAAACTATTTTTTCTTATGCCGGTTTTTTCTGAGCCGTTTCTTCCGCTTGTGGGTGGCAATCTTGTGCCGCTTCCGTTTTTTACCGCAAGGCATAATGTAAACAGTGTTTAAGGTTGAAATATGTGTCGGCTGACCACCCGGTCAGCCCAAAAAGTTGTATAGCTTTAGTACTATATGAGTGCAGGGTTTCCTGGGACGAACCGCTACTACTTCCTGCAATCTGACGACTATATAACTTACTTTGATAACCGATCCTCATACTCGCGGACGGCTGCCAGGATCTGCGGGTCTTTTTCCTGCTGTTTCACCTGAGCTAATACCCGTCGGGCTTCGTCTTTCTGACCGGCTTCAGCCAGGCTGACGCCTAGATAAAACTGGGCTTTACGGCTATTCGGATTATTGACCAGAATCTGTCGAAACCGTTCAATAGCCCGTCCATACTGGTTAGACCGCATTGACAATAAACCCAGATTGAACAACGCCAGTTCGTTTGTCGGTTCCTGTTTCAATACCTCACGCAGAAGCATGATACCCTGCATTGGTGTTTGGGTGTTGACATACGTCATGGCCATGTTAGCCTTGGCTTCCAGCAGATTTGGATTGGAGACAAGTACTTTTTGATAAAAGTCACGCGTCTTCTGACCCAATTTTGCTGTTTTTTGCTCATCCACCGCAAAAGTATAAGCTTCAAAGTAGGCGTCGCCTGCTCTGAGCATATTTCGTTCGCTGGGTTGAGCTACTGCCAAAAGATCGGCATAATAGGCTGCGCTATCGTACCGGGTTACCGCTCGGAAGGCAGCAATCAGCTTTTCACCAAAGGCTTCTTTCTGGGTTGGGGCAGCCGTTAAAAAGGAGGCCCGCAAGGTTCCCAACTGTTTCTGTTCGTCGGCCGAAATTGGCTTCTCATGAATGGCCGACCGGTCTGGCTGACTGTCGTCGGTTGGGCCGATAGAAGCGGTTGCATTCAGAGAGTCGGTTGTACGGCCTCCTGTACGGCCCGATGTTTGCGACGTGCGCCCACCCGCGCTGGATAGCTGCTTGTCTTCGTTGCGCACAACAACCTTAGGGAGGGTATACAACCCAACCGTTAGAGCGGAGGCCATTACGACAACAAGCAATACCGTTTTATTCATAGTGGAAAGGATCACATCGCAAACGTACGGAACACATACTGCCATTGCTGGCTTTAACTACTTACTCAGCCGCTACTTTGGCCTTGTCGCTGGTTTTCACTTGTTCAACGAAAACCTTGGCGGGCTTGAAGCTCGGAATAAAATGCTCGTCGATTACCATAGCGGTATTCTTGGAGATATTCCGGGCTACTTTCTTGGCTCTTTTCTTATTGATGAAACTGCCGAACCCTCTCACATAAATATTCTCTCCCTCGGCCAACGAGTCTTTAACTACCGAAAAAAAGGTCTCAAGGGTGTTCGTTACCTCGGCCTTATCGATTCCGGTCTTATCGGCGATCTCTGCAATTACGTCTGCTTTCGTCACGACTTCTTAAACTTTAACGTTTACTGTGTTGTTGAAAATTCGGGTGTCAAAAATGGGAGCACAAAGGTAGGGCTTTCTGGTAAACTATAAAAACTCCATTAGATCCATTTTCCTACTAACGACGTTTTTTTTGTTTTTATTTTGAATTGGCAATCAGGCTTTAACGCACTCGAAACAACCTTTGCACCTACGCTGGAGCGATGGTATGAGCATCACAAACGCGACCTTCCGTGGCGTCATACACGTGATCCTTATTGCATCTGGCTATCAGAAATAATCCTTCAACAAACGCGTGTAGCCCAGGGAAAGCCGTATTACGAACGCTTCATCAATGCCTATCCAACTGTAGCCGATATGGCACGTGCCGAAGAGCGCGATCTGCTCCGGCTATGGCAGGGGTTGGGGTATTATTCCCGTGCCCGGAATCTGCATCAGACTGCCCGTTATGTAACCCATGAACTTTCCGGAAAGTTTCCGGATAACTTCCGTGACCTCTTGAAAATGAAGGGTATAGGGGTTTATACAGCGGCTGCTATTGCTTCCTTTGCCTTTGGAGAACGGGTTCCGGTCGTCGACGGGAACGTATATAGGGTATTGGCACGAGTCTTTGGCATCGACGAGGATATCACCACGACAACGGCGAAGAAGACATTTGCGCGTCTGGCCGACCAACTGATTCAGGCAGCCGGGGATCCCGCTACCTTCAATCAGGCGATTATGGAGTTTGGGGCTATCCAGTGTACCCCTTTATCTCCCGACTGCTTGCTGTGTCCGCTTCAGCAACAATGCAATGCCTACTTGACTGGCCGTCAGCAGCGGCTGCCTGTAAAAGCCAGGAAAGCTGCCGTCCGTGAGCGATTTTTCAATTATCTGGTCTTCAAGAGCGGGGACAAAATAGCCTTACGTGAGCGTACCGCTCGGGATGTATGGCAAAACCTGTATGATTTTTGCCTGCTGGAAACTGACGAGGTTCAGGCGAGCTGGCGTGAGTTGACGTTGCCTGAGCCATTGGTAGCACTGGTAGCAGAAGGTAAGCTGGTTGGTAGTCCTGTGCAGACGGTACAGCTATTATCACATCAGCGAATCCGGGCTGTTTTTTATACAATTGAGCTGCCTTTGCAGTCGATTGTACCTTTGCCTGTAGGGTTAGATTGGTACACAATCGAGGAAGCAGGCCAACTTCCCAAGCCTGTATTAGTCACGAACTATTTGGAAAAGTGGTTTGGATAAGTCGGTTTGTTTCAGTATCTTTAATTCTTCTTAAGCCCCTCATTTTTTTTCATACGTAACATAGAAATAGAGTATGGCAAGCCTCAATAAAGTAATTCTAATTGGTAATGTCGGTTATGATCCAGACGTTCGCTATTTGGATGGCGGCTCAGTTGTTGCAAAATTCAGCGTTGCTACTAACGAGCGGTACACGACCCGTACTGGTGAGCAGGTAGAACAAACGGAATGGTTTAGAGTGGAAGTCTGGAACGATCAGGCCAAGATTATTGAAAAATATGTTCGCAAAGGCCAGCAAATATATGTTGAAGGTCGTTTGCGAACCGAGACATATACGGACAAGGAAGGTAAGGAGCGTTTTGCTTTGAACGTCAGAGCAACTACGTTTCAATTTCTGGGTGGTCCTAATGAGCGGGAAGGTGCTCCTCAGGAGGCCCCCCGTCAGCAGCAGGCTCCTCAACCGGCGGCTCCTGCCCCGGATCGGCGCCCGCAGGCGGCTCCTCAGCCGCAGGCTGCCCCTACGACGGCTGCCCGCCCGCCACAACAACGACGGGAGCCGGACCCGGTGCCATTTGAGAGCAACAGTGGTGACGACGATCTGCCGTTCTAGCCCGAACACTGCTCTATTGTTGAACGAGATTTGATGTACATGGACCCTGGTGATCCGCTTCCCCGACAGGTGCCTCCGGCTATTGATGGCTGGGGCACCTATTTTGATTTGTTTGGCCCCTATGTGGCCCTGATTTTACTGTTGCTGGCTTTGGCTGGTTTGGTATCGGCTTCTGAAGCCGCTTTCTTTTCCCTTTCCCCCAATGATCGTGCCCGCTGTCGTGATAGCACGCAGGCTGAGGACCAACGTATTTCATTACTGCTCGATCGGCCCAAACGACTACTGGCTTCGCTGGTAATTTTTAATAACCTGCTCAATATCGCTGTCGTTGTCATTGCCATGTATCTGACCTGGGAGTTTTCGCAGGAATCGCGTGGCTCAGGCTGGGTACTATCGGCTGTTACGCTTGGCGTTACATTGACAATTGTACTTTTTGGCGAGATCGTACCGAAAGTGTATGCCAGTCAAAACAATCTTATGGTTGCGCGCCGGACGGCTCCATTGGCTCAGGTTGGGTTAGTGGTGTTTCGGCCTCTGTCGGCTATGCTGGTCAGTATGAGCAACCAGGTCGATAAACGAATACAGCGCCGGGGCTACAAACTCTCCGTTGAAGAACTGAGCCAGGCTGTAGAGCTGACTGGTACGGACGCTACTACTGAGGAAAAGGAAATACTGAAAGGTATTGTAAACTTCAGTAATCTACTGGCACGTCAGGTGATGCGAACCCGAATGGATATTTCTGCCGTGGCTGACGACCTGACATTCAGCGAATTGATGGCTCAGATTAATACATCGGGTTATTCACGGGTACCCGTTTATCACGAGTCTCTAGATCAGATCGAGGGTATACTTTATATTAAAGATCTTCTGCCTCACATTCATGAAATAGACTCGTTTCAGTGGCAGACCCTGTTACGTCCCACGTATTTTATACCAGAGAACAAAAAGGTCGATGACCTGCTACAAGACTTCCAGAAGCGTCGTGTTCACATCGCAATCGTTGTAGACGAATACGGAGGAACGCGTGGGCTAGTGACGCTGGAGGATATAATCGAAGAGATATTTGGCGATATCAACGACGAATTCGATGATGAAACGCCGGTAGGCTATCGCCGTGAGGATGAATGGACGGTGGTTTTCGAAGGGAAGTTGCCGTTGACGGATGTATGCCGGGTGCTGAACGTTGATGCAACAACGTTTGAAACAATGCAGGGTGATAGCGAATCGCTGGGTGGACTATTACTTGAACTCTTCAGCCGCTTGCCGAAAGATGGCGACGAAACCACGTATGCTGGCTTTACCTTCCATGTCTTATCGGCTGATGACAAGCGAATAAACGAAGTAAGGGTTGTTAAGATAGTAGAAAGTGACCGTATAAAAAATAGTATCTAATCCAGTTAATAATGGGTATTGCCAAGCTGATAGAATCCTGTAATTTTATGCATACTGTTAACTTAACCTCATATGACAACGATATTATCAAAATTAAAAGCAATAGCAAAGCACACGTTGATGCCCGACAAGGTATCTAAACCAGTTACCAGTTTTGAGCCAGGTACACTACCATGGATTGATAAAAGTGGAGCAGACATCGACAGTTTCATTAAGAATTATGAGCCTGCTCAATCACTTCCCTACGATTTAGCCGAAAAGATGAAGTTCTGGAAGCAGAACGGGTATGTAATTCTTGATCAAGCTATTGCCACAACGTGGTTAGATCAACTTTGGAGTGAGGTAGAAGAGCTTATTGAAAATCATGAAGAGTATCCTATAAACGTACGGATCGATCTGCCCGAGTACGCTGCTCATCCGGTAATGGCTATTAAAGATGTGCCGAAAGAAGTACTGAACGGACCCTACATTAAGTTTCTCGATTTTCATGACAACTCCGTCATTGCCAAGAAGATAATGTTGCATAAGAATATTGTAACCTTTCTGGGGGCAGTATTCGGAGATAAGGTGATAGGTATGCAAAGCCTGGTCTTTAAGTACGGAAGCCAGCAAGCAACACATCAGGACTTTGCTTACGTAGTTTCTGAAATACCAAGTCATCTGGCAGCCGCCTGGATTGCACTGGAAGATGTGCATATCGACTCGGGCCCTTTATTCTACTACCCCGGATCACATACAGTCAATAAGTTTAATTTTGGAAACGGCATCTTTTATAATGACAAGTCGACCCTGCATCCCGGCGACTTTGCCAATTATCTGGATAAAGTCTGCCTAGATGCTGGTCTGGAAAAGAAGACACTGCTCATCAAAAAAGGAGATGTGTTGTTATGGCACGCAGCCCTGGCACATGGAGGTGATGAAATTCGAAATTCAACATTGACACGTAAATCGTTCGTATGTCATTACTCATCGAGTAAAGCCTATCGACATCACCGGCAGAGCCCAACGGCTGAACCAGTACGTCGAACAATAAACGGAGCGGATGTTTTTGTGAATCCGACCATGCCTGACCAGGAGGATGTATTTACTGTAGGGAAGACGCTGTAAAGAAATGACACGGGTTGGAAATGGATGATTCGTTTAGATCATAATCATCTATTTCTAACTTTCCTATTATACCCAAAGACCCCTCCCCTGATTATACTCGTCGCCAATTCGTTGGATATCGTCGGCCGAGTGTGTAAGAAAGCCTTTCTGGCGTAGCCTTTTCAGGCGTCTTTTTTCTGTCCAGGACAGTTTACCATCCACTAAAACACCGAACACAATAAGTCGTTCCAAACTACAGCGCACGTGGTTGGGTGCTTGCATAACGCGCTCAGCGAAATGCCCCGTCAATGTTGCATCGGTGTTTAAGGCAAAACGATCTACCAGCGTCTCGGTCAGGAGGAAATGAGCATAATTATACTGACGTTTCAGAATAGCCACATACTGGAGTGCTTCAAGAATCAAGGGACTGAACTCTTCACTTTTCCCCCACTCATCGTGTAACTCGTTCACGAATTCACGAATCGTAGCTGGTGCCATAACCCGAACCTGGGCTTCATGCAACACCTGCCAGGAGGCCCAGGCATTCCATACTGCGTAGATGGGCATACCCGCCAAATCGGTTACCTGCCGTAAAGCATATCGACCAATAAATCGCTTTACCAGAAATTTCAGCGCCAGGTTACTCAGAGCCGCTTTCACCATATTAAGCAGGAAAAAGATCGTAAGCCCCCAACGGGGCATATTCAGATAGGGATCTATGCCAAAGCGTAGGATACCCCGATTGGTACGTTCGAGGGCCGCATCAGCCAGGGCCTGCAAGTGGCGATCATACTGCGCATCGTGAGCGCGGGGAAACTGGCAGGCCTGCATGATCGACTTCACACCCCGTAGGTTGATTGCAACCAATAGACTAACTTCCAGATAAACCAGCAGAATACCGTAAAGAGCTGTAATGAGTGGCAACTCATAGATAGTACCGAATACACCAATGGGTGTAGTCATGAATAAATCCGGCCAGTAATACTGAGGAATATACAATAGTACAACGCCTAGCATACCAAGCAGCGCTGCCGTTATCAACGTCAAAGCTTTGGCCCGACGAATCATACGACACTCATAAGCATTCAGCACATAAGGTTCATCGGTAGGATGTGCCGTATCGAGGGCATGGCGAAGATAACGCATCGCCAGATGATCGAACGGACCAGTACTGTTGTTCGGTGGCCGGGTTGACATGATCGTATCGTGACAGTGGATTCACAGCTACAACTACGGAACGGGTAGGGTTGTTAGCGAAAATTCTGTATGAAACGCAACTTGGTTGATTGACCGCTTATAAATCGGACAGGATGTAGTAATGCTGATGGTAGGTAGGTCGGCCAAACAGTTAGTCAGTAAATGTACCCCCTGTAAGGCTTTCGATAGGTGAACATTCCCACAATCGATATGATACGTATTCTGTTCGGATGGTTGCTCGTTGGTCAGGTCATGGGTCAGAGCGTTGTGGCACCTAAAACGGTTCGGCCACAGTCTTCAGGCGCAAACCAGCGTATTAAAAATGAAATGACCCATGTGGCTCAGGCCTTTCTGGCAACCCTGTCGAATGAGCAACGACAGCAGGCAGTGTACGCACTAGACGATCCCGAACGATTTGTCTGGTACTATACGCCACATGACCGCAAAGGCTTGCCCCTCAAGCAGATGAATTCTGACCAGAGACTGGCTGCGTTGGCCTTGCTAAAGACAGGATTAAGCGATCAGGGGTATGAAAAAGCAACGGGGATTATGGATATGGAAAACGTACTACGGGTTGTCGAAAATAAACCCGCTAACGATACCTACCGCGATCCTGACAACTATTATGTAACTATTTTCGGTAATCCTGATAAGGATAGCCCCTGGAGTTGGCGGATCGACGGCCATCATTTGTCGCTTCAGTTTATGTCGCAGGCAGGATTAGAGGGTCGTGGGCAGTCAGGTTCAGAACGCATATTGGCACAGACGCCAACGTTCTTCGGCAGCAACCCCGGTATTGTTCGAAACGATCCTGGTATGGCCGATAAGCGAATGGCTGATCCACGATTGGGCAAACTACCCCAGTACGGAAAGCAATTACTCAGACAGGAAACCGAACGTGCATTTGCGCTACTGAAAGCCTTGACACCAGAACAGCTAAAACAGGTCGTTGTAGCACCGGTGGCTTACCCGGATATCCTTACGGGTAATAAGCGCAGCGTAGTCATGGATAAGATGGATGGCTTACAACTGGGGGATATGACTGCGTCGCAACGCGCTCTTTTTCTTGAACTTCTTCAAACGTACCTGTCTAACTATCGCATTACACTCGCGAACCAGCAGTTAGACAAACTCAGGAAAAGTGGTCTCGATAGCCTACGATTTGCCTGGGCAGGTGATATGACCCCTCAGTTGGGCAATGGAAAAGGGTGGTACTACCGTATTCATGGCCCTACGATTTTGATTGAATACGATAATACCCAGAGTGATGCCAATCATATTCATACCGTTGTGCGTGATCTGACCAACGACTTTGGCGAGGATCTACTACAGGAGCATTACCGAACCAGTAGTCACAAAAAACCATAGTTGGACTGATTCTGTACTATTTAACAAATTTTAAGGGAAATGTGCGCGCGTTTTTTCTTAATTTAGTAAGATAATTCGTTCTCAATTCATGAAGAAAATCCTCATTAGTGCGTCGGTGTGCCTGCTCTCACTAGCCGCTTCAGCGCAACAAACCCAATGGTTCCTGCGTGACAAGACTGACAGTACTGTCGGTATCAGCGTTGAGCGCACATACCGCGAATTGCTGAAAAATCGTAAACCCACACCGGTTGTTGTCGCTGTAATCGACGGTGGCATCGATATCAATCACGAAGACCTGCGCCGGGTGCTCTGGACCAACACAAAAGAAGTGGCGGGCAATGGTAAAGATGACGACAAGAATGGATATGTCGATGACATTCATGGCTGGAACTTCATTGGTGGCAAAGATGGCCGCAATGTTGGTTATGAGACCGTTGAAGTAACTCGTCTTTACGTTCAGCTGAAACCCAAATATGAGGGAAAAAGCCGCGCGTCGCTTAAGCCGGCGGAACAGAAAGAATATGATTTGTATGTGAAGACAAAAGGTGAGGTTGAGAAAAATCAGGCTCAGTACAAAGCGCAGTATCAGGGGATCAGTCAGTTTTATACGCAGTATACAGCGGCCGTCGATAACCTGAAAAAGGCGCTTAACGTAACCAAATTAGATACCAACACGCTGCGCCAGGCAGCCGACACGCTAACCGATGCAGCCCTGAAACGGCCTGTTGCAGGT
Source organism: Spirosoma utsteinense (assembly GCF_014282275.1). Lineage (GTDB taxonomy): Bacteria > Bacteroidota > Bacteroidia > Cytophagales > Spirosomataceae > Spirosoma > Spirosoma utsteinense. The sequence goes on from NZ_VFIA01000006.1 coordinate 187,587, forward strand.
ATTCTTCGGCTGCTGCGTCAGCAGGGAGCCGCCGACACAGATGTGGTATTGGGTGAACTGGAAAAAGCGAATGAGCAGCTTAAAGCTCGTGCTGAATACAATTACAATCCAGACTTCAACAGCCGTGATATTGTAGGCGATAACCCTAATGACCTAAAGCAACGTGATTATGGCAATGCCGACGTAGCAGGCCCCCGTGCTGATCATGGCACACACGTGGCTGGTATCATTGGAGCCGACCGGACCAATAATCTGGGGGTAATGGGTATTTCCGATGCTGTACAGATCATGGGAGTTCGGGCGGTGCCGGATGGCGATGAGCGGGATAAAGATGTCGCTAACGCCATTCGCTATGCTGTCGATAACGGAGCGCAGATCATTAACATGAGCTTTGGGAAAGATTACTCGCCCCAGCGTGAAGCTGTGGAGGAAGCCGAACGCTACGCATTAGCAAAAGGCGTATTAATGGTTCATGCGGCTGGTAACGACGGAAAAAACATCGATACGGCCGCCAACTATCCGGCTCCCCGCTTCATAGACGGAAAAGAAATTCCTAATGTGATTACTGTAGGGGCTAGTGCCGAACCGAACACCAGTGACCTTATTGCCAGTTTTTCAAACTATGGAAAAGGAACGGTCGATGTGTTTGCGCCGGGTAAAGACATTTATTCGACGGTGCCGGACAGTAAGTATGAGAGCAATAGCGGAACCAGCATGGCTTCGCCAGTAGTAGCGGGGGTTGCGGCTGTACTGAAGTCCTACTTTCCAAAACTGACCTACACCGACATCAAGCGGATTATCATGGAGTCGGCGACACCCTACCAGACCAAGGTTCGTAGACCTGAGTCGACCGATACGGTTGCTTTTTCGACCTTATCAAAAACAGGTGGGGTTATCAACCTGTACGACGCGGTTAAAATGGCGTTAGCGATGGAAGCTGGAGCCGGTACGAAAGGTAAATAAAAAAGCATATCGTACGGTTTAGTCCGTAATTGAGCAATGCCCGTTACCCCCTATACGTTGTGGTGACGGGCATCGCTATTTCTTTACAAATCGTCTTCTTTCAACGATCTCCCCATCGGTCATCTGAAAGAAGTAAGGACCAGGTGGTAAATCAGAAACAGGTAATTCGGCGTTTAACTGACCATTAACAGGTTTTAGTGTAAAAGACTGTGGTGAAGCGCCCCGTATGTCAATTATATCGATCAAAACCCGCTTTGTGGTTGCGTTCAGATACCGGATAGAAAGTACGTGTTCGACCGGGTTTGGAAACAAGGTCAGCAGCGGATATGGATCGGGCGTTGTAGCCGTTAGCACCGACATCCGTATTGCCCGCTCCGATGACCAGCTTACACAATTGTACTGGGTGACCTGCACCTTGTAAACACCCGGTTGCGATACTGAAAAGCGGTTTTGATTCGCGTTGATTATGGGTGCATTATCGCGGTACCATTGATAACGCTGATCCGCTATATCGGGCGCTTTCAGCGTAACGACTGCTCCCTGAAGCAGTACTAGATTCGTCTTTTCAGGCTGCAACGTGATGCTATCGACTTGTGTGATTCCTACTGTTGTCTCGTTCGATAGGGCTGTGCAACCGTTGGCATCGGTCAGGCGAACAGCATACCTGCCCGCCTGCGTCACGCTGTATGTATATCGATTTATACCAGGGATGACTGCCCCGTTCCGTAGCCATTCATACTGCATACCAGGCCCGTTTTCGGCTTGTAAGATAAGGGGCTTTCCGGCACAGATCCGGGTGTCGCCGGCGGGGGTAATAGTCGATGATAGTTGACAGATGCTTCGGCGTAAGCCGCTCACGATGAGGGAGAAGGGTTGGCCAGCGTAAGTCATTCTCGCTTTGTGTGTTACCCTCAACGTATAGGCTTGTCCGGGAACGGGTCGTTCAATAAAAACCTGTTCAACATTATCGAACCTGTTGTCGCCCCGTGTGGCAGGTTGGTCGGGCCGGCTTGGGTCCAACACAAAAGGCAGAATGGACCCCTGGCTGTCGATCATACGTAAGTCGAGATCGTTGACGAGCTTGGGGGTTCGGCTATTGACCGACGTTGCTGCAACGGGCGTGGCTGTGCCCTCGGGATCGGTCCAGCAGAGAGTTACAACAAGTGGCTCATTACCCTGGGCCACGAGCTGGTAAGTAAAGGTACCTGCTGAGGCTAACGTCTGCTCAAGTATCAGATGGGCTTGGTCTGGGTTGAGAATGACGCGGGCAGCTGCTTCACTATTGAGTAGTCCCCAGCCCTGCCGGTAGTCGGGCCCGATAGCCGGGTAGAGCCGGTCGGCGGTATGTATTGCCAGAGCACGTAACGTAGCCGCCCGCATGAACTGGTTAACGGCTGAGATTGTGCCTGTTTTCGCCCGTTTCTGCGCATAAAGCTCCTGCCATAAGAACAGGGAGCCAGCTACATTCGCCGATGCCATGGATGTGCCGCTGTTACTACCGTATGCTGCGTTATCGCTGCCCAGTGTAGAAAAAATGTTAGTCCCCATACCCAGTAAATCGGGTTTGATACGGCCATCGTCGGTGGGTCCCCAGCCGCTGTAAGGGGCTGTTTCAAGACTGGTCAGGTGCTGTTGATCATTGACGGTAATCTCTGCTGCGCCAACGGTTAGCACGTTCTTGGCCGTGGCTTCACCCGGAATAACATCATACGCATCATTGCGACGTCGGGCAACGGTGCTTTGCTGGTTGGTGTCCTTCAAAAAATAAGGCGTGTTGGGAGGTGGTCCTGTTTCGCTGCGTTTATTATCGGCCGATCGGACCATCAGATAAAACGGGCTGTTATAAGCGACCCGATCAAGATCGCGGGCATTGTTGGTATAGAAGCCGAACAGATAATCTTCCGTACTGCTGATTGTCGTGTTGCCCCACCATTCCCATTTTAGAGCAGGATCGGTTCCTGGCCGCGAAGGGTTATATACCCAGCCAACAACGGGGCCATAAGCATGATTGGATACCAGTAGCGTAGAAGCAGCCGCGGTCAGTTCGGCAATGTCATTGGTATAGTCCCAGACGGATAAGACGGCTTCATAGTCCATCCCTTTAGCCTCTGCCCGGACGCCCCCGGCTACGAGCGTACCCGCCAGATGGGTAGCGTGATCGCTGATTGTGGCCGATAGGTCTTTGTTTACTACCCGGGATATACCCGGTGTTGAACCCGAAATTTCCTGATGGGTAGTCAACACCTGACCACCGTCCCAGAGTCCCAGCCGTCCTGCCACTGCAGCCGAGTTGCCGGATAAAGCCACCCCTGAACTACCTCCTTTGTAGAGTGATTGCGTTCGGGTGCCCTGTGCGGCCTCGCTGTTGTGGAGTGAATAATAAACCGGCTGACCAAAGGTATCGACGCCCTGAAGCTGTAGTGTTCGCTGATTGGAATAGTTTTTGCGAACGGGCCAGCCATACTGTTTTGCCAGCCTACGCGTGCTATCCTGCTGATTTGTATGGCGCTGGATCAATTCGGTTTCCCAGGCCGGTATAGTTTCCTGTTGGCTTGTTTGTGCGTCAGCCGGGCTGGTCATACTGCCGAAAAGCCACAAAAGGGCACAGAACAAAGCCTTTCGGTATATCTCCAGGCCATAGGCTGTATCATATTCAGTTCTCTTTCGGAAGATGTGCAGGACTATCAGAGGAAGTACGTAGTTATTGTTTGCGAATCCGTTTTACCCGAACGCGTTGCGTCTGGTTACCGCTTACAATCACAAAAAACGTACCACCGGGCAAATCGGCTATATCCAGTATAGTCGACATGTTTTTACCATCGACCTGCATGGTCGCTGTACGAACCGTTATCCCGCGGGCATCGGCCAGCCGAACGGTTGGCACGTATGAGGCCAGGGATGCCACCGAAACAGTTAATTGGCGTGTTGCGGGGTTGGGATAAACCAGTATGTCATCATCCTGTGGGTCGGGTTCTGTTGCCAGAATACTTAACACGACATCATCTGAAATAGCTTCGCCACAGCCGTTAACGCTACCCTTTACCGCATACCGGCCCGATTTGACAACGTTCAGGCTTGATCCCGTAGCACCCGCAATTGGAATACCATTGAACAGCCACTGCACATTGCCCCTAACATTAGAGGTGAGCGTAAGGCCATTGGTTGTAATAACCGGCACCTGTGCCGTTTGTACGGCTACAGTTACGATCGCTGACCGAACAGGTAAACAATTGTTAGCGACCTGAACCGCGTAGTTGCCCGTTAAGCTGGCCTGAAGTGTGCTACTGAGAGCACCCGTAATTGCCTGTTCGTTTCGATACCATTGGTAGGAGAGGCCAGCGCCTGTATTGGCCTGGAGCAGGACACTGGCACCCTGACAGATACTGGTAGACCCACTGGCCACAATGGTAGCCGTAGCGGCTGCGCCGGGCGCGGTTGAAACAGGAGTTCGCTGTACTGCCGGACAGTCGAGTGATTTCACGGCTATGTCGTAGAAATAGTACCAGGCCGTTTTGAGTGTATCGGACGTGTTGAACAGCGATCCTTTTATGGTCAGGATCGGATCGCCCGATCCTGATTTAATCTGATACGGAAAACCCGTTACCGCCGAATTGCTTCGGAAAATAGAGGCTCCTTCTGCGTAGTCGATCGTGATCTTATAGTCGCCCGGATTAGGAATCCGCAGGTTCAGTGCATACACGGCCCCCTGGTCATCCGGATCGTCGGCCAGCTGACCGCTACTGTTGACTACCGTAAGGCTCTGGTTGCGGGTCGGTAATACGTCGAGCGTAACGCTTGAAATGGCTGTCTCGTCAAACTTGCGAACGGTAAATGTCAATTTTCCCGCCGAACCGATGTAGAGCCGGGCCCGCTCGATAATCAGCGGCACTTTGGTCGAGACGAGTGGTGCCGGGCCAAAGTTGCCCGCGTAGGAGCCACCACCAAGCGCCTGTTTGGTGACCGGACCAACAGTACCCGAAAAATCGTTCAGAACGGCGTAAAATTGCCCGCTGGCAGGTATCGTCTTACTGGCTACCTGATTGCCTGCCGCCAGCAAATTGCCGCCTGTGGGTGCATCGTACCAGAAAGCTGTACCACCGCCGGTATTGCGAAGCGAAATAGCGCTGTCGCTCCCGCATCGTGTAGCCGAGAACAACCCATTGGTAGGGGCAGGGGTAGTCGTTCGGGTTTCAATCAGGGTATTGTTCGCCAGGTTCTGATCGGTACCGAGCGCTGTTGTGATCGCAAACTGATACGTCTGGCCGGGAGCCAGTGTGATACCGGTGGCTGTTTTCAGTGTCAGCAGACCTTCGCGGAAAGGGGCCAGGCTCGGTACCGTACCGGTTACGGTTGCCACGTTTTTGCCGCTGGCATCGGTGATGGCTATACTCACCGGGATATTGCGTTGCTCGGCGGCACCAAAATTACGGACCCGTACTTCAAGCGTTATATCGGTGTTGGTTTGGCCACAAAGATTTGCTTCGGGCGAAACCAAAGCTGTGACACCTATGTCGTTGGCGGTTTGTACGACACGTAGCACATAATCCTGCGTTTCTCCGTTTTCGTACGTTCCGCAGGCATTTACCGAAGCCGCGCTATCGGTTTCTCTGGCTACAATACGCATCCGAATGAACTGACCGCTCTGAACCGATGGGGGAATGGTTACTGTGGTTACGAACTGGCCTGTGTTGCTTAGCACCCCCGATGTAGCGACTGTTTCGCCCGCATCGTCGAAACTGCCGTTCTGATTCCAGTCCGCAAAGGCTTTCACACTAACATTTTTGGCCGCTCCGCACGTGCCGAGCGAGACCGTCAAGGGAAGCTGCTGGCCAGCCTGAACAGCAGTGTTGACTGATGTAAAATCGGAATAGGTCGTGCAACCATTCGAACCTGCCTGATTGATACTGCCCAACTCTACCCGGCTTATTTTACTGTCGGCTGTGGAGGTGGCTTTCGATTCACAATATACCTTGCCACCAACACCGCTGATGAGCAGTCCATACTCCTGTTTCGCACTGGTCAGGGTACCCTTATGGTTGATGGTAAGCGTATAGGTTTTTCCGGGTATAGGATTGGCGATCAACACCTGCTCAACATTATCACGGATATTATCGCCCCGCGTGGCCGGATTGGCCGGGTTTGCCGGATCGAGAATCCACGGCTGAATAGAGCCTGTACCGTCGCTGATGCGCAGATCCAGGTCATTGACAAGTTTAGGCGTCCGGTCATTGAGCGACGACGTAGGGGTGCTGGCGGGGTCGGTCCAGCAAATAGTAACAACCAGCGGTCCGCGACCGGAGGCCACCACGGGTAGGGAATAGGTCTCGCCCTGATTGATCGCCCGTTCGTCGATCAGGTAATTTTGATCGGTGTTGAGAATCGCGCGTCCGGCCCGTTCGGCGTTGAGCAACCCCCAGCCATTCTGGTAATCGGGGCCGGGTGCGTTGCCCGCTTCGTCGGCCGTATGGAGCACCAGGCCCTTCAACGTCGACGACCGCATGAACCGGCCACTGTTGCGCTGTCCAAATAATTCCTGGAGCAAAAGCACGGTGCCCGCCACATTGGGCGACGACATGGATGTGCCGCTATAGACCACATAAGCACTGTCGTTTTGGGAGCTTGCCGAGAGCACACTGACACCTACGCCAACAATGTCAGGTTTGATACGCCCGTCGTCGGTTGGCCCCCAACTGCTGAAGTCGCCCAAGCCAACATCGGAAGCCTGATTGTAACCCAGGTCAAGGGAGCGGATAGCGCCTACCGCAAGGATATTTTTGGCCGTACCATACGTACTGATTTGATCATAGCCATCCTGTTTGGCACGCGGGGCGGTACTGGTTCGGGTACTGCTACCGAAAAAATAGGGTTGACCATCACCAGGGCCATTCTGACCATGGTTGTTACCCGCCGACTTCACAATAAGGTAGTATGGCGCTCTTTGGGCAATCTGATCCCAGGATTGGGCGGCCACATTATATATCCCAAACTTATAGTCTTCAGTAGTACTCAGGGTTGTGTCTCCCCACCATTCCCATTTCGTAGTTGTAGTGCGGTCGTCGTTATATATCCAGCCTGCCTGGGAACCATAAGAGTGATTGGATACGAGCAGGTTCGATGCCGCTGTGCCCATCTCCGAAATATCGCTGTTGAAATCGTAAGCCCGCAGATTGGCACCAAAGGCCATACCTTTTACCTGCGGGTTGACACCTGCGGCTATCATAATACCCGACACGTGCGATGCGTGCGAATCGAATGTACTGGCGTTGTCGATCTGCGTGACGCGGCTCCCCGATGTTCCGTTGCGGAATTCGACGTGTGTGCTGCGTACTTTGCCTCCGTCCCATAGCGCCAGTTTATCGGTCATTGTGCTACCCGTCAGGGATACGCCCAGGCTACCGCCTGCATAGAGTGACGTTGTGCGGGTCGTTTGGGCGGCTTTCACTACGCTGTAAGTGGCATCGTAGAGTAGTTCGCCCCGCTCACTGATACCGCGCAGTATCATAACCGTTCCGTTAGCCCGGCGCTGAATTAATGGACGCTTCAATCGCTGGGCTTCGGTAAGTGCCTGCTGATAGTTCTGGGCTTGAAACGCTGTCAGGCTTTTTTGCAGGTTGAGTTGCTGCGTCCGTTGTTGAGCGCTGTACTGTGGGAGGGGCTGGGCCATCAGGGATATGATGGAAGTTCCTGCAAGGAAAGTAATTAAAAAATACGTTGCCCGGAACCGTAAACTTTTTTGCATATGGATGAAGTAATCATAAATCAACCCCGTACGAATATATACATTCAGTACGGGAAAGCAGTTAGTATCGTTGCGTTATACGCTGGTTTTAAGGTACGTTTAACGTGAATAATTAGATCTGACAGCTGTGACAAGCCGTTGAGTGGCTTTGTTTTATTACGCTGCTGCGGAGGGCGTAGTTTTCAGGCGAACTGCGTTCAACTGAGGGCAGAGCCATTTTTAGTAGCTATGAGCCCACCTTGGTATATTCCTGAATGAAAATAATCCACGGTAAGAAAGGTATTATTTCCCTAGGCAGCCCATGCGCTGATCGATAAAAATTAACTGTCTGGTAGCCCAACTGTGCCCCAATCTGCGTTATTTCGCAGACAGTCAATTGGAATCGACCGCATGGTAGGTATTATTATGGGCAGCCTCTCTGATCGCAGTGTGATGCAGGAGGCCGCCGACGTTTTGACCACGTTTGGTATAACGTGGGAAATAGATATTGTTTCGGCGCATCGGACGCCGGAAAAAATGGTCGAGTACGCTAAAACAGCGCGTAGCCGGGGTCTTCGGGTAATTATTGCCGGGGCGGGTGGGGCGGCTCATCTGCCCGGAATGGTGGCGTCGCTGACAACACTGCCCGTAATTGGCGTTCCCGTCAAATCAAGCAACTCAATCGATGGATGGGATTCTGTCCTGTCGATCCTGCAAATGCCCGCCGGGGTTCCCGTGGCGACCATGGCGCTGAACGGCGCGCGCAATGCCGGTATTCTGGCCGCCCAGATCGTTGGGACGTTCGATGAAACAGTTGCCGGGAATCTGGGCCGATTCAAAGAAGAATTGAAAGAGAAAGTGGCGGAGATGAGCCGCACATTACAGGGCTAATCGCATAGACAATACCCAAATTATATTTATTGACTCAATGGAAACCGAGAATCAAACGACGCCATCGAACCCCCGTCCCAGTGGAAGTTCGAGTTTGCCCGCGCTTACGCTCGTCGTATTGGTGGGCCTTATTGCGGCCTTGCTCTACGTTGGCTACGATTATATCACCGACGATACCAATGGGTCTGACGAACTGACCAGCATGCCACTCGATACGGTATCGCAGCAACCAGTGGCCCAGAACGACCCTGAAATGCTGATGTCGCCGGAGGAAGTAGACACCTCGTCGCAGCCCGCGCCGGTCGATCTATCCCAGGCCACGCCACCTGCCGATGCGCCTGTTGCCGACGCTAAAGCCGAGGAAGTTGCCGAAGATAACCGCGAAACTACCGCTGGCAAACCCGGCCCGGCGGAAACCGCAGCCACCGAAAAACCGGCTTCCAAACCAGTGGCTGAAAAACCGAAACCCGAGAAACCAAAGGAGGAAAAGCCAAAGGCCGAGAAGCCTAAAGAGGAGGTTGCCGTAGTGAAGCCAAAGGTAAAAGCTGGTGGTGTATCGCGTGCCTACACGGTTGGTGCGGGAGAGACATTTTATGGCGTGGCCAATCGCTACAACATGACGGTGAGCACCCTGAAACAGCTTAATCCCGGCGTATCGGAAAGCGATATCAAAGCAGGCGTTACCAAACTCAACGTTAAAGCCATGGCCGTTCACACGGTTGGGCCGGGCGACGTTCTGCGAGTGGTAGCCCAGAAATATGGCGTTAGCAAGGAAGCCATCATGCGCGCCAACAAAAAAAGCAAGGACATTTCCACCCGGGGCGAAAAACTCATTATCCCGTATCCGGAGAAGCAGTAAGAAATCAGTCGATCAGTTAGTTAGTCGGTGAGTTGGTCAGTCGGTGAGTTGGTCAGTCGGTGAGTTAGTGATTGGCTGTTGCAGTCGAGACACTCACTAACTGATCGACTCACCAACTGATCGACTCACTAACTGATTGACTCACCGACTCATTTCCGCTCGTAGACCAGTCCCGCCGTAAAGCGCAGGTCGTTGTTTTGCCGGCCGGGTACAACAACGCTTTCGTAAGCGTTGGCTATGGTTGACCGAAGACTTACTACCGCCGTTAGCTTGATCTGAACGCTTAAACTGGCATTCCAGCGGATGTTTCGAACGCCCAGAGCGGGTTGGTAGAACGTGGTATGTGTAATGGTAAACCGGTCGTTGTCGAAGGTGTATTCCCCGAACAGGCGCGTCGAGTTGCGGAATATATTGATGTCATTCAGTTCAACGAAGTCTGTAAATTCATTCAGGATCACGTTGGTCAGGGATAGGTAAGCGCGCTTCTGGTTCAGGAGCTTATAACCGGCTCCGCCCGCAATAGTCCAGCGCCGGTCGATCCGGCGCAGGTTACTTCGCTCAAACGAGCCAAACCCCAGATAATAGAGCCGTTTCTCTGGCCTATAGGTCGTTCTGAAGTCGCCGAACCATTCCCGTTCAGCCAGAATGCCGCTCTGACGGCCGTAAACGAATGACGGGTTACTTGATAGTTTGAACAAGTTACTCAGTTCATAATCGATCGAACCGGCCAGTTGCAACAATGTGCGGTTGATGTTGCCGGCTGTGACGGTACCGTCGGCGGCCAGTCGATAACGGAATACGGGTGTCTGTGGGGCGGCAACCGGCGCAGGACTCGCCAGACTTACCTTACCTGAATCTGAGGCTGTTGTGGCATTACTGCTGTCGGGTGTCGATGGACGTAATGGGTCGGGTTGCTCCACGATCTGGGCTGATGCAGCGCCACCGATGAGTAATCCAATAAATAAGAAAAGGCGTCGATACTTATTTTGCACAGGCTACTGACTATGTTTCGTGTTCATAAACGCCCGCAACTGTAAAATCGTTATAGTCAACTGTTGCCGGTCCTGGTAGATCACGGTTGAACCAGCCATTTCAACCGTGACAGACATTGACGTTATCTGAACGCTAACCAGCCTGTCAATCTTTTTCTCCGGTTAATAAATAGGAAATATATCCTGTTGACCAATCTGTTGGTTATCAGTAGGTTTGTCATGAACGTCATACGGCGTTCGGCTATACTTCTAAACGCTGACCACGCATGAAAACGCTCAACTGCCGCGATGCCGGCTTCGATTGCAATGCACAAATTCAGGCCGATACGGAGGAGGAAATACTAGCCCAGGCCGCACAGCACGCCCAGACGGTTCACGGAGTGGCGGTTACACCTGAAATGGCTGAAGGGTTGAAATCCCTTATCCACGAATCAGCACAGCCGTAGAACCCAGCACGATCAGCCCATTTTTGTGATGGCTTATACCTAACAAGGCGATTGGTATCCGTAACCCGAGTTACCGGATAGGTCATGTCAGGCGAAAAAGTGATAGTTTTGACCAAAATCAAAGTCAATCTATACGCGCTATATGACACGCTGGGGAATACTGGGACCGGGCCGCATCGCCCACAAATTTGCACAGGATCTGATGACCCTGCCCGATGCGCAACTCTATGCCGTAGCGTCTACCGATCAGGATCGCGCCAATGCGTTTGCCCGGGAGTATGGTGCCCCCCACGCGTTCGGTACCTATGAACAACTGCTGACCCTGCCCGATCTGGACGTAGTCTACGTGGCAACGCCCCACGTTAAGCACTACGAAAATGTACAGATGCTGCTCAACGCGGGTATTGCGGTTCTCGGCGAAAAACCGTTTGCCATGAATGGTGCTCAGGTACGTGAGATGGTCGAGCTGGCGCGCAGTAAGCAGGTCTTTCTCATGGAAGCGCTCTGGAGCCGGTTCATGCCCGTACTACAGCGGGCGAAACAACTCGTTGATGAAGGCGCTATTGGAACCGTTACGGGTGTGCGGGCTGATTTCGGCTTTGCCGCACCTTTTTCGCCCGATGGTCGGCTGTTCGATAAAGCATTGGGAGGGGGGGCGTTGCTGGACATTGGTATATATCCCCTGTTCTGGTCGTATCTGTTCCTGGGTATGCCGGAAACGGTTAAGGCAACGGCAATCTTCGGGCAAACCGGGGTCGACGAGCAGTGTGGCATGGTAATGACCTACCCCAACGGCGAACTGGCGGTCCTCGACAGCACCCTCCGCGCCCGGACGCCCTGCGAAGCTTTTGTGTATGGGACCGCAGGGATGATTCGGGTGCAGTCGCGCTGGCACGAAACGGAGGGGCTGATTCTCGAACGCGACGGCCAGGAACCCGAGCGGATCGACGTGCCACGTGCTACTTTCGGCTACGATTACGAGGCCGTGCACGTCATGCAGTGCCTGACCGACGGCCTCACCGAAAGCGCTACCTGGTCCCTGAACGACAGCCTGAATCTGATGACGTTGCTGGATACGGTGCGGGCAGAAGCGGGAATCGTGTACGAGTAACGGTACGGGCATGGTACTTGAACGACTAACGGCTACCCCGCTAGCGAAGATAATCCGGGTGCTGGTGGCCCTGGTCGTGGGGGCGCTGCCGGCGCTGGCTCAGCAGTGGAAGCCGTATAATGAACTGGGCGATCTGTATCCGGCCTACGCTATTGCCGTATCGAACCTTGTACCCGACGCGGCCGATCGTAGGGACGAAACGCTTTTGGGTGACCTGAACGGCGTTATGGGTATTTCGTTCATCCCGACCCAGGCTAATACAACAATCAAACTCGCTATTCGATGCGATAACAGCCTGAAGCTGTTCGAGCCAGCCGTTGTTGAGGTGGTGGCCCAGAAAGTGGGCGTAGAGTACCTGATTAGGCCTGTTATTCCCTTTGATCAGGCGAGACTGGCGGCTCTTAAACAGTCGTCAACGGCGTACATAACGTATACCCTGACCATTGATGGACAGAAGCCAGCTTCCCGAACGGAGCGGCTTCGGGTGCGATCCATCAATGATTGCCCGTTTGCGTTTGTCAATGAAGACAAGACGGGAACCTCCATCGATTTCATGTTTGCGGCTTACGTCAATGAAGATCATCCCTGGATTCAGGCGATTTTGCAGGAAGCGCTTCAGAAAAATTACGTGGATGCGTTTATTGGCTATCAGGGTAGTAAAGACGATGTGTACAGGCAGGCGATGGCCATTTGGCGGGTATTGCAGGAACGCGGTATTCGGTACAGCAGTATCGAGACCGTAACGCCTGCCTCAGCGGGCGTCATGTCGCAGAACGTCCGGCTGCTGGACGAGAGTATCCGGTATACACAGTCCAATTGCGTCGATGGTACGGTGCTGTTCGCATCCATCCTGCGTAAAATTGCTATCAATCCTATTCTGGTTGTAGTGCCGGGCCATATGTTCGTTGGCTTTGACCTGGACACTGACGGCGATCAGCAGGCCTATCTCGAAACGACTATGCTTGGGCTGGATGCCCGTGCTACCAAAATCGCGAACAGCCGCCTGTACAAAACGTTGCTCGATACCGAAACGGGCCTGAAGGCGCAGGTGGCCGCCAAATCATTTGTAGCGGCTTTGGAGTCGGGAAGTAGATTGTTTGCTGACAGTAAGTCTCAACTTCGTCATAAGAGAGAAGGGTACGCTCTTATCGATATAGCCGTTGCCCGCCAGGCCGGTATCGCTCCCATTATGTACATTGCTGCGGAAAGGTAAAGGAAATAAGGGCGAAGTACCCTGGCTCTTTCCTCCTTCCTGCCTTATCCCTACCTTTGCCGAATGACCGATCGCTATGCCCAGCGCGGAGTTTCCGCTAGTAAAGAAGACGTTCACAACGCTATTGCCCAACTCGATAAGGGCTTGTTCCCGAAAGCTTTCTGCAAGATCGTGCCCGATACGCTGGCTGGCGATCCTGACTTTTGTACCATCATGCACGCCGACGGCGCGGGTACCAAGTCAGCACTTGCTTACTTATACTGGCGCGAAACTGGTGATTTGAGTGTTTGGAAAGGTATTGCGCAGGATGCCATTGTGATGAATACCGACGACCTGATCTGCGTAGGAGCCACCGGACCAATGTTACTTTCCTCTACTATTGGCCGGAATAAGAACCTGATTCCGGGCGAGGTCATTGCCGAACTCATCAACGGTACCGAGGACGTGTTACAGATGCTCCGCGAACACGGCATCGAAATATATAGCACGGGTGGCGAAACTGCCGATGTGGGTGATCTGGTCAGAACCCTGATCGTTGACAGTACGGTCATTGCCCGGATGCGCCGGGACCAGGTTATCAGCAATGACCGGATTCAGGCGGGCGATGTGATTGTTGGGCTGGCTTCCTTTGGGCAGGCCAGCTACGAAACACAGTACAACGGTGGTATGGGTAGCAATGGACTGACTTCAGCCCGCCACGACGTACTGGATCATTATCTGGCTGAGACCTACCCTGAAAGTTTTGATCCGGCTATCGATAAATCGCTCATCTACAGCGGATCGAAGCGATTAACGGACACCGTTGATGGAACAGGTCTGACTGTTGGGCAACTAATTCTGTCGCCCACCCGTACCTATGCGCCGGTTGCCAAAGTACTGCTGGACGAACTCCGGCCACACCTGCATGGTCTCGTACATTGCTCCGGCGGAGCACAGACAAAGGTGCTCCATTTTGTGGAGAACGTGCATATTATTAAAGATAACCTGTTTCCTATACCGCCCCTGTTCCGGATGATTCAAGCCGAGAGTGGCACAAGCTGGCAGGAGATGTACAAGGTTTTTAATATGGGACACCGGCTGGAAGTTTATCTGCCGGAAGAACAGGCGCAGCGGGTTATTGAGATAGCTCAGTCTTTTCAGATCGATGCTCAGATTATTGGTCATGTTGAAGCATACGAAGGTAAGCAGGTAACTATACAGAGTGAAGTAGGCACATTTGTGTACTAATTTGCTTGTCAATCAGCTGTAAGTGAATACATTGTAGCGAATTGTGACAAATCACGATTCCGTTCTACTATGAATACGCTCTACCGATTGATGATTTTGTTGCTCCTTGGATTAGCGACTATACCGAAGGTCGCCGGACAAACGGTTGCTTTTTCAGGAGGCTGGAGTTTTGAAGGCACCGATGCGGGTGTATCATCAAATAGCCTGATTGCCCTCTCCGATGTAAGTTATACAGGCGTCAACAAGCTAGCTGTAAACCCTTATACCGCCGGTTATACCAGTCTGGGTGTCAATGTCCAAAACTGGTCTGCGTCGAGTTGTAATAATACCGAGTATGTTCAGTTTGGGGTACAACCGGTAGGTACCGCTAAACTCACGCTGACAACCCTGACATTTGCGTTTGCCCGTTCACCGACGGGGCCGCAGAACCTTACCGTACGTTCGAGTGTGGACGGTTTCAGTGCGGCTATCTATACGGCAGCTGTGGCTGAATACTATCAGGTTGCCACACTTACATTCAACAGTCCTGAATTTACCAGTCAAACTACGCCCATCACATTTCGCATCTACGCCTGTAATCCATCAGCCGGGGGCGGAACGTTGAAACTGGATGAGATTCTGTTCAACGGTTCCTCCTTGCCCGTTACCCTGATCTCGTTCATCGCAAAACCGGAAGGTGATCGTGTCCAGTTAGCCTGGGCTACTTCGGTGGAGCATGACGCCGACCGGTTCGTGATCGAGCGGAGCGCCGACCTGGGCGAATACCTGTCGCTGGGCGAAGTAGCCGCAAAAGGAACGACAACTACCCGCCAGCATTACGGGTTTACCGATTATCACCCGCTTCCCGGCGAAAACTACTACCGGTTGCGGCAAATTGACCACGATGGCACGAGCCATACGTTCAGGCCGGTATCAGTTGTCGTGCAGACCGATGCGTTGGTGGCGGTCGTTTACCCCAACCCCGCCGACCCTGCCCGTATCCATCTACGGCTCTGGAATGCCAGCGATGCATCGGTTCGGCTATTGACGCTAACGGGCCAATTCATTCCGTGCCGATTAGACCGGCGTTTAAGTGAAGCCGATCTGATTCCACAACACCCCTTGTCAACCGGAATCTACTGGCTGGAAATCCAGGCCGATGGCCGGAAGCGAGTGAGCCGCGTATTAATCCGGTAGTGGCGGGTTGGCTTTAGCGGGTGCACCACCAACGAACTGCCACTACCGAACCATTCAAATTCAGTACGCCTACACCAGCACTGGCTCCTGTTCCTGCGCCATCTTCCGGTCTATTTTTGGCGGCAGGAGTTTGTAAACGACCGGTGTCACGATTCGGGACAGCAGCGTACTTGAAATCAGACCACCGATGAGCACCCAGGCTAATGGCGAATAGAGGGGATTATTCTCCAGCGCCAGCGGCATCAGCCCGCCAATGGCCGTTAGCGATGTCAGTACGATAGGAACAAACCGAACTTCGCCAGCTTCCTTAATCGCTTCGATCAAAGGCACTCCCTGCTCACGCAACTGATTCGTGAAATCGACCAGCAGGATTGAGTTCTTGACCTCAATGCCGATCAGCGCAATCAATCCGATAATAGCAACGAATGAGAACGGATTACCCGTAAGCAACAAAGCCGCAATAGCACCAATAATGCCCAGGGGAATCACCGACAGGACAATCAGCGTACTCTTTAAGGTGCCAAACTCCAGAATGAGTACGGCCATGAAACCGAAAACGGTGATGAGAATAATGGTGCCCAATCCACCAAACGACTGTTCCCGGCTTTCCAGCTCCCCCGCTGCCTGAAAACGGAATCCATTTGGAAACGGCATACTAGTCAGCTTTTTCAGCACGTCGGAGTAAATATTGTCGACCAGGTAGCCCGTTTTCACGAACCCCGTTACGCTCACATACCGGTCTTTGTCGTAGTGGCGGATAAGGTTTGTGCCGGTCTCGAATTGCAGGTCAGCTACTTGCCGCAAAGGAACCGCGCCACCCGTGACGGTATTGACGTACAAATTTGTCAGGGCTGTTTGGTCGGTAGCGGGTCCTGCTCCGGTATAGCCACTACTATGCCGTTCTTTGGGGAGGCCGTTTACCGCCGTAGTCACATTGATGGTGTAGTCGTCGGGGTCGTTGGGTGCCTTGAACGTTCCTACGTTTAAGCCCGCAACGGCCAACCGGATGGTGCGGTTAATGTCGGCGATAGACAAGCCCAGTAATCCGGCTTTTTCTTTGTTGACCTTAATGCGAATATCGGTTTTCCGGGTGGCCAGGGGGTTATTGACATAAATAAGGCCGGGAGTTTGTTTTAAGATCGTTTCCACGCGGCCTGCCACAACACGCAACGTATCCAGGTTTTCGCCAAACACCCGAATCGCAACCGGCGCTTCCTGAGCCGGGCCCTGCTCAAAATCTTTGACTTCAATGCGGGCGTTCGGGTAAAGGGCGAATCGATCGCGGTACTTGTCGATCAGGGCGCGCTTTTGGGCGGGCTCAACATCGGTAAGCTGAACGAAAAACTGCGAGAAGTTGGCCGATTCGTTGCGCTGCAGAACGTTGTAATAAATGCGGGGATTTCCCTTGCCAACGTTGGTGGTAAAGTGGCGAATGTCCGGGTCGTTTTTCAGCTGGCTCTCTACATAACGAGCCACCCGGTTCGTTTCGCCCAGGCTGCTGCCGTCGGGTGTTTCTATGTTGATCAGAAATTGGGGTTTCTCCGAAGCCGGAAACAGCCCGAAACCCACCCGGCCCGCCAGTGAGAGCGCGCCACCAAAAATAGCCAGGGCCGCCAGCAACGTGATAGCCGGACGTTGTAAGGCCACATTGAGCAGCTTACTATACGATCCACTAATGAGTCGTTTGAGTGCCCGCAAAAAAATGTTGCCTTCCGGATTGTGCGGGGTTTTCAGGATGCGGCTTGATAGAAATGGCACGATGGTCAGCGAAACCAGCAGTGACGCCAGTACCGTAGTGACAACCGCCATCGGCAACGACCGGATGAAGTCGCCCGAGCCTTCGGGTAGAAACAGCAAGGGCAGAAACGCCAGAATCAGCGTGACTGTGCAGCCAATAACGGCTAACGTAATCTGACTTGTCGCCTTAACGGCGGCATCTTTCCGGGAGTAGCCTTCGCGCAGGTACCGTTCAATGTTTTCGACCACCACAATGCTGTCATCGACCAGAATGCCGAGGGCAACAATAAGACCAACGATACTCAACTGGTTAATGCTGTAGCCAAAGGCGTTTAGTAACGATAAACCAATAGCCAGCGAAAGCGGAATGGAGATCATGACGACCACCGCAGCCCGAAACCCGAGGGGTAATAACGTCAGTGACACCAGCAAAATGGCAATGGCAAAGTCCTTGGTGAAACGATCCAGCCGCTTCCCAACGCTGGCCGCCTGATCGAAATTCTTGATCAGTTTAATATGGGGCGGCAACGTTTTGGTAAACGTCTCAATAACCGGGTCGATCTGTTTGCCTACCTTGTCGATATTCTCCCCCAGTTTCTGACTGGCTGTTACGAGTACCGCCCGATGACCATCCAGCCGGGTAATATGGGTTTCGTCTTCGAGGTTAAAACTCACATCGGCAATGTCGCCCAGGTGAATAAGCTTCTGGCCGTTGCTGGAAACAATGGTACGTCTGATCTCATCCAGCGACTGATAATCACCGGCCGTTTTGACGTTAAACTTCCGGGTGCCAACCTGAATGCTACCCCCTGGAATAGTCGCATTCTCGGCTTGTAAGGCCCCCACAATCCGGTTGGTCGGGATACCTTCCTGCGCCATTTTGTCGATGTTGAGCGATACCCGCACAATACCGGCCGGATAGCCCCAGTCCTCCACATTTTTGAGGCTCGTAATTTTCTCCAGCCGTTTGGTAAGCTCGTCGGCATAATGACCAAGCTCTTTATCCGATGCTACCTCCGATTGTAAGGCCACCTGCACGATGTTGACATCGGACGGGGAAAACTTACGGATCTCGATGCTGAACACGTCGGCGGGTAATTCGCTGCGGAGGGCGTTCACCTCCCGTACCACTTCCTGGTATTTTTTGTCGGGGTCCTGACTGTACTCGTACTGAACGCGCAGCACGGCCAGCCCATCGTCGACACTTGTGATCAGGTGTTTGATGTTATCGAGTTCGTTAAAGCGTTTTTCGGCCGGGTCAACGACTAGCTCTTCCATATCGAGAGCATCGGTGCCGGGATACACGATGACAACGGCAAACTCAGGCGCCGTAAATTCGGGGTCTTCGCCCCGGGGCATGTTTATGAGGGAGTTGATGCCGAGTGCGGCCACGCCCAGGAACAGAACCAGCATAAACTGCCAGTTTTTGACGGAGAATTGTGCGAGATTCATGGTGTTTATTTGATAACGACACGTGATTCTTCTGTCAGAAAAGCCGACCCTGCCGTGATAACCTCTTTTACGCCCGATAAGCCGTTGGTCAGTAGTACCTTGTCGCCGTCCAGGTAGCCGATCTGGACCGCTACCTTTCTGACTTTCTCGCGATCGCCTGCCGGGATATACACAAACCCGTCTTTACCATTGCCTTCCACGATCGCTTCTACCGGAACGACTGCATAGCTACGGCTGCGGGCGGGTAGGAGTGATACATTGGCAAACAGGCCGGGGGCTAATTTTGCTGTGCCGGGAGTAATCCTTATTTCTACCTCATACAGCTTGTTGACCGGATCGGCCGCCTGCGCCAGTTCGCTGATGGTACCGCTGAATGGTTGGTCGGGGTAGGCATCGAGCCGGACGGTGGCGCGGTTTCCAGGTTGTAGTCTCGCCCAGTCCTTGTCGGATACGCCTACCCGTACCACCCAATCACTCCGGCGGTTGCCTGAAATCAGGTAGACAGAAGCACCAGCGGCCACGTACTCACCGGCATTAGCCACTTTGCGCGTCACCGTCCCGTCGACCGACGCCCGGATCTGGGCATAGCTGCGGTTGAACTGCGCAATGGTCAGCGCCTGCTTCGAGACGTTCTGACTGGTGGTAGCATTCTGAAGTTGCTCCAGTGTTGCCGCTGTATCGCCGTATAAGCGTTGAACCCGGCCGAAGTCACGCTCGGCCTTTTCGCTGGCTAACTGTGCCTGACTGACCTGTGCGTCTATCTCGGTCAGGTCGAGCGTAGCCAGCAGTTGCCCTTTACGAACGGTCTGGCCTTCATCGGCAAACATCCGGTTGATGATGCCGCCCACCTTGAACGATAAGCGGGCTTCTTCTGCCGATGATACCAGACCCGACGCTATGACCGGTTCAGCCCGCACGACCGATGTAACGGGGGTAAGCTTCACAGGAACAACCCCTTCGACAGACCTGGCTGTGGTTGTCGATTCGGTTGTTTTGTTTTCAGCTTTACTACCACAGGCCCACAACAGGACGGGGAGTGAGAGTGATAAAAGAATGGAAAGGATTTTCATGATCGGGAATGAAAAAAGATGAGTAGAAACGAAAGCGCCTATTTTACCGCTACGGCGCGGTCCAGTGCGGCCCGTTTCACGAGTACGTCGGTGCGGGCGAGTGAATGCTGAAGCTGAGCCGTGAGCCGGTCGTTTTGATAGCGAAGAAACTCAATGAGCAGCGCCTGGCCGTTGCGGTATTTACTGTCGATGACCCGGAACGTTGCGTCGGCATTTACGATACCGCTCTGCGTAGCAGCCAGACTTTCATTGGCTGCGTCAAGGTCGTAATAGGCTTGTAATACCTGTAGCTGAATTTGCCGTTGTACATCCTGAATGCGGGTTTGAAGCGCATCGGTTTGAATTTTGGCCTGCTGAATCTTCGACCGTTTTTCATAACCCCGAAACAAATCCCACTGCAGACCGATCTGGGCTATGGCATAGGCCTGGTTTCGAAACGTATAGCCGAAGCCCTGAAATCCGGCATTGCCACCCAGATACAGATTTGGAATGGTTGCATTGGCTTCATTGAGCCGGACCGACGTTTGAGCCGCCTGCAGGGAGCCGCCTAGTTGAACCAGTTCCTGACGCCCGCGAAGTGCTATTTGCTGTAGCTCTGATAGCTGTTCTGGGGCTTCCGGCAGAATTTTCGTCAGCGATGAGTCTACCGCTACCGCTGCGGTTAGATCGCGGTTTATCAAAAAGTTCAGGTACGCCCGGGCCGTTTCGCGGTTCTTGCCAGCCGTAGCCAGCTGCTGGGCCACTTTGCTGATCTCATACCGGGCCGAACTCACCACTTCGCGCGTTGCCACGTTATTGCTAACCAGTTTCTCATTGAGCCGGGCTAATTCGTTCAGTACCAACCGGGCATTTTCAAGAATTTGTACGGCGTCGAGCGATTGCAGATACTGGAAATAAGCGGTAGCGATCGAATAGCGTAGCTCGTTTTCGATTACCCGTTTTCTGGCCTCTTGGGCTGAAAGTAATTGCTTTTGGATGAGGTAGTTATATTGAATATCGGTGTTGAACAGGGTGTATTGAAACGAGACTTTGGTATCGTGGAAGTTGTTTGGAGCCAGCTGCTGATTTACGTTCTCGATGTTGGTGGGGAAACGATCAGATCCGGTGAGTTGGTTGAGGGTGCGATAGGCTGGATTCAGTAAGTCACCTACCGGAAATTCCAATCGCCGTCCACCAGCCGCCAGCGAATAGGTTGGGTTGAAAGCTATGCGCGGATAAAACAGGGAGCGAGCCTGATTGATCGATTCCGTAACCCGGCTAATATCGAGCGACTCCTGCCGAAGTCCAAGGTTGTTCGCCAATCCTTCGCGGATATACTCGTCCAGAATAACCGATTGTACCGCTGGCGCTATGGTAGCTACCGGCGTTGGGGGCTGCGCTATCAGCCACGTAGGTAGAAAAAAGGCTATCCAATACAAATGCCTGACTAATAGTATCATGATCGAACGTTATTAACTGAACACTGTTTAGTAAAAGGTCAAAAAAATATTACAAACCGTGGCGTAGTGTTTGACAGAATAGTGTGAACCCGTCGTCCATAACCGTTTGCCGGTCGCATTCCGGGAACATGCCTAATCGTTTGCGCAGGAACAAGGCCGTGTACCCATGAATGGCGCTCCAGATCATCATAGCTGTTGCCTCAACATTGTGTTTTCTGAAAACGCCCGTATCCATACATTCCTGTACCACCTGAACCAACAGACCGAAAGCCTGATCGCCTTCGACCCAGTCTTTCTTTTCGAGTGTGTCCATAGGTGCGTTCATGATGAACATCAGATCGAACAACTCCGGGTTCTCAACGGCGAAACGGATGTAGGAACGCCCCATTTCCACCAGTCTTTCAAAAGGATCACTAATCAACAGCAGCGGACGAAACTCCTCGACCATCTGAACAAACCCACGTTGATGCAGGGCAAATAGTAAATCATTCTTGTCCTTGAAATACAGATAGATGGTTGCGGGGCTGTACTCGATCTCATCGGCAATGTTCCGAATACTGACTTTTTCGTATCCGTTAGCTAGAAACAGCTTTTGGGCAGCCGACAATATCAGCTTCCGCATTTCTTCCCGATCCCGCTCTTTCCGTTCAACGATACCCATACTCAACGATTAATGAGACAAACCTACTGAACACTGTTCAGTAAAAAAATACTGTACATAATTTTCACTATTGAATTGATTATACGGTCGTAAAACCACTCAACCCGGCAAGTTGATTAGTTTCTGGAAACTTACTGATCAATGTTACTTTGTTGTCTGTTCAGCTTGTTTAATTTTACCCCGTATCTAATTCGGTAGACTAATCTTTTCCCGCCGTCAGCTATCTAACTTGTAAACGTGTAGAATGCAATGATAAACCTAGTGATGAGTTGGGTGTTGGCCGGTTTGCTGAGTGTGACAATGCTGGTGTCGGCTAGTGGTCAGACCCCCAAAGGCTACACACTTGGCGATGTAGTAGCCGATTTCAAGCTAAAAAACGTTGACGGGCGTATAATAAGTCTGGCTGACTATCGGACGCAGAAAGGAGCGATCGTGGTATTTACCAGCAACCACTGCCCATTCTCGAAAGTATATGAGGACCGGCTTATGGCGCTGGATCGGCAATTTGCCGCACAGGGATATCCGGTACTGGCCATTATGCCGAACGACCCGGCTATTTATGAAGATGATTCCTTCGAGAACATGAAGATCCGAGCCCGTGAGAAAGGCTATTCGTATCCTTATGGGTTGGATGAGATACAGCTCGCTAAAACGTTCGGTGCTACGCGAACTCCTCAAGTTTATGTGTTGAAACAGACGAAGGGGCAGTTCGTCCTCGAATATGTGGGTACGATTGACGACAGCCCACAGGATAGCGGCAGTGTGAAGCGCCGGTATGTTGAAGAAGCCGTCAGCAGCTTACTCGCCGGCCGCCCTGTACAGTCGCCCATTACCAAACCTATTGGCTGTGCGATAAGATGAAGGAAAGGGAGGAAGGAGGAAAGGGAGGAAGGAGGAAAGGGAGGAGGGAGGAATGAGAGGGAAGAGGAAAGGGAGGAGGGAGGAAAGGGAGCTGACGCATGCTGGCGAAAGCAATCCCTCTCCTCCTTCCTCCCTTTCCTCTTTCCTCCCTTTCCTCCCTTTCCTCCTTTCCTCCTTTCCTCCCTCCTCCCTTCCTTCCTCCTCCCTTTCCTCCTTCCTCCCTTTTTCCATTTGGCACAGCATTTGTAAAGTCTGGTATGTAAATCAACTACACAAGACCATTATGAAAAAGACTCAACTCGTTATGACCCAACTGAAGAATGTTGCTGGTACCCTGATGCTCGTCGCTTCGCTGGCGCTCCTGCAGGCTTGTGGATCGGACAATAAAAATGAATCGCGTACCGAAGATGCCATGGAGCGCACCGGCGATGCTATTGAAGCTGACACCAAAGATGCTACAGCCGATGTGCGTGCTGATGCAAATGAAGCTGGCGACGATTTTGAACGTGAGCGTAAAGAAGCAGTAGCCGACATGAACGTTCAAAAAGACAAGCTGGACGCTAAAATCGATAAATTAAAAGCCGATATCAAAAGCAAAGGTCGTGAGGCAAAGGCTGATTCGAAAGATGAACTGGCTGAACTCGAAGCTGACCGGAAAGACCTGGGCAATGATATTGATAAGGCGCAAAACGCTACGGCGGCCGCCTGGAAAGATGTTAAAGCAGGTTTCAAAAAGGCAGGTAAAAATATTGGCAATGCATTTGACAAAGCAGAAGACAAAGTCGATCCGGATGGAAAAGACGACTAGTCACTGACAGTACCAGCATGACTGAGAACGCCGGGCCATACGTATGGCCCGGCTTTTTTTTGTAGCTGTCAGGTGGGGTATTATTTCCCCAATTCTGTTGATTTTGAGACTATGGGTCTATATACGTTATTCCTGGCCTGGTGGTAGGTAAAAATTTAATCGACGGGTCAGAATCGACTGGACTACCTTTGAACAAGCCTCCTGAACATACGCTTTATCTTCCATGTCTATCGTTACTGTCACCGCTTTTCGTTACAAGCCATTAGCCCGCTTTCGGGCCTTTGCCAACATGGGTCGTGTGCTTATGCAACCTATCAGGGAGGAGGGGTTGCGGTTCAGCAAACTAATGGGCAGCGGTATTAATTTCGGTCTGGTTCCAGACCTCTCGACCTATGTATTTCTGGGCGTGTGGGAAACAGATGCGGCTGCAAACGCCTTTATCCATACCAGTACTTACCAACAACTGAGTCAGGGTACTTACCAAACCGGCACGCTGCACCTGGAACCTCAACGGGCTCATGGTCTTTGGGATGGCCGGAATCCGTTTGATGATAGCTGGGACCGGGTTGACCGCCCGGCACCGAAAATGTCGGAAAATAGCCCGGTTGCTGTCCTTACCCGAGCTACTATCCGCACGCAGGCGCTACCCGATTTCTGGCGGCACGTGCCCCAGGCCCGCCAACGACTGACCGATCATGCCGATGACCTTTTGTTTGGTATCGGGGTAGGAGAAGTACCGGTCGTGCAACAGTGTACGATCAGCGTTTGGCGCAGTCCGGCGGCTGTTGACCGATACGCGTACCGGCAGAGTGGACACAAAGAAGTTGTGCGGCTTACTCGTGAACGCAAGTGGTATTCTGAAGAATTGTTTGCCCGCTTTAGTGTGCTACGAGCCGAGGGATTGCTATTTGCCCCTGTTCAAGCGCTTATCTCGTCAATCTAACCTCGTTTTCGCTTGTATTCCAATGGGGAAAATTGTTATTTTGCGGGCTAAAATGTACGAATAAAGCGAAATGTCTGTCATTAATAAGATCAGAGAACGTTCAGGACTGGCCGTAGGCGTTATTGCCGTCAGTTTGATTCTGTTCATAGTGGGTGGAGATCTGCTCGGCGGACGTAGTCTGCTGTTTGGCGGAGATCAACAGAAGATCGGCGAAATCGCCGGCAAATCCATTGCTTATCCGGATTTCAACGCCAAAGTGGATGAACTCCGGGCGCAGTTTGAACAGCAAAGTGGTCGCGCACCGGCTGAGCAGGACCTCACTCAAATACGGGAACAGGCCTGGAACCAGATGTTGTTCGAAATTGCCTATCAGGAGCAATTTGATAAGCTGGGTCTGAAAGTATCGCCCGAAGAACTCGTCGATATGGTGCAGGGCAATAACATCAGCCCCGCTGTTCGGCAGGCATTCACGAACCCTCAAACGGGTGTGTTCGACAAAAGCGGGATCATCAGCTACCTTAAAGGGTTGAAGAACCTGCCCCCACAGCAACAACAAGCCTGGGCCAGCTTCGAGAAGAACCTGGCTTCTGACCGGTTGCGGGAGAAATACGAAGGCCTGATGCGCCTTTCGGTGTTTGCAACAACGGCTGAAGCGCAAAAGGAGTACCAGGCGCAGAATACAAAAGCCGATGTCAAATTCCTGTTCGTCCCCTACTACGCGATCAATGATACGACAATAAAAGTAACGGACTCCCAATTGCAGGACTACCTCGGTAAGCACAAAGATGCTTATCCGGGTACAGATAGTCGTTCCATCCAGTACGTAACGTTCTCGGTAGCGCCGTCGAAAGAGGACAGTGCTACGCTTTACAACGAGATCAAAACACTGGCCCGGGGCCTGGGTGCTGCTCAAAACGATTCTACGTTTGCCCAGCAGAACAGCGACGTTCGGGTACCGCTCTACCTGACCGCTGGTGAAATGCCTGAACAACTCCGCGCGTCTATTCCTACCTTCTCGCCGGGTGGTATTTATGGGCCTTTCCGGGAAGGCAACACCTATTTCATCTATAAATACGGTGGCACAAAGAAGGACACCAGCTTTACGGCCCGTGCCAGTCACATTCTGATTCAGCCAACAGCCAAGACCGATTCGGCAAAAGCCGATGCGCGTCGCCGGGCTGAAGCGATCCTGACCCAGATTCAGGGGGGTGCCAGCTTTGAAGCGCTGGCTCAAACGAACAGTGCCGATGGGTCGGCCCAGAATGGCGGTGATCTTGGCTACTTCAAAAACAACGGCCAGATGGTGAAGCCCTTTGAGTCGGCTGTTTTTGCTGCAACGTCGGCGGGTCTGATTCCTCGCCTGGTAGAAACCGACTTCGGTTTCCACATCATTAAAGTGACCCAGCCTAAGACGAATATACTCTACCGGGTAGCTGCTATCGCTAAAACGATTACGCCAAGTCAGATAACCCGCGACGAAGCACTTCGGAAGGCCGACCAGTTTGCGTCGGACGTGCGTACGAAAGAAGCATTCGACGCCAAGGTGAAAGAAGACAAATCACTGGTTATGGCTACTGCCGATCGTATTCCCGAAAGTGCTAATCAGATCAATGCCCTGACCGATGCACGGGCAGTCGTCCGGTGGGCGTTCGATGATAAAACGGACATGAATACGGTATCTGATCCTTTCGAAATTGGTGACCAATACGTAATTGCGGTGTTGACGGGTAAGACCGACAAAGACGAAGTTACAGTAGCCGACTATCGGAATGAATTAACGGCTAAAGTACGTAACCAGCTGAAAGGAGAGCAGATTGTTGCGAAGCTGGGTAATGCCAGCGGATCGCTCGAAGCATTGGCGCAGAAATATGGCGCGGGTGCCCTGGTCGAAACCGTCCCTGATGTAAACATGGCAACAGGATTCCTGCGCAGCGCAGGTGTCGATCCAACAGCCCTCGGTACCGCCTTCGGTCTGAAGCCCGGCAAACGCTCTAAACCCGTAGTGGGTGAAAGTGGTGTGCTGGTTCTGGAAACGACCCGGATCACACCAGCCCCGGCCGTTGCTGACTACGCGATATACAAAACGCAGCTTCAACAGAACAATGCATCCCGGACAGGTTTCTACATCAACGAAGCCATCAAAGAGGCCGCTAAAGTAGAAGACCGCCGGGCCAAGTTCTATTAGTAGATCAAAAGTCCAGAACATAAAAAACGCCCGCTTTCAACATCTGGAAGCGGGCGTTTTGCGTACCACGGGCTTCAGTCCGTTTTTCTTTCAGTTACCCAGACGGGCTGAAGCCCGTGGTACGCTAACCCGTACAGGCTACATGATTACCTGCTCATCGAGGTAAGCGACCATTTTTGTTAACGCACGGGAACGGTGACTGATACCGTTTTTCTCCGCTGAGCTCATCTCGGCAAACGACCGGTCATGGCCATCGGGTACAAAAACGGGGTCGTACCCGAAACCCCCCGCGCCACGCGGCTCGGTAAGGATCTGCCCCTCAACGACGCCCTCGAACTGATGCTCAACGCCATGCAATAGAAGCGTAAAGACAGTCACGAACCGGGCGCGTCGATTGGTTTGCCCGGTCATGTTGGTCAATAAAGTCTGGATATTTTTCCCATGATCGCGGCTACCGGAGTAATGGGCTGAGTCGACGCCGGGCTCGCCGTTGAGGGTCTCTACTTCCAGGCCTGAATCATCGGCGAAGCAGGAGACGCCGAAGTGTGTCCACACATATTCCGCTTTCTGTCGTGAGTTACCCGGTATCGTGCCCGAGGTTTCGGGCAACTCATCCGTGCAGCCGATATCACGTAGAGTTTTGAGTGTGAACGCATCGCCAAGTATGGCTGATACCTCCTCTAACTTGTGGGTATTGTTGGTGGCAAAGCAGAGTTCCATAGGCACAAAAAAAAGCTGTTTCAGAGTTATAACGCCGAAACAGCTTCAAAAAGCCAGAGAAATATTACTGGACTTTCACAATTTCGATTTCAAACAACAGGGGACTGTATGGCAAAATCGTTGCCCCAGAACCGGTAGCATCATAACCCAGAGCCGATGGGAAAATGATCGTTGCTTTTTCGCCTGCTCTCAGGGTAGACAGCCCACTCTCCAATCCACCTACTACTTGTTTCTCCCCAATACGTACCTGAAAGGTTCCAGCGGTATTGGCATCGAACTGAGTACCGCTCAGGAGTTTGCCAACATATTTTAGCGTCACTGTTTTTCCGGTTGTTATCGCTACCGAGTCAGGCCGTGCCTGCGTTACGGCTACGCGCAGCCCCTCGGCGGTCTTCGTAGTGACATTGATTTTGTTCGTGCTGATATAACTCTCGATCTGTTGGTCTTCGGTTCGTACACTCACCACGCGTAGATCGTAGCGTACGGGGGAGTACTGGGGCAGCAACAGGGAGCCAACGCGGCCACCGTCGAGGTAAGCGGGCACAAGAACGAATCCTTCTTCACCCTGCTTCAGTTTAAGTATACCGGCATAACGCCCCAACGTGATTCCGCGCGTGTTAAGCCCATTCAGGATGACGGTGGAGGGAACGTTGCCCGCTATGTCGGTGCTATCGACGATAACACCGTCCAGACGACGGGCCGTGTAATGGTAACGCACTTCATCACGTACGGCCGCCACCTGAGCACCGGGCACCGCTTTGGTTTGTATGAAATAGATACCCTCTTCCGTTTTTGTCGCGTTCAGGTTATTCTGCGTGATATACTGTTCGATTTCAGCTTCATTCTCGCGTCTTTTCCGGTCGGTCAGTGCTTCGCCGGGCTGGGTACATGATCCCAGGAATAAAGACGTGGCCACTACGAGGGATGCCCCAAACGAGCAGGTCAGTTTACGATTCATAATTTCGGTTGCGTGGCCCATCGGGACCAGTATGTACTAAGAACGAACAACAACAGGGTCTACGTTTGCAGGCTACTGGAATTGTTTAACCGGTTAACGAATCAAAATCCCGGAACGGTTCCTGTGAATAGGCCGCTCCGGGATTTGAATAAGTTCTACAAATGGTTTACCAGGGGTAACGCATGCGCAGAACCCGTCGTAGAGTCAGAATTACCGGCCTGGCTGCGGCATTCCTGGCTGGCCCATGTTAGGCTGACCTTTCTGGATGTCGAGCAGTTCGATATCGAACAGTAATACCGAGTTCGGCGCGATACCCTGATTGCCGCGTGGACCGTAGGCCAGCGTCGAAGGGATAATAAGCGTGGCTTTTTCACCTTTGTGCATTTTCATCACCCCTTCTTCCCAACCTGGAATGACCATGCCGACACCTACCTGGAACTGGGCAGGTTTGCCACCCGATTGCGGGTTAGTGCGGGAGCTGTCGAATACTTTACCGTCGAGCAGTTTACCGGTATAATGTACCTGCACCGCATCGCCCCGGTTTGGGGTTGGCCCTGCGCCGGGCTGCGTTACGACGTAGTAAACGCCGGATTCGGTTTTCTGTACTTTACCCGTCAGCCCGTTTTTAGCTACGTAGTTCTCGATGATTTTCGAGTCGATGCCTTTCTGTTTTTCAAACTCAGCCGCCTGGGTTTTCTTGTATTCGTCTTCGGTTTGCACGTTGACTACTTTCACGGCGATACCAATGTCGGTACCCTTCACAACGCCCGGAGGCAGCGGTTGCATAGCCCGGGTGAACAGCGAATCGGCACTGACGTAGAACGTAGCGCTATCTCCTTTACCCAACAGGGTCAGACCTTCTTCATACGAACCTTTGAAGGGAGGTACCTGTAACAGCATCTGAAATGGCGCTCCTTCTTTGTGCGTATCACGCAGGACCGAATCCTTGTTGTTCATCAGCGTCAGATGCAGCGTCA
Source organism: Spirosoma utsteinense (assembly GCF_014282275.1). GTDB lineage: Bacteria > Bacteroidota > Bacteroidia > Cytophagales > Spirosomataceae > Spirosoma > Spirosoma utsteinense. The sequence goes on from NZ_VFIA01000006.1 coordinate 216,994, forward strand.
TAATGTCGCCAACTTTACCCTTCCGGGTTCCTTCCGCCTGCTCGTGGATTTGGTACTTCAGGCCACTATCCGTTACCTGCACGCGGTTTTTACCGCAAGCCGCTGCAACAGCGACGATCAGGGCGGCCTTCCCGAAATTTTTAAAAGACATGAGAAATTACTGGTTTATACTAAAAATTAAGTTTGTACTAATGGGGCAATCTAAACCCGTCGCCTGCTCAACCGATCTGTCTGTTCCAGTTGAGCCGGAAACCGTTGCTTACACGGTTTCCAGAAGTTGCTGTTGGTACTGAGGTAAGACAGATAAGAGTTTGCGCTCCGTATCGGCTAATGACAACTTGGACCGGCCACCGGCTGCATTCCGGTGACCACCACCGTTGAAGTGGGCATTGGTCAGTTCACGTACCGAAAAGTCGCTTACCGACCGGAACGACAACCGGATCTCTTCACCCCGGTCGATCAGAATAGCCGCAGCAACAACGCCTTCGATAGCCAGCGCATAATTGACCATTCCTTCGGTGTCGCCGGTTTTGGAACGATAACGCTTCAGTTCGGCCTCCGTAAGCGTAATATAGGCGAATCGATATTCGGGTAATACCTTGAGTTTTTCGTTGAGTACGTAGCCCAGCAAGCGAAATTTGTCGAGCGATACGTTGTCGAAAATACGCCGGTGAATACGGCTGACATCTATGTGGAGGTCCAGCAACTCGGCCGCCATCCGATGCACATCACCCGTGGTATTTGAGTGCCGGAACGAACCGGTGTCGGTCATTAATCCCGAATACAAACATTCGGCAATGGGTATGTCGACCAGATCTTTATCGCCCAGTAGCCCGATCAATCGATAAACCAGCTCAGCCGTAGCGGCCGCTTTGGGGTCCCAGAGAACCATATCGGCGAACGATTCGGGTTCCAGGTGATGATCGATCATGATCTTGCGGGCACGCGACTGCCGCACCATAGGGGCCAGTTCCTTAATCCGGTCCAGCGCCGAAAAATCGAGGCAGAAGATCAGGTCCGCTTCTTCCATTAGCTGGCTGACGGTTACCCGTACCTTCTCATCGAAGGCGATCACATCCTCATTACCCGCCATCCAGTGCAGGTTTTGCGAATAGTCTGTGGGCGTGACCACGGTTACATGATGGCCTTTCTTCCGGAGATATCCCGCCAGCCCCAGTGACGAGCCCATAGCGTCGGCATCGGGGTTTTGGTGGGTGGTAATCAGCACAGTTTGCGGGTGTCCGATAACCGCGCTAATTGCTTCAATGTCTTGCATACTCAAGCGGCCGCAGCCTCAATCGAAACTCAAAAGTACGAATAATTCGGATAAGACTGACGGCCGGAGCGAGTGCGACATTGATTGAAAGTGCTTACCTTTGCGCCCGCTCTGGATAGGGCAAATAAAATTTGGATACAATTACTTAGAATGGCTACGAACCAAACGTTCACCATGATTAAGCCCGACGCCGTTGAGGCCGGGCATACCGGAGCAATTATCAAAATGATCGAAGAAGCGGGATTCCGCATCGTAGCGATCAAAAAGACGCAACTTACCCCCGAGCGGGCCGGTCAGTTTTATGCCGTTCACCGGGAGCGGCCTTTCTACAACGATCTGCGGACGTACATGTCGTCGGGTACGATCGTGCCGATGATCCTGGAGAAAGAAAACGCCGTTGCGGATTTTCGCAAGCTGATCGGTGCTACCAATCCTGCTCAGGCCGAGGAAGGTACAATCCGTAAACTGTATGCCAAGTCGATCGAAGCCAACGCTATTCATGGCTCTGACTCCGACGAGAATGCGCAGATCGAAGGCAACTTCTTCTTCGCCGGTACGGAACAGTATTAGAAAAGGAGTCGTAAGTCAGTAGGTCGTATTGGTCGTAAGTGGCTGACGCATGTATTGCTCGTGCGTCAGCCACTTACGACTAATACGACTTACTGACTTACGACTTTTTCATAGTATTTACAAAACTCCCGCAGGTCACACACGTTGCATTTGGGCGTACGGGCGACGCATACGTAGCGACCGTGCAGAATGAGCCAGTGATGTGCTTTGGGGACGTGGTGTTTCGGGATGTGTGCCATGAGTGCTTTCTCCACCGCTAGCGGAGTTGTGGCCGTCAGGGGGGCCAGCCCCAACCGGTGCGATACGCGGAAAACGTGCGTGTCGACGGCCATTGTCGGTTCGTTATAGACGACCGATAGAATAACATGCGCCGTTTTACGGCCAACCCCCGGTAACGTCTGAAGGGCTTCGACGGTAGCCGGAATTTCCCCCTCAAATCGTTCCATCAATGCCTTCGCCATGCCTACCAGGTGTTTTGCCTTGTTGTTGGGATAGGATACACTGCGGATATAAGTAAACACCTCATCGGCCGATGCCGCTGCCAGCGATTCTGCTTCCGGAAAGCGGGCAAACAGGGCGGGCGTTATCTGGTTGATCCGTTTGTCTGTGCATTGGGCTGACAGAATTACGGCTACAAGCAGTTCGTAAGGATTCCCGAAGTTCAATTCGGTTTTTGGCTCGGGGTAGTGCTGGGTGAAGTAATCGATGAATCGCTGAAAGCGTTCTTTCTTAAGCATGGGTATATGACATGACAAATCATCCGATGAGTTTACTCATCGGATGACCGGATACAGTGGTACATAGCAATACCCGCCCGTTAGCTACGACTGTCGTAACCGCGCAGGTGGGTTTGCGGGATGGTGTTTGGAGTAATTCAGGATGGTCTGCACCGTACTAATTCGGGGCTGACGCTCTATTTTGTTCATCAAAGCCCGCAATTCGAGGGCTTCGAGGAAGAACGTCATCAGTTCCGGCTCGGACATCATAGCGTCTTCAATGAGCAGATTTTCCTCTGGCGAGGTCTCCTCATAGACATACCGGACTACATCATCTTGGGTAAATGTTTTTGTCATAACTCGGCGCACGTTTGCTCAGTTGTTTACGCAAATTAATTAAAGCGTAACGCATACGTCCCAAAGCCGTGTTGATGCTGACGCCGGTCGCATCGGCAATCTCTTGGAAACTCATTTCCTCGTAGTGCCGCATGATGAGCACTTGCCGCTGCTGCTCCGGCAGACGCTGGATCAACTCGCGCAAATGCTCGTGTGTTTCCTGCCGAATCTGGAGTGACTCCACTGAATCCTCCGCGAACTCAAGCGTATTAAACACACTGCTTCCGTCTTCAAACACCACACTGGGGTAGCGTTTATCTTTTCGGAAATAGTCAATTGCCAAGTTGTGGGCGATCCGAATAATCCAGGGGAGAAACTTGCCTTCCTCGTTGTATTTACCCGACTTAATGGTGTCCACGGCTTTGATAAACGTGTCCTGCATTAAGTCTTCCGCCACATACTGATCTTTAACGATCAGGTAAATGGTGGTGTAAAGCTTCGATTTGTGCCGCTGCACTAATTTTGCAAAGGCCTTCTCATTACCACGGATGTACAGGGAAATCAGCTCACTGTCGTTTACCTGGGCTTTTTCCATTTTCAGTAAGACAATTAGGTAACGTAGAGCAGTGTTCCGATAGTGTGTGGGGATTTAAGATTTTTGTATGCCCGGGTAATGCGGGTATAAAAATAAGTATTTTATGCTATCATTTCCAAGTAAACATGCAATAAATCTGCCAAATAAAAGTTTCGGCAAGGATATATTAGTCAATAATACCAAAAAACTTAACAAAATAGAAATAAGGTACTTTTTGACTCATTTAAGGAAAGTATTGCATTTACGTGTGCTTCTGCTCCATAGATTCCTTTAAACCCCAAAACGTTTAATTTTATTTTAAGTTTTTGGCTATTTTATTTTACAAAGGCCTCCAGGTAGCTGGAAAAGGCATTTTAGTCGGGCTAAAAATTTAATTTAATAATCACGTATACTTATAAGCCCACCAGATCAGCAAGCCCTGCAGGGGAAGTCGCGCCCATCGCAACCAGGCTGGTATCTTTTTGAAACGGCTCGACATCGCCATAAATACATTAGCAGGAAAAACAGCAATCAGCAGTAGCATAAGTCCCCAGGCTGAAACCGAACGTGTTGCCGGAAACAGTAACCCGATACCAAGCACAATCTCTGCTATACCGCTCACTACTACCAGTTGTGCATGAGCAGGCAGGTAGGGGGGCATAAGGGCCAGGTAGGGTTTTGGATTGATAAAGTGATTGACCCCGGCAGCGATATATAGAATAGCCTGAAGGTAGAGACTTAAGGTGTTCATGGAAAGTAAATTGTCCAGGGCGTGCGGGTGTGAACGTCAGGTCAGGTAAACCTACGCACTGAACATCATAAACGATGTCTCCTCTTAACTAAACCTTCCGGCATTGGACCTATCCAACCTCAAAAACAACACGTACATGAAAACGAAACGCAGTGTGTTAGCCGTCATGGCCTTATTCTTATCGATGGGGGCCTTTGCTCAGAGCCAGCCTGAGGTTCATAAAAAGAAAGAGCTACGAACGACTGAAGAACGTACCGCTCATAAAATGGAGCACAAGGCGAAGTTAGCTACTATGACGCCTGCCGAACGCAAGGCTTTTAAACAGGCCCATCACGAAAAGCGTCAGGCCCGGTTGAATGCTATGACCCCTGAACAACGGGCAAAAGCCGAAGAACGTCGTAGACTTCGTAAAGAAAGTAAGTAAACAAAGTAACCGTATCGGGTATGGGTTGTGAAACAGGAAACCGTTTTCTGATTCATAACCCATACCCGATACGGTTATTTAGTCAACAACGTGTCCTACAAACCCGGCACCATTGTCCAAAATAAGGCCTCCGCGCCGGAAACCCAGTCCGCAGGCCTCGCCGGCATAAAAAACCCCCGCCTGATAGGTATAACCAGCAGCATCCTGGGGAAAAGCGACATACTCTTGGTAGATTTTTGGGTAGTCGCCATACTCGCCTTCTACTGCCTGACGCTCGCTGCCATCGGCATTGAGAATCCGGACGTTGGCTCCTTCACGCCCGAACAGGACTTTTTCGACGCAGGCCTTACCAGCCAGTGGTTTTATGTCTGTTTCCAGCAGCAGCGGATGATCAGGGTAAAGCTCCCACAGAATTTTCAGGATGTATTTTGACTGGAAGAGAAGTGTATAGGCTGGGTTGATTACAACGGCTAATCGCTTTTTTACGATTTCGGTCAATATGCGCGTCAACTCTGGTTCGTCTTCGGCAATGGACTCCCACGGGATCAGTTTAAACCAGAAATCCAGTTTCTCAAACTGGCCATTTTTAGGATTTTGCCAGAAGATGCCTTCTTCGTCAGAAAATTCTACTCCATCGATGAAGTCGAACTCAATTTCGAAACCAGCTTCACGGGCTGCTTCTCCGATGAGTGCTACGTTGGCATCGTCTTCGGGAAAGCCCCGCATGGCCGACAAGAGCAGGGTAGGCTGCATGTCGGGGTGTTGCGCCAGCAATTCCTCGAACTGACCGATCAACGTTTCAAAAATGGTGTTGAACTGCTGGCTCTCGTTGAGACCGTTAGCCCGTAGGTGAGCGTATTGAACGACAGTTGTCTCGGGCAGGCAGGTAGCGGTATCGGCGTTGAACTCGATGAGTTTTATAGGCTGACCGTCGATACCACCGGCCAGATCAAAGCGGCCATACAAGTGGATGTTTCGGTCATCGTCCCAGGAAAGTTTGATAAGGTCAATGAGATTAGGTGGGATACCCAGTTCGGTGAAGCGGTTCTGGTCAATAACGAGCTGGCCGGCGGCAACGAACATGTCGAAGAGTTCGTTCGCGGCTTCATAATAGTGTTCGGCTTCGGCAGCGGTGATGGTCACGACCTCATTGGTAAGGTAGGGTAGTGTGTCCTGACCAAGCATCCAATCCCAGCCAAGGTTGCGGAGTTGGGCATCGGGCGCAATGGGTAATGATTTGAGGTGCATACGGGAAAGAATAGTTAATTATGAGGAATGTACAGATCCGCTGGGTAAGGCACGTGATAAAGCTGCTTTCTTTACGCAAAACAACTGTTTCTATGGCCCGCTTCCTCCTTGTTTTGTTTGGACTGCTGCTGACGCTGACAATCGGTCAGACCTGGGGCCAATCGACCCGGAAAACAGGTCCCGTTCCCGTTATCTTCGATACGGATATGGGACCTGACTATGACGACGTGGGAGCCATTGCGATACTCCACGCGCTGGCCGATAGTGGTCAGGCCCGGATTTTAGCGACCATTGCCAGCACCAAATACCCGAAGGTGACTGCCGTGATAAGTGTCCTGAATACGTATTTTGGCCGTCCTAATGTGCCAATCGGTGTGCCAACCGGTAAGGCTGTTACCGATAAAGATACGCAGCACTGGTCCGATAGTTTAACCGCTCGTTACCCTCATGCCGTGCGAAGCAATGCCACTGTTCCCGACGCGGTCGTGCTGTATCGGCAACTGCTGGCCAAACAGCCCGATCAGAGCGTAACGATTATTTCGGTGGGTTTCATGACCAATCTGGCTAACCTGATCGGTTCTAAACCCGATCAATATTCACCCTTGTCGGGCAGGGAACTGGTTGCCAGAAAGGTGAAGCAACTGGTTAGTATGGCAGGTAAGTTTCCAGCGGGAAAAGAGTACAATGTCTACATGGACATCCCGGCATCGACTGCTGTCTTTGCCAACTGGCCTACTCCCGTTTTGCTAAGCGGTTTCGAAATTGGCGAACAAATTCACAGTGGCCTGCCACTGATACAGAATGGTCGGATCAGAAACAGTCCGGTTAAAGATGCGTTTGCCATCAGCATTCCTCTGGCTAAAGAAGATGCGGGGGGGCGCATGAGCTGGGACCAGACGGCAGTGCTGGTTGCCATCAGGGGATACGCCCCTTACTATACTGTGAAATCCGGCCGGCTAACCATGAATCCAAACGGGTCTAACGGCTGGAACCCGGCCGCTAAGGGGCATCAATACCTGGTAGCAAACAGGCCCGTAGGACAAGTCGAAAAAATCATCAACGAGTTAATGCAGCATCAACCGGTCAAACGGCGATGAGTGATAACCTGTAGCGTGTTATTAACACGCTGTTTTGGGTCAGACGCGTAACAGCGCCTGCTGGTGGGCTGGAAGACCCGCCTGTTTGGCAAACGACCCCAGCAATGCCTGATATGAACTTACGTAGGCAGCACGCTGCGTTTCGCTCCAGCCCAGTTCCTGGGCCATCAGATCGGCAACTGTTGGTGTCAGGCTGGCGGTGAGTTGCCAGTTGGAGAGTTCAAGACGCCAGCGTCGGGCGAGAACATCGCGGGGAGTAACGGCCATTTCATGCCGGACCTGATACACGACTTCGGCGTTCAGAAAAGGCAGGGTATCTGACACCCGCCGGGCCAGGTGCGGTTGCTCATCGATCAACTGGGCCACCTGGCTGGCGCGTGTACCATAATGCTGCAGGAGATGATGACACACATCGGTAGGCAAGCCGTACTGGTTTTGTAACGTTTGCCATTCCTCGAATCGATAATTCTCCCCACCAACCAGGAAATGGGTTTCGGTAGCGCTGGCCACCGATTTGCCCAGTAGTTCGCCCGCCCGGTCGATGGCGTCCTGCGCCATAAGCCGATAGGTTGTCCACTTGCCGCCGAGCAAGCTCAACAAGTTCGATTCAGGATCGTGCTCAACTTCGTGGTCGCGGAGGAGGGTTTTTGTATCGGCACGGCTGCTTACGATCAGCGGACGGATACCGCCAAAACCCGCCTGAACAGCGGCTCTGTCGGGAGTTTTCGCCAGGTAGGGGCGCAGTGTCTCCAGTAGATAATCGATTTCCTGAGGCTCCAGCACCGACTCCTTTGCCAGATCTGTATAATCATCGTCAGTGGTGCCCACGAACACGTTATCACCGAATGGAATGGCAAATACAACGCGCCCGTCGACGGTGCTGGGAATCAGCATGGCGCAATCACTTTGCAGCGTTTCGCGGGGTAAAACAATATGGACACCCTTGCTGGGCCGGATGCGCTGTTCGAGCGATGGATTAGCCAGCAGCCGGATGGAGTCGGAGTAAGGGCCTGTACAGTTTAAAAAAAGCCGGGCCCGAACTGGAAATGTGTCGCCGGTTAGCTCATCGCGTACCAGCGCTGTCTCCAGTCGACCATCATGCCGGTCAAATCCTGTTACAGAAACGTAGTTAACAACGGTGGCTCCTGCTTCATCGGCAGAGTGGGCCAGTGCCAGCGCATAGCGGGCGTCGTTCAGCTGACCGTCGTAGTAGAGCACCGCGCTATGCATCCGGGTTGTTAGGGTAGGCATTTTAGCCAACGCCTGTGCCCGACTTAACCAACGGCCTTTTGGGAATGAGTCCTGCCCGGCAATAAGGTCATAAAGGGTCAGGCCAATGGTAATATATAACCCTTCGAACGCACTGAACACGGGGGTGAGCAGTGCCAGCGGGTGGGCAAGATGAGGTGCATTTCGCAATACGGTCCGGCGTTCGGCCAGGCCATGGCGAACCTGCCGGAGTTGAGCCAGGTCGAGTTTTTTGATGGCCTGCTCCAGGTAGCGCACCCCACCATGAATGAGTTTTGTTGAGCGGGAGGAGGTTTCCCCCGAAATGTCGCCCCGGTCGATGAGCGCAACCCGGTAGCCGCGTAAAGCCGCATCCAGGGCGGCTCCGGCTCCGCTGGCCCCGGCTCCAATGATGCAAATATCAACTGTCTCTTCCCGTAGCCGCTTCAGATTTTGTTCCCGATTCATAAACCAAATGTACGGAAATTGATCGACGGGTTCTACAGTCGATCAAGCTAATTCGGTCGGTAACAATTAGATAACAAGCCAGCGGTCTGATGGTGGTTACGACGAGAAACCACGGCTGCGTCCCCCGCCAAAAAAGCCGCTCCGCCCGCCCGACGGGCGAACCGTGCGGGTAACGCGTGAGGATCGTACGGTTTCGCCTAACCGTGACGAGCGCTGGTAGAGGCCCTGATTGGCATAAACTCCCGACCCATAGCGTTGGCGGTCGTTCATGTACTGGCCCGAATTACTTCGGCCAAGCATATAGCCCAGGCTGCCCCAAAGCAACACGTTGGCCAGGCCATTATGATGCATCGAGCCATAGGCTGATGGGTTGTCTCTGTAAGTGCGCGTCGACTCGTCGGTGTCGACGAGTTTTTTAGCGGCTTCGACGCTCAGTGTGTCGCGGTGCCCATCGGCATAACTGACAATGGCGCCGGCCTGTCCTGCCTGGGCTGGCACTTCATCAGTAATTTTGAAATTGCCGGGCGCCGTTTCCGTAATGTATGTTCGAACGCCTTTGCCGAAACTGGTTTCGGTCCGTTCGGCCTCATCCGACCCGTTAGAGCCGCAGCTTTGGAGCATGGCCGTACCAGTAAGCAGGGCCAGACTGAGGGTAGTGCTGAAGGTAATGTCTTTTACGCGCCGGAGAACGGCGTGTTTGCGGGTCGGTGTCATGATCAAACAACGTGATGTTCACCTGCTAAACTACCAGAACGTGCACAGGGTTGCAACCCGATTCGGATAAGTTGCTCCCAGGCGAAGCAAGCGGTCGCTAGAACGGACGAGTACTGCTGCCGAATAGCAGGGCTACACCCGCAGATACGTTGATGGTGTAGATGGTACGGGCGCTGCTGTAGCGTGAACTCTCCGAGCGGCCGTTAATGCTCTCGGCGCTGGATGATAAATTGTTGAAGGTGAACTGGGCGTGGTTATAATCGCCGTTGAGGTGTAGCGACAGGCCCGGACTAATCCGGTAGCGCAACGACAAGCCACCTCCCAGGGCCAGTGTTTTATCGTGTGTCCCTTTTGTTTGCATGAGTACACTCACCGCCCCATAATTTCCGCTCATAGTGGTGCTGGGTAGAACCGTACTGGCTTGCCCGGCCATCAGCCGCATATCGAGTGTAAACCGGCTCATTGGTATACTCAGGTAGGGGCCAGCCATTACCGTTGTTATCAGCCAGTCTTCGGCCGTTGCGATCCAGCGGTCGGTTCCGTTCTGATACAGATTAGTAAGGAGCGCAGGCGTTTGAATGGCATTGTGCTGTTGGTCCAGCCGCACCATGAGCCCTATAGGCCCCAGTAGCCGGTACCCTGCCGAAAGGTTCAGGGTGCTGCCCTTGCTGGCCATACCAGCCTGCGTATCGGTGGGTAAGCAGCTGGCAAACCGACCCATAGGTATGCTGCTGCCCGCCGATATCATTAAAAAACCTTTTTTATCCTGGTGCGACAGGATAAATGATTTCTGGCCATAAGCGAGAGTCATTATCCCGCTCATGAGTAAGGTTATGATCGCTTGTTTCATAGCAAGTTACGGTGTAATGGCCGAATGGAGCGGTATTTGAAGGGCTCTCTCAAAATCGATGCCAAAATCACTTTTCTTGCCAGATAGTACGCTGCTATGTTATCTCTTTTACTTTGTCGGCCATTAGCCGCACGTAAACCCCGTTTGTCCAGCCGAAGCCGTCCTGATTGGCGTATTCGCCCCCGCCGGTCGTTAGGGACGCATCGACGACATTATACTTCTCCATCATTTTTCCCGTCGCTTTGAACACGTTGTCGTTGAGTACCAGCCAGCGATCACGACCCAGACAGGCCGTTTCGGTGAAGCCATAGTTGGTCAAACCCTGGTAAACGATCCACTGCAAAGGAGCCCATCCGTTGGGCCAGTCCCACTGTTCGCTGCTTTGCTGAAGGGTTGTTACCCAACCACCCGGCTGCAAAAAGTCGGCTTTGAGCCGCTCGTGAATGCGAGCGGCCTGCCGGGGCGTAGCGAGGTTGACGAACAGCGGAAACACGCCCGCTAAAGTCAGCATGGGCGTTTGCTGATTGGCCACCGCATCGAAGTCGTGGAAGAAACCGGTCTCGTCATTCCAGAACGTTGTCTGGATCTGCTGGGCGCGCACGGTAGCCAGGGTACTGTACCAGTTTGCTTCTCTGGTCATGCCGGCCTGCGCGCAGGCATCGCGGAGGGTGGTTTCCAGGTGATAGAGCAGGCAGTTCAGATCGACAGGTACAATGTCGATCGTGTGGATGGTGGCCATCGTCTGCTGGTCGCTAAACCAGCGGCTGCTAAAGTCCCAGCCCGATTCGCAGGCTGCCCGGATATTGGTATAGAGCGTCTCGGGCGTGATACCCAGGGGATCGGTCTTTTCGGTCAGCTCAATTTCCTGGCGGTAGGCTTCGGGCCGGGGTGTAGGCGTGTCGTCCCAGTACCGGTTGAGTTGCCCGCCTGCCGGTAATTGTACCATGCGCTGAACAAATCGCTTTTCGCTGGTCAGCTCATTGGCTCCTTTGTGCCAGAATTTAAACTCCCGCTGTAATTGAGGTAGATAATCGACCAACACACTGGATTTTTCCTGTGAGGTTCCGTTGCTATCTGCCAGCAAGTTCACCATCAACCCGAAGAAGGGTGGCTGCGACCGGCTCAGGAAATACGTTCGGTTACCGTTGGGGATAAACCCGAACTTGTCGATCAGGTGGGCAAAGTTTTCGACCATGCCCCGGATCAGGTCAATGTGGCTTGGGTCTGTCTTGCCGGACTCGGCCAGGCCCAGCATGGTGAAATAAGTGTCCCAGTAAAAGATCTCTCTGAACCGCCCGCCCGGCACGACGTATCGATGGGGTAGCGGCACCCGTGAATCATAGTCGTCCGGCTTGCTGTCGGCAGCTCGCGTGAGCCAGTCCCAGAGCCGGTCGATGTGTTCAGAGGTGCTGACGGATGTATCACTGACATAGTCTGAACCGGCCGCCGTAGGAAAGGTGAAATGCTCCCGTACGAACGCCATCAGATCGAAGTCGGGGCTGGCATTTTTCGCTTCGTACAAAGCTAGCAAAGCCGCCGGCTCCTGTTTCGGTACGCAGTCTACAAAAGTTTTGGAATCGGCAAAAATGCCGCTCAGTTGTACGTCGTCAAACAAATCCCCCAGAAGCTCGTCAGGAGAAGGTGGTGTACTAAGCATAGTTTAATTAAACAGATTCGCAGCCATTCGTACTACAAAGGACGACAAATGCCCACGAACGGCAATAACCACGTGGCATCGATGTGGGAATGAAGCTGCCAGACAGCGCCCGCCAGTAAGCCTGCCTTAACCCGCATCCTGTCTCAGTTACTATGTCCCGGCCCCATCAATAACTGGCCGGGGCGCTGACCTGTGTGTTTGTTGTTCTCAATAACGGGAGTCCCGTTTACGAGTACCCATGAGATACCCGTCGTGTAAGCATGGGGCTGGTCATAGGTGGCACGGTCGGCAACGGGTTTCTCGTCGAACAGAACAATGTCGGCTGCGTAGCCAGGTCGCAGCAGACCGCGATCGGTTAGCCGGAATCGCTGGGCTGGCAAGGACGTCATCCGCCGGACCGCTTCTTCCAGAGAAATGATATGTCGTTCGCGTACATACCGGCCCAGCACGCGCGCGTTGGTGCCATAGGCGCGCGGATGCGGCATGCCTGACCCTGGCGTGGCCACACCCGCATCCGAAGCGATCATGGTGTTTGGGTACCGCAGAATGGTTTCAACGTCTGTTTCTGACATGGTGTGGTAAACCATCTGAACCCGACCCATAGTGGCCCGCTCCATGAGTTCCATCACCAGGTCCGCTTCGGTAGCCGCCGAGTTCTTTCGCCCCAGTTTATGATTGATGGCGCTGATGCTCATACCATTGAAGGTGGAATCGGGTTTGTAGTTGGCAACAACGGCGTACTCATAATTTTTGCGCTGGTTCTTCTTCAATCCGTCCAGCATCTCGCTTCTGATTTTGGCGTGAGTCGCCGGGTCACGAAAACGGGCCCGTACGGCCGAGTCGCCATCGGCCAATGCCCAGGAGGGAACGATACTGGCCAGCGACGTGCTGGAAGCCGTGTAGGGATACTGGTCTATGGTTACGTCGAGCCCTTCCCGACGGGCCGCTTCGACCAGCTCGATGGTCTCGGTGCTTTTCCCCCAAAGGGGTTTGCTGGCTATTTTAAAGTGAGATATCTCGACGGGTATTTTAGCCTCACGGCTAATCAGAATAGCTTCTTCAATGGCCTGCTTAACGTTTTGGCCCTCGTTGCGGATGTGCGACGCGTAAACCCCACCATACCGCGAAGCCATCTTTGCCAGGTTCACGACCTCGGGTGTCCGGGCGTAGGTGCCGGGGGTGTAAATCAAGCCGGTAGACAGTCCCACGGCCCCATCTTTCATGGCCTGCTCCACAAGCGCTTCCATGGCTTCCTGTTCGGTGGCGGTCGGCTCCCGAAAAACCAGTTTCATGACCTTCATCCGCACCGTGTTATGGCCGATCAACGAACCCACGTTTACCGAAATGCCCTGTAACCGAAGGGAATCGAAATAGGAACGAAGGTTGGCGCTCGATCCGCCACAATTACCCGTAATCATGGTTGTAACACCGTCGTGGATAAAGTTAGGTGCTCCGGGCTGCGCTTCCAGACTACCTTCTACATGTGTATGAACGTCGATAAAACCGGGGGCAACTATAAGGCCGGTCGCATCGATGGTGCGTTTGGCATTCGTAGCATCCACCACTCCCACGCTGACAACACGCCCATTCTGCACGGCTACATCGGCGTACACCCAGGGGTTCCCCGTTCCATCGACCACGCGGCCATTTTTAATGACAAGGTCGTAGGGTTGAGCCCCGGTCAAAAAAGGAACGAACAGATAAAAACACAGCGCAAGGAAACGGTAATGCATGAGGTCAGGCGAGCAGGTTTTCCGGAATCAGTTTCTTTCTCAATATGGCGCTTTTTTGTCTGAATCCAGTATTGACGGTGAGCCGATCCTATAGCCGCAAAAACAGGGGCGGTCTATACTGACATAATTCATACATTTGATCGATAACCGTAGCCAGCCAGCACGTGACTCTATTTCTGCCACGCGCTGAAAACCAGATACTCGTTTACCATCATGCATTTCATACCTCGACTGCGCATGAAACAACTTTCGCTTCTTCTGCTCCTGTTGGGTACCGCGGGTTTCAGCCGTGCCCAGTCAGCGAAGCCCCTTTTTGTGCCACCATTGAGCCCGCGTCTGGCTAATTACACCATCGACGTGTCGCTCGACCCGGTTACCAAAAAACTTACCGGTCGCGAGACGCTGACCTGGCGTAACCCATCCAGCGATGTTGTTCGGGAGCTACAGTTTCACCTGTATCTGAATGCGTTTCGCAATGAACAATCAACATTCATGCGTGAGTCGGGTGGGCAATTGCGGGGCAATGAAATTGAGCGTAACGGTAAAGACAACTATGGCTCCATCGAGATTACGTCGATGAAAAGGCGGGGTAACGCAGCGGGTGGTTCGGAAGCGCTGGCTTACCAGTTTTTTCAACCCGACGATACCAACCGGGACGATCGTACGGTGATTCGGGTGCCGCTCGGTAAGCCGGTCGGGCCGGGGGAGACGATCGTGCTCGATATTGCCTTCAAGGCGAAACTGCCTAAGATATTTGCCCGGACGGGGTTCAGCCGCGACTACTTTCTGGTGGGTCAGTGGTTCCCGAAAATTGGCGTGTATGAGCCGGCCGGCACCCGGTATGCGACCACCGGACAGTGGAACTGCCATCAGTTTCATGCTAATTCTGAGTTTTATGCCGACTATGGTACGTATGATGTTGGAATTACGACACCAACCGAATACTGGGTTGGTGCGACGGGGTTGATGACCGGCGAGAAGCGCGGGCCCAATAATACCAAGACCACCCGCTGGCATGCCGAAGACGTTGTGGATTTCGCCTGGACAGCATCGCCCCATTTTCAGGTCGTTACCGGTAGGTGGAAACGGCCGTCCGGGGGTGCGGTCAACATCGAACTGCTGATGCAGCCGGAGCACGCTCAGCAGGCACAGCGGCATATGGACGCGGTTATAGCGGCTCTTGCCTATTTCCATAAACACCTTGGCCCTTATCCGTTTCCTAACCTAACCGTGGTCGATCCGCCCCTGCACGCCAGTGGATCGGCGGGCATGGAATACCCAACCTTCATCACGGCCGGAACAGCCTGGTTCGTACCTGACGGTGCGCGATTCCCGGAACTGGTGACGGTGCATGAGTTTGGGCATCAATATTTCATGCAATTACTGGCCAGTAATGAATTTGAAGAAGCGTGGCTCGACGAGGGCTTCAACCAGTATTACGAAGGGCGCATTATGGATGACTGGTACGGCCCCCGGTCGTCGCAGTTCGACTTGTTTGGCTTCAAAATGGGCGATCTGGAAAGCTCACGCGACCAGTATGTCCACCAGGATAACCCCGCCATTGGTTCGTCCTTTGGCAACACCTGGCAACTGCCCGAAGACCAGTATGGCGTGTTGACCTACGCCAAGACGGCCACCTGGCTGCGCACACTGGAAGGGCTGGTAGGCAGGCGGGTGATGGATGAGATCATGCAGACGTATTTCATCCGGTGGCGATTCAAACACCCCAATGCGAACAGTTTCATTGCTATTGTGAATGAGATTGTACCCCGGCGGCTTGGTGCCAAATACGGCCCCGACATGAACTGGTTTTTCGATCAGGCGCTCTATGGCGACAAGGTCGTTGACTACCAGCTGTCGGCCATCAAAAACAACCGTAAAAATGGCCGTGGGCAATCAACGGTCACTGTTCAGCGAAAGGCCGACGGACAGATGCCGGTCGATGTGCTGGTTCATTTCGAGAACGGGAAGGAGCGGATGATGTTCTGGGATGGCAAAGACCGGCAGCGAACCTTTACGTTCAACGAAAAGTCGGATGTTGTCTGGGCCTACGTCGATCCAAAGCAAAAAATCTACATGGATACCAATCTGAATAATAATAGCCTGACACTCCAGCCATCGTCGGCGCCCGCGGCTAAATTCGCCATGAAGTTCCTGTTTTGGGTCGAGAACTGGATGCAGTGGCTGGCCTGGCTGGCGTAGGCATAACCGCCGTTGTATGCCGTGGTGTGACACCACAGACAGGAGCTGTCACAATTAACAAAATCCAACTGTTGGTAATTGAGGAGGGTCTATTGTCAAAAAGAGCCCGTGAAAAACTCAACTATTTACATCTATATATTGATTATTAGTGCTATTTCCTGCACGAAACCGGACGAGGTAGTGGTTAAACCCATTCCTGATTTAGGGCCAGTTTACGAAGTTCAGGGAACGCTTTCTGATTATGCCGCCGTTGATGGTTGTGGTTTGCGGCTTTCCATCGAACAGGATTCTGTAACTACCAATGAGTACGGCATTAGTGATCAGTCAGCCCCATTGATACAAAAGTATGTTACGTATACGAACGCAGTGGCTCATTTGAAAGCAACAGTTCGTTTTCAGCATACGGGTCAAACAAAAAAAGTGTTATGTGGATTTTCTGGTTTAAAACCGTTTAAGGAAGTCGTTCTATTATCCATTCATCCTCAATAGTGTTACCCAGTACCGCACGCTGTCAGGTTCTCAGCCTGACACCACAGACACACGAAACGACCAATGACTTTCTCTGAACTAACCGACCTGCTGGCTACTCAATTTGGCGCTGACGTACTCGTAGCCAACACCACAAATCCACAACCCTATCTTACTATTCCTGCTGACCGGCTTGTTGAGATCTGTCAGTTCCTGCGCGACGACGAGCGGGTGTTTTTCGATTTGCTGGCTTGTGTAACAGCGATCGATAATGGAGTCGACGCCGGTACAATGGAGGTTGTATATAATCTTACGTCGATCCCTTACGAGCATAATCTGATGCTCAAACTACTCGTGCCGCGTGGTCCCGGCGGAAGCCGTTTACCAGCTGTACCGAGTGTGGCACACATCTGGCGCACCGCCGACTGGCACGAGCGCGAGGCTTTCGACCTGATGGGCATCAATTTTACCGGCCACCCCGACCTGCGCCGGATCTTGCTGCCTACCGACTGGAAGGGGCACCCGCTACGCCGGGACTACCAGGAAGACGAACAATATCATGGAATAAAGACAAAATGAGGGTCATGTGGGTTGGTAGATAGCAGGTATAGGCCGGGTCTTGTCCGTTCCGCAGAATGAAGTCGTACTTTGCGCAGTCAACACTCTATATTTGACAATCTACATTCAACATTAGTTTTTATGCAGTACAGCTGCGCACTACTTCTCTGTCTGCTCACATCGTCGCTATCCGTTGCCCAGACGGACTCTGTTATTGTGACGGGGCGCATCAAAAATCTGTCGGCCCGGCTCTATCGGGAGTCGCCAACTGTGCTTGTCAGCCGCAATAATGTTCTACAGGCCAGTCGTGAACTGGTCCGGCCAGCTCCGCTCAATGTCGACGGTACGTTTCGGGTGGCTATGCCGCTGATCTATCCGCAGGAAGAAATGTATTTTAACTACGGCCGTATCTCAACGGCTTTCCTGGCCGCACCAGGTACGCTGACCATTGACCTGGATGCCGATTCGCTGTTTACTACGGCGGTTCCGTTTCGGTTTGGGGGCGTAAACGCACAGGTGAATAGTCAGTTTGCCCGCTATAAAGCGTTGGAAGCGGCTATGCCCGCAAAGCCAAACAACGAAAAATTGTCTGAGCAGGTACGCTCCAAAGACGCCCCCGAAACTTACCGGACCGTATTGTCGACTTATCAGGGTGCTTTTCGGAATTTTGCGGCTGGTCAAACTGTCTTTCCGCTGGTAGGGCGCTGGATTCAATCGACAAATCGCTACATCGCGGCTGGGTTCGTTTACGACAAAGCTGTTGCTGACCTGACAAAGCTGCCGGTATCCCTGAACGATTCGCTTCGCCCGCCCGGTGATCGGTTACTGACCGCATCCCGGGCTGTAGCCATGAACCAGTTTGCCAGTTATGCATCGACCCGTGTTTCGATACCGCAGACCAGTTCGAGTGCGGGGCTAAGCGTTCGGTCGCTCTCTACCTTGCTGCTGCGCTATGGCCGTAACCTGACCGACACGGAGCAAACCCGCCTTCGGGGGTATATGGAAAACGAAAATACCGCGCGAGGGTCAGATCTGCGGTTTTTTCAAAATCTGGTGAAGCGGAGCAGTGATACCATTCAGCGGCTGGCCACCTACGAAAACCTGATCCAGCGCAGTAAGGAGGAGTTCAATGAAGAGTCTGTAAACTACCTGACCGCTTACTGGCTGGCCAACTCGCTGCCTACGCTCACGCTCGATTTTGCCAAACTGCTCTACAGCTATGCCCGCCCACAAATTACGGACCCGCAACTGGCTCAGTCGCTCGATGAACTATACCGGCTGGAAGTAGGCGACAGTGTCCGGGTTCAGGCTGCTTTAAAGACGCTACAGCAACAGTCGGGTAAAGCCAGCAGTGCCGAAATTTCGCCGGGGGTATTTGTCACCCGCAACCTGTCGGGCGAGGGTTCGGCCCTGTTCGATCAACTCATTGCGGCTAACCGGGGTAAAGTGATTTATGTATTGCTGACCTCGATATCGTCGGATGTGGAGCGCCAGGCAGCACTCGACGCGCAACGGTTGCGCCGTACCTACCGAAGCCGGGATTTCGCTCTGATTTATTTACCTGTCCTGGGGGGCGAATCTACGTTATGGGCTGAGTTCGCCACGAAGAACAACTTGCTGGGCGACCACCTCATGCTCTCCGAACCGCAGCTGAACGATGCCGCTCAACGACTACGGCCCGAAAATGAGATTACAGCTACCGTCATCAACCGGGTTGGAAAGATCGTAAAACGAAACGCGCCCTTGCCGGGCGCGTTCGAGGAGGTCAGGAAGGTAATCGAAAAGAATTTTTGATGGTTTTGCCAACCCTGCCAGTGGTCGAAGACCCTGGTAGTGGTTGACAAAATGAGCGTTCGATCCGCTCAACCACTACCAGGGTCTATCACTACGACGTACTAATCAACCACTACCAGGGTCTTATCACTATGATGTTACCACTCAACCACTACCAGGGTCTACGACCACTGGCAGGGTTTCGGGCGCTTACTTAGCCCACCAGAGTTTGGTTTGCATGGTGTTGGCTCCGCCCATAGCAGCCAGGGCCGCTTTGAAGTTGGGACCGTTCAGGTTTTCTTCCGACGACGGGTAAGGAAGCCGGGTTGGAATCATACCGGCGTTGTAGTTCTGAGTCGGCACTTTCAGGGCTGGAATACCCGTTCGCCGGTACTCTGTCCAGGCTTCGATCTCCTGCCCGAACAGAGCCAGCCATTTTTGCTCCAAAACCTGCGTTCTGGCCGCGTCGCCGGTAGCGAGTTTGTTTACCGTGAGGTAATCGGCCGGGACGGTCAGGCCAAACTGGGTCATAGAGGCCTTTATGCCCTCTTCGTAGGCTTTCGCAGCATCACCGGCTGCCGTAACACCTTTTAAGGCAGCCTCCGCTTTAATGAAATTCAGTTCGGCAAACGACATCAGCACACCCGGCGTGGTAGCGGCTACGAAGTAATCACCGATTTTAGACGTTCTGGCGAGGCCCAGGTTGCCCGCGTCGACGTTGCCCAACCCGTTGGGAACACCCACATAATCGCCACCACTTTCTGCTTTTTTAGCATAGACCGCCAGCCGGGGATCATTCAGGGATTTTAACTTATCGACCAGCGTTTTCGATACCCGGTGATCGTCGCGGGTCTTACGGTTCTGATTCAGTGGGTTGTTATTGGGCGCAGCCGCCAGGTACATCAGTTGTACGTTGTCGGCATTCGACGCCATGACAGGGTACTTGGCCGGATCGCTCAGGATACGCTCCATCTCTGTTTTGGCATTAGGCGAGTCGGCTTTCCCCAGCATCCGGTTCAGCAGGCGCAGACTCAGCGAGTTGGCAAACTTCTTCCACTTGCTCATATCTCCTTTGAACAGGATATCGCCATCGGCGTTAACTGCTTTTGTGTTGATCAGTTCGCTTGCGCCTTTCAGTTCGGCTACCAGTCCGGCATACACATCTTTCTGAGCATCGTATTTAGGGTAAACCGTACCCTGTGTGCCCAGTAGCGCTTCCTTATACGGAATGTCGCCGTAAACGTCGGTTAGCTGAGAGAAAACGTACGAGCGCATGATGATGCCAATGGCCTGATAGTTTTCGTTGCCTGAGCTTTTGCCAAGTTCTATGAGCTTCTGGTAACTGGCGTTGGCTTCGATATACAGATTAAGCCAGGGCGTATCCTGCGTATCGGTCGTGAAGTTGAACTGGTCGATCTCCGTATACTGAATCCGGGCCAGGTGCTGCGACCAGAGCGGTCCAACATCGAGCCCCAGCGAGCCCCCCACAACCGAGTTGGCCGTGATCCGGATGGCGTGGGGCAGCAGTAGTTCGGCTGGTAGACTAACCGGGTCGTTGGGATTGGCGTTGATCGTGTCAAAATCCTTCTCGCAGGCCGTAAGGCTGAACAGCGACAGGGTGAACGAAAGAAAGAGTGCCTTTTTCATAGTATGTGATACAGTGCTGTTGCCAGTTTGAAACAAAGCACCGCGTTGGTTTAGAAGTTGAAACCTAAGTTAAAGCCAATGCTGCGGGCCGATGGCAGGTTGCCATTCTCGAAACCCTGTACGTTGCCGTCGCCGTAGAAGCTGGTTTCCGGATCGATATGCGGCACTTTGGAGTAAAGCAGCGCCAGGTTCCGACCAACAACCGAGAAGACGACACTCCGGATTTTGGCACGGGCCAGTAATTTGGACGGCAGCGTGAACGACAACCGGGCCTCGCGCCATTTTACATAATCGGCGTCGAACATGTAGGCTTCGTTGTTATTGCGGTTGTAGAACGTATGGAAATACGTCTCTGCCGAAATGTTCGTCGTGTTCGGCGCGTACGTCTTCGTGCCGTCGGCGTTAACGGTTTCTACCGTACCGTTGCCCACAATGCCTGTTTCACGGCCTTCCAGCGTTTCTTTCAGCACACCCGTGTAGCGGCCGATGTTGATCGAATGCGCAAACAACTGTCCGCCCACCCGAACGTCGATCAGTGTGCTGAGCGTAAAGGCTTTGTAGCTGATGGTGTTTTGAAGACCACCCGTCCACTTCGGCATGATGTTGCCAATTACTTTTCGATCTGACGATACGACCGAGATGCCCGACTTGTCGAACAGGTAGTTGCCCTGCGGATCGCGGGCGTAGTAGGTGCCGTAGAAGTTGCCATAAGGCGAACCCGGCCGGGCTTCCAGAATGACGTTACGGAGCAGCGCACCTGTGTTGATCTGGTAGTTGGTCAGACCGCCCAGGTCGACCACTTCCGAGCGGTTGCGGGCGTAGTTGACCGTTACATCCCACCGGAACCCACCCGCCGACTTCACCGGCGAGCCGGTCAGTTCTACTTCCCAGCCCGAATTACGGATTTCGCCGGCGTTGATGATGCTGGTGGCGTAACCCGAACTAACGGGTACGTTGGCCCGCAGAATCTGGTTCGAAGTAGATTTATCGTAGTAGGTTACCTCCGCATTCAGGCGATTGCCAAATAACCGCGCTTCGACACCGGCTTCGATCGCCCGCGTAATTTCGGGTTTCAGCGCGCTGTTATAGATCAGGTTGTTCTCCGAAAATGTTGGCGTTGTACCCCAGGGACTTTCGGCCTGGTATACCTGCTGAATGGCGTATGGGTCGGTGTCGTTACCCACCTGCGCCCAGCCAGCCCGTATTTTCAGGTACGGCAGCGTATTCGACTGGAAACCGAGCATATCGGTCAGTACGGCGCTTCCCGATACCGATGGGTAGAAGTAGCTCCGGTTGCCAACGGGCAGCGTGCTCGACCAGTCGTTGCGGGCGGTCAGGTCGAGGAACACGTAGTCACGGAAGGAAAAACCCGCTGAGCCGTAGAGGCTGTTCACTACTTTCTGGGTGTTCCGATTGTAGACGTTCAGGCCAACGGCCGAGTTGGAAATGTTATACAGGTTCGGGATGCGCAGTTCGGGCGCTCCGAGGTAATCGCGCTGGAAATATTCGGACCGCCGGTTACCCCCCACGTTGATCGTAGCCCGGATGTCGCCGAATGCTTTGTCGGCCGTCGCGAGGAAGTCGGTGTTCGACTCGCGGGTGAAGACGTTATCCTCGAAGAATTCCCCGTTGGGCAGGCCCACACCGCGCGCCCGTTTGGTGGTGCGCCGGTCGATGCCGTAGTCGGTACCGGTACGGCCCATGATCGACAGCCACTCCAGCGGCTTATAGATCAACTGTACGTTACCAATAATGCGATCCTTATCGTTGGCGTAGGTCTGCCGGTTCAGCACGTAGTAGGGGTTGTTCCAGTAATTGGTATTCCAGTTGCGCTGAACGGGCCACTGGCTGGGATCGGTGCCGGGCTGTTCAAATTGCTTGAGGTCGTTCAGGTCAACCTGACGCCCGAACCAGGTCCAGTAAAGCGGCAGGTTCTGCCGATTGTCGGAACCGTCACGAATGTAGTTGATCGAGGCCCGGGCCGTCAGGTTCTTGCTCAGCTGATAACCCGCGTTGAAGGCGACCGTATTGCGCTTGTAGTTCGTGTTGGGGTACATGCCTTTCTGGTAAAGGTTCGTGAACGACAACCGGAAATCGGCTTTGTCGCCCCCGCCCGCAATGGCGATGTTGTTGGTCGTGGTAACCCCCGTTTCATGAAAGTCTTTCACATTATCGGGATGGGCTATCCAGGGCGTTGCCGTACGCACGCCGTCGGCACCGACAGGCGAGTTGTACTGCGGCAACAGCCGACCGTCGAGCCGGGGACCCCAGCTTTCATCGACACCGTCACCAACGCCACCGCCCTTGCCATCGACATACGAAAACAGCCCTTTAGAACCCTGGCCATACTCGTTTTGATACTCCGGCAGCCGGAATGGGCGGTCGAAGGTGACGTTTGAGTTGATCGAGACACCCAGCCCTTTCTGGCCCTTTCCTGATTTTGTCGTGATCAGAATAACGCCGTTGGCCGCCCGCGAGCCGTAGAGCGCGGCTGCGTTGGCCCCTTTCAGTACGGTGATCGTCTCCACATCGTCGGGGTTGATTGCGGCTGCACCGTTACCGTAATCGACCGTTGTGTTATTGGTATTGGTAGCCGAACTGCTCGGGGCGGTATTGTTGCTGCTGTTGATGATGGGGATACCATCGACAACGAACATCGGCTGGTTGTTGGACCCGATGGAGTTGGCACCCCGGATCATAATGCGCGACGACGCACCCGGCTGTCCGTTGGAGTTCGTCACCTGCACGCCCGCAATTTTACCCGACAGTGCGTTGATCAGGTTTGTAGGCCGGGCCTGTGTCAATTCTGCGCCTTTCAACTCCTGAATGTTATAGCCAAGCGCTTTTTTGTCCCGCGCAATACCCAGCGCCGTCACAACGACTTCGCCCAGTTGCGACGCATCTTCGACCAGGGTAATCGTTAGTTGCGTTTGGTTGCCCAGGGGCAGTTCCTGCGAAATGAAGCCAATAAAAGAAACCGTAAGGGTGCTGTTGGGGGCGGCACTTAAGCTAAAACCACCCTCGGCATCCGTCACGGCACCAACCGATGTTCCTTTAACAAGTACGTTGGCACCGGGCAGCCCCGCACCATCCGTTTTTGACAAGATTTTTCCTGTAATCTGTCGGGCTGTCTGTGCCCATCCGGCCGAAATAGCCAGTATCCAGATGGCCACCAGCAATACGTAACGCGGCCATACAGAGCCTGGCTTAGCGTAAGTAAAATTTTGTTTCATGGGTAGTTCGGTTGTAATAAGACATTAGCAGATACTGTGGCAAGTCGTCAAAGATACCGAACAAAAAGAAGTCTTTGCGTTTATATGGATACGTAATGTTCTATAATTATTAATAATTACAAAATATAATTGGGTTAATGCTATTTTGATAAGTTGTTCGGCGGAGGCATGAGATAGACAGGAATACACAAAGAAGCCCGGCCACTGAGGAGTAGCCGGGCTTCTGGTAAGGGCAAAGTTATGGATTACAAGCCGTGCTGATCGAGCAGATAAACCAGAGCCGCCATAGAGGCCGCACCCATTTCCAGTTCGCGCTGGCTGATCGTCTCAAAATTGTCGACAGGGGTATGGTGGTAGTCGAAATACCGCTGTGAGTCAGGCTTAAAACCGAACAATACCGTTCCCAGTTGGGCGAGCGGACCAATATCAGCGCCACCGCTGCCAGGGCCGATCTCGGCTAAACCATAGGGAGCCAGCAGGGGTTTCCAGGGCATCACTTTTTCCCGCTGCTGGGGTGTACCCACAATACCGAAGCCCCGGGGGGTGAAGCCACCATTGTCCGACTCGACGGCGGCAATGTGCTTCTCATTGTTAGCTTTGGCCAGGTCGGCATATTTTACCCCCCCGCGTAACCCGTTCTCTTCGTTCATGAACATGACGGCCCGAATGGTCCGCTTGGGTTTAAGGCCCAGCGTTTTCATGATCCGCAGTACTTCGATGGACTGCACACAGCCCGCGCCGTCGTCGTGAGCGCCTTCGGCCAGATCCCACGAATCGAGGTGACCGCCTACAACAATGATCTCGTCGGGTTTCTCGCTTCCCTTTATCTCGCCTACGACGTTATACGATTTGGCGTCGGCCAGTGTTTCGCAGTTCTGTTTGAAATAGAACGTCAGATTCGGATTTTCTTTCAGTGATTGGCTCAGCAGATCGGCTCCGTTCGTGCTGATGGCGGCCGAAGGAATCAGCGCCACACCGGTACCGTACCGAAGCCCACCGGTATGTGGATTGTCATCGTGAACGTTCGTCATTGAGCGAACAATGGCACCAACAGCACCCAGCTTGGCGGCTTCGGTCGCCCCGTTGGCCCGCTGATCGACAGCTCCACCATAGGCTTCGAACGTATTGATCTTGGTGGGGTCCATGGGGCGGTTGAAAAAGACGATCTTGCCTTTCACTTTTTCAGCGCCCAATGCCCGCAGTTCGGGGAAGTTCTTGACTTCGATGATGCCTGCTTCAACGCCTTTTGGACTCGTAGCTACTGAACCACCCAGGGCCGCAATGGGTACAGTGCGCTTCTGGCTACCGATGTGGATATAGGCTTCTTCCTTTTTGCCCCGAACCCAGTATGGGACCATGACTTCCTGCAAGAACACCCGGTCGAAGCCTTGTTGCTCCATCACCTGCTTGGACCAGTCGACGGCTTTCTGTGCCCCCGCCGATCCGCTGAGCCGGGGGCCAATCTGCTTGGTTAGTTGGCGGAGCCACTCGTAGGACTTGCCGTTGCCGAGTGCTTCGTTGTAGATGTTTCGAATCATGACCGAGTCGGCAGTTTGGGCGCTGGCCACACCCGTCAGCAGACCCAGGAAGAGGGTAAGTGTTTTTTTCATAGCAGGTTGTATTGGTTAAGCAAGCAATATACACAACAAAGCCCGGCCACCTTTCAGTAGCCGGGCTTTTGACCGTACCGCGGACTTCAGTCCGTGAATTCATCGTGTGCGGACTGAAGTCCGCGTTACATGTTGATCGCGCGGTTATCCGTCGCGGCCAGGCAGGCTTCTTTGAAGGCTTCGGTATAAGTCGGGTGGGCGTGCGACATACGGCTGATGTCTTCGGCCGACGCCCGGAACTCCATAGCGACAACGGCTTCGGCAATCATATCGGCTGCGCGCGGTCCAATGATGTGAACGCCCAGAATTTCGTCCGTTTCTTTATGGGCCAGTACCTTCACCAACCCGTCGATGTCCATACTCGCACGGGCCCGGCCCAGTGCTTTGAACGGAAACGAACCGATTTTATACGGGATACCTTCAGATTTCACTTCCTCTTCGGTATACCCCACAGCCGCTACTTCCGGCCAGGTATAGACGACGTTCGGAATCAGGCGGTAGTGAATGTGGGGTTTCTGGCCGACGATGGTTTCGGCAATGAACGTACCTTCCTCTTCGGCTTTATGAGCCAGCATGGCACCCCGAATCACGTCGCCCAGGGCGTAGATGTGGGGAACGCTCGTGCGGAGGTTGTTGTCGACTTCGATCTTGCCCCGGCTGTCGGCCTGTAGACCGGCTGCTTCCAGGTTCAGACCGTCGGTATAAGGACGCCGACCCACCGAAACCAGGCAATAGTCGCCCGTTAAGGTGATCTGTTTCCCGTCGGGCGTGTCGATACTTACTTCGACCTCGTCGCCCTTGTTCTCCACTTTCGTGACTTTATGCTTGAAATAGAAATCGGCACCGAGTTTCTTGATTGCTTTCTGAAGCTCTTTACCCATCGTCTTGTCCATCGTCGGAATCATCGAATCGGCAAACTCGATGAACGATACTTTACCGCCCAGCCGCGAGAATACCGAGCCGAGTTCAGCACCGATAACGCCCGCGCCAATAACGATCATGTGTTTGGGCACCTGCTCCAGTGTCAGCGCTTCGGTCGAGGTGATGATACGCTTTTTGTCGATGGGCATCGATGGAAACGACATCGGTTTCGAACCGGTGGCTATGACAATATTTTTACCCTTGATGGTTTCTTCGCCACCTTCGGTTTTGGCGATCTTAACCGTATGCGCATCCACGAACGAGCCCATACCGTAGTAGGTATCGATCTTGTTCTTCTTCATCAGAAACGCAATGCCCTTCGTCGTCTGATCGACAACTTCCTGCTTCCGGAGAACCATTTGCGGCATGTCGACCTGCAAATCGTTCAGTTTAATACCGTGTTGAGCGAAGGTGTGGGCTGCATTATAGTAATGCTCCGACGAGTCGAGCAACGCCTTCGACGGAATGCAGCCGACGTTCAGGCAGGTACCACCCAGCGTTGGGTATTTCTCAATAATGGCCGTTTTTAGTCCGAGCTGGGCGCAGCGAATGGCGCCGGTGTAGCCGCCCGGTCCCGAACCAATGATGATAACATCGTATTCCATATTTGCAGATTTTTTGAGGGCTTGCGTGTCAAAAACTGGAAACGCAGGTTGTTCTGTTAAAAAGCATTGTAACTGCAAATTTGGTTCAGAATTCGATTGCCCAAACCGATTTCCTAAAAAACGTGTTGGTGATTCAGAATGGCCCTCCAGCTCCGGGGCCAAATCGTTTCGGTTTATGCGCTTCGTTTACTCAGGTTGTCTCTTCTTCACGCTGATCGTCAGCAGTTGTTCCAGCCCTACTCAGGATAATCAGCCCAACGTCTATTATGACATCGCGGGCTACGTTAAGCGCCAGATTGCAGACCTTACGGCCCGCAAACCACTGGTGAACAAACAGGTGCGGATTAACGAAAAAACGAGTCGGCAGGACACGCGCGACGTCAACTGGAGCCGGGAACTGGAACTGTTCGCCCAGGCCGATATCAACAAACCGGCGCTGCGCAGCAGCTATCAGATTACCCGGCCCGATTCTTTAACATACCAGTATACACTGAAGCAATCGGAAGAGAATCTAACTGTTCGCTCATTACGGGTGCAGCTGGACTCGGCCACACGCCAGCCGCGCCGGATCGAGGCTGTTCTCCAGACCGATAACCCGCTCTACTCGTCCGAACGCCATGTCGTTATGGAAAGCGGTGCCGTCGGGCGTAACCAGTGGCAGATGCGTCAGTACAAAGTGTTCGGCTTTCAGAAACTGCCTTATTTCGACAAAAACGAATTTGCCGTGGAAGGGATGGTCCAACCATTAAAACCCTAGCCCACAATTTTAATTGTGGGGACGTGGACGCAAACGGGGGATGCGACCGGAACGGGAAACGGTAATTAACCCAATATATGATTAACGCCAAATGCCCTCCGGTTGAAACCGGGGGCATTTGGCGTTAACCGGTTTTTGTATATCCCCCGATTGAAACCGGGGGGTATTTGGCGTTAACCGGGTTTGGCGTGTCCCACAATTGAAATTGTGGGCTATTTGGTAATGACCGGTTTTCGTTAACCCACAATTGAAATTGTGGGCTATGTTGTGGTGATCGGTTTGCGCCATCCCCCACAATTGAAATTGTGGGCTATTTCGTCGTGACGGTTACGGTTCCCTGTTCTTTATTCACATCGACGCGGACGATCTGTTTGGGCGGAATCGCCGTCACGGCTGCTTCGGTTGCTTCCTTGCCGTTGATGGTGAAATACTTGATGTCAGATAGGGCCGATGCATCGTTGGCAGGAACCGGTGGTGGCGGGGGAGGTGACATGGTTTGAATGCGTATCGTCTGCTGGCTCGAACTGGCTTCGGTAATAGCCGCCTTATCGTGTTTGCGGAACGCGTCGAACGACACTTCTTTTCCGTCTACAACAAAGTGCTTATACATTTTCTGGATGTCGGCATCATTCGTTGGGGGTGAAAAGAAGGAAGTCTTGTTGGTGCCTGATCCTGGCGTTTCGTTATCCTCCAGCTGAAAGTTGATGGGTAAGTTATACTGCACGTTTACTGCCCGACCACTCTGCCTGCCGGGTTTCCAGCGGGGCATACCTGCCACTACGCGAACCGCTTCTTCACCGGTTCCAAAGCCAATGCCTCTCAACAGCTTTACATCCGTTACGTCGCCGTCTTTCGTGACGATGAAGCGAACGAACACCCGGCCCTCAGCATTCACTTTTTGGGCTGCTTTCGGATACGTCAGGTTGGCGCTTATGTAGGCACCTAGCGCTTTCATACCACCTTTGAACTCCGGATTTTCCTCCACAACCGTGAAAATAGGACCCTCTACGCTGGCCTGGCGGGCGGGTTGATTGGTAGTTACGGACTGATCAGGTTGGGCCAGGTCGCGGTCGGGCTGGGTACACAGGGTCAGGAGCCCGGCGAGGGGCAGCACGAGCGCATAACCGAGGAGCGCCCGGCGATTGGATGCGGGTTTCTGGAGCATAACGATACGTTGTTTTAGGGTTGATGTTGATACGAAAGGGGTTGTCAGCATGGCCGATGGGACGTTGAGGGCGTAAGCCACCAACTGCCGGGCATAATCGGGGCGGGGAGCGGTTCGGGCCACGGCTGCATCGGCCAGAAATTCGTGTACTTCCTGCAGGCTGCGTTTGTACAGGATCAGTAGGGGGTTGAACCACAAAGCCGCACGCACCAACTCGGTGAACAGAATGTCGAGGGTGTGGCGCTGCTGGATGTGGGCTTCTTCGTGGCGAATCAGGGCGTCGGGTTCGGTCAGGGCATCGGTGCGGTTGAGCACCAGATACCGGCCAAAGGAGAACGAGGGGACGTTATCGGTGGCGAGCCGCACGAGGGTGTAGTGACAACGTGACTCAGCGACTCCGCCCCTGATCAGCCGCCGAACGCCCCACCCGTTCAACGCTAGCCGAAGGAGCATACCAACCAGTCCCAGACCGTAGACGAGCCAGAACCATTGATCGGTGGAGAGTTCGTCACGAGCCGATTCGGTACCCCTACCAACGGTGAAAGCAGGTAAGGAGATGGTGTTGCCGGTTAGGGCGTCGGTTGCTCCGCCCGGTAGTTCGACGAGCGGCAATACCAACGATAACCCAATTGATGTCAGCAGATAAGTCCGGTTCAGCCCAAAGAACGTGTTCCGGCGCAGGAGCAGCGCGTAACAGCCATAGAAAAGCAATAGGTATAGGCTGGCGTTAAGGAAGTAGGGGAGGGCGTTCATAGCTTCTTCGTGGTTATGATGACGGCCCCGTTCTTTGCCTTATCGCCATAAGGGGCTGTTGCCGAAGCATCCTTGATGACATGGACCGACTCGATCGTTTTCGGGTCTATACTTGACAGCGTATCAGCGGAAGAAACTACCCCGTCCACGATGTAAAGTGGTACGACAACCAGTTCGCCAAATGCTCCGTTGCCGCGCACCCGTATCGTAGGGTTATCGGATAAAGGGTAAGTGGGCATTGGCGGATGATTGGTGAGGCCAAAATCGCCGATGGGGCTACCCGTGGGTGCAAAAACGGGTTCGGTATGTCCCGTTCGCTTGTCTTCTTTTTTTACCAGATCGAATAAGATTGGTAAGTTGTATTGCACAGATACCGGTTTGCCGTTCTGTTTGCCGGGCGTCCAGTTAGGCATCCGGCTCACCACCCGTACCGCTTCTTCATCGCAGCCAAAACCGATGCCCCTTAGAATACGGAGACTCTCGATAGTACCTGTCTCTGTTACAACGAACTGGACAAATACCCGGCCTTTTACATTAGCCTTTCGGGCATCGGCAGGATAACGTAGATTTTTGGTCAGGTACACTTCTAACTCATCCATCCCGCCCGGAAACTCTGGTGCTTGCTCAACTACTGTGAATACCTCGCCCTTGCGGTTTGGTGAGGTTGTCGATGTCGGCTTTGTAGTGCCAGGCGTTAACTCTTCGGTTTCAACAACAACCTCCCTGAGCGCAATGGCTCGGGCCATCGTTACATTAACGACTGCTTTTCCGTTGACCTTCACTACGTGTGAGTCAAAACCAATAAAGCTGATGACGAGCGTCGCATTTTTAGGTACGTTGCTCAGCATGAATTTGCCTTCGACATCAGTTGAGGTGCCCCTCTTTGTCCCTTTTTCTATAACGGTAGCGCCCGGGAGAGGCCTTCCATCGGCACCCACTACCTGTCCCGATACGGTGATCGTCTCGCTACCTGCCTGCGTAACTACCGCCACAATTTCCTCCCGGGCCGTTGTCATGGCCAGTAGGACAAACACCAGCGGCAGAACCAGCATATACTTGCCCAGGGCCCAGCGATTGGTAGCCCGCTGGTGCAGCATCAAAATGCGCTGTTTAAGAAGTGAGGGATTGAAAAAGCTATTGCTTAATGTTTCGGGACGGACACCAAACGTGTATTCCACCAAAAGCCGGGCATAGTCGGTCCCGTAATCCGTTTTACTGCCAGATGCGGCCCGGTCGGCTAGAAACTCATGTACCTGCCGCAAAGCCCGATCTACAAAGATCAGCCCGATAACCGGCCAGAAGAGTACCTTCAGCAACGCTAAACCCAACACATCGGCGCTATGGTGCTGCCGGACATGGACCAGTTCGTGTTGCAGGATCAGCCCGTTTTGGCTATCAGCCGGGTTCAGCAGAATGTACCGGAAAAAGGAGAAGGTGGGCGTTGTGTGGTCGCGTGGCCGAATCAAGACGTAGTCAGCGTGTATGTCCTGGTCTGACCGGCGAATAAGTCGAACTACCCGGCTCAACTGAATCGCCAGCCGAAGCAGCAGCAACGCTGTAATCAGCCCGTAAAGCCAGATGCCTATCTGTTCCCAGTCCGGCTCAGTCGATGTCGGCCCGGCGTCGACAGGCGTAGCAACCACCCCGGCAGCGGGTAGCGTGATAACGCCAACCGGAATTCCCCAATCCGGGCTGCTGTCAATGGTTTGAGCGGGTAAACTGATCAGCGGCAACGATAGCGTCAACACCGTCGATAACAGCAGATAAGCCCGGTTCAGGTTGAGAAACGTGTGTCGGCGCAGAAACAGCCAGTAACAGCCCGCGAACAGCAGACCATACAGGTTGGCTTTCAGGAAATAGTCGAGGGCGTTCATTGGTCTTTCTTTTTGTTAAGGAGATTAATGATTTCATCGGCCTCCGACAGGCTGATGTTTTTCTCACTCACGAAAAACGACACCAGCTTTTTGAGCGAGTTGTCGAAATAGTTGGTCATTAACTGCTCGGTTTGAAACCGGCGGTATTCTTCCTCGGTGATCAGCGGGTAGTACTCATGCGTTTTTCCATAAGCCGTGTAGCCAACCAGCCCTTTCTTTTCGAGTATTCGGATAATGGTCGAGACTGTGTTGTAGGCTGGTTTCGCCAACGGGGCGTTGTCGGCGTCGGAACCCGGTAGCTCGGCGAGTACGTCTTTGACAAAGCCTTTCTTCAGCTGCCACAATACACGCATTATCTCTTCTTCAGCTTTGGTTAATTCGCGGATCGGCATGGGTTCAGACCTGGTTTGATTAGGGTAAGCGAAAGGTATGACTAATGATTTAGTTTTACAACTAGTATATTAGTTGATTTGTTTTTGGTGAAAAATAGTTGTGCAGTCAGAACATTTATCGGCTAGCTGTCTTATCACTAAAAACAGTAATCGATATGCCTACAGAACCTATCAGAGCGCTTTTCCTGGATATTGGTGGGGTATTGCTAACAAATGGATGGGACCGGCATGCCCGCGGTCGGGCGGCCAGCTTGTTTGATCTGCCGTACGAACAGCTCGACGAACGACATCACCTGACCTTCGATACCTATGAGTCGGGTAAGCTGACGCTGGACGAATACCTGAAGCGGACGGTCTTTTATGAAGAAAGGCCGTTTTCAAAAGAGGACTTTACCCGGTTCATCATGGAGCAGTCACAGCCGTTTCCGGACATGATCGAACTGGTATGCCAGTTAAAGCGGGCACACGGGCTGAAACTGATAGCCGTGAATAACGAAGGTCGGGAAATTAACGAGTACCGAATCCGGCAATTCGGCCTGAACGAGTTCTTCGACGCTTTCGTGTCGTCCTGTTACGTGCACCTGCGCAAACCCGACGTCGATATTTTCCGCCTGGCCCTGGATGTAGCGCAGGTTGAGCCGGGTCAGGCCGTATACATCGACGACCGGGCGATGTTTGTGCAGGAAGCCCGCCACCTGGGTATGCATTGTGTGCACCATACGACCTATGCATCGACGGTAGCGGCCTTTGGCGCACTTGGGCTACAGGTAACTTGAACCCGTCAGTGCATATCCTTTAAATTGAGCCAGTACAGGCCCACGAAGAGCATACTGAAAAAGACACCGAATGAGGTGTTGAGCGCCCCAAACCCAACCAGTATGACCGGTAGTACCAGGCCCGTGACGACCCCGACCACGTAAATCCAGAAACCGATCCGGCGTTGCCGCAGCATAAATACTGCACCAACCAGCGTAAGCAGGGCATACGGAAACTGAGCACCGGCCAGAAGTCGGATACGATCGGGATCGGTGGGGATGTTCTCGTCGCCCGATGACCGGTCTTCGAAATATTGCTTCGGTATTTCTTTCTGCTGTTCGGGGGTATACTTCCGCTCAACGCGTGGCGTCTCGACTACCGCATCGGTTTGTACCAGCGATATGACCGCGTCGAACAGGCTGAGGGCGCTGCCAATGAATGTAAGGACGCAAAGCAGCGTAAGAAATTGCGAGCGTACCGGCAGTCCGTCGGTAGGGCGTTCGGTAGGAGTTGGTTCCATAATATGCGTGGCTGGACGGGTATAATGCCGTTTCCAGCCGTAAAGGTACGCGGCAGACGGGCAACCGAACCCGGTTGGCTGCCGACCTGCCTAATAAAACCTTATTATTGTGGTAGAGTTTGTAATGCTGAGAACGAAAAATCAACTCATACCTATGACGCTTCAGGAACTGACCGATCAGATTCGGACCAAAGCTACCCATGCCGATAGCCTCAATGCCACGGCCAAGATTGTGACCGATCAGGGTGTTGTTTATATCGATGCCACGCAGTCACCAGCGGTGGTTTCCAATGAAGACAAACCGGCTGACTGTGATCTGCATGTGAGTGTCGGCGATCTTGTCCGGATGGGCACCGGCGACCTTAACCCGATGATGGCTTTCATGTCGGGTAAGCTTAAAGTAAAAGGTGATATGGGCATTGCCATGAAAATGGGCCAGGTGATGGCGTAGGGGGTAAATGAATGAGTGAATGTTGAAAGAGTGAAAGTCTGGCGTATCGGAGGGTAAAAAAAGTATGTGTTGGCGGGTGATCGGCTGGTAATGCGGTAAATTATCAGCCCGGATAACTTTGAGAGTTACTGATTATCAGCGGCTCGCTCTCCGATACGCCGAATCGTTGCTCTTTCAGACTTCACCCTTTCACGCTTCACCTATGTCGTCGTCCAAATCCTCCCGCCGTCTGTTTATTAAAGGTAGCGCGCTGGCCGCTGCCGCCGTTGCTACGAGTTCCTTTACGCTGGTGCCCCGTCATGTGCTGGGGGGCGTCAGTGCCAACGGTCAGCGAATCATTGCCCCCTCTGACAAACTCAACATCGCAGCGATAGGCTGTGGTGGAAAGGCCGATGTCAACATCCGACAGGCCTACAATAAAGGGTCCGATAACATGGTAGCGCTTTGTGATGTCGACGACCGCCAGGCCAAAAAATACCGCGCTCAGTTTTCCAATGCTCCTTATTTCCAGGACTACCGCCAGCTGCTCGATAAAGCCGGGAAGACCTTCGACGCGGTCATTATCAGCACACCCGATCACATGCATGCCCCTATTGCTATGGCCGCCATGCAGCTTGGCAAACATGTGTATGTCGAGAAACCCCTGACCCACGATATCTACGAAGCGCGGATGCTGACCGAGGCTGCCCGTACGTATAAAGTGGTGACGCAGATGGGCAACCAGGGTAGCTCGGGTGATGCTACCCGCATTATCGAAGCAGCCATTCAGAAGGGCCTTATTGGCGCTGTCCATACCGTCTATTGCTGGACTAACCGTCCCGTATGGCCGCAGGGTGTTCGGTCGCCTAAAGACAAAGGCGAGTCGCAACCCGTTCCGGCCGATGTAAACTGGCCGCTCTGGCTTGGTACGGCCCCTCAACGTGATTATCATGAAGCGTATATGCCTACCCGCTGGCGTGGCTATTGGGACTTCGGTACCGGCGCGCTGGGCGATATGGGCTGTCACTTTATGGACGTGCCATTCCGCGCCCTCAACCTCAAATACCCCACCTCCGTCGAGTGCAGCGTGGGCTCGGTCTACTCCGACTTTTTCGTGGAAGCCTTTTACGATGACGTTTGCCCGCCTTCGTCAGCTATTCACCTGACGTTTCCTTCCAACGACCGAAACGTGAAGGAGATCAAGTTTTCCTGGTTCGATGGCGGTATTCGGCCTCAACTGCCCGACGGTGTCGAATACAGTGACGTCTTCCGTGACATCGATGGGGGCATGCTCTTCATTGGGTCTAAAGGGATGCTTACGGGCGGACTGTTTGGCGAAAACCCCACTATCCTGCCCGTGGGGAAAGCTGCGGGAAAACCGCTGCCGGCTCCTCAAAGGCCACTTGTTGACGGTAAGGAAGACGGCCATCAGCAGCAATGGGTGAAAGCCTGCAAACAGGGGTATGGTGCCTACACCTCCTCCTCGTTCGACCAGGCGGGGCCGCTCACCGAAACCGTCCTGATGGGCAACCTGGCCACCCGGTCTTACCTGGCCCGCGAAGGGGGTAAGTTTACCGGTCGCAAAAAACTACTGTGGGATGGCGATACCATGAAAGTCACCAACTATGACTATGCCAACCAGTTTGTGAAGCGGGCGTATCGTGCAGGTTGGTAAATTGGCCCGTCGGTCAGCGTCTAGTTCTTTGTTTGTGAGTGAATTAACGGCTACATTGGTGACACATCTATTCATCGATGAGACTTATCCTGCGTTCGTTGCTGGTGCTGGGCAGTTGCCTGTTCGCTACGGCTGTCATGGCTCAGTCGACTGTTGTGACAGCGGGCCATGACGATCGGCTGTCATTACGGGGCAAGCTGGCCTATTTCCGGGATTCGTCGCTTACGGCTACGCTGGCCGACGTGAGTGACCCGGTGATGCAGTCGGCGTTCCGGCCTGTTACGACGCCGGTGCCTAACTTCGGCCTGATCAGCGACCTGACTTCGGCGCGACCACACTGGCTGCGATTTAAGGTGAAAAATACAGGCAGTGAGCCTCAACGCTGGCTGGCTGAAATCGATTTCTGGTGTTTCGATGAGTTGCAGCTTTTTGTGGTCGATGCCCGCAACCAGCTGCTGTCCAGCTCCCCCTCGATTGGCTGG
This sequence comes from Spirosoma utsteinense, assembly GCF_014282275.1. Lineage (GTDB taxonomy): Bacteria > Bacteroidota > Bacteroidia > Cytophagales > Spirosomataceae > Spirosoma > Spirosoma utsteinense. Next base: position 252,456 of record NZ_VFIA01000006.1, read on the forward strand.
CGAACCCCCGTTGCTAAACGGTTTCGGCATAGTCGCCATTTCTGGTTTCCCCTGGTAGTTCCCGCCGGGCAAACGGTAACCGCTTATCTGCGGGTGATGAAACGCCGGGGCGCACAAATTATCCCGATCGAACTCATTCAGGAGTCAGCCTATGAGTCGGTTACCCAGCAGGGTTATCTGTTCTGGGGCGGGGTGTTGTTCGCGCTGCTGTTCGTGGCACTCATGAGTCTGTTTTTCTTTCTGACAACGCTGGACCGGATTTACTCGAAGTACATCTTCTGCCTGCTGGGGCTAATCGGTTTCTTCTTCATCAACGATGGGTTTATGAATCAGTTTGCGTTCACGGCCCAGTTCTGGATGCCCGGCCGGAACATGTATTTTCTGTTTCCACTCATTCTGTTCTATTCGCAACTCGCCTTTGTTCGGACATTCCTGTCTTTGCGGGCTACTGCTTCCTACCGCTGGCATACGGCCGGAACAGTGGTGCTGGTATGGGGTATAGGCTGTCTGCTTGCCCTGACCGCCGAGTGGATTACGCCACTTACCCCGGCCACCGAACTCGTGCTGATGCGCTTGTTTTCGGCTTTCTACTGGCTGCCGATGCCCGTTATCGTGGCTTATGTCGTTATCGGTATCGTGCGCCGGTATCATGTTCGGGAGGCCTGGCTGTATATGGTGGCGGTGGCTCCGTTCTATGCGCTGAATCTGGGGCAGGTATTTGGCAACTTCGGCCTGCTGCCAACCTACGAGCCCGTCGCCGATTTTACTTACTACGGATTGGCCGCTCTGTTCGAGGTGCTGGTGTTGACGTTTGGACTGGCTTACCGCTACAAAGTAGACCGCGACCAGACCGAACGGCTTATCAACGACCAAACCCACCAGCAGCAGCGTACCTACCAGGCCGAACTGCAAACGCTGACCCTGAAAAACGATCTGTTGGTTGAAAAGACCCGCATTGCCCGCGACCTTCATGACAACGTGGGAACACACCTGGCTTTTGTCGTCACCCACCTGGCACACATCAGCGATCAGGCCGAGAAGCAACCCCTTACCAACGGGAAACCGTGGGCCAGTCAGTTGCGGACGATCGTTTCCCACACCCGGGAAGCCATCAAACTCCTGCGCGAGACCATCTGGGCCATTCATCAGGAAAACTTTACGGTCAGCGAGTTTGTCGAACGACTCAATCAGTACATCAACCGGTACGTTCACGAAACCGATGGTCTCCAGGTAGAAGTTGTCGCAACGGGTTCGCCGGTGCAGCGGCTCAGTTCGGGGCAGGTGCTGAACCTGTTCCGAATTGTGCAGGAAGCCCTGAATAACGTGATCAAACATGCCGACGCAACAAAGGTAACGGTACGATTAAACGTAAGGTCTGGTGGGCAGATCAACCTGATCGTGCAGGATAACGGCCGTGGGTTTACCTGGGTCAATGGCCAGACCAACGACTCGACAACAGAACGCCACTATGGACTCAACAACATGCAGACCCGCGCTCAGGAACTGGGCGGTACGTTCCGGGTTTTTGCCAACAACGGTACCACCGTCGAGGTCGACGTCTGAGAAGAGCCAGCTTGTGACTCAGCAAACCGGAAAGTGCTGCATGAACTCGTCCTTGAAATTACGGCCAAGGGGAATCGAATGAGTGCCAATGATCACTTCATGTTCGCTGAATGAATCGATGCGGTCCAGATTAACGACAAATGAGCGGTGTATGCGTACCATACGATCATACTGTAGCCGCTCCAGCAAATGACTCAGCGATAACCGTACGGCATATTTTTTGGTCGATGTAACGATGGTCGTATGGATATTATCGGCTTCGAGGTAGAGGATTTCGGCCAGCAATACTTTTACAAACTGATAGTTCTGCTTGACAAACAGGGCATCTTCAACTTTCAGGACAGGCCCCGTTCGCGTGGCATCCCGGCCGTTTTTCTCGGCTGTCGACTGCGGTTCGGCCAGTTCGACCGAGTGGGTGGATAGTAGTTTGGGCGTAAGTACCCGTACCGAAAAATTATTGATAGCCATTTCAATCGCCAGCCGTAGTTGCCCCGTATCGAACGGTTTGGTGATGTAAGCCGCCGGAAGCGTTTCTTTGGCTCGCTGGATGGTAGCCCGGTCTGAGAGGGCGGTCAGGTAGATGACGGGTGCCTGGCGCAGGGCAAACAGGTGCCTGATGGTTTCGATGCCGTCCCACTCACCTTTAATTGTGATATCACACAGGATCAGGTCGACATGGTTGTTCTGGAACAGGTCCAGCGCTTTTCGGCCATTACTGGCTACGCCTACGACGCAGTATCCATCGTCTTCCAATTGGTCGCTGAGGGCCATGGCCAGAATGGCTTCGTCTTCAACGATAAGAATATTGACCCGGTTATTCATGAGGTGACAAGTAGAAAAAAGGGGGCTTATACCGGCCCTGGGGTAAAAGATCAAGTGGTTGAGGAGACGTATAATCAGGCCGCCATCCGCAGCCGTGCTTCCGGAATATGCAGCCGAAACAGGGTGCCGTCCTGCTTCACCAGTTCCAGCGTGCCGTCGAGTTGCTCACTCAGCGACGTAATCAGGCGTTTCCCAAACGAGGATCGCGGACCCAGCTGCTGCCAGTCGGCGGCTTCGATACCCGGTCCGTTATCCTGCACTTCGAGGGTGATGCCATTGCCGTTTCGCAGCCCGATCCTGAGCCGGGGGCGCTGGACGGTAGCGTAGGCATATTTAAAGGCGTTCGTTACTAATTCGTTTACAATCAACCCCAGTGGCATGGCCACATCGACGTCTAGTTCTTCCTCCTGAATGTCGATCTGCAAGTCGAATTCATCCGTTTGGAATCCATAGGCCATCATCAGGCTGCTGGCCAGATCGGTCAGGTACTCCCGCATGTTTACCGTTGCCACGCGATCGGTTCGGTACAGACGCTGGTGAATCAGCGACATCGCTTCTACCCGCTGCTGACCTACCCGCACAGCCTGTACCGCTTTTTCGTCTTCCAGCCGGTTCGATTGTAGCTTGAGCAAACTCGATACAATGGCCAGGTTATTTTTAACCCGGTGATGCAGTTCCCGCATAGCCAGTGTCAGTTGTTCGGCCTGCTGCTGTATTTTGGCCCGGCTCTGGCGAATGTTCTGGTAGAGCCAGAATAAGGTCCCGAGCAGGAGCGTGACCACGATCAGGCCACTGGCGCTTGCCCAGATCAGCCGGGTTTTCTGCCGGTTGGTTTCGTCCAGGGCCTGGATGCGGGCTTCTTTTTCCTGAATCTGGTAGCGCGTTTCGACTTCGGCAAGCTGGCGGTTCTTGGTGGCGTTGAAGACGCTGTCGTGGCTGGCAGCCTGGCGTTTTGTATAGGTCAGCGCCTGCTGGTAGTTGCCCCGCTTTTCGTAGATCTGCGTCAGGGTGCCGTACACTTCTTCCTGAACCGAGTATTTCTCGGTACCCGTCTTCTCGGCCCAGGCCAGCGCCCGGCGACACAGGGCTTCGGCTTCATCCAGTTTTCCCTGCGCAATCAGGGCGTTCGGCAGGTTTATACAAACGTACCCCTTCATGTACTCATCGTGGCTGCGCTCGGCATAGCCAAGTACCTCCCGGAACATGGCTTCGGCTTGGGGGTAGTGGCCAAGGTTTTTGTATGTAATGGCCATGTTGAAGAGGCAGCCAAAGTACATGTCCCAGTTATTCCGGCGCTTGTAGTAATCCGTTGTTTGTTGCTGAAGCGCCAGCGCCTGCTGGTGGTTGTTCCCTTTAGCGGCCAGGGTAGCCAGGGCGTCGGTAAGTTGCATGACCAGATCGGTGTTGCCCGTTTGCTCCGCCAGGGTCATGGCTTTTTTTAGATAGGAGCGGGCTATTTTGAGGTCGTTGAGTTGGGCGTAGTCATTGCTCATCATCTGCAACGTCCGAACGATTCGTTCCCGGCTATTGATTTTCTCGTACTCAGCCAGCGCTTTCTGATAGTAGGTGATGGCCTGCCGGTGGTCGCCTACCTCGCTGTACCAGTAGGCTAGTGCTCTTCCAAATTAATAGTTGAAGTAAAATAGAGTAGCTTTGTAGTATGGGCCAAATCGCTACTCCATTCGTCTTGTCAGAAGCCGATCAGACAACACTTGATC
>NZ_VFIA01000007.1 GCF_014282275.1 Spirosoma utsteinense
ACGCACCCGTTTGCCACTGTCCTTGCGGACCGTTCGACTTGCATGTATTAGGCCTGCCGCTAGCGTTCATCCTGAGCCAGGATCAAACTCTCCATCGTAAATAATTGTGTGGGTATATTTCAACCCACTGTCTTGTTCAACCGACCACCCGAGGGTGGTGTGATTGCGTGTTGTTGTGCTGACCGTTTGTCAAAGAACTGGCGTCGGACCCATTGGTCTGACGTGGTGAGTGTCTCTCGTTTGAGAAGCTCGGTACTTATTTAACTCGTTACTGGTATTCTTCTTTTTTGTTTTCCCGTTGTTTGGGAGTGCAAAGGTACGCTTTCTTTTTAACTTGTCAAGAAAAACTTAATTTATTTTTCTCGGTTGGTCGGCGTTGCTTTTGCCTTAACTCACTGATTACTAACTGTTTGTTAATGCTCAGTGCCCGTTTCATTCGATTTGGGAGTGCAAAGGTAGTGGTTCTTATTTTGATTGTCAAGAGAAAGTTTAAAATCTTTTTCGAGTCATTCGCCACTCACTCTGTTTCGTTTATCCTCGTGGGGTCAGCCGTTGCTGATCAGGAGGCCCGTGTTTCGTTCGATTTGGGAGTGCAAAGGTAGGCAAAAAACAGGGTTTGTCAAGGGCTCGGGTTAAACATTTCGGAGTGATTTGCGTTGCCTGCGGGTAAGTCGCCACCAATCAGCAACTTACCCGCAGAAAAGTTTTTAAACTTTTTTTAGGAGGTGATTTTTCTTGCCTTTTGAAACCAGAATATACCGGCCCTGTAGCCACTCAGAAGGTACAGGCGTGGTAGGATCAGCTACTTTTTCTTTATTGATACTAACTGCATTCTGGACTAAAGCACGGCGTGCCTCTCCTTTTGAGGCATACACTTCGCCCCGGCTGGCTACCGACAAAAGATCGGTGATGTCTTTACAAGCGGCTAATTCATCAGCCGAAACGTCAGTTTGGGGTACACCTTCGAAAATAACGCCAAATTCATCGATCTGAATGGAGCGAAGCGTTTCGAGCGTAGCTTTTCCAAACAGCACCTCAGATGCTTTCACGGCCAGTTCATAACCTGCTTCGGAGTGCACGCGTATGGTTACGTCTTTTGCGATAGCTTTTTGCAACAGACGCAGATGCGGTGCTTCGGTGTGAAGCCGCTCTGTTTCTTCGATCTCCTCGCGTGACAGCAACGTAAAGACGCGAATCAACCGGGCGCAGTCAGCGTCGGCGGCATTGAGCCAGAACTGATAGAACTGGTAAGGTGACGTCAGCGCCGGGTCGAGCCAGACGTTGCCGCTTTCCGATTTGCCGAACTTGGTCCCATCGGCTTTGGTAACGAGTGGCGTTGTGAGGGCGAAAGCCTGATGCTCCTCCCGCACGGGTGATTCCCCTGCTTCTTTCCGGCGAATAAGCTCCGTTCCTGTTGTGATGTTACCCCATTGGTCAGAGCCACCCATCTGTAGGCGTACGTTCTTATTCTTGTATAGCCAGTAGAAGTCGTATCCCTGTAACAACTGGTAAGAGAACTCCGTGAATGATATGCCCGTTTCGAGCCGCTTCTTCACCGAGTCTTTCGCCATCATATAGTTCACGCTGATATGCTTGCCCGCTTCGCGCAGAAAGCCCAGAAACGAAATCTCTTTGAACCAGTCGTAATTGTTGACCATTTCGGCGGAGTTAGCTCCGCTTTCAAAATCCAGAAACTTTGTCAACTGAAGCCGGATCGCTTCCTGATTATGCCGTAAGGTTTCTTCTGACAGGAATTCACGCTCAGCGGCTTTGCCCGATGGGTCACCAATCATACCGGTAGCACCCCCTACGAGCGCATATGGTTTGTGTCCGGCACGTTGCAAGTGTACCAGCAGCATAATCGTTGCCAGGTTGCCAATGTGCAGGGATGCAGCGGTTGGATCGAATCCAATGTAACCCGCCGTCATCTGACTGGTTAGCTGTTCGTCGGTACCCGGCGTCATGTCGTGTAACATGCCCCGCCAGCGGAGTTCTTCAATGAAATTCATAGAGTCTTCATTGAGTGATGAGCGATTGAGTGAGAAGTCTGCAGTCACAAATACCTGATTGATTCATACACTTAATCACTTTATCGTTCAGTCACTCATTATTATTTAGGGCAAAAGTAAAGACGAGTCGCCATAACTCAGGAAACGGTAATCATTTGCTAGTGCTTCCTTATATATAGTACGCCAATCGTCACCAATCAGCGCGGCAATGAGCAAAATTAATGTAGAGCCCGGCTGGTGAAAGTTTGTAATGATTCCTTTACAGAGTTTGACCACATAGCCGGGCGTTATATAAATGCCCGTATGTGCCACAACCGATTCCTGGTTTGTACTGATAAGGTACTGCAAAACTGCCCGGATTGCGGTTTCGGCCGGTGGTTGCTGATCGGTGGGGATCTGGTAAGCAAAATGCTGATCGAGCTGGAAGGGGTTAAGTTCGTTGCGCAATAGCTTTACGCCCATCCAGTACAAACTCTCCAGCGCCCGCATCGACGTAGTTCCCACCGCAATAAGCGTATCAAGATTCAGAAGCAGATTATTCAGGTTCTGCCTTGTATAGATAACCTGCTCAGTATGCATGTGATGTTCCCGAACGTCCTCGGCTTTGATAGGCTGAAACGTTCCGGCACCAACGTGCAGTGTCAGGTAATCGGAGTTTATGGCCTTTTCTTTCAGTTTATCGAACACAGCCGGGGTAAAATGAAGGCCGGCCGTAGGTGATGCTACAGCGCCTTCCTGTTTAGAGTAAACTGTCTGGTACGTTTCCCGGTCGGTTTCAGTGGTGGCGCGTTTAAGATAGGGTGGCAGCGGAATTTCGCCCGCATACCGGATTACTTCCGCAAAAGTAAGATCGGCGGGGGTCCAGGTCAGTTGTACCGTCGACTGTTCTATATCATGCCAACTTGCTCTGAGCATTACCGTGCCTTTTGGTGTCGACAGGGTAAGGCTGAGCGACTCGGTTGGTTTCCAACGCTTCCGGTTGCCAATCATTCCCTGCCAAATAACCGAACCGGTTGCTTCCATAGCCAGACTGATGGGCTGCGAAGCGACCGGTTCGCCCGACGGGCTAGCCTCACCGGATACGGGATTCAACAGGAACAGTTCAATTACCGCACCGGTTGGTTTGGTAAAATGCAACCGGGCCGGAATGACTTTTGTATTGTTGAAAACAAGAAAGCTCCGGTCCGGTAAAAAACCGGGCAGATCAGTAAACCGGGCATGCACGATCCTGCCAGACTGGTAGACGAGTAACTTCGACGCATCACGCTGAGGTAATGGAAACCGGGCGATACGCTCGTCGGGCAGGTCGTACTGAAACTGGCTCAGGCGTAATTCGGTCGTCTCAGGCATCTTTACCGGGTTTCATCAACAGTCGAATGGGCAATGCAATCAGCACAATAATCAAAATGGCCGTACTGAGTGGTAATAGCCAGGCAAAGTCGATAGCCTCTATCCCGTGATTCGAGCGATTCAGGAACGATAGCACCATAAGCCCTAACGCGAGAATGGTATTGATAGCTGCCATCAGTGCGTAAAACCAATTGGTAATAACCTCGTTCAGGGCTGACCGATGTGTAGCCCACACCTCCCGATTTGGAACAGGAATCTGAGCTGTTGGAACGCGGGGGAAAAGCCGGGCCACCGCATTGATGAGGGTGTTGTTGATCAGGAAAATAGCAACAGCAATATAAAACAGCGTTTCGCGATCAACAAACTGGATGGGCTGGTTCAATTCATCGAACCGAACAGCAACGTCACTGGGATATGATATATAGCTGTTAAATAAAGTGAACAACAGCCCGAGAATGGACATAATGCGCCAAACGCGAACAAAGAACGTACCTGTTTTCATGTGTGATTAGTAAAAAAGCAAAACCGGCATACCGGTACAGAACCAAAGATCAACTGACCGAAACATGCCCTGTCATTCCCCGTTCATTACAGTAGAACCTAAAACGATCCTGATTGCAAATCAGGGCGCAAAGGTACGGGCCGAACGGGGGAAATCCGTTAGATTAGCCATTTGTCAGACATTTTGGTTTAGGTATTCTATGAAGATTTACACAAAAACAGGCGATAAAGGCCAAACTGGACTAATTGGTGGACGTCGGGTGAGTAAAGCTGATTTACGGATCGATGCTTATGGTACCATTGACGAGTTGAACTCCTGGATTGGATTAGTACGCGATCAATCCGTGAACGACAGTCGTAAAGCGTTATTGAAAGAAATTCAGGACAGCCTGTTTACTATTGGGGCTGAACTAGCCACCGATCCGGTAAAACGCCCTAAACAGGCGCTCCCCGCTATTCAGCTAACCGACGTAACCCTGCTGGAGACTAGCATGGACGATATGGATACCGAACTGCCAGAACTTCGGGCCTTTGTACTACCCGGTGGCCACGAATCGGTTTCCTTCTGTCATCTGGCCCGAACCGTTTGCCGCCGGGCCGAACGACTGGTTATTTCCCTCTCTGATACGTCAATGGTAGATCCGTTGGTTATTCAATACCTCAACCGGTTATCCGATTATCTTTTCGTGCTGAGCCGAAAAATGGCCCAGGATCTACAGGTCGACGAAGTCGTCTGGAAGCCTAGAACGTAGGTAATAAGGACGGATTGAAATAAAGTTGTCTTAACAACTAAATTTCTTCAGTCTTAATTTTTAGCTTTGTCCCGAGTGGGTAATCTGCCAGTTGGTTACTGCCTAACTCCTTAAAAAACACCCTTATTATGACGACGGACGTCTTTCAAATTGAATTACGGAAAGCGGAGCGCTCCCGTATTCAGGAGGTAGATTTCAACCACCTGCCTTTCGGAAAACATTTCTCGGACCACATGTTTGTGGCCGATTTTATAGACGGTGAGTGGCAGAATCAGATGATTGTGCCCTTCGAGAACTTTACCCTAAGTCCTGCCCTATCGTCCCTGCATTATGGCCAGTCGATTTTTGAAGGAATGAAAGCCTACAAAAACGAAGCGGGTGAAGTGCTTATGTTTCGTCCGCACGCTAACATGGAGCGCATGAACGAATCGGCCCGGCGCATGTGCATGGCTACCATTCCCGAAGAGGTGTTTATGGGTGGTCTGGAAGCACTACTTCGCGTTGATGCGGATTGGGTACCAAGCACACCCGACAGTTCGCTCTATATCCGGCCTTACATGTTCGCAACGGATGCGTCGCTGGGGGTGGCTCCATCGAAAACATATCGTTTCTGCATCTTTACCTGCCCGGTTGGTGCCTATTATACGAACCCGCCGAAACTGAAAGTAGAAACTGAATACATCCGCTCAGCCCCAGGTGGTGTAGGATACGCCAAGTGTGCCGGTAACTATGCGGGCTCGCTGTATCCAACCATGATGGCGCAGCAGCAGGGCTACGATCAACTGATCTGGACCGATGCCCGTGAGCACAAATACATAGAGGAGTCGGGTACGATGAATATTATGTTCATGATCGATGGTAAGCTGGTTACGCCGGCCACCTCCGATTCGATCCTGAAAGGCGTTACCCGGGATACCATCCTGCAAATTGCCCGGAGTTGGGGGGTTACCGTCGAAGAGCGACTCGTGTCGGTTGATGAGGTTATCAGCGGTATCGAAACCGGTCGGCTTACCGAAGCGTTTGGCGCAGGAACAGCCGTTGTCGTTTCGCCCTACTCGCTCATCGGCTATAATGGCAAAGACCACATGCTACCCGAGTTTGCGCCGGAAGATTCGTTTGCCGTTCGGGTCAAAACGTACCTCACCGACTTGCGCACGGGTAAAATTGCCGACGAGTTCGGCTTCGTGCAGAAATTGTAGGTTAAAGTGAATAAACCCTGCCAGTGGGCGTAGCCCCTGGTAGTGGTTGAGAAATGTATAATCTGCTCAACCACTACCAGGGTCTTCGACCACTGGCAGGGTTTATCTTATTTTGTTGAAGCGGTTACCGGGCCGCCAACGGGTTGAATCCGGATCTTGAGCCCGAAATCTTTTCCTTTCGATACATCTTTTAAACTAAGCTGCTCGCTGGTTGAGCCAGTCCAGGTCAAGGCTCCGGCTGTTGATTTCGGCGTACCATAGCGAGTTGTGAAATACGGTTCCAGTGCCTTCCGGTATTCATCGACCGACTGGCGGGAGTTCAGAAACAAGTCTATCTCAATGGCCGACACCTTCCCTCCCGCTTGATAATACAGCATGTCGGCAGTTTCGAGATTTGGAAATTCAACCGTGTACCCAACGTGTTTGGCGTCACTTTCGAATGCGTCGCCTTTCTCCTTTTCTTTTACGACCGAAAACGCGTCGCCTAAATTGATACCGCGCCAGTGACTATCACGGGTCAACCCCAAACCAGCCAGACGAGCAGGCATAGCTTCAGGCGCGTAGTCGACGGCCGGGTCGGGACTGGTTGCTGTAGAGGAATCCGTTGTTTGGTTGCTGGCTGTTTTTTTACTGTTACATGCCTGCTGGACGAAGACGGTGCTGACAACCAGGAAAAGTAAAGCAATTCGATTCATACGATTTTTTTAAAGGTGTAATTCACCTGACAAAGGTACGCTTCAGGGAACAGGAACCCGCCAGCATGGGTCCTATAACTCCTGTACCAGATTGAAAAAGAAGCCTGTTTTTCCCTGCCCGTTTACCGTTGCGCTAAGCCGAAAAACCAGGTTATAATAAGTTACGAAATCCAGGCTCACTCCTGTACCCACCAGTAATCGATTAGCCAGTTGGCTCTGGTACTGCTCAGCTACGGTGCTGCTGACGTAGCCTGCATCGCCAAAGGCGGTGATATAGGCCGCAATGGGAAGGGTATTGAACTGCCTCACTTTTAACCAGTCAAGTTGCTTAACCGTATTGAATAACTGATAACGAACACTATTACGCCAGATTCCGAAGCGTTGCCCGTCAATTACGTACAATTCATAGCCACGCACCATGTCCAGCACGCTGCCCAACCCGCGAAGATTATAATAAGGTTGGCGCTGCGGCCAGGATAAACGGCCCCGTAGCCCCCCGGCGGCATAAAAACGGCCGCCCAACGACCAATACTGGGTGATAGACGCCGACATATCCATAAAGCGAAAATTATCGCCCGGCAGCAGACCGTACAGTCCGATACCACCCCGGAACAAGGTCCCCTGTAATGGATAGGCAACGTTATCGCGCCGGTCGTAGCGGTAGCCATAACTAAGCATCAAGTATTGCTGACGTGTTCGCCCATTCAGGAAATAGTCCGGGTTAAGTCGGGCAACCGTATCGGCGATGGTGTTGATGTTATACCGAGTCTCGATCGAATGATAATGATACAGCCCACGTCGATTGGTCAGTATGAGGCCGGCGTAGGTCCGTTCGCGCAGCAACTGATCCGACTTAACGTACACCCATTTATCGGCTTGTGTGCGAAACGGGATTTCGTTATTGGTAAGGTACCCCACATCGACCCGCAACCCTACTTTCTGCGCCCGATCAATATAAGGCTTGGTATAGGAAACGACCGTTCTTTTGAGAAATCCCCGTATAAACTCAACCTGAAGCCGATCGTTGGTACCCGTCACGTTCCTGTAACTCAGCCGACCGCCGTAAATCACCCGTCGTAAATCTCGGCCCCGATCATACCACCACTCGTTCAAGTTCCGGTCAGCAATATCGAAAACGGGATAGGCTACAAAATACCAGCGCTCCTTCATCGTAACTGTCAGGTCGATCAAGGCTGGCTGAGTCGTATCGGCCCCGGTAGTTTGCTCCGTAGTCAGTGCTACCGTTATGAATAGATTGGTATTATTGATGTTACGCTGATCCCAGGCCAGTCTTCCCGGCAAATCTCCCAAACGCACCGTATCACCCGTGTGCAACGTCATCTCGCGCAGTACAATCCGGTCACGGGTTCGGTAATTTCCTTTAAGCGATACCGATCGCACCCGAACGAACCGGGCTGAGTCGGCCGTGGGTGTTGCCAGTACGTCACCATCGGATAACCACAGTGCAATCAGGGTTGATATAACCAGCAACCAGGTTTTTGGGATCATACTCAAAAATACTCCTTTTCAAAAAAATAAGACAAAACTATCTCTGTATCCTGCAAATCGGTACGTAATATTGTTATCCGTTCGCTAAAGCTACGGTCATTCGACAAAACAGCACTGCACATGCAAACTGAAAAAACCAAGCAGCCAACGCGGGTAGCACGCCCACGTCTGAGCTTCTGGCAGATATGGAATATGAGCTTTGGATTTTTTGGTATCCAATATGGCTTCGGTCTTCAGCAGGCTAACATGAGCCCCATCTTTCGATATCTGAATGCAAACGAGTCCGAAATTCCAGCCCTTTGGTTAGCAGGACCAGTCACTGGACTATTGATTCAGCCCATCATCGGTGCCATGAGCGACCGCACCTGGTCACCGCGCTGGGGCCGTCGGAAACCGTACTTTCTTATTGGGGCCGTTATTGGCAGTATTGCGCTGATCCTGATGCCGAACTCGTCTACGTTATGGATGGCGGCTAGCATGATGTGGATGCTGGATGCAGGTTTAAACGCATCAATGGAGCCCTTTCGTGCGTTTATCGGCGATAAACTACCGGTCGAGCAGCGCACGGTTGGCTTCGCCATGCAGAGCTTCTTTGTTGGTTTTGGACAGACACTGGCCAATCTGATGCCCCGCATACTCCCCATTTTTGGCCTGACTATGGTGGCCACCGGCAGTAACGCTATTCCTGATATCACTCGCTGGTCCTTTTACATTGGTGCCGTGGCTATTGTGGCCGCCGTCATCTGGACGATGTACACCACCGACGAGTACCCACCGGAAGATATGGTGGCTTTCGAGAAAGAGAAAAAAGAAGGGGGTGGCGTACTCAAAGCTTTTACCGAAGTTTTTCATGCTCTCCGGGATATGCCAACCACGATGAAACAACTCTGGTGGGTCAAATTTTTTACGTGGTATGGTTTACCCCTTATGTGGCAGTACCTGTCGCTGGCTATTTCGCGGCATGCCTTCAACGCGCCAACGCCCCAGTCACCGGGTTTTGAGCGGGGTATTGAAGTAGGTAACGACTGCTTTGCATTGTTCAATATTGGCTGTTTCGGTATTTCGTTTTTCCTGCCTGCCATTGCCCGGCGCGTTGGTCGGCGCGAAACACACGCGCTGTTCCTCACCATTGGCGGACTGGGTTTCCTGTCGATGATGCTCGGCGAGGACAAGAACGTCTTCCTGATCGGGATGGCGATGGTAGGGCTGGCCTGGGGTTCGATCCTGTCAATGCCTTATGTCATGTTGTCGAACTCGGTACCGGGCGAGCGCATGGGTGTTTACATGGGCCTGTTCAATGGCTTCATCGTTGTGCCCCAGATTGTGAACATGATCACCATACCTTTTCTGTACAATAGTGTTTTGAAAGGTGACCCCCGTAATGCGCTTGTCCTAAGCGGCATTTGTCTGGTCCTGGCAGCAGCAGCCTGTTTCCTGGTTAAAGAAACCCCTGCCAGCGAAGCAGCCGCCTTACCGATCAATCCAGGCGGAAATTAATGTACTTTTGACGCTCACTTAAGAAACCCTGCCCGTGACTGAAAGCCCTGGTAGTGGTTGAATAAAGCCATTAGGCCTGCCCATTCAACCACTACCTGGGCTTTCAGCCACGGGCAGGGTTTCCGGTAACGCTTCACCGTTCAACCTAGCATGACTCCTACTTCTCGTCCTTACGCCCTTCTGTCGGTCGGTGAACTGTTAGCCGATTTTATTGGCCACCATGTTTCATCAAGTTTATTCGATGCGCCTGATTTTCGCCGGTATCAGGGGGGTAGCCCGGCCAACATGGCCGCAAATATGGCCCGGTTAGGCTGTTCTGCTGCCTTAGTCGCCTGCGTTGGCAACGATAATATTGGGCGTTATCTGATAAAACAGGTTTCCGAAGCGGGCGTCGACACGCAGCATATCACCACCGACCCACTAGCGCCAACCAGTATTGTAATTGTATCCCGTACGGCCGGTACACCTGACTTCATCGCTTACCGCACCGCCGACTGCCAGATCAAGACGAGCCAGCTACCAGATTCTTTACTGGCGCAGGCAACCATTTTTCATACAACCTGCTTTGCCCTCAGCCGCCAGCCTGCCCAGGCTGCTATTGTTGATGCGGCCCGGCGTGCGCAGGCCGCCGGTTGCCAGGTTAGTATCGATGCCAATTACGCACCCAGCATCTGGCCCGACCGTAACTATGCCCGGCGTATCATCAGCGAGTATTGTGCCGCCGGAGCGTTTGTCAAGATCAGCGAAGACGATGCAGCCCGAATTTACGGTGAGCCTCAACCGATAGACCGGATTCTGAACGATTTCCACGAAATGGGGGCCTCCCTCATTTGCCTGACCCTGGGCGCCGAAGGGAGTCTAGTTTCGTATGAAGGGGGCAACAAGCAGGTGCGGATAACGGGCCAGAAGCTCGACGTGATCGACGCTACCGGTGCAGGCGATGCCTACTGGGCGGGCTTTCTAACCGCTTATATCGACGGTCACGCCCCCGAGCAGTGCGCCCGATCGGGAGCAGCCTTAGCCCGCATGAAATTGACCCGCTTAGGACCACTACCCTACAAAGTGGATCGGGAATCTATCTATTAGCAGAGTAGTTAGCAGCATGGGCTGGCTTTCCCAAAGCAACCGTAACAGAGACAGAACCAAGACGGGGATGAGTTGACCCCATCCCGTCTTGGTTCTGTCTCTGTTACTTAGTTCATACGGGCCAGCTTGTCGAGATCTATGTCCTCTAGTGTCGCCTTGAGCTTATCCATGCTGATACCACGGCCTTTGGCGGTAACCACAAATCGTTTGTTTACCAATACAGCAATCTCTCCGCTCTTGTCGCGGTTATCGTACTTTTCATAGGATTTATAGTTACCCATGGTGCTGGTCTTTTCATAACTATCATCGGTTTCTTTATCTACTTCCATCATCGACCAGGCGGCTAAACGCATCATCATAGGCGATCCTCCACCATCTACAAGTGTCAGCTCAATGGTCTCCGTATTATCATTATTGGCGTACTCGCCGGTTGCGGTTGAGATCGTGAATCCGGTTGCGCCATTCTTTTCACCCGTAGCTTCTTTACGGTCTAACCCGTCGGCATCGGCCGGAAGTAATGCTTTCAGATCCCGAAAATCAACGGTTTTAACCGGGCCATTTTTCTGCATAGATTCGGCCTGAGCGGCCATTTCTTTCAACGCACCTACGGCACCCAGCGACGAAACCGACGCTTCTTCTGCCTTTTCCTCTTTCTCCTTTTTACCTCCGCAATTCGTCAACAGAGACAGGCAGGATAGCGCGGCCCACAGTAAACACGGTTTCAGTTACATAATAAGCCAGGTTTAAATGATGAGATTAACTACTGATCAGCAACTTACGCATTCCTTCTTTTGAGCTATCAATATTTTGAGTAAGCGTTATCACCACCTATCGACAAATCAGGTAATGCCGCCTGAAAGAAAGGCACCTAACGGAAGATGAATTACTTCCGGCGGAAACGATCGGCCGCGAACGGGTCTAACGGGAGGCTACTGGTTTGCCCGGTAACGGCTTCGGCAACCAACATACCGGTAGCGGGGCCGAGGCTAACGCCCATCATGCCGTGGCCCGTCGCCAGTGTCACGTTATTCAAATGACTTAGCCGGCCAATGTAGGGCAACCCATCCGGCGAACAGGGACGTAGTCCACGCCAGACGGTTTCGGTAGCAGGCTGGGAAACGGGCAAATCAGGATAATAGCGATTGATCGACTGAACAATACCCCGCACCCGATTGGTATTAACTGAGAGGTCGGTGCCGGCAATTTCGAGCGTCCCGGCCAGCCTCACCTGTCCGTTCATGGGCGTAGCTGTCGCGCGTGCTTCAAGCATGATGGCCGGTATCTGAATGGTTTTACCGGGCTTTGGCACCATGAAGCTATAGCCTTTGCCACCCTGCAAAGGTAGGTTCAGACCCAGTTTACGCATGAGCTCTAGTGACCAGGCTCCAGCGGCCAGTACAATTTCGTCAAATACGTACTCACCCGTTTTCGTCAAAACCTGCCTTACCGACCCGCCCTGCACCGTCAGGTCGGTCACCTGCTGGTTTTCCAATAACGTTACCCCCATCTGACGCAGCCGCGCCACCAGCGCCGGAATCAATTGATTGGGATAGATATGAGCATCGCCGGGGTAGTAAATAGCACCCCGCACGGTAACCCGTGCATCAGGTTCGAGGTCCTGCACCTGTTGCCCCGTAAGCAGTTGGGCTTCAACACCGGCCCGGTTAGCTACTTCGGCTTCCTCGGCCATTTCGTGCTCGTTTTCGGGAGTCTGGTAAAGCATGAACAAACCACGCTCCTGCCAGCCGAAGTCAAACTCGTCGGCCATAGCCAGTTCCTGATACCCTTTCTTGCTAAGCAAACTCAGGTCGCGCAGAATAGGAATGGCCCGTTCAACATGCGCAGCCGTAGCGTGCCGGTGAAAAAGCCAGCCCCAGCGCATCAGTTCCCAGTTCAGACGTGGTTTCACGTAGAAAGGGCTGTCGGACTGGAACATCCACCGAATGCCCTTGGCAATCATTCCCGGCGCGGCCAGCGGAATGATATGGCTGGGTACAATCATGCCCGCATTGCCATGCGAGCAGCTATCGGCAAAGGTTCCGTTGTCCAGAACGGTTACGTCGCAGCCTGCCAGACGCAGGTAATAGGCCGAGAACAATCCACTCACGCCCCCGCCTATGATGCCTACTTTCATCGTATTCAATTGATCAGTTAATGAGTCAGTCAGTTGATCAGTTAGTGAGTCTGTGAGTCAGTCCTGCGTCAGCTACTCATCAACTGACCGACTGACTGACTCACTAACTGATCAACTGTTAAATTACCTGGAAGCCGTGTACATAGGGATCGTCTTCGTCCAGTAAGATCTGGTTGAAGCCATGGATGATGGCCCAGCCTTCGATACTTGGAATAATGGCCGGTTGACCACCTAACTCGGTTTCAGCCTCGACACGCCCAATGAATTTGGAGCCGATAATACTCTCGTGAATGAAATCATGCCCTGCCTTCAACCACCCCTTGGCATGCCATTGCGCCAGCCGGGCCGACGTGCCCGTCCCACAGGGCGACCGATCAATGGCTTTGTCGCCGTAGAATACCGCATTACGAGCCGAAGAAGTTGGATCCAGGGGGGTGCCGGTCCAGAGAATATGGCTCAGGCCGTTGATCGTTGGGTTTTCGGGGTGAACGAACGTGTATTGTTCATTCATCCGCTGACGCATCGTTCTGGCCCAGGCAATGAGCTGCTCGCCTTTGTAATGCTCCAGGCCCGGAAAGTTGGGCTGCACGTCGACAATGGCGTAAAAATTACCACCATAGGCAACGTCTACCGTTAACGTCCCCAAATCGGGGCATTCGACGGTCAGGCCCTCAGCCGCCAGATACGATTTGATGTTCGTAATCTTTACCGACTTAACTTTTTTGCCTTCTTGCCGATACTCGGCCCGGACCAGCCCAGCCGGTACTTCGAGGTTCAGCACACCCGGCGTTTTTGGCGTTACAAGACCCTGCTCGATAGCCACCGTAACGGTCCCAATTGTACCATGCCCGCACATAGGCAGGCAACCCGACGTTTCTATGAACAGCACACCAACATCGTTGGCCGGGTCGCTGGGCGGATAAAGAATACTACCCGACATCATGTCGTGACCGCGGGGTTCGAACATAAGCCCGGTTCGGATCCAGTCATAGTCACGCAGAAAATGCTGGCGCTTTTCGCTCATCGTTGCCCCATTCAAATAAGGGATACTCCCACCCGTAACCACCCGAACGGGATTTCCGCAGGTGTGAGCATCGATGCAGAAAAATGATTTCATAGCGAGCCGGTTTACGAGAACTGGGGTAATTCAGGCCGATTGGCCAGCCCTTCGTTGATAATGGCCAGTACCCGATCCCGTTCGGTACCTACCAGCGGCAGGCGTGGCGCTCGAACATGCTCGGTACCGATACCCGCTCCCACCTCGGCCAGTTTGATATATTGAACCAGCTTGGGATGAATATCCAGTTCCAGCAAGGGCAGGAACCAGCGATAAATAGCGCGCGCTTCCTCAATCCGCCCGGCTTTAACGAGTTTGTAAACGGCCACCGTTTCGCGGGGGAACGCACACACCAGGCCCGCCACCCAGCCATCGGCACCCATGACCAGCTCTTCCATCGCCAACGTATCGACTCCGCACAAAATGCGAACCCGATCACCGAACCGGTTGCGCAGGCGCGTTACGTTCGATACATCACGGGTCGATTCTTTGACGGCCTGTATCGTTGGCAGCGCAATCAACTCGTCGAACATAGCAAGCGTTACTTCGATTTTGTAATCGATCGGGTTGTTATACAACATGATCGGCAGATCGGTGGCCGTAGCAATAGCCTTGAAGTACGTGCAGGTTTCGCGCTCGTCGGCCTTGTAGCGCATGGGCGGCAGTAACATCAGTCCACTCACACCTAGCCCAACCGCTTCTTTAGCAATGCGAACGGCTTCGCGGGTAGCGCCTTCAGCAATATTGAGCACCACCGGCACCTGCCCATCAACATATTCGACGGCCGTTTGCACCAGTGTATTCTTCTCCTCGTTTGACAATGTGCTGGCTTCGCCCAATGAGCCACCGAGGATGATACCATCGACACCGGCATCGAGTTGAGCTTGCAGGTTGGTGATAAAAGCCGGAAGATCCAGCTCCTCTTCTACTGTAAATTTGGTCGTCAGGGCGGGAAAAACACCTTGCCAGTTAATTGCCATGGAGTACGTAATTGGGGGTTATGAACAAAAATAGAGAATGGTCAGGCATGTCATGTAAGTAACAGGCAGCAACTTAGAACTTGTGCCAGTCTGCGATAGAAGCTTACCGGCTAACCCGCTTGCTAAGGACGTAATAATTGGCATCCGGCGTCAGTGTAGTGATTTTTTTGTTGGCCAGCGTTTGCCACCGTTCGGTTGGGTTCAGCGACTCAAACGGTCCGGCCTCGTTCAGGCAGACCTGCACCGGCATATCGAATCCAGCAATGCAGTTGGCCCAGCGATACTGAACTCCATTTGCCACTGTACGGTATTCAAGCACTGGAATCCTGATATCGCGCAGGTATTGATCGAAGATCGGCTTTAGATCTTTACCCGTTTCCCGAATCATATACTGCTCGATCTGGCTGGTCGTTACGGTCTGGTGGTAGAAGGTTTTGTTCATACCCCGCAGTATCTGCCGCCACCGCTCATCGTCGCCAACGAGCTGCCGAATCATATGCAGCATATTACCGCCTTTATAATACATATCAACCGAACCCGACTGGTTGACGTTGTAGGTTCCAATAATGGGGCTGTCATTGCGGATGTTGGCCCGGCACCCGATTACGTACTGCGCGCCGGCGTCCTTGCCATAATAATACTCCGTGAACAGATTCTCCGAGTAATTCGTGAAACTCTCATGAATCCACATATCTGCCACGTCTTTATACGTGATGTTGTTGGCAAACCACTCATGGCCCGACTCATGGACGATGATAAAATCCCACAGCAATCCCCAACCTGTTTTTGACAAATCGCGCCCCAGGTAGCCATTCCGGAAACCATTGCCGTACGTAACCGAACTCTGGTGTTCCATGCCCAGATAAGGCGTATCAACCAGTTTATAGCCATCCTCGTAGAATGGATAGGGTCCAAACCAATGCTCGAAGGCTTTCAGCATCAGCGGCACCTGCCGGAACTGTGTCCGGGCCGAGTCGACATGTTCGGTAAGCGCGTAATAATCTACGGGCAGTGGCCCTTTAGCACCGGCATACGTTTCGGACCAGTGTTCGTAGCGGCCAATATTGAGGTTTACGCCGTAGTTATTGATTGGGTTTGATACATACCAGTCGAAGGTACGGGTATGGTCGGTGTTGGTTGTTACCCGCCGAAGCTGCCCATTGGATACGTCCATGAGGTTTTCGGGAACAGTTACGCTGATCGCCATCGAGTCGGGCTCGTCGTACATATGGTCTTTGCAGGGCCACCATGCGCTGGCACCCAGTCCCTGACAGGCCGTTGCAATGAACCACTCGCCCCGCTTGTCGCGCGACCAGACCAGACCGCCATCCCAGGGCGGGCGTTTAGCTACCCGTGGCTTTCCTGCGTATACCACCCGGATAGATTCGGTCTGGCCCGGCTTCTGATCTTTGATCAGCGTAACAAAATAAGCGTTTCCATCCTGACGGACGTTGAGCGGCTTTCCGTCCTGCTCAACGCTGATTACGCGCAGGGGCCGCTGTAGATCGACCTGCATGGTCCGGCCCGGTTTCAGTACCCGGTACCGGATCGTTGTTGAGCCGCTCAACGTGCTGTCGTTGGTATGAACCCGAACGTTGAGGTGATAAAACGTTAGATCCCACCAGGCGCGTTCGGGCGTGATAGACCCCCGCAACGTATCGTCGTGCGTAAATGCAGCCTGTTGCCCTTTAACGACAACCGGCGTAAGGAGTAAAAGCAGTAAAGGGAAATGAAGAAAACGCATGTAAAATACCAGATAAACAACGTAGTAGAAACAGGACTTTTATCGTCCGCCCGGCGGGCAATGCTGTAGCAGGTAATTCGTGTACAGCGTTTTCAGGTGTTGCGCTGTCCCCTCTCCCTCCGAAATGCTGTGTGTCCGGTTTGGATAGGGCATTACCTGAAACTGTTTGTTGTGCTTCACCAGTTCATTGATCAGCACCTCGGCATTGTCGTAATGCACATTATCGTCGCCGGTACCGTGAATATACAGCAGGTTACCCCGCAGATTTTTGGCATACGTGATGGGTGATCCCGCTACGAAATCATCCCGATTTTCCTGCGGCAGTCCCATGTATCGTTCCTGATAGATATTATCGTAAAATAACTGGTTGCCAACGGCCGCAATGGCAATACCGGTTTTATAAATGTCGGGGTATTGAAACAAAAGATGCAGTGTCGTTGACCCGCCACCGCTCCAGCCCCAAACGGCTACCCGGCTCGAATCCAGATAGGCGTGCTGCGCCAGCAGTTTCTTTGTAGCCATCGCCTGGTCCCGGATATTGATACGGCCGATTTGGCGGTAAATGGACTTGCGCCAGTCAGCCCCTTTCAGGTTAGGCGTCCCCCGATTGTCGAGGGCTACGTAGACATAGCCAGCTTTAGCCATGTCGCCATTGAAGAGCCGGTTCTGACCCACCGAGAAATCGTCGTTGACGGTGCTGCCCGCTGGTTCGCCATACACATAAAAGACAACCGGATATTTTTTGGTGCTGTCAAAATCGGTTGGTTTAGCCATCCAGCCATCTACCGTAACCCCATCGTCGGTGGTGATGGTAAAGAAGCGGACATTAGGTTTGGCAACGGTTTTCAGCCGGGCGGTGAGGCTTTCGGCGGGGTCGACGGCCTTATGGTCGGGCAAGCTAACCCACTCGCGGGCCGAAGGTGTCTGGTAATTGGTGAATGTGTGCATAGCCAGTCTGCCGTTGGGCGAGATGGTGTAGCCATGCGTCCCGGCGAGTCCCGCAGGTGTTACGCGCTCCGCTTTACCTTTCCCATCCAGCCGGGTTCGGTAGAGATACCGCTGGTTGGTATTTTCGGGCGAGGCAATGAAATAAATCTGATTGGCAGCCTCGTCGATGTGACTGATCGTAGCAATGTCATAAGCACCGGGCGTTAGCAGCGTCTCTTTTTTCCCGTCGGCGCTAACCCGGTACAGGTGACGCCACCCATCTTTTTCAGACACCCAGATAAATGCGTTGCCCGTATAGAGCCATTCCCATCCGACCGGATTATCGCGGCTCCAGCGGGACTTGATATCGATCCACTTCTGGCCCGTCTCGGTATAAAATTCTTTGGTGCCCCCCGTTGCAGGGTTGCAGGTAAAGAGTCTGCTTTCGTTTTGCTTCCGATTCAGCTGCTGCACGATCACCGACTCGCCCGATGGGAACCACTCCATCCGGGTTATGTAATGCTGCTGCGAATCGCCGGGTAGTTTCAGCCAGGTTGTTGGTCCACCTGATACAGATACGATACCCACCCGCGTTGGCGAGGGACTTTCGCCAACTTTAGGATACTCGACCGGTACAACATGGGAATAGTTTGAATCGGTCGTGTTCAGCATCAGGTAGTCGCGGATATTGGTTGCGTCGACCTGCCAGTAGGCAATCTGCTTGCTGTCGGGGCTCCATCGAAACCCATCACGGCATCCAAATTCTTCCTCATACGCCCAGTCGAACGTGCCGTTAATGCGTTTGCGGGTACCGTCGGCGGTTAGTTGCCGGATCTTGCCGGTGGCAACCTCTTCAACGAATACATTGTGTTCGCTCACATACGCAACACTACGTCCATCGGGGGCCAGTTTTGCATACATCAGGGACTGGGCCGGTCTGGCTACGACACCCGCGCCCTGCCCCAGCTGGCGTACCTGACCAGTTGCGCGGTTTATCAGAAAATAATCGCCCCGCGTATTATAGCGCCAGACCCGGGCCGTGTTGGTAAATACGAGAACACTGGCGCTATCGGGAGTAAAGGCGAAATCTGTCACCGGCATAGGCAGTGAACCGCCCGGCTGACGAAGTTTTTCTTTGGGTAGAAGTGTTGTTTTACGCCCTGTTCGGATGTCGATCTGGACCAGGTCGCCCTGTTCAACAGCGGCATAAGCATTACCATCGGCGGTCCAGTGCATCTGGCGACCGGGAACCTGGGCGTATGTAGCGAAAATCGTTAAGCTGAGCGCTGTCGTCAGCAGTTTACAGCGCAAAAGAAAAGGAGACGGATTCACGAAGTAGTCGCGTAAATGAAGTGATTACTCTCCAAAAGTACACGATTTCGATGCACCGTCTCCTATTAAAGCAGACAATTTAACTAAGTTGGGCAATCACCCATTCCAGAATAAGTGTTGGAAGGGTTAGCACTATTCACCTCATGAATTGATCGTCTTTGGCTCGTCTTCCAGCTTTGGGGCAGGATTTCTATAGCTGCGGATGAGGAAGAAAAGGCCTACCAACACCACTGGAATGCTCAGTTGCTGACCGATATTCAGGTACATGCTGGCCTCTTTGGCTACCTGATCTTCTTTGATGTATTCGTAGAAGAAACGCAGGGTAAACACCCAGATCAGGAAAATACCCATCATGCTTCCCTGCGGGGTCCGCTCCTTCCGGCGGTTCCAGAACCACATCAGAAAGAAAAACAGAACCAGACACGACAACGATTCGTATAGCTGGGCGGGGTGACGGGGTATTTTGGCGTATTCGTTGTTGTTCATAAATACGAACGCCCACGATACATCAGTTGGTCGGCCAACAATCTCGGAATTCATCAGGTTACCAAACCGGATGGAGGCCCCCGCCAGTGCCACTGTAATCACAATACGGTCGGCCACCCACAGGAATGACTGCCCGGTTGCCCGGCTTTCCTGCCGCCGTGAGTAGAGCCAGAGGCCAATCATGATACCAATGAAAGCACCATGGCTGGCCAAGCCCGCAAAAGGCGGCAAAATAACTTCGAGTGGATTTCGCAGCAAAACTTCTGGTTCGTAGAACAGGAAGTGACCTAAACGGGCACCAACTATGGTGGATACGACCATATAGATCAGTAGCGAATCGGTCTCGGCGATGGGCTTTCTCTCTACCTTGAAGATATGAGTCATGATCTGCATCCCGATCAGGAAACCCAGCGCGAAGAGCAGCCCATACCAGCGAACGGAAAACGCGCCGATGTGAAAAATTTCGGGATTGACGTCCCAGATAACATATTGCAACATAATGAGTCGGGTCAGCGCCGGTTAATAGCGAACGACGGCCGACAAAGATAGGAATTGCGGGAAAGTTTTCAGCCGTTCTGGTGTTATACGCACATGATGAAGTCTGTACTGATCGGGTTAGTGCGCGTATACCAGGCGGTTTTGTCGCCTTATCTGCCCAACGCCTGCCGGTATACACCCACCTGCTCGCAGTATGCCATTGAAGCAATCCGCAAACATGGCGCCCTCAGGGGTGGCTGGATGGGCCTGAAACGCATAAGCCGCTGCCACCCCTGGGGCGGGCACGGCTACGATCCTGTACCGTAACAGTCAGTTAGTTGGTGAGTCGGTCAGTTGGTTAGTTGCTGACGCGTTCTCTATAAACTCACTGACTGAACAACTGACCAACTCACCGACTGAACAACTGACCAACTCACCAACTCACCGACTGATCAACTGACTAACTAACAAACTGATTATGATTGGAATAACAGCCGATAACAAGCTAAAACGCCTGATTGTGGTTGGCGACCGCGTATTAATCAAACCCAAAGACCCCACCGACCGGACCAACAGCGGCCTGTATCTGCCGCCCACGGTGCAGGAAAAAGAACAAGTCCAGTCGGGCTATGTTATTAAAGTAGGACCGGGCTATCCCATTCCTGTACAAACGGAGGATGAGCCCTGGAAAGAAACGGAAGAAAAAGTAAAGTACATGCCGCTTCAGGCGCAGGAAGGCGACGTGGCCCTTTATTTACAGCGAAATGCCATTGAACTGCAATATGAAGGGGAGCAATACGTGATTGTGCCACAGGCGTCGATTCTGATGCTGGAACGGTCAGAAGATCTGTGAGCCTCGTGTTCGGAAAAGAAGGAGTTCATCCAGTAAACAGCGGCTTCCCGGTCGCACTACTTTAACACTTATGCGATATCAGTGGTTGATGAGTCTGATTGTATTACTAATTGGACAAACTCTTGTTATGGAAAGTGTAGCGAATCAGAAGACGTCGCTCAAGGCGATACTGAACGAAAAAAAAGATAACCGGCGGGTAATTCTGCTATACGGTCGCGACGATGCACAGCATTTCCTGATCGATCAGCAGGAAGCCCTGAGTGAAGCCAAAGCAGGGCTGGCAGAACGCGATATGGACGTGATTGTCCTGATTGCATCGATGGTGACCGAGCCGGACCGCCAGTTTCTGATGCACGATTTCAAGCTACTGCCTTCCGAAGATTTTGTCGGCTGGCTGATTGGCAAAGACGGCGGTGTCAAGCAAACGTTCAAAAAGCTCGTAACGGCCGACGAACTCTTCAAGCTTGTCGATGGCATGCCGATGCGTAAGCAGGAAGCGAAGCATTAATCGGCCTTGTTGCGAGGGATGGGTGACCCGGAACTTTGCCAAAATCTAGAACTTTGGCAAAGTTCCGGGTCACCCATCCCACGCAACAAGGCTTATTCAGCGTCAATCCCCCTCAACACTACTGCCCAAACCTGGCCGCTTCCGTGACTCCTTTCCAGGTGTCTGTACGGAACGGTACAGCCGGAAAGCCCTGTTTATTGAAGAGATTGACCTCGCCGTTATAATCTGCCCATCCATACCGGACGGCTACGGGTGCCGCCACCGAATCGCAGTGTACGATCACTGAATTACCCTGAACGTCGGCTTTGGCGTAGTAAAACTTCTGATCTTCTCCCGCAACCTCAAATCCTTTGAGGTATCCGTATTTATCTTTCACCATCAACCCGTCGGCTGCATTCCTGAAGGTCAGAATGGCCCGGTTTTTATCCGGTGTCATTTTGTCCAGCATAGGTCCGCGAGATGCTTCAGCGGCTGGAACCTCGCCTGCCGGGCCACCCGGTTTGCGATAGACGACCCGCATGGCCTCGGCAGCCAGGCGATTACCGACATCGTGCTTGTTTTTGGGATGGATGTCGGTGGCCTCGCCAATATCGGCCGTAATTGCCATACCCGTGTTAGGCAACTGGAGCGTCATCGTTTGGGCCTCGCGCAGTTCGGCCCACGCACTTCCCCGCCGGCTGTCGCCGTTTGACGCGTTGAAGCTGGCCAGCTGGACGAACAGAAACGGAAAATCCTCTTTCCAATGCTGCCGCCAGTCCTGAATCATGAGCGGGAAGGTACGCCGGTACTGATACGCCCGACCTGCGTTCGATTCCCCCTGGTACCAGATAGCGCCAGCAACGGCGTAAGGTACCAGTGGATTGATCATGGCATTAAATAGTTGGGTCGCATACGTATTGGGCCCCGGATTGTAGGACGACGAATTTATGGATGCTACCCGATACTGCCAGCTACCTGCCAGCGGCAGGTCCAGATTATCGCCCACCAGCCGAAGCTGTTCTGCCGTACCCATCAGTCCTCCTCCACCACCATTATCGGCAACACGAACCACGATAACGTTGCGACCGGGCTTTAACAAGCCATCGGGCAGCGCATAGGCTCTGGCCCGAAGCCCTTTGGTACTGCCTACCAACTGGCCGTTCACATACGTCGAATCATCATCGTCGACGGAGCCAATCGATAGCTTTACGTTTTTAAGCGAACCTGTTTCCGGTACCATGACCTCCCGCCGGAACCACACGACACCGTCTACCGTTGGCAGACCGCCCCACTCCCAGTCGCCGGGAGCATTCATGGATTTCCAGGCACTCGTGTTCAGGTTAGGATCAGCCCATGTTTGCGCTTCGCCTACGGTAGGCAATCCACCCTGTTGCTGCTGAAGGAGTTTCCTGATGCGCTCAGTACCACTTTGAACAACTTCCTGATAGGTACCCGGCAACTTTTCGGCTACGGCCTTCAACTCTTCGTCGCGGTTCATAGCTTCCCGGCTGGTCCACGTCTCAGAATGGGTACCACCCCAGGACGAGTTGATTAAACCAATGGGTACGTTCAATTCCTTTTGAAGTTGTTTGGCAAAAAAGTAGCCAACAGCCGTATAAGCGGGAGCCGTTGCCGGACTGCACACTGTCCATTCGCCTTCAATATCGCTGCCCAGCGAGAGGCTCATGGCCTTGCCGACGGCCAGTTGCCGAATCTGTGGATAATTTGCCGTTTTGATTTCTTCCTTTCCATTCATGGCGGCTATCAATGGCCATTCCATGTTCGATTGACCGGAGCATAGCCAAACCTCACCCGCCAGGACATCGTCGTAGGTAACGGTATTTTTCTTTCCGCGCACCACCAGCTGAAACGGCCCGCCCGCTTCGATCGGGTCGAGACTAACCCGCCACTTACCGTCCTTCCCCGTACTGGCTGTTTTGCTTTGGCTGGCCAGTGTCACCGTTATTTTTTCACCAGCATCGGCCCATCCCCATACGGGTATTGGCTTCCGGCGCTGTAGCACCATATGCGACCCAAATACCTTCGGCAGTCGCACTTCAGCCAGCGCAGTCTGCACAACCAGTATACCCACAATGAGCAGTCTCCATTTAAAACCTTTCATCTATATTGACGATTTAGTAGTACAATGCTTCTCCTTACAAAAAGACAAAGTACAGTTTTTATTACCACAAGGTCTTCATAAACCCGGCAACGAACATGACATCACAAATGCCTGCTCAACCCGCCGTACGGATCCTTATTACTGGTGCCAGCGGCAACGTCGGGCTGGAGACCATACGTGAACTGATGAAGCACTCCCGCAAGCAGGAGTTTGAGGTAATAGCCGGTATACGGGACACAATACAGCCTGGAACGAAACCGGAATGGACGGTACAACCCGATGGGTTTGTAACCCTCGATTTCACCAAAGCCGATACATTCAGGGGGGCGCTGTTGGGGGTGAGCCGGGTGTTGCTGGTCCGTCCACCCCAGTTAGCCGATGTTGATGTTTATTTCAAACCGTTCATAGAAGCGATGAAACAGGCAGGCGTTCGACAGGTCGTATTCCTGTCGTTGCAGGGCGTTGAAAACAACCCGGTAACCCCGCATCATAAAATTGAAAAAATCCTTGTCGAAGCCAACCTGCCGTTCACATTTCTGAGGCCCAGCTTTTTTATGCAAAACCTCAGTACCATACACCGCGATGAGATCCGACGTCAAAATGAAATATTTGTCCCGGCAGGAAACGGTCGGACAAGTTTTGTCGATGTGCGGGATATTGGGGCGGTGGCAGCCCTGGCACTAACGAGTTCGACGACCGAACACTTGTATAAAGGGTATGAGCTGACTGGCTCCGAAGCGCTGACTTACAGCGAAGTGGCCCGAACGCTGACAACGGTGCTGGGTCGCCAGATCACTTACCGTAACCCATCCATGCTGCGGTTTGTGTGGCGAAAATGGGTGAAGGAAAAAAATCCGCTGGGCTTTACGCTGGTGATGCTGGCCTTGTATACGGTTTCAAAATTAGGAA
This sequence comes from Spirosoma utsteinense, assembly GCF_014282275.1. Taxonomy (GTDB): domain Bacteria; phylum Bacteroidota; class Bacteroidia; order Cytophagales; family Spirosomataceae; genus Spirosoma; species Spirosoma utsteinense. The sequence goes on from NZ_VFIA01000007.1 coordinate 24,107, forward strand.
AAGCGGCCAAGCTAACGAACGAGACAAGTAGGCTACTTGGGCGCGCTCCTATCACGTTTCGGCAGTTTGCCGACGACTACCGGTCGGTTTGGCTACCCTGACTTACTTGATATGTCCTTTACCCCGTACTTCCAGCGCATTCGGGAAATTACGTTGGATGGCCAGGGTGTACCGCAACGTTACTCCATAGTTCATACCCGTTCCTGTGCCTTGCAGCTGCGCCTGCTGTGCCAGCGTCCGGTTGACGGTATAGTTAACGTCGGTAACGATGGAACTGCCCAGTCCCCAGAATTTGCGGATTGAAAAACCAAGGTCGACATTATCGCTAAGCCGCACGTTGTATTCAGCGCCCAGTTCGGCCATGGTCGTCATGCGTGTACCTGTACGAGTCTGGCTCAGCAAACGCAACGTGTCGGGCGACTCGCCCCGGCCCCGATAGCGGTAACCAATCAGCGAGAAACGGCCCTCAGACTGACCACCGTTCGGTACCAGCCACATACCCCCGCTCAGCCAGAAACCCGACCGCAGCCAAGGGCCACTGGTAGAGAGAACGAGTCTTTTCCCCCGCAGGATAAAAGCATCCCGACCATTCGTGTACCGGTATACCAGAGGAGCAACGCCGTTCCGAACCGATACCTGCGTATGAATAGGCATCCGGGCATATCCCCCCTCGACTGACCACCGTTCACGGGATGTCCAGCCAATCATAGCCCCAATACCGGCTTTTGTAACGAGATCGCTTTGAATCAGGCCGTTGAAGGAGTTATCAATATGAGCCCGATCGGTACGAACGAAACCGTCCAGCGACACATACCAGCGGTCACGGATATTGGGGCCACCGTAGCGCGTCAACAGCCGGTTGTACTGGGTACCGCGGTCAGGTGCCCGGTAGTAATCGGCAACGCCCTGCCCGTAAACAGGCGAAAAAGCGATTCCGATTAGTAAACAAAACAAGTAATGTCTTATCATGTGACGTCGGCTTAGCGGTTTCTGCAAATAACGCGATAAACGTTTGTTTGTTAATTAGTTACGACATTTTTTATTCACCCATAATCAAACAAAGCGCTCTTTTTACATGAATTGCATTCCATGTAGGTAAACTTCGCTAGAGTAAGCTACTCAAAATAAAGATTAACCTGTTGATTATCAATAATCTAAAAACAGATAAAGCCTGACTTATTAGCCAGGCTTTATCTGTTCACCACTTAATAGATTAGTAACTATGCGGTACTATTATTTAGCTACCGTGCTTCATAACCGGCACAGATACAGTCATGTTATCCCAACCAATAGCGATGCTGTTGTTACTAGGCGTAATGACCAGTTTTTCCATAGGCGCTTTGTTCATCGAGACTGGCACTTTTACCATCGCAACGTCACTGCCTTTGATCTTGTCATAATCGTAAGCGCCCCACTGCCCAAGGGTGCTGTTCAGCAGGACACTCCACTCTTTCTCACCGGGAATGGTGTATAGCGTGTACGTACCTGCTTTGACCATTTTACCACCGAACATAACATCACTTTTGAATGTCACTTCCGTTGCTTCGTTGGCACCGGTACGCCATACTTTACCGTATTTTTCCAGCCCGGCATCGCCAAAAATAACCCGACCGCGCTTGGAGGGTTGCCCGTAAACCACTTTGATATTTTTGTCTGGGCTCTCAACCGTGATTTTAGGACTCATGGGGGGCTTCTTATCCTGCGCCTGTGTCAGCGACACGGTAGAAAGCAGAAGAGCAATGGCAAAAAACAGATTTTTCATGTGTGAAAGTTGGTTTGTTAAAGTAACGCCTTATTTACGTCGTAAAGTAAACGATAGTTTTTTGGGATTGATATAAAGATAAACCGGAATTCCAGTATTTTTACCATTATAATAGTATGCAAGCATACCAGTTTTAAACCAGATCGTCCTGTATGGCAACGACATATTTCAGTAAGCGTAACCTGCAGTTTTTGCTGCACGACGTATTTAAAGCCGAAGAGCTGAACAAATACGAGTACTTCAGTGCTCACGACCGCGAGACTTTCAATCTCGTGCTCGATTCAGCCACTTACATTGCCGACACCCTCATGCACCCCTATCTGAAAGAGGTGGATAAAAATCAGCCCGAGCTTAAAAATGGTCAGGTAACTGTTCACCCCAAGGTGAAAGAGTTTATGAAGGCCATGGGTGACGCCGGTCTGATTGGCGCGGGGTTTTCCTTTGAACACGGTGGCCAGCAGTTGCCCGAAATGCTCAGCGCCAGCGTTGGTTTTATTCTGATGGCAGCCAATAATGGCATGATGTATACGGGCCTTTCGTCGGGATCAGCCCACCTGATCACGTCGTTCGGATCACCGGAACTGACTGAATTCTACGTACCCAATATGCTGTCGGGCCAGTGGCAGGGGACGATGGCACTGACCGAGCCGCAAGCCGGTTCGTCGCTGTCGGATGTAATGACATCGGCCACCCCCCAGGCCGATGGCTCCTATAAGATAAAAGGCCAGAAAGTGTTTATCTCTGCGGGGGACCACGACGCGGTCGACAACATTGTTCACCTGATGCTGGCCCGCATCGACGGCGCCCCTAAAGGAACCAAAGGCATATCGCTATTTATCGTGCCCAAGTACCGGCCCGATGGAAATGGTCAATTTGTCGATAACGACGTTACTTCCACGGGTGTATATCACAAGATGGGCCAGAAGGGGGTTCCTGCCATGCACCTTACCATGGGTTCCAATGATAATACGGTCGGCTACCTCGTTGGACAACCACATCAGGGTCTCCCCTACATGTTCCAGATGATGAACGAAGCCCGTATCGGCGTAGGTATGACGGCGGCCGGCATCGCTACAGCAGCCTATTACGCGGCTCTGCAATACGCTAGAGAACGTCCGCAAAGCCGTCGACTGAACGAGAAGAACATGCTCGATGCGCCCCAGACAACCATTATCAACCACCCCGATGTTCGGCGGATGCTGTTGTTCCAGAAGGCAGTAACCGAAGGCTCGCTGTCGCTGCTGATCGAAGCCGCCCGGCTCTATGACATTAGTAGTGTGGCAGAAGGTGAAGAAAAAGAAAATGCCTTCCTGATGCTTGATCTGTTGATGCCGGTGGCTAAGTCATACCCATCTGAAATGGGCGTACAATCGGTTAGCCAGAGTGTACAGACATTTGGCGGGTATGGCTTCACCGAGGACTTCCCGGTCGAGCAATTATACCGCGACATTCGCATCACGCCCATTTATGAGGGCACAACCGGTATCCAGGCGCAGGATCTGCTGGGTCGGAAGATGACCATGAAAGGCGGTAAAGCGCCACAGTTGCTCTTCGCCGAAATTAGCAGGACTATCGCCGAAGCCAGCACCTTCGATGAGTTGAAGCCCTACGCCGATCAGCTAACCGATGAGTTGAAACGGGTTCAGGAAGTTATGGCAAGCCTGTTGCCCCATGCGATGAAAGGTGATACAGAACGCTACCTGTCGGATGCAACACTGTTCCTGGAGTTGTTCGGGATTGTAGTCGTAGCCTGGCAGTGGCTGAAACAGTCGGTCGTGGCCAAGCAGATTATCCTGACGCAAAATCCACAGGGCGACGACCTGACGTTCTACGAGGGGAAGATTCATACCATGAAGTTCTTCTTCCACTACGAAGTACCCAAAACGCTGGGCCTGGCCGTACGGTTGAAAGACACCGAAGTCCTGACAATCGTGTCGGAGAAAGAACTGGCACTTTGATAAACATACTTAAAGCCCTGCCAGTGCGGTCCCGCGTTCCGGTCGTAGACCTTGGTAGTGGCTGTAGACTAAAGACAGTAGCCACTACCAGGGTCCTATCGGACCACTGGCAGGGCATAAAAAAACGGCCGCTCTCACGAACGGCCGTTTTTTTATGCCTGATACATTATAGTTTATACTTCGCCCTTCTTGATCGCTTTTACCGCAAAGTCGACAGAACGCGCGCTCATAGCCATGTAGGTCAACGATGGATTCTGGGTCGAGGTTGAGGTCATACAGGCCCCGTCGGTAACGAATACGTTCTTGCAGGCGTGCACCTGATTCCACTTATTCAGGATCGACGTTTTCGGGTCTTTACCCATTCGGGCACCCCCCATCTCGTGGATGTCGAGCCCGGGATTACGCTTATCATCCCGCACCTGGATATTGGTAAATCCAGCGGCTGTAAACATCTCCGACATTTGCTCCTGATAATCTTTTACCATCTTCTCGTCGTTGTCGTCGTAGGCGATGGAAATTTTCAGCTGCGGAATACCGAACGGATCTTTTTGGGTTGGATCGAGGGCTACGTAGTTCGTTTCTTTTGGAATTGTTTCGCCCATCATATGCGAACCTACATGCCAGCCACCAAGCGTTGGATTGAGCAGGTTGTTCTTCAAATCTGCCCCCAGCCCATCTCGGTTCGTCTGTGAACTGCGTCCGGCTGAGAAACCGGCCGCATACCCCCGTAGAAAGCCCATTTCCTGCTTCTCTACATTGCGGAAACGAGGAATATAAGGACTGTTGGGACGACGTCCATCGGTGGTTGAGTCGAGATTACCATCATACTCACCCGACACGCCCGCCCGGTAATTATGGAAGGCAGCATACTTACCCAACACACCACTGTCGTTACCCAGTCCGTTCGGAAAGCGGTTCGAGGTAGAATTAAGCAGCACAAGGTTTGAGTTCAGGGCAGCAGCGTTCAGAAAAATAACGCGGGCATAGAACTCGGTCATCTGCTTCGTGTTGGTATCGATCACCCGCACACCCGTAGCCCGGCCTTTCTTCTCATCATAGATGATCGAATGCACGACCGAGTTTGGCCGCAGGGTCATCTTACCGGTTTTGGCTGCCCAGGGCAGGGTCGATGAGTTGCTGCTGAAGTAACCGCCAAAAGGACAGCCGCGCTCGCAAATGGTCCGGTGCTGACACTGCGCCCGACCCTGATCGTAGTGAATCTGTTTGGGCTGCGTGATATGAGCCGCCCGACCCATAATCACGTGCCGGTCTTTATAACGGCTGGCGATCTGTTTCTGGAAATGGCTTTCCACACAGTTCCACTCGTGGGGCGGCAGAAACTCACCATCGGGCAAGGTAGCCAGCCCGTCTTTGTTACCGGAAATACCAGCAAACCGCTCAACGTAGCTGTACCAGGGCGCGAGGTCGGCATACCGGATGGGCCAGTCGACAGCAAAGCCGTCACGGGCGGGACCTTCGAAGTCGAAATCACTCCACCGCTGGGTTTGACGTGCCCACATCAATGACTTGCCCCCTACCTGATAGCCCCGAATCCAATCGAAAGGTTTTTCCTGTATGTATGGATGTTCGGCATCTTTCACGAAGAACTGTTCTGTGCCTTCGTAAAACGCGTAACATTTACTGATGATCGGGTTAGCATCCCGAACAGCACTGGTTAGCTGCCCCCGGTGCTCAAACTCCCACGGCTGGGTGTTGGTAGTTGGGTAATCGGTTATATGGCGAACGTCGCGGCCCCGCTCCAGCACCAGGGTGCGTAAGCCTTTACCGGTCAGTTCTTTTGCGGCCCAGCCTCCGCTGATGCCCGAGCCAATGACAATGGCATCGTATGTATTCAACGCCTGAGCGTCGATATTCAAATATGACATACTAAGTTGAAGGGGGTTGTGGAGGGAGTCATAGTGGTTGTAAGTCGTAAAAGTCGTAGTAGTCGTAAGTGGCAGGCAGTAAACATAAAAGTCTGTTGGCCCCTTACGACTACTACGACTTACGACTACTACGACTTGCGACTTCTACGACTTGTGACTTCTACGACTTGTGACTTCTACGACTTCCGGGGCTTACACCTATAGTAGATGACTTCACTCCTATTTACCTTGTTTGGGTTGAGAAACGGCTTTCGCCGACACAGGAACACAGCCATAATAATGGCCGGGTATAAACTGGAAGTTTGTGAGATTGGTCATCACGTATTCAGAGTTCATGTATCCACGAATGGTCATGTTCTTCACCAATCCATAAAAGTCTTTCTGCACTGGCTCGGTTGACTGACTCATCTGGGTCAGTAACGCCATACGTTGGGTAGCATCTCCTTTGGCGAAAGGCTTATTGAATGACTGTTGCGCCAGTTCATCCACCGTGGTAAGGCCTTTGGCAAACGTATCCTGGGCCGCCTTATCGGAGCAGTCCGCCACAAGCTTCTCGATCAACTGGTGTACCTTTAATTCTTTCGCACCCGGCGTATCTGTTTTAGGTATAATCGTATCAACGATTTCGGCCAGCAAATCGCGCTGATCGGTGGTAACAAGGGCTCGGTCCAATTGAATGCTTTCGGCCGACCAGCCAGTAGCCCAGCCAGGTAAGCTAACAAGACCGGCAACCGCCCCGGCTAAGGTAATGAGAGCACTACGTCGTTCCACAGGATTCCGTTTTAGTTCTGTTTACTCCTCCAAATATACAAAAGAAAGCAGTGATTATCTGTTGTATCCGGCTAAAACAGGGGTATACCCTAGGGATACTGTAGCGTTGTATAAAACAAAAACACCGGAAACTGTTCCTACAGTTTCCGGTGTCGGCATTTAATGAAACTTTAATCATCTATCGTGATCCAGTATTCCCATCTGACATTTTAGTCATTATATCGCGCGATACTTTCAGGTGATTTTTTACGAGTGGATGAGCGACCTGCGCAACGCTTTTGAGGTTGGCATCGGTTGCGGTGCTTTTCACTTTACTCATTACAGAATCGAGCTTCTCGTGTCCCTTCACACCACTCTCGGTAACATACATCCGGTCGAATGCCATACCCGATACAGCCTGTAGTCGGCTCACAGCCGCCTGTACTTCAGCGTCCGGCGTAGCAGGAAGTGTGATCCCTTTTGCCTGGGCAATCTCTTTCAGTTTTGCCGATAGGCCCGTCTGCTCCTGTACTTCTGCCTGCGCCAGTTGCCGCACGGCTTCGTTGCTGGCTTTCTGAACGGCTACTTTACTCATTTCAAGCTGCTTCATTCCACCTTTTGCCACTTCCATCATCAGGCTCTGATCAGCACTCGACAGTTTAGCACTCGTGGGGCGGATAGCCGCTACGTCGGCAGCCCCTTTCTTGTTCAGCCGATCAAATTCTGCTTTACTTTCTTTACCTACCATGCCTGTTGTACCCGAGTTGGTCATGGCACTGTTTTGTTGAGCGAACGATCCGTTCGCAGCTGCCAGGGCAATGGCTAATCCCAGCACTATCGATTTCTTTTTCATAACGTTATTTGGCTGTTAGTAATGGCTATAGGCTCATTACTGATTCCTAACTATTAAGCCAGACCGACTGTTCTGAAAAAGCCTATTACTTGAGTAGACTTAATGTACCTGTTATGGAACGGCCCTTTTGTGTCCGTTCTATCCTTGTCAACGGGCCGCCTGCGCGTTGTTCTTACCGGCTACTACCTTCGCCAGTTCAACCCCGCCCCAACTCAATTTAGCTACGTTACCCTGGGTATCGAGCAAAAAGCCAACGGTATCGCTACCGTTCCAGAATTGGTCGTAGGTCAGCCGGAACGTATCGTAATGCCAATGGCTCAGGCTTCCCGTTAGCATGTTGTTTATCGACAGGTGGAGTTTACCCTGCTGCACACTAACGTCTACCTTGCCGTAGAGTGGGTCCAGATACGTACCCGCATAGGCCGTTAACGGTAGAGATGGCTTCGTATTGATCACCCGTGTGCTATCGGCGGTGCGCTCGGCCAGTTTCGCACGCTGCTGCAAACGGCCATACAGCAGGCGAAATTCAGTGCTCCAGTCACGATGGACCGTGCGGACGTCGGTGGGGTCCAGCCCAAATTCGTCGAAGGCCCGATACATGAGCGCATGGCGCAGTTCGGCATGATCGAGGTTAGCCTGTACGTAAACCGCCAGCTTCTGGTCGGGTAACTGGCCATGAATAGCTACCATTCCGGTCAGGCTGCCCGTGTGAAAGTTAACCCGATGGCCCCGGTAGTCATGCTGAAACCAGCCCAGGCCGTAGGTTTTCCAACTAGGTTTCGTCAGTTGCTGGGTAGGATAAAACTGGCCATCGGTTACCAGTGTCTGCGGCCGGAACAACTCGGCCCAGGTGGCCGGGGTTAGTAATGCTTTGGTAGTGACCCCACCGCTGTTGTACCGGGCGGTGTCGAGCATGCACCGCATCCAGGCCACCAGATCATCCGGACACGACCAGACCGACCCGGCTGGCCCGACGGCATCTACCGACCCCTCTTCGATCCGACTCTCCACCAGGCGAATGGTATCGTTGATCATCACATGGGGCATGGCCCGGTTGGCGTCGGTTACCTCGCGAAACAAAGCCCTGGTGCGGCTCATTCCCAGCGGCTCAAAAATGCGCTGGCGGATGAACACGTCCCACGGCAGGCCACTCACCTTTTCAATAACTTTCCCGGCCGCCAGATACATAATGTTCTGGTAGATGAAACCCGCCCGCAACGAATACGCCGGTTTTATCAGGCGCAACCGGTGTAGGATCTCATTGGCCGGGATCTGCATAGCCGACCAAAGAAAATCAGCATTACCCAGCCCGGCATTGTGGGTCAGCAGGTCGCGCACCCGGATATCACGCGTTACAGCCGGGTCGTACAGTTGAAAATCGGGCAGGTAATCCGTAACGGGATCGTCCCAGTTGAGTTTTCCTTCATCGACAAGCATACCAAGGCAAGCCGCGGTCATCGCTTTGGTTGTCGATGCCATCGCAAAAAGTGTCTGGCTGTTCACCGGTTCGGGAGCCCCAGACCCGGCTCCAACCTGCTTTCGAACGCCGTAGCCCTTTTTGAGCAGTACTTTGCCGTCCTTCACCACCGTAACGGTCAGGCCCGGCACCCGCCAGTCCCGAACAGCCTGTTCTACGTAGGCGTCGTAACGGGCAACGGGATCGGCCGGGACGCGTTTTTTCTGAGCCAACAGAGGACGGACGACCAGCGTACCGCCAAACAGAATAAAAATAAACAGAATTGATCGCATAGTGCCTGATTGTTGCCCCAAAATAGCAAACGAACCGAACAAGACCTACACTGGCTCCCCAATGACCAGGTGAATCGCTTTTCTGAACGGAGTACACCCAACATCCATCCGTTTGCCCTAACTTGCTGCATCACCGGGCCAGAACCGGTTTATTCCTGTAGGCCTACTCTTATTTTTCAGCCAGGTTGTTTCCTCAGCCACAATCAATGCAAGCCCTCTCGCCCACCCCCACCCGTCCGTCTTTACGCCTGTTGTTTGCCTTACCCGTAATCGTTTCGGCGCTGGGGTTCTTCGTGGACGTTTACGACATGCTTATTTTCAGCATCGTACGCGTGCCAAGCCTGCAATCGCTGGGTTTGTCAGAAGCCGATGTATCAAAGGCGGGTACATTCATCCTGAACTGCCAGCAGGCCGGGTTGCTGGTGGGTGGTATTCTCTGGGGGGTTCTGGGCGACAAACGGGGGCGGATGTCGGTCCTGTTTGGCAGTATTATTACCTACTCGCTCACCAATATTGCCTGTGGGTTTGTTCAGGATGTGAACAGCTATGCCCTTCTGCGGTTTGTGGCGGGGGTGGGCCTGTCGGGCGAAATCGGGGCCGCCATGGTGCTCGTCTCGGAGATCTTACCAAAAGAAATCCGGGGGTATGGTTCGTCGATCGTGGCGGGTATCGGCTATCTCGGGGCGGGCGTAGCTTATTTCACCGTCGAGTACTTCAACTGGCGCATGGCCTTCTGGGTGGGGGGCGGCATGGGGCTGGCGCTGTTGCTGCTTCGGGTCAGTGTGTTCGAGTCGGGTCTGTTCAGCCGAATGAAAACAGAACACCAGGGTGTGGGGCGGGGCAATTTCTTTCACTTCTTCAGCAGCTGGCCTAACGCCCTCAAATACCTGCGCTGTGTGGCCGTAGGGCTACCCACCTGGTTCATTGTCGGCATCCTGGGCACGTTTGCCAACGAGTTCGGGCAGGCGCTGGGCATTGCCGAAGTTATTAAACCGGGCCGTTGTGTGATGATGATTTATGTTGGACTGGCAGGGGGCGACTTGCTGAGCGGGCCCCTGAGTCAGTGGCTGAAGTCGCGGCTCAGGACCATCATCCTGCTGCTCATCTTCAGCCTGCTGCTGAGTACGGTCTATCTTTTCGGCGGTATCAGTACCGCCAGCGGTATTTACACCGTTTGTTTGCTGGCGGGTTTCTGCACGGGTTACATCGCCATGTACCTGACGACCGTTGCCGAAAGCTACGGCACCAATCTGCGCGCTACGGCTACCACCTCGGCACCAAGCGTTGTACGGGGGCTCCTGATTCCAATGACGCTCTTTTTTCAGGCACTAAAGCCAGGCTTGGGCGCACTGGTATCGGCTGGCCTCCTGGGCTTGCTCGTTTACGGACTAGCTTTCTGGTCGCTCAGCCGCATGGAGGAGACGTATGGCAAAGACATGGATTTTGTCGAGTAGCTCGACGACGACGCGGATAAATCTACTTTGCTTCTAGATAAAAGGCGTAAAACGAACGAGTTATCATTTACGATTACCTCCCGGCAGATATTCTGCGAAATGATTTACAGCTGAAATAAGGCCTATTTGGAGAAATAGTTGCTTTTTTACGGGCTAATCCCTACAACTCTCTTTTTTGCGTGCAGCAATGAACCAACTTAACACGACAGACTACATTATTTTTATCTTGTATTTCATTGGGGTATCGTCCTACGGGTACTGGATTTACAAGCGAAAACAGACGACCAGTCTTGAAACAAAAGATTTTTTCCTGGCTGAAGGATCGTTGACATGGTGGGCCATTGGAGCCTCAATGATTGCGTCGAACATCTCAGCCGAGCAGTTTATTGGCATGTCGGGCAATGGATTCACCTTTGGTATTGCCGTTGCGGTATATGAGTGGTTTGCCGCCCTCGCCCTGATTATCGTGGCGGTCTGGTTCATGCCAATCTACCTCAAGAATCACATTTACACCATGCCGCAGTTTTTAAAAACGCGGTATAATGAAACGGTCAGCCTGATCATGGCTATTTTCTGGCTGTTTCTGTACGTATTTGTCAACCTGACCTCGATCCTGTTTCTGGGTGCGCTGGCCATCAGTACGCTGGTTGGTGCCGACTCTTTCCACCCCATCGTTATCGGACTCAGTATATTCGCCATTTTCATTACCCTGGGGGGTATGAAAGTCATTGGTTATACCGACGTTATACAGGTAGCGGTCCTCATTATTGGCGGTCTGGTAACGTCCTATATCGCGCTCACCCTGGTGAGTCAGAAGTTTGGCCTCGGCAACGATGTCATCTCAGGCTTCTCTGCCATGATGGCCGACGCCGACGATCACTTCCACATGATCTTTGAAAAGCCAGGTCCGAATACCTCGCAGGTCGACATCAATAAATACCTGACCTTGCCCGGCCTGGCCATGTACTTCGCTGGTATCTGGATCGTGAACCTCAACTATTGGGGTTGCAACCAGTACATCACCCAGCGCGCCCTGGGTGCCGACCTGAAAACAGCCCGTACCGGTATTCTCTTCGCGGCCCTGCTGAAAATTTTCATGCCCCTGATCGTGATGCTGCCTGGTATTGCAGCCTACGTGCTGTATAAAAACGGCAGTCTGCAAAACGAGATGGCACCCGGCGGTAAACTCCTCGCCGACAACGCCTATTCGGCGATTCTGTCTTTCCTGCCAAATGGTCTCAAGGGCCTCTCGATGGCCGCCCTAACAGCCGCCATCGTAGCGTCGCTGGCGGGTAAAGCCAACTCGATATCGACAATTTTCACGCTCGATATTTACCAGAAATACATCAAGAAAGACGCCACCCAAAAGCAGTTGGTATGGGTAGGCCGGGTCACCATTTTTGCTGCCATGCTGCTGTCTATTGCGCTTACCTGGCAGGATGCACTGGGTATCGGGCAGGAAGGCGGCTTTACGTTCATCCAGAAATATACGGGCTACCTGAGCCCCGCTATCTTCGCGGTGTTCATTCTGGGCTTCTTCTGGAAACGCACGACGGGTGCCGCTGCGGTAGCGGGTATCCTGGGTGGTTTTGCCCTGGCGGTGCTGTTCAACAACTACGCACCGGCCTTATTTGGCAACGAAACGATTCTTTATACGGCTTACCCCAACGGGAACGGCGGCTTCGAAATACCCTTCCTGATCTGCATGGGCTGGTCGTTTGTCTTTACCATTCTGCTCATGGTAGCCATCAGTCTGACAGGACCGGTCATCAACCCCAAAGCGTTTGCCATCGATGCCAGCATGTTTAAACTCCAGCCAGCCGCTACGGCCCTGACGGTTATTATCCTGCTGCTCGTTACCGTCCTGTACGTTCGGTTCTGGTAAGCGTATTCGGTGGAACACAGATTGAACGGATGAAATTGATTAAAACGGATAGCACGAGGTTGATATCCAGATTTAATCGATTTCATCCGTTTCTTTTTTGAACTTCTTTTTTTCATTTGTCGGCTACCCATGCAAACGACTACGCCACCACCGGCTTCCCTGCGTCCCTTGTTTGCCCTGCCGGTAATCGTTGCCGCGCTGGGCTACTTTGTGGATGTGTATGACCTGTTGCTTTTTAACATCGTTCGGGTACCAAGCCTGAAAGACCTCGGGCTGTCGGATGCCGATACCTCCCTCATTGGTGGGCGCATCCTGAATTACCAGCAGGCAGGTCTGTTAATGGGCGGTATCCTGTGGGGTATCCTGGGCGACAAACGCGGTCGACTGTCGGTTCTGTTCGGCAGTATCATTACCTATTCACTGGCCAATATCGCCTGCGGCTTCGTTCGTGACCCGGAGCTTTATGCTATCCTGCGTCTGGTGGCCGGGTTAGGACTGGCGGGTGAACTGGGCGCGGGCATTACACTCGTCAGCGAGATTCTGCCGAAAGAACTCCGTGGCTATGGCTCGTCGCTGGTAGCCAGCGTGGGCCTGCTAGGGGCCGTAGTCGCCTACTTTACCGTCACACTTTTCGACTGGCGCACGACCTATTTCATCGGGGGCGGACTGGGCCTGGCCCTGCTGGTTCTCCGGGTAAGCGTGCTGGAGTCGACGATGTTCAGGCGGGTGCAGCAAACAGGTATTGCGCGGGGTAATTTCTGGGCCCTGTTTCAAGGGGGCGGTCGGTTAGGCCGCTACCTGCGCTGCATGGGGCTGGCCGTACCTACTTATCTCGTCATTGGTATTCTGGCTACGTTTGGCAATGAATTTGGTCAGGCACTGGGCATTCCCGATGCCATTCAGCCGGGGCGCTGCGTCATGTTTACTTACGTAGGAACCGTTGTTGGCGACCTGCTGAGTGGCTTGTTTAGCCAGTGGTTCCGGTCGCGCCGGAAAGCCATCGGACTCATGATGGGGCTAACCTTCGTCTTCGTCGGCGTGTATTTATTCGGCGGCATTCGGTCGGCCGACGTCTTCTATGTGGTATGCATGGGAATGGGCTTCGGCATCGGCTACATTGCCATGTTCCTGACCGTTACTGCCGAGAGTTTCGGCACTAATTTACGCGCTACGGCCACCACGTCGGTTGCCAACAATGTCCGGGCAACGACCCTGCTAACCATTCCGGCGTTTCAGGCGATGAAACCGGCCATTGGCGTATTGGGCGCTGGTGCAGTTGTAGCCGCCGTTTGTTTCCTCATCGGTTTCTGGGCGCTGGCCACCATTGAAGAAACATTTGGCAAAGAGCTGGATTATACTGAGTGATAGATACCGCCGTGACGACGGCGTTACAAAGGGGGCCTCATTATAGGGCTGGCCGCTTCTCAAACCACGGCTGCGCCTGTTCCAGTTGCCCCGCTAACCGCAATAACGTTGCTTCGTCGCCCAGTTTTGCCGCGAACATGACACCGATGGGCAACCCGTCGGCTGACCAGTGGAGTGGTACCGACATCGACGGCTGCCCCGTCATGTTGGTGATGACTGTATACGCTATGTAATTGAGCGACTTTTCGGCCAGTTCATCGACCAGTTTAGACCCTTTCAGGTATTTAAGTCCGCTCACGGCGTCAACTAGTTTGAGCATCCGCTCCTCCGTTGCCGTGTTCTGAAACGTACCGATGGCAATAGGCGGACGAGGCAGGGTCGGTGTTAGGAATACGTCATAGGTTTCATGGAGTTGCCCCATGTTTCGGTTCAGCGTGTTCCAGCGTCGTTTTTGATAAGCGACGTCCTCAGCCGAGTAGCTGGCCGCCATCCGGCTAAGCGCCCATGTGTTCAACTCGACATCGTCGCGCCGGACCGGCCGGCCCAGAAACTCGGCCAGATCCCGCAGGGTAGCGGCTGTTTCGCTCAGCACATTCAGGAAAAACGCCTTCGTCACGATACTTTTCTCGTAAGGCAGTGGCACCTCCTCCACGGTATGGCCCAGACTTTCGAGCAGCCGGGCCGTATCCTGAACGGCCTTCACACAAACGGGATCGGTGGGCTGCGCTTCCATCAGGGCCTGCGTTGAGAAGGCAATCCGCAAATGACCCGGCTCCCGGCGTACCTCCTGCACGAAGGGCCACTCAGGCGCAGCAATACCGTAAGGATCGCCGGTAAAGGGGCCTGCTATAGCATCGAGCAATCCGGCACTGTCGCGGACGGAGCGCGTAATAGCATGACTAACTACCGCTCCACCCCACATCTCGCTAAAATTGGGACCGAGCGTAACCCGTCCACGTGAGGGTTTCAGGCCAAACAGGCCGCAGCACGCAGCGGGAATACGAATAGATCCACCCCCATCTGAAGCGGTAGCTGCCGGTACAATCCCTGCCGCCACCGCCACAGCCGATCCCCCACTCGACCCGCCCGGCGAATGGGTTGGTTTCCACGGGTTACGGGCAGGACCGTACAGTTTCGATTCGGTATACGGTGTCAGGCCAAACTCGGGCGTGTTGGTTTTTCCGAACAATACCAGTCCGGCCGCTTTCAGTCGCTTCACCACCTCGCTATCGATTGGCGAAACGTAGTTCCCGTAGCCCCGGCAGCCCGATCTGAGGGGTGTTCCGGCCCACTCCAGCTCCAGATCTTTCAACAAAAACGGTACCCCCCGAAAAGAACCCGTTGTCGGCAACTGCTTCGCCATGTCGCGTCCTTTGTCATATAAGGGCGTGACGATAGCGTTCAGCTTCGGATTGACGACATCAGCACGGGCAATGGCAGTTTCGAGAAGTTCGACGGGGGTAACTTCGCCCTTACGGACCAGTTCCGCTAATGCGGTTGCGTCGTGCTTACTGTATTCGGCGAAGGTCAAAGCGGGTGGGCGGGACGTTTGCATAATTTGACGGGACAGTCGTGAATGGGATACCTGCTAAAGTCTGATGGCGCACAGACATACTACGATAGGCCCATACGCCATCAACGCTACTACCCTGTTTACTTAGTCATGGTCATACCCCGGGCACTGGAAGAGAGTTGACTGTTGGTTTTACTTTCACAAAAGCTGTGATCGTTACACTATACCGGCAAAAAAGGCATTAAAACCATAGGTCTATCGCTCACCATGGGGCGCTTACGAAAGCTTTTCGTACCTTTTTCGCCGTATTACCGGTAAGCCGGGTCTATCTAAAAAAAAGATGAACGTTACATTTACGATCCTTTTCCAGTTTCTTTTTTTAGTTTCCTTCGCTCAGCAGAACCTTGTGCCTTATGTACACCCGCTCATTGGCACCGAAAAGATGGGGCATACCTATCCGGGAGCTACGGTACCGTTCGGGTCCGTCCAGTTAAGTCCCGATACTGATACGCTGTCATATGAGTTGAACGGCAAGTATAACGGGGACGTTTACAAGTATTGCGCAGGTTATAAATACGAGGACAAAACGATCGTTGGCTTCAGCCATACGCATTTCAGCGGCACCGGCCATTCTGACCTCGGTGATTTCCTGATCATGCCTACTCAGGGGGCTTTGCAACTCAATCCGGGCGTGGCCGCAAACCCAAAAAGCGGGTACCGGTCGGCTTTTTCGCACGCAAACGAAGTGGCCGAAGCGGGGTATTATAAAGTCAGGCTCGACGATCATTCCATAACAGCCGAGCTGACAGCGTCTAACCGGGTAGGCTTTCACCAGTACACGTTTCCCAAATCAGACCAGTCGCACATCCTGCTCGACCTGACGTCGGGCATCTACAATTATGAAGACAAGGTCGTCTGGACGTATGTGCGGGTCGTTAACGACTCGTTGATAACCGGGTACCGGCAAACGAATGGCTGGGCCCGTACCCGAACCGTCTACTTTGCGCTGTCCTTTTCGAAACCGTTCAAGGCATACGGCCAGAAGAATCTGGATAAGGCCCAGGTCTACAAAGGCTTCTGGCGGAAGTTCGACCAGACCAGAAACTTTCCGGAGATAGCGGGCAAGCGCATACGCATGTACTTCGATTTCAATACCGAAGATGGCGAGAAGATAAAACTGAAGATGGCCCTGTCGCCCGTTAGTCAGGAGAATGCACTCGCCAACATGAAAACCGAAATCCCGGGCTGGAATTTCGAGCAGACCAAAGCCAAGGCGCAGGCAGACTGGAACCGGGAGTTGAACAAGATTCAGATCGACGCGTCGGAAACCGACAAAGTAAACTTTTACACCTCCCTCTACCACTCGTTCATCAACCCAACGATGTACATGGACGCCAACGGCCAGTACAAAGGGCTGGATCAGGGGGTTCATCAGGCGAATGGGTTTACCAATTACACGACGTTTTCACTCTGGGATACCTACCGGGCGCTGCACCCGTTTTTCAACCTGATCCAGCCTGCCCGTAACAGTGACATGGTCCAATCCATGCTGAACCATTACGACCAGAGTACGCTGAAGATGTTGCCGGTCTGGTCGCATTACGCGAACGAGAACTGGTGTATGAGCGGCTACCACAGCGTATCTGTCCTGGCCGATGCCATCGTCAAGGGTGTATTTAAAGGCGACACCCAGAAAGCGCTCGATGCCTGTATAGCCACCGCCAATCGGCGCGAGTATGAAGGCATTGGCGACTACATCGATCGGGGCTACGTGCCTGCCTCATCCAACGGCACCTCGGTTTCCAATACGCTTGAGTACGCCTATGATGACTGGTGCATTGCCCAACTGGCCAAAAAGTTGAACCGGACCGACGTGTATGATACCTTCCTGAAGCGCTCCCAGAACTGGCAAAATGTGTTCGACAAGTCGATTGGGTTCATGCGGCCCCGGCTGATTGATGGTTCGTTCAAGAAAGAATTCGACGTATATAAGACGGACGGGCAGGGATTCATAGAAGGCAACTCCTGGAATTTCAGCTTCTTCGTGCCCCAGAACCCAAAATCCCTCGTCGAGTACATGGGTGGCCCTAACCGGTTTGCCGCCCGTCTGGACACCCTGTTCTCGATGCATTTGCCGGATGAATTTTTTGCCGAAACCGAAGATATTTCCCGCGAAGGAATCATTGGCGGATATATCCACGGCAATGAACCGGCTCACCATATTGCTTACCTCTACAACTGGACCGATCAGCCCTGGAAAACCCAGGAGCGTATCCGCATGATTCTCAGCAAGCAGTATAAACCTACACCCGACGGGCTGGGTGGCAATGACGATTGTGGTCAGATGAGCGCCTGGTACCTGTTTTCGTCCATGGGATTTTATCCGGTAGCGCCTGGTTCTGAGGCCTATTCACTGGGTAGCCCGCTGGTAAAGAGCGCCCGGCTGAACCTGGAAAATGGACAGACATTTACCATCGAAGCCATCAATCAGGGCGATAAGAATGTGTATGTCCAAAAAGTGCTGTTGAATGGCAAGCCACTCTCCCAGCCGGTTATCACGCACTCGGATATTCTGAAAGGAGGAAAATTAGTGTTTTACATGAGCGCCAAACCAACCATAAAGTAAAGCCGCTGCGTTTGCCAACTGGCGCAACCGATGCGTTAGAAACGAATACTATTTATTTCCTCCAGGGAGCCGCGTTAGGGAAGTTGACCCCGACGCGGCTTTTTCATGCATAAACGGCCTGATCTATCAGCAATAACCTTTGCCTATATGATAGGGGACATAGGCCTGAATGGTCGACAAACGAAAGGGTAATCTATACTGTATCTATTTTTATTAAGAATTTTTCTAAATAAGTCTTGACTTACAAACACCTGCTACTAGCTTTGCACTTGATTATAATTATTCTAAATAAATGAAACCACTTTACTACTCTTTTCTTTTCACGGTCATTGCCTATATGGGCGTTAGTCGTCATGCGATGGCGCAGAGTCAGGGGTCTATTCGGGGTACAGTAACGTCCAGTGATGGCAATCCGGCTTCGTTCGTCAGTGTTGGGCTTAAGGAAGTCCGCAAAGGAGCTATTACTACCGAGGATGGTGCTTATCTGATAAAGGGCATCAACGAGGGTACCTATACCTTACGAATCACGTTTGTAGGGCTGGTTCCTCAGGAAAAGCAGATTACCGTCACCGCTGGCCAGACTGCCGAAGCCAACTTTACACTGACCGAAAATGCCGATCAGCTCACTGAAGTCGAGGTGACGGGAACCAAACAAACGGTAACGCTGGGTAAAGCGCCCATTGCTCCGCTGGACCTGCCTCAGATGACGGGTATTGTCAGCAGCATTGTCATTGAAAATCAGCAAATTTCCCGCCTGGGCGACGCCCTCAGGAACGTGAGCGGGGTGTCGTTGACGCAGCAGCGCGGTGGTGTGGCCGAAACGTTTTCTGCCCGTGGGTACAGCATCGGTATTGCCGGAGCAGGTGGCAGTATCTTCAAAAACGGCGTGCTGTCCAATACGATGGGTTTCCCGGAAGCCAGCACCCTGGAATCGATCGAAGTGCTGAAAGGCAGCTCGTCGCTGCTGTACGGTAACGTGTCGGGTGGACTGATCATTAACATGGTGACCAAAAAGCCCAAATTCACTTCCGGGGGCGAAGTATCCATGCGTGTCGGCAGCTATAACCTCTACAAGCCAATTGTGGACGTATACGGGCCGTTATCGAAAAACCTGGCTTTTCGGGTAGTTGGTACCTATGAAAATGCACAGAGTTACCGGGATGTGGTGAAATCGAACCGCGTCTACGTCAATCCATCACTGCTCTATAAACTGGGTTCGAAGACGACGATCCTGCTACAGGGCGATTACCTGAAATCGAACCTGACGCCCGACAACGGCGTAGGCTCGTTGAACCAGAATCAGGATGCGGTCATTCCCGCCACCATTCCCCGGTCCCGGTTCATCAATACGCTGTGGGCGTACAATAAGGTAGACCAGGCTTCTGGCTCGATCAACATCGATCACGCATTCAACACGAACTGGAAGCTTACCGCTATCGGGGCTGCTCAGGATACGAAAGTAAGTGCTTACGGCGCGGGCATACCCAATAACAACATTGCCGCCAACGGCGACTGGAACCGGTCTCTGAGCCGGACACAAACATCGGAACGGAACTACACGGGTCAGCTGAACCTGAACGGGCGCGTCAGTACCGGCTCTATCGAACATCAGCTGCTGGCAGGAACCGATCTGGTAGGTATCGTAAGTACCAGCAACGCATTTACGATTACGAGCAACGGCGTGGCCGTGCCGATCTATGATAAGTTCAATATCCTTGATCCAAACAAATACGAACGGCGCACCGACATTCCGGATGCCAACGCTATTTCGAGAACCACATCACCATCGGTTCGGATGGGTCTTTATGCTCAGGATCTGATCAGCCTCACCAATAAGCTCAAAGTGCTGGCGGGCCTGCGGTGGTCGCAGCAGAAAACGGTACAAACAACCGTCCTTAACCTGACCAATCAGGTTGAGACGCGGGGCGCTGCCGAAACGAAAATCGATGGCGCGTTCTCGCCCAAAGTGGCGCTGATTTACCAGCCAACCCGAACGACATCGTTATTCGGTAGTTATTCGAACAACTTCACCATCAATACCGGGCTTGACATTTACGGACAGATTCTGAAGCCATCCATTGTCGATCAGTTTGAGGCCGGGATTAAAAATGACCTGTTCAATGGTATTATCTCGGCCAACCTGGGTGTCTATCATATCGTCAACAGCGATTTTGCCCAGATGGCCGCCGTCAGACTGGATGGTACACCGAACATCGATGCGAACGTAAAAGAATTTACGGGACAGACCACCAGCGACGGTCTGGAAGTCGACATCACCGGTAACCTGTCGAAGAACGTTTACTTCATTACCGGCTATGGCTATAACTACATGCGGTATACCAAAACATCGCCGGTTAAGGGGTCTTTCATCGAAGGCGAACGGTTAATCAATAACCCGGCGCACACAGCCAATGCAACCCTCTTCTATACCTTCGACCTGCCCCGGCTGCGCGGCCTGAAACTGGGCGCTTCGGCCTTTTACACGGGTGCCCGCAACGGCGGCAACAACAACACCTACGGTCAGACACCAGCTTTTAGCCGGTTGATTCCGCTCAATGGTTTCACCACCTTAGATGTGTCGGCGGGCTACACGTACCGGAAGATCTCACTGCTGGCCAAGCTCTCCAACATCACCAATGAGCTGAACTATCTGATTCACGACCGGTACAGCATTATGCCTATTCCGCCACGTCAGTTCATAACAACCCTGTCCTACCGATTCTAAACGCTTAACCCGGCAGGAAAACAATCGTTGTTGCGCGGCTATTTTAACCATAATCCTGTGAATAGCTCACCAACGCAACCGGCGGTTTGGCACCCCGACGGGCGACCGATTTTCGGGTAGACCTGTAAATTCCCCGGATCCCAGATACCGGAAAGCCCCGCAACGGATAAATCGTTGCGGGGCTTTCCGGGTAACAGGCATTACTCGCCGGTATGGATGGGTGTCAGGTGGTCGACTTCTTCCGGCGCGAACATCCGGGAGCGGGTCAAAAACCGAATACCCATCGGAATCTCCAGTGAGAAACTGGCGCCCCGACCGGGGGTAACATCAATAGTTAGGTGGGTATGTTTCCAATATTCGAACTGGTCTTCCGACATCCAAAAATTGCATCCTTCGATCTGTCCAAGCCATACGTCAGACCGGCCCACAATAAAATCGCCCTCAGCATAACACATCGGCGAGGAGCCATCGCAACACCCGCCACTCTGGTGAAACATAAGTGGTCCATGTTGTGAACGGAGTTTGGCAATGACATCGGCAGCGGCTGGTGTGACCTCTACCCGGGCAATCGTTTGGGAAATCATAGACAAATTGAGTTTGTAGGGCTACAGTGTCCGGCAGACCTGCGTTACCGGCTGAACATCGGTGAAATTAGGAATGTCGCCCAGCAGTTCGGGCCCGTGGGTACCCATACCGGTTTCGAGTTCATCGGTCGTGTTGAAGATAAGCCCGGTAATCATGGCATATAGCGGTAACGAATCTGGTGCGCCACCCGCCAGCCCCTCCTGCATATCGACACCCACCAGACCGAAAGGCGTTAACCGTTCTCTCACTAATGGGATGTGCTTGTCGAGGTAATAATCCAGGTCGAATTGACTGGTTTCTGTTTTGGGGTAGAGTACTGTGAGTCGTATCATAACGGAGAAATAAACGAATAAAAAAATGTAAGAGCGAAAGCGTATCCAATGAACAAAAATAACCCGCTTTCGCTCTTACCCTTTATCAGAAGAACCCTAATTTGTTCTTGCTGTAAGAAATCAGCAGGTTTTTGGTCTGACGATAATGGTTGAGCATCATGTGGTGATTTTCCCGACCAAAGCCTGACTTCTTGTAGCCGCCAAACGGAGCGTGAGCCGGGTAGTTATGGTAACAGTTGACCCACACGCGGCCCGCCTGAATCTGACGTGGAACCTGATACAGTTCGTGGGCGTCCCGTGTCCAGAGACCCGCGCCAAGCCCATAAAGCGTATCGTTGGCCATGGCAATGGCTTCGGCGCTGTCTTTGAACGTAGCCACCGACACAACCGGTCCGAAGATTTCTTCCTGGAAAATCCGCATCTTGTTGTTGCCCTTGAAAATTGTTGGCTCGATATAATAACCCGTTTCCAGACCGTCGCCAACCATCGTAGCAGGACCACCACCGGTCAGTATTTCGGCACCTTCCTGTTTGCCAATATCGATGTAGGAAAGAATTTTTTCGTACTGGTCGTTACTGGCCTGAGCACCCATCATCGTTTCCGGATCGAGGGGATGACCCATCTTGATCGCTTTGGTACGCTCGATAACACGCTCGATGAAGCGATCATACGCCCGTTCGTGAATGAGCAGCCGCGATGGACAGGTACAGATTTCTCCCTGATTCAGCGCAAACATGACCGCACCCTCTACGCACTTGTCGAAGAACTCATCGTCGGCATCGGCAATAGACTCCATGAATACGTTTGGCGACTTACCGCCCAGCTCCATCGTTACCGGGATCAGGTTTTCCGATGCATACTGCATGATCAGACGACCCGTCGTGGTTTCGCCCGTGAAGGCCACTTTTGCAATGCGTTTCGACTGCGCCAGGGGTTTACCGGCTTCCGGTCCGAAGCCATTCACGATGTTGATAACGCCCGGCGGAATGAGTCCTTCGAGGACTTCCATCAGGATCAGAATTGAAATTGGGGTTTGCTCGGCGGGTTTCATCACCACGCAGCAGCCAGCCGCCAGCGCAGGGGCCAGCTTCCATGTTGCCATCAGCAGCGGGAAGTTCCAGGGAATGATCTGGCCAACCACACCCAGCGGCTCTTTGATAATCATCGATACCGTGTCGGCATCCAGTTCGGTAGCCACCCCTTCTTCGGCCCGGATTACACCGGCGAAGTAACGAAAGTGATCGACTACCAGGGGTAGATCGGCGGCCATCGTTTCCCGAACCGCTTTGCCATTCTCGACCGTTTCGACCCGGGCCAGAAACTCCAGATTCTGCTCAATCCGGTCGGCGATCCGGAGCAGGATATTGCTGCGCTCCGTCGCCGATGTTCTCGACCAGGTAGCAAATGCTTTATGGGCGGCATCTACAGCCAGTTCGATATCGGCGGCTTTGGAGCGGGGTACGCGGGCAATCAGGCTGTCATCGACTGGCGACATGTTGTTGAAGTATTCGCCATCTACCGGGGCTACCCACTGACCACCAATGTAGTTTTCGTATTGAGCTTTAAACTGCGGCCGGGGCAGAAGTTTGCTGGGTGCTTCTAGGACTTCCATTTGATTCGTAGAAAAGTTAAAATTGGATTAGTTACAAAGTTTGCCCATATTATTCAAAATTTGATTGAGCGATTGTATCCTGTCTGTGCACTATCCTATCATTGTTTCAACAAGCTGATCGAGAAACGGCGGCTGTATTGCTGAGAGTCTGGCCGTTGATACCCCATCGATAAGACAATAGGTATAAATTTTATAATATTGCACATAGATCGGAGGCCAATAGTTGGCTATCTTGCAGACTATGACTCACTGGTTCTGAGCCGAAAAGCCGATTAATTCATCACCGACATGAAACGTGTACAGACTTCGTCACTGGATATCTCCCGCCACCTGAACTCCCGTCGTTTGGAACAGGAAGTAGAGAACCGAACGGCTTACACGATCGATACCGCGGAGTTGAACATTTACGAAACGCACCACATTGCGAAGCAGGTTGAACTAACCTTCAACACGCCCGTACTGGCGAGTATGATCCGGGGCAAAAAAGTGATGCACTTACCCGGTACGCCCTCTTTCGACTTTTTGCCGGGTGAATCGGTCATTGTATCTGGCCAGGAAACCATGCGTATCGATTTCCCCGAAGCGCAGACACTGAACCCGACCCAATGCCTGGCGCTGGCTATTGCGCCCGACAAGGTAAAACAGGTCACCGACCTTCTCAACGACCGCGCACCTCTCGTCGACAACACCCAGGGCTGGCAATTTGGTCAGCATAATTTCTTTCTGACCAACGATGTCCCCATCCACCAGTTGATTACCCGCCTGATCTATATCTTTACGGAGAACAACAAAGCGAAGGAGGTTTTTGCCAATCTGGTCCTTCAGGAGCTGGTCGTCCGGCTCATGCAAACGCAGGCCCGCTCGCTGCTGCTGGGGCCCGATACGACCTTCTCGAACATGAACCGGCTGGCTTATGTGGCGCAGTATATTAACAAACACCTGCACCGCAATCTTCAGATCAGGGAACTGGCCGACGAGGCCTGCATGAGCGAGCCGCACTTTTACCGGACCTTCAAACAAACGTTCGGTATGACGCCCGTCGACTATATCAACCAGCAGCGCATTACCCTGGCGTCTAAATTACTCAAGACCACCAACCGCTGCCTAGCCGATGTCAGCCTAGAATGTGGTTTCAACAACCTGACGTATTTCATGAAGCTGTTCCGGCGGGAAATCGGTCTTTCACCCGCGCAGTACCGGAAGCAGGTAGTGGTGTGAAAACTTCTTTTAATTAAGGTATACGATTCAAAATAAGGCCTATAGAGTAGTATGAAATAAATTAATCTTATAGAAAAATTACCTTTTGTGGTATCATAAATCTAAAAGAGGTTTAATTGTTTCACTCTAGGTGGATAGTAAACGCCAATTATCGAAAATGGGTTTGAGTAGTTCCTAGCGTGTTCAACATACCTTGTACCTAAAAATAGATACAGGTCTTTCTTAACAGTAAACTCATCAAAGTATCTGTTCCTGACTTTTTTTAACGCAATATCTTCATTACCATCTGCATCAATTAAGCAATTCCAATATAAAGCTCCGATCTCCCAATCCTCAATTAAAAGTCTACTTTTCTTACCATTACAGTCTTCAAAAATATATCTAAACTCATAGGGTAACTTCTTTACAACTTCGAACTTGTCGTTTTTCTCTTGGAAAATATTGCCCTGTTTTAAGACTTCAAGCTTAGCTTTATCCCATTCTCTTTCACATGGAGTGACGTCAAACCCAATAACCTTATTTGGCTTGAATACGGCTAAAGAGGTCTTCTTGATTTTTGCCTCGTTAATCAGAAGACTTAGGTCATTATACACATTTCTTAGAATCAGATCGCCCCGATGAATCCATTGCTTCTCTGTACCTATGTGACCGACGACATCTGGAGCAGAATCATAACTGTAGGGCCTGTAACTCTCACGTCTAAAATCCTTATCGTTTTTGACTAAATCAATCTCGATCCAGTCATACTTCGCGTACTGTTTCGCGAAATCTAGCTTACGAAACTGAACTGGATATATCCTAATCCATTCTCCATTCTCGAGAACACCGGCAGTACAAACTAACTCTTCATAGGTAGAGGAAATCGCTGGATATGTTTTGACCGTAATAAGAACTTTTGTTTTCGTCATCTTCAAAGATGTTTCAGCTTATAAGACCATTCAGGGAGCTCAGTAATCCCTTTGGCGACTTTGCTTCTGTGACACTGACAAGGAGAAGCTTCAAAACAAGTTAAAGCTACACGTTTGTGTATGTTGAGTAAAGACAATATTGAATAAAGTTTACTTGTTTGATTTACCAAATATGTACTTTCAAAATCAGCAAACAAAACGTCGTAGTCTTTCTGGGTCTTTAAGTTTTGTCTTTTTTCAGACGGTATTCCTAAACTGGGGATGTGAACATACATAATCCCTAATGATTCGCACACACTACTTAAGGTACTCTTCGAGAAACCAACCTTTTGACTCAGAGCATTACGACGTACATCACACAACACTTTTACATTATTGCGAATTAACTTGTTAAAATACGATTCAACGTTAAGGCCTTCATAACCGATAGTAAAAAGAGACTTTTCTTCATCAATTGGAATATACTTTTCTATAACTTTTAATTCTTCTTTGTTTAATAGTTTAGAAGCTTTTTCACTCCTGATTGCATAATAGGGGAACTCAATGTACGTAGCTTTAGTAAGTTGATCAGTATTATAGTCCTTATAGGCCCGCGCTACATGGTTAATGCGAGATTTATCATCTTCTACAAGCATGCCTCGATAGTCCTCAACTTTTATAATTTCCCAACCATGGTCGGATTCAGCGACGATACCATAAGCCTTCAAAGCTCTTAAATCCCAACTTGATTGGTAAGAGTAACATCCAAATCGGTGTGGCACAAAATCAAATGAAGGCTTTGGTTGTAATTTAGTTACAATTAACAATAGCTTCTGTAGATCAGTTTTACCTAACTGGCCATCAAAAGCTTGCAAAAGCGCTAAAAGTATCTTTCTCCTGTAATACATCATGTTTGCAAATTTAGCTATTATCATGCCTTGTTTGACGCTTTTCTGATTACATGTCATGTATCTAACAAGTAGTAACAGTAACCATATAACGTTGACAGTCCGTCCAAAAAGATAATAAAATGCACTTGTGCACTGCAGTACCCTTTACTCCTCTCCCTCAGGTTATGCCAGACGGATGACAAACCGCGTCCAGCCGTCCGGGTCGGATCTCAACCAGAATGTCAGCCCGTGATTGAGCAGAATCTCGCGTGTAAGCGTAAGGCCAATACCCTGCCCGTCGGCTTTGGTGCTGAAGAACGGGTCGAACAGGTTAGCCGACACCGTGTCCGGAATGGCCGGCCCATCGTTACGCACGACGAGTTGCCGCCCCGTCACCACCAGTTCAACGGTATGTCCCGGCCCGCAGGCTTCCAGCGCATTCTTCACCACGTTGACCAGCACCTGCTCCAGTTGCCCCATATCGATCGACCATACGACCGGCTCATCAGGAATCGTTACCTGTAGCGAAATACGACGCCCATCGGCCTGGGGCTGCATCAGGCGCGCGACGTTGCGCACGAGTTCGGTGATGTCGGCAGGGGCAGGATTAGGCGTTGGCAAACGCACGACATCGGCAAACCGGCGCATAAACCGGTTCAGGCGGTCGTTGCGATCGATGGCAACGCGCACCGCATCCCGGAGTTCAGAGTCGGGCAGATCCCCTTCTGTAACGGTCAGGATGGAGTTGACGGCACCAATGGAGTTGTTGACTTCATGGGCCATCATCCGGATCACCTTGCCATAGGCTTTCTTTTCTGTCTCGATAATTTCGGCCGTCAGTTCTTCGATAAACAGGAACTGCCGCCTGAATCCCTGATCGATGAACTGCCCCAGCAACGCCCGATAGGTTTCGGCCCCCGGCCCCTTGAGTGTCATCGGCTGGTCGGGAGGCAGGTTGGACAGTTGAACGAGCAATGGATGGTTCGTGGCCGAAAGGGGTTTGGTCAGTAGCGTATCGTCGGTGACATGCAGCAACTGCCGGGCCTTGGGATTGACCGCCGACAGCCGCCCGTCGAAGTCGAAAATAAGAATGGCCATGGGAGCAGCCTCAACGAGTTTATCCAGAAAGAACTGCTGCTCCGCCTGCCGGGTCCGCTCCTGCCGCAGCTGATCGATCATCAGATTATATACCCGAATCAACTCATCGACCTCTACATTACCCGTCGGTACGAACTTGACCGTGAAATCCTTTTCCCGGATCGCTTCAATGCCCGACTGGATAAACTCGGCGGGTTGGCGGAAGGTGCGGTAGATGCGAATGGCTCCGTAGATCGATGCAACAAGCAGCATCTCCGAGGCAATAAACAGCGGTTTATTTTCTTTCAGCAGTTGGAACGTCAGCGCCACCAGCACCGCATGAACGGCGACCATGTAAAGTAGGTAACGGGTGCGGAAGGTAAGGCGCATGAAAGTAAACACAGCGAAAACGGAGAAAGGTGGGACTCAGGGAATACCCGGACAGCACCGTGTTCAGGAGAATTCAGAGTCTGACTTGTAAGGTATTCCAAATTTCTCTAATCGCCGGTATAAGGCAAATCGGGTAATACCAAGCGCCCGCGCCACGTTGGAAACGTGATTATGGTGATGGGCCATGGCCTGAGTAATCATCTGGTATTCCATCTCCTCCAGTGTCAGAAGGCCCAGGGCGGGCAGGGCGGCACCTGATGCCTGAGCGGCAACGCCCGGAACGAGGTGTTTCTCTACATCCATGACGTTCAGGGTATCGCCGGAGGTGAGCAGCACAGCCCGTTCCACCACGTTTTTCAACTGACGGATATTGCCCGGCAGTGGCTGTCCCTTAAGCCAGCCCAAGGCCTCTTTGCTGATGCGCAGATTGGGCCGGGCATAGAGCGTCTTGAGGTTGTCGATAAAGAAGCTCACCAGGCGCGGGATATCGGCGGGGCGTTCGCGAAGAGCGGGCAGCCGTACCGATATCAGGTTGATCCGGTAGAACAAGTCTTCACGAAATTGCCCCCTGGCGACCATTTCTTCCAGGTTCCGGTTCGTGGCGCAGATAATCCGTACGTCTACCGTTCGGCTTTTGCTACTGCCCAGCGGTTCAAAGGTCCGGTCCTGCAACACCCGCAGCAGCTTCACCTGCGAAGCCAGGTCCAGATCGCCGATTTCGTCCAGAAAAATGCTGCCCTTGCTGGCCAGTTCAAACCGCCCGACACGATCTGTTTTGGCGTCGGTGAAGGCACCCCGCACGTGACCGAACAGCTCACTTTCGAATAGCTGAGCCGAGATACCCCCCAGATTTACCTTTACGAACGGCTGTCGTTTGCGACGGCTATTCTGGTGTACGGCTTCGGCAATGAGTTCTTTCCCGGTGCCGCTTTCTCCCGTGATCAGCACCGGTGCGTCCGTTGGTGCCACCTGCCCAATGGTAGCCAGTATATCCAGCAGTTTCGGGTCTTCGCCCACAATGTTATCGAACTGAAACTGTTGGTTCAGCTGCCGCCGACCCGCCGAAGGTGGTTCGCCACCGGCCAGTTTCAGCGCCGTCCGGACCGACTGCACCAGATGATCGTTCTGCCAGGGTTTGGTAATAAAATCGCGAGCACCCGCTTTCATCCCGGCTACAGCGAGGTCGATACTGCCCCAGCCGGTTATCAGAATCACCGGCACGTTGGGGTGCGCTTCCCGAATGGCCTGTAGCAACCGCAGGCCATCCATCCCCGACGTGTCGATCGAGAAATTCATATCGAGCAAAATCAGTTCGGGGGTTTCTTCGATCAGTACCTCCCGGGTTTCGAACGGCCCATCGGCTACCCGTACCGCAAAGCCTTCTCGCCGAAAAAGCAGCGAGAGCGAGGTTTGTACGGCAATATCATCGTCGATAATGAGCAGCATAGGTTTATTCTTCGTGCAGAGCCACAGCGGGTTGAATCATAGCAGCCTGCCTGCTTGGGAATAGCGCACAAAGCGTAACAATTCCGTAGATAATGCCCACCGCGATCAGCATCGCGGTTACGTATATGCCTCGTTGCAGGTCAAATACGTCCAGTAGCGGAAACTGAACGGCAAAGAGCAAGCCGATAAGCAGTGCGAAGGTAGCCAATACCCATATTTCCCCGATAAACTGGGTAGAGATTCCTCTGCCGGTAGCGCCCAACGCCCGGCGCAACCCAATTTCGCCACGCCGTCTGGCAATGCTCAAATTCAAAATACCAAACAGTCCCAGGGCTACATTGACAAGCAGGAACCCACTGACGATCAAGGCAATAATAACGGGTACGAGTGTCAGATTATGCTGTGTTTTTCGGGAGTCGGTCAGGTGGTCGACCTCCACGCTCCACCCGGCCTGCATAGCCGACAGATCTTTCACGACTTTAGCTTCGAACATCGCGTCGGTGCCGGGCTTCACCCGAACGAGCATCGTCTTGTTCCAGTCGTTGTTTTCGTCCAGTTGTTCGAACAGGGCTGGTTGGTTCGACATAAACTCGCCTTTCCCCTTAAAATTACCGACCACGCCAATTACCTGCTTGTCCTTGCTGATGATTTTGCCTAGTGGATTTTCGTTTTCGAACAGTTCTTCGCTTGCTTTTTGATTGATGACAATGGGCTTGAACTTCCCTACACTATCGGCTCCCCGATACCAGCGCCCGGCAACCAGGGGCATTTCTAGCGTGTTCGAGAAATGCGCATCGACTATATAATATTCCACCATGGTATGCCTTTTTTCGTGGTCAACACGCGTGTTCATGTTGCTCGACGAGAAAGGAAAATTGTTGCTGGCTCTGGAGACTGACGCTACTTCCGGGTAAGCCTTCAGGCGTTGAAAAATGCGTTGGGCTTTCTGTGGAATGCCAACGGTATCCTGATTACTCTGCAAGCCGATGGCCCAGACATTTTCGTAGGTGAATCCCAGGGGCTGACTGTAATTTCTGATGTTGAAAACGATCAGCGACAGTAGCCCGAAGAGTACCATGAACGATGCCCAGATCTCTATAATCAGCAGCGCATGGGCTTTTTTCTTGTTCCAGATCAATTTAAAGAGATGGGAGATCATGACTAATGATGAGTTATAAATGATAGCGCAACAGACCACTTGACTTAGTCGCGCCTGATATAGAGTCGGTGGAAATCAGGATTTGAGCGCTTCGGCAATACTAAGCTTCGACATGCGCAGGGCGGGCAAAACACCCGACAGTAGCCCAAACACAAGACATACCAGCACACTGACCAGAAACACACTAAGATTGATCGTCAGGTCGGCGTAGGCGATCCAGCCGCTGGCGTTGATGAGTTTGATAATGATAAAGCTCAGTATCAACGCAATGGCACCGCCGATGAAGGTGATGAACACATTTTCGACAATAAATTGCCATACCAGGGTCCGTACGGGAGCCCCAAACGCCTTTCGTATCCCGATCTCCGAAGCACGCTCCCAAATGCGGCTTACATTTACGTTCACGAGGTTGATGGCTGGTAAACCCAACAGCATGAATAGAATGAACGCGATCAGGCTAAAAAACAGCATCCTCAGACCAGCTCCGCCGTCCAAGATCATACCGATAAAGTTTTCGACATAGGGCTCGCTCGGCACCTCCAATATATCAAACTTGAACCCATCAGAAACGGCAGGCATCGGAATCCGGTTGATACGATCCTGAAACTCCGTTCGAATGACGGGCACATCCTGTTTGTTCTTAGCCAGCAGTATGGCTACATAATCGCCCCGGAAACCGGTTCGCTGGTAATTGCTCTTGGGAGCGGTGTATGGGAAATAGACATCGGCATACGTAAAAATGCGCGTCACCGGGCTGCCTTTTACCACGCCAATCACTTTATAATGAAGGTTTTCTATCTCAATATCTTTACCAACGGCAGACTCCTCCAGGTTATCGAAATACTGCCGTTTAAAATCGTCGGTGATTACGGCGACGTGGTCGCCACCCGCAATCGTCTGTTCGTTGTATGGCTTTCCTTCCAGGAACTCAAAGTCCGTTACCTGCCAGAAATCGGCATCGGTGAATTTGGTATTTAGCTTGATCCGCCGTGAGCCAACATAGGCATTTGAGGTACTATAGAACGTAGAGATCGAAACCCGTTCGGGCGTTTTCAGGGATTTGGCATACTGGGTCAGGAACTTGAAGCTCATGGGTCCCCCGTTTCGGGAGGTCCGTGCTGAGTCCCGCTGGATCATCTGCTGAATATACAGCGACCGGTACCGGCTGGTTTCGGGATAATGGCTCCCGAACAGATGGTCGAGAAACGACGTAAGCACCATCAGCACCGTTAGCGTCAGGCTGATGCCGAAGAGCGTGATGAAGGTATAGAACGGATGCCGAAGCAGCACCTTCCAGGCGATTTTAATGTAGTTAGCCAGCATATGTTGACAGAGGAATGAGGAGTACGAAATGGTGGAGCCAGACGACAGAGTCCGTTTATCAATCATCAGTTCTTGCTAATACCGAATCGCCAACCAGTGCGCCGTCGAACAACCGGATGAGCCGGTGCGTTTGCTTAGCCATAGTTTCGTCGTGGGTAACCATCACGATAGTGGCTCCTCCGGCGTTGAGTTGCTGCAGTATGTTCATGATCTCGTTCCCCATCGCACTGTCGAGGTTGCCGGTTGGCTCATCGGCCAGAATGATGTCGGGGCGACCCACAATGGCACGGGCAATAGCTACCCGCTGTTTTTGCCCGCCCGACAACTGGCCGGGAAAGTGCTTCATCCGGTTACTGAGACCTACTTTTTCCAGCGCTTCCCGGGCCATCTCCCGGCGGGATGCGCCAACGGCATCCCCCTTCCGATATAGCAGCGGAATCTCGACATTGTCGATCACCGACAGATCGTTTATAAGGTGAAAACTCTGGAAGATAAACCCGATCTTCCGGTTGCGCAGTCTGGCCAGTTCCCGGTCGCGGTACTGCGTTACAACCTCCCCGCCAATCTGGACCTGACCCGCACTGGGTTCATCGAGGAGGCCCATGAGGTTGAGCAGGGTGGACTTACCACAGCCGCTCGGCCCCATAATGGAAATAAATTCACCCGGCGCTATGCTCAGGTTGATGTTGGTCAGTGCCAGGGTTTCAATACGGGTGGTACGGTAGACCTTTTCGATGTTTTTCAGCGTAATCATGAGCGTTTGGTTGGTTAGGCTGCCTTACAGGTCTTGCCCCGGAGGTGAAGACGGGTAAAGCAGGTTAGTTGATCTTCTGGTTTCGTTCAAAATCGTAGAGCGTCAGCAGGCGAAGTGTATAAAACGACTGCCAGTAGTCGCGCAGCGCAAGGATAGCGTCGCGCCGGGCGCGGTCTTTTTCCTGAGTGGCAATACCAAGATCGGTTACGCTCAGGTCGCTCAGTTTGAACCGATCCTGCGCAATCTGGTAGCGACTTTGGGCGATCTGGTCGGCCTCGGCCGTTAGCTGTACCTGCTGCCGAAGCATATCCAGCAACGTTACCTGCGTGTAAATCTGCTGTTCGAAGTTCCGTTTGCTCTGCTCCACGGTCTGCAAAGCCAGTTCCTGATTGGCGCGGGCCGTTTCGGTGCGCGCCTGTGCCCGCCCCCAGGTCATAATGGGTACCGTAAACTGAATTTCAACAAATTCCCGGTCCTGCGGTCGTGTATACACATCGATAGGACGAACGCCCCGGTTCGATAGCCCGAAGGCCGCATTCAGCGTGGCGTTGATGCCGTTTTCCCGACGCGCCTTTTCTACGTCACGCTGCGCTTCGAGCAACTGACGCCGAAAACCAATGGCGTCGGAACGGTTGGCGAAGGCTTCAGTCACGGCCTGCCGGATGTCTATCAGAAACGTAGTCAGCTGGTTTGGAATACCCAGTATGAGCGGTCGGGGCTGATCACTGGCCGCATTGCGCAGGTTCAGGAATGAGCGCAGATTCAGCGACGCCACTTCTGCCGTTTGCCGCGCCGACGCTACATCTTTCCGGGCATTGAGCACACTTAATTGCAGTTGCAGCAAGTCGTTGCGGGAGATCTTACCCATCGTTAGTTTATGCTGGGCTATGACGAACAAGGTATCGTTGTTGGCGCGGTTCGTTTCGGCGATCTGCAGATTTACCTGGGCTACCAGCAAGTCGAAATAGAGGCTCATAGCATCGAGCGATACTTTTTCGAGCGCTTCAATGTATTGCTGATTGCTTTCGGCATACCGGAGGGGCTCCGTCTGGCGATCCCATTTCATCAGGTTGAAGCGAAACAGCGGCTGCGACAGCCCTACAGCAAACGGGATGCCGTTATAGAGCGTACTGCGATTGAGGAAATTGTCGAATCGTTGCAACTGATGCTGCACGAAAACCGAACCGCCCGTCAGTGGAATATTCTGGTTTAGCGACAGGTTCAGTGTCGAGTTGTTGTTCGACACCGGCTGGAAAGCCACCGTACCATCGGGTTGCTGCACCTCTACAAACGAGCGTGTAAAGCCTGGCAGCGACCCGTCGAGGCTTAGCTGGGGCTTGAAATCAGCCAGAAACGAGCGGTATTTCCAGTAGTTGGTCTTCTGCAAGGTAGCCGCCTGTTTACCGGCAATAGACTGTTCGCGGGCTAGTTGCACCACTTCGTCCAGGGTCAGCGTCAGCGGTTGGGCGCTAAGCTCGAGGCTGGCCGAACCAGCCAGCAGGAAGGCCAGCAGTATGCGAATGTAAGGTGTCATCGGGCAACGGGCGGTCCATCTGCCTTGTGTCCAGACCCTGTGTGCAGTTTTCCGGATCATGGCTTCGGCGTAGGTGTAATGGTGAGTTGATCCAGGTGTTCATAGTCACTGAGATCGGTCAGAATGACGCGCTCACCTGGTTGCAGCCCGCTTTTGACTTCGACCCAATCGAAGTTGGACAGACCAGTCGACACCGTCCGCCGATGCGCTACGCTGTTGCCGTCCACCACAAAAATGGATTGCTGCCGTTTACCTTTGAAGGCGGGGCCATTGGGCACCCGCACGGCACGGGCACGGCGGTTGGTCACTACGAACACTTCAACTTTCTGATTGGGGCGTAACGATGGGTGCCTGTTATCGGCCAGTTCAATCGTAAACTGCACAATCCCGTTCTGAACCGTTGGTTTCACCTGTGCGATCTGGCCACGCAGGTCTGTTTCGTTGATACGCACGATCACCGGCAGTCCTGTCTTGAGTTGGTCGGCATAGGTGTCCGAACAGGAACCCTCTACCCGGAAGCTGCCCAGATCGGCCAGTTTAGCGAGCATTTCGCCTTCGTTCACCGCTGCTCCCACGCGCTCATTCACCCAGGTCAGTACGCCCGCCCGGTCGGTCAGGATATCGGCCTGTTTGAGTTTTCGGTCCAGCACACTCAGGTTGGTCGCTTCGATCTGCGCCTGCAACTGCGACTCCTGCAAACTGGCTCCCATTGACTGCCGGTTATAGGCCAGTTCATTTTCAAGCTGTCTTTTTTCCAGTTCAGCAATGCGGAGTGCATTCTCGGCACGGGTAACATCCTCCTGCGTTTTACCGCCTACCGTCAGTAGCCGACGCGCATCGTCAAGTTCGGCATGTAGCTTGTTGATGTTAAGCAGTTTGATCTGATCGTTGATATCAGCATCGTAAAGATTCTTGTTCAGCTTAAGCCGTAGCTGATCGATTCCGTTCCGGCGGAGGGCCAGCTGATCGGCGGCTTTCTGGTAATCGATCTGGGTTATGGATTTGTCGAGTTCGAGAATGGCCTGACCGGGCCGCACGCGGGTACCGGGCGTAAGCAGTACGCGCCGGATACTAGCCCGAACCGGGCTGGTAATCATGAGTTCGTAGGCGGGGATTATTTCGCCGGTGGCGTTGAGTGTATTCTCTACCGGCCCCACAGTAGCGGTAACGATGCGGACCTTGTCGGCGTCGATGGACGTTTGCAGCCAGCTTCGCAACCCCACCAGCGCACCGACCAGTGCAGCTACCGTCAGTATGATTACTAACCCACGTTTTCGGCGTGTTTGGGTAACGAGTTCAGGAGCCAATTCACGATCCATAGATTCAGAGGAGTTTACCTATGAATCTGCCAATGCCGTGCCAGGCAACAAGCAACTGATCTTCAATTAGTTAATGAAAAAATCGCTAGGAACATACGTGCGATTCCGCACAGTTTGTGCGGTTAGTTACCAGCTGTAATATAAATCGCACCGGATCGATGCGGCATAAAACTAATACAACTATAGATTTTCCGGCAACGGCAGTCTGTGTCGTCTGTGTGCTACTGTATCTACTTCTTCAAATACCACAGGAACAGCCCCGTTACCGTTACAACGGCTGTTGCCAGTGCCAGCAGGATGTAGATAACCTGAGACACCCAGCCTCCATAACGGCCAAAGTGTAACTCCTCAAAAATGTGTTCAGCGATGTATTCCAGACCGGCGTCACGAGCGTCCATCCCGCTTACGTAATGCCCGTTTCGGGCATCGATCGTCGCAGAGACATTGAACTTCCCTAGCATTCGGATACTGCCCGGCAGGTTACCCCGAATTACCAGCGTGGTGTCGCCTGGCTTCGGAAAATCGATGCGCTGCGGCTGGAAATCGGCAAGGGTTGCTTTCGCTACAGCCA
Source organism: Spirosoma utsteinense (assembly GCF_014282275.1). GTDB lineage: Bacteria > Bacteroidota > Bacteroidia > Cytophagales > Spirosomataceae > Spirosoma > Spirosoma utsteinense. The sequence goes on from NZ_VFIA01000007.1 coordinate 59,730, forward strand.
GCGATGAATCGACCGGAATGGCAGTCAACACGATGGGTGCGATCGGACTCCGGTCCGTTTTCTCGTCTCCGAATCTCCGTTCAATCTGTTCCCAATGAAAAAATATACCCGTGGCGCTCATCAGGAGCATAAACAGCAACGCCACTACGCCCAGCCATTTGTGAATGTCGGCATAGACAAGGCGCGGAGACTTGTTCCACCGGACACCGATTTTAAAAACGCTCAGCAGCGACCGGCGGTAATACCAGGTTCCGGTCAGTACCGACCCAAGCAGACAGATACCTGCCAGCCCCATAATGAACCCACCTACGGGCTCCAGCAACAGATTCTCGTGAAGTTCACGCGCCCGCCGAATCAGGGTTGTATCGGCATTCCGGACGCCAACGATTGCTCCCGTATAGGGGTTCATGGTTACCCATAACCGAATCCCGTTGTCCATCAAGTCGGCCCGGACGGGCTCTTGCCTGTCTGTCTCCGAAAACTGAAGGCTTCGCAGTTGCCCCGCCGGATACTGGCGATGGATGGTAGCCATCAACCGGTCGTACGGCTGGCGCTGGCCTGTAGGGTTTACCTGGGCCAGATTTGGGTTCAGCAACGCATCGATCTGTTTTTCAATGACCAGAATCGACCCGGTAACGGTAAGCAGTAAGATGAAAAGGCCGCCTACCAGGCCCAGAATCCGGTGTAGGCGGTATATGGTTTTGTCGGAGAGCATGAAGGGATATAAAGTTTTTTGACAGGATTACAGGATCGAACAAGTTGTATTAAAACAATAAATCCTGTTCAATCCTGTAATCCTGTCAAAGAAAGCCTGCTTACTAAATCAATTCAGAATGATAGCCGGAATCTGTTGCTCCGTTACCATTCGGTTAAACGTCGGCACCTGGGTGTTGACAACCTCTTTCAACTTATTGAGTGCCGTATCGATCTGCTTGGCCAGATCGTCGTAAGCCGTATACGATGATTTGGTGGGTTTAGTATCGGCCGAAGACACCACCGATGCCACACCCGCCATCTTGTCGTTCAGGCGGATAGGATACGCCAGAGCATCCTGCTGGGCTTTCGACTTGGGCTGCATCAGCGTCGACTCGATCTTGTCCAGTTCGTCGAGCATCGGCTTGGACGCGTTCTTGAACTTCTCGGCCACCTTCGGGTCTTTAACACTGTTCGTATAGCCGTTGATCTGGGTTCTCACCTGACGAAGCTGGTTAATGGCTTTGTGCGTCTCCGACAGTTTACTATTGATCTTCTGCATCAGGTCGAACTGTGCCTGGTACTCAGCCGCCGTAATTGCCAGCCGTGGGTCTTTCCGAATTTCGATCGGTTGTTCGGAGATCAACGAATCGCCCAGCAGCATCCGCACTTTGTAGAGGCCGGGTACCACTTTTGCCCCCGTACCGCGACCCGTCCACATGACGTTCGTTCCGTCGACCGCCGTGGCATCCGGATAGCGCATGTCCCAGACGAAGACGTTCATACCCGGTTGAGCATTAATCACACCGGGCCGGGCCTGTTTCTCATCCTGGTAGAATTCTTTGGCAATTTTGAGCGGCTGCCCTTTCTTATCCTTGCTACTCGAATAGGTGATGATGGTATCACCGGTCGCCGTCATGTAAAGCAGCTTCAGTTCTTTAGCGGGTTTATTTTTCAGGTAGTAGCGGGTGATGACCCCGTTCTGAGCGTTTTCGCCTTCATCCGTAGCCATACCCCGTCGTGGGTTCCCGGCACCGCCTTCCATGCGGTAGGCGTGGCGAGGCTTGTAGAGGTGCATGGCCGCCACCGATTTGCCGCCCTGTTTCAGGTCCATCAATTCGTGGAGCGGGGTGATGTCGTCCATGATCCAGAACGCCAGTCCGTGCGTAGCCACCACCAGATCCTTCTCCCGCTTATGAATCTGCAAGTCGCGAACGGGGGTGATTGGCATGTTCATGCTCAGTTTCTGCCATGACCCGCCGTCGTTGAACGACACATAGACCCCGCGCTCGGTACCGGCATACAGCAGGCCCGGCTTATTCGGGTCTTCCCGCACCACATGACAATGTTCGTCGGCCGGGATACCCGCCGTGATGCTCGTCCAGGTTTTGCCGTAGTCGGTCGTTTTGAACAGATACGGTTTACGGTCGCCGGACATGTACCGCTTGGCCGCCAGATACGCTTTGCCCGCCGTGTGGTCGGAGGGGTGCACGATGCTCATGATCGCCATTTCGGGCAGCATCGATGCGGGTGGCGTAATGTTCTGCCAGCTTTTACCGGCGTCGCGGCTGATGTGCATCACCCCATCGTCGGAACCGGTCCAGAACACGTTCTTCTCCGTGGGCGATTCGGCGAAGGTAAAGATCGTCGGGAAGGTTTCGGCGCCGGTATTGTCTTTGGTGATCATACCACCCACGTCGCCCTGCGTCTTGGGATCGTTGCGGGTCAGGTCAGGACTGATGTCTTCCCAGGAATGACCATAATCCAGACTGCGGTGCAGGTGTTGCGAGGTGATGTACAGCGTTTTGTTGTCGTGGGGCGAGAAAACGATCGGGTACGTCCACTGGAAGCGATATTTCCGGGCCGACGAGGGGGCACCCATGAAATATTCCGGATAGACATTGATACGCTGATCCTGATCCGTTGCTTTGTCGTGTCGGGTGATCAATCCATCGTAGCTCCCTCCGAAAGTAACGAGCGGGTTGGCCGGGTCGGGGGTGATATAGCCCGATTCACCACCGGCTACCGGGTACCAGGCACCTTTGCCAATGGAATACTCTGTGGTGCGGCTCGCAATCCGGATAGAGGAGTTATCCTGCTGGGCACCGTAGAGGTTGTAGGGAAAATCGTTATCGACTGCTACGTGATAAAATTGCGATGTTGGAATATCGACGTCCGAAAACGTAGCGCCCCCGTTATAGGTTATCTCGGCACCGCCGTCGTCGGCAATGATGAAGTTCAGCGGATTCTTGGGGTTCCACCAGATATCATGGGTGTCGCCGTGGTGTACATCGATGGTCTTGAACGTCTTTCCGCCATCATACGATTTCTGGGCGTTTACGTTCAGTACGATCAGCCCGTTCTCATCCTGCGGATCGGCGGCCAGCATCATATAGTACCAGGGGCGCTGCCAGAGGTTTTTGTCTTCATTGATCAACTGCCAGGACTCCCCGGCATCGTCGGAGCGATACAGGCCACCTTTGGCATTCTCGACCATGGCATAGAGCCGGTTCGAGTTGGCGGGCGACACCGTAATACCGATCTTACCCAGCATTCCTTTTGGCATCCCGGGTTTATTGCTCAGATTCGTCCAGGTATCGCCCCCATCCATCGACTTGAACAGGCCGCAACCGGGTCCGCCACTGCTCATGGTGTAGCTGTTTCGGTAGGCCTGCCACATCGACGCGTATACGATCGATGGGTTGTTTGGATCGAGTTTCACGACGATGGCACCGGTGCTGTCATTCTTCGTCAGAACAGGCTTCCACGTCCTGCCACCGTCATTGGTACGAAATACCCCCCGCTCCTTGTTTGGAGCGAACGGATTACCCAAAGCCGCGACGTAAGCCACGTCAGGATTGGTTGGATGGACTTCGATGGCACTGACGGCATCGGCCATTTTAAGGCCCATGTGTTTCCAGCTTTTACCGGCATCGGTCGATTTATAGATACCGTCGCCATTCGAGATGTTGCTGCGGATATCGGCCTCCCCCATCCCGACGTAAACAACGTTAGGGTCGGAAGGTGCCACGGCAATCGCCCCCACCGAACTGGATTTAAAGGTGCTGTCAGATATCATTGTCCAGTTGGCTCCACCATCGTTGGTTTTCCAGACGCCACCGCCCGTTGCCCCAAAGTAGTAGGTCAGCGGGTGGCTCACGTGGCCGGCAACAGCCAGCGACCGGCCACCCCGAAACGGACCAATATTACGCCAGCGCAGGGCGTTGAACAGGCTGTCAGATGCCTGGGCTGTGTTAAGTTTAGCTACGGCTTTAGCTTTTCGCTGCGCCAGGGAGGTTGAAGGGAGCAACCCTATCAGCAACAGGGCACTTATACAAACAGCAAATCTCCGGTCGATCATAGAATTAGGCAGTTGATTAGGAAATAGTTGATTAGTTCAAATTGATGCAATGTAACAGAACAGAGATAGACCCCGGCTATTTATCAGGATCCGGTTCACTTACAACGTCCCGCGCAGGGTGAGCACCAGGTTGCGGCCCGGTGCGCTGATGCCCGACGCGAAAACCCGGTAGCTTCGGTCCAGTATATTCTCCAGGGCGGCCTGCATCTGCACGTGCCGGTTTAGCTGGTAGCTGGCCCGCAGATTGATCGTTTGCCAGCTCGGCATTCCGTTCGGCGTTGCATAGACGATATTGTCCTCGCCAACCAGATTATAGTCTTTCAGGCGTTTCCAGCCATTGAACAGTACATTGGCCTCGGCCCGAAATTTTGTAATCGTCAGCCGAAGACCACCCTTCCCGTAGATTGGTGGGATATGGTCGAGCGGATACCCGGTCGTGTCGGTCAGGATACGGCCCCGTGTATACGTCACCGTTCCAAATAACGTCAATGCCTGGGTCAGGTCGGCCGAGAGCTGGGCGTTGAACCCGTACAGCCGCGCCTGCTGCGAATTTTTCTGCGTAACGATCCGGCTTGACCGGCCATTATAGTCAATTTGCGTCTGCCCGTTCAGGGTGACCGGCTGGGTAGTGATGGCATTCTTGTAAACCGTGTAGAACCCTTCCACTTCCAGCGAAACCCGCTCGGCAAGCTGTTTGCGAATACCGGCATCGAGCGTATACGTTCGCTCAGGCTTCAGGGTTGGGTTGGGAACAACGAGCGTACCCGCCACCGATTCAAACACCTTGGCCAGGTCGTCGACGTTTGGCACCCGATAGCCCGACGACAGCGAGGCTGCCAGCTGCCAGCTGCCGGGCAGGCGGGTTAGCCAGCCCAGGCTACCCGTCAGCGCGCCGGACTGCTGGGTGATATCATTGTAGGGGAAGGGGAAGAATGTTTTGTCGTTGAATGTAGCGTATAACCGGTTCCAGGCGTAGCGCCCTCCGTAGGTTAGCGTTGAGCGAGTGCTCACATCGACCGTGCCTGACAGGTAGCCCGCCAGCGACTGCGTGTTGGCCCCTCCATCGGGGTAGCGCGTGTCCAGCGGGTCGACTTTTCCGGTCTGCCGGTTTTCCCGGTACGCCGTCGACTGAACGTCGTTATAGGTCGCTTCCAGCCCATAGCGCAGCGTATGGTTCTCGGCCAGCTTTTTCTTCAGGTCGGCATTCAGGGTCCAGACACCCACCTGCTCGGTACGGTTCTGCAAGCCATAATTCCCGAACCGGCGGTTATGCCGGCTTTCCTCGATGGACTGATAAGCGGCAATGACCCTCAGCTCATCAGCAACGCCCGCTGTAAATTGTTTGGTAAGCCCATACGACGTTAACAGGCGTTTTTGCGGCCCATAATACCATTGGGCATGGCTTAGGTTACCTTTCGCATCGACTTCGGTAAGCCGGTCATAGCGGGGAATATCGTTGGTAGTCGAGAATTGTATGTTCAGCAAATGCTGCGTCCTGTCGTTCGGCTGAAACAGCACTTTCTGCAACAGGTCGATCTGTTTGTAACCTGACGACACCTGAACGCTGGGGTCTGGATTACGAATCTGAACGTCGGTATTGTTTTCAAATCCGGCATAAAAAGGCCGTAGTCCTAACTGGCCGATGTCGGCGTTACGCTGCCTGCCCTGGCGCAGATCGCCAAAATCGGAAGCTGTGAGGCTGGTGGTTAGTGCCCATTTCCGAAACCCGACAGTCCAGTCGGCATGGGCCGTTTTCTCGTTCATGGCACTGCTGTAGCGAACGAAGCCATTGGCATTGACCGTCGTCGCTCCCGAAGCGCTGAGCTTCGGCGACAGCGTTTGTACGTAAATAACGCCACCCAACGCATCGCTGCCATATACCACCGAACCGGGGCCCAGCGCTACTTCCATTCGTTCGACCACCGCATTGTCGATGGTCAGGATATTCTGCAAGTGGCCGCCCCGAAAAATGGCGTTGTTCATCCGTACGCCGTCGACAACGATCAGCACTTTATTCGCTTCAAACCCACGAAGAATAGGACTTCCCCCACCCAACTGGCTCTTTTGCACCAGCACCTGACCGCTTTGCTGCAACACCTCGGCCATGGTTGGCTGGTTCAGGAACCGAAGTTCGTTGCGGGTAAAAACCCGGATTGGCTGCGCCACGTGAGATCGCGGCTCCGCGCTGCGGTTAGCGGCTACTACCACCTCGTTCAACTCCAACTGCTTCTCGGCCATAGCTACCGTAAAGTTCATAGACCGCAGTTGATCCAACGTATAAGCGACTGTCTGGTAGCCCACGCGTCGGAAAACCAGCTTGTCGGTGCTGGCAAACGCCGACAGGTCGGCCTTGCCGGAGCGATCGGAGAACCGAATCGAAGCAGCCTGAGGAAGATCGCTTCTGATTTCTACATTTTCGATTAACTGTAGCGAGCTTTTATCCCGAACAACAACCGACTGAGCGTATGTACCAAAGGAAAACAGGAAGAAGAAAAGAAGGAGAGGTTGCTTCATACGTGTTTATAAAGAAAGGGTAGCAGAGCCGATACCTCCTGGAAATTTTATATTTCCTACTGGCTTTATGTAGTATATACGTGTAACCGTCAGCTAAGCTCTGAATTTCACCTGTTTTATAGATACAAAGCTATACAGCATCCCTAAATTCTCCCTAAACAAGCCCAGAATAAGCTGATTTTTATTTCGCCAATAAGTTAAAACAAGAAATAAAGAAGTGGCATTAAGAGAATAATTATATAAATAATAGGGCACGCAGAGATTATATCAGAATATATTTCCTGATCTTTTTCTGTGAAATGGACTAATGGCTACCTAAGTTTGCCCATTATCCCAGTGGTTCTATGATCAACGCCCACCCGTTGCGGGATAAACTCTTTTCAGGACAATAATGAATCATTGCATTGTTACATCCCCTTGTTTTTCATGAAACATTTATCCCTGGTCTACGTGGCCGCCTTCTGCTGTTTGTTCATCACGGGCCAGCTACGGGCGCAACAATCAACGCGGCCAGACACGGCCATCAATCCCGTATTTAAAGGTATGGCCTGGCGAAACGTCGGCCCCACCCGGGGTGGCCGCTCATTGGGAGCCGCTGGTTCGCCCAGCCGAAAACTGGAGTATTACTTCGGGGCTGTAGGCGGGGGACTCTGGAAAACAACAGATGGGGGACTCAACTGGTCACCCGTCACGGATGGACAACTAAGCAGTTCGTCGGTCGGGGCCGTAGCCGTGGCCGAATCGAACCCGGATATCGTTTACATCGGAACCGGCGAAACCCAGCTCCGGGGTAACATCATGCAGGGCGACGGCATCTATAAATCGACCGACGCCGGCAAGAAATGGACCAACATTGGCTTGAAGAACACCCAGGCTATTGCCCGGGTACGGGTTCATCCCACCAACCCGAACATCGTATACGTAGCGGCCCTGGGACACCCCTACGGCCCAAACGAAGAGCGGGGTGTTTTTCGCACGACCGACGGCGGCACGACCTGGAAGAAAGTCCTCTACAAAGGCGATCAGGCGGGGGCGGTCGATATCATCATTGACCGCAAGAATCCCAACGTACTCTATGCCTCGATCTGGCAGGTATATAGAAAACCCTGGAAAATGTGGGGGGGCGGTGGTGCCTCGGGGCTCTTCAAGTCGACCAACGGGGGCGATACCTGGACCGAACTGACGCGGAAGCCGGGTATGCCGAAAGGGACCGTCGGGAAAATCGGCGTGACCGTTTCGCCGGTCGACCCTAACCGGGTGTGGGCCATCGTAGAAGCTGAAGACGGGGGTGTCTACCGCTCCGATGATGCCGGGATGACCTGGAAACACGTCAACGACGAACGGAAGCTGCGCCAGCGGGCCTTCTATTACTCCCGCATTTATGCGGACCCGCTCGACAAAAACGGCGTCTATTGCCTCAACGTCGACTTTTTCAAATCGACGGATGGCGGGGTGAAATTCAACAAATCACTCAAGGTTCCCCACGGCGACAACCACGATCTCTGGATCGACCCCGCCGACTCAACCCGCATGATCTCATCCAACGACGGGGGCGGTACCGTATCGGTCAACGGCGGCAAAACCTGGACCGACGAGAACTTCCCGACCGCGCAGCTGTATCACATTACCGTCACCAACGATTTTCCGTACCACGTGGCCGGGGCCCAGCAGGACAACTCGACCGTGGCCATGGCCAGCGAAGGATGGGGCAACAAACTCGCGCAGGGTAACAGCCTCAAAAAAGGCGAATGGACCTACGAAGTGGGTGGTGGCGAAAGCGGCTATATTGCTCAGGACCCAAAGAACCCCGATATTTTTTATGCTGGCAGCCAGGGCGCGTTGTTAACCCGGTACAACCGCGCAACGGGCCAGACCCGGGATGTGCAGGTGTACCCGCGCTTTTTCTCCGGCGAACCCGCCAGCGCCCTGCCCGAACGCTGGCAGTGGACCTACCCCATTGTTTTTTCGCCTAAAGATCCGAGTCGGCTGTATGTCTGCTCCCAGCACGTCTGGGTGTCGACTAACGAAGGCCAGAGCTGGGAAAAGATCAGCCCGGACCTAACCCTGGCCGACACCGCGACGCTGGGCAAAACGGGCGGTGTGATCACGATGGACATGAACGGCCCCGAAATCTATGCCACCGTGTTTGCACTGGCCCCCTCCTACCACGACGTCAACACGATCTGGGCCGGTTCAGACGATGGCCTGATCCACATTACCCGCGATCACGGCAAAACGTGGCAGAAAATTACCCCGCCCGATATGCCCAGACACACGCGGGTAAGCATCATCGAAGCCTCGCGCCACAAACCCGGCACCGCTTACGTAGCCGCCAAACGCTATCAGATGGACGACCGCACGCCCTACCTCTGGAAAACGGATGACTACGGCAAGACCTGGACGAAGATCATCACCGGTCTCCGCGCCGACGATTACGCGCATACCATCCGGGAAGACATTACCAAACCCGGTCTGCTCTATGCCGGTATGGAACATGGCGTGTATGTGTCGTTCACCGATGGTGCCAGTTGGCAGCCGTTGCAGCTGAAACTACCCGACACCCAGATAGCCGACATTCAGGTGACGGAAAAAGACGTAGTTATTGGCACCCACGGCCGGTCGGTCTACGTGCTGGACGATGTGGCTCCCGTTCGGGAGTTCACGCCCGATCTGGCCAGTAGGCCCGTTCACCTGTTCAAGCCCTACTATGCCGTTCGGCGGGTTCAGCCTGCCGTATTCCAGTACTACCTCGCTAAAAAGGCCGACAGTGTAAAAATCGAGATTCTGGACGCATCGGGAACGGTTATCCAATCCTTTACCGGCAACAAACCGACCTATCCAAAAGTCGATGAGGACGATGACTCGGAGCCCGGTAAACCCGTTATAAAGCTCCCCACAACGGCCGCTGGCCTGAACCGCTACGAGTGGGACCTGCGCTATCCCGGTTCTACCTATTTCAAGGGTCTGATCATGTGGGGCGCGCGGCCAACCTCGGGGCCACTGGCCTTGCCGGGCCAATATCAGGTGCGGCTCACGGTGGGCGGGCAGTCGAGCACCCAGCCGTTCGAAATCCGGCTCGACCCGCGCCTGAAAGACGTCACGACTGCCGACGTGCAGGAACAGTTCAAGATGGCGATGAAGCTGCGCGACCAGACCAGCAAAGCCAACGACGCGGTGGTCCAGATCCGGGCCGTGAAAGAAAAACTGACGAAGCAGCCCGACAGCCCGGCCAACAAAAAGCTGAAAGAACAACTGAGCATCATCGAGGAAAACCTGTACCAGATTCGAAATCAGAGCGGGCAGGACCCGCTGAACTTCCCCATCAAGCTCAACAACCGGCTCGCGGCCCTCTGGCGCAGCGTGGAAAGTGGCGATGCCAAACCAACCGACGCATCGTATAAAGTTTACGAAGAACTGTCGGCTGACCTCGACAGGCAGATGGCCGAACTGGATACTATTTTGAAAACAAAAACGGTCAAAAGCATCGGATTATAAGTCGTGTTGATCCTTCGCAGAAACATAGGCAAGCTAGCCGTAATCGCTACGTTACTAACCCTGACGGGCGTTTACGGCTACTACTATGGTCTCGAACTGCTGGCCAAATGGGCCTTTACGCACCAGACTTACTTTGCGGCCGATGAGCTGATTTTTATCGCCGTCGCCAAAACCGATCTCACCACCGAAACGGCCTATATTGTCGATGAGCGGGAGTTTGAGTGGCAGGGCGAAATGGTGGATGTGCTGCACCGCGACGTCCGGTCGGATACGGTATACATCTACGGTTTTCGGGACAAAGCCGAAACCCAGCTAAAAAAACAGGCGGCCTGGCTCTACAAAGACTCAGCCCACCCCTACCGGCGATCCAACACCCGAACGAAGCGGCTCAAGTGGATCAGCCTCATCAACCCGTCGTCCGCATCACCATTCGACCACCTGACACCGGGCAGGCTACCCGATTTGCAACGTTCCTTTTCCTACAACACCCCCCGCCCTTCGCTTCCGTACCTGGAAGTACCAAGTCCTCCGCCCAATTCATAGACTGCTGCTCGTTTTTTTCGGTCTGGTTTCATAACCAGTACCCCGGACCGCTATGCCGTTCCGGCCAAATCCTCATGTCTCCAATCAGCAACTTCTATGAAATCAATATCCGTACGGTTTATCCGTCTACTTCTTTTCTTTGCCTTTCTAAGCTCATCTCTGTACGCGCAGGTGGCGGTAACCGGCCGCATTGTTGACCCTACCAACAGTCAGCCCATCGTGGGCGCTACGGTGCTGGTTAGCGGTACGTCGCGGGGAACCACGGCCAACGACAAAGGCCAATTCGACCTGAGCGTTAGCGAAGGCGACAAACTCCAGATATCGGCCATTGGCTACCAGACCCAGACGGTGCCTATCAAGGCCAGCACCCGCACGCTGACGGTTGAACTGGAACCGTCGAACACCGACCTCAATGAAGTCATCGTAGCCGGTTATGCCTCTCCCCAAACCATCCAGCGCACGGCGGGGGCGGTCGGACTGGTGACGAGCCGCGACATCCAGCGAACGAGCGGCATCCATCTACAAAGCTTCGTGAACCTGATTCCCGGCGTGAAAGTGGAGATGCGGACGGTAGCCGCCGGTAACCGGATCGTCATTCGGGGGTATGGCAACCAGACGAATTTCAACGGCGTAGGGTACAAAGCCTACCTGAACGATATTCCGCTCACCGATGGCGACGGCACTACCTTTCTGGACGATGTCGACTTCACGACCCTGAGCCGGGTGGAGGTACTCAAAGGGCCTGGGTCCAGCGCCTACGGCAATGCATTGGGGGGTGTGGTCAACTTTTACACCGAGCGCGCGCCCATCGGCAAAACGAGCATTAGTCAACAGGTTCTGGCAGGTTCCTACGGGCTGTTCCGGACCAATACGTCGATCAAGACCGGCACCGACAACACCAGCCTGAACATCAACTACGGCCATCAGAAATACGAGGGGTTCCGGCTGCACGGTAGTTCCAAAAAAGACTTCCTGAGCATCACCAGCGATACCTATCTGAGTCAGACCCGGTCGATGTCGGTCTTTGTCGGTTACACCAACTCCTACGATCTGCTGTCGGGTCAGGTGGATAGCCTCAACCTGATCGTTCACCCCGACACGGCCGAAGTAGCGTATCTGCGCAACAACGCCAATATCAAAACGGAAAGTGCGCGGGTGGGTGTGAGCCACAGCTACCAGTTCACGGACCACTTTTCGAACAAGACGACGCTCTTCGTGGGTGGCCAGATCATCGACCAGCCGTTTGCCGCCGGGGTCAACAAGACCAACAAGTTCAAGTTTGGCGGGCGGACGGTCTTTACCTACGCCAACGACGCCAGCGCCCTACGGCCAGCCCTGAGCGTCGGGGCCGAATTCCTGAAGAACTTCAACTACGCGAAAGGCTACGGGCTGACGAACGGCATTCTGGGTGCGCTCCGCTCCGACCTGGAAATTCAGGCCATGCAGTACAACATCTTCGCGCAGGCCGCGCTTCAGCTGGCCCCCCGGCTGACGCTGTCGGCCGGTGCGGGCATCAATTACGTCGAGTACGGCATCACGGATATGCGGGCCAGCACGACCACCCCCGTGTACGTGAACGCGTCGGGCTACGAGCGGTTCAAACCCATTGTGACGCCCCGTGGGGCGCTGTCGTATCAGGTCGCCGACAACGTATCGCTGTATGCCAGCGTGAGCGAGGGCTACTCGGCCCCGGCCACCAACCAGGTGGTGATTGCACAAACCGGCGTGGTCAACTACAACCTGCGCCCGGAGTTGGGCACCAGCTACGAGATTGGCAGCAAAGGCAGTCTATTGACGAAAGCACTTACCTACGAGATTGCGTACTTTACGATGGCGGTGACCAATAAGCTCATCCCACAGAACTTCCCCGCCACGGCTACCCAACCCGCCTATACGTTAACGGCCAACGCGGGGAAAGTACAGCATAACGGGCTGGAACTGGCCGTTCAATACGCCTACCGGCCTGTGGCGGGGGCGATCTCGCTCATCCGTCCATTCGTGTCGTACACCTACAGCGACTTCTATTACAAAGATTACAGAAGCGACAATAACAGCGATGCGAAGACGATCACGTACACGGGAAAGAAGGAATCGGGTATTGCACCGAACCTCCTGAACGCGGGTCTGGACGTGGAGGTACGGCCCGGCTTCTACCTGAACGCCACGATGATGTATGTCGACAAGATGCCCATCACGCTGGCCAACGACCACTACGCCAAAGCTTATACGCTCGTCAACAGCAAGCTGGGCTACCGGAGCGCGCTGGGCAGTCATTTTAACCTGGACGTGTATGTTGGTTCGGACAACATGCTGAGCAGCACCTATTCGTCGCTGGTCTTCCTGAACCTGCCCAACCCGGCCAACAACCGCCCCCTGTTCTTTAACCCGGCCCCAAAGATTACGTTCTATTCCGGTGCCATGCTGAAATACACGTTTTAACGGGGTGCAAGCAGTGGCATTCAGCCCTGTAGGGGCGACCTGTCAATAGAAGAGATTCTGCGTGGAGAGACAAGCCCCTGCAGGGGCGACCTGATGCGATTTCCAAAGAAGCAGGTCGCTCCTACAGGGCTAAAACGCATACGAATCGCCACAAACCTCTATTGACAGACCACCCCTACGGGGCTGAATCGACGGCATAAAAAAGTTTGCTCTTCATAGACGTATTTATCCTACAGGCTACTTGTACACCCTGACGAAACCTAAAAGTTTCATTTCCAATCATCTTGTAAACAAACGCATTTGTGAAAATTTCCCGATTACTTCTCCTGATTACCATCCTGACTGCTGGCGGTTGGGCCTGCACCTCCAATCAAAAAGACCAGACGCAGGCTACCGGCAAACAGCGTATTGTCTGCGTGGCCAAGCAGCTCACCGAGATGATCTACGCCCTCGGCGCGGGCGATCAACTCGTCGGCGTCGACCTGTCGAGCACCTATCCGGCGGCCGCTCAGAAGCTGACCAAAGTAGGCTACCACCGCCTGCTCAACGCCGAAGGCATCATTGCCCTGAAACCAACGGTCGTGTACCACGATGGTAACGTAGCCCCCGAAGCAGTGATGCTTCAACTCGAAAAGGTGGGCGTACCGATGAAGGTATTCCCCGATGCCCACACTATTGCCGAAGCCAAAACCCTGATGGACACGCTGGCCGCTCAGTTTGGCGCGCAAAAACAAGCCGACAGTCTGAAAACGAAGCTGGACGCCGACCTCGCTAAAGCCGCGCAGGACGTGAAGCAGTACAAAACCACACCCAAAGTAGCCATTATCCACTTCGGGCGCGTGATCAACAATTACCTCGTTATTGGCAAAGCAGGCACGGCGTCATACATGCTCGACCTGGCCGGTGGCAAGAACGTCATGGATACCCTCAAAGGCATGAAACCCCTCAGCCCGGAAATCATCAGCAAAGCCCAGCCCGACATTATCCTCGTCACCGATTTCGGCTACGACCGGATGGGCAACGCCGACAAGCTGGCGACGCTGCCCGGTATTGCGCTGACGCCCGCGGGCAAGAACAAGCGGATCTATCGCATTGAGGAGCATGACCTCATTTACCTCGGTCCCCGAACCGGCGAGAACGTGCAGATGCTCATGAAGTTGATTCATCAGTAATGAAACTATCCTCGTTAACACCAGCCAGTTGGTACGGAATCCTTACATTCCTGCTGCTGCTATCCATCGTAGCGGCCCTGCGAATTGGTGCCGTCGACCTGTCGTTCGATGACATCGGCCACATCCTGCTGAACGGTCTGGGATTGTCGACAGCTTCCGTCGATCCGGTTTCGCAGGGGCTGTTTTTGCAGATCAGGCTACCGCGCGTGCTGCTTTGCGCGACGGTGGGCGCGGGCTTGTCGGTGTCGGGGGTGCTGATGCAGGCGCTGTTCCGTAATCCCATCGTTGAGCCGGGACTGGTGGGTACCAGTTCCGGCGCGGCCCTGGGGGCGGCACTGGTCTTTGTCCTCGGCAAGAACATCAACTGGGCCTTCACCGATGCGCTTGGCCTGTTCCTGCTGCCCTGCGTCGCGTTTACATTTGCGTTCATCGCTACGCTGGTCGTCTACCGAATTGCGTCGGCTAGTGGGAAAGTAAACGTGGCCACCATGATTCTGGCCGGTATCGCCATCAATGCGCTGGCAACCGGCGGCACGGGCTTTCTGTCCTACATCGCCCGCGACCCGCAGGCCCGTTCCATTACGTTCTGGAACCTGGGCACGTTCTCCGGTGCCGACTGGACTCAGTTCGCTATCGTCTTCCCCGTTACGTCGGTGGGTATCCTGCTCTCGCTGCGGTACACAAAGGCGCTGAACATCCTGATTCTGGGCGAGGACGAAGTGCGGCACCTGGGCTACAACATCGACCGGCTCAAGATTCAGGTGCTACTGCTGAATACCCTGCTGGTGGCGATTGGTACGGCCATGGTTGGCGTGATCTCCTTTGTGGGATTGGTCGTGCCGCACTTGCTGCGGCTTCTGAAATCGTCGGACAATCGCTTTCTCGTGCTGGCGTCGGCGCTGCTGGGCGGCTCGCTGCTGACGCTGGCCGACACCATCGCCCGGCGGCTGGTAGCGCCCGCCGAATTTCCGATTGGCGTCATCACCGCTTTCGTGGGCGCACCGGTTTTTATCTGGCTGCTGGTACGAAATGCGCGGTCGTTTCAAAAAGGAGGATTTTATGCTTAGGGCCGAACACCTGTCGTTCCGAATTGGCGAAAAGACGCTCATCGACGACGTATCACTGCGCCTGACGCCCGGCGAGTTCACGATGGTGCTGGGTCCGAACGGGGCCGGCAAAAGCACACTACTCAAACTGCTGACCGGTACCGAAACGCCCCAACACGGCCAGGTCTGGTACGGCGACCGACCGCTACCGTCTATTCCGCTGGCTACGCAGGCTCGCCAAAAAGGAGTGCTCTCGCAGTTGCTGTCGCTGCCCTTCGACCTGAGCGTGGCCGACGTCGTGATGATGGGGCGCTATCCGTATTTCGACCTGAACCCAACGGCGCAGGACAAGCATGTTGCTGACGACTGTCTCGCATCGGTGGGGATGCTGACGTTCAAGACCCGCGCTTTTGCCTCACTGTCGGAGGGCGAAAAGCAGAAAGTCCATCTGGCGCGGGTGCTGGCCCAACTGCACCGCCCGGCGGGCGATGAGTCAGTCAAGTACCTCTTCTTGGACGAACCTATTTCGGCACTGGACATCCTCTACCAGCACCAGATCCTGAGCCTGGTCCAGACGCTGGCGTCGCAGACCATGGTCGTCTTCGTCATCGTCCACGACATCAATCTGGCCCTACAATACGCCCGAACGGTAATCCTGATGGACCAGGGACGCATCCACGGTATGGGTAGTCCGGACGAGGTATTGACAGCCGATGCTATCGAAGCGGTATTTCAGCTTCGGCCCTACTTCCTGACGCATCCCGGAACCGGTCGGCGGGTGATGATCTGCTAATCACTTCGCCCGTATCATCCTTACATTTGACTATACAAAACCAGTAAACAACATGCCAAGCATCACGACATTCCTGACCTACAACGACCAGGCCGAAGAAGCCGCCAACCTGTACTGCTCCATTTTTAAGAATTCTGAAATCACCCGGGTTACCCGGTCCGGAGCTACTGGACCGGTCATGTCGGTCATCTTCCAGCTCGACGGGCGGGAGTTCTACGCCCTAAACGGTGGTCCTCATTTCACGTTTTCGCCCGGCATTTCGCTCTTCGTTTCGTGCGACACCCAAGCCGAACTGGACGAGTACTGGGAGAATCTTTCCGAAGGTGGTCAGAAAGGGCAGTGCGGCTGGCTGACAGACAAGTTTGGTGTGTCGTGGCAAATTGTCCCGTCCAGGCTGGGCGAGTTGCTGGGCAACAAAGACCCGGAGAAAGCCAAACGGGCTATGCAGGCCATGATGAAGATGACCAGGCTCGACATTGCCGTCCTCGAATCGGCCTAAGCATCATTACCTGAGTTGGAAAGCAAAGCGGGCAGCCCATGAAGCCAGAAGGGGCGGCTACGCCGTTCTGTTCATTGAACGCTAAAAACAACGAAACCGCCCATGCCAATCCCGCTTCGTGTCGCTGGGCCGCATAAACACTTTAACCGAAAACCTGCGGTTACCGGGTAAGCTCATGCGTTGGTTTTGCCTATGTTTACCACATGAATTCATCCATCGATACCGATCTGGCGCTGCTGGCGCTTCAGGAAGAACAGCTTCAGTTTGACACCTTCAGCCTCGATACGGCCTGGCAGTTGGGCATGCGGCTGAAAGAAGCCGTCGAAGCGCGGGGTAAGTCCGTAGCCATCGACATTCAACTCTTCGGCCACCCGCTCTTTTTCTACGCCATGCCCGGCACTACCCCCGACAACATTGACTGGATTCGTCGGAAACGCAATGTCGTGGAGCGCTTTCATCAAAGCTCCTACGCCATACGGTTGAGGATGAAGGAAAAGCAGATCACCCTGACCGAGCAGGCGGGGCTTCCATTGCGCGACAACGCGGCTGCGGGCGGTGGATTCCCCATTCGGCTGCGCGGCTCATCCTGCATCGGTGCTATCACCATCTCGGGCGTGCCGATGCGAGAAGACCACGGTATTATTGTGGAGGTGCTGTCGGCCTGGCTCAACAAACCCATCAGCGAATTAGCCCTGCCCCCCGCCGAGAATATGGACGATTAAGTCAGCTTATGACAAGGCCTGGGGTGATGGGTTGGAACCAGCCGGACGCGAACGGTCGTCGGCGGGCAGGGGCACAAACTCGGCGTTGTCGTTAGGCGGCAGGGGAATACGACCCGCCTGCCAGTCGGCTTTGGCCTGCTCGATGCGCTCGCGGCTCGACGAGACGAAGTTCCACCAGATAAAGCGTTCGCCCAGCGGTTCGCCCCCCAGCAGCATTAACGTACTGGGTTCTTTGGCGGTCAATACCGGATCGACGCCCTTGCTGAACACCAGCAACTGCCCCACGCCATAGGTATGCCCATTCACCTCCACACTGCCTTTGGCTACGTAAGCGCCCCGCTCAGGGAAGCCCCTTGGCGGGCCAAAACGGGCACCCGCCTGCAACACGACATGCGCGTAGAACAGGGGCGAATGGGTAGCGACTCCGTTGGTAAGGCCGTAGGCATCCCCAGCAATCAGCCGCATCCAGACACCCGTATCGGTGAAGACAGGCAGTTCGTCGGGTTGATAGTTGACAAACGCAGGAGCGCTTTCTTCGGCCGCTTCGGGCAGCGCTACCCAGGTCTGCACCATTTCGAAGGCGTTGCTGGCGAGCATAGCCGGGTCCTCGAAGCGTTCGGAATGGGCAATACCCCGCCCCGCTGTCATCCAGTTGACCTCACCGGGCCGGATGATCTGTTGCACACCCAGGCTATCACGGTGGGTCACCTGCCCGTCGAAGAGGTAGCTCACCGTCGACAGGCCAATGTGTGGGTGCGGCAAGACGTCCATTTTCTCCAGTTCGTCGGGCGTTTTGCTGACCGGCCCTGCATGATCCATAAAGATGAACGGCCCCAGCATCCGGCGTAATCGATACGGTAAAATCCGTTTTACATCGAATCCATTACCGATGGACGCAGAGTGGGCAGTGATGACTTGATCTAGCATCTTGATTGCCCATAAACGAGTTGCCGTTGTTGATTGAGGGACTGTCTAAAATATGGATTCTTGATCGCCTTTTCCTCCAGAAGATCGATTGGCCTTTTTAAAATATCCTGTAGAGAAAATTTAAAATCAAAATAATTATCCGCGTACTCTGCAACATCAATCGGGGCAAACTCAACGATCAGATCAATATCACTGTCGCCATCGTATTCATTTGTCAGAACCGAACCAAAAGCATACAGGCTTTTCACTTTGTGTATTTTACAAAGCCTAACAATATCTGGCGTATACGTTGTCAGTCTATTCATTTTTCGAAGGTGTTGCCTTTGAATCCAATCCGTAATGGTCAGCCTTTTGATCTCTTCCTGTACAACTACCTCAACTGTTTAACATACTCCTTATAGCGCGGCATATAAGTCAAGGTAATATGACGTGAATGTAGCGGAACCAACGCTACGTTGCAACGCTCTTACGGGGCTTAAAGACCAACTCCCTATTTGCCTTAACTCCAGAATGCTACTACTTCCGTTGGCAGATTGGCAAATCAACGGCCCAAAGCCTGATTTCTGCTATCTTAGCCGGGACGAATTCAACAACTGACTTCCTATGCGAAACACCCTACTTGTTCTTTCCTCCATCCTACTATCGACACCCTTGCTGGCCCAGAAGCCTAAAATGGCAAAGGCTCAGTCGACGTCGGTTGTTGAGGGAGCAGCCAACAACGACCCTTATTTCAAGCCGGTAAAATGGCGTAACATCGGCCCCTTCCGCGGTGGTCGCTCGGTAGCCGGGTCCGGCGTCACCAGCGATCCGCAACTCTACTACATGGGTACCGTTGGGGGCGGCATCTGGAAAACGGAAGATGCGGGCATGACCTGGAACAACGTCTCCGACGGGCAACTCAAAACCTCGTCGGTGGGCGCGATCGGTGTGTGTGAATCCGACCCGGCCGTGGTCTATGTCGGCATGGGCGAACACGCCCCGCGTGGGGTGATGACCTCCTACGGCGATGGTGTCTACAAATCGACCGACGCCGGTAAAACGTGGCAGCACCTCGGTCTCGACCTGACCCGCCACATTGCCGCCGTTCGGGTGCATCCCCAGAATCCCGACGTAGCGTTCGTAGCCGCACAGGGTGCGTTACACGGTCCCTCGGCCGAGCGGGGCATCTACAAAACTATCGATGGTGGTAAGTCGTGGAAAAAAGTGCTGTTCGTGGATGAGAACACGGGCTGCAACGACCTGAGCATGGACATGACCAACCCACGTATTCTGTACGCGTCCATGTGGGAACACCGCCGGTTACCCTGGCAGGTGCAGAGTGGCGGTAAAGGCAGCGGTCTCTATAAATCGACCGACGCGGGCGAAACCTGGACCAAGCTGGAAAAGGGCTTACCCAAAGAGTTGGGCAAAATGGGCATTTCGGTGTCCAAAGCGAATCCGAACCGCGTGTATGCCGTGATCGAATCCGACTCGAATGCCGACAAAGGGGGCGTTTTCCTGTCGGATGATGCGGGCAAGAGCTGGAACCGGGTGAGTAAAGATCACCGTACTATCCAGCGGGCCTGGTATTACATCGAGATCTTTGCCGATCCCGTCGATGAAAACGTCGTGTATGTCCTCAACACGTCGGTGCTAAAATCCATCGATGGCGGCAAGACCTTCTCAACGATTCCCGGTTCGCACGGCGACCACCACAACCTGTGGATCAGCCCGAAGAACAACAAAAACCTCTTCCTGAGTAATGACGGTGGTGGTGCCGTATCGTTCAACGGCGGCAAATCATGGTCGTCGGAGAACAATCAGCCCACGGCGCAGTTCTACCGGATCAACGCCGACAACCAGTTTCCGTACCGTATCTACGCGGGCCAGCAGGACAACACGTCGGTGATGATCACCAGCCGGTCGACCACCGGCAGCGGCATTACGGATAAAGACTGGGAAGCATCGGCGGGTGGCGAGAGTGCCTTCATGGCCTTCAACCCCGACGATCCGCGCTACGTGATGGGCGGCAGCTACCAGGGCACGATCGAAGTGCTCGACCAGCAGACCCACGAAGGCAAACCCATCATGGTGTCGCCCATTCAGTACCAGGCATTGCAGGCCAAGACGATGAAATACCGCTTCAACTGGAACGCGCCCATCATCTGGTCGAAACACGAACCGAAGGCGTTTTACCATGCCGGCAACCGGTTGTTCAAAACCATCGATATGGGCAAAAGCTGGACGATCGTTTCGCCCGACCTGACCCGCCACGACTCCACCAAACTGGGCTGGGGCGGTGCGCCCTATACCAACGAAGGAGCGGGGGGCGAGAACTACGCGACCATCACCTACGTCCTCGAATCGCCCAGCGAAAAAGGGGTGCTCTGGACCGGCAGCGACGACGGACTTGTGCACATCACCCGCGACGGGGGTGCCACCTGGACCAACGTTACCCCCGCCGGTTTGCCCGAGACGCTGATCAACTCCATCGAGGTATCGCCCCACGACAAAGCCACGGCCTACATAGCCACCACGCGCTACAAAGTCAACGACTTCGCCCCGGCGATCTACAAAACCACCGATTACGGCAAGACGTGGACCAAAATCGTGACGGGTATTCCCTACGGTGCTTTCACCCGTACCGTCCGCGAAGATCCCGAGCGCAAAGGACTGCTGTATGCCGGTACCGAAACGGGAGTTTACGTATCCTACAACGGCGGCAGCAACTGGAAGCCCATGCAGCTTAACCTGCCCGTTAGCCCTGTTACCGACCTGAAAGTACACCAGGGCGATCTGATCGCAGCCACCGCCGGTCGGTCGTTCTGGATTCTGGACGACCTTGGCCCTATCCGTCAGTACGACGAAAAAGCAAACAGAGACAGTCTGCTGGTTTACAAACCCGACGATACATACCGCGTATCGGGCGGCAGCGCGCTGGACAAGGTCATTGACGAAGAAGACGATGAAAATGCCGCCAGTAGCTCCGGTCGTAATGGGTTTGCGGGTACCAACCCCTCAACCGGCGTGGTGATGTACTACCAGTTGCCCGCCAAGGTCGATACCAGCGCCACGCTGACCCTGGAAATCCTGTCGGAGCAGGGTGCGCACATCCGCAGCTTCAGCAGCAAAAAAGATAAGAAGTTCGTGGCCTTTCCGGGCGGGCCATCGCCGGAGCCAACGCTGACCGTTCGGCCGGGCCTGAACCGGTTTGTGTGGGACATGCGGGCCGAAACGCTGCCCGCCATTGAGAAGGTATTCATCGAAGGCAACTACAGCGGGCGCAAACTGGCACCCGGCAGCTATCAGGCTATGGTAAAGTTTGGCAAGCAGGCGAAGACGGTAGCGTTCAAAATCCTGCCCGATCCCCGGCTCAGCACCACGCCCGCCGAGTATGAGCAGCAGCAGAAAACACTGATCGCCATCGAGGAAGGGGTGAAAGAAATTCATGAGGGGGTAAACCGGATGCGGAAAGCCCAGAAGCAGATCAACGATCTGGTCGACCTCATCGATGACAAGCCGAACATGAAGCCTCTGGCCGATGAAGGCCGGGCCATCTCGAAAAAGATCAAGCAATGGGAAGAGAAGGTGATTCAGCCTAAGTCGCAGTCGAACGATGACGTGATCAATTTCGAGAATAAGCTAAGCGCCGATTACATCTTCCTGAAAGGAGAAATGGACGTGAACACGCCCTATGTCACCGCCGGTCAGCAGGAGCGCGTATCGGAGCTTAACGCGATCTGGCAACCACTTAAGACCGGCATGAATATGCTGATCCAGAACGACATCGTGAAGTTCAACAACCAGTGTCGCCAGCTACAGGTTGACAAGATCACGGTGCCAGACGTAGCAACGGCAATGCCGAAGCAGTAATAGCCTGGATGTTCTGCTTGGCCTGGCCGGGTGTATCCTGGACGGCCACGTCCGGGTAGTAAATAAATATAAAATGATTATCACCCGGATGTGGCCGTCCAGGATACACCCGGCCAGGCCAGGCTACCTCAAGAAAAGCGTCCTCTGAACCGGGGCGCTTTTTGTGTTGAATAAGGTTCTGAGTAACAGGCAATAGTTGGGAACATCTGGCCGACTGATTACCTTTCGCCTTTGAACTCCGCTCATCATTGCTTACCCCCTACCTGTCTGGCACATTCATTTTCTTCGTCCGTTATCTGGATCACCGGTGCCTCATCGGGCATAGGTGAGGCCATAGCGCTGGCGCTGGCCAGCCAGGGTGCCAGACTCGTTCTATCGGCTCGCCGGGCCGATGAACTTCAACGCGTAGCCGACCTGACTGGCCTGCCCGCATCGGATGTGCTGGTGCTGCCCCTGGATATGACCGATACTACAGGTTTGGCCGCTCATGTCGAAACGGTTCGGCAACGGTTTGGCCGGATCGACTATATATTCCAGAATGCGGGCATTACCCAACGGAGCCAGGTTGCCGATACCGATCTGTCGGTTTACCGGCAATTGATGGATGTCAACTTCTTTGGTGTTGTCGCCCTCACAAAAGCCGTTCTGCCGCTGATGCTGGCGCAGGGAAGCGGGCATATTGTGGTCACGAGTAGTGTAGCGGGTAAGATCGGCACGAAGCAACGTTCCGGTTACTGCGCCAGCAAGCATGCCCTGCATGGCTTTTTCGACGCACTTCGGGCCGAAACTCATGAAGCCGGGCTCCGGGTAACCATTGTTTGCCCAGGCTATATACGAACGCCTATTTCGCTCCACGCCCTTGGTGCCGGTGGACAGGTTCACGGAAAAATGGACGAAAACCAAGCGAGGGGGATGGCTCCTGACGCCTTTGCCCGGCAGTTGCTGCGGGCGGTATCGAAACAGAAAGAAGAGGTCTACATCGGCGGACCCGAAACTTATGGCATTTACCTCAAACGCTTTCTGCCGGGATTACTGTCCCGCATTCTGCGCAACCGGGCAGGTGCCTGATCAGGATGGCAGTGCTGACGTTTCCTACAAAAGAAAGAAGGGTATACGAACAAGCGACTACCGCTGTGCTCTGTATACCCTCCTGTGGAACTTAGGCTCTGCTTACTTACCGCTAACGGCGGCTGTTCTGGTCTTTCCAGCCTGCTCCATATAATCGACGGTCAGGTGGCAGAGTGATTTCATGCCCAGCACAAAACAACTCTCATCGATTTTGAAATCAGGCGTATGGTGTGGGGCTGCGTCTTCAACCTTTGTGCCTTTGGTCATACCGCCCAGGAAGTAGAAGAAGCCGGGCACTTTCTGCTGGTAGAACGAGAAGTCTTCGGCACCCGTCTGAGCGGGTGTGATCTTGACATTGTTCTTGCCAGCCACCGCTTCGAGCGAACCGATCATTTGATCGGTGAGTTTGGGGTCATTGTACGTAATAGGGTACATAATGTCGATCTTGACATCGGCTTTAGCACCGGCACTTTCGGCAATATTGGTAGCTACTTCACTAATTCGACGGTGGATGGTTTTCTGCATGTCTGCATCCAGCGAGCGGATTGTACCAATCATGTTCACCTCTTCGGGAATGATGTTCTGCCGGATACCGCCGTGGATAGCGCCTACCGTCACAACAGCGGCATTCTCCGTCAGGGGCAGATTCCGGCTAACGATGGTTTGCAATCCCATGACCACCTGCGCCGAGGTAACGATAGGGTCGACACCCGACCAGGGTGATGCACCATGGGTTTGCTTTCCTTTTAGTTTGATGGAAAACTGGTCGACAGCGGCCATCGTAGCACCGGGGCGGTACTTGATGGTACCAACTTCGGTTTGGGAGTTGATATGCAGACCGAATATGGCATCTACTTTAGGGTTTTCCAGAACCCCTTCTTTCACCATCAGATAGGCACCCCCCTCTTCGCCAACGGGTGCCCCTTCTTCGGCAGGCTGGAATATGAATTTCACGGTACCGTGCAGATCGCTTTTTACCGACGCCAGCACTTCGGCGACGCCCATCAGGATAGCGACGTGGGTGTCGTGGCCGCAGGCGTGCATGATACCAGTTTGCTGGCCGTTATATTCGGTTTTCGCTTCGGATTTAAAGGGCAGATCGACACGTTCGGTTACGGGCAGCCCATCCATGTCGGCACGTAGCGCCACGACCGGTCCGGGCTTCCCCCCTTTCAGCAACCCGACGACTCCCGTTTTGCCGACCCCCGTTTTCACCTCGATGCCAAGCGCCTGCAGGTGGGCGGCAATTTTGGCTGCGGTCTGGAACTCGCGGTTGCCCAGTTCAGGGTGCTGATGAAAATCCCGGCGCCAGGAAACAACTTTTTTCTCGAGGCCCTCAGCGGCTTTATCCATCCGCACGTTTAGAACAGGTCCCTGTCCAAAAGCGGCTGGTGCGAACAAAACCCCCGAAAAAATGGCTGCTAAGTAGTTTTTACTAGTTTTCATCAAATTATGCAATAATAGCTGTAGATACATTTAGAGAGCAATTTACAATTTAGTCCGAATAATTTGTTGGTTTAATTGCAACATTCTATAGTTTTGTCGCTCTTTATTAATTTTCCACAAAACAATTCTATCAACAAACCTTTATGAGAAAACTTCTATTAGGAAGTTGGTTACTCATACTGCTTTTCTGCCTGCCAGCCCTGGCGCAGGATGTAGCAGTTAGTGGCCGGGTTACTTCGTCGGACGATGGCTCCGCCCTGCCGGGTGTGAGCGTACAGGTAAAGGGTACAACTCGCGGTGCAACCACCGATGCAAACGGGAATTACCGCGTGAGCGCATCAGCTAATAGTCGGTTGGTATTTAGCTTTATTGGCTTCTCAAGCCAGGAAGTTGCGATTGGAAACAGGTCAACGGTTAATATCACCCTGCAAGCAGACGCTACCAATCTCGGCGAAGTAGTTGTTACGGGTTACGGTGGAACGGTTAACCGGCGTGAATTTACAGGAGCAAGCTCCAAGGTTTCGGGGGCGGCCGTATCCAACCTGCCAGTGGGTAGTTTTGATAAAGCACTGGCCGGTCGGGCAGCGGGTGTACAGGTAACATCAGCTAACGGGGTACCGGGTGGCGCTATTCAGATTCGTATCCGTGGCGTTGGTTCTATTTCGGCGGGTAGCGATCCCCTCTACGTCGTTGACGGCGTTCAGTTAAACACGTCCAACAACTCCAGCTTCACCAGCAGTAACCCACTCTCGTTTTTGAACCCGAGCGATATTGAGTCGATCGAGATTCTGAAGGATGCCGCTGCCGCTTCGATTTACGGTTCGCAGGCAGCAAACGGCGTTGTGCTCGTCACGACCAAGCGTGGTAAGGCCGGTAAAACGCAGATCACTTTCAATTACTTTAAGGGCATTGCTGATCCTATCAAACAACTTGATGTACTGAATACACAGGAGTGGATTCAGCTTCGGACCGAGAACCTGGTCAATGCCGGAACAGCCGCTGACGTGGCCCGGTCGTCGGTACTCTCGACCCTGCGTCTGCCAACAAGCCTAACTGACGCAGACATTGCAGCGTTACCAACCTACGACTGGCAGAAGGCTGCATTCAGACAGGGCCAAACGGATAACTACGAAATAGGCATGAACGGGGGTAATGAGAAGACCCGATTTTATGTGTCCGGTTCCTACTATACACAGAGTGCTAACGTCATAAACGTTAACTTCAAACGAGGCACCCTGAATAGCACGCTTACACACCAGATTAACAGTAAACTGAGCATCGACCAGACGCTTAAACTGAGTACGATCACGTCGAACGGCCAATTTGGTGGTCCCAACGGGGGTTCGTTCCTGGGAGCTGCTGCATTTTCGTCGCCCCTTATTTTGCCAAGTGTAGCCATTTACAACGCCGATGGCAGTTATAACGGAACACCCGCACTGGGTGGCATTCCGGGTATT
Organism: Spirosoma utsteinense; assembly: GCF_014282275.1. Classification (GTDB taxonomy): domain Bacteria; phylum Bacteroidota; class Bacteroidia; order Cytophagales; family Spirosomataceae; genus Spirosoma; species Spirosoma utsteinense. Next base: position 85,757 of record NZ_VFIA01000007.1, read on the forward strand.
CTCAACCAGAATATCATTCAGGTCAGTGAGTTGAACACGATCCGGGCTGACATTAACCAGTTTGTGGGTAGTTTAGCCCTGAACTACAAAGTAACGGACAATCTGACCATCCGGCCATTTGTTAGCCTTGATTACCGCTCGGTTCGGGGTAGAAACTTCTCCGACCCACGCACCGCCGACGGTATAAACGTTCGGGGACGGGTACAGGATCAGTTTAATGAAAACAAAAACTTCCTGACCAACGTAACGGCGAACTATAACAAAGAGATCGGTAAAAGTGATTTCGGCCTTCTGCTGGGTGCCGAGTACAGGTCCGACATTAATGAGAACCTGTTGACGAACATCACGAACGTACCAACGCCGGATTTTAAATATGCCAGCGCGGCTGCTTTACCCGTGAGCATTGGCGGTACCTGGACGGGTTACCGGAAAGGATCGGTATTCGGTAATTTGAAATACAATTTCAACAAAAAGTATGATCTTAGCCTCATTGGTCGTCTGGACGGTTCGAGTCGTTTCGGTGCCAACAATCGCTTCGGTTTCTTCCCCTCGATTTCGGGAGCGTGGCTGATTTCTGAAGAAAGCTTCCTGAAAGGTGGCCGGTACGTGAGCGACCTGAAACTTCGGGCTTCGTTTGGTACTACGGGTAACGACCAATTGGGCTCGCTCTTTAATGCTGCTAACTTCCCCGGTCTGGGTTTAGTGAATCCTGGATTTGACTACAATGGCGCGGCCGGTTTTGCCCCTTCGCAGTTGGCTAACCCCGACCTGAAGTGGGAAACTAACCAGACCGCCAACATTGGTTTGGACTTTGGTTTCTTCGGCAACCGCATCACCGGCTCGGTCGATGTGTTCCAACGGACCAGTAAAGATCTGTTGCTGCCTTTCAACCTACCTTTCACGAGTGGTTACTCGTCTATCTCCCGGAACGCGGGCGAAGTACAGAACCGCGGGTTAGAAGTTGAATTGAATACTGTGAACGTGCGGGCGGGCCAGTTTCAGTGGAAATCGTCGTTCAACATCACCACGATTCAGAACAAGGTCACCAAGCTGTATCCGGGTATCGTACCGCTGAACAATCCGGACAGCACGATTCTGTTAACCTATACTGATTTCTATGGCGTAGGCCGGAATGCAATTCTGGGCAGACCGCTACAGCCGCAGTACACCACCGATTATGCCGGTGTGAACCCCGCTACGGGCCGGGCCATGTTCTATGATTATGCTGGTAACATTACGTACCGCCCCCTGATACCCCGCGACCAGAAGTATTTCGGCACCGAATTACCTAAGTTCTACGGTGGCTTCAACAACACCATTGTATACGGTGGTTTGTCGCTCGACTTCCTGATCCAGTTCGACTACGGTCGGCGGTCGTTCAACACGCAGACGTCTTTCCTGGCTGAGAATGCAGGGCGTAACTTCAACGCCTTACAAAGCACCTACGATCGTCGCTGGCAGAAAGCAGGTGACATTACGGATGTACCCCGGGCTTATAACGCTAACGTTGAGCCAAACAGCGTTAGTGGTCTGGGCGGTACCCGTACCCTGGAAGATGCTTCGTACCTTCGGTTGAAGCAGATAACACTGAATTACGACGTGCCAGCCGCCATCAGCAGCCGGATAAAAGCGTCTAAAGCGCGTATCTATATTCAGGCCGCTAACCTGATCACTGTTACCAAATGGACCAGCTATGACCCTGAATTCCTCAACTTCGGTTCGGGTAACAGTGGACTGGTACCAAACTCAAAGACCTATCAGGCCGGTGTTAACGTAACGTTCTAATCAAGACTTCGATCATACACGCTATGCGTACACTAAAATCTATAATTTTATCAACCAGTCTGTTAACCGTCAGCCTGCTGGCCGTTACCGCCTGTAAAAACAGTGAATTTCTCGAAGTTACGCCCCGCTCGCAGGGTGATTCGCAGATAGCGCTGACAACTGCCGAGGGCGTCGATGCTGCCGTAAATGGCATTTACGACCGACTGCAAAACGTAGTACTTTACGGCCGTGATATGCTGGCCGTATCCGAAGCATTGAGTGACAATGCTCAGTTCACTAACAAATCGGGTCGGTTAGCCAACGAAAACAGGAACATCCAGAATAACACCTTTGGTACGGCTACAGCAGCAGGGGCTACCTGGCAATCGGCTTACTTCGCCATAAACCAGGCTAATCTGATTCTGGATAATATTGGGGGTGTTGCCTTCGCCGATACAGCACAGCGCAACCGGCTACAGGGCCAGGCCTACTTTCTGCGGGCATTGCTTTACCATGACCTGTCGCGCATCTACGCCTACGATCCAGGCGTTGCGGTGGCTACCCAGGACCGGGGTGGTGTACCATTACTGCTGGTTGGCGTAGCCGATCAAAGCAAGATTACGCTGCCGGCTCGTCCAGCCGTTGCCGATGTGTACAAGCAGATTTACGCTGATCTGCAGAGTTCCATTGCTTCCTTCAGCCGCACGAATGCCAATGCACCTGCCTACGGAAACCGGCAAGCCGCGCAGGCGCTGTTCTCGCGCGTTGCTCTTTACAACAAAGACTATGCAACGGCAGTAAAATACGCGACCGATGCCATTGCCGGCACAATCAAACTGTCGCCTAATGCGTCTTACGTTGGTGGCTGGCGTGCCCCGCAGAATCCCGAGTCGTTGTTTGAAATCCAGTACATCGTAGCCGAAAACATAGGCGTTAATACGTCCCTCCAAACGACCTACACGACGTTGGTTAGAACGGGCGACCGTACCGCTACGGGTGGTTTTGGTGACCTGGTGCCAACAACAGCGTTTATCAACGACCTGGAAGCCGAGAAAAGTGCTACCGGAACCGTCCTCGATATCCGTCGTCAGTTGTACGAATTGGGTACAGCCGGCCGGGGAGCCGCGTTCATTGAATGTACCAAGTTTCTGGGTAGAAACGGAACGATCAACTTGGATAACATACCTGTTATCCGGGTCTCCGAATTGTACCTGAACCGGGCCGAGGCCAACTATAACCTTGGCAACACGACTGAGGCCCTGGCCGATCTGAATGTGATTCGGCAACGGTGTGGTTTACCTGCCTCTACAGTAACCGGTGCACCTCTGCTGGCTGAAATTATGCGGCAGGAGCGTTTGGAGTTCGGTTTTGAAGGTCACCGCTGGTTCGACCTGAAGCGTACGGGACAGAATGTAGTGAAAGCTGCCGCACAGGGTGGTGGCCTTGTCTACACGGATAACCGTATTCTGGCGCCTATTCCAGTCAATGAGTTGTCGACCAATAAGAGCATACAGCAAAACTTCGGTTATTAATCGGGCAGGGCAGGCTTTAGCCAGTGCACAATTGACTGGTACCCGCCCTGTTTAAACAACTGCCTTAATGAAAAAAATAGCAACTTTAGTTTTATGCACCTTGGCCCTGTTTGCGGTCTACGCCTGCGATAACAGTATTGATAAGGTGTTTGATGATCAAACACTGATTGAGTTTCAGCCAGCGGTTTTGAACAGTAACGCCGTTGGCCGTACCTACCCGATCATTTCGAGCGGGAACAGCGTAACGGCCAACGCTACCGTAACGGCTCAGGTTAACCTGGTTGGCCGGCAACGCAGCAGCGACCTGACGGTACAGGTATTTCCTGATCCAACCAGCACCACAGCACCCACCAGTAGCTATACCCTCGCCAATGGTGGCAGTGTCGTGATTCCTGCTGGTATGAGTACAGGGACGCTGACGATGATGGTGGCCAGAGCTACAAGCGCAACTGCCACCCTGGCTAACGTAGTACTTGTCATTGACAGTACCAGCGCTGACTTTAAACCAAGCCAGAACTACAAACGGATTGGATACTCTATCCGGCAATAATTCTGCGTAATGCGGGGTAACCTGCCGTGTGAAACCTTCCGATGCTCGTTGTTAATACGGCGTATCGGAAGGTTTTTTTTGTACGACAAACGGGGAGACCCATAGCTTACTTTCTACTTTTACTCGTTGTTGTCAAGTCCTCCATTACCACTCTGTCAATAACTCCCTCTTTTACCGATGACAAACTATATCTGCTTTATTTTTTTGCTTTGCTCGCTCATGGAGCCGATCGCTTCATCCGGACAGCCTATGCCCGGAAAAGCAATTGTTACGCCCCGCATGCGGGTGATCGTCGACAACGACTTCAGTGGCGATCCCGACGGGCTGTTTCAGCTGGCTCATCTGTTGTTATCCCCGTCGGTCGAGATCAGCGCAATAATTGGCTCCCATCTTAAAGCAGGCGATGGTTTCGACAACTCCGCCATGCAGGCCGATAATGCCGCCCGGAAAGCCCGCGAACTCGTTCAGGTCATGGCCATAAAGACAAATATTCCTATAGTTGCCGGCTCTAATAAAGCAATGCCAAATGACAGCATACCCGTTGCCAGTGAAGCGGTAAACGTAATCATAAAGGAAGCAATGCGCACGGATACGCAACTACCCTTATATGTGTTGTGCGGGGCCGGGCTCACCGAAATAGCCTCGGCTATTTTGAAGGCTCCGCAGATCGCCGACAAACTAACGCTGGTCTGGATTGGCGGCCCCGAATATCCCGATCTGGCGCTGCCACCACCCAACTATACAAACCCGGAGTATAACCTCAACATCGATATTGCAGCCGCCCGCGTCGTCTTCAATAAAACCAGCATGCCTATCTGGCAGGTGCCCCGAAATGCTTATCGGCAGGCTCTGCTACCCTATTCCCAACTTCAGGTTCAGATCAGGCCACAAGGAAAAACAGGCGCCTACCTGTGCAATGCCCTTGAGAGCCTGATGACCAGACTTACCCAATACAAACTGAACATCGGCGAAACCTATATTCTGGGTGATAGCCCGCTTGTTTTACTAACGGCATTGCAATCGTCCTTTGAGGCTGATCCTTCATCGAGCGAGTATGTCATCAGGCTGGCACCCAAAATCAATTCACTAGGGGCCTATGAGTATTCTCCCGCTGGGCGTCCCATCCGGGTCTATACCCGAATCGATACCAGCCTGATGTTTACTGACTTTTTCGCTAAGCTTTCACTCATGAATCGATAGTGTATAGCAATAAAACAGGGCCATCGCCGGGCAAAATACAGACCAATATGTTTCTTTACGCTGGCTCCGACACTTCAGCAATACAATATATTATTTGGTCGCTCGATATTTCACTCAATTTAAGTAACCTTTTAAGATAAATAATATACACCATAATTCTTTCAGCTTTGTGACTCACTTGGAAAGTTTTCACTCGTATTATTACTTATATTTTTTTACCCAAACACAACGCTATTAGTAGATTACTTCCTAGTATTATCCGTATTTTTACTCAAAAAGTATCATAAATAACCCATATAAGGTGCTTTCCCAAAAGGAGTCACTTATTTTACGTCCATAATTTTTAAAGCCTATTTATTCTATTTACTGAAAAATATACATAATTTTCTTAGATATATTTAATAAAAACATCATCTACACGCTTATCTTTGTCGACTCATTTTATGGGTGTTTACAACTTTTATAATCTTTACTCACTTATGCACAAAATTTTATTGGGCATCTGGTTTCTGTCACTACTGTTTTGCCTGCCCGCTTCGGGGCAGGATGTGACGGTAAGCGGCCAGGTCACTTCATCAGATGACGGCACCACACTTCCGGGTGTGAGTGTGCAGGTAAAAGGAACGAATCGGGGAACCATAACTGACGCTGACGGTCGATACCGCCTTAGCGTACAGCCCGATAATCGGTTGGTATTTAGTTTTATCGGGTTTGCGAGTCAGGAGTTTCCGGTAGGGAGCCAGGCGACGATCAATGTGAAGCTTACAGCAGGCGCTCAAAGCCTGGATGAGGTTGTAATTACGGCTCAAGGCATCGAACGGGATAAACGGTCGCTAGGTTACTCAACACAGGAAGTTGGCGGTGCGCTAATCGCTCAGAAGTCGGAGCCAAACCTGCTGAACGCCTTACAGGGTAAGTTGGCCGGGGTTCAGATCAACGGGCAGAGTGGTGCGCCGGGTGCATCAACGAACATCAACATCCGGGGTATCACGTCGTTCAACGGTAGCAACCAACCCCTGATTGTGGTGGATGGTATTATCTTCAGCAACGATGTAAACGTGACAGGTAACACCCTGTTCCAGGCCCAATCGGCAAACCGTCTCGCCGACGTCAACCCCGAGAGTATTGAGTCGATCAATATTTTGAAAGGACCCGCTGCGGCTGTTCTTTATGGTTCGCGGGCGTCGGCCGGTGCTATTATTATCACCACTAAAAATGGTAAGGGTAATAATAACAAGACGGAGGTGACGGTTACCTCGTCATATAACGTGCAGAATGTTTACGGCATACCCCCGTTTCAGAACGATTACGGCCAGGGTTCCAACAACCTTTACGTCAACAACTCGACCAACTCCTGGGGTTTACCGTTCGTTGGTGGCCCAACTTCCATCACGAACCTACAGGGCGAAACCCGGCCCTATCAGGCGTATCCTAACAACGTGCGGGATTTCTTCCGCCAGGGGTCTGTTCTGCAAAATACGGCCAACATTTCGGGCGGTGATGCGACGCGCAATTTCAATATCTCACTGGGCAACACAAGCCAGCAGGGTATTACCGACAACTCCAAATTTACCCGTTCAAACGTACAATTGGGTGGTGGTGCCAAACTTAACAACGGACTGAGCATCTCCGGAACGGGTACCTACGTACAGACGGTTCAGCGGGGCGCGGCCCTCGGTAACGGCGGTAGCGCTTACGGTCAAATTTCGCGGATTCCGCGGAGCTACGACCTGCCGAATGAGCCATTCCAGAACGCAAGCGGACAAAGTATTTACTTCCTGACCACGGCCAACAACCCAAACTGGTCGTTGCAGAACACGACCCTCGACAGCCAGGTCGACCGTTTCTTCGGTAACTTCACCCTCGGGTACGACGTCACCAAATGGCTGAACGTCACCTACCGGGTAACAGGCGATACGTACACTGACCGTCGGAAAGGTATCAGTAATATTGGTGCGGTTCGGGCACCACAGGGTGAAGTCATTCAGAATAACTTCTTCCGTTCGGAACTCAACGGAGACCTGCTGATCAATGCTAAAATCAATAAAGTGTTTCTGGAAGGGTTGAGTGCAAATCTGTTGTTGGGCAATAACATCAACCAGCGCAAATTCCAGAACGCATCGGTCTATGGCGAACAGCTAACGATTCCGGGATTCCCCAACGTGTCGAACGCAGCCGTATTCACCCAGTCGGCCGAGTCGAGCCAGGTGCGCCGTCTGGTGGGTAACTACGCCCAATTGTCGCTGGCCTATAATAACTACCTGTTCCTGGAGTTATCAGGCCGCGCTGACCAATCGTCGACCTTACCCGTTGCTAACAACACCTACTTCTATCCAGCGGCCTCAGTCAGTTTCGTACCTACCGATGCGTTCAAGGTCCAGTCGGATGTACTCTCGTATGCTAAGGTTCGGGCCAGCGTTGCCCGGGTAGGCCGCGACGCTGATCCATATCTGCTGAACTCGGTGTATACGAAGTCATCGTTCGGGAATAACGTAGCCGCGGTCAACTTCCCCGTATCCTTCGGTGGCAGCAGTGTTCCGGGTTTCGCCATTGACAGCCGGATTGGTAACCAAGGGCTGACACCTGAATTTGTGACCTCGACGGAGGTGGGTCTGAACCTTGGTTTCTTCAACAACCGCCTGAGCATTGATGCAGCCTACTTCAACACCCGCTCTACCAATCAGATCTTCAACGTTTCGGTATCCCCATCATCGGGTTACGACACGCGGACGACCAACGTGGGTGAGTTGCAGAACCGGGGTATTGAACTGGTCCTGTCAGCAACGCCAATCCGGTCAAACGGCTTCAAATGGGATGTCAACCTGAACTTCACCCGCATCCGGAACAAGGTTGTTTCGATTGCACCGGGTGTTCTTCAGTCAGGTATAACCGGTGATGGCTTCATTGGTATTACGCCGTCGATCGTGCAGGGTCAGCCATACGGCGTTATTGTTAGTTCGGCGAACCCACGGGTTCAGAATACCGACATCAACAACAAGGCAACGTACGACGCATCGGGTCAATACGTAGGTCAGTTGATCATCAATCCAACCTCGGGCCAGTTTGCCCCGGTTATTGCTGGCCAGCCCCTATCGAACCCCAATTCGAACTGGACAGCGGGTCTGACCAACACATTCTCGTATAAAGGTTTCACGCTGTCGGCGCTGGTCGATACCCGTCAGGGTGGCCAGTTGTTCTCATTCGCTGCCGTCGATTACCGCAGTACGGGGTCGTTATCGGTAACAGGCATCGACCGCGATCAGCCACGCATCCTGCCGGGTGTTATCCAGAACGCCGACGGCACATTCAGGCCAAATAACATCCAGCTGTCAGCGCAGGGCTACTGGCAGGGGCTGGGTGGACTGGCGTCAGAAGCATCGGTATTTGATGCAACGGTTTACCGCCTGCGGGAGGTAGCCCTGAATTACACACTACCCAAGAGCATTATCGGACATACGCCGTTCGGTGGCATCTCGGTTGGGGTGAGTGGTCGGAACCTGTACTTCTACGCGCCTAATTACTACGCCGATCCTGAGGTGAACACGCAGGGTGCCGGTAACATTCAGGGCCTCGACCTGAGCGGTCCGCCTAACACGCGTAACTACGGTGTCAACGTGCGGCTTACTTTCTAATTACCTATTTTCTATTGATCGATTCCATGAAGACCATATATAGAAGTGCTGTTCTGATGCTGCCATTACTGGCCAGTTTAGGAAGCTGCTCCAAATACCTTGATGTCAACGTAACGCCTAACAACCCCACGGTTGTACCGCCTTCGGTGTTACTGCCAACCGTTCAGGTTGGTACTGCTTTTGCCAATGCCAATGAACTGAATCGCTTTGCGTCGACGATCATGCAGCAGCTGGCCGGAGCCGCCAACAGCCCGGCTACCTACGACATCTACCAGACCAATGGTGCCGATTTTGGCAACCAGTGGCGGTTTGAGCTGTATGGCGGTGCACTGGTGAATGCGCAGCAGATCATCACCATCGCTACGGCCTCCAACTCACCCGCCTATACGGGTATTGCCAAGATCATGAAGGCCTACGACTTTGCCATGACAACCGATGTTTGGGGCGATATCCCCTACTCGCAGGCATTGCAGGGCGAAGCGGCTCCGCAACCCCGCGTTGATAAACAGGAGGATATTTACAAAGGCAACCAGGCACAAAACATTCAGAGTCTGTTTGACCTGGTGCGCGAAGGATTGGCCGATCTCGATAAAACGTCCACGACGGTACCGGGCAACGACGATGTGATTTATAAGGGTAACCTCGTAAAATGGCGTCAGGCGGGCAATACCTTGCTCCTGAAATTAGCCAACACCATCAGCCGGAAAGAGCCCGCGTTGGCCAAACAGGTGATCGATCAGGTAATCACGTCAGGTCAGTACATTAAGTCGAACGCCGACGACCTCAACGTTACCTTTGGTGCGTCGGTTGGTAGCCGCGACCCCCGTTATGAATACACGGTGGTTAGCTCGTTCCGAGATGATATTATTCTGAGCACCCGCTACCTGAACCTGTTGCAGAACCTGAAAGACCCCCGTTTGGCAACGTTCTTCACGAAGCCTGCGGCTAACTATGTAACGCGCGATAACGGCGAGCGGGGTACCCTGCCGGCCGTAGCCACCTGGTCGCGCTACGGCCCGTATGTAACGGGTGCCAATGGCGAAGGACCAGTGCGATTACTGACTAATTTCCAGCGGGCGTTCATTCTGGCCGAGTCGGCTCTGACGCTGAAGACTGCCGGTGACCCACAAGCGCTCTATACCGAAGGTATCCAGGCGTCGATGGCCCTGGCCGGTCAGACACCGGCTCAGATCGATGCCTACCTGGCCGCCAACCCCAGTGTGGCTACCTTGACAGGTACCGATGCCCAGAAACTGGAACAGATCATTACCCAGAAATACATTGCCTTCACCGGGAATGGTCTGGAACTGTGGAACGACTGGCGCCGGACGGGTTACCCAACGCAGTTACCCGCCCAGAATGCAGCTGGTATCGATGCAACACGTCCGGTTCGAGCTGTTTATATCTCGACAGAGAACGAACGGAACCCCAACTTCGAAAATCCAGCTCCCCAGTCCAACGTAAAAGTCTGGTGGGATGTCGACTAGTCACCACACTCACTTTATTCCAGCAAATCGCATGAAACTCACATTCATAAAAGGATTTCTACTGGCAACCCTGGCAGTAGCTTCTGTTTCCTGTAAGGACGACCTTCAATACGGGCCGCTCGTTCGGGACAACCGCCCGGCAGTTCCGGTAACGTTTTCGAACGCAGTAACCTACGGTGGTAACCCGTTCATTGAGGTTTCTCAGGCCGGAGCAGCGCCAACGATCACGTTTACCCTCTCGATTCCAGCCAGTACAGGACGGACCATTAGGGAAATCACCACCGTAGCAGGGGGCGGTACGGGGGTCAACGCAGCATCGCTGAACACGGCTGCGGCCAAGATCAACACAGCCCCTATTGCGGGTAACGGAACAACGGCTACATTCACAATGTCGCTGGCTGCCTTCCGGACCAAGTTCCCAACGGTGCCGGCCACGCCGACTGCCGCCGGGTTGGCTCCCCGCGAGATCGCTTTTATCTTCCTTGTCACGCTGGATGATAACACCCAGATTGTTACGCAGCAGGTACGAGCGCGTGTTCTGGCTTAACGATCCTGATCGTACAGACAAAAAGCCCTCTGAGCAATCGGAGGGCTTTTTCTTTACGTAATGAATGGACAAAAAGCGAATAAAACGGTTATCTTATCAGTAAAGTACGGGGATGCTGAGGTTTGCCTTTTTACCAGTGCATACCCTACTAATTGACTTGTACACCTGATCCGCTATTGATGATGAATTCCCGAATTGCCGGTGTTGGCCATTACCTGCCCGACCGGATTGTTCCCAACGAGGAGATCGCCCCCGGAATGGACGTGAGCAGTGCCTGGATTGAAGAGCGTACCGGCATCCGCGAACGGCGGTTTGCCAAAGCAGGTGAAGAAACGCCTACGACGATGGGGGCCATTGCCGCCCGCATCGCTATTGAACGGGCGGGCATCACACCCAACGAAATCGATTTCATTGTGTTTGCCACCATGAGCGCCGATTATTTAGTTCCGGGTTGTGGCGTGTTGTTGCAGCGCGAACTGGAAATCACCCAGACCGAAATTGGTGCCCTCGATATCCGCAATCAGTGTTCAGGATTTCTGTACGCCCTGTCGGTAGCCGACAAGTTCATCAAAACCGGCACCTACCGCAATATTCTGGTTGTGGGGGCCGAGCGCCAGTCGTGTAACCTCGATTTTTCGGCGCGTGGCCGTGATGTGGCCATGCTCTTTGCCGATGGTGCCGGTGCCGTCGTGCTACAGCCAGCCAGCCAGCCCGACCAGGGCATTCTGTCGACCCACCTGCATGCCGACGGTACCCATGCCGAAGAATTATCGATCATCAATCCAGGCAGCCACGGTAAGTATCATTTCAAAAAATACAAACCGCAGTACCTCAACGCCGAAAACGATTTCGTGCATAAGAACGATGGCCCGTTTGAGCCGGGGTATTTGTACACAGGTGTATTTAAAGGATTTCTGGTCATCAAGAAAGCATTCGAGAAGTTTCCGGCCGTTATCCGCGAAGCTGCCTGCGCCAACCGCCTTACAACCGATAGCATCGACCTGTTTGTCTTGCACCAGGCCAACCTACGTATTCTGGAGTACGTACAGCGCACGATGAACATTCCCGACGAAAAGCTCTGGAACAATATTCAGCACTACGGCAATACCACTTCAGCTTCGGTTCCTATTGCCCTCAGCGAACTTTGGGAAGCGGGTAAAATTCAGGAAGGACAGCTACTTTGCCTGGCTGCGTTCGGCAGTGGCTTTACCTGGGCGTCGGCGCTGATTCGCTGGTAAATTTACCGAACGATCGGGTGAGTGCAGGCGTGAATCAGTACTTTCGTCTTTCTCTTTTTACTCATAGCACGCATGGAAGTTGGAGATACATTTACTTACCGCTATCATTTCTCACAGGAGAATGTCAACACGTTTGCGGAACTGACCGGCGACGACAACCCGCTTCACCTGGATGCGGACTATGCGGCCACCACGCCTTTTAAACGGCCCATCATGCATGGCATGCTGAGCGCAAGCGTATTTGCGCGGGTATTTGGCCGAAATTTTGGAGGGACGGGGGGCGTACATCTGTCGCAGTTACTGGAATTTGTCCGGCCCATGTATCCCGACACGGACTATGAAGCCCGTTTCGAGTGTAAAAGCATCGATACCAGACGCCACACGGCCGAAATCACCTGTACGGTAATCGACCCTGCCACCGGCAAAGCGACCCTGCGCGGGACGGGCGTTGTGCTTCACAAAGAGATGTTTGTGTGAGATTGTTCGTCGCCGACATCTACCGACAGTCCGTGTCAGGTGAGGATGAGCTTCACGCAGGCTACCCCTACCCCAATTGCCAGCAGATACCGCAGCGTGGGCACGGCAAAGCGATGGCTTCCAAAATAGCCACCCAGTAGTCCACCAGCGAAAGCGGCTGCAATCCAGCTATACAGCGACGGGTCGGGCGCGTAGCCCTTACTCAGCAACCCGAACAGGCCCGACAGGGAGTTGACAAAAATAAACAGCGCGGAGGTGGCGGCAACCTCCTTCAGCCGTGCCCAGCGCAACAGCAGCATCAACGGGCTTAGAATGATCCCCCCCCCAATACCGATCATGCCGGACAGCAAGCCAATGACCCCGCCCGTCACCAGACCTGCACCCAGGGGTACCGACCTGGTCTCCTCCTCCTGGCCACGGATGGTCCAGACGAGCCGGACAACCACCAGCAACAGGCAGGCCGCCAGCAGCTGCCGGTAGAGCGTATCACTCAACGGAATTTTAGCGCCAAGGAATGCCAGCGGTACGCTGGCCACGGCAAACGGCCAGAATTTCTCCCATTTAAAATAACCCGCCCTATAAAACTGGATGAAGGAAACTGTTGAGACAAACAGATTCAACAAGAGCGCCGATGGTTTCAGCAACATCGGCGCGACCCCGAACAGCGCCATCGTAGCCAAATACCCACTGGCCCCACCATGTCCGACGGATGCATACACAAAACCAACCGCGAAGAGGCAGATCAGAAAAATAAATGGGTAATCCATACAGTAAATAGGCGGTGACTGATTAGTAGGTTCCTACCGAAAGCATAACGAGTGTACAGGCATCAATAGGCTCAATGCCGTCGCTCCGTAATTGTCGGGCAAACTCCGGATTTTCGGCACCAGGGTTGAAAATGACACGCCGGGGCTTCAGTTGGCGTATGTACGCATAAAGATCAGGTTGATTTTTGGGACCAACATACATCGTTACGGTATCGATATTCGTCAGGGGCGGTTGTCCCGTCTTAATGGGTTGCCCTTCGATGTTTCCGTTGCGCAGTCCCAATAGCTCAATGGCATGGCCACGTTGCAGTAAACTGTATGCAGCCCGGTTGGCATAACGTCCCCGGTTTTCGGTGGCACCAATAATGAGCGTTTTTTTCTGTTGAATACTATCCATATACGTCGATGTTGATGACAAACTACCGCTTTTTACCGCAGTCAAGTGTACTAACAACGTAGTGCGTGTACCAGTTTCTTCGGCTCAGGAGAGGGTTGTTGAATTTTAATCCAACAAAAGTCATCTTTTTAGTAGGCCTTTTCAAGGCGATTTACGTTTTTTGGGGCTATGTATCTATGTATCAAAGCGACTACATCTGTTTTTACAATTTTTTGTGCAATATCCTCTAACTATTTTGTTTTACCTTTGTTAAGGAATAGTTAAACAGACTATCACTTCACAGCAAGTATATTTCCAATAATAAATCGAACACATAATTCTTTCGGCCCATGATGGACAAGAAAAACCAGAGCTTTTGGCATGAGAAATGGACACCGATTGTGTTTGAGGGCATCGAAAATCCACCTCGCTATGATATTTCCAACTATGGTCGTCTCCGTAGTTTCCAGTCTGCAGCAACCGCCAAATCAGGCGCAGCGGCTGCCAAGTCAGATGGTACGTTAATAAAAGGATCTGTCATTCAGGGTTATCGTTCACTCAACATTCGGTCGGGTGGCAAAACACTTAACCGCTATGTTCACAAACTAGTGGCCGAGTATTTTGTGACTCGTCAACAATCCGAACAAACCTTCGTGATTCATACAGACCACGATAAGCTGAACAACATCTTCAGTAACCTGCAGTGGGCCACGAAGGATGAAATGATTGAGCACAACAGGAACAATCCCAATCTAAAAAATCGCCCGATTGCCCAGCGAACCCGCAATTATAAGTTGACGGAGAGCAAGGTAAAGATCATTAAGAAACTACTGCGTAACGACAAGAACCGGCTGAAGATGATAGCCAAGCAGTTTGGTATTACACATACACAACTGAACCGTATTCGGTCGGGAGAGAACTGGAAACACGTAACGATCGACGATGAACCCTTTCGGGAAAAACCGAGCGGTTTCGTGGCTACCCCTTTTTTTGAGTGATGTTTGAGACTGTACGTTCAGCCGGTTGGGACTCCCGACCGGCTGATTTGTTTATAGCCTGACCAACAGCTTGCATCCTGCGAAAATTGAGTTGTCCTACTGGTTAACGGGTTTCTCTCCGGACGGCACGGTCACACTGGACAAGGGCAGCGACAGGAAAAAAGATGTGCCAACGTTATCGACCGTTTCGAACCAGATACTACCCCCGGCATGTTCGACTCCGCGCTTGGCGATAGCCAATCCCAACCCCGACCCACCCCGCTTGGTACTGAAATTAGGCAGGAATACCTTCGTTCGAATGGCTTCGGGAATACCCGAGCCGTTGTCGTGAATCTCGATCTGGACTTCCTCATCCCGGGTGTAAAGCTTTAGATTGATCGACGGTTTTCGGCCCAGGGGCACCGACTGAATACCGTTGATGAGCAAGTTAGTCAGGATGCGACCCATCAGTTGACGATCGCCGATAACCATTACCGGTCCAGTTGCGATCTGCCGTTGCAGGGTGATTCGGGTATCGTCGGCATACAGATCGGCCGCTTTGTTCAACACACCGGTTACCTCAAATACTTCATTTCGAGGCAGAGGCATCTTGGCAAAATCGGAGAACGATGTGGCAATATCGCTCAGGTTGTCGATCTGGTCCAGCAGCGAGTCGAAGGTGCGCTGAATGACCCGATTGCGGGCCACTTCGTTGCTTCCGCCCGAACCACCGTCGGTAGCGTTGCCCTTGGGAAAGGTTCGCTGTAAATGCTGAAGCGTTAGTTTCATGGGCGTCAGCGGATTCTTGATTTCGTGGGCAACCTGCTTGGCCATCTCCCGCCAGGCCGACTGTTTTTCGTTCTGGGCGAGGGCCTTCTTGCTTTCTTCCAGGTTGACCAGCATCCGGTTATATTCCCGAATCAACAACCCGATCTCATCATCGGAACGCCACGGCAGCGGGTCATTTGGCCGGTCGAGGTTGGTCTTACTGATCTTCTGCGTTAGCAAACGCAGCGGCTTGGTGAGTATGTTCGAGGCAAAATAGGACAGAATCAAAAAGAACAAAAACAGACCGGTGAAGATGCTCAGGGCCGATGCAATTACTTCAATAATCTGCCGGTCGAGTTCGGGTCCGGCGTAGAAGTACGGAATGCTGAGAATGCCCAGCAGGCGCCCATCATACGATTTTATGCCGGCATAAGCCGTTCGATACTGTTTGTTGCCGAGGGATTCGTTGAGCAGGATTTGATTTTCCTTATCCTCGATAACCCGGATATAGGCTTCGGGATTGATACGCTTGGACAGATGCCCATTCTCATACATCAGCGGGCGGGTAGAGGTGTAGAGCCGCCCCTGGGTGTCGAATAAATTGATGTCGATGTCGGCATCGCGGGCAATCTTACTCAACTCCTCCTCCATTGAGGCCTTACTGCGCTTTTTGGCTTCTATGTGTTCATCCATATACGTCAGAAAGTTGGCGGCAATATTCCGGGTATTGCTGATATAAGTATTCTCCTGATTCGTAATGTAGTTGGAGCTGATGACGCTCAGGATAATAACAATGACCAGAAGCAGCGGCAGGAAGAACGCAACGTTTAGCAGGATCTGAATACGGGTCGAATAATTGACGCTGAACTGAGAGAACCCGTACTTGATGGCGTAGCCGCTAATAACCAGAATGACAGTCAGAACGAGCAGCAGGTATAGAAACGAGAAATTGGAAAAGATATTCCGGAATGGGTACTCGGCCGATGAAACGACGACGATCCGCCCATCGCGCCCCCGCTGCGCTACATGCTGATACCCATATGCCGACACCCCATCGAGAAAAATCGCCGGATCGGCCAGCAAGGAGGGCGGCATTTTCCGCTCGTAGTTATAACTCCCCGTACTGAAAAGCAACCGGTGCCGTAATCCACTCAGGCCCGTTGTTGTATCGACGACTGGCTGAGCGGGTCGCTGCGACCGGGGAGGTTGCCCGTTGAAAATGGCGTAACTGTACTCCAGTGCGTTTGGGTTCTGGCTGAACTTGGTATCGACCAGCAACTCGGGATATACACTCGTTGGACGCTCACTGCGCAGCCGCAGATCGAGCACCACAAAGCCGATTGTGTCGGGTCTGGTAGCCGCAGGCGACACGATAGGGCGTGGCTGGTGAATGGCAATGAAGCATACATATTGCTTGATGAACTGATTGCCGACTTCATTGATAAAAAACACCCCCGGATATTTTGTCCGGAAGTTAGGCCGACGGTACCGATTGCTGAGGGTTGTCAGCGTTATGGCGTTCTGACTCACGTCGAGGGGCCGTCCGTTAGCCCGGAAGGATGACACATCGATGTCGTACTTATCGACATACTTATCCAGGTGCAGCATTTTGACCCGTTGCTGAATCCGCTCTCGTACCAGCAGCGTGTCCGATTGTAGGGTACGGGCAATTTCGGTATCCTCCGTAATGGACTCCTGCGCTTTACTCATCAGGAATTCGCCAAACTCATCGTTTTCGGCCAGCAGTTGTTCACCAAACTCCCGCTCATAAGCCAGTTGTTTCCTGATTTCCTGATTGTAAACGACATAAGCCGTCGTTACGGCAAAGATGAAAGCCGCCATAAACAGGTAAATAGACGTTTTGTAGCGGAACGTGTAGAGCGTCTTTGTAAACCGGCCGATGTAGGTCAGGAGAAAATAAAGTCCGTTGAGCAACAAAATGCATTCCAACGGCCAGTCGAGCAGGGTAAAGAGTCCAGCGGCTACACCTGTACCCAGCAAAATCAGTAACACACCCCGGCCTGGCTTTTCCAGTTTATTGTACCGCAGGAAGAGGCTCGATAACAGGTGAGTGAACAGGAAATAGACAAAGGCTATTGCGACAAAGACCAGCAGACACACTATTTTCAACAGCGAGAACCGGATATTGAGTGTAATATCGAGGGTAAACTGCGACTTCTCGTAGATGTTGTTCAATTCATCGTAGCAGCGGTTGAACACCACATAACTCAGCACAACACAACTGACGGATAGTATCGGCCTGACCCATTCGGGCAAACGTAGCAGAAAGCCGTAACTCTGGCTGCGGTAGTAATGATTGACCCAGTAAAAGGCCAGCACAGCTAGCACAACCGTATTCAACAGCAAGTCGCCCAGGGATGGTACCAGTATCGACGACGCGTAGAATTTGGAGTTGAACAGATCAGATTCAACGAATAGAAAAGGCACACCAAAATACAGCATCAGTCCCCTCAGGAGAATGAGGTAGGCCGCCAGCCAGAAAAACCCCCATTCATAGGCCCGCCTGCGTTTTAACAGTGCTATCGACTGCAACACGTAGAGTCCAAGAAAAACAATACCCAGCGACGCTAGTATAACGGTATTGACAGGTATCGAGTGATCCCGGTAAGCGTCGACTTTGGGTGGAACAACGGAGAACAGAAATACCGGTGTATTATCGTAAATAGCCTGAAATGTATTTTTACGCTGATCCGTAATGGCTGCCGGGTCCAGCGCAAACAACGAACTGTTATAGCCTGATTTAAGATATACATTGTTGTTCTGATAAGATCGGTATACATTAACCAGCGAGAACACATCCAGATTCTCCGCATTCCTGACCACCCGTTCGTGACTGACAATATATTGGCCCTGCGCAAAATCTACTAACCGGGCATGGGTTACCGAAGCGATCTGGCTGTAATCAGGTATAAACCGGTGGTCGGACCAAAACAGTAACTGGCCGTTCCGGAATACGAAGTAAGGATATTGAGTCGGGAGGCTTAAGTCGACGAACGAAGGATTGGACTTCTGTACGAGCAATGACACCACATCGTGTAACTCCTTCGTACTAATCCGCATTTCAGCCTTGACGCGTTCCTGGATGGTATTTATATACTGTTCATCGGTAGCACTGGGGGCATTTCGTTCCAGAACAAAGTAGCAAAGCACCGACAGACTGACCGAGAGCGCAGCCAGCATCAGAAAAATATGTCGTTCAATATGCTTCACAATACCAGATTGAAAGGAGGAGGTTACGGCAAATGGACCTAAAATCGTGCCAGATTTGGCCTGCCGACCAGAGAATCCATTTGGCGATCAACGAATTGTGGAGCGTAGTTATGGGTAAGCCGGGTAACGTGCCTTGGTCAGCCCGCTATTTGTCGACCGTGTAACCGCCCGTTTCGTAGCCAATTTCGGCTCCCAATACGTAGAGTAAATGTTTGCGGTCGATAATGACACGAACCCCGTCAACGTTATACACTTCGTCGGCCGGACCGGGCATGTCAAATCCTAGTAACCATGACGATCCACAACCGCCACCCCGCACCCCTACGCGCAGGCCATATTCGGCGGGAATTTTATTGGCGCGGAGTGTGTCCAGGATCTGTTGCCGGGCTTCTAACCGGACATGGACGGGATTGTCGAGCATAAAAAAAAGTGAACGGTATGTACTAAACACGGTTCACTGTAAAATT
Source organism: Spirosoma utsteinense (assembly GCF_014282275.1). GTDB lineage: Bacteria > Bacteroidota > Bacteroidia > Cytophagales > Spirosomataceae > Spirosoma > Spirosoma utsteinense. The sequence continues at coordinate 104,770 of NZ_VFIA01000007.1, forward strand.
ATCCATTTTTACCCAACATTATTCGCCCGCTATGGAGCTGTTAAGTGATTTCCTGAAGTTGATCGTACCAGCAGGTCTGGTCCTGTATGGCATGTATCTGACCGTCAAATTGTTGTTGGAGCGCGAGGCCGACCGACATCGTTACGAGGTTAAAAATCGGTATACCGAAGCCGTCGTGCCGGTGCGATTGCAGGCCTACGAGCGGATGGTATTATTCCTGGAACGCATCAGCCCCAACAATCTTTTGCTGCGGCTGGGTGGCAGTTCAACCACCGTACTGGAGTTTCAGCAGCGATTGTTACAGGAAATCCGGGACGAGTATAATCATAACCTCTCGCAGCAGGTCTACATGAGCCAGGCAGTGTGGGATCAGGTTCAGGGGGCCATGAACGAGGTGATGACGCTCATCAACCAGGCCTCGGGCAGCACCCGCCCCGACGCACCCGCCCTCGAACTATCGAAACGCATTTTCGAGCGAATCATCGAAAAAGACAAGCTCCCCACCACCGACGCGCTCAAAGCCTTGAAGGAAGAAATTCAGGCAATGTTTATGTAAGAGCAGTCGTAAGGTGTAGAAGTCGTAAGAGTCGTAGGTCGTAGAAGTCGTAAGTGGCTGACGCGGGCTTGTTGCTCTCGCGTCAGCCACTTACGACTTCTACGACCTACGACTCTTACGACTTCTACACCTTACGACTTCTACACCTTACGACTTCTACACCTTACGACTTCTACACCTTACGACTTCTACACCTTACGACTCCTACACCTTCCACGACTCCCTTCAAAACACAGCTGCCGACAGGGTCATTGCCTTTTGAAACGCTTCCTGATTGACAGGCGGGGTAAGACCCGCTTCGGAAAGCGTCCTGATTATTTCTTCTGTAGGTAAGTTACCGGTCAATTCATCGGCGGCCATAGGACAACCACCGAAACCACGTAAAGCGCCATCAATGCGCTGAACTCCCGCCCGAATAGCCGCCCGTACCTTGTCAGCGGTTTCGCCGGGCCGGGTGTGCAGATGCGCGCCAAACTCGACCGCCGGAAACGCGCTGATCAGGGACGTGAACAGCGTTTCGATGGCGTCGGGTGTCGATGTCCCAACCGTGTCGGATGGCGCAATGATGCGAACTCCCAGCTGCACCAGCCGGTCGCTGAAATCGACCACCCGTTCAGGGCTGTATGGATCACCGTAGGGATTACCGAACCCCATAGACAGATAAACGACCAGCTCTTTCTCCGCCTGAACACACAGACTCTGAATAGCCGCCACGTCATCGAACGCCTGCGCCACGGACTTGTTCGTGTTGCGCTGCTGAAACGTTTCGGAAACGGACAGCGGAAAACCCAGGTACTGGATAGCCGGAAACTGGATAGCTTCTTCGGCCCCGCGTAGGTTGGCTACAATAGCCAGCAGTTTGGTATTGGTTCGGGAGAGGTCCAGCCCGGCCAGCACCTCCGCCGTATCGCGCAACTGCGGAATAGCTTTGGGCGAAACAAAACTACCGAAGTCAAGCGTGTGGAAGCCAACCCGCAGCAACACATTGAGGTACCGGATTTTAAGATCTGTCGGCACAAAATGCGGCAGACCCTGCATCGCGTCGCGCGGGCATTCGATGAGTTTCATCGCCGGATGGGTTGCGGCTGACGAGACAACACGGCCAGCACGATCATGACAGCCGCACAAATACCCAGGCCGCCGGCTTCGCGGGCCATCTCGATATTCATGCTCCGCATACCGACTTCGCTAAACAGAAATCCTTCAAAAACGGGTGGCCACTGGTACACCGCTGCCGCTACGTAAAGCACAGCCATACCAGCCAGAAACCACCAGCGCGCCAGTCCTGCATAAGCCATCAGGCAGGCTACAGCGGCAAACCCGTATATAGGGATCCACACTTCCGGATCAGGGTCGTTATATTGAAAAGCGGCAAACAGGACAAACAGTAAGCCAAAAATGAGAGACAGCGTTTTGCGCATGGGTGAAAAAGAGTTGGTTGAGGAGTTGTATTGGTCGTAAGTCGTAGGAGTCGTATTGGTCGTAAGTCGTAGAAGTCGTAAGTCGTGAACAGGCATTAGCTACTTATGACTTCTACGACTTGTGACTTCTACGACTTACGACTGTTACGACTTACGACTGTTACGACTAACCCGTTTTTTCAGTCGCAATACTCAGCAACGGCGTTTGTGGCATCGGCATAACCCAGGTTACGCGCCTGTTTCAGACTCAGGCAACCACCTTCGCGCTCGTTCTGGAGCAGTTGGGAAAGTCCCAACCCATAAAAAGCCTTACCAAAGGACGGGTTCGCCTGAACAGCCAGTTTAAAATCGGCTGTTGCTTCAGCCAGCCGTTTCTGCTGAAAGTGGAGGTTACCTCGATTATAAAGAGCAAGCGCATTTTTAGGGTCCAATGAGATCGCCTGCGCAAAATCGGTCAATGCCGGCTGAATCTGATCTTGTGCGGCAAACAACTGTCCCCGGTTCAGGTAAATCTCGGCCGTAATTCGTCGGCTGGTGTCAGGAGCCAGACGGATGGCGTCAGAATAATCTTTCAATGCGCCGGTCAGGTCATTCTGGGCTACTTTGAGCAGGCCCCGGTTATAATAGGGCCGGTAAAAGTCAGGAGCCAGTTTGATAGCCTGGTTGTAATCCAGGGCGGCATTAGCGTAATCTTTGAGTTCGAAGTAAGCCACTCCCCGCGAGTTGAAGGCTTCCACATTATCGTCATCGGCCTCCACGGCCTGGTTCAAAACCTGTACAGCTTCTCTAAATTTACCTTCTTTTAAGTAAGTTCTTCCTTGTGCTACATACTGATCTGACGATTGGCAGGCGCTGATAATGAATAAAATACAACAGAAAATGAATGTGTAACGCTTCATGGTTTTTTGTTTTCCCATCAAAGGTACGGGCGAAATTTGGTCGTTTGGCTAACATTTACGTAACTTTGCATTGGCAAATCGGTGCTACCAGCTCCTGCTGAATCCCCCAGGTCTTGACCGAAGCAAGGGTAGGTGGTCGTAGCGGTGAGACATTGGTTTGCCATTTTTTATTTTAGGCCGGTTCCGGCGAATTGGCGTAGGCCGCCCCGCCGTTCTTTTTAGCGGTTTGTGCATGTTAGCTGTATCGGTCCGCTAAATTCCTGACCTCTCTCATGGACCTGCTTACTCAATTGACTGCATCCTACGAGGATGCGTTTCAAACTACCCCCTTACTCATCTGCTCCCCCGGTCGCGTCAATCTCATTGGTGAACATACCGACTACAACGAGGGATTTGTACTTCCGGCTGCCATCGACAAAGCGATTTACCTGGCCGTTGGCGTACGTACCGACGATGCGATTCACCTCATTGCCCACGACCTTAACGAAACCCATACCAGTTCGCTCGGCAACCTCGTTCCAACTCATACCTGGGCCGACTATATCCTTGGCGTCGTGGCTCAGTTTCGGCTGGCAGGCCATCAGTTGGGGGGCTTCAACTGCGTCTTCGGCGGGACTATCCCGATAGGAGCCGGCCTGTCCTCATCAGCAGCGCTGGAGAACGGCGTTGGCTTTGCGCTCAACGAACTTTACCAGACCGGTTTGGACCGGCTTACCCTGCTGAAGCTCTCCCAAAAAGCCGAGAACGATTTCGTGGGCGCTAAAGTCGGCATCATGGACATGTTTGCCAGCATGATGGGGCGCGCCGGGCACGTGATCAAGCTCGACTGCCGGTCACTCGATTATGAGTACGCCCCGTTCAGTATGGATAATATCCGCATCGTCCTTTGCGACAGTCAGGTGAAGCACTCCCTGGTAACTTCGGAGTATAACACGCGCCGGGCCGAGTGCGAATCCGGCGTTCGATTCCTGAAAATATTCTATCCTGAAATCAACAGCCTGCGCGACGTGACCATGGCCATGCTGGACCTGCATCTGCGCGACACCCAACCCCTGATCTACCGTCGCTGCGCCTATGTAGTCCAGGAAAACCAGCGTCTGCTCGATGGGGTAGCCGCCCTTGAAGCCGATGACCTCGCTACCTTTGGCCAACTGATGTACGGCTCACATGAAGGGTTGAGCCAGTGGTACGAAGTGAGTTGCCCCGAGCTGGACACCCTCGTCGGTATAGCCCGTCGGCAGCCGGGTGTGCTGGGTGCCCGCATGATGGGGGGCGGCTTTGGCGGGTGCACCATCAACCTGGTGCGTGAAGATGCCCTGGACGCGTTTATGGCAGTCATCACGAAACAATATAAGGCCACTACTGGCAAAGATACGTACATTCACGTCTGTAAAATTGAGGACGGGACCCACTTGATTAACCCAACTGTTCACTAAAATCTCCGCTTAGCCGTTAGACAGATTCTATGTTTACAAGCCATTGTCTGGCGTTGCAGTCCCTCCATTTATTAACTTAATTCGACCATGAAATTTTTTATTGACACGGCTAATCTGGCCGACATTCGCGAGGCTCAGGATATGGGTATCCTCGATGGCGTAACAACGAACCCTTCGCTGATGGCTAAAGAAGGCATCACGGGTAAGGATAACGTTATGCGCCATTACAAGCAGATTTGTGAGATCGTAGACGGCGACATCAGCGCGGAGGTCATTTCGATCAAGTTCGACGAAATGATCATTGAAGGCGAAGAGCTGGCCGAACTCGATGAAAACATCGTGGTGAAGGTGCCAATGACCGGCGATGGGGTTAAAGCCATCAAATATTTCTCCGAAAAAGGCATCCGTACCAACTGCACCCTGATTTTTTCGGCCGGGCAGGCCTTGCTGGCGGCCAAAGCGGGAGCTACCTACGTATCCCCTTTCGTAGGCCGTCTGGACGATATTTCGACCGACGGTATGGCGCTGATCGAGCAGATCGTAACGATCTTCACGAATTACGGATATGCGACCGAGGTACTGGCCGCATCGGTGCGCCATCCAATGCACGTTATTCAGTGTGCCGAAATTGGTGCTGATGTTATTACAGCTCCACTGAGCGTTATCAAATCATTACTCAATCACCCCCTCACCGACAGTGGCCTGGCCAAATTTCTGGCCGACCACGAGAAAGCAAACCTGCCGGTGAAACAGTAAAGAAGTCATAAGTCGTAGAAGTCATAAGTCGTAAGTAGTCAATACAAGCAAACACCTGAATATTAACTACTTATGATTTATGACTTGTGACTTTTACGACTTTTGACTCCTTTTCACCTTATCCAGTTTATTCATGTTCTCCAGCGAACCCGTTCTTACTCTCGAACACGCCGATATCTATCAGGGCCAGAAACTAGTCCTGGGTGATGTGTCATTTCAGATCAATAAGGGTGATTTTGCTTATCTGATTGGGCCTACAGGCAGTGGTAAAACATCGCTGCTTAAAACCCTCTATGCCGACTTATGGCTTCGGAACGGGAAAGGGTACGTGGCGGGCTATCCGCTCGATGCGCTCAAGCCCCGCGACGTGCCGCAACTGCGCCGGAAAATCGGCATTGTTTTCCAGGATTTTCAGCTGTTCTTCGATCGTACCGTTGAAGACAATTTAAAGTTCGTTCTGAAAGCGACGGGCTGGAAAGACAGAACCGAAATGAATAACCGCATCGCCGATGTGCTGATGCAGGTAGGGCTGGGAACGGCTCAGAAAAAGATGCCCCATCAGCTATCGGGCGGTGAGCAGCAGCGGGTTGTTGTGGCCCGCGCTATGCTAAACGAACCCCAGATTCTGATCGCCGACGAACCGACGGGCAATCTCGATCCAGCCGTATCGGATCAGATCATGAAAGTATTCCAGGCCATCAACAATGCGGGCACTGCCGTTCTGATGGCAACCCATAACTACGACCTTCTTAACAAGTACCCGGCCCGTGTCCTGCGCTGTCAGGATGGGCAGGTGATAGAATTGGTCGGGTAAAAAGGAAGGAGGGGTAAAAGGGAGTAAAGGGAGGAGGGGGACGAAGGGGAAGAGGGATTGGACCAGCGTCCTCCCCCTCTTCCCCTTCGTCCCCCTCCTCCCTTTACTCCCTCCTCCTATACTTTCGCTTTCAGGTACGAGAACGGAATAACCATCTCTTCGAGCGACACGCCCCCGTGCTGGAAGGTGTTTCGGTAGTGATTGACGTAGTAATTGTAATTGTTTGGATAAGCGAAGAAGTAGTCTTCAAGGGTAAAGACATACGCAGTCGACACGTGCGGCTTAGGCAGGAACAACCGCTCCGGCTTACGACCAACAAACAGGTGATTATCATCGAACCCTAAGTTCTTACCCTGTTTGTAACGCAGATTCGTATTCGTTTCGCGGTAACCAACAATCTTGGCTGGTTTCTGCACCCGGATCATACCGTGGTCGGTCGTAACAATGAGCCGTCCCCCTTTGGCAGCCACCTTCTGGATGAATTCCAGCAGGGGCGAGTGCAGGAACCACGACCGCGTAATTGACCGGTAAGCCGACTCGTCAGGAGCCAGTTCCTTGATCATCGCCATATCCGTACGGGCATGGCTCAACATATCCACAAAGTTATACACAACCACGTTCAGCTGGTTCTGTAGCAGGTTGTTGAAGTTATCGACAAGCGACTTCCCCTGGCCCACATTCAGAATCTTATGGTACGACATTTTCACGTTCAGGCGGCTCTGTTCGAGTTGCCGACGCAGGAATTCGTCTTCGTGGTTGTTCAGCCCTTCATCTTCGCTATCATCGTTGACCCACAGGTCGGGGTGCTTGCGTTCCATTTCGCTCGGCATCATACCGGAAAAGATGGCATTTCGTGCAAAACCCGTTGTCGTTGGCAAAATAGAGTAGTACGATGACTCTTCTTCTACCGTGAAGTATTCCGACAGCAGCGGTTCAATTATCTTCCACTGGTCATACCGCAGGTTATCGATGAGCAGGAAGAAAAGCGGTGCTTCGCCACTTCCCCCATTCTGGTTCAATAGCGGGAACACTTTCTTACGCATCAGCTGGTGCGACATGATCGGGCTGTCCATCTTGGGATCGTTCAGCCAGTCTTCGTAATTGTCGATCACGAACTTGCAGAAGGTCGCATTGGCTTCGCTTTTCTGCATGTTCATCACCTCCAGCATACTTTTATCCTGCGAGGTATCGAGTTCCAGCTCCCAATAGATGAGTTTCTTGTATACATCGGCCCATTCCTCATACGTCATGCGGTCGTTATACTGCATTGAGATATTCCGGAAATCCTGCTGATAGCCAATGTTGGTCCGCTCGGTTACGAGCCGTTTGTTATCCAGGATTTTCTTAACCGACAACAGGATCTGGTTGGGGTTGAGGGGCTTGATGAGGTAATCGGCGATTTTGGAGCCGATGGCTTCTTCCATGATATGCTCTTCCTCACTCTTGGTGATCATGACCACCGGCAGGTTCGGCCGCAGCTGTTTGATCTGAGCCAGGGTTTCCAAACCGGTCATGCCGGGCATCATCTCATCAAGAAATACAACGTCGTAGTTCGTCTGCTCAACTTCATCGAGCGCATCGGCTCCGCTGTTGACAGAGGTGACATCGTACCCCTTATTTTTCAGAAACAGAATGTGGGGCTTCAGGAGATCGATCTCATCGTCGGCCCATAGTATCGAATAATTTTGCATAAGTTCTCTATTGGGAAAATGTACCAGTCTGCCACGATACCCAGCGGCCAGACAAACAGAAAAACCGCTGTTAGTTAAACAGCAAACGTCCGCTTCTGTTCGGACGGTTCGGATTTAAGCTTTTTTAACAAGGAAGTCAGTTGATCAGTTAGTGAGTTGGTGAGTCAGTCAGTGGCGGACGCAAAACCCAACTGACTGACTAACCGACTCACCGACTCACCAACTGATCAACTGACTGACTAACCAACTCACCGACTGACCAACTGCTTGACTGTTTCCAGATCTTCGGGCGTATCGATGCCGTGGCTGTCCAAGTCGGTTATGACGGTACGAATTCGATAGCCATTTTCGAGCCAGCGTAACTGTTCCAGACTTTCGGCTTTTTCGAGGAGCGAGGGCGGCAGTTGGGTGAGTTGTGCCAATACATCGGTCCGGTAGGCATACAAACCAATGTGTTTGTAATAGGTATGACTGGCTAACCAGGCGTCAAGCGGCTGGCCACGCAGATACGGAATTGGCTGCCGACTAAAATACAACGCTTCGCCGGTAGCGCTTAGTACAACTTTCGGGGTGTTCGGATTTTGTAGCGTCTGCGGGTCGTCGATGACTTTAACAAGCGTTGCCAGTTCCGTTACCCCGTCCAGCACCGACGTCAGCATGTCGATCTGGCGCGGCTGTATGAAGGGTTCATCACCCTGGATATTAACGACATAATCAGCCTGAACCCCTAATTGTTGCAGGGCTTCCTGACAGCGATCGGTACCACTCTGGTGATGCAAAGAGGTCATGACCACCTCGCCCCCGAAATCGGCAACATGCGCCCGGATTCGTTCATCATCGGTAGCGACCACTACGCGGCTGAGCGAAAGAGCCTGTCGGGCCTGCTCAACGACACGCTGAATCATACTTTTACCGTTGATGTCGACCAGTGCCTTTGCCGGAAATCGCGTCGATGCGTAGCGGGCAGGAATGATTCCGAGAATAACCACTTTTACTGAAAGTTGATTTGAGGCTGTAAAGTAAACGGAAAGCAATGAAAAACCGTTTTGGGAAAAAGCAGCCGTATTTTACCCTAATTTTACATAATAAGCCTCGAACAGGTGGCAGGTCGGGAAACATCCCACCCTTTTGCGTCTGCAACAACCCATGAAAAATTATTTGATTCTACCCGCTTCTCTGCTTTTGTTAAGTGGCTTTGCTCATGCCTCACCGGCTCCTCTCCGGTTACCAACACCTGACTCCGCGCCCGTTGCCGACTCTATCGGTATCGAGAAAAAAGATGGCAAACGATTTATCCTTCACCGTGTTGATCAAGGGCAGACACTCTATTCTATTGCCCGACGCTACGGCCGTTCGGTAGCCGATCTGAAAGCGGCTAACCCCAACCTTGGCGAGTCGATGCGCTACGATCAGGTCGTTCGAATTCCAATTCCTGCCGGAGCCCTCAGCCGAAAAGAAGTAAAAGCGATCGATAAAGCCATTCGCAAGGAAGAGAAACAGGTCGACCGGGAAGCCAAGATCAATAATTCGGCCAATGCCCCCGCAGCAGCACGGGCAAAAAAAGCCGAAGACCCGGCGCGGGCCGGTATCCACGTGGTTGAACCGGGTCAGACACTCTATAGCTTAGCCGTTCGTTATGGGGTTCCACAGGCCGATGTGCGTAAATGGAATAACCTGTCTAACGATAACGTACTCATTGGGCAGGCCCTGATCGTATCTGAAAAAGCGTACCAGGACCGCATTCCCACGCCAGCGCCTGCCGTGGCTAAATCCGATGCGCCGGAACGGCCAGCGCCCGCCAGGCCAGCTGAAACAAAACCCGCATCGACCAGCCGCTCCGACTCAAAACCAAATCGGCCCGCGCCCCGCACCCCCGATGAGCCGGTAGCCGAAAACCGCCGGACCGAAACGCCGGTCACGCCGGAGCGGACCACTACTCCGACGGCCACACCGCCCCCGGCTTCGACCAAACCCGCCGATGTAGAAGTCATTGAGTTGCCGCGCCCCGGCAATGACGCGCCCATGCCCACACGCGGCCGGCGGGTATCGAGCAGTGGCGTGGCGGAGATGATCGAAGGAGCCGACGGGTCCGGCAAGTACCTGGCTCTTCACCGTACAGCACCCATCGGCACCCTGGTTCAGGTGCGTAACGAGTTCAACAATCAGAGTTTATGGGTGAAGGTCATTGGTCGGTTGCCCGACACCGGGGTCAACGATAAGATCCTGGTCAAACTCTCGGCGCAGGCCTTCGCGAAACTTTCGCCCGACGACCGGCGTTTCCGGGCTGAGGTCAGTTACATTGTTCGGTAAGAAACCCCGTTATGGAAAAAGAAACGAAAGAAGCGCGTATTGCCCGACGTCATCAGGAGCGTGATGCCCGCATGAAGGCATCGCCGGGCTACAAAACCTTTGCGGTCATGTTTACACTGGCCTACCCGTTCATTGCGGTGTTTACCTTCGTTATGTCGGCGATTCTGGCCGTTTTCTCCGGCGTTTCCCGGGCCATGGCTTGGGTCGTCAGTGGAGGAGAGAGCCGATAAAAATGACGCAGGAACGAAACCTCCTACCGGGTACTTCCCAGGAGTTGATACACGAGTTTCTGGATACAAAGGCCGATTTTTACAATCGGCCTTCATTTATTGAGCGTGACCCCATCAGCATCCCGCATCGGTTCAGTCAGAAACAGGACATCGAAATTATGGGGTTCTGGTCGGCAGTGCTGGCCTGGGGACAACGGCCGGTGATTCTGAGAAAGGCGGCTGAGCTGATCGAACACATGGACGGAGCGCCATACGATTTCGTCCGAAACCACCAGGAGAGCGATCTTAAGCGTTTCCTCGCCTTCAAACACCGCACCTTCAACACAACAGACGCGCTGTATTTTCTGCACTTCTTCCGCCAGTATTACCAGACAAACGACTCGCTGGAAGATGCCTTTCTGGTATCGCCCGATAGCGGCTTTGCTGAGACAGGGTCTGACAGGCCAGAGACGGTCGAGTCGGCGCTGGTTGTTTTTCATGACCGCTTCTGCTGCGACCCGTTCTTTCCTTCCCGGACCCGGAAGCACATTGCCACACCGGCCCGCAACTCATCCTGCAAACGGCTGCTGATGTTTCTGCGCTGGATGGTTCGGCAGGACGATCGGGGTGTCGATTTCGGGGTATGGACACGCCTGCATCCCAGCCAGCTGGTTATCCCCATCGATGTACACGTTAACCGGGTCGCGCGCCTGCTGGGGTTGCTTACCCGCCAGCAAACCGACTGGAAAGCAGCCATGGAGCTCACCGAAACCCTGCGCCAGTTTGACCCCGCCGACCCGGTCCGCTATGATTTTGCGTTGTTTGGCCTGGGTGTCGAAGGTGAGTTATGAGCGGACTCATCCAGGGGTTCGCGGGTGATCTGTTCACTCGCTTCTACCTGGCCGAACGCTACCTGCATTTTGGCCCGATCGAAGGCTTTTTCGTTATTCGCCAGCCAGATCGTGGCCACCCCATTGCCAATAAAATTAGTGATACTACGTGCTTCCGACATAAACCGGTCTACGCCCAGCAGTAGCGCCAGACCTTCGATCGGAATTGCTTTCACCGCGGTCAGTGTGCTGGCCAGTACCACAAATCCACTACCTGTTACCCCGGCCGCTCCCTTGGAGGTTACCATGAGTATGCCGATTATGGTCAGCATCTGGGTAAGATCGAGCTGCACATCAAACACCTGCGCCAGAAAAATGGTCGCCATCGACAGGTAGATCGTAGTACCGTCGAGGTTGAATGAGTAGCCCGCCGGTACCACCAGCCCCACCACCGACCGGGCGCAGCCCATACGCTCCAGCTTCTCCATCAGCGAGGGTAAGCCCGCTTCGGAAGACGACGTGCCCAGTACGATCAGTAGTTCCTCGCGGATGTAGCGCAGAAACTGCCACAGGCTAACGCGGCATGAACGAAGGATCAACCCCAGAATGCCGAAGATAAATATGGCCATCGTGGTATATACGGTACCCATCAGTTTGGCCAGCGGCAGCAGCGTTCCCAGCCCGTATTTGCCAATGGTATAGGCCATTCCGCCGAATGCGCCGATGGGTGCCAGCAGCATTACTTTATGCAACCCCCAGAAAACGTAGACCGACAGCTTATTCATCAGGACAACGACGCGCTCACGGCCGCTGTAACGGCTGAGCAGGATACCCGCCACAATGGCCGCTACCAGCACCTGTAGCGTGACATTATCCAGAAAAAACCTGACCCAGCTAAATTCAGTAGCCCCCTTTGTGTATTTCGAAATGTCGCCCCCCTTCAGTTGCGCTGTCGATACCCCGGCACCGGGTTCAATGATATTGGCCACTACCACACCGATCAGCAGTGCCACCGTCGTAACAACTTCGAAGTAGAGTAATGCCTTGGCCCCCACCTTGCCTACTTTTTTCAGGTCCCCCATGCTGACGATGCCGAGCGCAATCGTCAGAAAAATAATCGGGCTGATAAAGAGCTTGACGATACTGATAAAAAAGCCGCTTAAAAATTCACTGAATGTAGCACCCAGCGTAAGCTCCTGCCCCATGAATCGGGCCTTGAGTGGAGCATCCAGAATGGGTGCCAGTGCTAAGTCGGGCCTGAAGTGGCCCAGCAATACGCCCAGTGTAATGGCCGTCAGTACCCAGAACGTCAGGTTGGTAAGCAGTCTTTTCATGGAGATAATCAGGTCGGCAGATGGATGCAACAGTCCAGCAAGATAGCTATTAGCCGCGTAATCAGGGTCCAAAATGGCCACATTAGCTAAGTTGCGCGAACAAAATCATAGCCCGGCCGATTACTTAAACGTACTAACCTATTTGTTCGACTATGCCATTTACTATATCGACTCAACCGTTCGGTCCGCTGGCAACCGACTCTCAGCCCCTTACCGAGTACTTGCTCGAACACACCGAAACCGGCGAGTTTATGAGTATCCTCCCCGGCTTCGGCGGTATACTGCGCCGGTTGGTTTTACGAAAAGGGAAGGAGCTCATGATGCTGATAAAAGCGCCTGATTCGCCCCAGGCTCTGCTGGCCGCTGAGAGTTATGCCAGTGCGTTCCTCTATCCGTTTCCGAGTCGAATTCGTCATGGTATTTATCGGTTCGACGGGGAAGACTATGCCCTGCCAATGAACGAAGCGAAACACGATAACGCTCTGCATGGCTTCGTTTACGGCGAGTCCTTCCAGGTGATCAGTCAGGAAACCACCGACACCCACGCGCAACTGGTATTACGTTATGACTATACGGGATCGATGCCGGGCTATCCGTTTCCTTTCTCCCTGACTATTACGTATGAACTGATCCAGGCCGATCAGTTACCGCTTGGTAGCCTTGCCAATGACCGGATGTGTGCGTTGCGTATTACGTATTCGGCCCTGAATACAGGGCCAAAACCATGTCCGGCAGCGTTTGGCTGGCATCCTTATTTTACCTTGTCTGAGGAAGCAATCGACGACATGACGCTTTCGCTACCCGCCCGGAGCGCCATTGTACTCGACGACGATATGCTGCCCAAGGGACGGCAACCCGCCGAACCAGCCGGAACAATTCTGTTGCGCGACCGGGAGCTGGATACACCCTTCGTCATTGAGCCAGCCTCTCCCCCTACTGATAACCCTTTTGCTGAAACAATCCTGGCCTCGCCAAATGCAGGCATGCGACTCATCGTTGGGCAGGAAACAGGCCCCGGCAAATTGAATCACCTCGTTTGCTTTACGCCCCCCCGGCGCGACAGCGTCGCTATTGAACCTCTGACGGCTAACGTCAATGCGTTCAACACCGGCGACGGACTGGCCGTCATAGACCCGGGCGATGCGCTTTCCGGTACCATATGGGTACGTCTGGATTAAGTAGCACATCGATACAAGCCGATAATCTGAATTCGACAATTCAATAGCGGGCCTTATGTATGAAATTTGCTTCATACATAAGGCCCGCTATCATTCCGCAGCGAAAAGACGTGTTTTACCAGCGTAGCTATAAGTCAGCTGATTGGGTGACCCGTTTATATTTTTCAACGATCACCCGGTCGATACCCAGCTTATCTACCTTTTCAATACCCTTTTGAATAAGCGTATCATTCACAATGTTAATGACGAATTCAAAGGTGTTGTTTTCCCATTTATTATCAATATAGTAATCCAGATGTTCCGTGTAATTGCTATCAGCCACCGTGTATTTCCCTCCCCCGGCAGTAAATGCATTTGCCACTGAATCTTTCCCCGGACTGATGGCATGGTTCAGGAAAGCGAAGTGGGTCGGGTTGATGATCTTGATCATTTTATGACTCGGGTCGAACGTAGAAAAAGTTGTGTCTTTTTCTGTCGTTGTCGCCGATATTAACTCCCAGGTCCCCATAAGTGGTAAGGCCGATTCTTTTTTAGCACAGCCAGCCACGGTAAACGTTACGGCAAGTAAACTAAGTAAGCAGTTGAATTTCATCGTTCGAAAACAGGTTTAGCAGAACTAGATTATATTTTTTTATTGAGTGATTTGTCATTCCGAGGAACGAGGAATCTTCGGATAAGTGTGATTTTACTGGCCATCTCCGAAGATTCCTCGTTCCTCGGAATGGCAAATAAAGTGCCGTTAAATTCTGCGTATTTACTTATCTTCCTGACGATCGTTTTCATACTTCCACATAATTCATGTCCTTGTGGAAGGTTTCCTCCAGAAAATGCAGGGCCAGTAACGAGCAGAAGACGATAAGCCCGCCAATGAGCAAGGGGCCGTAGGTCAGTCCCAGCGTTGGTTTGAGCCACACGAAGAGCGACGTGAGCGGCACGGTAGCGCCCCGCACGAAATTAGGAACCGACGTTGCCACCGTAGCGCGCAGGTTGGTACCGAAAAGCTCCGCAGCCAGCACGATGAAGAGGGTCCAGTAGCCATTGCAAAAACCCAGACAGGCGCACAGCAGGTAAAACTGACTGGTTTTCTGGACGGGTGCCAGCAGGTAAACCAGCATCATGGCAAACGACAGGAGAATAAATACCCGGATCGCCTTTTTGCGGCTTTGCAGCCGCTGGCTTAGCAGGCCACTCACAATATCGCCAAGGGACTGACCGGCAAAGGCCAGCATCACGGCTTTACCGGCAATGATTGGTTCGGCCAGACCGGCATTCCGGCCAAACTCCGGCGAGAACGTGATCAGAATACCCACCACGAACCACAACGGCACACCCATGACGATAGCCAGTACGTATTTACGCAGACGCTGCGGGTTCGTCAGCAGGCTCAGAAAGTTGCCGCGCGCTACCGCCTGTAGCTTGAGATGCTGGAAGAGGCCCGACTCAAATACGTTGAAGCGGAGAACAAGCAACAAAAGACCCAGCCCACCCCCTACATAATACGACATTCGCCAGGCAAACAAATCGGCCACGAAGTACGCCAGAATTGCGCCCAACACGCCCATCGTTGCCACCAGGATCGACCCGTAGCTACGCAGGTGTCTGGGCAGAATCTCGGCTACCAGCGTGATGCCTGCCCCCAGTTCACCCGCCAGGCCGATGCCCGCAATGAACCGCAGCACCGCATACTGGGTCAGATCTGTTACCATACCATTGGCAATGTTGGCAAGCGAATACAGGAGGATCGACCCGAACAGCACCGACAACCGCCCGCGCTTATCGCCCAATATCCCCCACAAGACGCCCCCGATCAGCAAACCCGCCAGCTGCATATTGAGCAGGAAGACGCCTTCCGGTAGCAGTTGGTCGCCCGTTACGCCCAGCGCCTTCAGGCTCGGCACCCGAACCACGCTAAACAGAAACAGGTCGTACATATCCACGAAATAGCCCAGGGCGGCCACCAAGACCGGAAGTTGAAACAGATGCTGACGTGTCGACTGTAGAGGTACATTCATGTGGACGGAATCGTACCCCTCTCCTGTCACGGTAGGGGTACGATCGGATTAAACGGTAGTAGGAATGACGTAAGGGGCTCTGTATTTGCGGGTGAGCATGGCGTTGGCCTGCTTGTCGCCAACGAAAACTTCCTTCTGCGGATCGAAATTGAGGGTCCGGCCCAGGCGATACGCTATGTTGCCCAGATGGGCCAGCGAAGCCGCCATATACGCCGTTTCTACAGGGCCGTTCAGCATCTTCTTATCTCGGGCACGGGCCGCGTCGACAAAGTTTTTGTAATGATCGCCACCCGCATTGCGGGCCGGGCCAGGTTCCCGGTTACGGCCCAGATACGTCTTATAGTCTGAGTAGCCGTTGATGACCATGTAGCCCTTGTCGCCGTAGAAAATGTTGCCTACCTCAACGCCATCCTCCTTGTTCGTCATCCAGGGGCGCACTTCAAACTCGATGATCTTTCCCTGCTTGGGGTAATGGTACGTCGAGGTGAGCACTTCGGGCGTTTCTTTGCAGTCGTTCCACAAAAATTTGCCGCCCGCCGAGGTGATCACTTCGGGTAAGCCAACGTCCAGACCCCACATACAGAGGTCGGTTTCGTGGATACCCTGATTCCCGATATCGCCGTTGCCGTAGTCCCAGAACCAGTGCCAGTTGTAGTGAACGTAGTTTTTACTGAACTCACGCGCCTGGGCCGGTCCCTGCCATAAATCCCAGTTCAATCCCTGCGGAACGGGCGAGTTACCCAGATTTCCAATGTCGGCCCGCCACTTGTAAACGGTGCCGCGCGCCATGTACACCTTACCGATGAGCCCGTCGCGAAGGTGCTGGATTGCTTCCTGGATGGCAACCGAACTCCGCAACTGGACCCCATGCTGTACGATCCGGTTGTATTTGGCAGCCGCTTCGACCAGTTTCCGGCCTTCATACAGATTATGGCAGGCCGGTTTCTCCACATAGACATCCTTCCCGGCCTGACACGCCCAGATGGCCGCCAGCGCATGCCAGTGGTTCGGTGTAGCAATGCTGACCGCGTCTATGTCTTTGTCGTCATAGACTTTACGCAGGTCGCCCTCCGTTTTGACCTTCCGATTGTATTTGGTCGCAAAGTCGGACGCCGTTTTTTGCAGCACCACCTCATCCACATCGCAAAGCGTCGCTACCTCAACATTGGCTAGATTGGAGAACCCGGCAATGTGGTCTTTGCCGCGTCCGTTGAGGCCGATAACGGCTACGCGCAGCCGGTCGTTGGCACCGAACGCCCGACTCGGGATAATCGTTGGCAATCCCAGCACCGCCGTGCCGACGGCAGCGGTCTGGATAAATTTACGCCGGGAAAAAGGGGCATTTTCCATGATACATGATAAGGTAAAGGAAGTAAAGAGATCAGGAATAGGAAAACTGGTTAACGAACGGTTGTAATCGAAGGCTAAAGCCGGGCGAGGGTGAGGCCCCCGTCAATCATAAATACCTGCCCGGTCGAGTACGGGAAACTCCCCTCGGCAATGGCAGCAACGGCCCGGCCCACATCGTCGGGTATTCCCCAACGCGGCTGCACGGTCAACCCATCGGCGATGAGCGCATCGTATTTTTCGGCTACACCCGCCGTCATATCAGTCCGGATAATTCCCGGACGCACCTCATACACCGGAATCCCAAACTCCCCAAGCCTGACAGCGAACAACTGCGTAGCCATACTCAGACCCGCCTTCGAAATGCAGTAGTCGCCCCGGTTAACCGAAGCTACGGTAGCCGACATAGACGAAACCGTTATGATAGCCGCCTGAAAATCAGACGCGCCCGCTTTCTGTTCGATCATCCATCTGGCAACAGCCTGCGTCAGAAAATAAGCGCCTTTCAGGTTGGTATTCAGCAGTTGATCGAAGCTTTCTTCGGTGGCTTCCAGCATGTCGGCGCGAACGCCGGGTGCTATGCCCGCATTGTTGACCAACAGATTCAGCCGCCCGAAGTGAGCGTTAACGTTGGCAAGTATGGCCGCCCGCGCGTCGGTATCGGCAATGCTTCCCTGGCAGTAAATCACGGTGGCCCCCAGGCTACGCAGTTCTGTGAGCACCTCGCTTACCGCCGACTCATCCCGGACACCGTTGATGGCCAGATCGAATCCTTTGCGGGCCAGATGCCGGGCAATTC
Source organism: Spirosoma utsteinense (assembly GCF_014282275.1). Taxonomy (GTDB): domain Bacteria; phylum Bacteroidota; class Bacteroidia; order Cytophagales; family Spirosomataceae; genus Spirosoma; species Spirosoma utsteinense. The sequence continues at coordinate 122,362 of NZ_VFIA01000007.1, forward strand.
CCAGCCCGATACCGCGGCTACTGCCGGTTATGAATGCAACTTGTTTCACAGTGTCTCTTTGATGGCTTTCAACTGATCGGCTTCGGGCAATTTCTTATACAGCGGGTCGAGCGGGTAGCAACCCGACACCAGGCCGTTTCGGGGGGCGGTTGTGCAATCGGAAAACGTCCGGCAGATCTGGTTCCGGGAAAGTGGTCGCCCGGCCGTCATGTCGGCGGGCATGGTCGGGTATGAGAGCACCATGCGCCCGAACCCCACGCTGTCGGCCATGTTAGTTCGCAGCACATACTGAGCCACGTTAGGGAGCCATTCCTGTAAATATGAATAGCCGGACCCGATAATGACCAGCTCCGGAAAAGCCTCTTTCAACGCACAGGTCACGTCGATCTGCCGTTTCACGCCCAGCAGTGGTTCTTCGGGTGGCAGGTAACCGTCAGAAGGGGGAAACAGGGCGGGGCGCATCAGATGCGGATTGTAGTACGGACTGCCGCCCGTAATGCAGATCAGCTGGATACCCAGCGACTGCGCCAGTTCCAGAAACGCTTTAGGCTCGTCGAGGTCAATGGCCAGCCCCGTCTCCTGCCCACCGAACGCAAACGGATAGCGGTCGGCTTTTTCGGGCTCTCCAACCTCGTCTACCCCTTTCCTGAACGGCAGCAGGTCGAAGGCGCTGAGCCGGATACCCATCTCCAGACCGGGTGCGGCCTGTTGGATACCGTCGACAATGGCGCGCAGGAACCGGGTGCGATTGGTAAAGCTGCCGCCGTAGTTACCCGCCCTGTTTACGGCGCTCAGAAACTCGTGGCCCAGGTAACCGTGGCAATGTTTGATGTCCACGAAGTCGAAACCAGCCTGTTGGGCCAGCACAGCGGCTTGTATGTATTGCTCAATGATAATGTCGATGGCCTCATCGGTCAGCGTCGGATAATCGGCGGCTATCCCGAACTTCTGGTTAAGATACGGGTGAGCATAGAGTATGCGGGGTTCAAATTTCGTGTGGCTGCGGGGCTTGCAAAACCGCCCCGAATGGGTGAGCTGAAGGCCAATCACCAGATCATCGGTACGCCCGAATTTTTCGGTATGCCGGTCGAGGACCAGTTGCCGGAGGTTAACGAACTCCGCTACGTTCTCCCGGTTCATCACCAGCTGGTTCGGGTTTGCTTTCCCTTCATGACAGACCGCTACGGCCTCGCACCCAAACAGCAGTTTGGCACCACTCTCCGCAAATTTCACCCAGCGGTTGCGTGTAAACTCAGTGGGTTTGCCGGACGGGGTTCCGTCCCAGCCCTCCATCGGCAGTATGCACAGGCTGTTACCAATCGTTTTGCCCGACTTCAATTGGATCGGCCGGTTGAAAGGGCTCTCAGCCGGTGGCAGCAGTGACGCATCGAACGCCAGGTCGATCCCATTCGTTTGCAGGTAGGTTGCCAGATCCCCGGCCGTTTTCAACTGCGCCATTCGGGCGTACTTAGGCTTGTATTTACCACTCATGCTGCTCGTCTTTTTGGCGTATACACCCGGTAAAAAACGCATAGTAGGGCGCTTCATCCAGCAGGCGCTGCACATACAGGGCAGCCTCCCGAATATGATAATCGCCCCACATGCTCGACTCCCCATACGGTATTTTACTTCCTTCGGGCCTATAATCCCAGCCGTTGGGCCGGTGGTAGATCGAGTGCAGCAACAGGCCCTGGTGCGCCGGGTCGGTACTGAGATAAGGGATATCCAGCAGAGTATTCAGCACCGTCAGGCCAGCCTGCCAGTAGATAACGCCGGGCTTTTCGGCGTCTTCTCCATCCATCGAGTGGCTATGCTGCATGAGGTAATGCCCTAACCGCAGTAGCCCCTGCGCGGCAATGGCGGCCGCCGAGCTATCTACGGGTTCATACTCGTTGTAGGGGTTAGCAGGCTGGTGGAGGTAATCGCCCAGCTTGTGCAGATCCGGTGCGCCGGTATCCCAATACGGCACGCCATCGAGGGGGGTGTGTTCGATATAGAAATCACAGGTAGCGCGGGCCGCTTTGAGCATCAGGGACTCCAGACGCTCCCGTCCGCCAAGCGCAGTAAGTTCATCATCCGGAATAAGGAGCAACGCTTCCAGCGATTCGGCAAATCCACACATAGCCCAGGCCAGGCCGCGCGTCCAGGTGCTGAAACCGGTGTAGCCCTGCTGCGAGTTGGGGCAGCGGTAGTGGCCATCCGTCACGTTGAAGATGCTTTCATGGGCGGTGCGCCCCCAGACATCGTAAGAATCCCGGCCTTCCCCGTAGTAGACGGAGTACGTGGCGGTTGCTTCGATATGGTGCAGCGCCCGTTCCAGCAGGTTGATCTGTACGTCGCCTTCCCCCTTAGACGTATGGCCCAGCAAATGGCTGACAACAAGCGACCGGCATGACCGGATGGTATCGACAAACAGCGAATGTGGTCCGTTGAACGAATGAATAAATCCGCCTGTGCCAAACGGACTTTCGGTTTTACTGTTGATGGGCGTCCAGCGGTTGGCCTGCACAGCGCCCGAAACCTTGAGGGCTAACGTGTAAAAGTTGGCTTCCCAGGCATTGAAAGGAATCTTACCCTCCCGCATGAGCCGCAGCAAATTCCCGTAGGTACTCACGTTGTTGAAGCCGTGATCGTGAACCCCTGTATGGCTCACGTGCGGGGCCATAACGGCGAGGGTTTTCAGTCGGCCCAGTTCCAGAAATTCGGTATCCCCCGTAGCATCGAACTGGATAATAGCCGATCCATACTGGAAACCCTGTGTCCATTCGGTCCAGCCACGCGTGGTATAGCGCCCCTGCATCGTAAAAACAGGTGAGCCATGGGCCGGATTATACTGCTGCTCGATCAGCTTGATTTTTTTGGCAGAGATTTCCCAGAATTGCTGGAGTTTTGTCGATAAGTCAGCCGGTTTTAGCGAAGGGTCGAGTTGAATCATGCGGGTTAGAATGACGGGATACGTAGGCTGGCCATGCGGCTCAAGGCTAAAAACCACCCGCTTTGCGGATTCTACTTTCAGTTGTTCATTTAATCGAAACCAGATGCCTGTACAAGCCCGGCCAATGCCACTGATTCCGTATATTTAGTCGATTTTCATACATCAGCAAGTACAACCCATGGCCCGGATCGCTGCGTTCTTAGTCTGCTTTTTCATCAACGCCCTTCTCTTTGCTCAATCACCCAAACGCCCGCTCACCGCAGCCGACTACGACCGATGGGAAAGTGTAAAATCCGAAAAATTAAGTCGGGACGGTCGTTGGATCGCCTACCAGGTTGATCCTCAGGAAGGCAACGGCCGGCTGGAGGTAGCCGACGCGTCGCAAAAAACACCCGGCCGGGTATTTCCCCGCGGTTATATGGCGCAGTTTACGCCCGACAGCCGGTTTCTGGTGATGCGCCTGAAAGTACCGGTGGCCGATACACGCAAGGCTAAACTGAAGAAGAAAAAAGCCGAAGACATGCCTAAAGACAGCGTGCTGGTGCTGAATCTGACCACGGGCGAAACCACGAAATTACCCAACGTAAAATCGTTTATGTTCGGTAAAGAGGCCGGTTCGTGGCTGGCGTTGCTCCAGGACGCCAACACCCCGAAGCTCCTGGCAGAAGTGACGGTGAGCCCCCGGAAAGACACACTCGTTCCTACCCAACCCACGTCCATAACCACAGTCGCTACCCGGAAAGGCGTCACTAAAAAACCAAAAGGCGATAACCTGACGCTCCTGAACCTGGCCGACGGCACCCGCCGAACGGTGACCTTCGTTTCCAACGTAGTCATGTCCGACAATGGCCAGACGATCGTATACAGCCGGGAGTCGGCCCGTGATTCGCTCAGGCCCGGCGATGCGGTTATCCCCGGCGTATTCCTGTTCAACACGGTCAACGGCCAGACCACACTGGTAGACAGTAGTTCGACCAATAAGATTTACAAAGGCCTGGCGGTAGACAAAGCAGGCCGTCAACTCGCCTGGATGACCTCTGCCGACAGTGCCGGTGCCGATGTGCGGGTCTTTTCGCTACGTTACAAGAACCTGGCTGCGCCCGCACCGGTCAAGGCAAAACGAGGCAGGCCCACCCCTGTCGAACCGCCCTACCGAACCCTGGCCGACACCCTGACCAAAGCATTACCCAACCGCTGGACGGTGAATGAGTACCGGGAGCCCAAATTCTCGGACGATGGCCGACGGCTCTATTTCTCGACCTCGCCCATTGCCGTCAAACCAGCCAAAGACACCCTCACCCCCGACGACGAAAAAGTACGAATGGATGTCTGGAGCTGGAATGACAGCCGGCTGCAACCCATGCAGCAGAAGCGGCTCAAAGAAGAAAAAGAGCGGGGGTTCCTCACCGTCGTCGACCTCGCTCCGGCCAGTACTTCCTTCGGGCGGGTAGCGCTGCTGGCCAACCGCGAAGTGCCAACGGTGGCCTTCGACCCTAAAGTGAATACCCGCTATTTATTGGGATTGAGCGATCTGGCCTATCAGGTCCAGTCTTCGTGGGACCCCGGCCACACGGACCTGTACCTCATCGATACGCAGTCGGGCGAGAAAAAACGGATTGCCAACGACGTCATGGCGTCGGACCCGAAACTGTCGCCGGGCGGTCAGTATGCCTACTGGTTCGACGAGCGGGACTCACTCTGGCGGGCCTGGTCGGTGGCCGATGGCCGTCGTATCGACCTGACGCGGGGCTTACCCAGTAAGTTCTTCGACGAAGAGCACGACACCCCCAGCCTACCCGGCTCCTACGGCTCGGCAGGCTGGACCACCGGCGACCGCTATCTGTGGCTCTACGACCGCTACGACATCTGGCAGATCGACCCGACGGGCCGTGAGAAACCGGCGAATCTGACAAACGGCTGGGGCCGTACCAACCGGATCCGGTTACGCCGGGCCGACCTGGACCCCGACGAAAAATCCATCGACCCCAAAACAGACCTGTGGCTGACGGGTATCTGGGAGAGTGACAAACACACGGGTGTGTTGAAAGCGACGCCACCCGCCAGCGGTTCCGTTTCGATCAGTGTCATGGCCAGCAGCGCACACCGTTATTTTGGGATCGGCAAGGCCAGAAATGCGCCAACGATGACCTTTTACCGGGGAAATTTTCAGGAACCCATCAATCTGTTCCTGACCGACACAACCTTTGCCAAACCTACCCAGCTAACCAAAACCAACCCGCAGCAGGACAGCATTCGGTGGGGCAGCGTTGAGCTGGTGAAGTGGGTCGGCACGAACGGCACCCCGCTCGAAGGACTGCTGTTCAAACCCGAAGGATTCGATCAGAACGCGGGCAGGAAGTACCCCATGCTAACCTACTTCTACGAACGTAACGCCGAAACGCTGAACGACTACCGCTTTCCGGCCCCCAGCCGCTCAACGATCAACATCCCCTATTGTGTCTCCAATGGGTACCTTGTCTTTGTGCCCGATATCGTGTACACCACTGGCCAGCCGGGGCCTAACGCCTATGACTGTGTGGTGCCGGGCGTACTGAGCCTGCTCGACCGCCCCTACGTGGACCGCAGCCGGCTGGGTATTCAGGGACAGAGCTGGGGTGGCTATCAGGCGGCTTTCATTATCACCCGGACCAATCTGTTCCGGGCGGCTATGGCCGGGGCAGCCGTGGCGAACATGACGTCGGCCTATGGCGGCATCCGCTGGGAAACGGGCGTTGTCCGGCAGTTCCAGTACGAGAAAACCCAGAGCCGCATCGGAGGAACCCTGTGGGATAAACCCATGAACTACCTCGAAAACTCACCCCTCTTTTACGCCAATCGCATCCAGACGCCCCTGATGCTCATGCACAACGATGCCGATGGCGCTGTTCCCTGGCAGCAGGGAATCGAGTTTTTCTCCGGCCTGCGCCGACTGGGCAAACCCGTCTGGATGGTCGTTTACAATGGCGAAGGGCACAACCTGACGGGTCGGCACAATGCCAAAGACCTCAGTATCCGCATGTACCAGTTCTTCGACCACTATCTGAAAGACGCACCCATGCCCGTCTGGATGAAAGACGGACGTTCTGCCGTAGAGAAAGACCGGGGCGAGATGAAGTATTGAGTATCGCCCGGTCTGCCTGAATAGCCTACCTTTACCGTCTTCCCGTATTATCCTGAAAACACAATGAAAAAGAGCCATTTACTGTTTGGATTACTTTCTCTGGCTATCACCACAGCCAATGCGCAAACCTTCCGGGGCCTCGACAAGACGCCTATGGATATGGCCTATTACCCGGACGACTACGCCCACGACCGTAAATTCGCCCCCGCCAAAATAGGCACCGACAAGGCGATGGTTCGGATTACGTATAACCGGCCCGCTAAAAATGGTCGGGATATTTTTGGGAAACTGGTTCCCTACGGCAAAGTATGGCGGGCGGGGGCCAATGAAGCGCCGGAGATAAAGTTTTACCAGGACGTGACCATCGGCGGCAAAAGGATAAAAGCGGGCAACTATGCCCTGCTCACCATCCCGACCGAAACCGAGTGGACCCTGATCTTCAGCTCCGACCTCGACCAGTGGGGTGCCTACAGTTATAACGAAGCCCTCGACGTGGCCCGCGTGACGGTGCCTGTTCAGAAATCGGAGACGGCGATTGAGAATTTCTCGATTCAGTTTGCTAAAAAAGACGCTAAAACCGCTACTATGTACATGGGCTGGGATACCACCATGGTCGCTATCCCTATTAGCCTGTAACAAGCGGGCAACCCGACGACTCGCGCACCATAAGGGTTGTATTGAGCCTGTGTGTCACCGCGTTCTGAATCGGCTGCTCTGCCTGGATTTGCGCTAACAGCAGCGACACCGTCAACTGGCCCATCTCGTAGGTAGGTTGCGCCACACTGCTGAGCGACGGCGTGAGCAACGCGCTGGTCGGCTCATCATTGAAACCAATAATCGCCATCTCGTCCGGAATACGAATTCCCTGCTGGCGTAGGGCATACATACTCGCCATGGCAATTCGGTCGCTAAAGGCCAGAATACCATCGGGCGGGCGTTTCATGGCCAGTAACAAATTGGTTTGCCGAATGGCGTTGTCGGGGGTAAAATCGCAGTGCAGCACCAGCGTATCGTCGAAGCTTATCCCGGCTTCGGCGAGTGCGTCCTGATACCCCAACAAGCGTTCGTTACTGATTTTCAGGCTGGGCAACCCAGCCAGATAGGCTATCCGCCGACAGCCGTTCGCCAGTAAGTGCTGAACGGCCTGCCGGGCTGCCAGCTGGTTGTCAACTATAACGTGAGGCACCGGAACCCCTTCAGCATAACGGTCGAACATCACCAGTGGCACCTGTCGGCGCACGAGCCGGTGCAGATGTTCGGCATCGATAGTATCCCGCGCCAGTGAAATAATGATTCCCTCCACCTGGCTACGCAGCAGGTTCTGAATATGAACCAGCTCCCGCTGATACGATTCATTCGACTGCGACAGCAGCAAACTATATCCCTCCCGGATGGCTGCCTCTTCCATACTGGCAATAATGGCTGAAAAGAACGGGTAGCCCGTATTAGGAACAATGACACCAATGGTTCGGGTACGGTGATTGACCAGACTGCTTGCCAGTTGATTGGGCTGATAATCCCACTTCGTTGCCAGATCAACGACAGCCTGCCGGGTTTCCAGACTGATTTCGGGCAAACCCCGTAACGCCCGGGATACGGTAGAGATTGAAATATTGAGATGTCGGGCAATGGACTGAAGCGTAACAGGCGAACTTTTCATAGACCATCAATTAAAATTAGATTAAAGACAGAACCCGCCCGATACAGGGCTCTCCGATTTACACGCCCATAGCCAGCCCTGTTTTCCTCTCCGCCGGACGACTTGCATAAATAGAACAAAAAACGTCAAAACAATATTTGGTCATGCAAACGTTACCGGTAACGTTTGCATAGGCAAAATTATACTATTTTGATAAAGTTTATCAGAATGATTCTAAAAAGGCCCAAAATAAGGTCAGTATTCACAAATAGCCGGTCGCTTTTATCAATAAACACCCCTATATACAAACCACTAAATTTGTACTTTTTTAAGATATGCCCCTGGTGTATTCATGATAGTACATAAGCCTGATCCAATAAATCAGAACATAGTTATGATCACAACAGTACCTACAGAAACGAACACCGGCGGGCACGACTCCCTGACCCCACCGCAACCACAGCAACGGTACGCCAGTAGCCCTACGGCGATTACAGGGGCAAGTACGGCACAACTACGCGACGACTTCCTGATCGAGTCTGTGTTCCGATCCGGCGAAGTGACCGCCACCTACAGCCACTACGACCGAATGTTGCTGGGTGGTGCCATGCCCATCAACGAGCCGCTCGACCTCCCCAACTACAGCGAACTCAAAGCCGATTTTTTTCTGCAACGGCGCGAGATCGGGATTATCAACGTAGGTGGCTCCGGCTCCGTTACCGCCGATGGTGTTGCCTACGAGCTGGATAAGCTCGATTGCCTGTACATCGGACAAGGCTGCCAAACGGTTTCGTTCAGCAGTTACGATCCCGACCGCCCCGCCCAATTTTACTGGCTCTCGGCACCAGCGCACCGGCCCTGCCCTACCCGTCTGGTGGCCAGTACAGACGCCATGCCGACTGAAATGGGCACGTCAGAAGCGGCCAATCAACGGACCATCTACAAGTACATTCATAACGGCGGGGCCGAAAGCTGTCAGCTGGTCATGGGCCTGACGGCACTCAAATCCGGCAGCGTCTGGAACACCATGCCCGCCCATACCCACGACCGGCGGTCGGAGGCTTACCTGTATTTCGATCTGCCTGTAGAGCAGCGCGTGATTCATCTGATGGGGCAGGCCACCGAAACACGCCATCTGCTTGTGGCCGACCGTGAGGCTATTATCTCACCGCCCTGGTCCATCCATGCCGGCTGCGGCACCAGTTCCTACTCGTTTATCTGGGGTATGGCGGGCGAAAACAAAGAATTTACGGATATGGACGCCATACCGATCAGCGCGCTCCGGTAGGCCAGCGCATCACTTCTTACCCTTTCCATTTGTATTTTATGACACAACGAACAATAACCCGGCTCTGGCTGAGCTTTCTGGTATTGATGCCTTTTCTGGGTACGGCCCAGCCGAAAATAGACGTAGCAAAAGAGTTTGCACTGGCGGCTCAGCAGTACGAAAAAATGCTGGCCTCACACCCTGACCTGACGCAGTTCCCCCAGTCGATGAACGCCGACGGTACCCCGCGCAACATGCAATCGTCGTGGTGGTGCAGTGGCTTTTTTGGTGGATCACTCTGGTATCTCTACGAGCAGACCAACGATCCGAAATGGAAAGAAGCGGCCCACCGCTGGACAATGGCGGTCGAGAAAGAACAGACCAACACCCGCACCCACGATCTGGGCTTCATGCTGTTCTGCCCGTTCGGGAATGGCCTGCGGCTAACGGGCGACACGACCTATCGGCGCGTGCTACTCACGGGAGCGAACTCCCTGGCCACCCGTTTCGACCCGAAGGTGGGCGTGATTAAGTCGTGGGAAAAGTTCACCTCGAAAGACGGGGTACAATGCGCTTACCCGGTCATCATCGACAACATGATGAATCTGGAACTCCTGTACTGGGCCGCTAAAAACGGGAAAGATTCCCGGCTGGCGCAAATTGCCACTACCCACAGCGACAATACCCTAAAAAATCATTATCGGCCCGACGGCAGCAGCTACCATGTCGTTTGCTACGGACCCAACGGCGAAGTGGAGGCTCGCAAAACCCACCAGGGCCTGGCCGACAACTCGCCCTGGGCGCGGGGTCAGGCCTGGGGCCTATATGGCTACACGACCGTATACCGCCTGACGCAGGACAGAAAATACCTGCAACATGCCGAGCGTATCGCCGATTTTTACCTCAGCCACCCCAACATGCCCACCGATGGCATTCCGTACTGGGATTTTGCGGCCAAAGGCGAAGAGCGCGATGCATCGGCCGGGGCCATTGCCGCATCGGGTCTGCTGGAACTGAGCCAGTACAGCAAAAACGGCAAACGCTATCAGCAGGCGGCTGAGAAGATGCTGGCCAGTTTGTCGACACCCGCTTACAGGAATACGCTGGGCGAAAATCATCATTTTTTATTGAAACATTCGGTCGGACACAAGCCCGGCAAGTCGGAGATAGACGTGCCGCTGGTCTACGCCGATTACTACTACCTCGAAGGTCTCCTGCGCTATGAGCGAATGAAGACCGGCAAAAAACTCGTCTTCAATTGATCTATTCCTGTACACCAATAAACCAAGTAAGGGTATGCATAGTATACATTTCAACAACAGATTGAGGGTGCTCCGGTGGCTACCGGTTTTGTTGCTGGCCTTGTTTCTCTCGGCAAGCAGCTACGCCACCGGCCCACGCTCACGGGCCACTGAACAGGCCGATGTTACGGTGACCGGCCTCATCACCGACGAACGGGGCGAAGGGCTGCCGGGCGTGAGTGTGGCCGTAAAAGGGTCTACGCGAGGCACCAGCAGCGACAATACAGGACGGTATCAACTGGCCGTTCCCGGTCCGGAAGCAGTCCTCGTATTCAGCTACATCGGCTACGCCAGACAGGAGCTTACGGTTGGTAACCGGCAGTCGCTGAACGTTACGCTGGTTGCCGATGAACAGAACCTGAACGAGGTCGTTGTGGTCGGCTACGGCACCCAGCGCAAGAGCGACGTGACCGGCTCGTTATCGTCTGTAACGGCCAAAGAAATCCGGGCGGTTCCCGTTACGGGCGTGGGACAGGCTTTGCAGGGGCGGGCCGCCGGGGTGTTCGTCACCCAGGGGTCGAACGCGCCGGGCGGTGGCGTTACGGTACGGGTGCGGGGCGGAAACTCCATTAACGCCGGCAACGAGCCCTTATACGTGATCGACGGCTTTCCAGTTTATAACGAGAACGGCCCCAACCTGAACCCCAACGATATTGAGTCGATGGAAATCCTGAAAGATGCCTCGGCTACGGCTATCTACGGCTCGCGCGGTGCCAACGGCGTCGTCATCATTACCACCAAACGCGGTCGGGCCGGGCAAGGCCGGGTCGAGTTCGACACCTACCAGGGTATTCAGCAGGTGCGTCGCCAGATTCCCATGCTGAACGCCACCGAATACGCCCAACTGGTGAACGAAGCGCAGGTAAACGCAGGCCGGGGCCCCCTGTTCACGAACGAGCAGGTGGCGGGTTTCGGCGCGGGGACGAACTGGCAGGACGAAATTTTCCGTAGTGCTCCCATGCGCAATTACCAGCTAACGGCGTCGGGCGGCACCGACAAAACACGGTATGCTATCTCCGGCAACTACTTCAAACAGGACGGCGTTATCCTCAACTCCAGTTTCGACCGGGGGTCATTACGGTTTAATTTCGACCACAAACTAAACGACAAGTTCAGCCTTGGCACCAACCTCAACATCGTCAGGAGCCGTCAGTTTGCCGTTCCTACCGATGCCGACGGGGGTAACTCGGCTTCGGTCGTGTACGGTGCGCTCAACTTCTCGCCCACCCAGCCGGTATACAACCCGGATGGTACGCTGGTCGTTTTCAACACACCGGGCCGCATCCAGATTGGCTCTCCGGTAGCTCAGGCCCTGGGCACGTCGAACCGCACGGTAGGCACCCGACTTATCGGAAACGTATTTGTCGACTACCGGATTTTGCCCGGCCTGACGTTTCGTACGAGTTTCGGATCGGACATCAATTACAGCAAAAACAGCTTCTACATTTCGCGACTGACCGCTTCCGGGGCGCAACTCGGCGGGCAGGGTGCCATTCAGAATGATCAGTCGACGAACTGGCTGAACGAAAACACGCTGACCTACAACCGAACGATCAACAAGGTTCATAACCTGACGTTGCTGGGCGGCTATACCATGCAGGGCAACCGGTTCGAGCGGGTGCGGGCCGTAGCGCAGGGGTTTGCCAACGACATCCTGACGTTCGACAATCTGGGCGGGGCGTCTACCCCACTCATTCCCACATCGTCGGCCTCCCTGTGGCAGTTAAACTCCTATATCGGCCGGGTCAACTATGACTATAGCGGCAAGTATCTGGTAACAGCAACCGTACGGGCCGATGGCTCATCACGGTTCGGTGCGGGCAACAAGTGGGCCGTATTTCCGTCGGGGTCGGTGGCCTGGCGCATTTCGGAAGAAGCTTTCCTGAAAAATAACTCTGTTCTGAACGACCTGAAGCTCCGGCTCAGCTATGGTCTCAGCGGCAACCAGGAGATTGGCGAGTACCAGTCGCTGGCAACGCTCGGCACCCAGAATGCCAACTTCAACAATACGGTAGCCATTGGTGTAGGACCGTCGCGGGTGGCTAACCCCGATCTGCGCTGGGAGACAACCGCCCAGACCAATATTGGTATCGATGTGGGGCTATGGAGCAACCGACTGACACTGACCGCGGACGTATATGAGAAAAAAACGACTGACCTGCTGCTGTCGGTACCGCTGCCGTTTACATCGGGATATGCGTCGGCGCTTCAGAATCTGGGGAGCATCCGGAACCGGGGTGTCGAACTGGGTATCAATTCGACGAACACGACGGGTATCTTCAAGTGGACCACCTCCTTCAACATCGCAGCGAACCGAAACCGGGTACTGAACCTGGGCACTCAGCAGGAGTTCCCCTCGGGCGAATCGAGTGGTCACCTTCAACTGCCCAACTCCGGGCTGGTGCGGGTAGGTGAACAGATTGGCCTGTTCTACGGCCTCAAATCGAATGGCATATTTCAGAACCAGACCGAGCTGGACGCGTCGGCTCAGAAGACGGCCAAACCCGGCGATATCCGGTATGTGGACCAGGACGGCAACGGCGTCATCAACCAGAGTGACCGGGTAATTCTGGGCTATGCACAACCCAAATTCTACGGTGGCCTGACCAATACGTTTGCTTACCGGGGTGTGGAGCTGAGCGTGTTTATGCAAGGCACATCAGGCAACAGCATTTTTAACATCAACCGGTTTGAGCAGGAGTCGCTGACGGGGGTTAGCAACCAGTCGCGGGTAGTGCTGGACCGCTGGACGCCCACGAATCCGAGCAATACAGTACCCCGCGCCAACGCGGTTGGCAACGCCTATGTTATCTCCGACCGGCAGATCGAAGACGGCTCCTACCTGCGTGTCAAGAACATAAATCTGTCGTACACCCTGCCCCAGGCGCTGACCCGGAAGATAAAGATCAACAACGTGAAGGTGTATGTAAGCGCGCAGAACCTGCTGACCTTCACCAACTACACGGGCTTCGACCCGGAAGTGAACCGATTTGGGCAGAACACCCTCAGTCAGGGTACCGACTACGGCAGCTACCCCGGTAGCCGAATTTTTCTCGGCGGTCTGGTACTGGGCCTGTAAATCATTGATTATTCAAAACTATGAAACCAATGACAATCAAACCGATCATTTACTCGGCTCTGCTGATGCTGGGGCTGACGGCCTGCTCGCTGAATGAGGTTCCGCCCTCAGCCCTGGCACCGGCTAATTTTTACACCAGTTCGAGTGATGCCGTAGCGGCCGTAAACTCGGTCTACGATATAGCCAACCAGGTGGGCGACCAGAGCCGCAATTTCATCATCATGGGCGACATCCCGTCCGACGATATGAATCTGTTGCTCAACAACGCCGACCGGGTTCAGATCTGGTCGTTCCAGACCATCCCGACCAACGGCGTTGTGGCTCAGTCGTGGCAGATACTCTACCAGGGTGTTAACCGGGCGAATAGCGCCATCGAACGCATTCCAGGCATTACGATGGACGAATCCCTGAAGAAGCGACTCATCGGAGAAGCGAAATTCATGCGGGCTTTCTATTATCTCTACCTCGTCCGCTGGTATGGTGGCGTGCCGCTGATGCTGACCGAAACCAAGACCCTGAACGCGGGCCGCGACACGGAACGGGCCACTGCCGCAGAGGTCTACGCGCAGATTACCAAAGACCTGACCGATGCAGAGACAGCCCTGCCCGACCGATTTACGGGGGCTGACCTGGGGCGGGCAACAGCAGGAGCAGCCAAAGGCATGCTGGCCCGGGTGTACCTGACGCAGAAAGACTACACCAAAGCCCGCGATAAAAGCAAAGAACTGATAGACAATGCCAGCAAGTATGGGTATGGACTTTTCGACCGCTACGCCGACGTGTTTGCCATTGCCAACAAGAACGGGCGTGAGTCTGTGTTTGAGATTCAGTTTGTGGGACAGGGAACCGGGCAGGGAAGTGGTATGACAACCTATTTTGCGCCGGAAAATTCACCGGTTACAGGGCGAGGCTTCGGCTCGTTTTACCCAACGACCGAACTCTATAACAGCTTCGATCCGGCCGACAAACGACGTGAGCTGTTCATTACATCCTACGTGAATGGGGCGGGCCAGACGGTGAATACCTTTCAGCACTTCAATAAGTACGTAGACCCGGCAGCGCGGGCGTTCGGCGATGCCAACAATAACTTCCCTATCATCCGCTACGCCGACGTGCTGCTGATGTTTGCCGAAGCCGAAAACGAGCTCAGCGGACCAACACCAGCGGCTCTTAACGCAGCAAACCCAATCCGACGCCGGGCATTTGGTTTACCCCTCAACGCACCATCAGCGCAGGACTTTACGGCTACTTTGGGAAAAGATGGCTTCCGGCAGAAACTCTATGAAGAACGGCGGCTTGAATTCAACGCGGAAGGCCAGCGCTGGTTCGATCTCGTTCGGACGGGTCGGCTGGTGAGCGTGACGAAGGCGAAAGGCAAAACGAACGTGCAGGAAACGCATACGCTCTTCCCGATTCCGCAGCGTGAGATAGACCTGAACCCTAAGCTGACCCAAAACCCCGGGTATTGATACCGACTATTTACAGGCTGCTACAGGCCACCCATTGAAGCGCCTTAATCGGTTAATAATGGGGGAAAAGACCACAAAGCAATCGCTGCGGCTGCTTTGTGGTCTTTTCCCCGTTAGCGTTTGCACTCAGTACAGCATACAAAAGTGGCCTGATCACATGAGTTGATCAGGCCACTTTTATGAACAGCTAGTATCCGGTTAGCGGTTGAGCACCTTGACGGTTTGTGTCTGGCCCGGGGTGCTGACTCGCAGGACCAGTACCCCGGCTGGTTGCGGCTCCAGCCCGAAGGTGTGGGTCTCGACTACACCCGCAGCCTTCACCCCATGCGACCCGATGAGCCGACCCCGTTCATCAGTTAGCATAAACTGCAAGGATTGACCCTTGGCCCCGTGCACCTCAAGCCGAAGCTGCCCATTTGATAACGGGTTGCCCAGTACCAATACCTCCAGTGGAGCAACTGTTTCAACGCTCCTTCGGGCATTCCCCCCACTACATGCCGCCAGCCAGTTGTAGACAAATGAGGCCTCGCCTACACTACCACGTTGGGTCGCTTTCAACAGGATAGACGGGTTGTCGGTGTACAGGTTCAGCGTGTAAGGACCCGGCTGGGAGGTCGCCCCGAGTTCGTTGACTACCCCAAAGGTGATGGCCTGCCCCGTTACCCCGCCATACTGGGGCTGGAAGGTTACTGTTCGCAAACCGGCATTGACAACCACGCAGTTCAGCGTCTGCACGCCCGTCAGCGAAAAGGAAGTTGGCTCACCCACCGTCGGCGAGACTACCGGACTAATTATACTAATGTCAAAATTCGTACTTGTGCTCAGTCCTCCCGGATCGGTCGCTGTCAACGTCACCGAGTAAGGTGAGCCTGCCAGGGTAGAAGCCACGCCCAGAAGAGCGGTCCCCGTCACGGTCAAGCCAGGGGGCAAACCCCGGGCCGACAGGTTCAGGTTCTGGGGCGTCTCCTGATCCAGAAATACGTTGGACAGGTTTATGTTCACCGGCGAACCGGCCACCACTGTCTGGTTGCCCACCGGGCTGATGACTCGGGGGGCCGTGTTGTCCTGACCCGAGCTGGCACAGGCTGCCAGCCAGTCATAGACAAACGAAGCTTCGCCCACGCTGCCCGTCTGGGTGGCTCGCAGCGTGATTATAGGATTGTCGCGGTATAAGGTAAGGCTAAATGGACCCCTTTCGTTGGTTGAGGCCAGTTCATTGACCACAGAGAAGGCAATAGCCTGCCCGTTCAGCCCTGCATAGCGGGGACTGAAGTTGATATTGATTCGGTTGGCGATGGGCGTACAGGTCAGCATGCTCACTCCTGTCAGGGCAAAGGGCTGGCTGGGCAGGGGTGGCTCCAGGGGAGCGGGTTCTACCATAAAGCCGAAGCTCGTACTCACGCTCAGGCCATCCGGATCGGTCGCCGTAATTATCACGCTGACAAATGAACCCGTCGCTGTAGAAGGGACTCCGCTGATGGTGAAGCCCGATAGATTTAGCCCCAATGGTAAGCCCTGAGCACTCAGCCGCAGGCTACCCGGCGTCTGGTCATCGGTGAAGGTGCCCTGCGGGATGACATAGCTAAAGCCTACCCCAACGGTAGCCGACTGGGGCGGGATGGCCATCACCAGCCGTGGCGGGGTGTTAGTGGCTTCCGAAGCCCGGCAAGCCTCCAGCCAGTTGTAGCTGAACAAGGCCTCACCCGGTGTCCCCCCCTGGGTGGAGCGCAAACCGATCACGGGGTTATCCGAGTAAAGCTGAATAGTGTAGGGCCCCGACTCAGTAGTAGGCAGCAGTTCGTTGGTCACCCGGAACGTGATGGGCTGACCGTTGAGGCCGCTATAGCGGGGCGTAAAGCTGACACTGAACCGGTTAGGCTGGATGGGGGTACAATTCAGGGTGGTTACGGCCGTAATAGCGAAGGGGCTTGTGTCTATCACGGGGCTGCTCACCGACAGATTGAAAGGCGTTGAGGTGATGGCCTTACAAGCACCCGTAATAACAACTGAGTAGCTCCCTGCATCCGAAAGCTGCACATTGAGTAGGCTAAGGGTGGCCGAAGTCTGTCCTACCACCGGACTAGCCAGGTTATTCTTATACCATTGATAGCCGGTCGGGCTACCACTAACAACGACGCCCGT
The DNA here is from genome assembly GCF_014282275.1 of Spirosoma utsteinense. Taxonomy (GTDB): domain Bacteria; phylum Bacteroidota; class Bacteroidia; order Cytophagales; family Spirosomataceae; genus Spirosoma; species Spirosoma utsteinense. The sequence continues at coordinate 139,315 of NZ_VFIA01000007.1, forward strand.
GCTCACCGTAGCTCCTACCAATACGCTGGTAGCGGAAATGGGTTGGTGGATGATGGCAAGTTCGGGATCGAGCCCCTGCTCGATGAGCACACTGGCCGAAGCGACACAGCCGCTGCTATTGGTCAGCGTCACTGAGTAAGTACCCGCCGTGCTGACGGTGATCGAGGGGCTCGTCGCCCCTGTGCTCCACAGCACACTACCCGTGCCCACTGCTGTCAGGGTGACCGACGGACTGGCGCAGGTTAGCGTGGCGCTCGACGGGCTGATGCTCACCGAAGGCACCGCCGTTGAACTAGACACGCTCGTACTGGCGGTATTGACACAGCCGCTACCATTGGTCAGCGTCACCGAATACGTGCCTGCCGTACTGACGGTGATCGAAGGCGTTGTCGCCCCCGTACTCCACAGCACCGTCCCCGTGCCCACCGCTGTCAGGGTAGCTGTGGGACTGGCGCAGGTTAGCGTGGCCGAAGAAGGCGTGATGCTCACTGAAGGCACTGCCGTTGAACTGGTGATTACACTGCTGGCCGTGTTGACACAACCGCTACCGTTGGTCAGCGTCACCGAATACGTGCCCGCCGTGCTGACGGTGATCGAGGGGCTCGTGGCCCCTGTGCTCCACAGCACACTGCCCGTACCTACTGCTGTCAGGGTGACCGACGGACTGGCGCAGGTTAGCGTCGCCGATGAGGGACTGATGCTCACCGAGGGAACCGCCGTTGAACTGGTGATTACACTACTGGCGGTATTGATACAGCCGCTACCGTTGGTCAGCGTCACCGAGTAAGTGCCCGCTGTGCTGACGGTGATCGAGGGGCTCGTGGCCCCCATGCTCCACAGCACACTGCCCGTACCTACTGCTGTCAGGGTGGCTGTAGGACTGGCGCAGGTTAGTGTGGCCGAAGACGGGCTGATGCTCACTGAAGGCACCGCCGTTGAACTGGTGATTACACTACTGGCCGTGTTGACACAGCCGCTACCGTTGGTCAGCGTCACCGAATACGTGCCCGCCGTGCTGACGATGATCGAAGGACTCGTCGCTCCCGTACTCCACAGCACCGTCCCCGTGCCCACCGCTGTCAGGGTGACCGACGGACTGGCGCAGGTTAGCGTCGCCGATGAGGGGCTGATGCTCACCGAAGGCACTGCCGTTGAACTAGACACGCTCGTGCTGGCCATCGCCGTGCAACCGCTGGCGTTGGCGACCGTGACCGAATACGTGCCCGGCAGACTGACAAACAGCGTATTGGTGGTGCCGGGTACGCCTAGTATACCGCTCGCATTAGCGAAAGTGTAAGAATACGGCTCTCCAATCGTGCCGCCACTGGCCGTTAAGGTAACGCTGGTTTGGGCGCAGGTCAGCGGACCGTTGTTAACTAAACTGGCTAAAGGTAAAGCGGTGACCGTTACGCTGCTTATCGCCGTCGTCGATAAGCTGTTATCCCTCACGGTAAGACTGAAACTTTGAACACCAGAGCCGCTGGCGGTTCGGTTCAGGCTCAGCGCCGTGTTGCTGCTCGAACCAGTGGTGGTACTACTACCATTGGTCAGCGTATAGGCGTAAGTGCCGCTTACATTTCCGACAGTAGCAGTAAATGTCAGGGGACTCCCGACACAAACCACATCAGGGGTTGCCTCGAAGCCCGTCAGCGTTGGCGCGTTTGAGAGCACCGTTACACTAACGCTGGCTATGGCCGTCACGTCGCAGCGACCGTTGCTCACTGTTACCGAGTAAATTCCACTTTGATTCGTGCTGGTGGCCGGAAAATTGGGATTTGCTATCGATGCGGTAAAATTGTTGGGCCCGCTCCAGCTATAGTACGCTCCCCCGGACGCGTTAAGCCGTATGGTATTCCCGATGGTTACCTGTGTACTGGTAGTACTGGCCGTGGCGCTGAGCGGTTGACAGAAAGCCGCGAAGTCCCCCGAGCCGGGCAAACCAGCGTTTGCATTAAACGTAATAGAACGGCCACCACCACACAGTGCCGACAGGCTGGCGGGAAAACAGCCACTCAGTCCATTGGAAAAGAAGTTCAGCGTCTGAATACCCGTCAGTAAGCCCAGGCCGGGCGGGATAGTACCACTGAGCTGGTTATAAGATAAATTAAGCGTTTGCAGGTTAGTGAGGGCACTGAAGCTGGCCGGAATACTGCCTGTAAGCTGATTATCAAGAAAGTTAAGCGTTCGCAAATTGGTCAGTGCACCCAGGCTGGCCGGAATACTACCTGTTAGCGTGTTTCCGTACAACTGAATCGATTCTAAGTTGGTGAGGGCACCCAAACCATCCGGGATGGTACCGCTCAACTGATTCGAGTAGAGATTAAGAAACTGTAGGCTAGTAAGTGCACTGAAACTGGCCGGAATACTACCCGTGAGTTCATTGCTGAACAGATCAAGCGTTCGCAGATTGGTGAGTGCGCTCAGGCTGGCCGGAATGCTACCGCTCAGGCGGTTGTTGTATAACTGCAGCGATTCCAGATTTGTAAGTGCACTTAAACTGGCAGGCAACGTTCCAACCAGGTTGTTCAAAAATAAGGTGAGCTGGGTAACCCGCCCGTTCGTACAGACTACATCACTCCAGGGCGCACCATTATTACCCGTGCAGGGATCGCAGTTGCCCCAGCCAGCTTTCCTGAGCCAGCCAGCGCCATTTGTTGCATTATACAGATCAACCAGGGGCTGGTAATCGGGGCTGTTGGCTAACGTTAAATTGGTGGTGGCGGTAACCGTAAAGCCATTGTTCCCCACTGTCAGGGTGAAGGTCTGTAGCCCGGAGCCGCTGACCGTTACCAACTGACTAAATGAGGCACCGGACTTAGTACCCGCCGTCAGGCTACTACCGTTGGTGAGCGTGTAGGAATAGCTACCGGTTACGTTACCAATACTAGCCGTAAAGGTAGTGGGGCCGCCTGCACAGACCGTGCCGGACGTTGCCGCGAAGCCTGTAATGGTGGGCGTGGCGTTGACGGTCAGTACATAAGCCGGGCCCAGGTCCGAACAGCCGTTGGCATCGCTGCCCCGCACGGTGATGGTAAAACTACCCCCCTGGGTGGGCGTGCCGGATAAAATACCCGTTGTAGCCAGGCTCAGGCCGGTGGGCAGCGTGCCACTGGCGATGCTGTAGCTGTAAGGCGATACTCCGCCCGAGGCCGTAAAGGTCTGATTGAACGAAGTGTTGATACCTACGGTGTTGGTAGCGGGGTTGCTGGTGGTAATCACAGCCGTATTACTGATAACCGTGGTACTGGTGGTACTCAAACAGCCGCTGGCGTTGGCGATGGTCACCGAATACGTACCCGGACTGCTCACCGTGCGGGTATTGCCCGATCCGGCCAGCACCGTACCGCCGGGAGCGGTGAACGTATAAGAAGTGCCCCCTGAAGCCGTCAGGGTCACTGATATTTGAGCGCAGGTCAGTGCACCACTGCTGATTAGAGTAGCCACAGGCAGCGCGTTGACGGTGACCGTGGTGGTAGCCGTTGCCGATAGTCCGCCATCGCTTACCGTCAGGGTGAAACTCTGACTGCTACTGCCTGTCGCTGTCAGATTTTGACTGAAGGCTGTGCTGGCCGTATTACCCGTTGTGCTGTTCGTGCCATTGGACAGGGTGTAGGCATAGGGCGGGCTTACATTACCTACCGTCGCCGTGAAGGTGATGGGACTCCCCACACAAACCGTATTGTCCAGGGTGGTAAAGCCCGAAATGGTCGGTGCTGCGGGGGTATTGGTTAAACTGAAATTGACCGTAGGCGAGACCCCGATAGCTGTAGCCGCTACCATATAGGGGCCGCCCGTTGTGGCATTGGCTGTGACACTCGCTCCGGCTACGCCACTGACGATGGTGGCCGATACCGGACTGGGACTGATACCTGCTCCCGAACCCGGACCCGTGTAGGTGACGACTCCGCCATCGACGGGCTCGCTGTTACTGCTGCTCACCGTTACCTGCAACGGATTGGCAAACGCCGTGCCGACTGTGGCCGACTGGTTGTTACCGCTGCTTAGAGCCAGCGTAAAGCCCCGTGACTCGAATGACCCTACGTCCGTTGCCCCAACCCGGCCGATGCCCCGCTGATCAGTGGTGGGGGCATCGGTGGCCGTACCGGCATTGATAGCCGGGCTACCGGGTAACAGGGCGTGCGTTTGTAATGATCCCCCGTTGTTATCAAGGGGAGCCAACAGGGCATTGACGCCTGTTTGGTTGTTGTTGACTCCGCTGGTCAGGCCCCCCGAGCCACCTGTACCAATCACATTGAACGAAGACGGAGCCAAAATGCTACCAGTGCCTGTAATCGCGATGTTACTAGCCGCAGTACCGGCACCATTGGTATTACCCGCTATAATACAGTTAATCAGCAACAGGTTACCATTGTTGATTCTCACTCCACCACGCGTGCCCCGGTTGCGGGTGATCGTGCAGTTGACCACTGTTTGACTACCCCCTTCGGTAGTAACGCCACCATCTCCCGTGTTACCACTGATTGTACAATTACTAATCAGGGCGGCATCCCGTAAAAACAGGCCACTGGCTGCTCCTGATGTATTACCTTCAAACAGACAACCCGTTACCGTTGTATTCGGACTTTCGACGCTTATACCACCGCCTACATTGGCGGTATTGCTGGTAAAGGCACTGTTGACGACACTTAAAAGCGCGCCCTGGTGGTAGATTCCCCCGCCGAGTACCCCCGCAGTATTGCTCGTGAAGGTGCAATTAGTGACCGTTAGCCGCGCACTGCCTCCATTATTTCGAATAGCCCCCCCATCGAAAGAGGCCCGGTTGTTCAGAAAGGTACAGTTGGAGACTGTTAATGTGCCGCCGTTATTAAAAGCTCCCCCCTGAGATCCGGAAGCAAAGCCGTCGGCTATCGTGAAGCCAGCGAAACTCACCGTCACACTACTGGGAACGGTAAACAGCCGGTAATCGCCCCCCGAACTTCGGCGAATGGTGAGGTTGCTGGCTCCCGGCCCCACAAAGGCAATATTTTTGGTGATGCTGGGCAGCGCACTGGCCAGGTTAATGGTGCCGCTGGCCGTGGCCGTAATAGTGAAGGGTGCCGGACAAGTGGTGGCCGCTATGTCGAGCATGGCCTGCCGCAAACTACCCGCTCCCGCATCGTCGGTGTTGGTAACGGTGTAGGTGGAAGAACAGGCAGCTACAAAGGCCATTCCCTGCATACTGAACGTACCGGTGCCGGGGGGCGTAAACAGCACGCTGCTTACGCTACTGGTTCGGTCAATAGCAAGAATTCGGGGGGTATTGGTGCGGTTGTCAGCCGCAATGATGTGGTTATTCGTGGCATCAACGGCCAGATCGTCGGGTAAATTAATAAAGCTGGTAGCCAGTTGGGTGTCCCCTGTTCCATTCAAAGAAATACGTCTCAGTTGATCCCCGTTGGTGGCTGCGTATGCGTCGCTGATTACGTAGTAGAGGTAACTGTTGGTCGGGTCAATAGCCAGACTGGAGCAGGAACTGGTCGAACTGGCGGTGCTCACAAACGTACTGTTGGCACCGGTTGAGAGATTGACCGAATAAATCTTGGGTGCAACGGTTGTTCGCTGCTCGGCGATGAACGCGCGGTTGTTGGCGATGTCGATGGCTATTACACCAGGATTATCGGCAAAACTGGTGGCAATCTGCGCATCTCCCGTTCCATCGGCGTTAACTTTCCGGAACTGATCGGTTCGGGTGGTGGCAGATCCGTCGCTCAATGTATAGTAAATCTGAGCCTTGCCGGGCAATACACTGATTAGCATCAGCCCCAGCAACACCGGCCACATAGATCGAAACGGACGATACGTCGATAGTCGGAAATTGAGTAAGACGTTGATGCGGGCAATTAGACGGATTAAAAGGGAGACGTTTACCATAATTGGAATGCTGATTAAAGGGAGGATAGATCAGGTAAAGCAAAAGGTAGTTAACGCAGATAGCACTGACGCAGCACCTAAGCAATGGCGATAAAACCAGGTAATCTCCGTGACCAGCAAAGTCGGCAACCGACCGTGCTAGTCACGGAGTCAGAAAAAAGAGGAAGGTTTTACCGGTTACCGGGCTTGAGCAATCCTGATCTTATTTCTTGTTGATTTTAGGAGAAGGGGCCAGTTGACCAATACATTTCTGGACGCCTAATTACCCCGGCAAGTACCGTCAATCCCCGCTCAATCATTGACGCTCTCGTTGCATTCTTTATCGCTGGTGTTACAGGGGTATAAAAAAAGCCCGGATTTACGGGCTTTGAGGAAATAAACGACACTTTTTAGCTACCAATATTCAATAAATAACAACTTTTTAGTGTCACTGTGGACTTAACTTACTACCGGCGCTCGAAGCCCGGCCATAGTGCGATGGCAACACACCGTACCGCTCCTGAAACACTTTGGCGAAGTAAGACAGACTGTCGAATCCAACGGCATGAGCGACCTGCGAAACGTTGTCGGCACCTGTCCGGAGCAGTTCGGCCGCCCGCGTCAGCCGGATATCACGAATAAAAAGGGTAGCCGTGGTGTCGGTCAGGGCTTTCAGTTTGCGGTGTAGTTGAGTACGGCTCATGTTGACTCCTTCAGCCAGAGCCTCAACGGTGAAATCGGCATCATCGAGGTGCTGCATGACAACCGCCGTCAGCCGGTCAAGAAATTTCTGTTCGGCGGCCAGTAAGGCTGGTTTGGCCGGTTCAGCCAGTTCGGGAACTGGTTGGGTTGCAGCAGGAAGCAGGGCTTTAGCGATAAAATGTTGGTAGAGCCGTTGCCGCTGCTGAATCAGATTGCGCACTCTGGCCCGAATCTCGACCCGGTTAAAGGGCTTGGTCAGGTAATCGTCGGCACCCAGTTCAAAACCTTCGATGCGGTCCTCGACGGTGGCTTTGGCCGTCAGCATCACCACCGGAATATGGCTGGTGGCCTCCCCTGTCTTCAACGCGCGACAGAAGCCAAACCCATCCAGCCGGGGCATCATCAGGTCGCATATAACGATATTGGGCAGCATAACCGTGGCTCGCTCCAGCCCATCCTGCCCATCGATGGCTTCAATAACCTGGTAATCAGCCTCAAAAATACTCCGTACATAAGCCCGGATATCTGCATTATCATCAATGACAAGCAGCAGGTTTTCGGGCGCTGATTGGGGGAGCAATTCAGTTACGGGAAGCGAGTCCACCGGAAAAGGCCTCAACTGGCTGGCTGACAATACCATTCCCTGTTCGGATACGTGCTTGGCCACCAGTTGCATAACCGGTACGTCGGGCTGAGTGGCCTGCTGAACCAGCGACAAGACAGCAAGCTGAGGAGGATCGATGCCAACCAGCGGCAGCGTGACCGTAAACGTCGTGCCAACTCCTTCGGTGCTGGCTACGGCAATGGTGCCGTTCAGTACCCTGACCAGTTCATCGACCATGGCCAGTCCTATCCCGGTGCCTTCGTAATTACGATTGGCTTTACCATCGACCTGATAAAAGCGGTCGAAAATCCTGGGCAGGTTAGCCACAGCGATGCCAATCCCCGTATCCCGAACCGAGATGACTAATGCGTGGGGCATGCCTTCGGTCTGGTAACTTACCGTCATGGCTACCTCGCTCCCATCCGGTGTAAACTTGAACGCATTGGCGAGGAGATTTGTGACAATTTTTTCGATCTTATCCCGGTCGAAGTTAGCCCAGTAACTGAGCCGACTCTGTTGAAAGGAGAACAAAATGACCCGGCTATCGGCCAGGGAATTGAACGCACTGGCCAGCGTCCGAAGAAAGGAGGCCATATCTCCCGGCTCGGGTTCGGCTTTCAGTTTACCGGCTTCCAGCTTGCTCAGATCAAGCAGCTGATTGATGAGGCTTAGCAACCGATTTCCATTTCGCTCCATCACGTTCAACATAGACTCGTTCGGAAAGCGTTCCTTCAAGTCGGCCAGTGGCCCCAGGATCAGGGTGAGTGGCGTACGGAACTCGTGACTGATGTTGGCAAAAAACTGCGTCTTTACCCCATTTAACTCCTGAAGTTTATCCACCTCCACTTTTTCCAGCATCAGCGCATTAGCCGTGGTGATGCGGTCTTTGATATAGGTCTGCACAATACGTCCCAACACCAGCGACATCGACACCATCTCAACCGCCAGGGCCAGCAGCGCTAACTGGCTAATAACCGGCCTGTAGGAAATAATCGACAGGGATTGAAGCTGAAATAGAAAGAAAGGTATTGCACAAAATACGATAGGTAAGACAAAGTGGTAGCGAGTACGTTGAGGGGTGAACCAGATAAGAAATACGTTCAGAAAAAACAGGCCGTACATAAGTGTCATCAGGTAGGCAAAAAATCGCCCGATAGCGTCCGTCTGAACGAAAATGGCGATCAACACGCCCGCTCCTTCCACGGCCATAACACCGAGCAGAAGCCACTTCAGAACTCTAAAAACCGGTCGATTATCCAGTAGGTTATACATCCAGACGGCCAAACCCAAGGGTAGCAGCCGCCCCATGCCGTAGTTCATCCAGTCCAGTAACCGGGGATACCCCGAGAATAAAATTGGGTAGATCCCCGTACGCGAGAGCGTAGACAGATACAGCAGAAACGTACAAACGGCGTAGAACCGAAATTGAGGGTCGGGAATAAAGCGAGCCAGGACAAAATTATTCAGCGACCGTAAGATGAACAGACCCAGAAACATCCAGATAGCAAAAATAGCGACCCGGCCTTTGCTCAGGTTGTAGTACTCATCCCATACTGTTACTTTGCCATACAGAGCCAGACTGCTCTTGATCCGAAAAAATACCGTAACCCGTGCGTTGGTTGGTAATTCAACACGAAAAAACGGAGTCATGGCAAAAAAACCCTGGTCGACATAAGGACGCTTGAGACCGCCGGTTACATGCCTGACGTGCCCCTGGGGATACACCAGATATAGATCAACGTAATCCAGGGTAGTGGCATCCAGCAGCCCTAACAGCCAGTGCCTGGTGTTTTCCTGGCTACGATTTATCAGCTCGAAGCGAAACCAGTACGCGCTGCTGCTAAACCCGTACTGAAAACTTTCCGACTTCTCCGGTTTGAAATCCCTTCGCTGACGCACTTGCTCAAACGTCAGTTGGCCCGTTTTATCCTCCAGAATGTTTATACGCGGCCCAACAGAGAGAAATCGGGTCGTGTCGTTCAAGACTGTAATGGTTGACAGATCTGATTGAATCAAGCCAGAAGGTACTTGCCTGGGAAACTCACTTTTTGGCTGAGCAAGAAGCCATGAAGGAAGAAATATCAGTAAATAAAGAAAGCGCATGTTGAGGTAGTTAGTCTTAAAGTAGACAAAATACAACATGCAATGATTAGTTACCTATCCTTTGTAAATATCTACATATACTATAGATTTACATTTGTTTTCTACTTACGACATCCGCCCGGTCAATCATCGGCATACGCGTCATTTGGTTGAATCAACTGACCAAACTTTCCCCTGTCATCGAAGGTAAAAATCAGCCTGGCGCGTTCGCTTTATCCTTCGGATTGGGATGTTCACCTGCTTTTTGAACGTACTTCCTGCTGCTGGTATGGGAGATGAAGTTAAGTGGAAATCCATCCGACTTTTCTACGCCAGGCATCATATTCCTGCTGCTCTAGTTGCCTTTCCCTTATCGTTGGTTGTTCTCCCTGCTCAACATTCATGCGGGCTGTCAGTTCGACTAACCGCTCCTCCACGGTGTTGAGTCCTAACGTCTGGCGACGTTGGTTCACTTGCCCCATCGAACCGTCAAGTTGATAGGGCATAAGTCGGCCTTGTTCGTCGTCTACAAACTGAGTCCCATACGATTGGGGGCGATTCTCAAACAGGGCAATCCTGTCTGACAGAAAAGCTAAATTGACTGGATTGATCGTCCGGCCTGTTTCCTGCTCTTTCAATAAAGCAAGGGCGCTTTTCATGAATGAAGGCAAGCTGATGGCGTGTTGAACAATCAACCAGGCGGCTTCACTGGCCTCCTCACCAACTTGTTCCTGCGCTGGCCAGCCAATTTGAACAATTATTTCCTGAAGTCGCCGGGCATTATCAAGATGCACCGCTTCCATTTCCGGGTTATATCCACGGAATAGCTTTCCCTCCGTAATAAGTCGTTCTCTAACCTCAAGGTCGTGCCTGCGTCGTTCGATCAACTCATTTGCTATGTCAGGATACAACATCTGAATCAGATTGAGTGGATATTGTTGAGCGGTTAATTTTTCCAATCAGGTGTGCAAGCGGTCGCCGGAACCCAGGCTTATTTTTTTGTTCCGATCACCGAGTAGAAAGCAGGCTTGGGCTGATTCTTCCGGTCGAACAGCAGCGGGTAGCTGGTCCGGCCCCGGATGGGCCAGTTGTTCAGCCAGCTATTGGCGTCGTTGACACCCCAGAACGTTACACGGGTAACCTTGTCTTTATGCTTCAGGAAGAGCTTGAACAGGGCTTCGTAATCAGCGGCCAACTGTTGCTGAACGGAGTCGGGCAGGGCGGTAGGATATGGATTCGATTGTTCGTTGGCGACCATGCGCTGCCCCACATCGGCCCCCTGAAAGTTGCGGGGTAACACCTCAATGTCCAGCTCCGTAAACATCACCTTCACCCCTAGGGCGGCATACTGAAGAATACTTTCTTCAATATCTTTCAACGGTACTTTGCCTACGTGCCAGTGCCCCTGAATGCCGACGCCGTCGATACGTACCCCGGCAGCTTTGATCTTCTTTACGAGTTCAATACAACCCGCCCGCTTTTTGGGTTGCTCGTTGTTGTAATCGTTGTAATACAACTCCGTTTTGGGCGATGCCTGCTGCGCCAGCCGGAACGCTTCCGTCACGAAATCCTCGCCGAGGTATTGCAGGAACACCGATTTGCGCATCGTGCCATCTTCATTGAGCGCTTCGTTCACCACGTCCCACGAATACACTTTATCCTTATAATGCCCGGCCACGGTTTTGATGTGGTCGGTAAAGAATGTGCGGATCGAATCCTGACTCTTGATGCCCCGAATGAACGACGGCAACTGACTGTGCCAGATCAGCGTGTGCCCGTTGATTTTGATGTTGTGCTTCTCGCCAAAGTCAATGAGCTTGTCGCCCATTGTAAAATCGTAGGTATCCCATTTGGGGTGGACCACCTCCGACTTCATGACGTTTTCGGGCGTAGCCATGTTGAACTGACGCGCAATGAAGGCCGTCATCTGGGGATCGCGCTCGTCGATCTGGGCGTTATTCAGCGCCGTACCAATGCCAAAATCCTTCTTGAAGGTGTCTCTCAGCGAAGGAATTTGCTGCCCGAACGTGACATTCGGTAGCGTCAGGTTTGCCAGTACGAGAACAATCGTGCCTAGCTTGGCTATATTTCTGTGTGATATCATATTGATTTTTGCTCTAGAAGTTGAGTGTTTTTTTAGTTCTTTTTGTCATCCTGCTTTTGTCATCCCGAGGAACGAGGGATCTCCGGTAATAGGCAATTATTCCCATTTACCGGAGATCCCTCGTTCCTCGGGATGACAAAAGCAGGATGACAAAAGCGGGATGACAAAAGACGTCGAGTGACAATAAAACCGCCCATTCTTTACTTGAACAGCACCTGCGAAAACTGGGCTATGTCGTGCCGCCAAACTGGCCACGAATGCCCACCAGCGTATTCGCTGTAGCTGTACTTGATCCCCATCTCATCGAATTTCTTCATCATGAGCTGGCAATTCTGGTAGGCAATATCTTCCTTGCCGCCCATCGAAATCCACAGGTTCTTCAGGTTGCCGTTAATAGTGGCCGCGTTGGTTTTCATGAATTCATACTGCGGGTCTGTCAGTTTGGGGTTATTGGCAAACCAGCCCGAGCTGAACACACCCAGACTGGAGAACATACCGGTGTTTTTGATGCCCGCGTATAACGTCTGCAATCCGCCCAACGACAGTCCCGCCAGAGCCCGATTTTTCGCGTCGGCCTCTACCCGGAAATTACTTTCCACGAAGGGAATAGCACCCAGTTTCAATTCATTTTCAAACGCCTTCAGCACGTTTTCGTTGAAACCTGCCATGCCTCCCGTCATGCCTACGTTGCCATCCAGCATGGCAATGACCATGGGTTTGGCTTTACCCTCGGCAATCAGGTTGTCCAGAATCAGGTCGGTCTTGCCCTGCGTGGCCCAGCCGCGCTGATCTTCGCCCCCGCCGTGCAGCAGGTACAGCACCGGGTATTTCTCGGTCGATTTGTCGTAGCCCGGTGGCGTGTAAACGTACATTTCGCGCCAGCTATTGGTTGCTTTGGAGAGGTAGCGCTTGATGCGAATGTCGCCGTGGGGTACGTCCTTCATGGCATAATAAGCACCGTCTTTGTCCGGGATTTCGATGCCACTGGCCATGCGGCTCATGCCATAGAACGATTCGCTGGCCGGGTCGGCGGTGGCTACTCCGTCAATCAATAAGGAGTAATAATGGAAACCCCGGCTGATGGAATCGGTAGTGGCAGTCCAGACCCCGCTGGTGTCTTTCACCATGTCGTATTTCTTGCCCAAATCCACCTGCACTTTCTGCGCTTCGGGCGCTTTTACGCGGAACACGACGCGGTTGTCGGGCAGAATTTGCGGGTATTTGGCATTGCGGATATTGGTAGCGGCCGGTGTTCCCAGCACGGTATATTTTGTCAGCGACGCCCCGTCGACGGGCTTGAACAGAAACTGCGAGAACATGTACAGGCCGTTTTTCCAGACCTTGAAATCGTGCCCGCCCGGCTCCACGTAATACACATGCGGTACGCTATGTTCATAGAGGTAGTCGTGGGTACGTTTACTGAACGAAATCAGGCCATCGGCATCTCCGCACGAAATCCAGAGCAGTTTCAGTTGTTTTTTGGCCGCTTCCGGATTCGGCACCAGTTCTTCGGGCCGTTTGGTGTTGGGAGCCGACGAAAAGCCACCCACCCAGGCAAACTTGTCCAGATTGCCCAACCCGAAATTCAGCGATTGCCCGCCACCCATCGACAGGCCGGCAATAGCGCGGTGCTCGCGGTCGGTCAGCGTCGGGTATTTCTTTTCGATAAAGGGGATCAAGTCGGTAAGCAGGTCTTTCTCAAAGGTGGCAAAAGCCTCTACTTTGTCCTTGTCGAATACATTACCCACCGCCCGGTCGTCTTTCATGGCGCGGCCGTTGGGCATCACCACAATCATGGGTTGCAGCTTGCCTTCGGCATACAGGTTATCCAGAACTACCTGAGGTTTACCGCCGTTCAGCCACTCTTTTTCATCGCCCCCAATGCCGTGCAGCAAATACAGTACCGGGTATTTTTTCTTCTTCGTATAGCCCGGCGGGGTGTATACCAACGCCTTGCGGGACGTACCCACGGTTTTCGACGGGTAACTGATCGAATCCAGCTTGCCCGTGGCGATACCAGCCCGCACCTGATCGAAGCCTTTCGGGGCCTCTTTTTCAATTTTCTGGGCGTAACTGCTACCATGCAGAAAAGCAAGGCTCAGGAGTAGGGAGATGAGTTGTTTCATGGTTAGAATGTTTTGTGATTACAAGCGAGTTTTTTGTCATGGCTCCTGCTTTTGTCATCCCGTTTTTTTGTCATCCCGACGATAGGAGGGATCTTCGGTAAATGCTAAAAATTGCCCCACCCGAAGATCCCTCCTGCGTCGGGATGACAAAACCGGGATGACAAAAAACGTACTGACAGAAAAAAGCAGCTTACTATTTAAATATCAGTCCCGCGTACTGCCGCAATGACCGACGCCAGGTCTGCCACTCGTGCGCTGTACCCGGCGACTCATAATACACGTGTTTGATACCGGCTTTTTCCAGCGCCTGATGAAATCCGTTTACGCCGGTATACATCCGCTCGGGTTCTTTGGTACCGATGCTCACGTACACCACCTTCATCTTTTTGTTGAAGGCATCGGCATCGGACCAGGCACCGTCGTAGGCCTGCTTGATATCAGCGCCCGGTTGCAGACGACCCGCTCCGCTAAACCCACCGATGTAGGCAAACTTGTCGAGGTTAGTCATCGTAGTTTGGAACGTCTGGAAACCGCCCATCGACAGCCCCGCCATCGCCCGGTCGTTGCGGTCGGCCAGCGTGCGAAACGATTTGTCGATCATCGGGATCACCTCTTTTACCAACACCTCGGGGAATACGTTGCTGGCCATTCCGCCGGTTGTGCTGACGGGCGCGGTCGGGTTGGTTGCGTAGCCGCGTTCCATCACCACGATCATGGGCGTTGCTTTCCCTTCGGCAATCAGGTTGTCGAGAATAAAGTCCATTTTGCCCTGCGTTGCCCAGCCGGTCTCATCTTCGCCCGAGCCATGTTGCAGATACAGCACCGGGTAGCGCTTTTTCGGACTTTCATCATAACCCGGTGGCGTGTACACGTTGGCCCGACGCCAGGCTTTGGTGATCTCGGAATAGTAATTGACCGACCGTATCTGACCATGCGCGACGTTTTTGGGCTGATAATAGTCCATATCTTTATCGGGAATGTCGATGCCACTTGCCATGCGGCCCATGCCGTAAAACGTCTGGCTCGACGGGTCGCAGGTAGCTACACCGTCGGCGATGAGCGAGTAGTAATGGAAGCCTTCCACGACGGGCTCCGTAGTGACGGTCCAGAAGCCGCTGGTGTCTTTCACCATGTCGTATTTCTTCACCAGATCAATTTGCAGTTTGCGGGCATCGGGCGCTTTCACGCGAAATACGACCCGGTTGTCAGGCAGAATCTGCGGGTATTTTTGCCCCGGAATATTGGTCGAGGCCGGAACGCCAGCGGTTTGGGTTTGGGCCTGTGCCTGTACACCCAGCGCCACCATGCCGACGAGTAAAGCGATTATCTTTTTCATGATAAGGGGATTAAGCATTTATTGAGATGACTACTTACCCTGCGGGGTGATAATCCGGTAGTTACCGCTCAAATGCATGATACTGAACAGGTGCATCAGCCCATCATAATACGGGTCGAAATAGCCATCCTCGAACGGCTCCAGTTTGGCTTTCCATAGGGCATGCACAAAATCGAGACTGTTCTTGTCTTTACTGACGAGCGACAACGTAGCGGACGTAGACACCAGGCCGATGGAGTGCCGGAGCTTCTTTACCGGCCCCGCCTGAAGGATAAACTCGGGCCGCGAACCATCCAGATTGAACTGATCGTCATACGTATCCATACCTTTTGAGCGCAGGAACCCCTGAAACCGTTTGGCATAGTCTTCCTGCCACGCCTTGTCTTTCCCCGACCAGGTATAATCCATCGCAACGTTCATGGGCACCCGCCACGAATCGTAGCGAAAGGCCGAGGGCGACCAGCGGGTGTCGTGTGGTTTGCCGCTAAACTCCGTATAATCGGCGTTGAGGCCGGTGACGGGGTGACAGGCGCGATGCAGAAATACGCGTGACGTGTCGGCGCATTCTTTGTAGAACTGCTCATGCCCGTCTTTGGCGTACATCACCCAGGTATCGTAAAACGCGGGCAGGTGATACGACGGATCGGTCCATGTATAGTTGTTGCCTTCGGGCACAAACGAAATCTGTTTGGCGTCGGTGTTGATCAGGTTATAGATGTTGCCGGTGCCATCTTTTTTCCACATGGCGTCCAGAATCCGCCGGGCTTCTCCGTAGTAATTGATGCCCGTGTTGTTGCCCCATTTGTTGGCCGCAAATAGCAGGCTGGTGATGTAGTACAACTCGCCATCCGACGCCGACCCCTCCGAGTTTTTCTTCATCGTCTGCGTGTTGATGCTCCAGGCAAAATACGCTTCCCGTGGGCCGCTCTGGTGTTGCAGGTACTTCTTCGACCACCGCCAAATCCGGTCGAACACATCTTTCTTATCCAGTTGAACAGCCACCATCATGCCATACGACAGTCCTTCGGTCCGGGCGTCTTTATTTTTCACGTCCGACACATAGGCCATCGTGTCGCCCACCTCAAAATAGACTTTGTTCGGACCTTCAAACACGTCGAAATAGGCTTTCGCCAGTTTGGCGTCGATGTCGGTCTGTTTGTATCCTGCTTCCCGAAACAGATTCCGGTAGGCTGGCTTATTTGTCTTTTTGCTTTGCCCCAGGACGACACCCTGGC
Organism: Spirosoma utsteinense; assembly: GCF_014282275.1. Classification (GTDB taxonomy): domain Bacteria; phylum Bacteroidota; class Bacteroidia; order Cytophagales; family Spirosomataceae; genus Spirosoma; species Spirosoma utsteinense. The sequence goes on from NZ_VFIA01000007.1 coordinate 155,354, forward strand.
CAATACATAGCGCAGCCAGTATCAGCCACAAACTGATCCTGCGTTTTCGGTTTATTCCAATTGATTGTACCATAAAATAGGTTGAGTATCGTACTTAAGGTGAGTTTTTGTCATCCCGAAGAATGAGGGATCTTCGGTAAATGCTAAAAAATGCCTGCTACCGAAGATCCCTCGTTCCTCGGGATGACAAAAACACAGGATGACAAACAAGCGTAAAAAAAGACTTGCTACTTAAACAGCAACGGCGCCATCTCGTGCAGGCTGCGACGCCAGGTCTGGAATTCGTGCCCCGTTTTATCGGATACGTAGGAGACCGCATTATACCCGGCCCCTTTCAGGTCGGCCACCGCTTTCGTTACGCCATCGGGTTTTTCTTTGCTGCCGCAGCTAATGAAAATAAGCTTCGCTTTTGGCTTACCCTTGATATCCTCCGGCGCATAGAGACCACCGCTGAGCAGGCCATAGTACCCAAACGTTTCCGGCTTATTGAGGGTGATCGTTTTGGTTTCCATGCCACCCATCGACAGGCCCGCCATCGCCCGGTTATCACGGTTAGCGAGGGTGCGGAAATTGGCGTCCACGTAGGGAATCAGTTCCTCGGTCAGCACGGTCTGGAAGGGTTCGATCTTAAAATCCCGGATTTTGCCCCATTTCACTTCGTTGGTCATGCCGTAGGTCATCACAATGATGAAGGGCTTTGTCTTATTGTCGGCAATGAGATTGTCCATGATCAGATTGGCGTGTCCCTGATTACTCCAGGCCGTTTCATCTTCGCCCCAGCCGTGTTGCAGGTACAGCACCGGGTACTTTTTCGACTTATCTTTTTCGTATCCTGGTGGCGTGTACACATACGCCCGGCGCGAGGTGCCGGTACTTTTCGAGGGAAACAGAACCTGTTGCACATTGCCGTGGGGTACGTCTTTCAACGCGTAGAAATCCTGATCATGCGCCGGTATTTCAATGCCACTCTCCCACCGAACGGAACCGTAGTAATTCAGCGCACCTGGATCGTTAAATTTCCCGCCATCAATCGTGATGTTGTAGTAATGGAAACCCTCATCCATCGGGCCTTCCGTGGTGCCTGTCCAGAATCCGTCGGCCTGTTTGGCGAGTTTAGTGCCTCCCCGGCCGCCCAGTCCCAGGCTTACTTTTACACTATCCGCTTTGGGTGCGTTGATACGGAATCGGGCGTAGCCCTGCGAGTTCACCATCGGGTATTCCTGCCCCGGCTGATTTAGGGAGGAGGGTTTAAAATCCTCTTGGATTGTCTGCGCGAAGCAGGTGGTGCTGAGTAAAGCGGCTACAAATAGAGCCGCTAGTGGCTTAAAGGTCATTTGAGTATTGGTTTAAGGGAATATGGTTTGAATTGATTTTTTGTCATTGAGTGCGTTTTTTTTGTCATCCCGAGGAACGAGGGATCTTCGGTAGCAGGCTTTCTTTTCATCTACCGAGGATCCCTCCTGTCGTCGGGATGACAAAAAAGCCGGGATGACAAAAAAACGAACTCATTTAAAAAGCTGCGGCAACGTATTGGCCAAATACAGTTTGCAGTTCATCCAAGTGTGTCCGCCCGGTACGATGAGCGGTTCGACCTTGATTTTCTTCTCGGTAAACATCGCGATGTTCTGCTTTACGGGCTCGTACAGAAAATCCTCGGTGCCCACGCTGATGGTGAATAATTTCAGCTGGCTGTTGAGCTTAGCCGCGTCGGGCGACCAGTTTGCAAAGTTCGTTTTGAACTCATCCGTAGCCGTATACGGCGCATACGAGCAGATATAGGCGAACTTATCGGGGTTTGTCAGGCCGATGTTCAGCGTCTGCCCGCCACCGACCGAAAAGCCAGCCACCGCCCGGCCTTTGCTTTCCTTGACGACCGGGTAATTGGCTTCGATAAACGGAACGATGTCGTTCACCATGTCTTTTGTGAAATCGGGCATGGGTGCGGGCCGAACGTTCCCGTAGGGCATCACGATCAGCATGGGCTTGGCTTTTCCCTGCGCCAGCAGGTTGTCGGCGATCAGGTTGGCGCGGCCCACTTTCGTCCAGGTTTCTTCAGTATCGGAGCCACCGTGAATCAGGTACAGCACCGGGTATTTCGTTTTGCCATTGGCGTTGAAACCGGGCGGGGTGTACACCAATAACTGCCGCGTAGTACCCAACGTACCGGACTTGTAGTAGCGGTAGCTGATTTTGCCGTGGGGTACGTTCTGCAGCGAATGCACCAGCGGTTTATCACCGGGTACGTCGACGATGCTGCGCTTGAACCGTTCGTTGGCGAAAATGTAGGTGTTGCTCGGGTCGGCCATTGACACACTGTCGACCATAAAGCTATACGGGTAAATGTCGGGCTTTACCGGGGGCACCGTTACGCTCCAGATGCCCGATGTGTCTTTGATCATGGCGACCGGAGTCGCCAGAAACTCACCGAAAACCATCACCTTCTTCGCGTTTCGGGAAAAATACCGGAACGTGATGCTATGATCGGCGTGAACATCGGGCGAACTGATGGATGGCGGGCGTTGCTGGGCCATGCCCGTAGCACCCAGTACCAGAACGGCTTGTAAGAGAAATAAAATGCGTTTCATCGGCGTGGTGTTTAGGGGTTGAAGAGTAACGAAGTCGTTTCGGCTACGTACGTTTTGACGTTCATCCAGGTGTGCCCCCCGCCGGTAATCAGGCTTTTGTAGTTCACCTTTTTGGCCTTCAGGTAATCCATAAACTCCACCGTGCCTTTGTACAGAAAATCGTCGCTCCCCACGCTCACCCACAGCAGCTTGAGTTGTTTATTGGTATTACCGGCATTGCTGACGATGGTTGGATAGCTGCGCTCCATCTCCTGGGGCGACAGGTACGAACTGTATGCGCACACCCACGCAAATTTATCCATGTTACTAAAGGCCGCCCGGAGCGTTTGCCCTCCCCCGCGCGAAAATCCGCCGATAGCCCGGTTCTCGCGGTTAGCAATAGCCCGGTAATTTTTCTCGACGTAGGGAATGACATTACTTACCAGATCCGTCGTGAAATCGTTGGCTCGTTTCACTGCATCGGCCCCATCGCGCACGGTCGGGTCGGCGGGTTTCTGGCCACCGGTTTGCTCGGATACCCGCGCGGCTATGTTGCCATAGGGCATCACAATGATCATCGGTTTGGCCTTGCCTTCAGCGATGAGATTATCCAGAATCAGGTTGGTTTTGCCGACTTTGAAAAAGGTCTCTTCGGTATCCGTCGTGCCGCTGATGAGGTAGTACACCGGGTACTTCTTCGCCTGATTCTGGTCGTAACCTGGTGGCGTATAGACCACCACAGAACCGGTTGTCCTCTCCATCGACGGGTAGTATTCGTAGTTGATCGAGCCGTGGGGTACGTCGCGCAGGGCGTGGATCAGGGGCGTATCGCCGGGTACGTCGACCAGGCTGGCTTTGAACCGCTCGTTGGGGAAAAAGGCGACATTAGCCGGGTCCATCACCGATATACCATCGACCCGAAAGTTGTACGGATAAATGTCGGGTTTGACGGGGCCGACCGTTGCGCTCCAGATACCCTGAGCATCCTTAGTCATGGGCACCGACGCTTTCTCAAACTGCGCACTCAGTTCCACCGCTTTTGCCTGCGGAGCCTGATACCGGAATGTAACGGTCTTGTCGGCATTCACCTGTGGCGACACCACCAGCGGGCCACGGGGCGGTTGGGCCATTGCCCCGTTGTACAGGCAGAATACGGCCCAAAAAAGCCCTATTCGACGCGTTAATTGTTGGTTCATAGTTTATTAAGGTTTAGGGATAATTTATTTTTTGTTTTAGCCATCCAGCGTTTTTTATCATCCCGTGTTTTTTGTCATCCCGAGGAACGAGGGATCTTCGGTAGCAGGCATTTTTTAGCATTTACCGAAGATCCCTCGTTCCTCGGGATGACAAAAAACACGGGATGATAAAAAACGACGTATGACAAAAACTCACTCACTGGGTAACAATGTCAATTTCCGCGTAGCCCGACGCTGAACCTTCCTGCGTGTTTTTCAACGCCCGCAGGTTGATGTACCGGGCGCGGATCGGCGCAAATGGTTTGGTTTGCCAGAACGGGCTGTTTTTGATGTTTGAAAATTCACCTTCACTGACCCGCTTCCAGGTTTTGTTATCGGTAGACACCTCAAATTCATAATGGGTGATGATGCTGGCCTCTTCCCACCAGTTTTGGGCAGGCAGGTATTTGAAACCCGTCAGATTTTCCGCTTTCCCCAAATCAATGATCAGGTCGGCAGGCATGGGCTGCTTCTTGTCCTGATGCCAGGACGTGCCGGGGTTGCCATCCAACGCCTGATACGCCGACTTCGACTCCGTGCTCACGATTTTCCAGGCGCTACGGGCTACGTCAAATTTTTCTTCGCTGAGTACACTGCTTTGTTTGGTAAACGGATTGTAAGCAATCGCCTTCAGGTCGACTTTACCGCTGCTGGTTTTCACAGGAGCCGTGTATTTGACCGCACTTGCGGTTGGCGTGCTGCCATCGAGTGTGTAGTACAATTCCGACTCGGTATCACCGGCTTTGATGAGAATATCCCCGGCCTGATTGCGGGTGATCATCGGGGGCGTCAGAATCAGCGGGGCCTTGTAGACTTCGAGATTCGAGATCAACGGGCACCCTTTGGCGTCCCAAATGGTCAGGCGAAGTTGCGTGGCTTCGACGGTCGGGAAGCGAAGAATACGTTTGTAGCCAATGGTGGTTTCTTTTGCAATTTCTTTCCAATTGCCGTTGACGAAAGCCTCCACCGTAAACGATTTGACGCGTTGCCCTAACCGAATGGGTTCCTGCACCAGAAAGCGATTGAACGATGTGGGTTTAGGAAACTGGAGCGTTAACGATGCGGTACGAACGGCTTCATCCGTTGCCCAATAGCTGTCCAAATCGGCATCAATAGTCTTACTGGCCGCGTAAGCCGCGCTTTTTCCGCGTGATTGTGAGGCCGTCACGGTTGCATTTTTGGCCAGATTCACCGCAAACGCTTCATTCCTCGCTTTGGCAAAACTCTGCACAGCTTTTTCATCCAATTGATTAATCAAACCACTGGGCATGATCGGAAAATTGAGCAGCAACGTCCCGTTTCGGCCAACGGAGTTGTAGTACGTATCCATCAACTGGGGCAGGGTTTTCACTTTTCGGTCTTCGCGCTCGTGGTAAAACCACTCCGGCCGAATGGAGGTGTTTACCTCACCCGGAACCCAGGCATTGCCATTTTCGACGCCATGCCGCAGCATTTGCTCGGGCACATCTCCTGTCGAATTCAATAAGCTCCAGTTGGTTTCGCCCACGTACCCGGCTTCGGTGCCCACCCAGCGCAGGTCGGCCCGGTCGCCACCATCGTTCCAGATGACGATGTTGGGCTGGAGTTTGCGAACGAGTTTGTAGGTATTCGGCCAGTCGTAATACGTTTTCGAGTCGATTTTCCGGGTTTCGTTCGCCCCGCCATAATAACCCGATCCGCCGTTGGCTCCGTCATACCAGACTTCAAAAATATCGCCGTAGTTGGTCAACAGTTCCGTTAACTGATTGCGGAAGTAGGTGATGTATTCGGGCTTTCCGTAGTCGGCGTGGTTTCGATCCCAGGGCGACAGGTACACGCCGAATTTCAAGCCGTATTCTTTACAGGCATCGGCCAGTTCGCGTACGATATCGGCCTTCCCGTTTCGCCAGGGCACATTTTTTATAGAATAGTCGGTGTATTTCGAGGGCCACAGGCAGAATCCGCTGTGGTGTTTGGCGGTAAAAATAATGCCTTTCATCCCGGCTTCTTTACAGATACGCGCCCACTGCCGACAGTCCATCTTTGTCGGATTAAACAGCTTTGGGTCTTCGTTGCCGAGCCCCCAGGCCATGTCGGTATAGGTATTGATCGAAAAATGGATGAAGGCATAATACTCCATTTTTTGCCAACGCAACTGATTTTCGTTGGGCAGGGGGCCAACGGGTTGTGGCGGTGTCGATTGTGAAAAGGCAAGGCGGCAACCGATCAATAGCAGGCTCACCCCCAGACAAAAACGTTTTTTTGTCTGGGGGTGCTTGGTTACACATGAAAAGAGACCTACTAGACTCATCGGAATAATTTTGGCGCAATCGTGCTCAGGTACAATTTGCAGTTCATCCAGGTATGCCCACCCTCTGAAATGAGGGTTTCGTGCTTGATCTTCTTTTCGTCGAGCACCTTCAGATACTCATCGATAATTGGGTACAGGCCATCGTCTTTCCCGACGCCAATCCAGAATAGTTTCAGCCGCTGATTGGTGAGGGCAGGGTTGGCGAAGGCGGTAGCGTTGTTGCGATCAAATTCGTCTTTCAACATGCCGGGTGCAAAGCCGCAGACCCAGCTAAACAGGTCGGGGTTGTTCAGACCGATGAATAGGCTCGTTCCACCACCGCCGGAAAAACCGGCAATAGCCCGACTGTCTTTATCCTTTTTCACCCGGTAATTTTTGTCGACAAACGGAAAGAGATTCACCAGAAAATCTTTTTTTATTAGTTGAAGGTTATCCCAGTTCCGTAAACTACCCGACGATTTGCTAATAGCCGGATAAGCCCGACCGTAGGGCATCACCACGATCATGGGTTTGGCTTTGTCCTGGGCAATCAGGTTATCCAGAATGATATTGGCGCGGCCTACTTTGGTCCAAGTTTCTTCGGTATCGGTGGTGCCGTGCAGCAGGTAAAGTACGGGGTAGGCCGTATTCGTGTCTGTTTCGTAGCCCGGCGGGGTGTACACCAATACGGGCCGCTGCCCCAGTTCGGGCGACTGGTAGAAGCGGTACGACAGGGTGCCGTGGGGTACGTTTTGAAGGCTGTGAACGAGGGGCGCGCTTCCCGTTATCTCAACCACGCTGTTCTGAAACCCTTCATTTGGAAAGAGCGCAGAATTTTTGGGGTCGGCTATCGATAGACCATCTACGTTGAACGCGTACGGGTACATATCCGGCTTCACCGGGCCGGTTGTAACGCTCCAAACGCCCTGCGCGTCTTTGGTCATGGGCAAGGCCGCTTTTTCGAACTGGGCATTCAACTTCACCTCTTTGGCCGAGGGAGCCAGCAACCGAAACGTAACGGTATTGTCGGCATTGACCTGTGGCGACACCACGACGGGGCTGCCTGGGGGCTGAGCCAGAACGGGACCAGCCACGAAAAGTGCGGTACAGACTAAGCCCACGTACAGCCTGAATCGGCGGAAACCGGGCGTTTTTGAATTAATAAACTGGTTGCTCTTAGTCATCGGAAAGGGCGTTTAGGTAGGTCGAAATGGGTAAGCAGTGACTGAGATATAGGGCTACTTTTCATGGTACTACCAGGTTAGTTGAACCAGTGATACACCCTGTCGGGGAAGGTCGAAGGTCAACTTCGTTGTTCCGTTCGCCACCGCTTTCGACGTCGGCGGTGCCATTTCCTGAAGCTGCCCCGCTTTTTCCAGCGCCTTGTACTGATCGGTTGATACCTGCTGTGGGCTACCCATCGCCTTCCATGCCTCGAACGAATTGCTGTGCGCATCATCGATCCGGTAGTGATGAACCTGCACCTTGTTCTTGCCAAGTCCGTTCACGGTCAACTCAACGGGGGCGGCCGGGCCAGGTACGTTATCATCGTGGTAATTCCAGACCATCACACAGACCGAATTTTTGCCTTTGCTTGCAATGGCGCTAACATCGTTTTCGGCCCGCACGCCATTGGCGATGATGTTGGCGGCCATCAGACCCTTGCTGGTTTGCACCGAAAGTCGCTGGCCGTTCATCTTGCCAAACATCCGAAACACGTTCAGTACGGGCTTATCCACGCCGTGCGTAGCCAGATCGCGGAAACCGGCAAACCAAGGCTGATCTTCAAACTCGAACGACCAGCTCACGGCCCCGCGCAAGTTCACTTTGTACTGATCCATCAATTCGTAGATGCGGGCGTACGAGGACGCCGTGTAGCTGGAATACATCGTGCCGTTGCGATAGCCATATTTGGGGTCGCGCGTGGCCGAGCAGGCAGCACAACCTTCGGGGTCGCACTCGCCGATGATGATCGGGATGTTCTTCAGCTCAGGAAATGAATTGACCGCTTCAAACGCCCGCTGCACATCTTTCAACTGCACGCCCATATTCATGCGAATATGCCCGTCCACAATCTCCGGATTCCCCTTGGCGTGAAAGCCGATGTATTGCAGGGGCGTACCGATTTTGCCGGTGGCGTAATTTTGCCCCCGCAGACAATGTTCGATAAAGCGGGTCAGGTAACTGTACGCTTTGTCGCTGCGTGGACTGGTCGTGTGCGGCCCGCCAATGGTACATTCGGGACAGGCGCGTTTTAGTCCGTCGGCGGCAAAATCGTAGGTCTTACAGTATTCGTCGAACGTACCTGACCAGTAACCAATGTCCGGCTCGTTCCAGACTTCCCAAAGCCAGCTTGCTACCTCTTTTTTTCCATAGCGGTCAACGGAGTGCTTAGCCCATTGATAGACCAACTCCCGCCATTTGTCGTAGTCTTTTGGTGGGTACGTCCAGCCGGTCCAGATGGTACCGTTCTTACTCCAGGTGTGGGCGTAGGGCTCGGGTTTCGATGACAGGTCTTTGGGCATAAACCCAATTTCCATCAGCGGCTTCATCCCCCGCTTGATATACGTATCCACGATGCTGTCGACCGTTACCCAGTTGTAAATCGGCTTGCCTGATGCATCTTCTTTATACGCATCGGTAAAGCCCCATTTCAGATCGGGACCGGGGCTTTCGCCTTTGGAGGTCAATAGGTTGTGCGCCCGAACGTAGACCGGAACGGGGCTTAACTGCTGCAATTCAGTTAGCAATTTCTGGCCGTCTTTCCGGGTGGTATTATTGGGCTCGTCGTAACCAAAAAACGCCCAGAACGGCTTCATGTCGCCCACCGGTTTTGCGGCATCGACCCGAATCGAAACCGGCGCCTGCTGCCCGAAGGCAACCCGGAAACTAAGCAGGAGAAAACAGAGAAAGAGGTTACGTTTCATGACTATAGGGCTTTGTTATACTGGCGGTTAGTGTATGAATGGCTCAGGGTTTGATCCACTGATTAATTTTCATCCAGTCGAACAGCGGCTCCATCCAGCCGGGGTGCCGGAAAATAAAGCCGTGGTCGCCTTTGGGATAGATGTGCATTTCGACGGGCACCTTCAGGTGTCTCAGCTTTTCGAAATAGATAATGCTGTTGTCCACGTCGACGAGTTTATCATCGGCCGCGTGGGTCAGGTACGTTGGGGGCGTGTTGGCCCGTACCTGTAGCTCGTTGGAAAAGAGATCGAGATCCTGCTGCGACGGGTTTTTACCCAGCAGCGCATCATGCGAGCCGCCGTGCGTCAGGCTGTCGCGCATACTGATGACCGGGTAAATCAGTATCTGAAAATCAGGGCGTAAACTGGTGTTGCTGGCGTTGTCGACATACGCTTTCTCGAAATGCGTGGCTGCGGTCGAAGCCAGATGGCCGCCTGCCGAAAAACCCATAACGCCTATTTTATTGGCATCAATACCCCACTTAGCAGCCCCTTCACGAACCAGTTTGATAGCCTGTTGGGCATCCTGCAACGGGCCGATTTTTTTATCGGGCATGATGGCGTCACTAGGCAAGCGGTATTTCAGGATGAAAGCCGCTATTCCTTGTTCGGCCAATGCTTTGGCCATATTGATTCCCTCGCCCTGATACACAACCACGCCATAGCCGCCACCGGGAATGATGATAACAGCCGCCCCGGACGCCTTGTCGGGTGCGGGCTTAAAGTACTCTAGGGTAGGCTTGGTAATGCCCTTGATTACACCCTTGTCTGCCCCCGACTCCTGCACATCCGACGCTTTCGAATTGGGCACAGTTCCAGCATACAACGCTATGATTTCCTGTGCGTTGGCGGTAAAAGATGAAGCGAATAGCCAGCCGGATAAGGCGGCCAAGGCCATTGATTTCATGGCCGTGTATCGCTTGGTACTGACCAATTTAGGGAAACTAGAACGGTTCATTTTACTGTGGTTTAGGGTAATCCTGTCTTTTGTCATCCCGGCTCTCTTGTCATCCGGTTCTTTTGTCATCCCGAGGAACGAGGGATCTTCGGTAGCAGGCTTTCTTTTCATCTACCGAAGATCCCTCGTTCCTCGGGATGACAAAAAAGCCGGATGACAAACTGCGTCGAATGACAAAAGCATCACGTTCGCTTACACCCTTCCTAGTTCGTCTCGGTCGGTTTGTAACCCAGCAATGAAAGCATTTGCGTAGCGTAGCGTTTGCCTAATTCTCTATAGCCAGCCGCGTTGAAATGCAGGTTGTCGGCCGAATCGGTGCAGCCCGCCGATGAAATCACGTGTGCATTTTTGATCGTTTGCGGAAGCGAGGCAATGATTCTGTTCATGCTCGCGCAAATACCACCCTGATCCGCGTTAACCGTTTCGCCCGCCAGCAATGGCACTTTCTTGGGTTTCAGATCCAGGTCCTTCATCAGATTATCGTAAACGACCTGCACTTTTTTCGTCCAGAGCGTATCGTTGGTGTTCGACTCGCCCTGATGCAGCAAAATGCCCTTGATGACCCCGTCTTTCTGCGCCAGTTTCGCCATCTCGACCAGTCGGGCGTAGGGGTTGCCGTCGTACTCGTTAATGAAATTTTTCATCCAGCCCGGCACCGTCGCGACATACGATTCGTAATGATCCTTGTCAAACAGTTCAATTTTGCAACCGCCGATGGCTACATTGATCACGCCCACCCGTACCTTTTCGGGGAGATTGGCGACCAACTCCCGGCCAAAATAATCGGCGGGGGTCAGCCCGGTTTTACAGCGGCACAAAGGTGGAACGGCGGTGTACCAATTTCCTTTTGTCCGGTTGATGGTGGGGCAGTCGACCGCTTCCATTACCTGAAAACGGGGGTTCACATTGACCGTATCCTGCGGCTCGATTTTGGCGTTCCCTCCATATTGGACTGACCAAAACAGAGGTAGATATGGAAGTTTTTGTCCTGCGAAAACGTGTTCAGATTCAGCAGCAATAGCCCGATTAACAGAAAGCTACTCAGTTTCTTTTTCATGTGTTTAAACAGTTTAGGAAGTGTCGTCTACTGTTAGTGACGCTGAACTGAGCGCGGCTATTTGTTGACTTGGATTGACCTATACAAAGGCTTTACTGCACAAGAAGAGCAGCCCCGTTTGTCGGGATTATCCAGTCTACTTCCTGATTTTTTTGAAGTTTTGCCGTGGTCATTTTGCCCGTCAACTGCGCATCGTCGCTGTATTGTGTGAACTCAGTTCCTGCGGCAATCATGGGTAATTTCAGTTTCAGTTTAAGCGGTTCTTTTTGGGCATTCACACCAGCTACATACCATTTCGTACCCTGACGACGCGCCAACACAACGTACCTGCCCGGATAGCCGTCTATGTACCGGACTTCATCCCAGGTGGTCGGTACGGATTTCATGAAGTTGATCGCCCAGTCCGGCGCGTCGGTGAGGTTGTTGGGAGCCAGGGCAAAATGTTGCACACCACTCTGGAACAGGACCGCCGTTGCCAACGCATAGACATCCGACGTAACCCGTTTCGACCCTCGGTTGGGGGTATTGTTCGCGTTGTAGAACTTGTTCAGCGCACTACCGCCAAAATCCATACTGCCTACGGTGTTGCGCACAAACGGGTGTATGGTGGCATTAAATGCTTCCATGTCGCAGCTTCGTTGCGAAAAAGCGAGGTTTTCGCTGGCCAGAACGGCTTCGCTTGCCGCGTAGTTGGGATACATTCGTTCCCAGCCACGCGGGAGCGTTGACCCGTGGAAAATGCACAGGATTCCGTAGTCATTGCCGTCGTACAGAATGTCTTCGTACAGCTTCATGGTCTCCTGCTTATCCCCGCCAAAGAAATCGACTTTGATGCCTTTTACGCCGATCCGCTTCATCCAGGCCATTTCTTTGCGCCGGGCAATGGTGTTGTCCATGATGCCCCGTGGCCCTTGTGGGGCGTCGTTCCAGTAGCCGTTTGAGTTGTACCACAAGTAGAGACTCACCCCTTTTTTTGCCGCGTAGGTGGCTAATTCGGCTACTTTTTCGCGGCCAATCTGCGTGTCCCAAAGCGCATCGATTAGGACGGTTTTATAGCCCATTGACGCGCTGAAATCGATGTACCGAATCTGTTCGTTATAGACCGTTCTGCCGTCCATTCCAATAATCCAGCTCCATGACCCTTTTGTGTACTCGTATTTTTGAGATGCCTCGTAACGGGGTTCAACCACATCGAAGGGCACGGTTGTTTCGACAATTGGGGCCAGCGTTTCGCCGACGGTAATCGTCCGCCAGGGTGTTTCACCGGGGAGGGGAATGCCCGGTGCTGAGGTTCCAATGCCGTTGTTTTCATCCGGCATCGGGTACCCGATGGTATATAATCCGTTGGCATGACCCATCAGGCGACTGCCGCAGTACCGGCTGTCAACGCCCGTTTCAGAAATCAGCACCCAACCGTTGTTATTAACTTTGAATAAGCAGGGAAACGTGTAGCCGTTATTCCGGCCGTTTTTGCCCAGCGTATCGTCAACCGTGTAAGGTATTTCGTAGCTTGGCATGGTTCGGGCAAAACCCACCATCGCTTTGCTTTGCGCCGACAGAAACGTGGTTGTTCCGGCTGGCAGCAAAAACCCCGACACCTCCTCATTAATGACGCACGAACGAGACGCTTTTTGCGGATACACTTTGTACCTGAAGGCCACATCGTTATTGCTCACCCTGAACGTAATGTCGATAGCGGGCAGGGTCTCTTTTGAGAGAGAAATTATGGCTTCGTTAGCTACATAATGGATCTTACTTTTTTTGATGTTTGGCAATTCATACGACTTGTCAATTTTGGAATTTGTCGCCGGTTTTCCTGCAACAAGCCCTTCAGAAAAGTCGCCCACATTTGTTTTCAGGCCAAGTGGTGATTTCGTCAAAAACGATTTACCATTTAGTGAAACACTATACACTGGCTTGCCATTTTCCAGCGATACCGTTACCAGCAATTTCCCATCCGGGCTGCTTATAACTGAATTGCCAGTTTGAGCATTTGCCCAAAATGCGGTTAATAGTAGAAGGAGAAAGGAATAATTCATGTTGTTTTTCGTAAACGATTATGCTTTATTTTCCGAAGATTTTATCGTCAATACGGAAGTAATCGAAGTCGGCAAAACCGCCCGTCTGGCTGCTGGCGTAATTGAACAAGCCGAACCGGTAGCCCATAAAGTGCGGAATGGTGTAGGGCATTTTCAGCGGTTCGCCAATGGCGGTCCACGTTTTGCCATCAAGGCTGTAGAAGAAATGGGCGAGGTCTTTGCGAGCTTTAAAGTCGCACTCGGCTCTCAGGTAGACCATTTTCTGGCTCAACGGAACCCGCTGTATTTCCACCGGCTTCCCCGAACTGGCACTGACCATGACAATCGACCGGCTCCCGTTTTCGACTTTCACGCCCACCAGCCCGTAGTTTTTCTGCAACAGGCTCAAGCCCGCAAAATCACCGTCTTTCAAATTCGACGCATCGAGCAGGGTGGCACCTGTGCTTTCGGGGCCGATGGTGCGCTGGGTGAGCGTATTACGGGCCATCACAAACGAGGTGTCGGTACGGCCAGTTTTCAGGCGCAGGTACCCTTTTCGCTCCGAAACCGACCACAGGCTGTTGTCGGGATTGTGGTTCCACTGCCACACCAGCGGCAAGGCCGGATCGCCTTTTTTGCGGGTAAATTCGTCGGAATGCACAATGCCGGGAATCAGGCCTTTGCTGGCGGGGAGGTCGAGCGTTTCGGGCACTTTGCCGTTTTCGCCCAGTACCGGCCAGCCGTCTTCCCATTTGACGGGCACCAGATACGGAATGCGGCCCACCCCGCCAAAATCGCGGAACAGGTAGGCATACCACTTTCCATCGGGCGTATCGATCAGGCCACCCTGCGCCACACCCATGTCCTGAAGGCCAATTCGACCTTCCCACGGACCGGTCAGCTTATCGGCGCGGTGGATCACCACCGTCCGCATACCGCCACGCGGCCAGCTAATGTTGAACAGGTAATATTTGCCCTTCACCTTGAACAGTTGCGACCCCTCGGCGGGTAGACCGCCACCCGTGCCCGACGGTGTGCTGGCGTTTTCGATCAGCACTTGTTCAGTCGTGCCGGGCTTCACCCCCGTAGCATCAGCCGTGAGTTCAACTATCCGGAGCTTGCCCGCGCCGTAGATCAGGTACGTTCGGCCGTCGTCATCAAAAAACAGGCTGTGGTCGTGGTACGACGGTTTGAACGACACTGCTGACCACGGGCCTTTTTCAATGTTTTTGGTGGTGTAGACGTGGGTTCTGCCACTGGTCTGGGCAAAGGTGCTCACGTAATACGTACCGTTATGGTAGCGCAGACTACTGGCCCACGACCCGCGCCCGTAGGTACTTTTGCCGTTGGTCAGGCTCATGGCATCTACACTCGTCAGCGTGTCATACGCATAGCCCACCAGTTGCCAGTTGATCAGGTCGTTCGACTTCATAATGGGCAACCCCGGACTTAGGTGCATGGTGGTGCTGCTCATGTAGTACGTTTTGCCCACCCGAATCATAGCCATGTCGGGTACGTCGGCAAAAATGACCGGATTTTTGGCGGTCTGCGCCTGGGCAGTACCCCCCCCAAAGTGGGGCAGGCTACACATGAACAGCAGTAGCACAAGCGACAAACCAGATCGAGTAAACATGATTTTCATGTAATCAGTTGACTGTAAGAGTTTTGAAAAGGTTTTTTCATCATCCTGTATTCTTGTCATCCGCTTTTTTGTCATCCTGTGTTTTTGTCATCCCGAGGAACGAGGGATCTTCGGCAAATGCTAAAAAAGCCTGTTGCCGAAGATCCCTCGTTCCTCGGGATGACAAAAACAAACAGACCTACGATTCCCCCGATCATTGAAGCGGTCCGATCAGTTCTATAAAATTGCCGTCGGGGTCCTGCACAAAAACGAAGTGCGCTTTGTCGTTCAGGGGTGTGGGCGTGCTACCCAGAAACGGCACCTTCATCTGCGTCAGCCGGTCGATGATGGGTTGCAGGGCTTTCACCTGAATGGTGATGTACTGCATGCCCGTATCGTCCTGAATCTTTTTTGGCTTCGGGTGTGCTGCTTTATTGCCAAAACTCATCAGTTTCCAGTCGGTGGCTTCGGGGCTGTTTTCGAGCTTCAGAATGGTGACCGCCACCGCTACGCCATTGGTCAGACCGGAACGTTTCCCGAAATCTTCGTTGATGGTGAAGTTGCCCGTTTTGACCATGCCGATACCCTTAACGTAGAAGTCCAGCGAACGGTCGATGTCGGCGACTACAACGCCTACGCCAATCACTTTGCTGCTAAAATTGGACTGTGCCTGCGCACTCAGTATGCACCCAAATACAAATAGTGTTATTTTGACACATTTATAAACAGTCATTATCGCTTTGTTCATATCGAAAAGAATTGTTCGTTATTTCGTTAAAATTCTGATTTGGTTTATGCGAGGTGAGCTCTTCCCATTTTGGGCCACGATTTTCAACGTGACCACCTCGTTACTGTCCGCTTTTAAACGGATCGTTTTCCTCTGATTGACAAGGATTTCGGCGGGTTTTTCATTAATCAAAAAGCTCACATTCTCTGGCTTGATATCGTCTAAAGCGGTGATATCAACGTATCTACCTGTTAGCCCTTTGTTCTGTAATTGGTAGGCTATATACGAACGGGTTCGTCGCCAGAATCGCTCTTCGTCATAGCCGGAATCGCTCTTTTCACCGGTGTACTGATGATCGACTTCGGGCTGCTGTTCCCCACAATTCACCTTGTCGACCGTGTTGGCTTCCAGGGTTAGAGCCTCCGCTTCCTGCTGTTTCAGGTGAGTCTGCTGCTCGGCAAACGCGGCTTTGGTAAACGTCGGGAAGTACATCTGGTAGCGAGCATCGTGCACCTCGTAAAACGGTTGCAACGTCAGCGTGTCCAGGGCGAAACGCAGCCGGGATTCGGGTTTGAGTTGCGCCAGGTACGTTGCCGGATCACCCACAAGCGCGTAGGCGTTGGTGAGCGGGTACAGCTTGCCTTTTGTTTCGTGACCCATCCGGCTATCATCGGCAAAAAGCCCGGTCAGATCTTTCGTCGACGTTTTTGCGGCCAGCACAATAGGGCCATTGACGAACGCAGACCAGTTGGACCCATCGGGTAGTTGTTCCAGGCGGGTGGTGGTCGTAAAGCGAATTGTCACTTTATCGCCCGACTTCCACTTTCGTGAAATGGCTACGTAACTCGCTGGTTTGCCGTCAACAGGTTGCGCTTTTCCGTTGACCAGCACCTCCAGATTTTCGGCCCATTTCGGATACCGTATTTGTAAAGAAAATTCCTGTGGTTTTGCTGTTTCTACGAGTAATTCAGACTGATTCTGATACGGAAATTCGGTACGCTGGGTAAGCTTAATCTTTCTGGCCGCCCAGTTCACCGTTGATGGAATGAACAGGTTGATAAACAGGTCGTTGGCCGAATGGCTATAAATCAGTTCGCCATATTTGGTGTGGTTTTCCAGACCCGACCCCACGCAGCACCACATGCTGGTTTCGGGCTGCGAATAGACCCGGTAATGGTTGGGCCGGATGGGTGTGAAGTACACGAACCCGCCTTTCTCGGGATGCTGGCTCGACAGGATATGGTTGTAGAGCGTTCGTTCGTAGAAATCAACAAAGCTGACGTCGTTCTTATCCAGAAACAGCGCTTTACTCAGCCGAAGCATGTTGAACGAGTTACACGTCTCCGGGCCCTGATTCGATCGAAGCACCTGACTAAAATCCGTAGTCGGGTTAAAATGCTCCCGAACGCTGTTCCCACCAAACGCCACGCTCCGGGTCTGTGACACGTTTTGCCAGAAATACAGCGCGGCCTCCGACCAGTCGGCTTTGCCCGTCAAAGTGGCGATTTTTTCAAACCCGATCACCTTCGGAATCTGCGTGTTGGCGTGAAGGCCCGTTAGCTTATCCTCTTTTGCCAGCAGTGGATTCAGGATAGCCCGGTGTGAAA
Source organism: Spirosoma utsteinense (assembly GCF_014282275.1). GTDB lineage: Bacteria > Bacteroidota > Bacteroidia > Cytophagales > Spirosomataceae > Spirosoma > Spirosoma utsteinense. The sequence continues at coordinate 172,376 of NZ_VFIA01000007.1, forward strand.
TCCGTTGTGCCGTTTCGAGGTATTTTTTGTCCCTGGTCAGGATGTACAGATCGGCGAAAGTCTCGTTGATGCCGCCATGTTCGGTGCGTAACACCTGCTGAATCTGCTCGTCGGACAGGGGTTTGATCAGCTCGACGAACCAGTCGCCCAAGCTAACCAACACCTGCTTTGCTTGTTGATTACCGGCGTATTCATAGGCGTCGCGCAAGCCCGCAAATAGCTTGTGAATGTTGTAGAGCGGCACCCACGTATTGTTCAGTCCGAAGCTGCTGCCGTCGATATCGCCTTTGTGAATCCGCTTCCAGAACAACTGCCCCTGCGGAATACCCCCAACGTACCCGTTGCCATTTTTCGCCTGACAACGAGCCAGCTCAGCCACCATGTAGTCGAGCCGTTTCTTCAGTTCGGGTTCACCGGTCGAGGCATACATCATCGCCAGCGCCGACAGGTAGTGCCCGCCAATATGACCATCCAGACCCGAGCTTTCCCAGTTGCCATAGCGCTGGGCTTTCAGGGGCAGTCCGGCATCGATCAGGTACGGAGCCAGCAGTTTATCCGGGTCAAGGGCCAGGATATATTTCAGGTCAACATCCTGCGCGTTCTTGAACGGCCCGCCCGTCAGCTTCACCTCTTGCAAGGCAAACGGCTGCATCTGCGCCAACGCAGACAGGCTGGTTAAGAGCAGAAAAGCGATATGGAATAGGTTCGTTTTCAATGGTAACGTTGTTTGTTTTTTGTACTGAGGGTTTGTCATCCTGCTTTTTGTCATCCCGAGGAACGAGGGATCTTCGCTAAGTGCTAAAAAATGTTTGCTCCCGAAGATCCCTCGTTCCTCGGGATGACAAAAACACAAGATGACAAAAATGTGCTCCGTTTACTTCTTATACATTGGGTCGTCGCCTTTGTATGTCAGGTACTCAAACGAAGCCGAATTTGTAGTTGGCTCGCCTGATGAGGTGGCGTACATGCCGTAGAGACAACCGATGAAACCGCCGGCTTCTTTCGTACTCAGGAATTTGGCGTCTACATTGTCTTTCAGCAGTTTCCAGTTTTTAGCGTCGTCGGCATACGAAAAACTGTACGTGCCGCCCTGAGACGAAATCCGTAGCCCCACTTTACCGGCTTTCGACGTCAACGGCACTTCCGTCAGCAACTCCATGGCCTTTTCCCGAGGCTTCCCTTTGTGGAGTTGCAGCACACGTTTGCCCTGCGACATCGATTGGCACAGGTAATAAAAATGGCTTTCGTCCTGAAAAATGATAAGCCCCGCTTTCTCCTTCTCCGATTTAGGGGCAAAGGTCAGTTCAGTTTCGGCGCTGCTGTACAGGTGTTGTTGCCGTTTCCCGATGAACGAGGGGTTGCTCAGGTCCATAACGGTTTCTGGCTTCAATTTCATGGTCAACCCCGCTTTTTTCGACAGGGAGAACGAACTGCTATCCACGGTGCGCATGAACAGAAACGACGGGTCGAGCTGTTTGTCGAAGCGGAGGGTATAGGCAAAATTGCCCGACTGCGGCAACGCATCTTTTTGTTTCACTTCCTTCCAGGCGGCTGGGTACGTATAAGGAATCACCTTATTGTCGGGGTCCACAATGGGCCACTCGTCTTTCCAGGTGACGGGCGCAATGAAGGTCTCGCGGCCTGTATTGTAGTAGTCACCTTCATACGGCCGAACAGCCAGGAAAATCGCATACCATTTCCCGTCGGGGCCTTCGATAAACTGGGCGTGACCGGCCGACGTAATTGGGTCTTTCCTGTCGGCGGGCAATCCACGCTGGGTTAAAATCGGGTTGTTTTCGTACGGGACAAAAGGCCCCAACACCGATTTCGACCGGAAAACGACCTCCGTGTGATTCATGGATGTACCGCCTTCGGCTGCATAGAGGTAATACCAATCTTTCACCTTCATGATGTGCGGAGCCTCAATCCAGACGGGCTTTTTCGATAGATCGACTCCACCGTTGACGAGCTGTTTTTGTTCACCAACCACTTTCAGGGTTTTGTAATCAAGCTCGTAAATCTGAATGGTCCGGTGGCCCGAGTACAAGGGCTTCCGATCGGGGGCGTCGCTGTTATAAATGATGTATGCCTTATCCGTCGCTTCGTCGAAATAGAGCGACGGGTCAATGCCTTTGACCTGCGGCACTCTGACCGGGTTGCTCCACGGCCCGGCCGGATTCTTGGCGGTGGCGATGAAGTTGCCGTCGTGGTCTATGTCGGTGCAGGTAACGTAGAACAGGCCTTTGTAGTAGTGGATAGCTGGCGCGAAGAGGCCACGCGTCAGGCGCTCGCCCATAAAATCCATCTGCGAGGGGCGGTCGATCACATTGCCGATCTGCTTCCAGTTTTTCAGGTCTTTGCTGTGCAGAACCGGAATGCCGGGGAAATACGAAAACGTGGAGTTGACCAAATAGTAATCCGTTCCCACCCGCACAATGCTCGGGTCGGGGTAAAAGCCCGTCAGGATTGGGTTTACCAGCGTGGTTTGGGCGAATAGGGAATGGCTCAGTGCAAAACAGCACAGGCCAAAGGCAAAAGAGGCAATTCGTTTTTTCATAAGATGTTATACTTTTCACTTTTTGTCATCCTGTGTTTTTGTAGCCGGGTTTTGTTTTTGTCATCCGCTGGTTTTGTCATCCCGAGGAACGAGGGATCTTCGGTAAATGCTAAAAAATGCCTACTACCGAAGATCCCTCGTTCCTCGGGATGACAAAACCAGCGGATGACAAAAACAAAACCCGGTAACAAACCTTCTTTTCATGCCTGAATTTCATCGTTTAAAAAGCGCCATTCGGGATTTATTGAATTGATCAATTCCACTTTCTTTTCCCTCCGCCAACCCTTTATTTCCTTTTCGCGAGAGATCGCGTTGCGAACGTACTGGTGATGCTCCCAATAAATCAGCCGGTGACAGTAATACTTACCCGCAAATTTCTCTGGTTGCCCCCGCGACTCATAGTGTTCTTGTAGCCTTCTGACTAAATCGTTCGTCATACCCGTGTACAGCGCCGTTTTTTCGGGGTTGGTTACGATATAGACGTAAAAGGCATAGTCAGGCATAACACTACATTTTTAGGCTTTTTTGATTTCTCTTTTTTTACCTTGCTTTTTGTCATTCTGTTTTTGTCATCCCGAAGAATGAGGGATCTCCGCTAGTAGCCAAAAGTGCCTGCGTCCGAAGATCCCTCGTTCCTCGGGATGACAAAAAACAAAATAACGTTACTGAGCGACCAGCGTATATAGTTTACCGGCTTGCGTAGGCAGGTCGTAAAGCATCGTTTCTTTCAACACAGGTACTGCCGCTGTTGCCTTTTCCGACACAATCGGCGCTGGCGTTGGTTCGATCTGGTAAAACGGGTTCGAATTCGGGCCGGACGCCACCGTCGGCTTGGCTCCCTTGCTGATGGTCAGGGCGTTCGGCGTCCGTACCCGTAGGTTCCCGCCCAGGTTCGACTTAATGACAACGGTCGATAGCTTCCCTCCTTTCCACTCCATACGCACGACCTCGAAGCCACCGATTGCTCGGATACCGCTGATACTGCCGGTAGGCCATACATCGGGTAGGGCAGGCAACAGGTGGATGGCACCATCTGCACTTTGCATGAGCATTTCGGTGATACCGGAGGTACAGCCAAAATTACCGTCGATCTGAAACGGTGGGTGTGCATCAAAGAGGTTGTTGTACGTGCCGCCACCACCCGCTTCTCTGTTGGCGCCCAAGGGCGTCAGTTGATTCTGAATAAGCGAATACGCGTGGTTGCCGTCCTGCAAACGCGCCCACCAGTTTACTTTCCAGCCCATACTCCAGCCGGTCGATACATCGCCCCGGTGAACAAGGGAGGTTTTGGCCGCATTGTACAGGCCGGGCGTGCGGTAGGGCGAAAGCTGATTCGACGGGAATAGGCCGTACAAATGCGAAATGTGCCGGTGTTTGTCGTTCGGGTCGTCGATGTCTTCCAGCCATTCCTGCAACTGCCCATGCTGACCAATGTGCATGGGGGGAAGTTTGCTGCGCATCTGCTTCAGCGTATCGACAAAAGCAGCATCTTTTTTCAGGACTTCAGCCGCTCGAATCGTGGTTGTGAATACATCGAACGCGATCTGGTTATCCATCGTGGTACCCCCATCCAGCGACGAGCCGCTATGCGCAGCAGGCGCATTCTCGGGGGACGTACCCGGCGTGACAACCAGCCAGTGATATTTGGGGTGCTCAACCAGGTAATCGGTGTAAAACAGGGCGGCTCCTTTCAGAATCGGGTACACCGACGCCAGGTACGTCTTGTCGCCACTGTATTGGTAATGCTCCCACAGGTGCTGACTGGTCCAGCCGCCACCGGCCACCCACATACCCCACAACGCACCATCGACAGCGCCGGTTGCCCGCCAGATATCGGTGTTGTGGTGGGCCATCCAGCCACGTGCCCCGTACATGACCCGCGCCGTCTCCTGACCGGTTTCCGACATGTCGCGAACCATATGCAGAAAGGGCTCGTGCAACTCGGCCAGATTGGTTTTTTCGGCCGGCCAGTAATTCATCTGGGCGTTGATGTTGATCGTGTATTTACTGTCCCAGGGTGCCCGCATTTTGTTGTTCCAGATACCCTGCAAGTTGGCGGGTTGGCCATTGGGTTGCGAGGACGAAATCAGCAGATAGCGGCCATACTGGTAATAAAGCGTCACCAACTGCGGATCATTGACCGACCGGAAATTTTTCAGTCGCTCGTTTATCGGCAGGTTGGCGGCCTCGTTAGAACCCAGATCGAGCTTTACCCGGTTGAAGTACTTCTGGTAGGCAGCAATGTGTGCGGGCAACATAGCCGCGTACGCTTTCGGATACGCCTTGTTCAGGTACGTTGCCGCCCGCGCATTTTCGTCGGCGCTGACATCGTTGTAGTTGACAAAGTTGGTGGCAATAGACAGGTAGATGGTGGCCGAATTCGCCCCCCGTACGCTCAGCGCGGTGTCGCTGGCCGAGACACTGCCGCCCTGCGTTTTGATGCGGGTAATGCCTTTAAACCGGACCAGGCTTTTTACGCCTTCATGATCCGACGTTGAGGCAGCGATGGTCAGTTCATTGGTCGATGCCGTTTTAATGACGGGTTTGAGATGTTGGGTGGAATAGGAAGCGGAAAAGGATAATCGGCCCGGTTTACTGGCTGTTAACTGAATAACAATTACCTGATCGGGAAACGATGCCAGCACCTCACGGGTGTAGGTCACGCCATCGACGGTATACGATGTTTTGGCAACGGCCCGCTCAATATCAAGCTCCCGGTAGTAGTTGGTGTAGTTTTCGTGCCCGTCGAAAATCAGGTTCAGGTTGCCAACCGGCTGGTACATTTGCCCGTGCGATTTTTTGGTGATCATGGCTTTATTGGCCAGGTTCTCCGCTTCTTTCTGCTTACCATCGAAGATCAGCTTTCTGACTTCGGGCAAAGCCGCCAGCGCGTCGGGGTTGTCATTCCGGTTTGGCCCGCCACTCCAGACGGTATTTTCGTTGAGTTGTATGATTTCGTTGGGTACGTTACCATACACCATAGCGCCTAACCGGCCATTACCAACGGGCAGGGCATTTTCCCAGGTCTGACCCGACGGTGTGTTGTACCAGAGTGTCAGCGGTGACCTCGTTTGCGAAAAGCCAGCGGTCGATACACCCAATAAAAACAGACAAATAAGTTGTCTCATCAGCTAGAAGGTCTAATTCAGCACAAAACGCACTGTCAGGCAGCAACTTAATTCCAAATTATTGATCCCGACTATTGGCATAACAGTTATAATAGACGACGGTGGCCCTGAACGTCCGAGATCGAACTTTTTTTTCTGTCGCCATTGAGCGTTATCGTACGAGATGATTGCGAGAGATAGCTACTCCCCCAGTAGAATTCCGTTTTCCGCTTTTTTCCATTGGGAAGTATAGTCATTACAAATGCATCGGAACTACGTGGCTTAAACAACGAACCTACATCTTTAGTGGACTTCGTGAGCAGGCGTAAACTATCCTTATTCTGCGTGGCAACATACAGCGTTTGTCCCCTGGCAAGCCTTAACTCGGCCAGTGCCTTGGCATCCTTGTCAACCAGAAAACCGCTTTTCCCCGATTTTACAGCCGAAAACTGGCCGCTACCGTTGCCCAGCAGGCAGGTACCTACGCCCGCATCATACCATCCCGTCAGGGTTTCTGTCCCGTACTCATTACCAACACCCACCAGATCAAGATTTCCATCGCTGTTAACATCGTCTACAAGCATGCCGAGTAAAGGAGAAAACTGCGCGTCGACAGGCAGTTGTTTCACTACAAATTGCCCCTTTCCATTATTCTGAATATAGGATGAAGCCATATTGGTGGCCTTAAAAATCAGCGCGCCGTTGAGTTGGTCGGGCGTAATAAGGTCGGTAAGCGTAGCATTTCCGTAATCGCTATAATGCAGGAATCGCCGACGCATACTCACCATCTGCGTGCTAAACGTTTCCCGGGGATGGGTAGGGTATTCTTTTCCCTGAATAAAGCGGCACAGAATGGGGTCGATACGGCCGTTGTTGTCGAAGTCCTTGGCATACAGGCAAACCGGCTGCTCCGGCGATGCCCGGTACCGGGAGTTAAGCCCCAAATTGCCGGCTACGTAGTCAATATCACCATCGTTATCAAAATCGCCACCAACCACTGAGTTCCACCAGCCTACCGAATTGTTGAGCACAACCGTTTCCTTACCCAGCGATTTGCCCTGACTATTTTTATAAAAGGTGATCGGCATAAACTCACCCACAACGACCAGGTCTACCCATCCATCGTTATTGTAATCGCTCCACAGCGCACTCGTAACCATACCCGCCCGCCGAAGTGCGGGGGCGAGCTGATCCGTAACATCGGCAAAATGCCCTTTCCCGTCGTTTTTGAGCAGGTAACTGGCGGGTGCCATCGGATACGATCCGGGAATAATGCGCCCGCCGATAAACAGATCCAAGTCCCCGTCTTTGTCAAAGTCATTCGCGACGACGCAGCTACCACTGGCCGACACGACCGGTAACGCGTTTGTGTCCAGCTGAAAAATCCCCTTGCCCGCATTTCGATAGAACCGGTTCTGGTACGCTTTCTCGTCGGTGCCAAACTCACTGCTTCCACTGACACAATAGAGGTCCTGGTCACCGTCATTATCGGCATCGAACAAAAGCATGCCCATGTCTTCGGCCTGCTTGGCGGGTAAATGAGCCAGGGCAAAGGTCTGGTCAGGTCGCTGATAAAATAATGACGCCGGATTACCCGCCGAACCGCTCAGAATGAAATCGTCGAGTCCATCGCCGTTCACGTCGCCCACAGCGATGCCCGGCCCCGACTGGGCGTATTTCCGGGGAAGCAGACTGGTCCATTTAAAATCGACGAAGTCAAGTTCTGTCTGTTTATAGGGCGGGATACCACTATTTTCCAATACGTTAAATAGCGCGGGCTGCTGTGCAGACTGCCGGGACGTGTCAAGTCGGGCATGCTGTTCATAAAGCTTGAGCGTCTGATTGGCCTTTACGTTTGTCAGCTTCTCCACTTTTTGACCAGGCCAGGTTATCGTCAGAGAGTCTACGTTGGCTTGTTTTCCCAACCCAAAGTGGACTGAAGATTCAACCGTGGACGTATAGCCCCGCTGGATAACCTGCTCGGCGTACTGTTGCTGTCCGTTCGTCCAGATGGTTATCTTGGCCCCGAGCCCTGCCGGATTTCCCTTCTGCCCAACGAGTTTTAATCGAAGGTAATTTGCCGTCGATTTTTGGCCGGCATCCTCTATGTGGTTCTCGTAGAGCAGGGCTTCGCTGTCGATGGAATTCATCACCAGATCCAGATCCCCATCATTATCCAGATCGGCATAGGCAGCACCATTACTAACCGCGTGCTGGGTAAGCCCCCAGTCAGCCGCTACATTAGCAAAGACCAGGTTGCCTTTGTTTTGAAATAGGAAATCAGGCTTGTCGACAGCGGTTAACTGGTTAACCGCTTCGATCATGGTTCGAAGCTTCGACTTCGTTGTCCCGAACATCGACGCATCTTTCGAGTAGATGCTGAAATCGAGGTTGGTTACGTCCTTCGGGTAGCCATTTGTTATCAGAATATCCCGATTGCCGTCATTGTCGAAATCAGCCAGGAGTGGGCTCCAGCTCCAGTCGGTAGCGTCGATGCCGGCCAACTGCCCGATATCACTGAACGTTGGTAATCCCTTGCCGGCGGCTCCGTTGTTCAACTGAAGGGTATTCCGTACATACTGGGGTTGGTAATCCCTGTTGAGGGCGGTCTGGAACTGGTCGTAGTTGATATCGGAAAACATCGATTTCTGCCTCAGATTATCATCCGGCAGCATGTCAACGGCGACAATGTCGTTCAGGCCATCGTTATTCAGATCGGCCATATCGACACCCATTCCGTTATGTTCCTGATGCTTCAGAGCCGAAGCAATTTTGTTGGTGAACGTGCCATCCTGGTTGTTAATGTACAGTAGATCGTTCGACAGAAAATCGTTGGTAATGTACAGATCGGGGTAGCCATCCCGGTTAATATCGTTCGTAACGACACCCAGCCCCCACCCTTCGGACTGGATGCCTGCCTGCCGGGAAACATCGGTAAACCGGGGCAGCGCGTTGTTTTGCAAACCATCGTTGCGAAACAACTTATCGACACTGCGGCCCGTACCATCACGTTTCTGACCAACGGCCGTATTTCTGCTGTAATCTTCCAGGGCGTTGGTAACCAGATACATATCCAGATCACCATCCAGGTCGTAGTCGAAAAAGGTAGCCTGTGTTGAATAACTTGAATCGGCCAGGCCTACTTTTCCGGCTTCTTCGCTAAACGTTGGAATGCCCGCTGCGTTCAAGCCATGATTGAGGTAGAGCAGATTTGGCGCTGATTTATTTTTATTGGGGTGGACGGTGGAGATATAGATATCGAGCCATCCATCCTGATTGATATCGACCATCGACACACCCGTACACCAGGCGGTCGTCCCTACTTTAGCCGGTATCGTGATGTCCTGAAAAGTCAAATTGCCCTTATTGAGAAATAACCTCGACGAGACCATATTGCCCGTAAAGAAAATATCCGGTAGCCCGTCGTTATTCACATCGCCAATACCAACGCCCCCGCCATTATAGATGTATTCGAAACTCAGGACATTGAAGCTGTCCGTTGTCGTAATCCTATTCGCAAACGTTACGTGCGAGTTAGCTGAGTTTACCAGCGTGAATACGGGTTTTTTACCAAACTGGCAGGCGCTTGCTCCATAGATACTGATAAGGAAAAAGATCACTAAACGCGCTACTCGCATGGTAAACCGGGTATGAACAACCGTAACACTCTACACAACGTAATATCCCCGCCGACCGCTCGGCGGGGATACGAACCTGAACGGGCTAATAGCCGGGATTCTGATCTTTCTGATCGATTTTTGAGTTGTTGTTGATCTCGTTTTGGGGAATGGGCAACAACTCGTGTTTTCCTTTCTGGAAATAAGTGATTGGTTCTTTCGCCAGCTTATTCTGTTTTCGCCAGCGCAGAATATCGAGGTTACGAATCTGTTCGCCACCCAGTTCAACCCGCTTCTCGTGTACGATAGCGTCAAAGACCTGCGCTTTGGTCGATGCCGGAAATTTGGCGGTTGGATAATGGGGCAGCGCCACGCTTTTGCGATCACGGACCTGATTGATGTATGAAACGGCAGTAGCCGGGGAGCCAACTTCGTTTTCACACTCAGCCATCATGAGCAGCACTTCAGCATACCGGATAACCCTGAAATTGATTCCCGACTGTGAGTTCTCTGATGTAGCCTTGTAGATTTTCTGGTATTTCTTCCAGCTGATTTTAGGATTAGCCCCCTGTACGTCTTTAAGGGTATCACGGCCATTGTTAAACACATCGCCCACCTGATAAAAAGAATCCTTAAAACGCGAGTCGTCTTTGGCATCACCCGCTTTCTGCGTTTCAAATTCAGCCAGTAAGCTACTCGATGGTATCAGGTTCCGCCAGGCATTAGGGCCGTATTCCTGCCCACGGATGGTAACTTCTCCGTTTATTCCGTTGCCATCTCCACTCCAGTTCAACCCACCAAACGCTTCCGTGAAGGATATTTCCCAAACCGATTCGGTGTTAAATTCATTTTCCTCCCTGAAATTGTCGGCATAAGCGTCCGTCAGTTTATATTGGTTGGAGGCAATCAGGGCGGCCAGTTGTTCTTTTGCTGCGGCATAGTTGCCCCGCTGCATGTAAACCCGTGCCAGCATGGCCTGGGCGGCTCCCTTCGACACGCGCCCGATATCCGTGTCTGAATAAGCTGACTTCAGCGGCAAACCGGCAACGGCATCTTTCAGATCATTGATAACAAGTTCATATACCTGATCTTCAGTGGCTCTGGGCTGGCTTTCTTCCGGAGAGGTAGCATATGCTTGGTATAAGGGAACGCCACCCCAGAGTGATGCCAGTTCATAGTAGCACCAGGCCCTATGAAATTTGGCTTCGCCTACAACCCGGTTCCGCAACTCTTCGGTAATGCCTTGTGTCACCCCCGGTGCAAAACTGATCACCACATTGGCCCGGTGAATTACCCGGTATAACCCCTGCCAGACATCGTTGGCTACCTGATTGGAAGCGTCCTGATTTCCGTTGATCAATTGGGCCCGCTGAATTTCGAGTTGCGACCCTCCCGGCTGCATATCATCGCCCCGCAGGTCGTGGACAAAGAAATATTCACGGGCATACAGGTTTAACCCCTGCCAGCCAGCGTAAACCGCATTAACGCCCGTAACCAGTTCGGTTCCCGTCTTAAAGTAGGTCTCCGTAGATAATTGGGTGGGGTTCACTTTATCCAGAATGTTGCTGTTGCAGGAAAAAGCAAACGTAAGCGTGCTGATCACAAAGAATTTTATAGCGTGTCGTTTCATGTCTTTTCGAGAATTGTCTGAAAATCAGTAGTCGGGTTTCTGGCGGCTAGAATCCTATCTGGAGTCCGGCCATAATCGTTCTTGCCTGCGGGAACTGCCCGTAGTCGATGCCATTGGTCAGCGACGAGCCACCGAACGAGCCAATCTCCGGGTCGTAACCACTCTTGTAACCGGTTATCGTTAGCAGATTGGTAGTAGATACATACACACGGGCTCTGGTTATGAACGAAGTCCCCAGCGGAGCGAGCCAGTTTGCAGGCAGCGCATAGCCTACTGTTAGATTCTTCATCCGAATGTAGGAGCCACTCTCAACGAAGCGATTGGAAGCCCGGGCGTTATGATTCGGGTCGCCGGCCACCGCCCGCGGTACGTCCGTAACCTGGCCTTCCCTCACCCAGCGGTCTAATACTGCCGTACCCGCGTTGAACAACCGGGTCATCCCTTCCAGATTATATTTTACAGTGCTGTAGATCTGGTTGCCCTGTACGCCCTGAATAAACAGCGTAAGATCCACCCCTTTCCACTTGGCCGTGAAATTCGTTCCGTAGGTAAACTTGGGGAGGAATTGACCGATTTTGACTTTGTCACTCGGATCAACTTTACCGTCACCGTTTACATCGGTATATCGGATATCACCGGGCAGGGGCGAATTTTTATCGGCTACTACGTCGGTATATTGTGCTTTCCAGGAATCTACTTCACCCTGATTCTGGAAGATACCGTTGGTTTTGTAGCCGTAGAAATAACCAATAGGTTGCCCTACTTCGGTCTTGGTGATGTTATCCCCGTACCAGTCGCCACCAAAAATAGTGTTCCCCACGTCGCCCAACGAGATTACTTTGTTGCGAACGGCGCTGATGTTTCCATTCAACTGCCAGGTCAAAGCACCTTTGTTCGATTGGTACCCGGCCTGTAATTCAATTCCCCGGTTTTGAACGGAACCCACGTTGGCTAGTGGTGCCTCATCGTAGCCCATGGAGGGTGGAATAGGCCGGTTAAGGACCATGTCACGCGTCAGGTTATTGAAATAATCAACCGATACGGAGAACTTGCCATTCAACAGGGTAGCATCGATACCTACGTTGGTCATGGCCACACTTTCCCACTTCAGATCCCGGTTGGCCAGTTTTCGGATCGTATAGCCCTGGCTTTCAATGGATGTCGTCTTATCGAACTCGTAATAAGGGTCGCTCGACAAGGTCGCCTGATAACCGTAGTCACCAATATTGTTATTACCCACCAGGCCGTAGCTTCCGCGCAATTTCAGCTCGGTGATCGCCGGGATATTTTTCATGAATCTCTCTTCACTGATTCTCCAGCCCGCCGAAGCCGCCGGAAAGTTGCCCCACTTTTTACCGGGCGCGTACTTGGACGAACCATCGCGACGAAACGATAAACCAAGCAGGTATTTACCCGAATACTCGTAGTTAAGGCGACCAACGTAGGACAGAATAGCTGATTCTGCGCGTCCGGCACCAATGCGGGGGCTCGTTAAGTTAGTGGGCTCGATAATCGCGTTGGTGATCGTATTATTACCACCTAAGTTGATATTTGAAAATACCGACGTTTGTTTCTCCGCTACGGCCGTTGCATTGATGGTGTGTTTGCCAAAGTCCTTAATATAGCTTAACTGGTTTGTGTAGATTGGCGCAACTGACTGTCCTCTGTCCTGCGAAATACTTGCATAACTGAGCGAGGCAAATCCACCCGGTCCGCTATCGTAACTGGGATTAACGGTACGGCCAATAGAGTTGTAGATGTTGATGCCACCCTGAAAGCGATATTTTAAACCAGTCAGTATTTCTACATCTACGTAAAACGTACTGAAAACCGTATTGGATTGTGTCGTATTGCTGTTCAGGAGGACATTGCGCACGGGGTTCGATGGGTCGGTCCCATCTACGTTTTTCGACCCTTCAAATCCGCCCAGGTTGTTGGGGTTATAAACAGGCAGGTACGGTATTGTATTGATAATATTCCGGATCTGCGTACCGATCGAACCACCATTTTGCTCAATGCGCCGGCTGTCATAGGCCAGATACAGGGTTTGCCCCAGCGTAACCCGCTTCCCGAGCTTGTGGTCCGAGTTGAGCCGGATATTACCCCGCTTATAATCCGTGCCAAGCATGATCCCATCCTGGCTGAAGAAGCCGCCGGAGAGATAAAATTTTGACACATCATTCCCACCCGAAAGCTCAAGTCTGTGTTGCTGAATGGTCGCGTTCCGGAACATCTCATCCTGCCAGTCGGTGTCGGTCTGCCGGAAAGTCTGGGTAGCGCCCGTATAAATAGGTTGGTCTAAGCCGGTTTGCCAGCGAGGTGGTATACTCGTTCCGGCTGGTTTACCATTGTAGATATCTCCATTATTCAGCAGATCCGTTCCGTAGGCGATGTATTGATCCCGGTTCAGAAGCGGCAACTTTCTCCATGCCGTTTGTACCCCGACATAGGAATCGATAGTAACGCTCAGTTTCTTCGAGTTCGAGCGTTTGGTCGTAATAAGAATAACCCCGTTTGCGGCACGAGAGCCGTAAATGGCGGCAGCACTGGCGTCCTTCAATACTTCAATCGACTGAACGTCTTTTGGATCAACATTGGACCCGTCGCCAACGGGAACGCCATCCACGACATACAGCGGGTTGGCATTGTTTACCGTACCAACGCCCCGAATTCGGATAATGGGCGCTTCGCCCGGCGCACCATTGTTGGTTACGGTTACCCCGGCAGCCCGGCCCTGTAGCGATTGTGATATGTTGGAAACAGGTAATACGCCAATCTCTTTGTCGGAAACCGAAGCGATGGCACCGGTCAGTGACGTTTTTCGCTGCGTTCCATAGCCGACTACGACCACTTCATTGAGCGTCTTATTGTCGGCAATAAGGGTAACATTAATCGCAGACTGATTACCTACAGCCACTTCTTTGGTGCCATAGCCGATAAAGGAAAAAACCAGCGTAGTACCTGAACCTTCCGGAACAGTCAATTTATAATTACCATTCACGTCTGTAGTCGTCCCTCGGTTCGTCGACTTTATCTGGATGTTTACGCCCGGCAAACCCTCCCCATTGTCGCCCGTGACCTGACCCGTAAGTTGTACGTCCTGCGCTGCCTCGTTGCTACGCTGAGTCGTTGAATTTTGCTGGGGGAGAGTAACCGGAACGGCTTCTCTTTTTATCAGAATCTGCTGACCAACAACCTCATATTTTAAGCTGAGGGGTGCCAGAATATGCTCCAGCAGTAAAGAAAGTTGCTCATTAGTAGCCTGATAGGTGACTTTCCGCTTCGATTGAATAATTTCCCGGCTGAACAGGAATTGAACGTTTGCCTGTTTTTCAATTCGTTTAAAGACAGACTCAACGTCCTGATTTTTAGCGGAGAGGCTAATTCGTCGCTCTAAAAGATCCTGCGCTCTGCCATCGAAGGCGAAGCTGATGTTGACCAGGGCAAATGCAAACAAGAGTTGTAGACTTGTGATTTTCATGATCCTGACCCAAACACTGCGGTGAAGTAAAATGTAATGCATAAGTTTGTTTACGTTGTTGTTCTTTTTGAAGAATGGACAAGAAAATCCCTTACCCTTATCAAGGGTTATGTGTTAGACGAGCACAGAAATGGGGGACTTTACAGGCGATAGTGTTGGACGCACTATCGCCTTTTGTCGTTAGAAGATTAACGCTGCACCATAGCGGGCTTTTGTTGTTAAGGGTTCAGGAATAGTTAATTACATCCGGCGCTTTCAATAATGACCTGGTTATTCACTACGTCAAAGCTGGATTCTATTGTCTGGCATATAAGCCGGATCTTTTCAAGGAATGGAACATCATTTAGCTGGCCCGTAAATGTGCAGTTTTTGAGAAGCTTACGATCATAGACAATTGGCATATGATACGCAGCCTCCAACTGGGTAAGGACGTCGGGAACTGGTGTAAAATCAAATTTGAATGGCTGGCTAATAATAGCTGACGACCCTGTCTCCAGCGGCTGGGTTGCCCTTGTTTCAACCTTATCCGTCTTAGCGTTCAGGTTGAGCTGCTGGTTAACGGCCAGCCGGACTTCCTTTTGAGAAGAACCCGGAGCGTTAACCGGCGTGACCGT
Organism: Spirosoma utsteinense; assembly: GCF_014282275.1. GTDB lineage: Bacteria > Bacteroidota > Bacteroidia > Cytophagales > Spirosomataceae > Spirosoma > Spirosoma utsteinense. Next base: position 187,382 of record NZ_VFIA01000007.1, read on the forward strand.
TACATTCCCCGTCTTTACTTTCACAAAAGCGTCCGATTCATTCGCAAATGAGCGAATCTGAAAGCTGGTGCCCGTTACCCTGGTCGTCAGGCGATTTGTGTACACGAGAAACGGTTTAGCCGGATTTTTGGCAACTTCAAAGAAACCCTCACCCTGAAGGTAAACTTCCCGAAGGTCATGCGTTGGCCCCATCCGAAATCGAATCTGGCTATTAGCCGACAGCAGTACCGATGATTGTTCGGGAAGGAGGACCGTCATCGACCGGTTAGCCTTATTCTTCACGACTTTCCACTCACCAGTGGGTGTAGCCTGCCTTTCTGTACCTATGCCTGCTAACGACTGAATCGTTGGTTTATCAAGTTGCCACCAGATCAAAACAGATAGAATGCTGGCTGCAGCTACCCAACGTCCCCATTGCCAACTGATCAATGGCTTAACCGGCGTGTAGGTATCAGGAAGCTGATCCAGAATTTGCTGTGTTTTTACGTTTATCTGCTGATCCGTGAGTGACATCTCCTTTCCATGGAGGGTCAGGAATACCGCCACGGCTTGCTCATAGAGATCAAACTTTTCCGGATGTTCAGCCAGCCACTGCTGCCAGACCAACTGGTCTTCCGTACGCTTTTCCAGGACCCATGTCCGAAAAGCGTCATTTTCTAAAAAATCCTCGATAGTAGAAAGATTTCCAGGTGGAAGCAGCATTGGTACTTTTTGGATATTTTTATTGATAGTATGGAGATTCTGGCTTGGGATACCCTTCTTAAAGCAAACTTTTTTTAAGAAAAATGCAGATCATCAAAAGGAGGGGCACCAGCCATTTCGTACGGAGCTTGCTGAGGGCTTTCTGTAAAAAATTGGAAACCGACTGGCGGTTTACATCCATGACTTCGGCGATCTCGGGAATGGACAGGTTTTCGTAGTAGCGGAGATACAGGGCTTCCCGTTCGCGGGCCGGTAGTGCGGCCAGTTGGGCTTGTATCGTATTTGTTAAAATGGATAAGGACTCCTGTTGAATCATCAACGCTTCGGTGTCCGTGTCGTCGGCTACGGCGATTTCCCAGTCCAATTCCTGAAAAGGTAGCCGGTGCTGAGAGCGTACATATTGGAGTATATGATGCCTTAATGCCTTTAAGAGGTAATGCTTTATGGAATCGGTCTGATTGATCTGCAAGCGATTTTGCCAGAGCTGTAGAAAAAGCTCCTGGATACAATCGTCAACCACCGCCCCATCGATCATAAATTTTAACCCATAGTGTCTCAGCACGCGATAGTAGCGATTAACCAACTGGCCTAATGCCTCTTTATCGCCCGTGCGGTATGAGTGCCACAATGCTTGGTCCGGGGTTTGTGAAGTCTTGACGTCCACTTAAATACACGTTGGTGAAAATTTGTATAGTTCTATTCAGTCGTAATCATTTAGCGCAAGCCTGCCTTGAAGAGTTGTGTCCTTTTTTAACCAGGCGCTAAACCAGTATGATCAAAGCCAATGGGCTGCAACCCATAGTTCATGCCTGTAGTTTTCATAAAGAAAGACTTCTGCGAACATAAATTTTATGGCTTCTTTTCTGCCAGCGCACCAGCCATACGTTTATGTGTCTCATAATCAATTGTTTACCTTATTGTGTATATATGACACTATTCAGGACATGTGCTACCTGTTACCGTAGCCCCACAACTACTAGTACCAGTAGCTGTTCAAGCAAAAGCATTCTGACAGACAATAAATTACAGATTGTATAATCGACTTAGCGTCAGACAACAACTAACTATAAGCGTAAGTTAACCTTTTTGTTTCAAGAAGAATACAATTTTACAGCAATATAATCATAGATCATTTACTTTTTTTAACAAATAGAGACTGTATTTTAACATTATTAGAGCCTATGCATCATCGTGACTTATTCAACCAGCGCTTATGGAACAATGACCAAGTATGTAAAGTAGACCGACTTGCTGCCAAATTGGATCAACGTGGAGATTCCCACTGGTCGAGAGGCTTATGCGATCGCACGTGATATCGATAAACCGTTGCTGGTCACCACCTGGACAAAAGCCTGTTTGAGGAAGTAAACCGATATAGTATTCTTTGCCCTATAGCTGAATCCGCCACTTTCGGCTTTGGTTTTCTTACGGATCGACCCCTACCAGCGATCAGCATATTTCTCTTTTAAGTAGGCCAATCGGCCTCGTTTAGTGGCACGAGTGTCCAAAAAACTAAATAGGGGTTCAGCTACTTTTTGTAGGCCTACCATGTGCGAATCATTCAAACGAATAAACAACGCTAAATCAGACAGCTTTTTCGGCGTTCCGCTCTCACTGGCTAACCCATCTTTAGCCAGCCCTCTTGAGATCAGGAGCGCTTCCTCAAAATCCCGGTTTCCGGGTGAAACGGTCACTTTGACCAGGCTTTCCTTACCGGACAGGTTATTAAAAAAATGCTTTTGCCCCGCTTGAATTGTGGCCATCTGACCTTCCTGTAACACGAGCGTCTGATCACCCTGGCCAACGGTTAATTCCCCTTTCAGCACCTCGAACGTTTCCGAAAACAACTGATGGTAGTGCCAGGGTGTACTTTCTCCGGGCAGGATACTGAATTCCAATATAGTGTCCCCCCCTTCCGACGCCGACGAGATCCGCTTAACGTAGGCTCCGTAACTCTCTGGCGGGTTCATACCTATTTCGGGCGTTGACTGCCCTAAAAAATAACAAAGTATCCATAGGGTGACGACAGTGCCCCCATGAATGAGCATGGCCCATAGATTACTGCCGGGGGTATGCCACACGATGAGCATATCGGCGAAGGGAATAAGGGAACCGGCCAGTAAGGTCAGAAACAGGGGTCGTCGGTACTGAGACCAGGCTAGCAGGACAATGATTAATCCGGAGAAGATGTCGCGGATGCCTTTGATGGAATGAAAGGCGTAGTTAGGCTCTTTGTAGTTAAGGCCAAATCCTTGTTCCCCTAGCTCAGGGGCCAGCAGAAAACGACCGCCGATGAAGAGTAGCCCCAAACCAATCAGCAGGCTGATCAGCCTGACCGGGAACGAAATACGTTGCGTTGTCATAACCTTGTGCAGTTGAAAGTACAGCACAAAATTGATGAGCAAACACAACGCCTGCATTCACTCAGGTGAAGAAAGACGGGTATAGTCTTTACCAGACCATCGGGCCCGGATACGGCTCAACGACTGAGGCTTAATTCCCACATAAGAGGCAATATGATACTGAGTAATGCGGGCCGAAAGGGCGGGATATTCATCTAAAAATGCCTGGTAACGTATCTCCGGGGAATCGGTATAGAGCGAGGTAAGCTGCCTAATCGTTTTGACGAAAACCTGTTCGATCACTACGCGACCAAACCGTTCCCCATAGGTCAGTTCGGCAAACAAGCGCTGCAGGTTAGGGAATGAGATAATGACTAACGCTGAATCCTCAATGGCTTGGATAGCCCGCCGGCAGGGCCGTTGCGAAAGAAAGCTTTCATAATCACAGACAAACTCGTTTTCCAAACCAAAGCTATAAATCTTCTCGTCCCCATCCTGATTGATAAAATACCGTACTAAGCCTGTCTGGATGAACCCTACGTGTTGACAAACCTGACCTGCTTGTACAAAATAATCTCCCTTTTCCAGAGACAAGGGCTGGAACAAGGCGTGTAATAGGGCAATGTCCGTTTCACTGAGTGGTACTATCAGTCGTATCTCCTCGATGAGCGTAGTCAGCGGGTAATTCAACATTATTTCTGTTGTATAATCAAGCCATATGCCAGCTAATCATCCAAATCTCGACTTAATCGGTAAGTTCTCAACTACCGCTCCTCTATAAGATACCTGATCTGCTGTATTAACGGGTCTTTAGTGCGGCATCAAACTACGATGGGTCCATTATTTTCCACTAGCTAGTTTCCTGATAACCGGTTTGACTACACCCCCGGTGGATTTGGCTAATTTGTTTTGGCGATGGGTCAGGACCTTTGTATCCACAAAACAATTAGAAGACATGAAAATTATTGTAACCGGTTCGGTAGGTAACATTAGCAAACCCTTAGCCCGGGAGTTAGTCCAAAAAGGACACACCGTCACGGTGGTAAGCAGCCGTACGGACAGACAACGAGAAATAGAAGCACTTGGCGCGAAGGCAGCCATCGGCTCCCTGGAAGACGTCGATTTTTTAACCCGCCTGTTTACCAGCGCCGATGCCGTGTATACCATGGTGCCACCGGGCAACTACCTTGACCCAACACTCGACCTGCGGGCATACTACAACCGTATTGCCCACCACTATGCACAGGCAATCGAGCAGTCTGGCGTGAAACGTATCGTGCACCTGAGCAGCGTTGGCGCTCACCTGAGTGAACATACAGGCAACATACTTTGCCATTATGATGTGGAGCAAATTCTGAATCAGCTTTCCGACGTTGCCATCACCTTCATGCGGCCAACCTCATTCTATTACAACCTGTATGGTTATGCAGGGATGATCAAAACAGTCGGCTATATCGCGGCTAATTATGGGGCAGACGACGTAGTGCCCTGGGTATCTCCAAATGACATTGCGGCTGCGGTTGCCGACGAGTTGGTAACCCCGCTTGCGGGAAGAAAGATACGCTACGTAGCGAGTGATGAATTGAGCTGTAACGAAGTAGCCCGAATTCTGGGCAAGGCTATTGGAAAACCTGATCTGCCATGGATCATCATCTCAGATGAGCAGATGCAAAGCGGGCTGGAGTCGGCTGGCCTATCACCGCTGATCTCGAAGAGTCTTGTGGAAATGTATGCCAGCCAGCATACGGGAGATTTGTCAGCAGACTATGAACAAAACCGGCCGGCGGTAATGGGTAAGGTGAAGATAGTGGATTTCGCCAGCGAATTTGCGGCCGCCTATTCTCAGAATTAATTACCTTGGCCTATGGCACACACCAAACCGCAGCGGTTTAAAACCATAAGCGAATTTCATCACTTCCGGGGCCTACCCCGACCCGAGCACCCCCTGATCAGCCTGGTTAATGCTGAAGATATAAAGCATTCAGGTAGCCGAGTGCCGACAGCCATGGTGTTTGATTTCTATTCGATTGCCCTCAAGAAGAACTTTAACGCCAAGGTAAAGTACGGGCAAACAACGTATGATTTCGATGAAGGCGTGCTGACGTTTATGTCGCCGGGCCAGCTACTTAGTGTAGAACTCGAAGAAGGCAAAGAGTTGGAGCAATCGGGATGGTTACTGTTCATCCATCCCGATTTCCTCTGGGGTACTCCGCTGGCTAAGAAGATCAAAAACTATGCATTCTTTGAGTATACCGTACATGAAGCCTTATTTCTTTCGGACAAAGAAGAAGCTGTCATCAGGAGCATCATCGGCCTTATTGACCAGGAGTACCGGTCCAATATTGATAAGTTCAGCCAGGAACTCATCGCCAGTCAGCTGGAGACCTTACTGACGTACGCAGAACGCTTTTACGAGCGGCAGTTCGTTACGCGGAAAATTCAAGGTCATCAGTTGCTGGATCGATTTGAAGAAATTCTAACGGCAAACTTTAAGAGTGACCGGTTGATGGAAAAAGGTTTGCCGGCGGTAGGTGATCTGGCATCCGCCCTGAATATCTCCTCCAATTACTTAAGCAGCCTGTTGCGAACCCTCACTGGCCTGAATGCCCAGCAGCATATCCACAACCGGTTGATTGAAATAGCGAAAGAAAAACTTTCGACCACCGATCTATCGGTCAGCGAAGTTGCCTATAGCTTAGGTTTTGAACACCCGCAGTCGTTCAGCAAGTTTTTTAAGACCAAGACCCATCTGTCCCCGCTGGCGTTCCGGCAGTCGTTCAACTAACCCAAAGAGACGTCGTATCAAAAAGTGACCCTTAATTTCTTCGATGTACCTGTCATGTACATCGAATGAACGTTGACAGGTAGTAAAAGCCGATTATCGGTAATGATACCTTGCTCCTGCTTGAATTCGGTCAATCAAACGTCCGCTTCAACCCTAAAAATCGAGTTATCTATCGTCATCATGAACGGTCAACTTAAACAAGGGCTACCCAAATCCATTTTTGACTCACGGCAAAAAAGTAGCGGGCTTAGCTCGTTGCTTCACGAAGCAGGCTAAGACCAGAAAGACACTGTCCCGCGACGCCTTTTTGTTGGATTAAAACGTTGAATTTAGGCCCCATATCCACCAATAGGGTATGCCGTATCCGGGCTACGTTTCGGGCGGCCTGAACGATATCCGTTTCTCCGGCATAGGCCTGCTCAATGGAGTCGATCAAGCCCATCGCTAACAGAAAATGGCTTTGATTGGTTAAGCCGCACTTGGTTAAACCTTGTTTGGCCCCCCAATGGGCTAAGGCCGAAAAGTTGATGTAAGTGGTTATATCCTGGCTACCAATCTGCTCGTACAGATTGGTATTGGTCGTATGGTTGCGGTAACAACGCAGCGTTCCCTGACTCCGGCCGGGTTTATAGAGATCGGCGGATTCAAACCCGTAATCAATGGTCATCACATAGCCCCGCTTTAGGGCGGTGGCTACGGTTTGGATCCAACGCACCGCTTGTAGATTAATCTCGGTGCGATAGCCTGGCGACAGGCGAACATCCAGTTCGTTCAGGTAATTGGTAAGCTCCCTGGAGGCTGGCTGTAAAACCTCCTGGAAGCTCGTCGTATAATCAACAAATACCTCCATCAACTGCTGGTCCATAAGCACGGGGTGAACCGCAAATGTATCGACCAGCTCATTAGAGAGGATACATCCACTGATATCCGGTATATCCTCAATCGACTCATGCCAGCTTACTTTTTCGGTTAAATGGCTTCGTTCAATAGCCTGCATGACTGGACTTTTCTCAATGATGCAATAGCGTAACTGGTCATACAGGCTGGCATTGTTTTTTAGGTACAACAGGATATCGGCACATAAGGCACCGGTGCCCGCCCCGTATTCGACAATGGTAAAGGGCTCTTTGCCCAGTATGACCCACATTTCTTCCAACTGTTTACCGATTAGAGCCCCAAAGACGGGGGTCAGGCAGGAACTGGTGTAAAAGTCTCCCGTGGGGCCTATCTTAGTAGCGGGTGAGGTATAGTAGCCCAGGCCAGGATAGTACAGGCACATTTCCATGAATTCCTGAAACGGAATTGGTCCCTGTTGCTTTATTTTTTGGATAATCCGTTCGGGCAAGGTCATGAGTCAAACACAGGGCTTTGTTCAAGTTCCATGAACGCCCCGTATTTATTTGGGTTAGCGTAGCTGAACCAAAAGTTAGCATGTGGCCTGGCAGTTATGAGTTACCAACGGTAGGCGACGAAATGCCTTGGACAGTCAGTAAAAATCATCCTTCTCCTACCCCCTATTGCCTTCAGGAAACCTTCCGATTCGGATTAGGAGACATGCGCACACTTTAATAACTGTCAAGGATATTCAGTGGCATGCGTTTTACTTTTTCCCTGCTTGCTGAGTGGCTATAGCAGCGGGTCATCTATCTATCAATGTGCTCAACACGAGTTGGTAAGGCTCGGCTGACACACTGATTTCTCCCCAAAAGGGGTGGTCCAGCACAACCAGCAGAAAAACTAATAGCCCAATCATTCCCGCTAGTGCCCCCGTTAGTAAGGCATGAAGCCGATAGCTCACGACCACAAAGCAGTATGAAAAGCCGATGGTTGCCACGGCTCCCAATAAGACCACCAGCCAGAGGACACCCGGAACGCCACCTCTGAGGGCCTCCTGCCGCTGCCGGCGGAGGTCAATCAGGGTGTTATAGGCCCGAATCGTTTCGCTATACACCACCAACTGCTCATTTGTAAGGCCCTCTTGACTGAATAAGCGTTTTTGAAACTGGTTCAACACGACCGTTTCCGAATCGGATTGTAGACCCCGGCGCTGGGCGGGCCAGGATTGGGTAATAATCACGGTGAGATAATTCCGTACCTGTTTACGCAGGGCATCACGCGCTGCGTCAGGGTAAGCGGCCAGATCCCGGTAGAGCACCGCGGTGGCGGAGGCCTCCTGCGAAGCGATGATGGAAGCTTGGTTATAGCTGCCCCAGGCGGCCACTGTCAGCAGGCCCAATAAGAGACCATACAGCAGAGATACGGCGGAAAAGAACCATCCCACCGTCCCATTATCAATCGAATCGGCGGCTCCACTTCGGTGCAGACGTCGGTGGATAATAGCCAGCCCCACGAGGGCAGTCAGTAGGAAGAAGGTCACAATCAGCAACCCCAGAAACCAGGTGGGTAGGTTGTACAGCCAGCGCATAGAAGGTGTGTTGAGGTGTAAACAAAAAGCTTTGGTCAAAGCGACAAGCGTCCCCCCAGCGGCTGGGCTTGACTTACTTTCGGTTGGGTGGGGATGGTGCTCCCCTCGCGCTTATTGCCTGCAACCTGGCTGACAACCATCGGGTACGGAATCCTATGGCTTTGCGCTCAATTTAACTTGCTCTGGTTGTTTTAAACGAATCAGATAGCCGCTGATCAGGTTTACCGGGCACAGGATGCGGCTCAGAACCGATTACCGATTCAGCCCGGTCTTACTGGGCCGATAGCGTCTCCTTGTTCATGGTTTTGGCAGATTCCTGATTAATGGTTTCCAGAAATTTACCCGTTACCCAACCGATGTCTGAGTTGCGAATAAATACCACCCGTTTAGGGACACTTTGAGTCGAATAGATCCGTAAGATAGTATCCAGCCACAGAGCGCCCGCAATGATCTGCTTTTCATCGAGGAGGTTCTGCATCGTGTTTACATCCTTCTCAGCCATTCTTTTAAGGGCTGGATCGCTAATGCCGTTTAGATCAGGATGGGTTAAGGCTTGATAATCTGTCAGCGCTAACTCTTTAAAGCGGGCAACATCGGCCAGGGTAATGGGCAAAGCCGTAACGTTTGCCTTCTCGGGATAGAGGTAGGTAAGCAACGCCCAGGTGATGTCCCCACCCACCCCAACGGTCTTACGCTGCTGCAAGCCTTTATTCTGGGTATAAAACTTGGGTACCAGGGCCGTGTCAGCAATGGCCTGAACAACTCGTTGCGCTTCCCGTTTAAAGGCGGTTATGGATAAGGATCGCTTTGCTTCAATCTGGCTGACCAGAGCTTTGGGCCCAAAGGGAACGGTTATAGCATGGAATTTACGGTTAGTGTCGAAGTAACCCCCCATGGTGCCTCCGCCACTAATCTCCAGCGCTGAGGTCGTTGGCCATACGTTGCGCGGAATCGCACCAAGGGTAAAGAGTTCGGCTTCGCGCGTGGGCGTCAGGGTAGTATCGATTTGCTGAACCCCTTTGGGGAGCGCACTCGACAACTGCTTGTATAGCTTGGGCTTGTTATTAATATCGGGCATTTTCACCACACTGCGACCGATCTCGCTGCCGATTACAACAAAAACGCGTTCGTTGGGAATATTGTAACGGCGAATCGAATCGATACAGGTAGTTAAGGCGTCTTTACCGGCCCGCGTAAGTTGATCGGTTTCATTGGGTAGATCGATCCGGGCTTTGATATCTTTCTCGTAGAAGCCATTCACCAGTTTTGTTTGGAAAATGGCTAGCTTGGTGCCGGAGGTGCCAAACTGGATACCGGCGTATAGATTCTTGTCGGCAATCTCCCGAATTAACTCGCCCACTACCCAGACAGAGCCTTCATACCGAAGCTTTCGATAACGGGTACGGGCCAGTTCGAGATAGCGCAAGGCCTCGGGGCGGTTCTGTTGCTCATTATGAGCCAGTCCCAGCAGTTCATAAGTAACCGCTTCCCAGTATAGATCTTTAGTTTTAACCGCTGGCAAGGCGCGCAGGAGTAAATTAATCGCCTGGGGGCTACGGTCGAGTGCTCGAAACGAATTAGCCAGTTTAATCAAATGAACCGCTTCTTTGGTGGTGCGGGCTTGTTGGGCGGTTGCCATCATAGTGCCTGAACCCAGCAAGAAAAGTAGAATACCTAAAATTTTCATAGAACAAACGCGAAGAAGGCGGGCAAGCAGCGGTGCAAGCCAGGCCTATAGATGGCGATCAGTTCCCACTTAACGCTCGGGTAATCTTTTGGTTGAGCCAAGTAAGGGAAGGGTCTGTCCCGACAACGGAAACAGCTGACCACTCCGCAAGGGTGACGTGCTGGTCACCTCCCAGTAAAGCGCCTAGGCAAACCGATAGCCCCGCTCATTTGGTAGCGAAGATTGGCCCGTTCCGCGTAGGGCTAGTTAGCTGCCCCGATGGCGGTTTCCTTCGCGACACCTTCCCCAGGGGGTAAGCCGCAGCTTAAAAAGCCAATCAACAACGAGCCGCTTGTAACCGATCCGCCTGGAAGGTTCGACCCGCCCGTTCGGACGCACTTAGAACCGCTGGCTTGCCTTTGGTCTGCTGATAATCAACTGCATTCGGCAAATACATACTGACCTGACCCTAACGGTATAGCAACCCGTCTTACTTGAAGTCAACGTTGTAGGTCAGACTCGGAATAGGCGCCCCGAAGATGCTTAGCCGGTAAGGATTAGTGGCCTGCCCCTCCGTTTGGTAAAAAATCGAATACACATTCTTCCGTCCGTACAGATTGTAAACCGTAAAGGTCCAGTGCCCCTGCCAGCGCCGGTTCTTCATACTCGGATTGTAGATGTTCCAGGCAAAATCCAGCCGATGATAAGCAGGTAACCGGTTTTGATTCCGCTCATCGTAATAGGGATACGTCCGGCGCTGATAACGAATGAAGCCTTCCGGTGCCGTATAGGGGCGGCCCGTGCTGTAGGCAAAGTTGAACGAAAAGCTGTGGTGTTGCCCCTGATTGAGAGTCAGGCTCATGTTCAGGCTATGGGGCCGGTCATAATTGGCTCGGTACCAGTTGCCCCCGTTGATTTGCTCCTGAAAGTTAACGCCGGTATTTACCTGATTCAACGTACGAGAATAGGTGTAATTAATCCAGCCGGTCAATTCCCCTTTCTTCTTCGACACCATGACTTCCGTACCGTAGGCTTTACTACGACCAGCCAGTAACTGGGTTTCGGGGTAGGGCTGTAGTAGAAAATCAGCCCCGGGCTTATAGTCCAGGACATGCTGCGTACTACGCCAGTAGACCTCCGCCGAGAGTTCGAAAATGTTATTCTTCGAATTTATAAAATAACCTCCAGACCACAACTGGCTCACCTGGGGTTGAATGTGCGCGTCCGCTGTTTTCCAGCGGGCCGTCGGCAGGGGTGTGGTTGTATTGGTGATCACCTGCAAATACTGTCGCATCAGATTATAACCCAGTTTAACAGACGAATTAGGCGTCAGGGCGTAGCGCAGACCCAACCGAGGTTCCAGGCCACCGTACTGTTTACTGACCTGCCCCGCGCCGTACACACTTGAATCTACTACCATCATCGCATCGGCCACCTCACCCGTAGCCGGGTTACGGTATTGGCGGACCACCGACGGCCCCAGATTTAGAAAATGGGAGTAGCGCAGTCCAGCCGATACGGCCAGCTGATCGGACAAACTAATCTCATCTTCGGCATGAATACCCAGTTCCAGTGCGTTTTCAATTGGTGTCTGCTGGTAATTGACCGCCAGACTGGTACCCGGAATCAACTCGCCGGGGTTTAGTCGATAATGAGTAGCACTAAGGCCAACTTCGATCTTTTGCTTAGCTAACTGGTAGTTGAGGTTCGACTTGATCTGCCGTTGTAGCAGCGCCTGTTTCAGTACCACTTGATTGTTGGTCGTATCTTCGGTGGACAGGATGCGGGGAATATACTGAGCGACCAGGGCGGTCGTTTGCACATTTACCCGGTCGTTAACGGCGTGAAACCAGCGCACCATACCGTTGGCTGTTTGCTGGGCGTACTGCGTATTGACCGCATTCACATTGGCCAGACTACCTACCAGATCAGTCTGAAACAGATCCTGGCTGTAATAACCCATGGCGGTCACGGTGTTGCGGTCATTCACGCGCCAGAACAGCTTGGCCGTTCCATCACCGAACTTGGCCCGAATGTTGTCAAAGCGGGAGGAAACCGCCCGTAACAGAAAGTCATTGAACGCCCCCCGGCCCGAAACCAGCAGGGCTACCTTACCGGCTACGATGGGTGTCTCAAGCGTGAATCGGTTCGCTACTAAACTTACCCCTCCACTGAGATGAAGTTGATTCAGATCAGGATTTCGCAGGCTAATATCGAGTACCGAAGCGGCCCGCCCCCCGTAGCGGGCTGGCACATTGCCTTTATACAGATCCAGCCCACTAACGGCATCAGCCGGAAAGACCGAAAATAGCCCAAACATGTGGGTAGGGTTAAAAATGGGGGTCTCATCCAGTAAGATCAGGTTTTGATCCGTTGTGCCCCCCCGGATGTTGAGGCCATTGGCCGCTTCGCCCACACTGGTCACGCCGGGCAGCATTTGCAGACTACGCAGAATATCAACCTCGCCCAGGGCTGCGGGCATTTTTTTAAGCGTCGAAATGTTAATCTGACTAACCCCCAACAGGGGCTGACGAACGTTTTGATCGTAGCCTTTGCTGGTCACGACCACCTCTTCCAGCTGACTCGATACGGACGGGATACTGACGTTCAGTACGGTGTTTTCGCGCAGGTAAAGGGTAGTTCGGTAGGGCAGGTAGCCCACGCTTCGAATGACGACGATATGCTTTCCCGAAGGCAGGCTAACCAAAAACTGCCCCTGCTCATTGGTATAGGTGCCTTTGCCGATTTTTTCATAATCGATCAGTACGGTAGCACGAGGCAACCCTCGACCCGTAGCCGAATCACGGACGGTACCGCTAACCGATAGTAGCCCGTTGCGGCCGGTCGACTCTCCGGGTGTTTTATAAACCGTTCTCACTTCGTTAGGCCGGACTGGTGCGGGTGACTGTTGGCTTCCTGCCGGGGCTCCTACGGCCACCGTCGTTTTTGGCTGAGGAGACGCAAGCAGAACAGCTGGTGGCCCATTGGGTATGGCCACATTATCCGGGGCTACAGTCTGATGGGATTGAGCCACAACCGGCTTTTGCCAATAGCCTTGCCTGTTTAACCAGCCTATCCATTGATCCAGCCAGGCATCAGTGACTGTATATGGCGGGGAAACACCAGCGGGTTGGTTGCTCAGGGCATAACTATGCAACTCCGCCGACCGGCCAGCCCGTAGCCACTGTTGGTATAATTCAGCGGTCTGGATAGCGGTCTGGCGGGCATTCTCACTTGTCGCCCCTGACATAGCGGCAATAAACAGGACTGGAGCATCGGCTGGAACCGACTCGGTGGCTATGGTACCCACCTCAGCCTGAAGAAGGCTCACAAAGTTAGGGCTGGTTGTTTTAGTACGGTCGTAAACCAGCCGCAGCGCCAGCGTCCCGCCCGTTGATACGCCCAGTACGCCAACCTGATCCGGTCTGATGCCAAGTTCGGCTGCGTGTTGGCGCAGGTAGCCGAGGGCTTGTTTGCCGTCAGCAAGGGCCATGGCTAGTGCATTCAGCGAATCTTGTGGACTCAACGCTGGCTCCTGCCTCACTGCGGTCAACGAGGAGTCTTGAGCCAGTCTGTAAGGCAACACAAAAACCGTTATACCTAGTGCGGTTAGTCGGGTGGCCAAAGCCATACTTTCCTGGTCCACGGACCGAGTGGGCCATCCAATCTTCGGAAAAATAAGCACGGCAGTACCCGTTGCCAGTGCTGAGTCTGGCAAAAAAACCGCCAGCCTTGGTACAGTTGCCAAAGTCAACACGTTATTTTCCACCAGGCTGCCCGGTATTACACCTTCGGTTCCGATACGGTTAACGGAAGCCGGTGCTTTGCCGCCGGGCAGTTGATTCACGAATTGCGCCCAGACGACGTGACTGGCAAGCAGATTTAACCCTAGAACGAATACTATATATTTCATCACGAGTTTTAACTGGGTTCAGCATTATATATTCTTCCGTTTCGATCTGGGCCTTTGCTGGTTATGACCACCTCTTCGAACTGGCTGGAAACGGCAGGCAGTTTAACCGTCAGGGTTATATGCTCCCGCAGATTGAGCGTAGTTCGGAAAGGCAGGTAGCCCAGGCTGCGCACCACCACAATGGGCAGACAGGATCGGGTATCGGTGGCGAGAAAGCCCTGCGCGTCGGTGTAGGTGCCCGTTGTCACCTTATCATAATCGAGCACCACCGCGGCCTGCCCAATGGGTTGTCCACTGGCCGAATAGCGGACGATGCCCGACAGGGTATAAGTCGGTTGAGCAACGACGGGGCTCAGGGAAAGAGTAAATACCAGGCCAACCAGCAGGCGTAATAGCATAGGCACATTGAATAGTACAAGGTTTATTACTGGATGCCAAGTCAAAAAATTAATGCGGTAGGGACAAAACTCTGGGTTGCTTAACTCTATGCACGACGTATTGAGTACCCTTGCTTTACTACCAGTCTAGTTGCCCCGGATGGGGTCTAATCCTGGAGATGTTTCCTGGCCTATCCACCCTTATATACTAAAAATCAGTTTCGCCAGCCAGCAGGCTTAAAAGGGGTGCGGGTATCACTGGCGACACAAACGGCGGAGGGAGGACGATTACCCAGGGGAGGCTCATTGATTGGGTCGTGACCGTTGAGGGCTTGAAATAAGCCGGGAGCAGAACCCGACGCATCACGTCGGGTTAACCAGTATTGAACGGTAGAGACACTTGATACGGCGAAATAACCCACCACGGGTTCATTTCTCTGCGCCACATTTTGCACGTTGCCTACTAACAGAGCCGGCTGACCACTGGCCACACCGCCGGTAGCCTGAGTCTGGTCATTCAGGCGTTCGAGGTAGTCGTACGCTTTTTTGGTTAACGAGCTTTGTCTAACTTCAACCAGGCTAGCCTCTTTCGAGTACAGCGGTACCTGGCCAATGAGCAGACTTTTGACCGGATTGCCGTTGCTGAACTGGTCACTGAATAAAACCAGATTGTTACTGTAGATGATTTCCCAACAGGCCGTTCGACAATTGTAGTCATAATTAGGGAAGGAGGCGTTTAAGGTATTGTTTACACAATCTTCCAGCAGATTGCCTTGATTATCTCTGATCTGGTAGAGTCCCTTGTTGCAACTGCGGCACCATTCCTGGCGCTCCCAATCAATCCAATCCCAGCGATAATAATTGGTTTGATCCCCGGGGTCGGTAAAGTCCACGTAGAAATCATGAGCGGCCGAATAGGCATTATTCAATCGTTCAATTCCACTTAAACTAGTGGGATTAAATTGGGCGCGAACCTGCCCGATGGGCGCCACGGGCTGTAGTTGCTCCGGCGTTGATTCGTACCGGGTACCATCCGATAACGTGAACTTGAGTTGGTAAACATGGCCGGTTAGCCCCTTGAAGTCAGCGGGCAGTTGATAGCGGCCATCGGTTGTTTCCTGGGCGATCACGACATTCAGGGAATCAACGAGAATCTGGACGTTGGCCCCGGTGAGGGGCACGTAGCCGAATCGACCGGTAATTACATCCGCTTTGGAGCGATTAAGCCGAATAACCTGGGTCTCTGCCTTATCGGTAAGGGTGCAATCAACAATTAAAACGTCCAGCGAACTATTGATCGGTAAGTCAACCGGATCCACACAGGTAAGCAGGCTGAAGCCCATGCTTAAACAAATCACCACCTTCACCGCCAATGAGCGCATATCCAGACAAAAACGATCCATCTACCAAAGAAAAATAAAAGGTCTCCCCACGTCTAAGGGCACCTTATTCAGAAATACGCGCCTGCATTGGGTAAACTACTTGTAAATAAAATTTCTTTATTACCCAACAGGACCCCAGCGCGTACATGGCCAGACACCGTATTTATCCTCGTTTAGCAGCTTGGGCACCACGTTTGTAGTGTTGGCACCCTGGGCCCAACCTCAAGATTTTTTGGCATGGACTACATCAACTCTACACCACAAACTCGTAAAAGGCTTAAGGCAATCTAAAAATAAATTTGAAATTATGTTCATCCATGGATATAGAGGAATTATTGAGCGTAATCTTATCCCTTCCCCCTTTCTATGGGCAGTTGGAGCGGCTTTTGCTTCACCAAAAATCCCGTAACTGTAGGATACCAGAAACACCATGAAGGTTAGTTACCTTCCCAGTCCTGGAGATATAGTCTTGTACCGTAGAACTTCATCAATTCATCAAATAGATGCTCTTTTTCAACCACAAACAGGGTATCCTTACAGCCAGGCCAGAAAGCTTGTTGGATATCAAGAGGCATTTCTATCCAGTCGTTGATAAGGGGTAAAAAGGGCATCGAGATCTCAGGACCAGGATTTAAATAATTCTGATGGTGTAAGTAAATAGTGTACATGTCTTTGATGTTTCAGTATGAAATAGGAAATTTTTGGCAGGCTTGACGGGTTCAATCCGGGGCGGGCGGAGAGTTATTGGTGGATTGCCGATCCCTGACACGTGACAGCCCTGTATGGCTGGTTTCCGTTCAGGCCCATGAGTCAACTCTTTAAAGCACTCCTATCCTGTTTCTGTTTCGTGCTATCAAGAATTCTTTATTCTCGCGTGTCCTTACCCCTTCAGGTGAGCTAATGTTGACCGGACTTTAAGCCGCCTGCCGGTGTTGGAATGGCGTCATAAATTTTAACGCCTGATGGGGCCACTTCTTATTCTATCCTATCTACCTGGCATAAACCGGCGCCCTTACGCCCGGCTGTAAAACATAGTAGCATTCAGCATAATCCGTATGTTACTCAGTATAGTTGACAGGTATTAAACGTGATTTCGCCTACCAATACCCCTCTCCTGGGAGATAACCGTTCGGTTAAACGTCCGATTCCAACCTAGACCCTGTGCGCAAATTTTAATAGTTGTGAAAGGTAATCCATAGCATACGCCTTCATCCTATTATTATTCTGGTTCCCCTCATTTATGTCTTACTACGAATGCTGATTTCAAAACAATCGCAGGGGCTTTCTGAAATTATTGAGCCTTAACTTGTGTATACATAGCAAGTTTGAACCGGATAGAATGAGTTGGGTTCTTCAGTTAGCAAGTTTGCATGCTATCCTATACCACAGTATCCCTGATTGCTTTCACCTTAATGACGCCTGATGTCTAAAAAGAATTATTTCTTTCTTATCCTAATTTTAGGGGGTTTAACGGCTCTAGGGCCGTTTTCAATTGATATGTACCTACCGGGGTTTCCCGCCATTGCCAAAGATTTGCATACAACCGCTGCGAAAGTCTCTCTTTCCCTATCCGGATTTTTCGTTGGAATTTCGCTGGGCCAGCTACTTTATGGGCCATTGCTCGATCGATTTGGGCGAAAAAACCCATTGTATATTGGGCTGATCCTATACATACTTGCATCTGCTGGCTGCGCGTTTACGGCCAGTATCAATGGACTGATCTTAATGCGTGTCATACAGGCCATTGGAAGTTGTGCGGCAGCGGTAGCATCAGTTGCCATGGTGCGCGATTTGTTTCCGGTGAAGGACAACGCAAAGGTGTTCTCTCTTCTACTGCTGGTCGTGGGTGCTTCACCAATGATCGCGCCAACAATTGGTGGCTATGTCACCGCTGCCTTTGGATGGCAAACTGTATTTGTCATTCTCACAGGAATAGGTATAGCTATTTTGATCGCCGTTTTCTTCTGGTTGCCTACCAGCTACAAACCAGACGAATCAATTTCGCTGAG
This sequence comes from Spirosoma utsteinense, assembly GCF_014282275.1. GTDB lineage: Bacteria > Bacteroidota > Bacteroidia > Cytophagales > Spirosomataceae > Spirosoma > Spirosoma utsteinense. Next base: position 204,983 of record NZ_VFIA01000007.1, read on the forward strand.
GCCGAAACCGATTTTGCTCAACTTCTGGGCTGTATTGCGTGAACCCCAATTTTACACTTATGCGTTTACCAGCGCCATCGCCTTTTCCGGACTCTTTGCCTATGTTTCCGGCTCGCCGATTTTGTTTATGGACGTATTTCATACCGATGAAAAAGTATATGGATGGATATTCGCATTTCTTTCCGTCGGTTTCATCGGATCAAGTCAGGTAAATACAGCCCTGCTTCGAACCTATAAGAGCGAGCAAATTATTAATGTTGCGTTGATTTGTCAGGTAATCATTGCCTTGACTTTTTTGACGGTAGCCATAAATGGTTGGCTGACGCTTTCTACCACCATTGTTTTCCTATTCCTGTTTCTTTGTTGCATCGGTTTTACAAACCCCAATGCTGCTGCGTTATCGCTGGCTCCTTTTACCAAAAATGCCGGAAGCGCTTCGGCACTGATGGGTGCTTTACAAATGGGAATGGGAACGTTGATTTCTGTTTTCATAAGTATGTTCGAAGTTCCTTCCGCACTCCCGATGGTAATGGGCATGGCTGGCACTGCCACAATAGCCCTGCTGGTATTATGGACAGGGCGAAGGAGGATAGCCATTCCGGTTGACGTTCAACAGGACGCAGATACCCCCTTATTTCATTAGTTGCTCTATAGCAGAACGAAAAGCAGCTTTTGTCAAAATCTATACGCTATGGATTAAAGTTGACACTTAATGAAACTGTTCCACTAACAGCTATTGCTCTCTCCTGCTCAAAATTGCTCACTTAACCGTCTAATTTAGATCGTGTCACCATGAGCAAATACTACTAGTACTTGTCCAATTTAATTATTAGAATAATCTGATTTATTCATAGGATTGACCTGCTCATACCATCGTTTGAGTTTATCTTCAGCCGTAGCCACCGTGAAACTCCAA
>NZ_VFIA01000008.1 GCF_014282275.1 Spirosoma utsteinense
TTGATCAAGTGTTGTCTGATCGGCTTCTGACAAGACGAATGGAGTAGCGATTTGGCCCATACTACAAAGCTACTCTATTTTACTTCAACTATTAATTTGGAAGAGCACTAGAGTACCTATAAAATTTTGATCAGGATGGTTCGCTCAGCTACAGAAGCAGAGACGATTAAAAACAGTATGCACGCATAATAATTTGCAGCCTTTGTTGTAATTTTTCCCGCAAAAAATAAGTTATTGCAGTGTAATTCTGATTAATCATCGATTCAATAGTCTAGTTATGGACGCATACATTGTAGCCGGATACCGTACCGCCGTTGGCAAAGCCCCACGCGGAGGTCTCCGTTTGACCCGCCCTGACGACATGGCGGCCGACGTTATTAAACATTTGTTGAGTCAGGTACCTAGTCTTGACCCGGCTCGGGTTGAAGATCTGATCGTTGGTAATGCCGTACCCGAAGCAGAGCAGGGTATGCAGATTGCCCGTTACATTGCGCTACTGTCGCTACCCAACAGTGTACCGGGTTTTACCATTAACCGCTACTGCGGCTCTGGTCTGGAAGCCATTGCTATTGCCTCAGCCAAGATTCACGCTGGTATGGCCGACTGCATCATTGCGGGCGGGACAGAGTCGATGTCACTGGTGCCGGTAATGGGCTGGAAAACGGCGTTGAACTACGAGATTGCCAAAACGCACCCTGATTATTACATCGGTATGGGGCTAACGGCCGAGCAGGTAGCTCAACAGTTTAACATTAGCCGTGACGCGCAGGATGAATTTGCTTATGAATCACATCAGAAAGCGCTGGCGGCTCAGGTAGCCGGTAAATTCGCCGATGAGATCGTCCCAATCAAGGTCAGCGAAACTTACTTCGACGCCGAAAGTGGCAAAAAGAAAACCCGCGAGTGGACAGTAGCACAGGACGAAGGGCCCCGTAAGGATACCAGCGCTGAAGGATTGGCCAGACTGAAACCGGTCTTTACGGCGGGGGGCTCCGTCACGGCCGGGAATTCATCACAAACATCGGATGGCGCGGCTTTCGTCGTCGTTATGTCAGAGCGGTTAGTCAATGAACTTAACCTGAAACCCGTTGCCCGGATGATGTCCTATGCATCGGCTGGCGTCGAGCCCAAAATCATGGGTATCGGTCCCGTAGCGGCTATTCCTATTGCGCTGAAAAAGGCAGGGATGAAGCAGGACGACATTGAGCAGATTGAACTTAATGAAGCCTTTGCCGCTCAGTCGCTGGCCGTCATTCAGGAACTGGGCCTCGACCGGAGCCGGATCAATCCCAATGGTGGTGCTATTGCGTTGGGCCACGCACTCGGCTCTACCGGGGCCCGGCTATCGGTGCAACTGTTGAACGAAATGCGCCGTCAGAACCAAAAATACGGTATGGTGTCGGCCTGCGTGGGTGGCGGGCAAGGTGTTGCCGGTATCTTCGAACGACTGAATTAACCGGCAGTTTACATAGAAACACAACAGCGGTGGGTGATCGACTCCTTTAAAGAAGTCGATCACCCACCGCTGTTGTGTGCAATCAATATTTTTATTGCGGTTTTCGGATTACCAGTTTCTGCCCAACTTCAATGGTATAATTCTTAAGGCTGTTCCAGCGCATTAGATCGGGTACGCTCACTTTGTTGATCAACGCCACGCGGTATACGGTTTGCCCCCGCCGGACAATATGGTAATAGACCCGCCCCGCAGGCTCTGCACCGCGAACAGTCGATGGTCCCGCTTTGGTCACTGGAGCAGGTGTTGATGTTGGGGCCACCCTGGTAACTACGCGGGGTTTAGGCGCCAGAGCAGGTCGCCTTTTAACCGGACCTACAATCAGCTTCTGGCCTATTTCCAGTGGAATTCGCTCTGCCAGATCATTCCAGGTATATAGCTGCTTAAGCGTAATCTTGTACAATTGCGAGATGCTGTAATAGGTTTGTCCACGCTTGACAATATGTAGCTTTTGGGCTTCTTTAACTTCATTAGGCCGGTTCTTAGCTATTTCGGGCGCGTTTACCAGCGGCCTGACAATTGGCTCTGATTGCGCTGTCCGGGTCGGTTTGGTACTAACCGAATCGACTTTCTGACGGGCCAGTGAATCGGTTAGCCGCGATTGGGCGGCCAGTTCAACGGTGGGCGTATTAGCCATTGGCCGGGCAATGAGTGTATCGTCGATCATTGGCTTCAGCTCTTCAATTGGCAACTGCCGGTATTCTACCGGTTGCTTACGGGGCCGTTTGCTTCGAAGCCATAAGATCCGGCCTGTTTGTACGCGCTGGATGAGCTGGATGCGGTTGTACTTCAGAAGTGATTTCAGCCGAACCCCATACAGGTTGGAGACTTCACGCAATGTCTGGTTCTTTTGGACAACATGAAAAGGAATTTTAGCCCGTTTGGCTTTACGTTCGAGGTAATAAATCTGCCCTGGCAGCACCACATCCCGATCCGACAGTTCGTTGTATTCCAGCAATGTGCTGATATCGATTTTGCCGTAGTGCGCCAGCGTTATAACATTATCGCAGGGCTGTGCCTGTACACCCAGCCGGTCGTTGATGGTATAAAACACGGCGTCCTGAAATGTACTGACAGTCGATCTCGGTAGCTTCGTCAGCGTAGGAAAGCCTATATCTACGGGCCCTACTACGCTGGGTGTCAGTCGTAATTCGTCTCGGCCTTTTACAGTCGGAAACTCGTCGTTAGTTACCCGAATCAGCACGGGATATGCTTTTTCATCGGGAATTAATGTTGCCCGTAACCAGTCGTTAAACGGTTTGAAGCGCTCTTCATCAATTTGCAGTTGCCGCGAGATCGTGCGTAGTGAGGCACCCCCACTGTTACGGTATTCATAGAGCAGGTAAGTCTGGGCAGGGCGCAGCAAGGGCTCCTCACGCTCGAAAGCCAGTTTGCGGGCCATGATCGTCCAGATAAGCGCCGGACTTTGGGCATCGAGCAGCAGATAGTTTGCTTTTACGTTATTGGCAAGGCGGTCGGCCAGCGTATCGCCTTGCACGTAGCGCAACAGGGTCAGGAAATAATTGTCGGAGGTAGCTTGTAAGCGGTTCAAGTCGGCAGCCACCGTTTGCGTAGCCAGAATGGGATGATATCGCTCATCAACAGCACTGTTCACCAGCATTTTCAGCGCCAGTGCCCGGTCGGGGGTAAGGCCCCAGTACCCAACCGACCCATCACTGGAAAACGGCAATACAGCATACCGGTAATCCACGGGTAGACGCTCGGCCTTTAGTAACGGTTCCAGTAACGGGGTTAATTGACGCAGCGACTCTATATCCTGATAAAGCCTGGCGCGGTTGGCATACAAGCGTCCAACTTCGCGCTGCAATTGTTCTCTACCCTGCTCATTTAAATGAACGGTTACGCCACCGAAATCAATGTCGAACGGTATTTCAGGTAAGGCTTGTGCATTGAGTCGGCCAGGAGCTGCCAGTAAACTAATACCCGCAACAATAACCCAAATTAATACCTTCTTAACGTTCATGAGCGGTGGCGTTACTAAATAAGCGAAGGCGAAATAAGAGCCTTATCGGTAGGTAGCCGCACAAGCATGAAAAAATGAAAGTAAACCTACCAGCCAAATATACAATTCTTGCCTACAGAGTAAGTAATTATACACCCTAAATTTATCGACACTCCCTGATCAGTTAGGTATTGGGCAACGACTTGCACCTTATTGGACTATTTTGGCAAAATTTTTGTTATTAGTATGCTTGCATACTATTTATCAACGTCCTTACTTTGTAGAACGATAGTATGCGTGCATAACAAACTCCTTACGACATGATTGCTACAGAGCCCAAAGCTTCCATCAAGGGGGGCGAATTTCTGATTAAAGAAACCAACGCTGCACAAGTATTCATTCCTGAAGAATTTACCGAAGAGCAGCAGATGATTGCGGCTACCTGCCGCGAGTTTCTGGAGCGCGAAATATGGCCGCGTCTGGATGAGATCGACGCAGCCAAGTCGCCCGAGTTGATGTCGTCACTAATGGACAAAGCAGGCGAACTGGGTTTGCTGGGAACCTCTGTACCTGAAGAGTACGGCGGCTTCGGTACTAATTTCAATACATCCATGCTTGTAGCCGAAGCAACCGGGGGCGGTCACTCCTTCTCGGTAGCCCTTTCGGCCCATACGGGTATTGGTACGTTGCCTATTGTTTATTATGGCAACAATGAACAGAAAGCCAACTATCTCCCTAAGCTGGCGTCGGGCGAGTGGAAAGCCGCTTATTGCCTTACCGAACCAGATTCAGGTTCCGATGCCAACTCAGGGAAGACTAAAGCCGTTTTATCGGATGATGGTAGCCATTATGTGCTGAACGGGCAAAAGATGTGGATTACCAACGGCGGTTTTGCCGATCTGTACATCGTTTTCGCCAAAGTGGACGAAAACGGACAAACGGATAAAAACCTGTCGGCCTTCATTGTCGAGCGTTCGTACGAAGGCATCACCATGAACGAACCGGAGCACAAGATGGGAATCAAAGGTTCAGATACGCGGCAGATATTCTTCAATGACACGAAAGTGCCCGTCGAAAACATGCTCTCCGATCGGGGAAACGGTTTTAAAATTGCCGTAAACATCCTCAATATTGGCCGGATCAAGTTGGGCGCAGCTACTATTGGCGGCTCAAAAGAAGTGATCAATCATGCTATCCGGTACGCCAACGAACGCAAACAGTTTAAAACGCCTATCGCTCAGTTTGGTGCCATTAAACACAAGCTTGGCGAAATGGCGCTGAAAGTATACGCGTCGGAAACGGCCTCGTACCGGGCTGGTCAGAATATTGACGATCTGATCGAAGACCTGAAGAGCCAGGGGATGGGCGACGCCGAAGCGAAGCTTAAAGCACTGGAGCAATTTGCGATCGAGTGTGCGATCATGAAAGTACACGGCTCGGAAGTGCTCGACTACGTGACTGACGAAGGCGTTCAGGTATACGGCGGGATGGGCTATTCGGCCGATGCGCCCATGGACCGATCTTACCGCGATTCCCGCATAAACCGACTTTTCGAAGGGACAAACGAAATCAACCGGATGCTGGTCGTCGATATGCTGCTGAAGCGGGCAATGAAGGGAGAACTGAACCTGATGGGCCCAGCCATGGCGGTAGCCAAAGAGATCATGTCGATCCCGGATTTCAACACCGACGAGGAAGAAGGCTTATTCATAGCGGAGAAAAAGGTACTTCGTAACCTTAAAAAGACCGCGCTCATGGTGGCAGGTGCTGCTGTTCAAAAGTTCACCATGAACTTGTCAAGCGAACAGGAAATTCTGATGAACATTGCCGACATGGCTATCGAAATCTACGTAGCTGAATCTGTCTTGCTCCGCGTAGAGAAGCTGATCGGTATCAAAGGAGAAGAAGCCGTAGCGCTGCAAAAGCAGATGGCCTTGGTGTACCTGCATGAAGCCGTTGAGAAAGTCAACAATGCGGGCCGTGCAGCGATCACCTCTTTTGCCGAAGGCGATGAGCTACGCGGTATGCTGATGGGATTAAAGCGGTTTACCAAAATCGAGCCGATCAACCTCAAAAATGCCCGTCGTGAAATTGCCGACGCCATGATCGCCGAGAACAAATATATTTTTTAACGGGTGATGGCACACCGCCATCAACTTATTACACATAGAAAAGCCAGCCTTTCTCAGGGCTGGCTTTTTCTTTTAGCGTACTTCCATAAACCGATCAAATCCCTGAACCTCCCCGTCTGTAACACGAACGCTTTGCACATCGGTACCTTCAGGACCCGTTCTACACCAGTCGACAAATGTATCGAGTACGTCGGGCTCCCCTTCGGCATCGATGCGCAGATCACCATTTGGCTCGATCTGCGCATGGCCCATCAAGCCCAGTTTCTCTCCTTTCTGGCGGGCTTCCTGCCGAAACAGCGTACCGCCCAACTGGCCATTTACACGAATAATCCGGTTTTCTTTCATCAGTACTGTTTTTTCAACGTAACTGATCGAACACAGAAGAGTTTTCCAAAACCCTGCTGACATAGGGCTGTCACTAGTCAGTACGATCTTTGTTTTGTTTATTCACAAAGCCCTGAAATACAATGACAACACAACTAATGATCCCTGAAAATGCCCTGACTATCAATGAAACGGAAGCCTTCCAGGCGCTTACATTTGTCACAAACGCCAGCCTGAAAACAATATCCGAACACAGCCATGTCCCAGAGAATTTGTATGACGAAGCCAGTCGGCTTGGCCTCATTCCCAGCGGCCCGGTTCAGTATATCTACAACGGCGTCGATGGCAACGAGGACAATGTCTTTCGGCTGGCAATCGCCTTACCCATTGAGCAGCCCGGCGAGAGGCCCTTTGCGTTCGTCTATCGGAAGTTTCCCGTCTTTCGCCATGTATCCTACGCATATACCGGCCCCTGGAGCGATCTTCTGGTTGTATATGATGCGTTGTTTAGTCAGTTGTATCGGAATGGTTATACGAACGATGGCCGGGTGCGTGAGGTTTACAGGCTTGTCGATCTTGAGAATCAGGCAAACAACATTACCGATATCCAGATTGGTCTTGCCCCCACCACCCACTAGCCGGTAAACGAATAAAATCTGCTTAAAAAGCGCTGGAGCAACGGGTAAAGCCGCTGTAACCGGCGCTTTTTCGGTTTCAACCTCTTCATTGCTGTATCATGACAAATCAACACCCCCTGTCACGTCGCCATTTTCTGGCGGGTATGGGCGCATCGGCTCTGGCAATTCCTACGCTAACCAATGCTTTTGGTCAACCCATCCAGTCAGAAGCCGGACAGCCGGGCCGCAAACTGGGTGTCGCGCTTGTGGGCCTGGGCAGCTACAGTAAAAACCAACTGGCCCCCGCCCTGCAACAAACGAAGAACTGCCGACTGGCCGGTATCGTAACGGGCACACCTAGCAAAGCCGAGGAGTGGATGAAAAAATATGACATCCCTAAGGCGAACGTCTACGATTATAAAAACTTCGAACAAATCGCCGACAACAAAGACATCGACGTGATCTACGTCGTGCTGCCAAACTCGATGCACGAAGAATTCGTGGTTCGGGCCGCTCAGGCGGGTAAGCATGTCATTTGTGAGAAGCCCATGGCTATCACGCCCAAAGCCTGCCAGAACATGATCGATGCCTGCAAGAAAGCAGGCAAACAGCTGGCCATTGGTTACCGGCTGCACTATGAACCATTTACGCAGGAAGTAATGCGTCTGGGACAGCAGAAGGTATTTGGACCGATCAAATTTATGGAGAGCAGCGATGGTTTCCGGATTGGTGACCCAACGCAGTGGCGGATGAAAAAATCCATGGCCGGGGGCGGTCCTCTCATGGATGTAGGTATTTATGCCATTCAGGGGGCTCGCTACGTAACGGGCGAAGAGCCTCTTTCCGTTACGGCCCAGTTTTCGCCCAAAACAGAGCCGCAGAAATTTAAAGACGTAGAAGAGACGCTCTTCTGGCAGTTTCAGTTTCCGAGTGGTGCTGTCTGCAACTCCTCTACCAGTTACACAGCCGGTGTCGAACGGCTATATGCGTCCTGCCAGGATGGGTGGTTTGAGCTATCGCCAGCCTTCGGTTACGGCCCGCTCAAGGGTAGGACCAGCAAAGGGCCCATCGAAAAACCTATTGTGAACCATCAGGCTAGTCATATGGATGGCGTTTGCAAAGATCTGCTCGATGGGAAACAATTGCCTGCTCATATCACGGGTGAAGAAGGTATCCGTGATGTCAGACTTCTACAGGCTATTTACCGGGCCGCCGAAACCGGCCGTAAGATTGATCTGAAAGCATAGTCGTTTTTGCTGCTGCGCACCAGTACAAAGCCGAACACGGGCAGGGTCAAGGACCTACCCGTGTTCGGCTTTGTACAACCGCACTCCTGTGCATGAAGGCGGTTTGAGAAACCCAACAACCGTCGGACCCGATGGCCCATAACCCGGTTAGCTCGCGGCCTGCATTAATGCCTTTGCCTTGCGGATATTGGCATTGGCGCGGTCCGTTTCGACGAGGCCGTCGCGGAGCCGAACGATCCGGTGGGCGTACTCGGCAATATCTTCTTCGTGTGTTACCATGATAACTGTATTACCCTTGCTATGGATCTGGTCGAAAAGGTCCATGATCTCGTAAGACGTCTTGGTATCGAGGTTACCGGTTGGCTCATCGGCCAGCAGGATACTGGGGTCGTTGACCAGAGCCCGCGCTACAGCTACCCGTTGCCGCTGACCACCCGATAGTTCGTTGGGCCGGTGGCCTGCCCGATTTTCCAGGCCAACATTCCGAAGTGCGAGCATGGCCTTCTCCGTACGATCGGCTTTGTTAAAACCCGCGTATATCAGGGGCAATGCCACATTTTCCAGTGATGTCTGACGAGGCAGCAAATTGAAGGTCTGGAAAACGAACCCGATTTCTTTGTTCCGTACCTCGGCCAGTTCGTTTTCGCCCATACCGCTTACGTCCTGCCCATTCAGGACATACGTGCCCGACGTAGGCGTATCCAGGCAGCCAACAATGTTCATAAGCGTTGACTTGCCAGATCCCGATGGACCCATAAAAGCTACGTACTCGCCTTTCTGAATCGATATCGTGACCGACTTAAGGGCTTCGATGACTTCGCTGCCCATTATGTAGCGCTTGGCAATGTCGCGGGTTTCAATAATATTCATGTAGCTTGTCGTTACGCACCAGCGGCCAGGGCGCCACCAGCAGCCGCCACTCGCCGACGGCGTTGAAAATAATTTCGTATAAAAAGACCCGTCAATACTACGATCGACGCGTTTGAACTATCATCCTCAACGCTGATATCGCCATGTTCGGCAAAGAACGAGCGAGTGAGCGAATAATTGATTGTTTCCTTATCATCGGCATCGGAAACGCCCTCCCGGATCATATCCCACTCCCGCATAAGCATATTATGGCGTTTCCAGGTATAGGTCTCCCCCGACTCCAGCGCCAGTTCAGCACGCTTACCGAAACGGAGCGTGATCGTACCGACAATCCGGTCATCTGCCTTTGTATCATGGATGGAAACACTATGAATGAGAAAACCCGTCACGTCGAATCGAAGCCGAACATCATACAGATACGCATCGACATCGGCAGAGAATGCCCGTCCCTGCATGCCGCCAACCGGCTGGCCAGCCTCAACAAGCACAACTTCCCGGCTGAAAGCTTCTTTGGTCCAGCTAAGTTCTTTTTTCATAGTGTCCTGATTGAGAAGAGAACCAAAACTAACCTATTCCATAAACTTTTGCCGATCCTTTTCTATTGACGCTACTTTTTCCTGATAAGTCGTTGCAAACGCCTGATAGTCGGCAGGCGGAGCAATGGCTCGTAGTTTTGTCAGGCCATCTTCGGCATAGTCCCGCAGGCGCAGGTCGAGGCAAAGAGTGACATACGTTTTGAGCAGACCGGGATTGTCTTCGTTGAACGGCAAGGCCGTAAGGACCAGTTCATAAGCCCGCTTTGATTGTTTCTGCTGCTGCTCAAGTTGCGCAGCCGCTGTTACGATCCGGGCGCTCAGGGGAGCCAGCCCTAACGCCTGTCGGTAGGCTGACTGTGCCTGTCCCAGCCGCCGGGTTCGTTCGTAAGTCTGTCCCAGCCAATAGTACCGTTCAGCCTGATGCTGGGGTAAGATGGGTTCTTTGGCCACGGTTTCGGCCGAGCCAACGCTCCGCCGGAAAGCCGACAGCCGTATAGCAGCTATGGTACGCATTGAAACGGCAACTGGACTGACCGGACTGGCACCTGGTAATCCTGAAAGCACCAGTTGCGCATTTCGCCACTGCAACTGGTCCAGGTAGTCATTTGCCAAAGCCACGCCCGCCACAGTTTTCAGATCAGCATTCTGGATAGACTCCCAATAGCGGCCCCGATTTGGGTCATCGGTCCGGTAGGTCACATAAACCGCTTTCTCTACATCTGACGCCGGTTGGCGCTCATCATACAGCACTTGCTTCAATGCTCCAACGGCCGGGTCGTTGGCGGAGGCCACTTCCCAAAGTGACTGTGCCAGCACAGGGTCATTGGCTTTGGTCAATGCCACAGCCCGGTAATAAATCGATGTCGTATCGGTGTTCCCGGCGAATGTTTCGGCAGCTTTGCGGTACAGTCCCTGCTCAATTAACCATAGTCCTGCAATAGACCGGTAGGCAGGTCCGTTGCGCTGATCGCCCTCCGCCAACTGGCTCATCAGGCTGAAAGCCGTGGAATAATGATGACGATGGTACTCTGTTACAGCTCGTGCGAGCAGCAAATCATCGATAAAATCCTGATTAACGGGGTCGACAGACTGGCGTTGTAGGGTAGCAGCCAGTGTAGTATCTGGTCGCTGGTTGGCCAGTGCGTAATTGTACAAACTGGCAAACCGGCCGACACTCAACCCCTCGTTAGGGGAAATGTTCGTTAACCAGCCGGGTTGTTTGGGCGATAACGTGTCGTTACCAACTACCAGCCGAATGGCCAGCGCGTTGGCCTGGTACGACTCATACGACAAGTCAGCCAGATCGGTAGCCAGGGTCGAATCGGCGGCCAGCACTTTCGGATTACGAGCATAAAAAGCCAGCAGATTCGCCATCGGTACCTCATTGCGGCTGGCATTGCTGGTCGCTGACTTCAGGTAGTAATAGGCGGAGTCAGCCACACTCGTACGGGCATAAAGAAATCCAAGGTTATTTTTCAGTTCTCCACTTTGGGGAAACGCCCGAATACCCTGCTGCAACGTTTTAACGGCTTCAAAAAACAGATCTGTCTGCAGGTAGATCTGGCTCAGCCCAGCATAATCCTGGGGGTTAGCCTGTTTCAGCAGTGCCTGCCGAAAAAAGAAAGCAGCCGCGGTCTGGTTGTTCTGCGCCAGCGCCAGCGACGCCATGGCGTAATTGGATTTGTGATTCTGGAACTCCTCTTCCAAGGCCAGCTGATAAAACGCATTGGCAGAATTTGATTCCCCACTGGCTACATACAGATCGCCAAGGCCATTGTAGTAACCGGCAAAGCCCTGGCGCAGGGTGATCAGACCACCTGAGGCTAGTAACGCCAGCACACCAAACACGCCTGCTATCCGAAATAAACTCAGTTCCAGCCGCTTGGGCTTATACAGTACTTTATAAATAGGGAGGTGTTGCCGATATAAAGCCGAGAAGTTAATATATACATAGGCGATAAAGAAAACGCCCATGGCCAGGTGCGTATAGACAATCACATCTTCGAAAGCTTCTACCAACGGGTCATTGGCTGTAGCGAACGCATAAGCAATGGTAAGAGTCGTAAGCAGGGCAAACCCCGCATACAAATAAGCACCCCCATCGCGAAACGACAGGGTGTTCTGCTGCTCAACCAGCCGCCGAAAGCCCCAGATACCAATCGTTATCGAGATCAGATAGATGAAGAAAGGGCTGATGGCCAACACGTCCCAATCGAGCAATTTCGTGTTTTTGAGCCAGATCAGGATCAGGTTGACCAAGTACAACAAGCTGATGAACAGGAAATTATTCATGCCCAATGTCCGACGTGTGCCAGCCGACGAACCATCCCCCTCCGGACGTCCCGCCGAGGTAAGCCAGACTAACCCGGCCATTATTTCGGTAGAGACGAAAAAGATAAAGCCTACGCTGAATACCAGCAAGACCGGCATTCCGTAACTAACCACGACCAAAGCTGGCAGCAGGACCGGCGATAAAGCACGGATCGCCATCCACACAAGCGCCGTTAGCAGCCCGAAAGCCGCAAGCCGAACGGGAATGGAAAAGTCGGAGCGGAACGCATGGAAATAATAGCTCAGGGAGCCGAACAGAAACGTGAGTAGCAGGAACAGATATCGACCACCCAGACCTGGTACTTCGAGCATCTCCCAACGGAAGAAGGCAAGCCCCAGAATTATTACACCCATACTGACCAGGTACCGAACCCGATCGAACCGGGTTACGGCACTTAGCAACAGTACAAAGGCAAAGCTGATACCAACCAGAAAAGCCGTAGCTATGCCTGGTTGCACCGTCATAGCCGAAGCGACAAACTGCTCCGATACAGCGTAAGCTTTCCCGCTCACGGCATAATCGAGCAGGCCATCGGTAAAGGCATGCAGCGTGATGGGTAGTTCATTCAGTTCGCTCAACACATCCCACCGGACTACGTTGCCGAGACCCCGTGCCCAGGCAATTCCGAACAGAGCCAGACTGATGATGAACGAAATGAAACTTAGTAAGTACGTAAACCGGTAAGTACGGTTCCACGAATTCCAGAACAACAGGGATGACATGAAAGAGAAACGTAGTTAAAGGCCCGTTAGTGCCTGCTCCCTTAGCCTGAACAGCTAACGAATCAGGTTACGACGGGTACGTTCGTCAAAATCAGGCGTCGATCGCTTATTGCTGTCCGCCACTGATGCCTGCCGGGAAAGGAACCAGATTCGTATTGGCCAAGCAGGGGCTTGCCAGTAACCTGGCGTCCATTGGCAGACGCCACCGGACCGCTCCATTGGTAGCGTTCAGGCAGTATAAACTTGTATCCTGGCCACCAAAGTAAACAAATCCGTTGTATACCACGGGGCTCGAACTTATGATACCACCCGTTCCAAACTTCCATTTGAGGGCACCCGTAACGGCATCGAGCGCATATAAGGTTTTATCTTCACTGCCAATATAAACCACCCCGTTGGCGATAGCTGCGCTGGAACTGATCTGTCCACCCGTACTGACTTTCCATTTGAGGGCACCTGTGGCAGCATCGAGCGCATATACGTTTTTGTCTCCGCTTCCAACGTAAACCAGGCCGTTAGCAACAGCCGGGCTCGAACTAATGATGCCTCCCGTTCCAAATTTCCACTTTATAGTACCTGTAACTGCATTGAGGGCATACAGGTTGTAATCGTTGGTACCACTATACACCAACCCGCCCACTACGGCCGGACTGGATGTAATTATTCCCCCCGCGCCAAACTTCCATCGCTGATTTCCGGTCAGGACATCGAGTGCATACAGCGTTTGATCTTTGCTCCCTACGTAGACTACCTTATCAGCAACGACTGGGCTTGATGTCAAGCCACCCGCTGTGCCAAACTTCCAGCGCAGATTGCCTGTCAGCACATCGAGCGCATACAGGGTTTGATCTTCACTGCCTGCCAGAACCAGTCTGTCTGAGACGATCGGGCTGGACAACATACTTTTCCCTGTGCTGAATTTCCATCGCTCTTTACCCAACTCAGCATCGAACGCATAGATATTGCCGTTTTCACTACCTGTAAAGGCCATACCGGCTGCTACAAAAGCGCTGGACGTAATCGATGCCCCGGTAGATGCCCGCCACTTGACAGCACCCGTACCAGCATCGATGGCAAAAAAGTTGCCCGAACCGGTACCCATATAAACAAGTGAACCACCGTTGGCAATGGTGCTGGCTACGCTGACCGAAACAACATAAGCCTGCGTCTTATTATCCATTGCTGTGACGGTATAGGAAACCGGTTTGGTGAAATTTTGAGCAACAGCCGTACTTGGCGACACCGTTGCGTTAGACGATACGGTAATGTTGGGAATCAGCCTGGTCAGATCCGTACCGACTGGTACTGTAGCCCGAACGGTGTAGATTAATGAGTCGACAACGCCCGCAACGGGCGGAGCCAGCTTGTCGAAGGTGAATGACTCAATAGCCTTACCCGTACTGATTGGTAAGGTATCGACCGAATTTTTACAGGCTACCACCAGCAAAACAAGACTGATCAGTCGCAATAGGGAAGTCGCTACATTTCGGAACATCGACACTTGATAATTAGATATGAGACAGGATTACGGTCAAAGCCAGTATTGACAAACTTTTGCCTGGCCATACAAAGGCTCCGCTCTGCAAATCGGCCCATAGCGCGTTGGCGAATGAGCAGCAGACTGGAACCAGTGTAGCAGTCAAGCATTTATAGTGCCAAAGTGACAAATTGTGTTTACAAGAATGCTACCCCCTGGTAAGTATCCGGCACTCGTTCAGCAGGTTGTCTGTTGGTAAGGCTTGGTGCTTGTGATGTGGCAACTATCTGGAGCATTTCGTTTATCTTGTGCGACGGCCTGAGCGGCCTCCTGCCAGTCTCTGTTAAGCCTCCCACATACCCTGTTTATGAATCGATCGCTACTTACTTTCTGTCTCTGGAGTACACTGGTCTCTTTTACTACGGCTCAGGATCGACTCAGTGGTAAATCATTTGCCACACGCGCGGTTGTCATGGCCCGCCACGGAATGGTCTGTACGTCTCACCCCCTATCGACTCAGGCAGCGCTCGATGTGTTGCGGTCGGGCGGAAATGCTATCGATGCAGCCATAGCCGCTAACGCAATGGAGGGTCTGGTCGAACCGCACGTCAACGGCATTGGTGGAGATCTGTTTGCGATTGTCTGGGATGCCAAAACCAAGAAGCTGTATGGCCTGAACGCATCAGGGCGGTCCCCGTATTCGCTCACCCTGGCCGAACTCCAGAAACGGGGACTCAAGCATATCCCGTCCGATGGTCCCTTACCTGTTTCAGTACCCGGCTGCGTGGATGGCTGGTTTACAATGCATAAGCGATTCGGCAAAACGCCCATGCCCAAAATTTTGTCGCACGCCATTCGCTATGCCCGCGAAGGTTACCCCGTTCATGACGAAGCTGCTTTTTACTGGCCATCCATGATCGCCCGGTTTAGCAAATACCCGAACGTAAAAGAAACCTATGCGCCCAACGGAGCAGCCCCTAAACGGGGTGAGCTTTTCCGCAATCCGGATTTGGCCAATACGCTGGAGAAAATCGCGACCGGCGGCCGCGATGCGTTTTACAAAGGCGACATTGCAAAGAGTATCGATGCCTTTATGAAAAAAATGGGCGGCTACCTGAGTGCAAAAGATTTAGCCGACCATACATCGGAATGGGTTGAACCGGTTTCCACCAACTACCGCGGTTATGATGTTTGGGAGTTGCCGCCCAACAGCCAGGGTATTGCCGCGTTGCAGATGCTGAATTTGCTGGAAGGCTACGACTTTTCGCAGACACCCTGGGGCAGCGCTGAACATATCCATCGATTTATTGAAGCCAAGAAGCTGGCCTTTGAAGACCGGGCCAAATACTACGCCGATCCTGACTTCGCCAAAATTCCTGTTCGGGAACTTGTCAGCAAAGCGTACGCCACCGAACGGCGTAAACTCATCGACCTTAACCGGGCGGCCAGCCGGGTTGAAGCAGGCAATCCTGCCCTCAAGCAAGGCGACACCATCTACCTGACCGTGGCCGATGAAGAAGGCAATATGGTATCGTTGATCCAGAGTAACTACCGCGGCTTTGGGTCGGGTATGGTACCGGACGGACTGGGGTTCATGCTTCAGGACCGGGGTGAACTGTATAGCCTGATCGACGGACAGAATAATACATTCGCTCCCCACAAACGCCCTTTTCAGACGATCATACCGGCATTTATAACCAAAGATGGACAGCCTTTTATGAGTTTCGGGGTAATGGGCGGCAGCTTTCAACCGCTGGGTCATGTCCAGATTGTGATGAACATGATCGATTTCGGGATGAACCCGCAGGAAGCGGGCGACGCCCCCCGTATCGATCACCAGGGCTCGTCGGAGCCGACGGGCGAGAAGATGATCGATGCCGGTCAGATTACGCTGGAGTCGGGTTATCCCTACGAGACCGTCCGGGATCTGATGCGCAGAGGACATAAGGTCGGCTACGGGCTGGGTGGGTATGGTGGGTATCAGGCCATTATGTACGACGCAAAAAACAAAGTCTACCACGGCGCTACAGAATCCCGAAAAGACGGGCAGGCTGCAGGATTTTAAACAACACGTATTCCCGTTTTCAATACAAAGCCCACATCGTCAGTACCCAGTTAACGGTGCTGACGATGTGGGCTTCGTACTGAAAACGAGTCACGTCAATTACTTAAACGCGCCCCGTCATTTTCGTTAGTTTCAATAATTTCGCAGCTGCTTCGGCGGTCAATTGTCCCAGTTCCAGCCGCCATTGCCAGCTCCGTCCACCCAAACCCGGCGTGTTCATTCGATGGCTTTCGTTAAGATTGAGCACATCCTGAACCGGCATAATGGCTAGCCGGGCTACCGACTGCATCGTCAAGCGACAAATCTGATCGACTACGTTCTCTTCCGTAATCGGAAAGCCAAAATAATCATCCATTCGCTGGCGATGTACCGCATCGGATTCCCGGAACCAGCCGAGTGTGGTGTTGTTATCGTGCGTTCCGGAGTACACGACAAAGTTTTCGGTATGGTTGTGTACGGCGTAAGACGATGTGGGAAGGTCCTCCCCAAACCCGAACTGAATCACGCGCATACCCGGAATGCCATAGTGGCGTAAATAAGGCTGTATGTCAGCCGCTTTAGCGCCCAGATCTTCGGCAATGATAGGCAGCTGCACAAACTGGCGGTACATCGCCTGCATGAAGGCTTCAATGGGTGCCTTAACCCATGTACCTACCTGGGCAGTTGGCTCACTGGCCGGAATCTCCCAGTACTCGGCAAAGCCAAGAAAATGGTCCAGCCGGGTCAGGCTGTAAAGCGACATCTGGTGCCGCATCCGCTGCATCCACCAGCTAAATCCGGTACGCTCGTGTTCAGCCCAGTCATAAATAGGGTTACCCCAACGTTGTCCATACTCACTGAAATAATCGGGGGGCGCACCGGCTACAAACAGGGGCTCGAAGTTGGTGTCGAGTTTAAACAGACCCGGGTTCGCCCAAACGTCGGCACTGTTTAGCTGAACGTAAATAGGAATATCGCCGACCAGATGAATTCTTCGGTCGTAGCAATACGCCAGCAGCTCATTCCACTGCTTGAAGAAAAAGTACTGCAATACACTGATTACCCCGATACGGTCCTGAAGCCGCTCGGTCTGGTAGGCCAGCGCCGTTGGGTTACGCCGAACCAGGTCTTCGGGCCAGCGTAGCCAGAAGGGTTCTCCGGTTTCTTCCTGTAGCGCCGAAAAAAGGGCGTAATCGGTGAGCCAGCCACTATGCTGGGTACAGAACCGGTCGTAGTCGCTACGCTGCGCCGGGGTAGCATTACGCAGGAACGTTTCGGCAGCCTGATGAAGCAATGGTTTTTTTTTGATCCAGGCGGCATGAAGCACAGACTGATTCATTACCAGCGGCCCAGCCTGTACCGTCGATGCTGAAGTGGTTGATACGTTGGTTATCGTTAGGTCCTGAATGGGCTGGTCGTTGAACACGTCAAGATCCTGCTCAGTCAGCCAGTTATCTTCAGCCAGTTTCTCCAGGCTGATCATAAGGATATTTCCGGCAAATGCCGACGGGCTGCTATAGGGCGAAAACCCGGCCCCCGGGTCAACGGGCGTAAGTGGCAGAATTTGCCAGTAGGTTTGACCGGCTGAGGCCAGAAAATCGGCAAACCGGTAGGCTTCGGGGCCTATATCGCCAACGCCATGTGCGGATGGCAACGAGGTAATATGGAGCAGCAAGCCGCTCGAACGTTGTTGAAGCATTCGTTGAGTAGTAAAATAGGGGAATGTAGGTTGTTGGGATTCTGGCGAAAGCGGCCGATACCTCCTGATCAACACACCACAGTTGACCATTCCTTGTTTTTGTACAAATCTGCTCCAGCCTCCTTTTGTTCATTCTAAAACCTAAAAACCTTACTGCCAAACGTATTCAGTAGGTAAGCTGCCTAAAAATGAGTAACTGGCGTCTTGACCTTACGCGGTTTTTCTCCTACTTTTGCAGTCCCAAACAATGGGCAATATTTCAATAAGCTACATCACATACAAATGATTACGGCAACGGCAGTCAATACGGGTAAGATTACGCAGATAATCGGGCCAGTGGTGGACGTGAGTTTCGAGGGCGAAGGCTCCCGGATTCCCGCCATTCTGGACGCCCTCAAAGTAACCAAAGCCAATGGGCAGCAGGTGATTCTGGAGTGCCAGCAACACCTTGGCGAAGATCGCGTTCGGACCATCGCTATGGACTCTACCGACGGGCTGTATCGCGGTATGGTGGTCACTGACCTGGGTCACCAGATCACGATGCCAACCGGTGACGGTATCAAAGGACGGCTGTTCAACGTTGTTGGCGACGCTATCGATGGTATTCCTCAACCAAAAACGACGGGCACTGGCCTCCCTATTCACCGGTCAGCTCCCCGTTTTGAAGACCTGGCTACCTCGACGGAGGTTCTTTTCACAGGTATCAAAGTAATCGACCTGCTTGAGCCTTACGCGAAAGGTGGTAAAATTGGTCTCTTCGGTGGTGCCGGTGTCGGTAAGACCGTACTGATCCAGGAACTGATCAACAATATTGCTAAGGCATATGCCGGTCTTTCGGTATTTGCTGGTGTGGGTGAGCGTACCCGCGAAGGAAATGACCTGCTCCGTGAAATGATCGAAGCCGGTATCATTCGCTACGGCGATGCCTTCAAACACTCGATGGAAGAAGGTGGCTGGGATCTGACCAAAGTCGACATGGAAGAGATGACCAAAAGTCAGGCTACGTTCGTGTTCGGTCAGATGAACGAGCCTCCGGGAGCCCGTGCCCGGGTTGCCCTCTCAGGTCTGACCATTGCCGAACACTTCCGCGATGGCGACGGTGAAGGTGCCGGGCGTGATATTCTGTTCTTCGTCGACAACATCTTCCGGTTCACTCAGGCAGGTTCTGAGGTATCAGCGCTGCTGGGCCGTATGCCGTCGGCCGTGGGTTACCAGCCTACGCTGGCTACCGAAATGGGTATCATGCAGGAGCGTATCACGTCGACCAAGCGGGGTTCGATCACATCGGTACAGGCCGTTTACGTACCTGCCGATGACTTGACCGACCCAGCCCCGGCTACGACGTTTGCTCACTTGGATGCCACAACCGTACTGAGCCGGAAAATTGCGGAGTTAGGTATCTATCCCGCCGTTGACCCGCTTGACTCTACCTCGCGGATTCTGACCGCCGAAATCCTTGGCGACGAGCATTACAACACGGCCCAGCGTGTGAAGGAGATTCTGCAACGCTACAAAGAATTGCAGGACATTATCGCCATCCTGGGTCTGGAAGAACTTTCGGAAGACGACAAACTGGTCGTAAGCCGCGCCCGCCGGGTACAGCGTTTCCTGTCGCAGCCCTTCTTCGTGGCTGAGCAGTTCACGGGTCTGAAAGGCGTTCTGGTTCCTATCGAAGATACCATCAAAGGCTTCAACGAAATCATCGACGGCAAGTATGACCACCTGCCCGAAGCTGCTTTCAACCTTGTCGGCACTATTGAAGATGCGGTCGTGAAAGGCGAGCGGATGCTCAAAGAAGCTGGTCAATAAGCTACGGGTTTGTCATTCCCAAAAGGAATTATATTTCTTTTGGGAATGACAAACCGCACTCAATTCAGTCTCATACGTCACAAACAAGATCGATGCAAGTATGAATATGATTCGAATTGAGTGGAAAACGGCTTTAGTTCCTTTAGCCCTGCTGGTCTCAACACTGACGCTGGCTCAGGTGCCATCCGTTCCGGCGGGTGCTACGATCCCACCGGTGAAATCTCCCGCTTCAGGGGCTATCAACGATCCGTCGCAGACACCACCGGGCCAACTCAAAGACACTCTCTTCACTGCTGGAACAGCATCCACTGATTCAGCCAGTGCGTTGCCCGAAGCCCAGTTGGACAAAGCCGTTGACGCCCTCAACAAGGGCGACAAAGCTGCGTCGGCTCAGGCTCTGCAGGCCGGCATTGCTGGTATAGAAGCCGAAGTGCAACAGAAACCAACCTCCTTCAAGGATAAGGTACTTGCGCAGGTTGGCAAGCTTAAAACCTTGCTGCCTCTTATTGCGGGTGGCGGTTTAAGTGGTAACGTTCTTCAGAAAGCCGTAGGACTTGCCAAACTGGCTTCCGGCGCTAATCGTCTGGAAGGGTTACTATCGGCGGGATCGCTGATCGGTAACGCCAGTAAATTAACGAGCGGGTTGTCGGGTCTTGGTAGCGCCATGTCGGTACTGGGTGGGAAGCAATCAGCCGGACAGTCGCTGATTTCGACAGCGATGGCGGGCGTAAGCAAGTTGTCTGGTGGCGGGGCGCTGGCGAAAGCTGCCGAACCAGCCGTAAAAAGCCAGCTTGGCAGTGTACTTAATTTTGTAAAAGGAGCTTTATAACGAATGACGAATTATAAATGGTGAATGCATTTAAGGCAACTCATAATTTATCGTTCATCATTCATCATTCAATCACATGACGTTAGACATCATTACTCCTGACTGTAAGGTCTACTCTGGCGAGGCTACCGCCGTTACGTTTCCGGGCAGCGAAGGTCAGTTTCAGGTGCTGAACGATCACGCACCGCTGGTTAGTACACTGGGTCAGGGACCAATCGTAATTCAAACAGCTTCCGGGCAGCAGACCTTCACTGTCGATGGCGGTGTCGTTGAAGTTCTCCAGAACAAAGTGCTGGTTCTGGCCGAAGCGGTAGTTGTTTAACGAAACGGTGTAGGTAAGACTATTGAAAAGCGGGCTGCTCTGTTGGAGTAGCCCGCTTTGTTCGTAAGTGGCTTTTAAACGGACTTATGCCAGATTCATACCCACAGGCTGCGGTAAAGGAACCCGGCATTTTCCTCGTATTTTCGCTTTTACTATGATCAACAAACCGTTTATCGTCGGCATTACCGGCGGGAGTGCTTCCGGCAAAACCTCGTTCTTAAAAGGTGTATTGAACGCCTTCCCCGACGACCAGATCTGCCTGATCTCGCAGGATAATTATTACCGCACCCTCGACGAAATTTTAAAAGATGATCAGGGTATTCATAACTTCGATCTGCCCGAAACCATCGACCACCACCTTTACGCCCAGCATATAGGGCAGCTCCGGATGGGGCAAATAGTGTATCAGAAAGAATACGTTTTCAACAACGCCAACGTAGTACCGCGGATGCTTACCTTCCGGCCTGCCCCGATCATTGTGGTCGAAGGTATTTTCGTGTTTCACTTCCGCGAACTGGCCGATCAGATGGATTTAAAAATCTTTATTGACGCCAAGAACAGCATCAAACTCGAACGGCGCGTCAAGCGCGACGCCGAAGAGCGTGGTTACGACCTCGACGATGTCATGTACCGCTGGAAATATCATGTAAAACCGACCTATAAGCAGTTTATCAAACCCTACCGGGCCGAAGCAGATATCGTCATACCTAACAATGTCCACTACCAGAAGGGCCTGGACGTAGTAATATCATTCCTCAAAACGAAGGTAGGTTAAGAGGGAGAATGGAGGAAAGGGAGGAGGGGGGAAAGGGATTGCTGACGCCAGCACTCCCTTTCCTCCCTTTCCTCTTTCCTCCTTCCTCCCTCTCTTCCCCTTCTCATATCTCGATCACCACCCCATCGCTTTCGGGGTAACCGGTGCAGGTGAGTATCCAGCCTTCGGTCAGGTCGCGCTCCGTGAGCACATCGTTGATGGTCATGTGGACGCTGCCCGCCGTACAACGGGCTATACAAGTCGAGCAGCGCCCGCCCCGACAACTGTAGGGTAAGGTAAGGCCTTGGTCCAAAGCCGCCTGTAGAATGGACTTGTAAGCAGGCACCTGAATAGCAATTTCCTGCTCTCGTAATCGTAACAACAGCGTCCTGTCCTGTGCCAATGCGGGCGGTGGTGCCAGCGCAATAGGCTCAATAACGAAGTTTTCCCGCCGGATCTGCTCCGGTTTAATGCCGCTGAACACGAGCGTGAACTGCACCATCCGCATATAATCGACCGGGCCGCACACGTAAAAGCGAAGTGTCGGCTGGTCAGACGACCCGATCAGTTCAGGCAGCATCGTTTCAAGCATGACGTTATTCAGGCGACCCCGCCGAATAGTCCCCCGCCCCCCAAACCAATCGTCCGAAGGATTGCTCAGTAAATAGACCAACTTGAACCGGTTGGGGTACCGCTTGTGCAGGTCATCTAGTTCATCCCGGAAAATAATGGTGTGTTCACTAGTACTGCTATACAGCAACACAACACGCCGGGATGAATCGGACTGTAAGGCAGCTTTGAGCAGGCCAAACAAGGGCGTAATGCCACTCCCTGCCCCAATCAGTATCAGGTCTCCCGTTTGATGAGGATCGAGCGTAAACCGACCGGCGGGATAAAGGCTGGTGAGTACATCACCTTCGTGTATCGTATCGAGCAGGTACCGCGACATTTCACCGTTCTGAACCCGTTTGATGGTAAGCCGCAACGGCTCGCCCGGCACCGAGCTAAGCGAGTAAGATCGGCGTACTTCGTGGTCATTCGTTGAAGACAGGCCCGCTTCGCCGGGGCGGTGATTGAGAATAAGCGTTAGAAACTGCCCGGCCTGATACGGAACGGGCGACCCGTCTACAGACTCCAGAAAATAGCTGTTGGCTTCGGGTTGGCCGGGCGTTCCAATCTCCTGCTTTATGCGAGCAACCCGAAGTTGAAGAAAATTGGTCATACGATGTGTCCTTTACGTAGTTAAACCAGACAAACACCTACCCTTGTTTGAAAGCCCGAAACGTTTGCAGATATTCGCCCGGCCAGTCGACCAGACGCGTAATTGGGATACGGTGCTGTGACATTTACGGTGCTTTTATTGTTTATCCTACAAATTGCCAAGCAAACAGTACATGGAAGCTTTACTCGAAGAAGTACAACGCGTGGGTTATGTGAACAAACCCGTTGACGATTCTATAGATTTAGTAGCCGAAATAAAACGGCTCAAGAAAGAGAAGAACGCCGTTATTCTCGCCCACTACTACGTCGACGGGGCTATCCAGGATCTGGCCGATTACATTGGCGACAGCCTGGGTTTGTCGCAACAGGCAGCCAGTACAGAGGCAGATATGATCGTATTCTGTGGGGTGCACTTCATGGGCGAAACGGCCAAGGTGCTGTCGCCCCATAAAAAAGTAGTCATTCCGGACCTGAACGCTGGTTGCTCCCTCGCCGACTCGGCCCCTGCCGATAAGTTTGCCGAGTTCAAAGCCCGTTATCCCGACCATATTGTACTATCCTATATCAACTGCTCGGCCGAGATCAAAGCCCTGTCTGACATTATTGTGACGTCGTCCAACGCGCTGAAGATCGTTGAAAGCCTGCCGAAAGATCAGAAAATCATCTTCGCGCCGGACGCCAACCTCGGCCGGTTCGTGTCGAAGAAAACGGGGCGTGAAATGGTGCTATGGGACGGTGCCTGTATCGTTCACATCGACATCTCACTGGAAAAGCTCAACAAGCTTCGCATCGACTATCCCGAAGCGAAGTTCATTGCCCATCCCGAGTGTCAGGAACATATTCTCAGCGAAGCCGATTTTGTTGGCTCAACTACGGCACTGCTGAAATACGTTGTCGACAGCCCTGACCAAACATTCATTGTGGGAACCGAAGCGGGCATTCTTCATAAGATGCGTCAGGCTGTGCCGCATAAGAAGATCATACCAGCTCCAGCCACGGCCAACAACACCTGTGCCTGTTCGGAGTGCCCATACATGAAGATGAATACGCTTGAGAAGCTGTACAACTGCATGTTGTTCGAGCAGCCGGAGATTATCGTACCGGAAGACGTTCGCGTGAAGGCCGAGGCTTCTGTATTACGGATGCTGGAATTAAGCAAGTAACCTGAAGACGTATGAACTGGAGAGACTATATCACATCAGATCCGACTATCATGTTCGGGAAGCCAGTCATTAAAGGCACACGCATTCCGGTTGACCTGATTCTGGAGAAGCTGGGGAATGGCGAAACAATAGCCCAATTGTTAGAATCATACCCGCGCGCCACAGAAACAGGACTGTACGCCTGTTTGTTGTTTGCATCCGAAACCGTAAAGAACGAGGTGGTGTATGCCCAGGCAGGCTGACCTCTCGTTTGTAGCTGATGAAAATTTCGATTTCGCTATCGTCAGGCAACTACGCGCAAAAGGATTCACTGTTCTTTCTATAGCAGAGTCATTTTCCAGCATACCCGACACGCAGGTGCTTCAGATTGCCGTCGACAGAAATGCAGTTCTGCTTACTGAAGATAAAGATTTCGGTGAACTGGTTCATCGACTGCGTATGCCTCATTGTGGTATATTACTAGTCAGGCTATTAAAGATGACTAGTTACGAAAAAACGGAACGCGTTTTTGACGTCATTACTCATCAGGGAACCGAGCTTATAAATAGTTTTTCTGTACTGAGCAGCGACTTGCTCCGTATCAGACCCGCCAAATAAAGACACGAATGCCCCATCAATTCGACTTCCTTGTCATCGGCTCCGGTATTGCGGGCCTTAGTTACGCTACCAAACTGGGTATGCACTTCGAACGGCTAAACCAGCCTGTGCGCATTGGTGTCATCACGAAGGTTCAGGCCGATGAAACCAACACTAAATACGCCCAGGGAGGCATTGCTGCCGTGTGGGCCGAAGACGACACCTTCGCCAAACACATCGAAGACACGATGGTGGCCGGTGACTTTCTGAGCGACCGCCATATTGTGGAGATCGTTGTGAACGAAGGACCCGGCCGGATTCAGGAACTGATCGATTACGGCACCCGGTTCGATAAGGAACACGACAGCCCCGATTATGATCTGGCTAAAGAAGGCGGTCACTCAGATTACCGAATCCTGCACTTCAAAGACATCACAGGGGCTGAAATTGAACGGGCGTTGCTGGAGAAGACCCAGTCGCTCCCATCGATTGAGGTATTTACCCATTACTACGCCGTTGAGCTCATCACACGGCATCAACTCGGCGAAACGGTTCATCGCTATGATACCGACAACAAATGCTTTGGTGCCTATGTATTGAACACACAAACCGGGCAGGTCGAACGGTTCCTGGCCAAAACTACCCTGCTCGCTACCGGCGGTATCGGCAATATTTACCAGAATACGACCAACCCCAGTATTGCTACCGGCGACGGTATCGCAATGGCGTATCGGGCTAAAGGCATCGGTAAGGATATGGAGTTCATCCAGTTCCACCCAACGGCATTGTATGAACCGGGCAAGAAGCCCAACTTCCTGATCTCGGAAGCAGTGCGTGGTTTTGGCGGTATTCTCCGGAATGTTAAAGGCGAGACGTTCATGGAAAACTACGATTCACGCCTGTCTTTGGCTCCGCGCGATATTGTAGCACGGGCCATCGACTCGGAAATGAAAAAGGCCGGCGATCCGCATGTATACCTCGATGTGACGCACTGCGATTACGAGAAGTTCATTGAGCATTTCCCCAACATCACCGCCTACTGCCGCGATAATCTGGGCCTGGATTTGCGGAAAGATTACATACCGGTCGTTCCGGCGCAGCATTACCTCTGCGGAGGTATTCGGGTTAACGAATGGGGTCAGACGAATATTCAGTTTCTGTACGCCGTTGGTGAATGCGCTTGTACAGGCCTGCATGGTGCCAACCGGTTGGCCAGTAACTCGCTGCTCGAAGCCGTCGTATTTGGCCACCGGGCTTACCAGAAAACCGTTGAGTTGCTGGACCAGGCTACCGTTCCTTCGTCAATTCCTGCCTGGAACGACGCAGGGACGACCCACCCCGAAGAGTTGGTCCTGGTAACAGAAATGAAAAAGGAGCTGGAGTCGATCATGTCGAACTACGTGGGTATCGTCCGGTCGAACCGGCGACTCAAACGGGCTATGGATCGACTCGAACTGATTTACCTCGAACACGAGGAATTGTACCGGCAGTCGAAAGTGTCGGTTCCCATTTGCGAGTTGCGTAACATGATCGAGGTTGCCTATCTGGTTATCCGGATGGCGATGGCTCGCCGGGAGAATACGGGACTACATTACAGCCTGGACAACCTGAAGTAGCCCCGTACCACGAGTTAAATCACAAAATACTTTCCCGAACCCGCACGAGCCGTTCCAGCAGCGCTTCCAGCTGATCGAGCGGCAGCATATTGGCACCATCTGATTTGGCTACGGCCGGGTTCATGTGAGTTTCAATGAACAGCCCATCGGCCCCAACGGCAATGGCGGCTTTGGCAATGGTTGCAATCAGGGCTGGCTTACCGCCCGTTACGCCCGATGCCTGATTCGGCTGCTGTAATGAGTGTGTACAGTCCATAACCACCGGAACGCCGTGGGCCTGCATAGCGGGCAGATTGCGGTAATCGACCACCAGATCGCCATAGCCGAACGAATTGCCACGGTCGGTCAGAAACACAATAGCGTCCGGGTCAGCCGTTTTCACTTTCTCGACCGCAAAGCCCATACTTTCGCCAGAGAGGAATTGTCCTTTCTTCACGTTGACGGCCCGGCCGGTTTTGGCAGCGGCTTCGATAAGTTCGGTTTGGCGGCACAGGAAAGCCGGAATTTGAAGCACGTCGACGTATGGGGCGGCCATAGCCGCTTCGTCTGACTCATGAATATCTGTTACGGTTGGAATATCGAAGGTGTCGCCAACCTCTTTTAAAATTGACAAAGCCAGTTCATCACCAATTCCGGTAAATGAGTTGGCTTTTGTCCGGTTAGCTTTCCGGTAAGAACCTTTGAAAATATACGGGATTCCGAGTTTATCGGTAATCGTTACAATCTGTTCCGCAATCCGGAGCGCCATGTCACGGCCCTCAATAGCACAGGGTCCCGCCATCAAAAAAAAGCGGTTTGTATCGGTATGTTTCAGTTTTGGGAGTTGCATGGGCATACAGGTGATTTTAAGCTACAAAGGTGCGTAAAACTGGCGAACGACTCGTCTACGAAGGAGGATAGCACAGCCGTAAAGTGCCTGAACAATGAGCAACAACTTATTAACTATCAGCTTTTTAATCATAAATAAGGGCACCAAATAAAGGCGACATGACTCAAAAAATTGTTTGATAATACGGTAGTTAATCTGTTTATTTGCGCAGTTTTTTAACTCCAATGGACTACTAAAATGTCAGAAATTGCACAGAAAGTAAAGAATATCATCGTTGAGAAACTGGGTGTTGAGGAGTCAGAGGTAACGCCTGAGGCCAGCTTCACGAACGACCTCGGTGCAGACTCGCTCGACACCGTTGAGTTGATCATGGAATTTGAGAAAGAGTTTAATCTTCCTATCCCTGACGATGAGGCCGAAAAGATCGCTACAGTTGGCTTAGCGATTGAGTACTTGGAAAAGCACATCGGTAAGTAAGCCCGGCAAAGGCGTAAAGGCTTCTGCTATCAGCAAGCCTGATAATCGATTGTCGTTAGCCAAGCTATCATTTACCCGAAGACAAACGCTGTACGTAACCGTCCGGTATCGTCTTCTCTTTCCCTCATCACGCAGTATAACTGTATGACATTTAAACGAGTAGTAGTGACCGGCCTCGGTGCCTTAACACCGATTGGTAATGATGTACCCACTTATTGGAGCAACTTAGCCGCTGGTGTCAGCGGGGCCGGTCCCATTACGAAGTTTGACGCAAGCAAGTTTCGGACACAGTTCGCCTGTGAAATTAAAGGACTTGATGTAACGCAGCACATTCCGCGTCAGGATGCCCGCAAAATGGATGCGTTCACTCATTATGCACTGATCGCCACGGATGAGGCTATTCGTGACGCCGGTGTTGACGTGGAAACGCTCGATCGCAACAAAGTAGGGGTCATCTGGGGCTCTGGCATTGGTGGTCTCAAATCCTTCGAGGATGAGATGATCGATTATGCCAGGGGAGATGGTACGCCACGTATCAATCCGTTCTTCATCGTCCGAATGATTGCTGACAGCGCATCGGGGCAAATCTCCATGCGTTACGGTTTTCGGGGTACCAACTACGTTACCGTATCGGCCTGTGCTTCTACCAACAACGCTATTATTGACGCCCTGAACTACATCAGGCTGGGTCGGCTTAAAATGTGTGTTGTAGGCGGTTCGGAAGCAGCAGTTACCCGTGCTGGTATTGGCGGTTTCAATGCCAATCGGGCCCTTTCTGAACGCAATGACTCGCCCGAGACAGCTTCACGTCCTTATGATAAGGGCCGTGATGGTTTTGTATTGGGCGAAGGTGCCGGAGCGCTTATTCTCGAAGAATACGAACATGCCCAGGCGCGCGGTGCTAAAATCTATGCCGAACTGATTGGTGGCGGTATGTCCTCCGACGCCTATCACATCACGGCTCCTCACCCCGAAGGGCTGGGTGCTTTTCTGGCAATGCAGGATGCGCTGGAAGATGCGGGTATTGAACCGTCTTCGATTGACTACATCAATACTCACGGTACCTCAACGCCTATCGGTGATCCGCAGGAGTTGAAAGCAATTTATCAACTGTTCGGGGACCATTCGTTCAAGCTCAATATCAGTTCGACCAAGTCTATGACCGGGCACTTACTGGGCGCAGCGGGCGCGGTTGAAGCCATTGCAGCTATTAAAGCAATCGAACACCAGCTTGTTCCACCAACGATCAACTACGTCACTCCCGACGAAGAAATTGATTCTCGTTTCAACCTGACAGCCAACACGGCTCAGGCTCGTTCAATAACTACCGTTATGAGCAACGCGTTTGGGTTTGGCGGCCATAATGCCATCGTCATTTTTCGTAAACTTAGCTGAGCCGTGCAACTTGCTCTGCCTCGTAGTTTGTTCAATCCTCTCGACTGGTTCCGGTCGGGCGATGCCGATGCCCGCAGAAATCTGCGTCGGTCGATTGCGCACATTATTGGCGAACGACCATCGAACCTGGGCCTGTATCAGTTAGCCCTCAGACACACGTCGGCCTCGAAAGCTACGGCTATAGAGGGGTTTCGTGAATCCAACGAACGGCTGGAATACCTGGGTGATGCCGTGCTTGGTATGGTGATTGCCGAGTTTCTGTTCAAAAAGTACCCTTACAAAGACGAAGGATTTCTTACCGAAATTCGCTCCCGGATCGTAAATCGGGAAACACTCAACGGCATTGCCCGCAAGATTGGTCTTGATAGCCTGATCGAGTACGACGGTAGCCGCACCCGTAGCCTTCCCACGAGAACCTCCATGTACGGTGACGCGCTCGAAGCGCTTGTTGGGGCTGTTTATCTGGATAAAGGGTTCCGGTTTTCCCGTCAGTTCATCCTCAAAGAGCTATTGTCGCACTATGATATCGAATCGGTCGTGCAGAATAATGTCAACTTCAAAAGCCGCCTGATCGAATGGGCGCAGCGTGCCGGCAAAGACATTCGCTTCGAAATTCTGTCGGAGAAAGGCAACAGTCACTTCCGTGAATTTATTGCTCAGGTAATGATTGCCGACGAGCCCTTTGCTACCGGCTCCGGCTACTCCAAGAAAAAAGCAGAACAGGCTGCGGCTGAGAAAGCCCTAAGCTTACTGGACGAAAAATAAGCCGTATCCTTACTGCTTACCCCTTCAATAAAAAATCGATCCCACCCCTCCTTTCAGGTAGTATTTTTGGCATGATTGACTAAAAAAGTTCGTCCAACTTGTCATAAACAGGAGCTGGATATGGCTGCGAAAATGACAAATTGTCGCGTCCAATAACTCTTTAGCAATTGGTACGGGATTTGAAAAAGGTTAGTTGTTATCAGTTAATTAGTCTGTTTAACCAAAACCAACTAACTGTTATGAATCCGCTAATGCGCACGAACAACAACGTACCGTCGTTGATCGAGACATCCGCGTCGGCAATCCGATTCGGTCGCGACATGAACGATCTCTTCAACACAAACGCGCCTTCGATGCATAGTCTTCCTGCCGTAAATGTGGTGGAGCATCAGGATGGGTTTCGTATTGACGTAGCTGCTCCCGGCCTGAAGAAAGAAGACTTCAAGCTAAACCTGAACCATAATAATCTCACGATTTCGGCTTACCAGGAGTCGCAGAAAGAAGATAAGGGGCCAAATACCGAGAAATATACCCGTCGGGAGTTTAGCTACTCGTCTTTTCAACGGACTTTTACCTTACCAACTTCGGTTGATGCCGACAATATTCAGGCGTCTTATGCAGACGGCGTTCTGAAAATTGATGTACCGAAGCGGGACGAAGCCAAAGTAAAACCACCACGCCAAATTGAAATTGGTGGCTGATATGCCCTTGAGTACCAGAAAAGGCTCGTAAGAAACGTATCTGCGAGCCTTTTTTTTCACTCTAGATCCAGCCCTAACAAAGACCTGTTAAAATTTGTTAAGGACAAGTAATATCAGGATTTTTAGCTCACGATTTCCGTTATATCGACAAGTAGACAACCGTGGTAGCATAAGGTTAAGGATACGGTCTGATACCTGTCTTACACAAGCATAATAACTAGATTTCCCTATTTAAAACATGAAAAGCAACTGGAAACTCTTAGCGTTGATGGCACTCCTGTCGAGTGTGGTTACGCTGGCCGCTTATAACTTTCTGGGTTTTAACAACCGGGATGTTATTTTCAACGAATCGTCGCCAACACCGACGATTACGGGCCGCCTGGCGGCTCTGACGGGAAATGGCCCCATGGCCGCACCCAATGATTTCTCAACGGCCGCCGAATCTGTTACGCCTACCGTAGTACACATCCGGACAACCATTACCCGAACTGTGCGCCAGCAACAGATGCCCGACATTTTCCGGGAGTTTTTTGGTGATGAGTTTGGTCAGGGACAGAACCAAGGCCAGAGTCGGCCACGCCGGCAACAGGGTCAGGCATCTGGGTCGGGCGTAATCATAAGCAAAGACGGATACATAGTTACGAACAACCACGTAGTGCAGGATGCCGACGAGGTTGAGGTGATCATGACCGACAAACGTAGCTTTAAAGCAAAAGTGATCGGTACTGATCCGTTGACCGACCTGGCTGTTATCAAAGTAGAAGCGAACAACCTGCCTGCCATCGTACTTGGTGACTCCGACGCGCTTCGTTTGGGCGAGTGGGTACTGGCAGTTGGTTACCCACTTGATCTCGAATCAACAGTTACGGCTGGTATTGTCAGTGCTAAAGGACGTGGTATTGGCATTCTGCAACGCGAAAACGCCCGCCAGCAGCCAACGGATCCAAAAGCTGACACCCCTATTGAAGCATTCATCCAGACAGATGCTGCTATCAATCCTGGTAACTCGGGTGGGGCACTCGTAAACCTGCGTGGTGAACTGATTGGTATCAACTCAGCCATTGCGTCGGCTACCGGCTATTACAGTGGCTACGGCTTCGCTGTTCCTGTATCGCTGGTTAAGAAAGTATCGGCTGACTTACTGAAATACGGTAATGTTCAGCGTGGCTACCTGGGTATCCTGCCTATCGAACTCAACAGCACGATTGCTAAGGAGAAAGGGGCTAAAGTAGGTCGTGGTATTTACGTGGACAGTGTTGTCGAGAACGGTGCTGCTTCTGCTGCTGGTCTGAAGAAAGGAGATGTGATCGTGAAGATGGAAGGTCAACCCCTGGATTCAGATGCGCAGATGCGTGAGATCATCGGTCGTCGTCGTCCAGGTGATGCTGTAACTGTTACGATCAACCGCGATGGTTCAGAACGCGATGTTAAACTTGAACTGCGCAACCGCAACGGTGGGCGTGACGTTATCAAGAAAACGGAGGTAGCTACTGTCAATGCATCGTTGAAAAGCCTGGGAGCCGACTTTGAGGAACTGAGCGCTCAGGATGCCAAACAACTAGGCATTACTGGTGGTGTTCGCGTCAAAAAGATCGTCGATGGCAAACTGGCTGAAACCGATATTGAAGAAGGATTCATCATCGTTAAGGCCAATGGTAAGAACGTGAAGACAACGAAAGATCTGCAAACGATCATGTCGGCGGTGAAAGAAGGCGAAGGATTGATGCTGATTGGCATGTACCCCAACAGTTCCCGCATGTATTACTACGCTGTTCCGGTCTAAGATCAATCATAGACTACCCATAACAAGAAGGGGACGCTCATAATTGAGCGTCCCCTTCTTGTTATGGGTAGTCTATGATTGACGACTATTCGTAGTAGTTCAAAATCTGGTGACCGCTTTTGGCCAGTAGTTGGTCACGACGGAAGAGCGCGATATCAGCATTCATCATGTCGTTAACAAGAGCTGGCAGATCGTACTTAGGCTTCCAGCCAAGTTGCGACATGGCTTTTGCAGGATCGCCAAGCAAGAGATCAACCTCAGTTGGGCGGAAGTAGCGGGGATCGACGCAAACAACTTCTTTGCCAACCTCAACCGGGAAATCTGGATTCGATGCGCTAACGACCGTACCTACTTCACTGGCTCCTTCTCCTTTGAACTCAAGTTGAACGCCGATTTCGGCGAACGACATCCTGACAAAATCCCGAATACGGGTAGTAATACCGGTTGCAATAACGAAGTCTTCAGGCTTCTCCTGTTGCAGGATCAGGTACATAGCCTCCACGTAATCTTTAGCATGACCCCAATCGCGTTGCGAGTCAAGATTACCCAGATAAACTTTATCCTGTAGACCCAAGCCAATACGAGCGACGGCGCGGGTAATTTTCCGGGTTACGAATGTTTCGCCCCGTAGCGGTGATTCGTGGTTGAACAGAATACCATTACACGCATACATATTGTAAGCTTCACGGTAGTTTACCGTTATCCAGTAACCATATAGCTTAGCAACGGCATAAGGCGAGCGCGGGTAGAATGGAGTCGTCTCCGACTGGGCATGGCCCTGTACGCCACCATACAACTCCGAAGTGGATGCCTGATAGATCCGGGTTTTTTCGGTCAGACCCAATAGCCGAACGGCTTCCAGAATACGCAGGGTACCGATGCCATCTACCTGAGCGGTATATTCGGGCTCCTCGAAACTAACCTGCACGTGCGACATAGCACCAAGGTTATAAATTTCGTCGGGCTGCACTTCCTGAATGATACGGATAATGTTGGTTGAGTCTGACAGATCGCCGTAATGCAGTTTCAGTCGTATGTTACGCTCATGCGGATCTTCATACATGTGATCGATCCGCTGGGTATTAAACAACGAACTACGACGCTTGATGCCATGCACTTCATATCCCTTGTCTAATAATAACTCGGCCAGATAGGCTCCGTCCTGTCCGGTCACACCGGTTATCAACGCTTTTTTCATGGTACAATTACTGAAGAAGGCTGCTGCCTGACTTGTACAAAATACACTTCAAAGTTAGGGCACATGCCCTTAATTTCTGATTTATTTTATTAACAGGCTTCGCCGAACATCCACTTTGTCGGGCTGTAGCTGAGCCGATGCAATTAGCTGTCTGATAGATGAGTAATACCGCTCTGCATCCAGTCGACGCATGAAGTCCCCCACTTTAAGTTTATATGTTGGTTGGCTGTAACTCAGGTATGCGCTAAGTTCGGGAAAATTCTGATATATCAGTAACTTTACGGACTCAACTTCCTGACGCTGGTTACCAACATATACTTGTACACGAAACCCCGGCGCATACCGAACGGTCCGGTTTTTAGTCGCAATCGTATCCAGTACGGCATCCAGCCGACGGTTAACATGTAGGGCTTCAGCCGGGCCAGTGGGCTTGCGCGTATCGCTCCGGCGGGGCGCTGTTGCCGTGGGCGGTAGCGTTGTCGCGGGAGCCGCAGACCGGCTGGACGGCGCAGTAGTCACACTCGGGGGCGCTTTATAGGTGGGTCGTACAGATGCCAAATCCTCACTATACCCATTATAATCAACGGTTGTACGCCCTGAACTCGTTGACCGGCTGCTGGCACAACCCGCCAGTCCTAAAACCACTGCTATCAGCAACCCACTGTATTCGAAACGCATAACTATCATTGTATGAGACAGCAAAAATAACCATTTTGACTGTCTTCGTGTCACATGACCTTCCAGCTCACTATCGCCTACAGGATTTTGGTTAATTTTGTGCATCTATTTATGACGAAAGATGCTTAACATACAAAGCCACGTGTCGCTCAAACCTTACAATACGTTTAGGATTGATGCCCACGCCCGGTACTTGGTGGAAATTAATCATGCTGATGATATTAATACTCTTCTGCAATTAACTGATTTCGTGGGATTGCCTAAGTTAATATTGGGGGGAGGCAGCAATGTGTTACTTTGTCATGACTTCGATGGTCTGGTTATTAAAATGAATATCCAGGGTATTGATGTTATTCGGGAAGACGACGACCATATCTATCTGGTGGCCGGCGCTGGTGTCAACTGGCATGAACTCGTCCAATTCTGTGTTCAGCAGGGCTACGCTGGCATGGAGAACCTGGCGCTTATTCCCGGCACTGTTGGAGCAGCGCCACTGCAAAACATTGGTGCCTATGGCGTGGAACTGGAACAGGTCTTCGAATCCCTGACGGCTGTTCATACACAGACCGGGGAACGTCGAACATTTTCTCACGCCGATTGCCAGTTTGGCTACCGCGAGAGCGTATTTAAACGCGAACTGAAGAGCCATTACATTATTACCAGCGTTACCTTCCAGCTAAACAAACGACCAACGTTCCATACCCGCTACGGAGCTATTCAGGAGACGCTGACCGAAATGGGCGTGTCGGAAGACAAGCTATCGATAAAAGCCATTAGCGACGCCGTCATCCGGATACGGCGCAGCAAACTTCCCGACCCGGCACAGATTGGCAATGCAGGCAGTTTTTTCAAGAATCCTGAAATCCCAAAAACTCAGTTCGATACCCTGAAGGAGCAATTTGCTGAATTACCAGGCTATCCCATTGGCGATGAAGCCGTTAAAGTTCCGGCTGGCTGGCTCATTGAACAGGCTGGCTGGAAAGGTCACCGCGTTGGCGATGCCGGCGTTCATAGTAAACAGGCGCTGGTGCTGGTCAATTATGGCAATGCTACCGGCCAGGAACTGCTAAACCTGGCCAGACAGGTGCGGGATTCGGTACAGGAAAAATTTGGCATAGCCATTACGCCGGAGGTAAATGTGGTTTGAAAAGAGTCGTAGAAGTCGTAAGAGTCGTAAGTGGCTGACGCGAAAGCAACAAGCCTGCGTCAGCCACTTACGACTTCTACGACTTACGACTTCTACGACTCTTACGACTTCTACTCAAAGCATAACGAAGCGGCACCGAGCAGACCCGCGTCGTTTCCAAGCGTAGCCCGCCGGATGAGCAGGCCGTTCTTATAGTAGTCGTTAAGCCAGTAATCCAGCGTTTTATTAACAGCAGGCAGGATATAATCGAACGATGCCGACAGACCGCCCCCGATCAACACTTGCTTGATATCCAGTATTTTAATAAGCGTTGCCAGCCCTTCGCCCAGCATTTCGCCTACTTCATTCCAGATCTGTAAGGCCAGTTCGTCGTTCTCGGCTGCTGCTGCGACAAGACCCGTGGTGGAAATATCACCCTCGGCTGACAGTTGCGTTTCGCCGTTGAACTCGCTCCGGCGAAGATTGGCCAGATCGAGCAGTTCTTTTTTACCAATATTCCGTTCCAGCACCCGGCCATTACGCGACGGGATATGGCCAGGCTCCATGGCATTACCATCGCCCCCGGTAAAAATCTTTTTGTTGATAATTGCAGCGCCACCAACACCCGTTCCGAGCGTAATGAAAATGTAATTTTCCTTGATTTTTTCTTCAGCGAAGTAATATTCGCCTAAGGCAGCGGCATTGGCGTCGTTGGCCAGAAAAAACTGGACCCCCGCAAACCGTTTGGTGAGCATATCGACCATCGGCATACCATCGATCTCCGGAATAGCCGTAATTTCCAAAGGCACGGTCCGGTCGGTGTTGAGCATGCCGGGCAAGCCAATGCCTACTTTCTTAACCTCTTTGTTAGCCAGTAATTGCAGCGCTACGGCATCGCCAAACCGTTCAACAAAGTGGCCCGACTGCCGCCAACTCATGGTATCGTGGCTGTAGAAGTTGGAAATTTTGCCGGTGTCGGCTTCAACAATACCCATTTTGACGTTCGTGCCGCCAACGTCGATACCCAGATATTCAACAGAAGACATTCTTAAATTCTCGGTTTATAGTTTTGGTTGCTGGTTCTCGGACCGATGAAGTGGGCCGCAAGATACGAAAGAGTCGTAGAAGTCGTAAGGCCGAAACGCTATACGTCAACAAGTCACAGACAGTTGAGACAAAGCTGCCAACTTCGCGTCGGCCATGGCAGATGCCATACACCCCGCTCAAATGTCGCCTAACTGTGGCCGGATCAGGATTTCCTCAACGACAGCGCTTTTCGATAACGAGTAGGCCATCCAGGTGCTTTCCGCTACGTCTTCAGGTTTCATGAAGCGATCCTCGGGCAGGTCAGTACCGGTCCAGCTGGCCGTGAGCGTAGCCCCCGGCAAAATAGCCGTGACCTTCACATCATGCGGTTTAAGCTCTTCGCGCAGAACCCGGCTCATACCCAGCAAAGCGAATTTAGAGATGCAGTAAGAACCGCCGTTGATATAAGGCGTAATGCTGGCCGTAGAGCACATCATAAAAATATGTCCCTTCCGCTGAATCATCATGTCGCGCACCAAACCCCGCGTCAGGTGATAGGCGCTACCCACGTTCGTTGTCATGAGCTGCTCAAATGTACCTTCGGCTTCGTTATGAATCTGGCCGGGCTGAAACACACCCGTATTATTGACCAGCACGTCGACGGGCCGGTTCAGCGACTCGACGTAAGCGACCAGCGCATCGACCCCGCTACGGCTCGATAAATCGGCAGAGAAGGGCAACAGACCTGGACCGCTGATCCCGTCGATCGAGCGGGCGCAGACAATGGCATCAAATCCTTCGGCAACAAACCGGTCAACGATAGCGCGACCAATGCCTTTGGTTCCGCCCGTAACAACAATTAATGGCTTCATATAAAGTATATTGCTCCCGTTCATACCCCACTTGCCTTAAAGACCAGCAAGGTTTGTAAACGACCGCAAGTTACGGCAGAAACCATTCTACCTTTGCTTAGGTTGTTCCCAATGTATTCCAGTAGCCCGATAGTGGGCACGGATAGTTGTTCCTTAGCTGCTTGTATGTCACGGATAGGCCGGTATTTTATTTTCTTAGGGTCACTTTTTCGCAACCGCGAGAAGCTGGGTGTCTACTTAAAACTTATTCTGGGCGAGTGTAACTCCATTGGGGTTGGTTCAGTATTTATCGTCGCGCTGGTAGCGTCGTTTATCGGGGCCGTTACCTGCGTTCAGACAGCCTATAATCTCTCGAACCCGTTCGTTCCGAAAAATATCATCGCTCTCATCGTTCGCGATAGTACAATCCTGGAACTGGCTCCCACCATTACCTGCATCGTACTGGCCGGTAAAGTAGGGTCTAACATTGCCGGCGAACTGGGCACGATGCGTATTACCGAGCAAATCGATGCGCTGGAAGTAATGGGCATCAATTCGAGCTCATACCTGATCTTGCCCAAAGTAATTGCTTCGATGCTGATGTTCCCGCTGCTGGTCATTCTGGCCGGGTTTCTGTCGATCCTGGGTGGCTACATTGCCGGGGTACTGGCCGGTGTTATCTCACCTGAAGAGTACGTTTCGGGATTGCGGTACGATTACAAACCCTTCGGTGTGGCCTTTGCGCTTATCAAAACAACCGCATTTGCCTTCCTGGTATCGACAATCTCGGCCTTCCAGGGCTATAACGTTAGCGGTGGCGCCCTCGAAGTGGGTAGTGCGTCTACCTCAGCCGTCACAAACAGTTGTATCGCCATTGTAGCTGCCGATTTTATCCTCACGCAACTGCTGTTAACCTGATAAGCGAATGGGTGAATGAGCGAGTGAGCGACTCTAAGTTTGCCTTCATTCACTCATTCGCTCACTCGCTCATTCACTCCTTAGACGAGAATGATCGATATTAAACACATAGCAAAAACGTTCGGCGACCGGCAGGTATTAGCGGGTATCGACGGTTCGTTTCAACCGGGCCAGACAAGCCTGATTATCGGTGGTAGCGGTACAGGGAAAAGCGTACTGCTGAAGTGCATGATTGGCCTGATCAAACCAGATGAGGGCGAAGTTCTTTACGACGGCCGTAATTTTCTGACCGTTAATGAAGACGATCAGAAAGTGATCCGGCGCGAAATGGGGGTTCTCTTTCAGGGGTCGGCTTTGTTCGACTCAAAAACGGTACTGGAAAATGTTCGTTTCCCACTCGATATGCTCACCGATCACGCAGAAAATGACAAACTGGACCGGGCGCGGGAATGCCTGCAACGGGTTGGACTGGAAGAGGCCGCCGACCGGATGCCGTCAGAGATCAGTGGTGGTATGAAAAAGCGGGTAGGTATTGCCCGGGCAATCGTGCTGAACCCCAAATACCTGTTCTGCGACGAACCTAACTCCGGGCTCGATCCGCTGACATCCATAAAGATCGATCAGCTCATCAAAGAAATTACCGACGAGTACAAAATCACTACAGTCGTTATTACCCACGACATGAACTCGATGATGGAAATTGGCGATAAAATTATGTTTCTCTACGAAGGCAAAAAACTGTGGGAGGGCAACAGCGCTACCCTCACACAGTCTAATGTCAGCGAATTGAACGAGTTTATCTTCGCCAGTAAGCTTATTCGCGATATGCAACATTAATCGTATTACCCTGTATCCTGGACGGCCACGTCCGGGTGATTGGCTGTCTTCACTCCCGGACGTAGCGGGCCAGGATACAGTTCAGTACAAAGTCAGATAAACTCAGGCGAACATAAAACCCTTGAATAAATTCTAAAACCGCAGCCGAACGCCAGCCAGGAAGTTTCGCCCTGCCTGTGGGTAATAGCCATTATCGGCAGTGACTTTTCCTTCCGAGATATAAGCATACGTATAGCCGTTCGACTCATACAACTCATTCAGGACGTTATTGAACAGTAGCGTAAACGTAATTTCCTGAGCAAACCTGGGCTTGATGGCGTAAATGATCCGGATGTCGTTTGTAAAGTAAGCATCCAGGCTCCGGCTTTCATTGGAGGTGTTATCCAGGTACTGTTTGCTTACATACTTAGACAACAGACCAAGCTCCAGACCTTTGGCCGGTGTAAACAGCAACTGCGACCCACCAATCACGTTGGGAGAAAACGAAATATCGGTTTCGCGGTAGTCACGGCTCTCCTGGCTTCCATTGTCGAAGTTGTCCAGATACTCGGTAAAATTCCTGACTTTGTTCTGACTAAAGGTCGCATTGACGTTCCAGCGCAGCTTTTTAGCCAGCCGTGCGCCCGCTTCCAGTTCGACACCAGCGCGGTAACTGATAGGAATATTAACGCGGTTAGCCGCACCTACGTCGTTTAGTCGGCCCGATAATACCAGCTGATTCCGGTAGTTCATGTAGTAAGCGTTTGCCGTGAAGGCCAGTCGGCTCGACTGAATTTTATACCCCGCTTCGTAATCGATCAGTCGTTCCGCTCTGGGGCGACTTTGTGGTGTCGACTGGGTATAATCGTCCCGGTTCGGCTCGCGGTTCCCTACCCCCACCGATGCATAGACCGTACTACGGTCATTGAGAACATACGTCAGACCTGCTTTAGGGTTGAAAAACGTTAGATCGGCCGACTGCTGAACATTTTGCAGTTGACTGTTGAAACCCAGAAACGAGTAGTTGACCGTTCGGACCTGCATATCGGCAAACCCGTTAAGTTTGGCATTGAACTGATAGAACGCCTTTGCATACAGGTTGAAATCATTTTTTGTGGCGTTGTCGTCGTAATACCGATCCCGGATCGTGGTGTTACCCGCAACCCGCGCCCAGATGATCTCGCCAAAGTGACCACCTTTATACTGGTTCCAGCCGCCACCGATGTTAGCCGTCAACTTACCGAAGCTATTGTAATCGAGGGAGAAAACGGTTCCGTAATAATCGTTATCCAGCCAGCGACGCCGAACGATATCGGTCCGTTCGATGGTCGAATCACCAATAACGACGTTGGGCAAGCCGTAGTTGCTGAATCGGTCGTTATCCCGGTACTGCTCATAATAACCCCGTCCTTTTGTGTAGAAGAACGACGTATTGAGCCGCCAGTTCCGGCTTAGTTCGTGCGACGCTATCAACTGATAGTTATCCTGCTGATAATTATCGGTCTCGTTGTCATAGGTGTAGACGTTGTACGTTCGATTGGTTCGAAGCAAACTTTCTGGTACCCCACCCCACGACTGGTAAGTCTGCTCCTGCCCCGAAAACACGTTGAGCCGGATAAAACTTTTATCGGTGTAATACCCGCCGGATAAGTAAAATGACTTCAGATCCGAAAACGCCCGGTCGACATAACCATCGGAATTTATTTTCGAAAGCCGGGCATCCAGCACAAAGTGATTATTGAGCAACCCTGTCCCGGCCATCACGTTCACTTTGCGCGTGCCGAAGGAACCAGCCGACAAGTTCACTTCAGCGTAGGGCTTGGCTTCCAGCTTGTTCGTCTGAATGTTGACCGACGCCCCAAACGCCCCGGCCCCGTTGGTTGAGGTGCCCACACCCCGCTGAATCTGGATGCTGCTCACCGATGAGGCAAAGTCAGGCATGTTGACAAAGAATGTCCCCTGCGATTCGGCGTCGTTATAAGGAATACCGTTCAACGTCACGTTCACACGCGTAGCGTCGGACCCCCGGATCCGGATACCGGTATAACCAACGCCCGCGCCCGCATCGGAGGTAGTCACGATAGACGGCGTAAAGTTGAGTAGCTGCGGGATATCCTGACCCAGGTTGAGCTTGTCCAGATCCCGGCGCGATACATCTGTATACGCTATAGCTGATTTTTGATTGGCCCGGGTGGCACTGACCACCACCTCATCGACCGCAATGGCCGACTTTTTCAACAGCACGGGTAAGGTGGCATTTTGGGTCAGGTCCAGTGTTTGCGTTTGCGATTCATAGCCCAGCAGCGAAACACGCACCACAATCGACCCAGGCTTAAGATTTGTAAGGCGGAAGGCTCCGCTGGCATCGGTGAACGTACCGATGTAGGTACCCTCAATGGTAATAGCTGCGCCGGGCAGCGCACTGCCGGACGTAGCGGGCTCATCGACATCACGAACCGTTCCGGATAGTGAGAATTGGGCCTGTACAGGCGTGGCTGATAGCCATAATGCGGCAATCAGAAGGAAAAAGCAGGTCGTCGCTTTTTTCATAATGAAAAAGTTTGACGATAGGCAAGGGGCCAATCCTACCTTTGGTTAGATGGTAAATAAGTGTGTATTGAACTCCAGTTCCCTTCCCGGCATTACCCGGGCAGGTTCAATGGGTATAATCTCAGCCCGTTGTATTAGGGCACCCCTTTAAAAGATTAGCGGCACAAATGTACGCTTTTCTGTAAAACAACCAGAAATGTCACTCGTTTACTCTTTAAAAACAGTGTAGTAAAGTATGGACGAGTTTGATTTAGTGGTTTTGCAGGACAATACAGCCAATGAACGCCTGAGAGCGGGCGATGTAGGTACAATTTTAACAGTATACAATGAGGGAAAGGCCTTTGAGGTTGAGTTTGTGACGCTCACCGGCGAATCGGTCGCTGTTGAGACGCTACTACCCCACCAAATCAGAATGGTTCGTTCCTCTGAAGTGATGGCAGTTCGGGATATGATCTTAAAAGAAGAAACCAATTCGTAAAGTTTTGACCGTTATGCTTTTCCACTCGGACAAATAGTTCTAATTTTGCAATCCAAATTGCAAAAACATGAGCAAAAAGAACACCGGCTTGGATTTTTTAGAAGACCCGGACGCATTAGAAAATAAGCTGGAAGATGTTGGCGATTTTTTTGATCAAAATCGGAACATTGTTTTAGGTGTAGTTGGCGGTATCGTACTGCTGCTTGTTGCCTTCTTTGGCTACCGTGCCTATGTAGGGAGCCAGGACGAAACAGCCCAGGTAGAACTATTTCCGTCCATTTATAAAGTTGAATCCGACTCGCTCAAGCAGGCCCTTAACGGGGACGGCAGAACCCCCGGTTTGCTGGCCGTTGCTGACAACTACGGTTCCACAGACGCCGGAAACCTGGCCAACTTCTATGCTGGTCTGGGTTTGTTAAAGCAGGGGAAGTATGATGAAGCCATCGATCACCTGAAAAATTTCAGCTCGTCGGATCTGCTGGTGCAGGCTCGTGCGTATGCATTGATTGGGGACGCTTACATGGAAAAGAAGAGTTTCGACGAAGCAGCCGACCAGTACCGGAAAGCAGCCGACTATAAGTCGAACAAGTTCTTTACGCCCGGCTACCTCATGAAGCTGGCCATTGCTTATGAGCAGGCCAAGCAAAACGATAAAGCCGTTAGTGCTTATAACGAGATCATCGAAAAGTACGCTCAGTCTGCCGAGGCCGTTAGTGCCAGGAAGTATAAATCCGTGCTCGAAGCAGCGGTCGGCGAGTCATAAGCGTATCTGAACTAATCAATACAGCAAGGGACAAAGCCAAACCGGGTTTTGTCCCTTTTTTTATAACCTGTAGCCCGGACGCCCACGTCCTCAACTATGTCTTCAGCCGATAAGAACCTCAGCGTCTTCTCTACAGACGAATTACCCGATATCAGTCACCGCCGATTCGTCATTCTGGTGTCGGAGTGGAACACCGACGTTACCGAAGCGTTGTTCGATGGTGCCTACCAAACCCTCATCCAGCATGGATCGAAGCCAGAGAATATTATTCGTGGTAACGTGCCGGGCAGTTATGAGTTGAGCCTGGGAGCGCTCTGGTTTGCTCAGCGCGACGATATCGATGCGGTTATTGCACTCGGTTGCGTTATTCAGGGCGAAACCAAACACAATGACTACATCAACCATGCGGTAGCTCAGGGCCTGACCAACGTCAGCCTGAAAACCGGCAAGCCTGTCATTTTCGGCGTCCTGACCCCTAATGATCAGCAGCAGGCTCTCGACCGGGCGGGCGGCAAACATGGTAACAAAGGCGACGAAGCGGCTATTACGGCTATTAAAATGCTGGGGCTGCAAAAACAGGTGTATAGTAAGTTCTAATTTCAACTACGTGAATAATAGGATGTGCGCATGATATAGCACACAAACTGTTTATCCAATCACTCATTCCCTAATTCACTCATTAAAAATGCACGTCTGGAAATTCGGCGGCACGTCGGTCGGGAAGCCCGAGCGCATGCAGTCCATCCGCACCCTCATTACGGGCGATAATACCCGTAAAATTGTTGTTCTGTCGGCGCTTTCGGGCACGACCAATGGTTTGCTGGCCATCGGCGAATCGCTCAAGGCGAACGACGATGATGGTGCTAACGCAAAAATCGACGCGCTTAAGGCGCATTACGACCAGTTCATCGGTGAACTTTACGCAACCGACGCAGGCAAAACCGCCGGCCAGCAGGCCGTGGACAACGAGTTTTCGTTTATCCGGTCGCTGACGCGGATCAAGCCGTTTACGCTCAAACAGGAGAAAGAACTGGTGGCTGAAGGTGAGCTACTGAGTACGCAGCTATTTCAGGCCTACCTGACCGAGGAGGGCGTCGCGTCGACCTTGCTGCCTGCGCTGGAGTTTATGCGGATCGACGCCGACAACGAACCGGAGATCCAGTTTACGGAGCAGCGGCTGGCCGAGATGTTGCCCCAGCATACCGATAAACAGATCATCGTTACCCAGGGATTCATTTGCCGTAATCCCCGTGGCGAGGTCGACAACCTGAAGCGGGGTGGTTCCGATTATACCGCATCGCTGATTGGCGGGGCCATCCGGGCCGACGAAATCCAGATCTGGACCGACATCGACGGCATGCACAATAACGATCCGCGTATTGTAAAGAATACGTTTCCCGTTCGTGAGCTGACCTTCGACGAAGCGGCAGAGCTGGCCTATTTCGGGGCTAAGATCCTGCACCCGTCGACAATCACCCCCGCCCGCATGTTTGGCGTACCCGTCCGGCTGAAGAACACCATGGACCCGGCAGCTCCGGGCACGCTTATCGCCGAACGGACAGACGCACCAGCAGCCAGCGATC
The DNA here is from genome assembly GCF_014282275.1 of Spirosoma utsteinense. Taxonomy (GTDB): domain Bacteria; phylum Bacteroidota; class Bacteroidia; order Cytophagales; family Spirosomataceae; genus Spirosoma; species Spirosoma utsteinense. Next base: position 43,704 of record NZ_VFIA01000008.1, read on the forward strand.
AGGTGTTTAAAGCGGTGGCGGCAAAGGATGGTATCACAGCGCTTTATATTCACTCCAGCCGTATGCTGAACGCCTACGGATTCCTGCGTCGTATTTTCGAGATTTTCGAGAAATACAAGACACCCGTCGATATGCTGGCTACGTCGGAGGTATCGGTGTCGGTTACGATCGATAATACCGAGCGTATTGACGAGATAACAGCCGAGCTGAGCACGTTCTGTAGCCTGGAAGAACCGGATTACGACCAGACCATTATCTGCATCGTGGGTAACTTCAGCGCCGACAACGAAGGGGTAGCCGTACGGGTGTTCGATGCGATGAAGAACATTCCAATTCGGATGATTTCGTACGGCGGCACCGAAAGCAACCTGTCGATGCTGGTACACGGAACCTACAAAGCGCAGGCACTCAACGCGCTCAACGAAGGGCTATTTTCGGTATAACGTAGTCGTGGTTGAGTAATGCGGCATTACTCAACCAGTAAATGCCTTATCATGCATGACAGACGCTCAGTTCTTACAGGAAATTAAGCGGTACGTTCACCGGGTCGATCCGCAAGCCGAAGTGTGGCTGTTTGGGTCGCGGGCGCGGGGCGACGCGCGGGAGGACTCTGACTGGGATTTTCTGGTCTTGACAGAGGGGCCAGCGGACAAACATCTTAAAAATCAACTGCGTGACTATCTGTTCGAAATAGAACTATCCAGCGCAAAGGTTATTGGGTCCATTATCCATTCTAAACAGGAATGGGAGGAAGATTATGGCGTCACTCCGCTATACCGTAATATCAAACGCGATAGTAAGCTGGTATGAGTCGGACAAAAGATGACCTGATAGCCTATCGCATCGAACGGGCTAACAAAACCCTTGATGCCGCCAGAACATTAGCGGCATCGGGCAATTGGAATGGCGTGGCCAACAGGCTTTACTACGCTTGCTTTTACGCCGTATTAGCACTGCTAGCCAAAAATGATATGGATACCTATACCCACAAAGGTGTTAAAATCATGCTCAGCCAGCACTTTATTAAATCAGGGCTAGTGGATATAGTATGGGGTAAACTCTATCAAAAACTTTTCGATACGCGAAACGAAGCCGATTATGAGGATTTCATCGATTTCGACGAGGAAAAACTAGGCGCATTTATCGACGATGCGCAACACTTTGTCACTGTAATTACCTCCCTTGCTAAACAGTAATCTGAATGCTTCAACTTTCCTTCATCCGCGAAAATAAAGAAACGACGCTGGCCGGACTGCGCAAAAAACACTTCGCCAACGCCGAGACTGTTGTGGATCAACTGATCACGCTCGACCAGCAACGGCGCGATACCCAGAGCGAACTCGATAATGTACTGGCCCAGTCTAACATCAGGGCAGGCCAGATCGGTGCACTTATGAAAGCGGGCGACAAAACCGCAGCCGACGCAGCCAAAGCCGAAACCGCCGAACTGAAAGCCCGCTCGAAAGAACTCGGTGATGCTCTTCGCCAAATCGAAACCGACTTGCAGGCATTACTGGTGACGCTTCCGAACCTGCCCCACAGCAGCGTTCCTGAAGGCCGCGCAGCTGACGACAATGAGGTTATCGCTGAACATGGTACCATCCCAACGCTACACACCAACGCGCAGCCACACTGGGAGTTGATCGAGAAATACGATATCATCGATTTCAAACTAGGCGTAAAAATTTCGGGAGCGGGCTTCCCGGTCTACAAAGGCAAGGGTGCCCGAATTCAACGGGCCATGATCAACTTCTTCCTCGACGAAGCGCTGAAAGCCGGATTCATGGAGGTGCAGCCGCCAATCCTGATCAATGAAGAGTCGGGCTTCGGAACGGGACAACTTCCCGACAAAGAAGGGCAGATGTACTTCGCAACTGAAGATAAGCTGTACCTGATTCCAACGGCCGAGGTACCCATTACCAATATTTACCGCGACGTTATCCTGCCCGAAAACCAGCTTCCCATCAAAAACGTCGGCTACACGCCCTGTTTCCGGCGCGAAGCCGGTTCATGGGGTGCGCACGTTCGGGGGTTGAATCGCCTGCACCAGTTCGATAAAGTTGAGATCGTACGTATCGAGAAGCCGGAAAACTCGTATGCTGCGCTCGAGGAAATGAGCCAGTATGTTCAATCATTGCTGCAAAAACTGGAACTGCCTTACCGGGTTCTGCGGCTTTGCGGGGGCGACATGGGATTCACCTCGGCCCTGACTTACGACATGGAAGTGTGGTCGGCGGCCCAGGAGCGCTGGCTGGAGGTTAGCTCGGTGTCAAACTTTGAGACCTATCAGGCTAACCGGCTTAAGCTACGCAGCAAACTGGACCGGGGTGATGGGCCGGCAAAGATGCAGCTGCTGCATACCCTGAACGGGTCGGCACTGGCACTGCCCCGGATCCTGGCGTCTATCCTCGAAAACAACCAGACACCCGACGGAATCAACATTCCAGCCGTTTTGGTCCCTTACTGCGGTTTCGACAGGATCGATTAAATAGCTTATCTAAACGATAGGCAGTACCTGGTTTTGTTACGAATACCCTGTTATGGCTTGCTATAAGAAGCCGCAGCAGGGTATTTTTCATACTGCCCGGAGTCAATAGACCAACTAATAGTCACGTTTATGGGTTGTGTGAAGGCCAGAAAGCTGAGTTTATGGAGATATGACTAAGCTTGGTCGAATACCTTATTTTTGTACTTGAATCATTACCCAAATCAACAAGCATGGCGGAACGCATCACCTACGGCAAAACGTGGTGGGGACAACAGTGGCTTAATGCGCTGACCAGCATCGACATGGCTAACCGCCTGCCGCGCGGAAAAACCTACGCCAACAAAGGAGCCGTACAGGGGCTGAAAATTGACGGGAACCAGATCAGTGCCTCTATCAAAGGGTCAGCCCCCCGGCCGTACCGGTCCAAACTATCCGTACCGCTGTTTTCTGATCAGGAGAACGAACTGCTGCTTACCGAAATACAGGAAAACCCCGTTATTCTGGCACAGCTGTTAAACCGCCAGTTGCCAGGCGAACTAACAGAATTTGCTCAGGAAAAAGGTATCCAACTGTTCCCCCATACGTTCGACGATCTGACGATGGGTTGCTCCTGCCCCGACTATGCTATTCCCTGCAAGCACCTCGCAGCGGTCGTCTATGTTATCGCCAACGAGATCGATCGGAACCCGTTTCTGGTTTTCCAGCTGAAAGGGCTGGATATTCTTACCGAATTGCAGAAGTTAAAGGTCGACGCCCCCGGTAGGGGTATTGAAGCGGTGCTCTCCTTCAAAGAGCTGTGTACCGAAGATATTCCTGAAGAAGACGAAGACTGGAAACCAGATGACACCATCCGGGCGGGCCTCGATTTTGCGACCATCCCCCCGCTTACCGATCAACTGCTCGACCTCCTGGCCCCTGAAGTGACCTTTGCCAAGAGCGACTTCCATAAATCGCTTTCAAAAGCCTATAGGTTATTCAGTAAGGCTGAAGTTAAACCAGCCATTGCCAAACCCAACGAAGCGAAAGACGTTCCTGACCCCAGCGATAGTATTGAGGTGCAGATCGATGAGCTTATGTCGCTGCGAAAGATCAACATCTTCAGTGAGCACGGCGAACCCCGACCGCTGAAAGACTTTAGTATGAATGATCTGACAGGCTGGCTCGACACCCTTACCGAGGCCGACTGGCCTGAAATGAGCGATTCGGTACGGGGGCTTTACCTCACACAGCAGTTTGCAGCTGTACTGCTGCGTCGGGGAGCGGTTGTGCCGCAACTCCTGCGCGTGGGACCAACCGAAGAGCAGTACCGGGTACGGTGGCTCCCCGCAACACTCAATGAATCGGTGCGGGATTTGGCAAGCCAGCTCACATCCCAGCTATCGCCAACGTTACTGACGGTACGCTGGCAAAAAGATATTCTGGCACTGCCCAACGAGCAGCAGGTGCTGATGCTGTGCTCGTTGCTGATGCGCCGGACAATCAGGCAGACGACCATTGAACTTTGGGAACGCTGGCCGCTTGAAGATGCCGACCGGTTGTTTTTTGGCATTGAAACATTGCGGTTCGAGGGCTTCGGCAAACGGGAAATGCCGCTGGCCATGCAGCTCTGGCTGAATGACTTTTTCCTGAGCCACAAACGCTTTGTGCCCATCATGATGGTGGAGGACAATGAACTCGGCGATGAATTTCGACTCAGCCTGCTTATCCGTGACCGGGAAGCGCCCGAGACGACGGCCCCCATCCCACTAGCCGAACTGCTCACCGACAAACAACACGCCCCCATCCGAATGGCTGTTTTACAGGATCTGCTGGTCCTCTCGCGGCACTTCCCGGATCTGGCCAGGCTAACCCAGAAAGACGCACCGGCACACCTGTTCTATAAACCGCAGGATTTTGTGAAGGTGCTGCTGGATACGTTGCCCCGTATGCAACTACTCGGTATCAGTCTCCTCCTACCCCGGTCGCTCAAGCATTGGGTTCGGCCACAGGTAGGCGGACGGCTCAAAGCCAACGTTGCCGTCAAGAACGACTCATTCATGCGGCTGGATGATATGCTTACCTTCGACTGGCAGATAGCGCTGGGAGACGAAATGGTGGATATTCGTGATTTTCAGAAACTGGTCAATAACTCATCGGGGCTGGTCAAGATCAAGGACCAGTACGTCCTGCTCGACCCTACCGAACTCACCAGGCTCTACAAACAGCTCGAAAGCCCGCCGGAATTAACCGGTCCTGAACTGTTGCGGGCAGCCCTGACCGAAGAATACAAGGGGGGGCGGTTGGGCATCTCGTCGGATGTGCGGGCGCTCATCAAGTCGTTCATCGATAGCCCTGAACAACCCCTGCCCGCTACGCTCAACGCCACCCTGCGGCCATACCAGCACCGCGGCTACGACTGGCTCGTCAAGAATACCGCCCTCGGTATGGGCAGCCTGCTGGCCGACGACATGGGTCTGGGTAAAACACTGCAGATCATTGCCCTGCTGCTCAGGTTTAAACAGGAAGGTCGTTTCAAAAAGCAGAAAGGACTGATTGTGCTGCCCACCACACTGCTTACAAACTGGCAAAAAGAAATTGCCCGCTTTGCACCAGACCTGCAGGCACGCGTATACCACGGCTCTAACCGAAAGCTGCCGGCATCATCGGATGCCTACGACCTGTTGCTGACAACCTACGGGGTAGTCCGCTCAGACCTCGATACAATCAAGAAAACGACTTGGGCAGTGGTCATCATCGATGAAGCACAAAACATCAAGAATGCGGATACAGAGCAAACGAAGGCCGTAAAAGCGCTGAAATCACCTATCCGGATTGCACTCAGCGGTACGCCTGTCGAAAATCGGCTGTCGGAGTTCTGGAGCATCATGGATTTCGTGAATAAAGGGTACCTGGGCGGGCTTAGCAAGTTCAACGAAGAGTTTGGCAAGCCAATTCAGCAGGAGCGCGACCACCAGAAACTCGATCAGTTCCGGCGGGTGACGAGTCCCTTTCTGCTCCGGCGTATCAAAACCGACAAGACTATCATCAGCGACCTGCCTGACAAAATTGAGAACAATCAGTTCTGCGCCCTCACCCCCGAACAGGCAGCCCTGTATCAAAACGTGGTGCAGGAAAGTTTACAGGCGATCGAAGACAAGGATGGTATTGCCCGGCGCGGTCTGGTGCTCAAACTGATGACGGCGCTCAAACAGATCGGAAACCACCCGCATCAGTACCTGAAAAAAGGAAATGCGGCCCCCTCGCTTTCCGGCAAGGCAACGTTATTGCTCAACCTGCTCGAGACGATTTACGCCAACCATGAAAAGGTACTGATCTTTACCCAGTATCGGGAAATGGGCGAGTTACTGCAACAGTTTATTCAGCAGACGTTTGGGCAGCAGCCGCTGTTTTTGCACGGCGGCACCTCGCGGGCCGATCGTGATGAGATGGTGGAGCAGTTCCAGCGCAACCGCTCCGACCACACCTTCATCCTGTCGCTCAAAGCAGGCGGCACCGGGCTGAACCTGACCCAGGCCAACCACGTCATCCACTATGATTTGTGGTGGAACCCCGCCGTGGAGAGCCAGGCCACAGACCGCGCCTTCCGCATAGGCCAGACAAAAAACGTACTGGTTTACCGGCTCATGAATCAGGGAACGCTGGAAGAGAAGATCGATGCCATGATCCGCTCCAAACGCGAACTCGCCGACCTCAGCGTCAAAACCGGCGAAACCTGGCTCGGCGACCTCAGCGATGAGGAACTGACAGAGCTGGTGAGTTTGGGGTAAAACCTGTAACTTTAACGTATGAGCACGGCCGTTTTAGAAACCGAAAAAATGCTGAGTCGCTTGTCGCGAGCCGAGAAAGCCCAGATTCTGCAATGGATCGTGCAGGATTTAGGTGATGTCTTCCCGGGTATCGAGCGCCAGGAAAGCCCCGCAGGTGGTGTAGCCTGTGTTGTTCGTACACGTATCCCGGTATGGCTCCTTGAGCAAACCCGTCGACTAGGCGCTACCGATGCCGATTTGCTGGTCGCCTATCCGTCGCTCCGAGCTGCCGACTTAGCGAATGCCTGGGCTTATGTGCGTACTTACTCATCAGAAATTGATGAAGCCATCAGCGAAAACGAAGCTGACTAATGGCTTTTCTGTTCGCTGATGAAAATTTTCCCATGCCTGCCGTGAAAGTATTACGGCAAATGGGCCATGATGTACAAACATTACTGCAAATTGGGCAAGCAGGTCTAGCCATTCCCGATGACGAACTATTGCGACTAACAACATCGCTGGGTCGATGCCTGATAACCCTAAACCGTAAAGACTTTATCAAACTGCACGGTCAGGAGCCAAATCATGCTGGCATTATAATTTGTAAGGCAGATTCTGATTTCGATGCGCTTGCCCGCCGAGTTGATAGTTGCCTTAAAAGCCAGCATGACCTCACCGAAGGTCAGCTACTGCGTGTACAACGTACTGCCTGAACCATGGCTCGGCGACCTCAGCGACGAGGAACTGACAGAGCTGGTGAGTTTGGGGTGATCCTACCTGAGCAACGCCATAACGGCTTCGTCACCCATTACGGCATGGGCCGGGCGCGGATGTTCGGCGTTGAAGACTTGCAGGGCAGTCGGGTCGAGGAGCGTGTTCGGCGTCTCGTCGATCTGGCCATTTTTCAGTACTCGATTTATATCCAGGTTCAGGTGTCTGGCCAGAAACCGGTAAGCAGCCGCCCGTTTGCTGGGCCCGTAATCGTGGCCTTCGGTGGGCAGATGCACGTTCTCCACCTGGCTGCTGGCTTTGTAATACGCGTAAACGGTCTGGATATACGGAAACTCCACATCGGGTGTATTCTTTGTCCAGTCCTTTCCATCCGAGATTAGCAAGAGCGGTCGGGGCGCGGCCAGCGCGGCAATTTCAACGTTGCTTGTCTGGTGGGTAGGTCGTTTGTGGATCGGCATACCGCTTTCGCAGACACAGCCGCCGAAAAAGTGGGCCGACACCATTACCACCGGTACCGAAACCTTGACGCGGGAGTCCAGCGCCGTTAACAGGAACGTTTGCGTGCCCCCGCCCGATTCGCCCGATACGGCAATACGGTTCGCATCCACATCGGGAAGGCTGGTCAGGAAGTCAAGTGCCCGTATTCCATTCAGGATCTGAAGTTTCAGCGCTTCAGGTATTTTATGCGAACACTGCTTTGAATCGCCATAGCCGAGCATGTCATAAACGAATACGACGGCTCCCATACGGGCCATGGTTGCGCAGCGCTGCTGGGTCTGCTCCTGAAAGCGGGCATCTTCCTTAGGGGCATGCCCGTGCGGACAGAGCACTGCGGCCTGTTTCCCCGACGAACGGAGGGGGCGGTACAGATTCCCCGTTACATAAAAGCCCGGTAAACTCTCGAACGTTACGTTTTCAACGGTATACCCATTCAGCCTTCGTAAACCGTGCCGAATTGGTTGAAGCGGGGCAAATCGAGGGGTTTCGGGTAAGTTCATTCCATCGCGAATGCCCTGCCGGATCTGAGCAGCCCGGGTTTCCCAGGATGCCCGGTCGTGATGGGTTCCGGAAGCGGCACGCAGGGCCTCAGCTCCCTGAGCTTCGGTATAGAAAGCACCTTGGCACAGATCGGGCCGGGCGGGATTAGGTTGAGCCACGCCAACGGCAATTCCCAGGGCGTAACACATAACGAGGGCGACTCCAGCGTTCATAGGCGGTAAGATGAGACGCTGTCAAAAGCGGAATGAGCCGGTAAGTTTACTGTCTAACGCTGCTGAAGAAAGGCGGCAATCTCCATTCCCCAGGCAATACCGATGTGGATCAGCAAACCACCCCATATGCTGCGCGTACTCAGCGCCAGCACGCCCAGCAGGTACCCGCCAAACACCGACGAAACGGCTTCGCCAAGCGGTCGTCCGAAATGGATGGCACAGTACCAGACCACCATGGGCAACACGGCTCCCGGCCCCAGTAGCCGACTCATACCAAGAACCAGAAATCCCCGAAACAGCAACTCAGTCGGGACAAAGTCCCAGCCGTAACAGAGTTCGTATACAAAGGCAGTTACCCATTCAGGTACCTTGAAAAACTCGTTGGCGTTGGTGTCTTCATAAGTTGGATACGATTCCAGAAAGTCCGGCTGATACGACGCCAGGGTAATGAGCGGAATCATCAGCGCCAGCATAACGGCATACAGCGCCAGCCCCTTCCGCCTGGGAGCCATCCCGTAAAAATTCATCGGCTGCCGGTCAATAAGCGTGTAGAACAGATAGAGCGGCAACACAATCGTTAACACCGACTGCAGATTTCGGAAGCAGTAATACAGAAAAACGAATACCTCTCCCCCAAACAGTTGCTGGCTCCAGGTATTGTGGGCGTAGAAACCGGCATAGATCGAGTAGCAAACCAGGGCAGTACCACTCCGCAGCCAGAATTCACGGGTACGCCATACGTCGGCCCGACGGTGGAAGTGCGTCCAGATCCAGACACTGCCGTAATAGGCCGTAGCGTAAAGCCCGAAGTAAAGTCCTGGCCAGCGCGGATCGTTCTGGAACGCGTCGATGTACGAATCCTCAACATCGAAATAGTAATTGATCGACAGAAGTAACGCCAGCCACAGCCCCGTAGCCATATAAAGATCAGGCCGAAAGTCAGCGCGGAGGTGGTGACGGAGGTCACGCCAGAGGGCTTTCACAGAAGTACCAGTCGGGTAGATTGCACAGAAATAGCTGACCGGGCCGGGAGTTTTCTCCAGCCAGCAGTCAGCTAATGCAAATCTATTGAGATTTCGGGGTTAACCTGTCGGTACCGACGTAGTACTAACAAGCGCAGGAGTAATCATCGTAGCCGGGATACCGTGGCGACATATGGCCATCAACCCGAATTACCCGATCCAGCGGAATTTGTTCGCCCGTAGCCAGCTCAAGGTGGTCGACACCGTCGATAGTGACAATAGCTTTCGTAAGCCCATCGGTCTTGATGAACTCGCGCAGGTCGGTGAAGTAATGAAGCCGGACAAACTTGTTGATGGGGATCGACGCCATAAAGTCGGCGTCGGTTAAAGGGGCGGATGTGGTCATGTTCGTTTCCATACCGATAGAACAAAGCCTTAAAACGAAACGTGCCCCGGTTCATCACCGGGGCACGTTGTCACTATGTATCTGCTTTTACTCAATAGCCCACCGTTTCCAGTTGTTTCTGGAACTCGCGCAGGATCGTTTCTTTCATCGCGATCTTCCGCTTCTGGGTATTGATTTTGTTCAGGATCTGCTTGTCTTCGTCTTTATTCGGGTCGAGTCCGTCGGCATCCTGAAGTGCAAACTGCAGGTCGCTTTTCTCGCGTTTAACGAGGTATTCCATCTCCCGAATCTTGGTACGGATTTGCTCTGACTGGCTTTTGAGTTCAAAAGCCGGGTACTTGCGGGTCAGTACGCGACCCAGGTAGCTAAGTTCAAAGATCTTGTCGCAGGCCGCCCGGAAGCGCTCGTTGACGGCTTTATCCTGTAACTTGAACGGTACCCGAATCTCTTTCCAGCTATTGAGCAGCACTTTGGCCCGTTCGGCAGCCGCGAAGATATCGTCCTGTTTGGACAGCTTTTCCGCTTCGTCGGCCATTTTCATCTGCTGCTCGATACGCGGGTCGATCTTCGGTACGATAACAATGCCTTTGACATCGTTGTATTTCGCATAGAAAGCCGTCGTTGCTTTCTTGAATGACTTATACAGTTTACCGCTCTTCTTGATAGGCACTTCGCCTACCTGTTTCCAGGCATTGTTAAGCCGCCTGACTTCCAGAAAAGCAGCATCCAGATCGCCAAGCCGGTTGGCCCGAAACGCCAGCCGGATCAGTTCGTCATACTTATCCAGTCGTTCCTGAATAACCTTGTTCTGCTCGTTGAAGAACTCACGCCGGCGGGTAAAGAACCCATCCAGCAACTCCTGAAACCGACCTTCTATCTCCGCTTCGACCGATTTATCGACAGGACCGGTTTTGATCCATTTCATCTTGATCTCCTGAAGCGCATCGGCGGTTTCGCGCCATTCGGTGCTGTCGATGATGGCTTCGGCTTCGCCGATGAGGGCGCGTTTGATCTCAAGATTTTTAAGCTGGTTAACCGAAATCAAACCGGAGAGGATGTCCTCCTGGGCGTCCAGACGGTCGAGCAGGGGCGGGAAATCGCCGAGGGCGTCGAAGCCAAGCAACTTCTTGCGAAGCTGAACTAATTTTGTCAAATAAGACCCTTTGTTTTGGGCTTCTTCGATGTCTTTTTCTAACTGGGCTACTTTGTTTTCGGCGATGATGAAGCGGTTCTTGAAATAATCGAGCGCTTCCTGCTCAGTGCGTTTGACCTCGCCAATCTGGCGGTCTTCAAAATTCAGGTAGCCTTTCAAAAATACCTTTCCGTCTTTGACGTAACCGTATTCATCTACCAGTGAAGCGTTTTCCATTACTGTTCTTGGTTAAGGCTGCGCTGTGGGTTAATTTTGGGTTTATTGCCAACCACAAATCTATCAGATTTTAATGAGTCAGGAAACCATAATTTTCTCCATGGCCGGCGTGAGTAAAAATATTCCGCCTAACCGACAAATCCTAAAGAACATATACCTTTCCTTCTTTTACGGCGCTAAAATTGGCGTTTTGGGTCTGAACGGTTCCGGCAAATCGACACTCATGCGCATCATCGCCGGTATCGACAAGAACTATACGGGGGAAGTGGTTTTCTCACCCGGCTATTCCGTTGGCATGCTCGAACAGGAGCCGCAGTTTACACTGGGCCGTAGTGTTCGGGAGATCGTTGAAGAGGGGGCTCAGGAAGTGGTAAACCTGCTGAAAGAATTTGAAGAAATCAATGAAGCGTTCGGCGATCCCGATGCTGACTTCGATAAACTGATTGCCCGCCAGGGTGAGGTACAGGAAAAAATCGACCACTTCAACGGGTGGGAACTCGACCAGAAACTCGAACGGGCCATGGATGCCCTGCGCTGCCCACCGCCCGAAACCCTGATCGATAATCTCTCCGGGGGCGAAAAACGGCGGGTGGCCCTGTGTCGTCTGCTGCTGCAGCAACCCGACGTGCTCCTGCTCGACGAACCAACCAACCACCTCGACGCCGAATCGGTCCTGTGGCTCGAAGAACACCTGCGTCAGTATGTAGGAACAGTCATTGCCGTAACCCACGATCGTTACTTCCTGGACAACGTAGCAGGCTGGATTCTGGAGCTTGACCGGGGCGAGGGCATTCCCTGGAAAGGCAATTACTCGTCGTGGCTGGAACAGAAACACACGCGCCTGGCCAAAGAAGAAAAGACCGAATCGAAGCGCCAGAAAACCCTCCAGCGCGAGCTGGAATGGGTCCGGATGGCCCCCAAAGCCCGGCAGGCCAAGTCCAAAGCCCGTTTGGGTGCCTACGAAAAACTGCTGGATGAAGATACACGCCAGAAAGACGAGCGACTGGAAATATTCATTCCCTCTGGCCCGCGACTGGGGGCCAAAGTGATCGAGGCCGACGACGTGGCCAAGGCTTTTGGCGACCGGCTGCTGTTCGAGCACCTGGGTTTCCGGCTTCCTCAGGGCGGCATCGTGGGTATCATTGGCCCGAACGGTGCCGGTAAAACGACGTTGTTCAAACTCATCACCGGCCGCGACAAACCCGACTCCGGCACCTTCGACGTGGGCGAAACCGTGAAAGTGGCCTACGTAGATCAGGAACATGATGGACTGGACCCGAACAAAACCGTCTACGAAACCATTGCTGGTGGCAACGACTGGATCATGCTGGGGGGTAAACAAGCCAACGCCCGAGCCTACGTTAGCCGGTTCAATTTCGCCGGTGCCGATCAGGAAAAGAAAGTCGGAACCCTCTCGGGCGGGGAGCGCAACCGGGTTCACCTGGCCATGACGCTCAAAGAAGGCGCGAACCTGCTGCTGCTCGATGAGCCAACCAACGACCTCGACGTGAACACACTGCGGGCATTGGAAGAGGGGCTGGAGAACTTTGCGGGTTGTGCTGTCGTCATCAGCCACGATCGCTGGTTCCTGGACCGTATTGCTACCCACATTCTGGCTTTTGAAGGCGACTCACAGGTATACTGGTTTGAAGGTAACTTCTCCGAATACGAAGAAAACCGGCGCAAGCGCCTGGGTACCGACGCTATACCTACCCGGATCAAATACAGGAAGATGGCATAATGTAAGATATTTTCAGGGGCCAGTAGCAGCACGATTCCATGTCATGCTGTTACTGGCCCCTGCTCGTTTAAAGGCTGGCAAACAATACGCTCCACTACCTTGTAGTAAATAGAGTGTTCTGCCCAATCAGCACACCTTACACAAAAAGAAAATAAATTATGACTCCAGTAAAAGGATACGCGGCTAAAGAAGTTGGTGCGGATCTGGTTCCGTTCGATTTTGAACGGCGCGAAGTCGGTCCCCACGACGTAGCTATTGACATTTTATATTGTGGCGTTTGCCACTCCGATGTTCACCAGGTACGCGACGAGTGGGGCGGTTCCATGTTTCCAATGGTTCCCGGCCACGAAATTGTTGGCCGCGTGACCCAGGTTGGCGACCAGGTAACCAGCTTCAAAGCGGGCGACCTCGCGGGCGTTGGCTGTATGGTCGACTCCTGCCAGAAATGCTCCAGCTGCGTAGAAGATCAGGAACAGTACTGCGACCTGGGCAATGCAGGCACCTATAACAGCACGGAGATGGATCGGAAGACGCCTACCTACGGCGGCTATTCCAAAAATGTTGTCGTCACCGATAATTTTGTGCTTCACATTTCGGAGAAGCTGGATCTGGCCCGCGTTGCTCCATTACTTTGCGCTGGGATCACTACCTATTCACCGTTACGGCAGTGGAACATTGGGCAGGGCCACAAGGTCGCTGTTGTTGGACTGGGGGGCCTGGGCCACATGGCGGTTAAGTTAGCAGCCTCTATGGGTGCCGAAGTGACGGTGTTGAGCACATCGCCTAAGAAAGAAGCCGATGCTAAGGAATTAGGAGCCCACAAATTTGTGGTAACCAAAGATCCGGAAGCGATGAACGATATCCAGAACTACTTCGACTTCATCATCAATACCGTTTCGGCACCGCTGGACCTGAACGCATATCTGGCACTACTGCGCCTGGATGGAACGATGGTGTTGCTGGGTGTTCCACCCGAAGCGCCCCAGGTCCATGCCTTCAACCTGATTGCAAAACGGCGTCGGCTGGCGGGGTCGCTCATCGGCGGCATCAAGGAAACCCAGGAGATGCTGGACTACTGCGCCGAGCACAACATCATGTCCGACGTTGAAGTGATTCCAATGGCCGATATTAATACGGCTTATGACCGCATGGTCAAGGGCGACGTTCACTACCGGTTTGTGATCGATCTGGCCACCTTGTAAGCAGTTGTTAATCAGATAATTAGTATACAGAGATGCGCAGCGTAAAAGGAGATACACAGAGGAGTTAATAATTCTCTGTGTGCCTCTTCTTACGCTGCGCATCCCTATGTACTAACCCTTCCCGATACCCTCAACCAATTGCCTGTTTGAGATCCTCGATCAGATCTTCGACATCCTCGATCCCGACGCTGAGCCGGATAAGGGTGTCTTTGAGACCATTTTTTTCGCGTTCTTCTTTTGGGATACTGGCGTGGGTCATGCTGGCCGGATGCGTGCACAACGACTCGACGCCCCCCAGCGACTCAGCCAGTGAAAATACCTCGAAGCTTTCCATCACCCGAACTGCTTCCGGCATCGGATCGCCTTTCAGTTCAAACGAAAGCATACCCCCAAAACCGCGCATCTGCCGTTTCGCCAGTTCATGACCGGGATGCGACGCCAGACCCGGATAATGTACCTGGCTCACCTTTGGATGCTGCTGCAGGAACTGCGCTACGTTCAGCGCATTCTCGCAGTGCCGCTCCATCCGCACATGTAAGGTCTTGATGCCACGCAGCACCAGAAAACAGTCCTGAGGGCCTGGTACAGCGCCACAGGCGTTCTGGATAAAGGCCAGACGCTGGGCGGTTTCATCATCATTCAGAATAATGGCACCCATAACCGTATCGGAATGCCCACCGAGGTACTTCGTAACCGAATGCAGCACCATGTCAGCGCCAAGATCGAGCGGATTTTGCAGGTAGGGCGACGCAAACGTATTGTCTACCACAAGCTGAATACCACGCGGCCGGGTGATCGCCGAAATGGCCGAGATATCTACCAGCCGCAGCAGTGGATTGGTGGGTGTTTCAATCCAGACCATTTTAGTCGCTGGCGTAATGGCCGCTTCCAGCTGGGCCGGGTCCGATAAATTGACGAATGTAAAGGTCAGGCCAAACTCCTGAAAGACACGCACCATAATCCGGTAGGTACCTCCGTAGAGATCATTACTGGCAATGATTTCATCACCGGGACGGAACAGTTTCAGGATAGCGTCCGTTGCGCCTAGACCCGATGAGTAGCAAATGCCGTGTTTACCGTTCTCAAGGGCAGCCAGGTTATTTTGCAGTACCGTCCGCGTAGGATTCTGCGTCCGGGCATATTCATAGCCCTTATGCTTACCCGGCGATTCCTGCACGTAGGTCGACGTTTGATAGATAGGCGTCATGATAGCGCCCGTTGTGGGGTCCGGTTCGATACCGGCATGTATGGCTTTGGTTCCGAATTTCATATACGAAGGTAAGAATTGTCGTCTCGCCGTAACTGTCATGCCTGCAATTGTTACCGAACACAACGCCCATTTACCCGTTACGTAGGTAGTGAAACACCCCCTTCTCCAGAAAATCACCGGTCCGGCACTTGCGGGCGTTGTCCTGTCGGTCCTGCCGATCGTGTTCACGTCGGTGTTGACGTACTATGCGGTCATTCATGAGGATTTTATCCGGAGCCTGACGGGCTGGCAATGGGCAGCCCTTACCGTCTTGTTCTCCATCACATCGGCCGGCCTGACACCACCCACGATCCTGGCCCTTATTTTTGGCTATTTTCTGGGCTGGAACGCCATGCTGCCTATACTGGTCGTCAACTTTGGCGGGATTCTTTTCATCAATCTCATTGTCCGCTGGATCGATCACGAACGGTTTATGCGGTTCCTGCGAAAAAACCCCAAGGCGCAGGCGGTGCTGGATCGCATCCTGGACAAGGAGCTGGAGGTCATTTTTTTTGCCAAGCTCTCCCCTATCCTGCCTTTCGGGTTAACCAATCTGATGTTTGCGCTGTCGGGTGCCAAGCTCAGAAATATTCTGCTTGGTGGCTTTTTAGGTATGACCCCCCGAACGTTACTGGCTATCTGGTCGGGTCGGGAAGCCCGTGAGATCAGAACACTGCTCGACAATCCCAACCAGAGTATATGGGGGCAGGTAATTGTGGTCGCGCTCATTCTGGTCTCCATCGCCGGTCTTTGGCAGGTTCTCCGGCGGGCCCTTAAAAAACAGGATTGACCGGGTTACTGCACCCGAATTACATCGATCAACGGCTTAACCTCTCTGCCGTCAGCCCGATCAGATGATTATGACCCGTATTCAAAACAGTCAGTTCATAGTGTTTCAACCGATTGGTAAGCGGTAAAATAAAAGCACCGGGTATAATCCGGTCGAAGGCACCCATAAAAAACCGAGTCCGTACCGAGTGCTGGTTCAGCAAAGCGGCTACCTGATGTATATCCGGTTTCATGAGCCGAAACTGCGTCCATACCTCGTATACCAGTGCCCGTTGTGCCGGGGTGCTGAGTGATAGTTCAGCAAAGCGCATGACGGTCCGGTTGAGCAGGCCGATACGAACAAGGAAATGGCCCGCCTGCTCAAGCGTCGATAAATGATGTAAACCGTACTGAAACACCCCTCGACCGATACGTGTTGCCGTTGCCAGTTCATACCATTTGCTGCGCGTGATGCCATCGGGTGCAATCAGCAGCACTTGATCGATCCGGTCGGCAAATGCTTCGGCGGTAACCAGCGCAAACCGGCCACCCAGACTGAACCCCGTAACCGAAAACCGACCGATGCGCTTTATAGCAAGAAAAGCGTTGATTAACCTTTGCCAATCACTTTTAGTTACTAGGTGACCACTGGCATAGCGACTACTACCGTGAAAAAAAAGATCGATCGCCAGAATCGTAAATTGATGACCGATCATTTCATCGACCGGGCTGAAAATGTGGCCGTTCTGTCCGAAACCATGAAATGCCAGCAGAGTAACCGGGCCATGTCCGATTGTCCGATAAGCCAGCCGGTTCCCTTCGTAATCAAAAAATAAAAGGTCATCGGCTTCGGTCATGGCCGCAAAATTGCACAAAACCACAGTATTCATGCAAACCTTCGCTAATCTGGCCGACTTTTCGGCTCATGCCGGGCAGTCGCTTGGCGAAACCGAGTACATGACCATCACCCAGGAAATGGTCGATCTATTTGCGCAGGCTACCGGCGACAGCCAGTGGATCCACACCGATCCAGAACGGGCCACCCGTGAGTCGCCGTACAAGACAGCCATCGCACACGGTTTCCTGACACTCTCGCTGGCTCCGAAACTCCTGGCTGAAATATACCAGGTAGAATCGGTCAAACTGGGCGTTAATTACGGTGCCAACAAGATCCGCTTCACGAACGCCGTACCGGTGGGAAGCCGACTGCGCATGAAAGCCTGGCTTCATCATGCCGAACCAGACGGCCGAACGGCTCCCAATACCCCTGACGATGCGAATGAGCAGTCAGCCAGTTCGGTTCGTGCTATTGTCGAGTGTGTATTTGAGGTAGAAGGTGCCACTAAGCCTGCCTGTGTGGCCGAATTGATTACCTTGCTGTATGAGTAGGGTTATTTACCAGGTTTATACGGTGAGGCAGGCGTTTTATAGGGCCAGAGGCCTGTCTTTATGCTGAAACCCTGTCAAAACGGCCTAGACTAACGGTATGCATGCATACTATTAGTCCTATTTTTCCTTACCTTTACACTAGTATCAACAAACTTAACTATACAATCGGATGGCAACGGCAACGCTGGAGTTACAGGGATTGAATTTCAACTTATCGGAAGAACACCTTGCGGTTCAGGAAGCTGCTCGTGACTTTGCGCAGAATGAGTTGATGCCCGGCATTGTTGAGCGCGACAATGAAGCCCGCTTTCCGGCTGAGCAGGTGAAGCGAATGGGCGAATTGGGTTTTCTGGGCATGATGGTCTCACCTGACTATGGCGGTGGCGGCATGGATACCGTTTCCTACGTGCTGGCTATGGAAGAGATATCGAAGGTCGATGCCTCAGCTTCAGTCATTATGTCGGTCAACAATTCGCTTGTCTGCTATGGGCTCGAAGCATTCGGTACCGAAGAGCAAAAACAAACGTATCTGACTCGCCTGGCATCTGGTCAAACCATTGGCGCTTTCTGTCTGTCGGAGCCCGAAGCAGGGTCTGATGCGACCTCGCAGGCCACTACCGCCGACGATAAGGGCGATTATTATTTAGTGAACGGCACAAAGAACTGGATCACTAACGGTAATTCATCAGGTATCTGCTTAGTGATTGCCCAAACCGATCGGGAAAAGAAACATCGGGGCATCAACTGCCTTATTATCGAGAAAGGTTTACCGGGCTTCGTGGTCGGGAAGAAAGAAGATAAAATGGGGATTCGCTCGTCGGATACGCACTCATTGCTGTTTACCGACGTACAGGTACCCAAGGCCAACCGCATTGGCGAAGACGGCTTCGGCTTTAAATTCGCAATGTCGACCCTCAACGGAGGACGGATCGGTATTGCGGCTCAGGCGTTGGGTATCGCAGCGGGTGCTTATGAATTAGCGCTTAAATACAGCCAGGAGCGCAAAGCATTTGGCAAGCAATTGTTTGATCACCAAGCCATTCAATTCAAACTGGCCGAAATGGCCACCAAAATTGAAGCCGCTCGTTTGCTTGTCTACAAAGCAGCGCGTCTCAAAGACGAACACAAGGATTATGTGCAGGCAGCGGCCATGGCTAAGCTCTTTGCGTCGGATGTGGCGATGTGGGCAACAACCGAAGCTGTACAGGTTCATGGTGGCTACGGCTACGTAAAAGAGTTTCACGTTGAGCGTATGATGCGCGACGCCAAAATCACCCAGATTTATGAAGGTACGTCGGAAATACAAAAATTAGTGATCGCCCGTGAACTCATTCGATAAGTATATTCTTCGATAAATAGAATTTTTCTGAGGGTAGAGTGCGTGTTCCTAACGGATACGCACTCTTTTTTTTGTAAAAGGAAACTTTTATACTTGTATTAGTTTTGTACAAATTATTAGTTTTGTGCAACTTTAGGCGCAGATCCATTTTTCAGACATCCCCTTTCAGTTATGGAAGACTACAATAAAATCATCGAATCGCTGGGCGTCAAGTTCATCAAGGCTCGTAACATTCGGATTTTACAGCCGATTACGATCAAAAACTTTTACGATGTTGAGAACACCTTGCTTATTTTATATAACGGCGAGGTATCGATTGGCGACGAAAAAATAAAGGTCGATGTTGGCGACATGCTGTTCATTCCAGGTGGCAAACATGTGACGGTTACCTATGGCGACCCATCGAACGCCAAGGGTGTGTCGAACGAAGAGTTTATGACTCATCGGGAAACCTACTGGGAGGGTAACCATGACCCAAAGCTGATTAGCCATATGCCGAACTCATTCGGATATGTGTCGTTCGAAGCCAAGGTGTTCGATTCGGTCAACTTCTTCAACTCGCTCGATGTTCCGCCGTTTATTATCAAGCGGGAAGACCATCTGGCCAATACCATCGATCAGATTCTGGCCGAAGACATGACCGATCTGGCCGGGAAGGGACGTATCATAAAAATTAAAACCGAAGAGATCGTCATTGAAGTCGTTCGGTATATTCTGAAAAACCGGCTGTTTGTTGAGCAGTTAGTTACCAACAGTACGTACTTCAAGGACCCCCGCCTGATCGATATTTTCGCTTATATCAAGGAAAACCTGGGTGGCGATCTGTCGAACAAGGTACTGGCGAACGTAGCAAATGTGTCGGAGGATTATGTAGGTCAGTACTTCAAAATGCTGACCGGTATCAACCCGCAGGACTACATTGAATACCAACGTATGGAGGCAGCCGTTGGGTTGTTACGAACCAGCAAGAAAAGCATCCGGGCCATTGGTGCCGAAGTTGGGTATAAGGATACGGCCTACTTCTGCCGTCGGTTCAAGATGATGTTTGGTATTCCAGCCGGCAAAATGCGCCGTCGGGAGTCACTGATGAATGTGTAACAATAGTCTGTAAGTCCATAAGTCGAAGAGTCGGTAAGTGGCTGGCGCGTGAGTTTTGCTCGCGCCAGCCACTTACCGACTCTTCGACTTATGGACTTACAGACTATCGTTACTGCATATTTACTTCGATCGGTAGCGTATAAAAAACCGAAACAGATTGCCCGTTGACCTGTCCGGGACGCCAGGGAGGCATTTTCTCAATTGCCGCGATGATGGTCTTCATAAATTCCTGCATCCCTTTCTGCATGTCCTTTTTGATCGGTTTCGTCGTAACCCGAACGTCGCGTACCGTTCCTGCCTTGTCGATGATAAACTTGGCCGCTACCGGCCCCGTATTATAATTCTTCCGCATCAGCGCGCTGGGAAACCGAATATTGTTAGCCAGATATTGACTCAACGCGGCTTTTCCACCGGGGAATTCCGGTTCCTGTTCTACTACGGTAAAAATTGGTTCTGTTCGTGCCTGAGCGGTGGCCTTTGGCTGGCCAAGGAGGAGCGTAGTGGTCAGGCTTAGGAGCCATAACACCACCTTCGGAGTACGTTTCATAGATTATGCCTGAATTACGGATCGGTTGAATTCATGTATAACAGTCGACAGTTGTGGCAACAGATCAGGATCGCGCTCGATACCATTGCCAACGACTATCATATCGGCACCCGCCTTGAGGGCTTCATACGCTTTTTCACCCGTGTCTATGCCTCCGCCAACGACCAGCGGTGTGTCTACCACGTTACGAACTGAAGTAATCATGGCAGGCGATACCGGCCGACGGGCGCCACTACCAGCATCCAGGTACATGAGTTGTAGACCAAGCATTTCGCCAGCCATAGCCGTACAGGCTGCCACATCGGGCTTGTCGTGAGGCAGCGGCATGGTACCGCTAATGTAGGAAACTGTGGTTTGTGTGCCGCTATCGACCAGCATATAGCCAGTAGGCAGAATTTCCAGCCCACTGCTTTTAAGGAGCGGAGCAGCTATGACATGCTGGCCAATAAGAAACTCAGCATTTCGCCCGGAAATCAAGGAGAGGAACAGTACTGCATCGGCCGATGGCTCAATATGGAGCGGATTACCGGGGAAGAGCACGATGGGCGTTGTCGTGTGCCGACGAATGGTGGCAATAACTTCCTGGTGAACATACTGGGTAACTAAACTACCACCTACCAGGAAAAAGTCGACGGGGTATTCAACCGTTCGAGCCAGCAGGGTTATAAGCGCGTCTTGCCCGACCTTATCAGGATCGAGCAAGACGGCAAGCGATTTTTGACCAGTTTCTTTACGACTCCGTAGTGTAGTCAACAGACCGTGTTGGGGCCTTTTCGTGGTATTTTGTTGGATCGGCGGCTGGGTTGATGGCATTATTCTGACGGATACGGCTCAAAAATCCGGTTAGCTGTTGGCGGGCGATATTGGTCAGAATGGACGTTACCAAACCGCCAATCAGTCCACTGGCAGCGGCCGATTTTTGCGTTTCTTTTGCCTGTTTTTTAACAGCCCGATGGGTCGATGGTTGCGCAGGTGCATCCTCGTCATCCTCGTCATACTGACTGTCGAAATCGTCATCGTCCGGCTCACCGTATTTTTCGGCATACCGGTATTCATCGGACTTGGGCAGAATAGCATTGGCAACCAAATATACAGCTAAAGCGGCACCCGCTACAAATGCAGCGGTCTTACCAATTTCGCTGGCATCGCCTTTCATTGAATCTACGCTATCTGTGATCGATGATTTGAAGCGCTCGGTGGCAGCCATCAATTGAGCCCGTCGGGCGGTGGTATCAGCAAAAGGTACTTTAGGATCTTCCATACGAATGGTCTCTACGTAAATGTCGAATAAAAAAAGTTTGAGGGTACTGCATTGTTTATCAGCGACTTCTGGGCGAGGCAGGGTTTTGCTGCGGGTAGTCGCCCGGATTATTCATCGATGCTCTGGTTTGTGCCATCAGTTCCTGAACAGCGTCGGACTTATCTTCTACTTTCTTTTCCTGGCTCTTCTTCAGTGCACTGTAAGCAGCAACACGAATTTTTGATTTAAAGAAATCTTTTGCTGCAATCCAGATGATCGTCAGCAGCAGAAAGAAACCAGCCACAATCAAGAAACCGAGGTACCGGCTCTCTGTTACTTCATTCAAGTAAGCGGCCAGCAGGCTAAAAATGAAGATAGTCGTCATGGTTCCCAGCAAAGCCAGTACGATACCATGAATACCAACCACCACACCTTCTTCTAATTTACCACGTGTTTCGAGCGTAAAAAGCTCGATCCGTGCTTCGAGATAGCGGAATATATTTTCCCGAATTTCCTCCAAACGTTCTAGCATAATCGTGAGCATTTAGTTTCACTGCTCTGCCGTATCTACAAAAAAGCGTCCATTTTGTTCAAAAAACGTCGTCTATTCCCCTACACAGTAGGCACGCGGGCCTAATACCCCTACGTTGAGTCCAATCGCTCATACTTATGGGTAAACCTAAGCTATATAGTTTTGAGTAATTCTGGCAGTTGTTCTTTATCCTTACTCTCTGGTTGCCATTTGGGCACAGCTTTGTAGAAAAAACGCCCGGTTAGAGAACGGTTATGGGGTATGTCAGGACCCAAAAGGCCATAGCTAACCGGCATAGGTATAAAAAAGAAGCTCCGGTAGTTAAACTACCGGAGCTTCGTGATTTAGGAATAGTCGATAAAATGAGTCTCAGAAAGGTACGCTGTCCGTTAGTAAATCAACGACAGAGTGGATAAACGGGAAATAAACCCAGCTTAGTTCGATTGCCGAAGTTTGGCCTCAATCGTTTGCTGCGTGTGTGGAACAGCCCGAAGTCGTTCTTTTGGGATCAGCTTCCCGGTATCTTTGCAAATCCCGTAGGTACCGTTCTTGATGCGTACCATAGCGGCATCGAGCTGCTGGGTAAACTTTTGCAAACGGGCAGCCAATTGGCTCAGGTTTTCGCGCTCGCTGGTATCGGCACCATCTTCAAGGGCTTTTGAGTTCCCCGATGTATTGTCAGTACCGCTGTCGTTGCGTTTGCTGAGCGTTTCTTTGATGTAGTTCAACTCGCTGCGGGTAGCTTCGAGCTTCTGACTAATCAATTCCGCGAACTCCCGAAGGTCGTCTTCTGAATAACGTTTTTTTTCTTCCTGAACCATGACGGTTATCTATAGCAGGTGATAGGCTCAATACAGCTGCAAAATTAAATCATTTTAGAGTGATTTTCAATGTATCCTTCAGTAACTTAATACGCTATGTTTTTTTATTTAATTACAAATAATACAATTGACCAATTAAAATTCGGTATCGAAGCCATCGCCTGATCAGGAATTTTGCGCTTGTACTGGAATAGAAACGATTGTATGGAACGGCGTATTTATACTAATCTTAGAAAAAATAGACCTTTGAGGTTATCATCATTGTTTTATTAAGTTTGTAACACACTTCATCGCTATTTTTAGTTTATCTACGAAAGTTATGGCTATGGCATATATCGAACCAGCCCCAATAAAAGATAAAGAGAACCCGCTTGAGTCAATGATGTCACGTTTCGACGCGGCAGCCCGCATGCTGGGCATTTCAGACGAAATGTACGATATCCTGAAAGTACCGGCCCGGCAAGTAATTGTTGGTTTGCCTGTTACGATGGACAATGGAAGTATTCGGGTTTTTGAAGGGTACCGCGTTATTCACTCCAACATTTTGGGCCCATCTAAAGGCGGCATCCGGCTCGATCCGGGAGTTCACCTCGACGAAGTACGCGCGCTGGCAGCCTGGATGACCTGGAAATGCGCCGTTGTCGACATTCCCTACGGTGGTGCCAAGGGCGGTATCGCCTGTAACCCCCGCGAAATGTCGGCGGGTGAGATCGAGCGGCTTATTCGCCAGTATACGGTAGCCATGCTCGACGTATTTGGCCCTGACCGCGATATTCCGGCACCCGATATGGGCACTGGCCCCCGCGAAATGGCCTGGATCGTGGATGAGTACTCCAAAGCGAAAGGTATGACCGTCAACAACGTCGTAACGGGCAAACCATTGGTGTTGGGCGGCTCGCTTGGCCGTACCGAAGCTACGGGGCGGGGCGTTACGGTGGCCGCCCTGGCCGCTATGGACAAAATGCGTATGAACCCCTACCGGACCACAGCCGCTATTCAGGGCTTCGGAAACGTCGGGTCGTTTGCGGCCGAGCTGCTCCATGAGCGGGGTGTTACAGTGGTGGCCGTGAGTGATATCTCGGGTGGCTACTACAATGCATCCGGTATCGATATCACGGCGGCCGTTACGTACCGTAATGCCAACAAGGGTACGCTCGATGGCTTCAGCGGAGCCGAAAAGATCACGAACGAAGAGCTGCTGTCGCTAGCCGTAGACGTGCTGGTACCTGCTGCTAAAGAAGATGTTATTACCGACGACAATGCTGGTTCTATTCAGGCTAAGATGATCGTCGAAGGCGCGAATGGGCCAACGTCTGCTTCGGCCGATGAGATCATCAACAGCAAAGGTATTCTGGTGGTGCCCGATATCCTGGCTAATGCTGGCGGGGTAACGGTCTCTTACTTTGAGTGGGTGCAAAACAGGATCGGCTATAAATGGACACTGGACCGAATTAACCGCCGGGCCGACCGCGTAATGAAAGACGCTTTTGACCGGGTATTTGAGACCTCTCAGAAGTACCAGGTTCCTATGCGTTTAGCGGCTTATATCGTGGCTATCGATAAAGTTGCCAGTACCTACAAATTCCGTGGAGGCTACTGATTTACCCCTGAGTGTATGATGTGTACCGTATGATGTATAATTTTGCTCATACTTGATGCATTAAAAAATTCATCATTCAGTACACATCATACATTTCTATTATGCGCTTACACCGCGAAGGCAATACTATAATGCTCACCACCGGGCTGGTTCTGTTAACAGTAAACCTGCTCGCCGATATTTATTTATTCTCCGACAACACTACCGCCATTGCCCTGCTGGCCGTAGCCAGTGTTATCTTGTTTGTATTGGTCGTCCAGTTCTTTCGTATTCCCAATCGACTCCTTACAACCGGTGAAAATCAGGTGATTGCGCCCGCTGATGGTACTATCGTTGTTATCGAGGAAACCGAAGAAGGCGAATATTTCAAGGCCCGCCGACGGCAGATTTCTATCTTCATGTCGCCCCTCAACGTTCACGTCAACCGCAATCCAGTGTCAGGCATCGTGCGTTACTTCAAATACTATCCGGGGAAGTATCTGGTAGCGTGGCATCCCAAGTCAAGCACGGAGAACGAACGGACGACCGTCGTCATTGAGTCGGCTAGCGGAGTACAGGTTCTCATGCGTCAGATTGCCGGAGCCGTAGCCCGACGTATTATCTGGTACGTAAAAGAAGGTCAGCCCGTTGAGCAGGGTGACGAAATGGGGTTTATCAAATTTGGGTCACGCGTGGATATTTTCCTGCCCCTGGATTCCGACGTGCTGGTTAAAATCGGTGATCGCACCAAAGGGGGCGTTACTGTACTGGCTGACCTGAAATAGCGATAGACGGGCGCTCACTCACGGCCTTATCAGGACGAAGTGATACTCAATAATTCACCCCGTTCGCTCTCGGTAACGATCAGGCCCAACTCACCCGACAGGTCGAAGGTGCAGTTGGTTGGATTCTTGCCGGGTAACGCGATATCGCGGACCACTGCGCCATCGGGCGATAAAACACGAACGAGACCGGCCCCGAACAAAGTGACATACAGGTTTTTGTCGGGCCCGACTGCCATACCGTTGGGGCTAGGGAAAGGCAGATTTTTGGTGTTCTCACCTAGTTCCGACCAAACCCGAATAGTTTCCCAACTCAACCCGCTGCCATCCCAAAACCCTTGCCAGATTCGTTGCCTGTGTGTTTCGGCTAGTAACAGGGTCTGGTCAGTTGGGAAAAAGGCAAGCCCCTTCGGATACGACAGACCATCGGCAATTATTTCGGCCATGCCATTAGCGCTATAGACACCCATATAACCAGTGTCCTCTCTTTCCGACGGGCCGGGACAGGTGAAGATCAGATTACCCTGCTTATCGAAGAGTAGCTCGTTTGGCCCGTTGAGCGGTTGACCATAGAGGGTGTCGAATACGGTGTCAATCGCTTTGGTTTCTATATTCATCCGCCGGATTGCGTGCTGACCCGAATCGGAAAACCACAGGTAATCGTCGTGAATGACTGTTCCGCCTGGTCGGCCACCCGTATGCACCCGCATAGTACTGCCATCCCGATCGCGGCAGAATAACCCCTCGCCTTCCTGCTCTACGCACCATACACAACCCGTTTTGTCAACGGTGGGTCCTTCAGGAAACCTCAATCCATTTACCAGTACACGTACTTTATCCATACTCTACTACTGTCGACTTATGAGCAGCCTGTATGCACAGAATTGGGTTAGCAGTACGATCAGACAAAGCTGTTTTCTATGACTTATCCGGTACGACCTGATAAAGGTGATCAATGCCGTTGACTGTAGAAAGTGAACGGCATTGATCAAGTTCATGCGTTTATTCTGCTGACCCAATCCACTGTGATTCAGATAGAAGGCCCGGCGGGCAGTTTTGTTTAAAAATTTAGTCTGCGCACTCCGGCACGGATTGACTGCCTTTAAAACGACCCAAAAGCGTCCGGCATTATTCGTTGAATAATTTGTATCTTCACAACATTAATTAAATCGCTCTGTCATGACATTCGATTACATTATTGTGGGTGCCGGATCAGCGGGTTGTGTATTGGCCAACCGACTTTCAGCCGATGCCACCGTGTCGGTTTTGTTGGTAGAGGCAGGCGGGCCGGATACAAAGATGGAACTGCATATCCCGGCTGCTTATTCCAAGCTGAATGGCACGGCCGTAGACTGGGGTTTCTGGACAGAACCGCAAATGGCGCTCAATGGTCGTCGGATGTATCAGCCACGCGGCAAGACACTGGGCGGCTGTAGTTCAACGAACGCTATGGCCTATGTGCGCGGCAATCAGCACGACTACGACGACTGGGCCGCGCTCGGCAATGTCGGCTGGAGCTATGAGGATGTGCTCCCTTACTTTATCCGTTCGGAACACAACGAACAGATCCATCAACTCGACGCCCGCTACCACGGCCAGAACGGACCGCTGAATGTTACGTTCGCCACACGCTTTCGCACTCCGCTGGCCGATGCATTCGTTGAGTCATGTCAGCAAACCGGCATTCGGGCTAACCACGACTATAATGGCGCAGAACAGGAAGGGACAGGGTTCTTTCAGTTTACCATCAAGGACGGGAAACGACATAGTGCAGCCACTGCTTTTCTGAAACCTGCACTGAAGCGCGCGAATCTGACGGTTATTACCCGGGCGATGACTAAGCAGATCATCCTTAAAAACGACCGGGCTACAGGGATTGAATTCGTAACGGGCAAAAACCAGACGCAGGTTGCCACGGCCAGAAGGGAAGTGATTATATCGGCGGGTGCGTTTCAGTCGCCCCAGCTGCTGATGCTATCAGGCATTGGACCAGCCGATGAACTTCGGTCGGCGGGGGTTGCGGTAAAGAAGATGTTAGCGGGTGTAGGGCAGAATTTGCAGGACCACCTGTTTTCGGGCGTTAGCACGCTGTGTTCACAACGAGGTATTTCGTCTAATTTCCACCTGAAGCCCCTGAACCAGCTGAAAGCCCTTGGACAGTACCTGTTGTCGAAGAAAGGGCCTATGACCATTAGCCCGCTCGAAGCGGTAGCGTTCCTGAAAACAGATCCGACCAGAGACCGGGTCGACATGCAGTTTCATTTCGCACCGGTTCACATGGGTGACGATTACAAAGCGGATATGTATGATCTGGGCACCTGGCCAACATCTGACGGCTACATTATCCTCCCCACCTTGCTGAAGCCGAAAAGCGTGGGATATGTTGGGCTTCGCTCGGCGAACCCACTCGACGCGCCCGTCATTCAGCCCAATTACATGGAGCACGAAGACGATCGGCGGGTACTTATCAGCGGCATACGACAGGCGATCGAGGTTATGCGGGCCGATGCGTTCGGGCCTTACCGCAACCGAATTCAGACGCCCCCCGACAGTACCTCCGACGATGGCATCTGGCAGCATATTCTACAACAGCTCGAAACGGTCTACCACCCCGTCGGCACCTGCAAAATGGGCACTGCCGATGACGAGATGGCCGTTGTCGACAGTGACTTACGGGTTCGGGGGCTGGAGGGGCTGCGCGTGGTCGATGCGTCCATAATGCCCACCATCATCTCGGGCAACACCAACGCACCGGTATACATGATTGCCGAGAAAGCGGCCGACCTAATTCTGGGGAATCAGCGTGCGGGCAGCACCAGACAAAGCATCACGTATTGAGTATAGCCCCGGCTAAAGGGCCGTCAGCATATCGATATTCCGCTCTACGATCTCAATCACGAGTACGTCGGGCCGCTCCGTCTTCACCTGCCTGAGATCGAGCCGGGGGCTGCGTACCACATACATTTCGCGGAAATAACTCGGCACAAACTGGTTCATGGTATAGCTGAACGAATCGCCGAGCAGAAACAGCTTGGGCAGGTTTGTGTTGGCCGTTACGAATCGTTCGGTTGGAAGACTTGTCTCCGGATTGGGCGTGCTTTCCAGCTTTTTGATACGCAGGTTAGCCGGTGGCTCGATCTGGTAATTGACAGAGTCCTGGATCTCCCGGTTCAGGGCGAGCAGAAATACCAGGTCGCCAGGAGAACCGGCCTTGGGCCGAATGCTGTAGCCCGCCAGCTGAGGCATGGGCATCTGGGGGAAATCCTGCCGAACCCGTTCTGCTACGCCCATCGACGCAATCAGGGAGCCGAAGTCATTCCAGTGGGTATCGGTCTGGCAATACGTTACGTTGATGGATTTGGCCGCCCGCAGCTTATCCCGAACGTCGATAAAGGGAATGCTTGAGTGCTGAGCCAGGTGTTGCTTCAGCCGGTCGAAGTTCGATGCCGTCTTACGCGTTTTCAGATAGTCAGGTACGTTTTCAGGGTAGATCGTGTACGAGTCGGGGGCAACGAGCACATATAGCTGGGTGCCTTGTTTGGCCAGTTCCTGCTGGTAGTAGGTTAACCGCCGGGTAATGGAGTCGAGCGTAACAGTCGATATGGGTTGTAGGCCGCGGTACTGATTGACAACCATGTTGTGACTGTTGCCGGGGAAAAACCACCCATTTTTACCAAGGACCACTTTTTCGGGCAGGGGCGACACCCCCAGCACGCCAAACTTCCAGTGGCTATACTGGTAGAACAGCGCATTTCGCCAGCCAAAATTCTCCTTGTAATACACGCCAAACCGGTTGATGAAGGTGCGTACGTGTGGAAATTCGAACGTTGGGAAAGGAGCCAGAATGCGCTTTTCGGTACTTTTGAACCCCGCCGATAGCCCAAGCCACTGATCGAGCATAGGCAGCAGCAGCAAGGCGATAAACCCCGCGCCGGTGCAGAAAAAACGGATTCGCTTCGACAAAAAGCCCTGATCAGCACGAGGCCGGGTAGCAGCAGTCGGTTGACCTTGAGCATCGTTCGGTGACGGCATGAGCGTTGGTATTAGAATCGAAAGTAAATGAACGGGTTGTAGGTGTCGGCGGCCAGGTACATGACCGCCATGATGAATAACCCAAACAGGCCAATAGCATACAGCGAATCGAGCGTCGTTTTCAGGAAGCCGGAGGTCAGCCGCGACTGGACCCGATCCCAGCCGCGCTGGAACCAGTGATAGACGGGCATCGACAGGACCACTCCCAGAAGTAGTGCCGCGACGACCTCGGTATTCAGCAGGATTACCGGAGGAAAGGCCACATTTTCGCCCAGTGGCGGAGCGAGGCCAATCAGTTTACGCAGGTAAGCCAGCCCTTCGGTCAGGGTCTCGGCCCGAAAAAATACCCAGCCCGCCATGACCACCAGTAGCGTGTACACATGGGCTACCGGTGCCCAGATACGCTCCAGCCATTTGCCCAGTCCGGCGCGTTCGATGAGCAGAAAAATACCGTGGTAAAGACCCCAGACGATGAAACTCCAGCTGGCTCCGTGCCACAGGCCCGTTACCAGAAAAACGATCAGCAGGTTACGGTAGGTGCGCACGTTGCCGCCCCGGTTGCCGCCCAGCGGGATATAAACGTAATCGCGAAACCAGCTCGACAGCGAGATATGCCAGCGACGCCAGAAGTCCTGGATCGAGCGGGCGATATACGGGTAATTGAAATTTTCTTTGAAGTCGAACCCGACCATTTTTCCCAGGCCAATAGCCATATCGGAATAACCGGAAAAATCGAAGTAGATCTGGAGCGTATACGCGACAATACCCAGCCAGGCTGTAGCCATTGGATAGCTATCCGGGGGGGCGTTAAATACCGTATCGGCCAGTTCGGCAAAGGTGTTAGCCAGCAATATTTTCTTGGCAAGGCCGATAATAAACCGCTCGGCTCCCAACCCGAACTTCTCGAAGGTCGTTGTCCGGTCGGCCAGTTCGGGCGCGATATCGGCGTAGCGCACGATGGGCCCGGCTATCTGGTGGGGAAACATGGCCACATAGGTACCGTAGTCCAGAAAACTGCGGTTGGCCTTAATGCGGCCCCAGTAGATATCGAGCGTGTACGAAATTCCCTGAAAGGTATAGAAACTGATGCCGATCGGTAAGGCGATCTGAGACAGTGTCAGGTTGTCGGACGCGGGCAGGGCAAACGCTTCGGCAAACCCGCGAACCGAGTCGAACAGAAAGTTTGCATATTTGTAATAGAACAGCAGCGACAGACTGCCAACGAGCGAAAGCCAGAGGCCTGCCCGGCGACGGCCCCGCTCAATAAGCTGCCCCGCCACGTAGTTAATCAGGGCCGACCCCAGTAGTACCAGTACCACCGGACCCTCGCCCCAGGCATAAAATAACAGGCTGGCCGCAAACAGAAAGGCGTTATGCCAGTTCTTTGGCAATAAATAATAGACGAAAAGGAATAACGGCAGGTACAGGAATAAAAAGATTGCCGAACTGAATAGCATGTTATTTTTGTCGGGTATTTAGCGCAAAAGTACTTTTTTCAGTCAACAAACCCATTAGAGATCGTGGGCCGGTATGTATGAATTCAGCATTTGATTTTTTGTTCAACATCGATACTGACTGGCTACGGGTTTCTGCTCTTGCTTCCCGCTTACCCGCCGTCTCCCCCGGAAACACGTATGTGTTTGCGGCTGTACTCGTGCTTGTGCTTCTCCCTTTTCTGGAAAAGCGGGCCCGTCAGCGCTACCCATTTGCCCGGACCGGAATTCAGTATGGAGCGATGTGCCTGCTGGCGCTTTGTTTATGGCCCGTTGCCTGTGTTCAGATCGAGCCCGTCGACAAAACTACGGCGGGCCGGGAAGCCGCCGACCCTGGCTGCGATACGCCGGGTTGCGTACCTGCGACGGTCAAGCGTGCGTCCAGAACCATACCCGCCCCTACGCCACAAGGCTTGCCTGTTCCAACGTTCGCCCTACAGGAAGGTACCGTCGCCTTCGGCAGCCCGATCAAGCTATCGGTGTCGAGCCTTCCCGTTGGGGCAGTGATCGAGTATTCGTATGATAATGGAAAAACCTGGATACCGGGCGATCAGGTGCCGGTTTTGAGTACAGGGCCTATTTTGAGCCGTACCCGAATCAATGAACTGACCTCAGGCCCGTCGCAAGCCGCCTTTAAGCCCTACTACCAACGCATGATGGTCATAGGCAACAGCATTATGGACCACGCGCCATTGCCGGAGAAAGGCTGGTTCCTTTCCAATGGTATGGCGGCTTCGGCACCCGATAAAGATTTTGTGCACCTGCTGACAGCCAATTTAGCCGCACAATATCCCAAGGTAGCGGTTCGGCTGGTGTCGGCAGGAAATTTTGAGCGTCAGTTCAGCCGGTCGGAATACAGCATCGATGAGTTCAATGAACCCCTGCAACAGTTCAGGCCCGATCTGATCATTATCCGGATGGGCGAAAATATTGACGAGGGAGAAGTACAGAGTCCGCGCAGCTTCGAGTCACAGTTTCGGCTCCTGCTGGATCGGTTCACCACCTACCTCGGCCAACCCGTTAAGATCGTCTGCACTACCAGCGTGTGGAAACGGCCGCAGGCCGATGCCGTTATCCGCCGGGTATGCCTTGAAAAAGGTATTACACTGGCCGATCTGGGCACCATGGTCGGTCAGGATCAGTATTTTGCCTTTCGGGAATACAAGGATGCTTCTGTTGGCGCTCACCCGAATGATGCCGGGATGAGACGCATCGCCGATCTGATCTGGGCGAAATTACCCTGATAGGAACGAATGAAAGTTATAACCACTACCAGGGGCTTACAGCCCACTGGCAGGGTTATAACTCCGTCAAAAAGGCGACTCCTGTAGCGGGAGTCGCCTTTTTTCGATAAGAAACCTATCCGGAACAAATATTCCGGCAGCAATAAAAACCGATCAGAAGAATGACAGCCGCAATACAAAGGGGCTACCGTAGATAGTCCGTGCCAGCGCATTATCGCTGTAATTGAGATTATACAACGCTGTCAGGTTTACACCAAACCGGCGTGAAATGGGCTGCATGTAGGTTAGACCGATCAAGGGGGCGGTCAAGGATGCCTGCACATTGCCCAGACCATCTACTTTCTCCTGAATGGTGCTGTTTTCAATTTCTCCGTGTAGATACAGGTTCGATATCAGCGACGGAATAAACTCATACATGACGAATGCCCGCGCACCATACTGGTTGTAAGTTGTTGGCACATAATAGGGCTGCTTGTAGCGGGTATATGTATAACTTCCGCCAATTCCGACCAGCAACCGCTCGGTAGCCTGATACGCCACGACCGGCGACGCCCCCAGACTAAACGGATTACCAAACCGAAACCCGTTGATACCACCCCCAAAGCGCAGGCGCTGACCAAAGGGCAGGGGCCGGCCTTCGGGAGTTTGTGTACGCAGTGGGTCCTGACCCTGTCCCCGGCGATCATCGGGGTCTTCGGTAAGTTGACCGAAGGCTACGGTGCTGCTGAGCAGAGCCGCGATTACGACTATTTTGTGTATGTAATTCATGATAGATACGAAAGTGCCATTCAGCACGATTAGTAACGAAATCGGCCCGTTCAATAGTACGCAGGCAGGCCCGGCCTTGTTGCATTCTCTCAGAATGACTCTTTGCAGCGTCAAACCGTTCAGTCAGAACGTAAATTCTTTCACTTCGGGGTCATTGAGCAAGCGTTTAATGCACTTTTCGTGACTCTTCTCCGAACCTTGTACGCGCCACTGACCAATTATGTCGGTTCCGATACGCTGCTGCCGGTTACGCGTTGGCGACAGGCCGCATTCGGTAAAAAAATTTTCATACTGGTAGAGTGTCTTGTGCCGAAACGCCGTTACAATCCTGTAATCACGGGTCTGGTTGGCCCTACCAATCCGCTTCGACAAGCCTGTCAATAACAGTAACGCCCCCATAATTATACCAAAACCGATGAGGGCCAGGTCGTAAAGACCTCCCCCCAGACTCATACCCAGCGCCGACACGGCCCAAACGGTAGCGGCTGTTGTCAGGCCTTTTATGCGGTTCTCTTCCCGGAAAATGATACCCGCCCCCAGGAAGCCGATACCGTTGACAATATTGGCCGCTATCCGGTCGCCGGCCCCGCCAATCCGACCCGATACGATCGTGAACAGGGCCGATCCAACGCAGATCATGATCATGGTACGAAAACCGGCAGCTTTCCCATTGTATTCGCGCTCGGCCCCGATAAGCCCACCCATGAGCAAGGCTACTACCAGCCGAATACTATCTTCCTCTGCGAAAGCCATACACGTATGAATGAAATAAGATGTGCCAGATAGCCGACATCACACCTGGCTCAAGAACCTAACCGAACGTAAAACCGTTAAAACTTAGATAGAGTTTACCCTACTGACTCCGCATGACATCAACTACGGAAACCGAACGCCGGACCGCCGGAACGCTGCGTTCCGTTGACCATCTCGACCCCAAGCAATTTATTATTATCAAAGGGGCGAAAGTACATAATCTGAAAGGAATAGACGTTGCCATACCGCGCAACAAATTAGTGGTGCTGACGGGCCTGTCAGGATCCGGCAAGTCGTCACTGGCGTTTGACACGCTGTTTGCCGAGGGGCAACGCATGTATGTGGAGAGCCTGAGCAGCTACGCCCGCCAGTTTCTGGGCCGGATGGAGAAACCCGAGGTTGAATACATTAAAGGTGTTTCGCCTGCCATCGCCATCGAGCAGAAAGTGTCGACCCGCAATCCGCGCTCAACCGTTGGCACCTCAACCGAAATCTACGATTACCTGAAGTTGCTCTTTGGCCGGGTTGGCATTACCTACTCGCCCCTGTCGGGCCACGAGGTACGTAAAGACACAGTTACCGATGTTGTCAACTTCATGTACAGCTTTGAAGCCGGTCAGCGGATCATGATCATGGCACCGTTACAGATTCGGGAAGGGCGCACACTGGCGCAGGAGTTGAACATCCTGCTTCAGAAAGGCTATACCCGGATCGTAGCCGACGACCAGATGCTTCAAATTGAGGAAGTCCTGGAAGAGGAAGAGCAGAAAATAGCCGCCCGGCAGGAAAGCACCAGCCTGGCCGCCGTTTCGGCCAGGCTGGAAATTCTCGTCGACCGCGGTACCGTCCTGTACGATGACGCGGGCAACCCCGACGAAGATAACCAGTACCGCTTCTCCGACTCTGTCCAGACCGCTTTCAATGAGGGCGATGGCAGTTGCCGGGTCAACGTTGCAGGGCGCGCTGGCGAGGCTGGCGAATCCCGGGTCTTCTCGGACAAGTTCGAGCTGGACGGCATCATATTCGAAGAGCCAAGCGTAAACCTCTTTACGTTCAACAACCCGTACGGTGCCTGCCGTCGGTGCGATGGATTTGGCAAAGTGCTTGGCATCGATCCTGATCTGGTCATTCCCGACAAGAACCTGTCTGTATTTGAAGGTGCCATCATGCCGTGGCGAAGCGAGAAGATGAACCAGGAATTTCTGAAGCCTCTGCTTAAGAATGGCATCCGGTTCAACTTCCCTATTCACCGGCCCTATAAAGATCTGACCCACCAGGAACAGGAACTTCTCTGGACAGGCAATACCTACTTCGACGGGCTGAACGCTTTTTTTGCCTACGTCGAAAGTCAGACGTTCAAGGTACAGTACCGGGTAATGTTATCCCGGTATCGGGGCAAACGGTCTTGCCCCGAATGCCGAGGGTCACGACTGCGGAAAGACGCATCGTACGTAAAAGTAGCGGGCAAAAGCATTACCGATCTGGTATTGATGCCGCTGACGCAGGTGACCACTTTTTTCCGGGAGATCGAGCTGCCACCTCATCAGCAGCAGGTGGCAAACCGGATTCTGGTCGAAATTCGCAACCGGCTCGACTATATGGAGCGCGTTGGCCTGGGCTATCTCACGCTCAACCGGTTGACCAACACCCTGTCGGGTGGCGAATATCAGCGTATTAAGCTGGCTACCTCGCTGGGATCGGCGCTGGTGGGCTCGATGTACATTCTCGATGAACCCAGTATTGGCCTGCATCCGCGCGATACCCAGCGGCTGGTGAGCGTTCTCGAATCCCTGCGCGACATGGGAAACACGGTCATCGTTGTAGAACACGAAGAAGAAGTGATGCGGGCCGCCGACCAGCTCATCGATATCGGTCCCGACGCCGGTTCACTGGGTGGCCACCTCGTTTTTCAGGGAACCTGGAACGACGTAGCCCAGCTGATGAACGAAGAGCAGGGATCGGCTGATGGGTCAATGGATAATGATGGGGTATC
The DNA here is from genome assembly GCF_014282275.1 of Spirosoma utsteinense. GTDB lineage: Bacteria > Bacteroidota > Bacteroidia > Cytophagales > Spirosomataceae > Spirosoma > Spirosoma utsteinense. The sequence goes on from NZ_VFIA01000008.1 coordinate 79,188, forward strand.
GCTCAAGAGCCATACTCTCGACTTCCTGACCGGACGCGAGACGGTACCGGTGCCATCATTCCGGCGTAAATCGACCAATTTTATTGAGTTGAAAGGCGCGCGGGAAAATAACCTCAAGGATGTAGACGTGCGGTTTCCGCTCAATACGCTAACGGTTGTGACGGGCGTGTCGGGATCGGGCAAAAGTACGCTCATCCGCAAGGTACTCTACCCGGCACTGGCGCGTCAGAAAGGCGAATCGGCAGAGGAGTCCGGCAAATACGATTCGCTGACCGGTTCGCTGGACCGCGTGTCGGCCGTAGAGATGATCGACCAGAACCCCATCGGTAAGTCGAGCCGCTCCAACCCGGTCACTTATATCAAAGCCTACGATTACCTCCGGCAGGTCATGGCCGACCAGCCACTGTCCAAATCTCGGGCTTACAAACCGAGCCATTTCTCGTTTAACGTCGACGGGGGGCGGTGTGAGGTTTGCCAGGGCGAAGGTGAGGTAAAAATCGAGATGCAGTTCATGGCCGACATTTACCTCAAGTGCGAAGGCTGCGGGGGTAAGCGTTTCAAGCAGGAAGTACTGGAAGTGGCCCTGCATGACAAAAACGTGTCGGACATTCTGGATATGACTGTCGATGAAGCCATCGCCTTCTTCCGCCCGTTCGAACCCAAAATGGCCGATAAACTTCAGCCCTTGCAGGATGTGGGCTTAGGCTACATTGGTCTCGGTCAGTCGGCCAACACGCTATCAGGCGGTGAAGCGCAGCGGGTGAAACTGGCTTCATTCCTAGGCAAAGGAAATCCGAACAAAGGCAGCACCCTGTTCATCTTCGATGAACCAACGACGGGCCTGCATTTCCACGACATCCGCAAGTTGCTGAAAGCCATCAACGCCCTGGTCGATCAGGGTGATTCGGTGATTATCATCGAACACAATATGGAAGTCATCAAAAATGCCGACCATATCATCGACCTGGGTCCCGAGGGTGGCGACACCGGCGGTTACGTTACGTTTACGGGTACACCGGAAGAAATGGTAAAGCTCACTGACGGAAATTATACCGCCGAGTACCTGAAAGGAAAAGTTTAGCAGATCAATCGAAAATATAGAGAAAGTCGGATGAACACATCCGGCTTTTTTTGTTTGAAGAAACCCTATTGTGCTGCCAATCAGGCAGTATGTAGCCATTTCTACGCGAGCCTTTTACATGTATTCTCATATAGACCAACTTTTCTCCTATTTTCGTACAAGATTATCCTGCCAGTCAATGCCTTTATCCGTTAAGTGGGTCTTACTGTTTATTAGTTGGCCCGTGTTTGCCGTAGCCCAACTTCAGATTTCGTATCCCTTACAGCGCCTTGTGGTACAGCGTGGCGCCGACGGCAACGGGCGGCTTTATGTGTCAGGGCGGCTCACCGGAGCGGCCGACCGGGTAGAGGCCCAACTGACCCCCGCTTCGGCCGGGCAGGGTACTGCTACCGGATGGCAGACGGTACAGACGAATCCCACAAACAGCCTCTTTCTCGGCTTTGTCACGGGGGCAGGCGGCTGGTATGTACTCACCGTACGAACGCTTGTAAACAACGTCGAAACCGCACGGGCAACGGTTCAGCCGGTCGGGATTGGCGAGGTATTCATTACGGCCGGGCAGTCGAATTCGAGGGGGCTCGGCTCGGGCGACAACGACCTCGGAACAGCCACCGACCGGGTCAATGCCATCGACTCCATCAACCACTCCTACCCGCCGGGAGCTAAGGCACTCGTATCGTCCGGCGACCCTTCGCCGGTGCCGGTCTTTAAACCCCTGACAGCGGGCCGACGTGTTTTCCCCATGGCCGAGAGCTCGTGGGGATGGGGCGAGTTAGGCGACTACGTTGTTAACCGCTACAATGTGCCCGTGGCGTTTTATGTCGCTGGCTGGGACGGCTCCACCATCGAGAACTGGATCAACTCCGCCAACGGTATTCCTACCTGCAACCGCTATTACTGCGTAGAAAACTGGCCGAACCTCCAGCCTTATACCAATTTAAAAAACGTGTTGACCTATTATGCGTCGATGGCCGGTGTTCGGGCGGTGCTGTGGCATCAGGGCGAAGCCGAGTATGGCGACGCCGGTTCAGGCAGTATTCCCGATTACCGCAATCGACTGACGGCCCTTATCCAGAAAACGCGACAGGACTTCGGGGGGCGCAATCTGCCGTGGATGGTAGCGCGGGCGTCGTTCGATGGCACTACTTCCCGGTCCGACGTGATCAACGCCCAGCAGCAGGTTATCGACACCCCCGGTCTGAACGTGTTCCAGGGTCCCTACAACGATACGCTCATCAACCGGAATGCAGGCACTACCGACGTACACTTCCGTAATTCACAGCGTCCCTCACCCCACCCCCGCTACTACCTCAACCCGAACAGTATCCCCGTCGATATGGGCCTGTCGCGTTTTGCCCGAAACTGGAACAACAGCCTGAACAATGCCTTTTTCCAGAATGCGCAACCTATTACACCGACTCAGTTTGCGGTGACGGGTATACTGGCAGATTATGTGCGGCCCGGCGATAGCCTGCGCGTTTCCTTTTCAACGATTGGCACGCTGGCCGCTACGCAATGGCAGGTGCAGCTGCTCGACTCACTGGGCCAGTACAAGGCTATCCTGGGCAGCGGCCCCAGTAGCCCCGTGCGCGTAAAACTCCCGGCCGATTACCAAAGCGGCCGGTTTCAGGTACGGGTTGTCTCTGCATCCCTGAGCCTGGCCGCTGTTCCATCGAATCTCTTTCGTATCACCACCAACCCACCCACGGCCGATCTGAGCCTTGGCATGGGCGTTAGCCAGCGAACACCGGATGTGAATACCCCCGTTACCATTACCCTTTTCGTACGTAACGATGGGGTTAATACCGTAACCAACGTTGTGGTCCGGAATCGCCTGCCCACTAACGTAACCGTCGTTTCCACAAATGGACTCACTCTCAATGGCACGGTGCTTACGGGTACCATTGGTAGCCTGAGCGCTGGCGCAACAGCTACACTTAGTTTCGCAGCGCAACCAACCGCAGCGGCTACGTACCGCAATGCGGCCGAGATTATCCAGTCGTCGCTAACGGACCCCGACAGCCAGCCCAATTCAGGTACCGGCGACGGGCAGGACGATGCGGCTTCGCTGGATTTCCGCACGCGCGAGTCCAGTTCGGCCCTATTTGCCTCCCCTAATCCCGATCAGGTGCCTTTGCCCGCAGTTGCCAGCAATCAGCCTGTCCCAGACCCCGCCAAGGCCGACGTTAGCCTTGGCCTGTTGGTAAATAACCGGGCACCAGCCCTGAACAGCACTATTACCTACACCGTAACGCTCTCCAACCGGGGCGGACAAACGGCTACGGGCCTGACTGTTTCAGTGAACCTGCCCGCAGGGCAAACGTTTGTTCCGGGCGATGATTTTTCCTTCAGTAATGGTGTGCTGGTCGGGGGTCTCAGCAGTTTGGCGGTCAGCAGCAGCGGTACACTCCGCTTTCGTACCCAGGTTACCGCGCTGGGCCAGGGAAGCTGCACGGCTCAGGTAGCAGCCGCCAGCCAGCCCGATCCCGATTCGGTGCCGGGGAATGGGATCGACAATGGCGAAGACGATGCCGCGCGTATCGACGTGCGGGTTCGGTAGTACATACAAAATTCCTGCTCCGACCAGACCGTTACGTATTGGTAACGGTCTGGTTCTGGCTTGGTTTCGAACAGATTAGGCCTTATCTTGGTTAAAATTGCACCCACCCATGACGTTCTTAGTACAAAATCAGGTCTTCCTGCTTTTAGCAGGGAGATATAGTCTATTTGTACCCCTCTATGAAAACTCAGTGGATCGTTCTTAGTGCCATAATTGGGTCGATAGGGCTGGCTCTTTCGTCGTTTCTCGGCGTTTTCGAGAACCGGGTCGACTATAATACCCAGATAAAACCACTCCTCAACAAGAACTGCATTGCCTGCCACGGGGGTGTAAAAAAAGCATCGGGCTTCTCCCTGTTATTCAAGCACGAAGCCCTTGCCCCAGCCAAATCGGGCAAACCCGCCATTATTCCCGGTGATGCCGATGGCAGCGAGCTAATCCGGCGGCTTACCCTGACCGATCCCGAGGAACGGATGCCGCTCGATCACCCGCCCCTGACACCCGACGAAATTGACCTGCTGCGCAACTGGATCGATCAGGGCGCTGAATGGGGTGATCACTGGGCGTACCAACCCGTCGAGAAGCCTGAGCTTCCAAAAGTCGGCACCTTCTGGAGCCGGCTGGGCATTTCCATTCCGGGACTGGCCGATGACAAAGAGACCCAGTGGGTAAAGAATGAAATCGATCCGTTTATCCTCGACAAACTGAAGGAGAACGACATGAAGCCCTCGCCCGAAGCCGATCGGGCAACGCTCATCCGGCGGGTGTCGCTCGACTTGACCGGCCTGCCACCAACGGAAAAAGAAGTGGCTGATTTCGTTCGGGACGCGTCGCCTACGGCTTACGAAACGGTAGTTGACCGGCTGCTCAAATCCCCCGCCTATGGCGAACGCTGGACGGGCTGGTGGCTCGATCTGGCGCGCTACGCCGACACGAAGGGATATGAGCGCGACCCCGGCCGGAAAATGTGGCGTTATCGTGACTGGCTGATCAACGCCTTTAATAAAGACAAACCGTTCGACCAGTTTACCGTGGAGCAACTGGCGGGCGACTTACTGCCCAATGCCACCGACGATCAGCTGGTAGCCACGGCCTTCCACCGCAACACCATGAACAACGACGAAGGTGGTACGCAGGACGAAGAGTTTCGCGTGGCCGCTCTCCTCGACCGGGTGGGCACAACCTGGGACGTCTGGCAGGGAACGACATTCGCCTGTGTGCAGTGTCACAGCCATCCATACGACCCGTTTGTTCACGACGAATTTTATAAATACGCAGCTTTTTTCAATAACAGCCGCGACGAAGATGTCACGAGCGATACGCCCACGCTCCGGTTCTACAAACCCGCCGACTCCCTGAAACTGGTTGGTCTCACGCAGTTTATCACGTCGGCGATACCCAACCGGCAGGAGGCAACCCGACAGGTGGCTTCAGTGACCAAACTGGCCCGCACGATTGAGCCGAAGATCAATTCCCATGACTTTGATCAGCTGGTCAGCGCATCGCTGCTGGACGCTAAATATTTTGGCTTTCAGCACACCGGCTCGGCCCGCATCAAAAACGTAACCCTCACCAACCGCCCCCGGCTACTGATTGCCTGGGGAACCAAAGCGCCGGATGCCGTTGTCACCATTCGGCAGGATGGCCTGGCGGGGCCCGTGTTGGCCACAATACCCGTCCCCAAAACCGGTAGCCAGTGGAACGACACCATTCAGATGATTCCTCTGCCTCGTGTTCAGGGACGGCATAGCCTGTATTTATCGCTGAACAGCCCCAAATCGCCAAAAGACTGGGTGATGATCAAGTGGGTTTCGTTCCAGCCATCGTTGCCTGGCCAGCCTGCCGATGCGGTTGGCCCCCAGGATAAACTTTTGCTTGACGTGCTGAATGCCGATGCGGAGCAAGTGCCGATCATGCTCGACGGATCGGGCGATCTGGCCCGGGAAACCCACATTTTCGACCGGGGCAACTGGCTCGTGAAAGGCAAAAAAGTAACGCCCGATGTACCCAAAATTTTCCCTGCCATGGAGCCGGGGTTACCTAAAAACAGGCTGGGATTAGCCCGCTGGATGGTGAACCGAGATAATCCCTTAACGGCGCGCGTCGTTGTCAATCGGCTGTGGGAGCAGCTATTTGGCGCGGGTATCGTTGAAACGGTGGAGGACATGGGTACGCAGGGCATCCCGCCAACGCACCGCGAACTGCTGGATTATTTAGCCGTGGAGCTGATGGATACCGACCAGTGGAGCCTTAAAAAAATGCTCCGGCGTATGGTCCTGTCGGCTACTTACCGGCAGCAGTCCCGGGTGTCGCCCGATGTGCTGGCCAAAGATCCATTCAATAAAATGCTGGCGCGCGGTCCCCGTGTTCGGTTATCGGCCGAGCAGGTTCGCGATCAGGCCTTGGCGGTAAGCGGATTGCTGAGCCCCAAACTATTTGGTCCCAGCGTGATGCCAACCCAGCCCGACGGCATCTGGCAGTCGCCCTACGACGGCGAATCGTGGACGCAAAGCACCGGCGAGGATCTGCACCGGCGGGCGCTGTACACCTACTGGAAACGGACCGCTCCTTACCCTTCGATGGTCACGTTCGACAGTCCCAGCCGGGAGTTCTGTCAGTCACGCCGGATTCGGACAAACACCCCCCTCCAGGCGCTGGTAACGCTCAACGACCCGGTCTACATGGAGGCCGCGCAAACCCTGGCTACGTATATGGAAGGCTGCGGCCCCTTGCCCGAGAGCCAGCTTCAGGCCGGTTTCCGGCGCGTTATGCTCCGCAAGCTGTCTCCCCAAAAGCTGGCCGTGCTCATGCAACTGTACCGAAACACCGAACAGCATTACCGCCAGCAGCCCGAAGCCGCCAAAATACTCCTGGCGCGGGCTACGGCCACTCCCCGGCAGGCAGCGCTGACCGTAGCGGCTAATACGATGCTCAACCTGGACGAAGTGATAACAAAAGAGTAAGCCATGAACAAACTCCATAACGAACTTCGGCAGGCAGCCGCCGAACGCGAAACCCGGCGTCATTTCCTGCATACCTGCTCGACGGGACTGGGAGCCATGGCCCTTAGTTCGGTCCTGGGCAGCTGCGGCTTTTTTGGGAAGGATAACGCAGCATCCAACGTCGTCGGGTCGGCCCCCTCGACCGATGATCCGGCTACGGCCCCGCACCCGGCGCAATATCTGCCCAAAGCCAAACGGGTCATTTATATCCATATGGCGGGCTCACCAAGCCAGCTGGAACTGTTCGACTACAAGCCCGAGCTGGCCAAATACAACGGTAAAGACTGCCCGCAGGCGCTGCTGGAAGGCAAGAAGTTCGCCTTTATCCGGGGAGTCCCAAAGATGCTGGGACCGCAGGGGGTATTTGCGCAACACGGGCAGTCGGGTGCCTGGGTGTCTGATTATATGCCACACCTGCAGGGCGTCGTCGACGATATTTCGTTTCTGAAAGCCATGCATACCGACCAGTTCAACCATGCTCCCGCCCAACTGCTGATGCATACGGGCAGTGCGCGACTGGGCCGACCCAGCATGGGCTCGTGGGTGACCTACGGACTCGGGACCGAAAATGATAACCTGCCGGGCTTCATCGTGCTGGCATCGGGCGGCAAATCGCCCGACGCGGGCAAATCGGTTTGGGGAAGCGGTTTTCTCCCGTCGGTATATCAGGGCGTTCAGTGCCGTACCGATGGCGATCCGGTCCTTTATGCATCCGACCCGGCCGGGATGAGCCGCGATGTCCGAAAAAATACCATCGACGCCATCAACCAGATCAACCAACAACAATATGACGACGTCAAAGACCCTGAAATCCTGACCCGAATTGCGCAGTATGAACTCGCGTTTCGAATGCAGATGTCGGTGCCGGATGCGATGGATATCAAAAGCGAACCGCAGTATATTCTGGACAGCTACGGTGTAGACCCTAACAAGGGATCGTTTGCACGAAACTGCCTGCTGTCGCGTCGGCTGGTGGAGCGGGGGGTTCGGTTCGTGCAATTGTTCGACTGGGGCTGGGATACCCACGGCACCAGCAAAGATACGTCTGTCGATATTGGTCTTCAGGCCAAATGCCGGGAATCCGATCAGGCCGTTGCCGCACTCCTGACCGACCTGAAGCAGCGCGGGTTGTTAGAAGATACACTCGTGGTCTGGGGCGGGGAGTTTGGCCGGACGCCGATGCAGGAAAACCGCGACGGTCAGGTATTGCCGTTCTATGGTCGGGATCATCACCTCGATGCGTTCACCGTCTGGATGGCGGGCGGGGGCGTCAAAAAAGGATTTTCTTACGGGGAAACCGACGATATAGGGTATTATGGGGTGAAAGATCAGGTTCATGTCCACGACCTTCAGGCTACGATCCTGCACCTGCTCGGCTTCGATCATGCCAAGCTGACGTACCAGTTTCAGGGTCGTCCGTTTCGACTAACCGATGTTGCCGGAAAAATTGTAAAACCTATTATTGCTTAACTACCGTAGTCTGGCTGGACTACCGGAAACCATGCCCAACCGCATCTTTTTAATTCACGGTTACGTCGAAGACCCGACGATTTTTGACAAGCTCGTGCCGCTGCTGCCACCAGCCAACTATGTTCGAATCAACCTCGCCGACGAGTTTGGGCGCTGGCAACCAACCGGTTCAGTCAACGTTCAACGACTGGCTCAGTACCTGACAAGCCACTACACAATAACGAAAGACGATGTAGTGATCGGTCATTCAATGGGGGGCTGGACAGCCATTCATATCAAACAGCTAAGTGGGGCACGGGCTATTCAGCTGGCGTCGTGGACAGATCAGAAAAAAATCCGGTTTCCAACCGATAACCTTACAATCCTTAAACTCCTGCTCAACACGGGCATTACACAAAGCCGTACCCTGACTAATTTTTTCAAGAGACAGTACCCATTTGATGAATCCCGCGACCTGTACATCCAGTTACTGGAAGGGACATTACACATGACACGGCTCTACCTCTGGCAGCAGTTACAGACCCTGTTTGCCAAAGTCCCCACACTGACGGTTCAGCCGGACTTACGCATCCATTCACGCGCCGATAGTATTGTTGCGGCCCCTGATGAAGCGTTCAGGGATGTGCCGGGGGACCACTTCTCACTGGTTTTCTACCCTGAACTCGTAGCGGAACCCATCCGGTCACTGCTCAGCAAAACCCTGCCAGTGGCCTGAAAAGGCCCTGGTAGTGGTTAATTTATGCAGCTATTTCAACCACTACCAGGGCCTTTCAGGCCACTGGCAGGGTTAGGTTGTCTACTCCAACACCTTAGGCACTTCAAAAAACTGGTTGTCGTGCTGGGGCGCGTTGACAAACGCCTGCTCACGCGGCAGGTGATTACCAACGACGTCATCGCGCAGCACATTCGTCTCGTCCGATATATGCGTGAGCGGTTCGACGCCGGTTGTGTCGACTTCGTTCAACTGCTCCATCCAGGTCAGTACCCCGTTCAGGCTGCTCAGCAATTCGGTCTCTTCTTCGGGCCGAACTTCCAACTGGGCCAGGTGTGCTATTTTCTGTAAGGCTTCCTGATCTACTTTCATTTTTCCGTTAGGCTACTACTTTCTTGTGGCTCTTCAATTCGGTGTCGATAATCCGGTACGTTTCCTGTTTCAGCTGCTCCACATCATGCTGCGTCATACCAGCGGTATCGACCGGCGGGTGAACAACGGCCTGCATCGGGTACCACTGCATCCGGAAACGCCCATCGTCGGGCAGGATGCGGTAATTGGTAAGCAACGTTATGGGTACGATAGGTACCTGCTGCTGAATGGCCATGGTGAACGCACCATCTTTGAAAGGGGCCATCCGGGGAATAGGGTTGGCAACGATGCCGCCCTCCGGAAAAATCATGATGCTCCGGCCGGCCTGTAACGTCCTGATCGACTTCGCCAGTGAATAAGCCCGGCTATTGGCCACGTTCCGATCGACCTGTACGTGCAGTTTGGCAAACATGTAGCCCAGCAGCGGGATCGTTTTAACGTCACTTTTCCCGACAAAGGCGTAGTCGTTTTTTATGACCACCCCCATTACAGCAATGTCGATATACGAAAAATGGTTGGCGCAGAAAACGTATACCTGCTTCGGATCGGGCCGGTACCGGTACGTCACCCGTACCGGTATACCCACCAGCGCAAAAAATACATGCCCCCAGATAGCGTTGACCCGGTGGGCCATTGGTTTCCAGGCATCCCGCTGCAAAAACACGAACTGAATCGGGAACAGAATCAGGTACAGACCCACCAGGCAGATCGCGCACCAGATGGTGTAGAGTAGTCGCATAGAAGCAGAACCGGCCGCCTGAACCCGGCTTAGTGTTTGAAATGGCGTACGCCCGTCGTGACCATCGCAACCCCGTACTGGTTGCAGGTATCGATCGAATCCTGATCACGCACCGAGCCTCCGGGTTGTACGACGGCCGTAACCCCCGCCTGAGCCGCAATTTCAACGCAGTCGGGGAAGGGGAAAAACGCGTCGGAAGCCATGACCGCTCCGTTCAGATCGAATCCAAATGTACCCGCTTTTTCAATGGCTTGCCGCAGCGCATCCACGCGCGACGTCTGTCCTACCCCACTGGCCAGCAACCTTCCTTCTTTTGCCAGCACGATGGTATTGGACTTGGTATGCTTACACACCTTCAGGGCAAACTCCAGCGCCAGCAACTCGCTCCCGGTAGGCGCTTTCTGGGTAACCGTTTTAAACTGATCGGCGGTTTCGGTCTGGTTGTCTTTGTCCTGCTCCAGCACACCGTTCAGGATCGTTTTGAACATAATCGTTGGCAACGCCACCGGGTTACGTCTCAACAGAATCCGGTTCTTTTTCGATTTCAGCACGTCCAGCGCTTCGGGCGAATAGTCGGGCGCGATCAGGATTTCCATGAACAGCTTGTTCAGCTCTTCGGCCGTTTCACGATCGACGGGTACGTTGGTGATCAGTACTCCCCCAAACGCCGATACCGGATCGCAGGCCAGTGCATTCAGATAGGCTTCTTTACCCGTGGGAGCCGTAGCAATCCCGCAGGCGTTGGTGTGCTTGATGATCGCGAAAGCGGCTGGTGAACTGGCATCCGACGGAAACTCATCGATCAGGCTTACGCAGGCGTCAACGTCGACAAGGTTGTTGTACGACAATTCTTTACCGTGCAGTTTCTCGAACATAGCCTCCAGATCGCCATAGAACGTAGCCTGCTGGTGCGGATTTTCGCCGTAGCGCAGGTGATTGCCGGGCAGGGTCTTGAAATTGGTGAGGTTGCCCATCGATGCGTCGGCACTGGAAGACGTATCTTCCGCCAGATCACTCTCGAAATAGGTCCGGATGGCAGTGTCGTAATGCGACGTAACGGCAAAAGCCTCTTTCGCATACCGCCGACGGTCGGCCAGCTCGGGAGCCCCTTTCCGGTCGGTGAGCAGCGTCAGTACATCCGTGTACTGGCTGCGTGACGACACGATCAGGATATCGTTATAATTTTTGGCGGCTGCCCGAATCAGGGAAATACCACCGATATCGATTTTCTCGATAACGTCGTCATCCGAAGCGCCTGAGGCTACTGTTTCCTCGAAGGGATACAAATCCACGACGACCAGATCGATGGGCGGGATATTGTGCCGTTCGGCCTGGGCCAGGTCTTCGGCATTGTCGCGCCGGTAGAGAATACCCCCCATAACGGCGGGGTGCAGCGTTTTTACCCGACCCCCAAAAATAGATGGGTAACCAGTGAGGTCTTCAACGGCCGTCACGGGTATACCGAGTTGTTCGATGAACGACTGAGTGCCGCCCGTTGAATAAAGCGTTACGTGTTGTTCGTGCAGAAGCCGGACAATTGGTTCGAGGCCGTCTTTATAAAAGACAGAGATCAGCGCAGAAGTTATCTGTTTCATTCACGGATAATGTATCATGGAAATGACTGACGAATACTGACTAATGACCGGATCAAAACAGACCTGTTCGCTGTCTGGTAAGAGGCATGACACCCTGGTGTTTCCATCTCACCTGCCGGATTACTCAATCTACATCACTCATTCAAAAAACAAAGATAGCCAAAGGTCTTAACTTTGTCCTTCCGGAACGCGTAGTTCAGAGCGTGCAGTTCGGTATACGTCGTGGTATATCCTGCGTTCCGGCCCGCGTGTTTCTACACCCCCGCTTCGATGAGCACTTTCAAAAAACTGGCTGGTGACACAGCGCTTTACGGCATCAGTACCATACTAGGGCGAATGCTCAACTTTGTACTCGTTCCGCTACAGACCTACGTTTTTACCCAACCAAGCGAACTGGCTTCCAACGTCGAACTTTACAGTTGGGTCGCTATTCTGCTGGCCCTTTACACCCTTGGCCTGGAAACCGCCTTCTTCCGATTTGCCGCCCGGCAGCCGGAAAAGCGGAAAAAAGTATTCAATGAAACCCTGAGTATCGTAATCACGATCAGCGTGTTTTTTACGGCCCTGATCATCGTGCTGACCCCTCAGCTGGTTGTCTGGATGAATTACCCGGGTCAGGAAAAATTTGTGATCTGGGTGGCCCTGCTGGTAGCTATCGACGCGATCATGGCCATTCCGTTTGCGCGGTTGCGGGTCGAGAATAAAGCGCGTCGGTTCGTGCAGGCCAAAGTCATCAATATCGTGCTGGTGGTGGGCCTGAATCTGTTCTTTCTCATTTTCTGCCGCGATATCTACTATGGCAAGTACCTGACGGCGCTCAAACCCGTTATCGATCTTATCTATTACCCCAGCATTGGCCCCGGCTACATTATCCTGGCCAATCTGCTGGGCAACGCCACCTATTTTGTACTCCTGCGCGATGGTTTTCAGGGGTTCCGGTTTCAGCTCAACCCGCCCGACGTGCGGGTGTTGCTCGCCTACGCATTTCCGATCATGCTGACGAGTCTGGCCGGGCTGGTCAATTCCATGACCGACCGGCTGTTTCTGCAATACTGGTTGCCTGAGGGGTTTTATGCGGGGCTGACAAGCAAGGATGCGCTGGGCATCTATGGCAATTGCCTGAAATTATCGGTGTTTATGGCCCTGGCGATCCAGTCTTTCAAGTTTGCGGCCGATCCCTTTTTCTTTTCACAGGCCGAAGACAAAAACGCACCCGATCTGCTGGCGCGGGTTACCAAATGGTTTCTGATCGTATGCCTTTTTATATGGGTAGGGGTTAGTATCAATCTGGATATTATCGGGCTGCTGGTTTCGAAACGATACCGCAGCGGTCTGGACGTGGTGCCACTGCTGCTGCTGGCGAATCTCTTTCTGGGCGTTTATTATAACATTGCCTTCTGGTTCAAACTGAGCGACAAAACCAGCTTCGGCACGCTGATCACCGTAGTCGGGGCGGTGGTTACGGTAGTCGGGAACATTGTCCTGATCCCCATCCTGGGCTACATGGGCTGTGCGGTAGCGTTTCTGGTATCAAGTTTCGTCATGATGGCGATGTGCTATGTGCTGGGCGAAAAATATTATCCGGTTCCCTACGACCTGAAGTCGGCAGTGGGCTATGTGATGGTTGCCGGACTGCTGATCTACGCAACGCTGCGATTTCCCATACCTAACCTATGGCTGTCCGTTCCGGTCCATCTGATTCTGTTCGGGCTGTTTGCCGCTGTGGTCCTGTTTGTCGAACGCGATACACTGCGGCCAATGCTGGCCCGGTTCCGCCGGTAGTCAGCCCCGTTCGTTACGCTGCTTCACGGGTGAGGGCCAACCGGTAGGCATCGATAGCCTTCTTTTATGTCAGAAAAATACCCTGGTATTTCTACGGGGTATTTTTTATGGATAAATTTGAAGAATATTCATACACTCCCCGTAGCAGCCTGTTTTGCCAATGAAACTCGTTTCTAACTATTGCCTCTGGTTATGGTCAGCCAGCTTAGCCCTGCTGCTTACGGGCTGTAAAGAAAAACCCCTCTTCGAGCGGCTCGACTCGTCCGATACCGGCATCACTTTTTCCAATACCATTACCGACAACGATACGCTCAACATCCTCAACTACCAGTATATCTACAATGGGGGCGGTGTGGGCGTGGGCGACTTCAACGGAGATCAGAAACCCGATCTGTTCTTCGCCGGCAATCAGGTAGCCAACAGGCTTTATGTGAACAAAGGCGACATGGCCTTTCAGGACGCGACGCAATCAGCGGGTGTAGGCGGGGGCGGGCGCTGGTGTTCGGGCGTATCGGTTGTCGATGTCAATGCCGATGGCAGGCTGGACGTTTATGTATCGAATACGCTGCATAAATCGGCGGCCCGACGCGCCAATCTGCTCTACGTAAACCAGGGTAACGACGCCGATGGTATGCCCCGGTTCCGTGAAATGGCAACCGATTTTGGCATTGCCGACACAACCTATACGACGCACTCGGCCTTTTTCGACTACGACAATGACGGTGATCTGGATCTGTACGTACTGGTCGATCAGATCTTCGACGAGAAAACGACGACCAACCTGCGCCAGCAAGTCGACGATGGTAGCTCACCCAATGTCGACCGGCTGTACCGCAACGACTTCGATCCAAAACGGGGCCACGCCTATTTCACCGATGTATCCAAGCAGGCAGGTATACTGCACGAGGGGTTTGGACTGGGTATCAATATATGCGACATCAACCGGGATGGTTGGAAAGATATGTACATCACCAACGACTTTGCCAGCCGGGATCTGCTCTACATCAACAATAAAAACGGCACCTTCACCAACCGCCTTCAGGAGTCGTTCAGGCATACCAGTAACTCGGCTATGGGGAATGACGTAGCCGATATCAACGGCGACGGGCTGGCCGATATCGTGGCGATGGATATGCTGCCGGAAGATAACCTGCGCAAGAAAAGCCTGATGGGCGGTAGCAATTACTTTATCTATCAGGAATGGGACCGTCTGGGTTACGAGTACCAGTACGCCCGCAATACGCTCCAGATCAACCGCGGGGTACGGCCGTCCGGGGTCCGGCCATCCGGGGTACGTCTGGCTGGTGATACGGCTGGCGCTGATGTACCGGTTTTCAGTGAGACGAGCATGCTCTCAGGCGTGGCTGAAACCGAGTGGAGCTGGTCACCGTTGCTGGTCGATATCGATCATGATGGCTACCGCGACCTGCTGGTCACCAACGGCTTCCCGCGCGATGTTACCGACCGCGATTTCACCAACTACTACAGTAGCGTCAACAACCTGCTGACCGATGGCATGCGGAAAGAGCTGACCGAAAAAATGCCCCAGGTGAAAGTCAGTAATTACGCTTTTCGCAACAAAGGCGGTGGCCGGTCAGACACACCCTTGTTCGAGAACATAACCGACCGCTGGGGAATGACCGAACCGAGCTTTTCCAATGGGGCCGCCTATGCTGATTTCGATGGCGATGGCGACCTCGACTATGTGGTCAACAACATTGACGACGAAGCGTTTGTCTACCGGAATACGCTCATCGACCGTAAGCCCGAGAAAGCCCATTACCTCCGTATCCAGTTTGCGGGCGATGCGGCCAACCGAATGGGGCTGGGCGCTCTGGTCGAATATGACCTGCCCGACGGGCGAAAAGAGTTTTATGAGCATACGCCCTACCGGGGATTTCTGTCCAGCGTTGAGCCGGTGGCTCATCTGGGTTTGGGCGCTGTCAGGACCATCAAAAACCTGAAGGTGACCTGGCCCGGTGGCCGGGTACAGATCCTGCCCAGCGTCAACGCCGACCAGACAATTACCGTTAAAGCGACTGATGCGCGGCTGGTTCTGCCAACGCCCGTACAACCGCCCCAACGCCTGCTGCATGACATAACCGACTCGATTGGATTCGTGTATCAGCACAAAGACACGGACTTTATCGATTTCAATCAGCAAAAAACACTGCTTCATAAATTTTCCCAATACGGTCCGGCTCTGGCGGTAGGCGACGTCAACGGCGACGGCCTGGGCGATATGCTGGTAGGCGGCAGTGCGAAAAACACGACCGATGTGCTATTGCAACAGCCTGCAGGCCGGTTTGTACGAACATCGCTGCCCGCTAAAGTAGCGGAAGACGCCGGCTTGCTGCTGTTCGACGCTGACGCCGACGGTGACCTCGACCTCTATGCCGCCAGCGGCAGCACCGAGTTTGCACCGGATCAGCGGGACCGTGCGCTCACCCACCGGCTCTACGTTAATGATGGTAAGGGTCACTTTACCCTTTCCCCCCAGGCGCTGCCTCCTCTTCGTGTGAGCGGCTCCTGCGTGAAAGCCGCCGACATCGACAGCGACGGTGATCTCGACCTGTTTGTAGGCGGGCGGGTAGAACCCAACAAGTACCCAATGCCGGTGTCCAGTTATATCCTGCGGAACGATGGCGGGAAGGGAGGGGGGTCTCCCCGTTTCACGGATGTAACGGCGCAACTGGCCCCCACCCTCGCCAAAGGACTGACCTGCGACGCCCTCTGGACCGACTTCGACAACGATGGTGACGCCGATCTGATGCTGGCCAGCGAATGGGCACCCCTTACGATGCTCCGCAATGACAACGGTAAACTCACGCAACTCGACAAAAGCGGCCTGTCTGACAAACGGGGATTCTGGAACTCACTCACCCCCGGCGACTTCGATAACGACGGCGACACCGATTATATAGCCGGTAACCTCGGCCAGAACAGCCTCTTACGGGCCAGCCCCGAACGACCGGTTCGGATGTATGCGGGGGATTTCGATAACAACGGTTTCTACGATGCCTTCACATCCGTGTACTTCAAAAACCCCCAGGGCCAGTACGATGAGTATCCTTATTTTGGCTGGGACGATATGGTCCGGCAGATGATTGGCATCAAAAAACGCTATGTCAAGTACGCGGCATTCGGGCAGGTGACGATGAACGAAATACTGACTGAGGAGGAGCGCAGCCAGGCGCTGAAACTATCGGTAACCTACTGCCTGAGCAGCTATATCGAAAACAAAGGCAACGGAACGTTCGCCATGCGCCCCTTGCCTGTTGCCGCCCAGACAGCACCCGTTTTCGGCACACTCGCTCAGGACATCGACGGCGACGGAAATATGGACGTCGTCCTGGTGGGGAACGACTATGGCACCGATCTGGTAGCCGGGCGGATGGACGCCTTTGATGGGCTGGTACTCAAAGGCAACGGGAAGGGTGGATTTACCCCGCTGACGATGCAGCAAAGTGGGTTCTACGTGCCGGGCAACGCCAAAGCGCTCGTTAGCTGGCCCGACGGACGGGGCCGCTGCCGACTGGCGGTATCAGAAAACCGGGGTCCCTTGCGGGTATTTGCTGTTCAACAGCCGCAAACGTTCGCGCCGGTCGATAGCCGCACGATGGCAGTGGATGTCCGGCTGAAGAGTGGTCGAATCCGGCGGCAGGAAACGCCCTTCGGTACGTCGTTCTATTCTCAATCGGCGCGGGGGGTCTGGCTCTTACCGGGCGAAACGATCAGCAGGCGGCATGTATTTTGACCGGTCCCACGACTAATAGCCAACATCCTGTTCAGCATAGGTCGTTTTCTTCCTGGCTGACCGTATTTTCTGTATATAACCAATTATTTATCGGCGTTACACGAACAAAAAGTTACTAAATAGTGCCTGAAAATAAATAACTTGTGTGCTGTTGTACGTGATCCCTACGTTTGAATTGATTTGAGTATAATTACTACGTTTTAGATTCAAAAAAGCAGACAAACATGTTCCTCATTCTGTTCATAAGGGATTTAGGTAAGCTTCTTCTGTACACGGTAGCCGCGCTGGTTATGGCGACGGGGTTTGTCACGTTCGTTATCCCAACTGTCATTGTGCGTTATACACTGCACCTTTTAAGTACGGGTAGCCCGGCAGACGTTTCCTGCTGAGCCCAGCCCGCCTTACTGGCGCACATTTTCCGGTACTACCCGGGCCGTACGCGTCCGTATGGCGGTGGCCATAAAGAATCCTACGGCTGCCGGTCCGCCAGGACGCGTATTGGTAACATTCGTCGGCACGTTGGCGGGTGGTGTGGCAAAGAGACCCCCATTTGTGATTTGGGTGCGGAGTTCCTGCCAGAAATTGAACGCTTCGGGTGTCAGTGACATCAGGTCGACGCGAACCACATCATTGAGCGCATACAGACTGTCGGGGTTCGGCGACTGGCGGATAGGCCGGATGAACACCAGTCCATCGGTATCGGCACTACCCTGAAACGAGCCATCCTGCGACACGATAATGTCGCGGGGCTTATTTTGAAACACCTCATTGCGGTAGAACCGTATCCGGTAAAAATCGGTTGCCCCAGCCAGATCCCGGGCATAAAGCTCGGCCTGATAGCCCTCCGTGTCGGACAGCGGGTTTAACTTTTCCTTTCTGAAAATAAGCGAGTCGATGGCCGGAACCCGGTTCATTTTAGAGCTGGCCTGGTAAGTCTCTCCCTGATACGCAATGGTCAGGCTATAGGTCTGCCCGATGCGGCCCAGCGTGTCACCGGTTTTAGGTGTCCACACATAATACCCGTCGTTGTCAGGATCGGTGAACGCAAACGTCCGTCCCCCTTTATCAGACACCTGTACTGTAGCACCAGCAACCACTGGGGGTGGGCTACTGTCGAAATAGGCTGCGGTCTGGGTTAGCCGGATGGTTTGCGGGCCGGGCTGGTCGGTGAGTGTGGCTTCTACCGACAGTAGCGTTGGCCCTGTATCGAGCTTGGCGTCGATCACCGTTTCGCAGCTGTACAGCCCGAAAGAGCAAATGAGCAAAAAGGCTGAACTAAGTATTGATTTCATGATGGTGCTGGCTGGTTCCCTCCTCCTCTACTCTCCCCGGATGTAGTTTACTGTTACGGGGGCAGGGCCGGGGGACTTTTGTTAGAATTTGAAATTATACGTTACCGACGGGATGGCTGTTGCAAAAACAGAATAGCGGATGGCCTGGGTAACGACCGGATTGTCGGCGTTGGGCTGGAAAAATACCGAGAACGGGTTTTTACGGGCGTAGACGTTATAGACTGAGAAGACCCAGTTGTCGTCTTTCCGTTTGCCTGTCCGCTTGCGGCCCTGTAACGTGGCCGCCAGATCGAGCCGGTGGTAAGGGGGTATGCGGTAGTTATTGCGCCCGCCAACAACGGGGGTGGCAAAGTCTTCGTACTGGAACCGATTGGTGGGGAAAGTTGCGGGCGTTCCGCTGGCGAGCGTAAACGTAGCGGAGAAATTCCAGCGGCTGACCCGCCCCTCCCCCCGGGCGGGCGGATCGATCAGCAGCACGGTAGTAAGGTTATGCCGCCGGTCGAAGCGGGCTGCAAACCAGTCGCCGTTATTGATGCCTACTACCTGCCGCTCCGTGCGGGCCAGTGTGTAGCTGACCCAGCCGTTTACTACGCCCCGGTTACGTTTCAGGTAAAATTCGGCCCCGTAAGCACGGCCCTGTCCCGAAAGCAGGTCGCCTTCCAGGTATTTGTTCAGGATCAGGTTGGCCCCGTCGATGTAGTCGATCTGGTTTTGAAGCCATTTGTAATACATCTCCACCGACACTTCGAACTCACTACCCGAGCCGCTCACCGCCCCGAAGTTTTTGAAGTATCCCCCCGCAATCTGGTCGGCGATCTGCGGTTTGATGTTATTAGTCGAGGGTGTCCAGACATCGAGCGGAGTAGAAGCCGTTGTATTCGAGACGAGGTGAATATATTGCGCCAGCCGGTTATAGCTCAGTTTAAGCGAACTGTTGTCGCCCAGTTCATACTTGGCGGCAAAGCGTGGTTCAACATTACCGTAGGTCTTGATGGGCTCTCCCTTTGTATACGTCAGCGTATTGATGGGTGGCCGACGCTGCCCGGGTGGCACATCCTGCGCAAAATCATAAGCTTCGCCGGGGCCTATGTAGGTATAGAGCGAGTAGCGCAGCCCATACTGAAGTTGCAGCCTGCGCGACACCTGCTGTTCGTTGCCCAGGTACAAGGCGTTTTCCAGACCATATTTGCTACCAAGCCCGAACGTCCGGACCGTACCGGCACTGGCGGCTGTGGCCGTACCGGGCTGGAAATCATGCAGAATGCTCTGGCCACCAAACGTGATGGTGCTCTTACCCAGGAACAGGGTAAAATCCGGCTTTATGCTGTAGTCTACAATGCGCGAGTTAGTTCGGAAGTAATCGTCCGCATTCTCGGGCTTGCGCTTCAGGTCGGAGTCGAGCGAGTAGTCGTAGTTGCTATAGTAAGCCGTGGTGTTCAGAAATAATTTATCACTGAATACGTGGTTCCAGCGGGCCGAAGCCGTGGTATTGCCCCAGTTGAAGCCAAAGTCGGCCCCAAACACATCCCGACCGAAATAGCCCGACAGATACACCGTATTTTTATCGTTGATGCGGTAATTTGCTTTGGCCGTCAGGTCGTAGAAATAGAACTTCGAGCCTTTCAGGTCGGCATTCAGAAACGGCTGGGCCAGAATGTCGGCGTAGGACCGGCGAGCGGCCACGATGAAGGAGCCCCGCCCCTTAAACAGCGGACTTTCGAAGGAAAGCCGGCTGAATATCAACCCGATTCCGCCATTGACTTCAGGCTTCTTGGCGTTGCCTTCTTTCAGCCGCACGTCCAGGATCGACGCGATACGGCCCCCATAGTTGGCCGGGATACCGCCTTTGATGAGTTTCACATCTTTAACCGCATCCGGATTGAAGACCGAAAAGAACCCGAACAGGTGCGATGAGTTATAGACGGGTGCTTCGTCGAGCAGTACCAGGTTCTGATCGATACTGCCACCCCGGACATTGAAGCCGGTAGCCCCCTCGCCCACCGTCGACACGCCCGGCAGCAGTTGGATACTCCGCACCACGTCGACCTCACCGAGCAGCGCCGGAATGCGCTGGAGCGTTTTAACGTCGATGCGGTTAACGCTCATCTCGATATTTTTGACGTTATCGTCTTCGCGTTGGGTCGACACGACGACCTCTTGAAGCTGTTTACCCTCTTCCTTCAGTTCGAGATCAAGCCGTACATTCTTATCGGTCAGCTCAACCGTTCTTGTTTGCTTTTCATAGCCTACATACGAGATAACGAGGCTGTAGATGCCCGGGGGAACAGGCACGGCATAGAAGCCGTAGTTGTTTGTGACGGCTCCGGTGCCCGTTTCTTTGACGTAGACCGATACGCCAATCAGTTTCTCGCCGTTGGCTGCGTCTTTGATGTAACCGCTAACCGTGTAGTTGGCCTGGCTGGCCGGACGGGTAGCCGTATTTTGATCCGTCTGCGCCCGAGCGCCAGCCACAGCGGTCAGGGTAGCGAACAGCGCGACTGTCCAGCGAAGTAAGGTATGTTTCATTGTGTTGTCGATGGCGGTGGTGCCTGGTGGTAGGCCACCGCAGTTGTACTAAAATGACAACGCAAAAGTACATCCCTAAGGTTATGACTCAGTCAAAATTTAGATAAAGCCGTGATTTTTAAGGGTGAGCGGCCCAATTTCTAGGACAAAACCGATATAGAAAAAAAGCTTCATTTGTCCTGTTTCTCAATTTTACGGATAAGTGCCTTCGCTTCGCTCTCTTTCGTCGGCGGAAATGAGGTAGGCAACGACTCCAGTAAGTCGGCCAGAATATGGGCAATGATAAGTTGTTGATTGGGCCGGTCGTCGCTCGGGATCACATACCATGGGTTCTGCCGGGTAGCCGTAGCGTTGATGGTATCCTCATAAGCCTGCTGATACTCGGGCCAGAACTCGCGCTCTTCGAGGTCATTCTCGCTGAACTTCCATTGCTTCTCGGGATCGTTCAGGCGGGCGATCAGCCGTTTCCCCTGCTCCTGCTTCGCCACGTGCAGATACAGCTTTACAACCGGAAACCCATTGCGAAACAGGTAATCTTCAAAATGGACGATATCGCTAAACCGCTGTTTCCAAAGCGCCTGTTCATCCTTCGGCAGCAGATTTTCAGGGATATACTGCTGTTTCAACCGCTCAGGATGCACCCGCATAGCCAGCACCTCTTCGTAATAGGTCCGGTTAAACACACCGATGTAACCACGTTCGGGCAATTCCTGCCAGAACCGCCAGAGGAAATCATGCTTCTGATCCTCTTCACTCGGCTTCTTAAAGGCAGACATTTTGAACCGGGATGGGTTAATGCCCTTGAACACATGCCGGATACCGCTGTCTTTCCCGCCCGCATCCATGGCCTGAAACAACACCAGCAATCCGTAATGTTCATCGGCATGCATGCGGTTTTGCGCCTGATCGATCCGGGCAGCCAGCGCATCCAGCTGACGGGTATGATCGGCCGTGTCGGTATACAGCAACCCGGTCATTGTGGGTGTATCGGTAGCGAATTTCTTACGACCGTCGTACCGAAATTGATTGGTGTTGAGTGTTTTCATGAGGTCATACGACGGTGAAGCCGCGTTCGTTTCTGGGGCCTTTCGGCCACCCTGCTCATTGTCCTTCGATAACAGAAATCAGTTTTTGCAGTTCTGCAAAGCGCTCATCGTCCGGTTGGGGCTCGGTAATAGGCAGTTTTTTCAATTCATGGATTAGAATACGGCCCACCAGTAGCCGCATGTTCTTTTTGTCGTCGGCCGGTATCACGTACCAGGGTGCATTCTCTGTAGCGGTTTCGTTGACGGCGGCTTCGTAGGCATCCTGATAAGCATCCCAGTGTTCGCGTTCGTCTACGTCGCCTTCCTCAAACTTCCAGTTTTTCTCTTGGTCTTCGATACGGGAAATGAGCCGCTCGGCCTGTTCTTTTTTAGAGATGTGCAGGAAAAACTTGACCGTTGAGAAGCCATTTCGGTACAGGTATTTCTCCATATCCCGGATGGCGTCGTAGCGATGCTTGAAGAGTTTATCCAGATCGTCGGTTGCTTTCTCGGGCAACCGCTGGCTCTCGGTCAGGATTTCGGGATGAACTTTGGTTACCAGCACCTCTTCGTAGTAGGATCGGTTAAAGACGCCGATCATACCCCGCTCGGGCAGTTCGCGCCAGCTGCGCCAGAGGAAATCGTGTTCAAGCTCTTTTTCCGATGGCCGTTTGAACGAAGACACCCGTACACCCGTAGGGTTGGTCCCCGTAAATACAGCTTTGATGGTACCGTCTTTTCCGGCTGCGTCCAACGCTTGAAACACGGCTACCAACCCGTATCTATTTTGGGAAAACATCCGCTCCTGCCATGAATCGATCTCACTGGCCTGCTGGCGCAGCAGCGCTTCGTAATGCACATCGTCTTCGTAGAGGTCATCTACTTTAGTGGGTGCTTTCTTTATTTTGAATGAATTCTCTCCGTCATAGCGGAAGCGGTCGATGTCGAAATCTTTCACAGGGCAGGGGTGTAAACTTTACACAGATCAGTTACGTTCTCATTGTAATCAACAACCACAAACCCACTTAATGGTTGCGTCTATCCTTCGCCAGCAGGCATCGGCACTAGCCAAAGCGTTACTGTCGGCTGTTGGACTGACGAGCTCGACACGGCCGGTTGTTCAACAGAAACCAACGATTATGACCACGTATCAATCCGAGAACCTTGAGAAAGCTACCTTCGGCACTGGCTGCTTCTGGTGTACCGAAGCCCTTTATGAGTCACTGGACGGCGTTTTCGACGCCGTATCGGGCTACGAAGGCGGGCAGAAGGCTAACCCCACCTACAATGAAGTATGTACCGGTACCACTGGCCACGCCGAGTGTGTGGAGGTGCTTTACGACCCCAAAAAAATAACCTACCAGGAACTGCTGGAGGCCTTCTTCCGGAGTCACGATCCAACGACGCTGAACCGGCAGGGCGCCGACGTAGGCACACAGTATCGCTCGGTGATCTTTTACCACAACGACGAGCAGAAGCGCCTGGCCGAAACGGCTAAAACCGAACTGGACAAAGCCGAAGCATACAGCAGCCCCATCGTGACGGAGATCAGCCCGGCTGAGACGTTCTACACTGCCGAAGCGTATCATCAGAGTTATTTTGCCAAGAACCCGAACCAGGGATACTGCGCTTTCGTGATCGCCCCGAAACTGGACAAGTTTAAAAAAGTATTCAAAGAGAAATTGAAGTCCGTTGAGCAAGTGTAGACTATTACGTACAAATCATCACTGAGCCCCTGAAAAGGGGCTTTTTGTTTGTTAACCAATGGTGGTTTATAAGTGATGATGAGTGCGGTACCCTATTGTACGTAGGCTGGATCGACGGTCATGGCGCAGCGAGCAAATTTCTCCCCGTGATGCTACTGGAACGTTAGTCGACTAAACCTATTCACTACCAGTAAAGTACCACCGAAATAGGCTTCTGGGTTATCATGACGGTTGAACAGAGACCACGAAAACCATGAAAGCAGGCTTTTTTTATTCTGGAGAACGCGGGGCGGTGTCCTACAAACTCAAACGGCAGGTCGTAGCAGACTACCGGTTAGCGCTTGAGCAAGCTACCGGCCTAAATCGATCCTGGATTCGTTGGAAACGAAGTGTTGCGTTGGAAGTTCGGTACAATCAGCGGCTCTTTTCTGAACAACAACCCCACCATTCGTTAACGTGTAGATGATTAGACAACAAAAATAAAGGGCCTTTTGGGTATGAGCTATTGGTAACCACGGGCATTTCCTGTGCTAAGCGCGGTATTCCTTATCAGCGGTTCCGCTTTGCCCAAATATGGGTAAGCCGCAGTTGATACAGCCCTAAAGCATGTTAACGTACTGGACTCTGCGGCTGATTTCGACTATTTATCGATAAATCGAAAGGCTCAGAAGTTCGCGTTAATCTTACTACCAGACCTGTCTAATCAGTAGCACACGGTTTTTTGCTGAACAAATGATCGGTCGCTTCAGCATACTCCCGGCGCGCCTGGGTCCGGGCTTCCCGACTGCTATTGGCAATAGCAGTCTGTTTATCTTGCTCTCCCTGCCGCATCAGATCATTGGCAATTTCAATGGCTTTTGCCCGGGTTTGTGGGTTTAAAGAACGCATAGCCGCCGGAAAATGTGTTGTGTTCCAAATCATCGCTATCAAAATTTTTCGGTAACTACTACTACTGATCGCACGGGCGCAGACCTTATCACTGCGCTAAAATTCTGATTGTCCTGATCTGTTGCCGATCGGTAGTCGACCGCAGATCCAGCAGGAGCAGACCGTGCTCCGCTCCGACGGGCACGCTCACCCGGTCGGCGGCACCCGACAGGTGCATAGCCCGGCGATACAGCACCTGACCCCGCTGGCTGGTCAGCGAGAGTTGTGCCGACTGGCCTGTTTCTCCACTGACCTCCACCTCAATGGCTGTAGACTCGACCGGATTGCCCCATACGCGCATCTGCAAGAGACGGTCGGTTGGGCTGCCACCGGCTGCGCCCAGGCGGCCTCCAACGGGACACACCCCACGAATATTCCAGTCCAGGTTGGCCTCCCGGCCCCGCTGACGGGCCTGCAGGATGATGGGAGGTGCATCAGCTGCAGTGCGGATTTCACGGTCAACATATGCGTTGGGGTTAGTGGTCCAGTCGGTGATACCCGGCACGGCGCGGTACTCAACGGGGGAGCCGTCGCCCCCACGGACGTTGAAGCGAAAAGCCCCCGTTTGGCAGTCATAGGTGGGCAGCAGCAGGCTCAAAGCACCACCGGGAGACGAACAAGCTGCGGCCAGATCAAAAACAAAGGTGCTGGTATGGCCGGCTTGGGTTGCCCAAATAGTGATGGGTTTGGGGTCCGCCCGCAGTTCGGCCTCTACCGTACCGAACGCGTCCGTTGCAGCGGCACGGGTGATACCAGGTGCCTGGTAGGTGACAGGCGAACCGTCGCCCCCGCTGGTGTTGAACGTAATCTGGCCGGAACCACAATCATAGGAAGGAGGAAGAAGCTGGATGCCCCCCCGAATTTTAACGACCCAAAACTCACTGAATCCATGACTACCGGTGACCTCGCCATCGTTGGAATAGGTTTCACCCACTAGTAGGTAGCCACCCTCTTTCGGGAGGATAATTGATGAGACGAATTCATATTGCGAGCCCCCCAATGCTTTTTGCCAGAGCAGATTCCAGGCATTATCAAGTTTGAAAACCCAGAAATCGCCAATTCCGTGATTGCCCGTTACATCCCCGTTAGTAGAACTGGCATCCGCAGCTATGACAAGCCCGCCGTCTGCCGTTGTCAAAACAGACACACCATAATCAGAATCAGAACCACCAAAAGTCTTCTGACGAATGAGACTTCCCGTTTGGTTCAGTTTAACCAGCCAGACATCGTTGTTTCCGTGATTGCCACTTACGTCGCCGTCAGTAGAGGACGTGTTTCCGGTCAGTATGTAGCTACCGTCTGGCTGAGTGAGAATAGCATTGAACGACTCAAATCCAGCACCTCCGTATGTCTTTTGCCAGACAAGATCCCCTGACCCGTTGACGTGGACCACCCAGGCATCGCCACTAGGGTGGCCCCCACTGACATCGCCATCGCTGGAGCTGGTACTGCCCGCTATTGTATATCCACCCTCTATGGCCGAAGTAATTGAGCGGGCATTATCGTGACCCGTCCCTCCCAGCGTTTTTTGCCAAAGTAGTTCACCAACGTTGCTAAGCCTGACCAGCCACAAGTCGGTCTGACCATGATTGCCGCTTACCTGACCATCATTGGAATCGGTAGATCCCGCCAGAATATATCCGCCTTCCGGTGCCTGTTTGATAGCCCAGACCTGTTCGGTACCTGTTCCTCCCAGTGTTTTTTGCCAGAGCAGATTTCCCGCGTCATCAATCTTAATTACCCAAACGTCGGTCCCCCCATGATTTCCACTAACGTCGCCATCGTTGGAGAGTGTATATCCAGCCAACGCGTATCCGCCATCCGGCGCTTCAGTAATAGCCCAAATCCATTCAAAGTTGGTACCCCCGTACGTTTTTTGCCAAACCAGGTTTCCAGATTTATTTATCTTAATGATCCACACATCAACCTGACCATGATTACCACTTACTTGGCCATCGGTTGATTCGGTTGTGCCAGCCACCAGATAGCTTCCGTCCGACGTTTCGATGGTTGCCGTAGCAAATTCAGCCCTTGTGCCACCAAAAGTTTTTTGCCATTCAATAGTTTGGGCCGACAAATTCATCACAGTGCCCAGATACAGAACAGTCGTCAGCAAAAGGCCGCCGAACCAAGGGCTGCGTAACACAAAGCGTTGTAGGTATAGCTGCATTTTCATGATACGTGCCAGTTAGAGTTTACAATAATTTGATGTGGCTTGCGAAACTTCGGCCCAGTGCGTTCCTTACGAGTAGCCCTTTCCTCAGGCATAAGCCTATACCTGAATCAATGGGCAGCGTTACCCGGTTGGTAAGTTGATTGAATGCTCTGCCAAAACACAGAGCAATCAGCCGGAAAATCAGTGGTGGCGGGAAAGGTGATTTTTCATCATTTCACGAGAAATGCCAGTTTGAACAGCTAACTGGCCCGGCGAGAATATACCGGGCAGGGTTTTACGAGCACAGGCGTCACTCGCGTAGTTTTGTCACTTAAATTGGCAATTGACACTGGTAGCCAGGCCCACCCAGGTCAGGCAGAGTTCAGCTGTTGACTATTTCTTCGGCTTGGCCGGGTTGATGTTCTACCGCAGAATTTCGTCGCAGATAGCGTCAATCTTTACTTTCCGCATCGCTCAGGGATTTAACCCTTGTGATTCGTTTTACAGTCACCGGCTCAATGCCGCAGACGCCATCGTTGCTCGTTTCAGGGCATTCAGGTTGGCGTTTTTTAATCCGCCAACCTGTTTATGCTCCTCAAATTTCTGTCAATGGTACTGAAAACCCGATTGCATCGGCAAACGCTTAGCCGATACTAAATTCACAGTCAGGCAGTTACTACCGGATCCGGCTGCTGTTTCCTGTTCATGAATTTCTCCAGCAAATCGGGCATTTTCTCAAAGACTTCGCTTAACCCCCTCGACTGCTTAGTGGCAATGAACTGAATCTGATCGTCTTTACTCACCAGAAAACCAATTGGTTCAATGCCGTAGCCGGCACCGGCACCACTGCCTTCTCCATGGCCCTGCTTCTTGTCTTCACCTTCGCCCCCACCGAACCCGAAACCCATACCGATCCGAATCACTGGAACGCAGGAAAAAATGCCTAATTGAAAGGACTGCCCAATTACAGTATCTGTTTTTGCCTCAGAACGCAGAAACTCCGTTACATTATTTAGTACTTCATTGATGGATGTTGTCATGACTGCTTGATTTTAAATGTATAAATAGATAGATGTAAGCGATCAACAGTCGGTAGGGTCGGTTCTCGATACGGAGTCTAACCGCTACAGTGCCATTAAAATTGATATGCAACCGCCGTCCGGGCCTACTCAGAAGTCCGAAAACGGGATAGAGATAAGCATTAAGCCCAAAGTCGGACGTGTCCAGTTCAACTTCACACGTCCGAACCCGAAAAGTTCTCAGCAGAATCCGGCTGATTCTGATAATTGTCCGGATCGATGGCCGTTGCCTGTGTGGCGGCTGGGGCCGTTTCGGTTTGGATGGCTTCTGCCTTTTCACCGTTGGTTGGCGAAAGGGATCGATTAGTTTCGTCCAGCCCACTACCCACAAGTGAATACATCCATCTGGAACCAAACGGACCCTAACCAGCCCGCGCCATTCCAATGCATACCGTTGCCGGGTTGTATCGATCACCAGCGTTAAGGGAGCAACCATTAACCATCCGACTACACCAGCGAATAATCCAGCAATAATCATGTTCCAGAGTTGCCCCATGATCGTGAGATAGGTTAGTCTTGACGAACCTGTTTAGGCTTACTGGCAGGACGTGGGCGGTAGTAGCCTGGACAGCTACGTCCGGGTAAGCTTATTCCCATTTCACTCCCGGACGTGGCCGTCCAGGCTACTACCGACCCCTGGCTGACTGAAACAAGGGCCATCGTGAAATCCTGAACGGGTTTGACAACTCAAAGATAAAATTGGGGAAAAGAAGCGTTCATGATACGCGTCATTACCCACTCTGATTCTTGTCAAAGCGGCCACCCATCATCAAAGCAGGGTTACCGGCGATCATCATAGATCATGTAAAACACTACCTGTACGCAGCTAAGCATTGATTAGAAAAACCTATTACTCCGGTTAACGGCGACCCCTATACGCGTTAACTTCGTTGGCAAGCCAAATTTGAACGTGCTACATTTAACAAGAGACGCACAAACTGCACGGCACAACTCCTTCGCCCAAACCTGGCCTCGCTGTTTCATCCATGCAGCATATAGCCAGCCCATAGCTAGTAAAAAAACAGCCCGTTAGGTCTACGTTGAGGTAGCGGGCATCACTTTTTTTGCACCAGCCGCAACCCTTCCAGCCACTTTTCGGGTCTAACGTTCACAGACTTTATAAACCGGCAACTACGTGCGTTTTATTTCGATATACCAGCAGTCAAAAAAGGTGCTGGCCAAAGGATTCCCTACTGAAAAACTGGCCCTTGACTTTCTGGGCTGGGGGTATGAGGATAATGACCTTGCTCCCTTTGGCATTTATGATTCACTTTTATCCCAGGCCAGTTTGTACCAGCACGACAACGAGCCAGTGCTGTGTACTGATCCTGACCTGATCGAACAGGTAGCCCTCACCTACCTCGCCAGCAGTGACAGACAGCAAAAAGCCGTTCGTTGAAAAACAGTTGGTCACCCGCCTGATGCTTACGTTATCATCACCAGAAACGGCGATCAAACCCGTATTCAGCACAATATCGAGAAGCTAACCGACCTGATCCATCTGCTGGCTCATACGGCCAATGAACTTCATAAAGCCGAACAGTCGATTGATGCCATCGTTACGGAACTGGGTATCAAACGAATCGGTGACTGACCGGCTTCGGTACGCACGTAGTCGGGGGTTACCAGGCAGATCGTGCAAATCTGGCAGCTATAAGAACGTCCATAGAAAAAATAGTCTTCAATGTGACCCGCCCGCAACTTTATGTCTAAACGTCAACTGTACACAATTTGAACGTGCGGTCAAATTGTTTCGCTGAGGTACCATAAAGGCCCGGACTTATTAGCCGGGCCTTTATTCTGGTGACCATATCGATTCTTCCCGTCTGAAAATAAGCGGTCCCGTCAATCTACCCCATAGATATAAATTGTACCTTAATGCAGTAAGCAAAGCCCGGCCATATCACCATGGTCGGGCTTTTGTATTCGGGCACACCTCCGTGAAACGGTCAGGCCTGAATAGTAGCTGCCAGTATTTGGTACGGCACCCGCTATTCAGGCAGGCAGATATACACTGAAGGTGGTTCCTTCGCCGGGTTTGCTGCTAGCCGTAATGGCTCCACCGTGATTTTCAACCACCTTCTGACAGATAGCCAACCCGATTCCCGTACCCGCATATTGATCCTTTCTGTGGAGCCGCTGAAATACCTGAAAGATCCGGTTCACGTGCTGAGCTTCAAACCCAATACCCTGATCCGATACATCGATCCGGCAATAGGCTTCCGCCAATCGGATGGGTTTTACCCCCGCTGGCAGGTCGGGAGCCGCCAGCCTTTTAGCCGAGATATGTACCTGAGGAGCCATTTTTTTGCCAGCCTCATCGGTCCGGCTGAATTTCAGGGCGTTTGATAACAGATTCTGGAAAAGCTGGCCTATCTGAGTGACATCGCCCTGGATGACAGGGAGGTCGTCTACCTGAACTTTCGCATTCGTTTCCCCGATCAGGACCGACAAGTTTTCCACCGCGTCGTCAACGGCCATAGCCAGGGACACGGCCACGGAAGGAGCCTGATTGAAAGACAGACGGGAGAACGTCAGCAGGTCCTTTATCAACATCGACATGCGGCTGGCGGCCGACTGCATCCGACTCAGGTAATCCAGTTCGTGACCCGACGAGTCCGCAAAATCCATCGCCAGTAAATCGCCAAACTGTTGGATCTTCCGCAGGGGCTCCTGTAAATCATGCGAAGCCACATAGGCAAACTGCTGCAAATTCTCATTGGACCGCCGTAGATCCTGAATAGAAGCCTGTAACTGCCGGGTACGCTGCATGACCTGCTGCTCCAGGGCAATTTGCAGCTGTCGCTGCTGGGTAACGTCCTGCACGGTGCCGCTGATCTTATAAGGCTGGCCCTGTTGGTCAGGATACGCTTTGCCCAGGGATTGCAGGATTCGCTCCGAGCCGGTTGTGGCATCGATTATCCGATACTCTACCTCATAATGCCCATCCGATCCGGCGGTAGTAGCCTGGATCATGGCTTTCCTGACCAGCGCCCCGTCGGCCTCCCGAACGAACCGGAAGGCCTTTTCCGGAGTGGTCACCTCCGCTGGGCCCATACCATGCCAGACCCTGAGCCGGGGGGAGTACTCGATCGTACCGCTAATCAGATCATACTCCCAGGTTCCCAGTTCAGCCAGTTCGATAGCCCGCTGTAACGCTTCCCGCGCTTCCTGCGTTGTTTGCCGGGCCAGTACCTGCTGGGTAATATCCTGAGCAATTCCCGAAAACCGGTAGGCCTGTCCCTGCTCATCGAAGTAGGCTTGCCCTTTCGCGTGCAGCCAGCGTACGTGACTGTCATCCAGCCTGTTAATGCGAAATTCAATGTCATACGCCCCATCCATACGCCTTTCTATGGCACCCTGCATAGCCTGCTGCACCTGTTTTCGATCATCGGGATGGACGTACGCCAACAGTTGATCAATGGAGTTGAAGGCCCGCGTGTCGGTTCCCGAAAAACCATAGAGTTCTTTCGTGCACTGGTCCCACCAGGCCACCCCATTCCGAATATCTATATCCCACGTACCAACTGCGGCCGCCTGAAGGGCAAACCGCAATCGCTCGTTTTCGGCGGTACTATCCTGAAGTGAAGCTATGTTTTTCCCGGTCATACGTTGAGTCTTATGGCTGAACGGCGGTTTACCAGAGTACCCTATAACCCTGGCAACGCCGAACGTCTTTAGATACTTAGAATAGATAGGTTGATGGATTTGTTATAAGTGCTGTGTTAGGTAACAGCTACCTGATGGGAGAAGCTAACCTTAGTTGCCGTACTTTACCCAGGCATGTTTGCCTTTTCGGGCCAGCATACGACAATATATGACCGATAGATAAGAGGTTCGCACACACGCTTGTTGCCTGCCGGTAATCAACTTTATTTGTCCCAAGTTTTACGTTAATCCAGTGTATCACATGAAAAAATTCAACTTTTCAGTCTTGCTGTTCGCCCTTGTACTGATGGCGTCAACACAGTCCTTCGCTCAGCTTGCCGTCGACAAAGGCACTAAATTTGTAAACCTCGGTATCGGCGTTGGCGGATATGGTTATTTCAACGGCAGTGGCCTTGGTTTAAATGCCGCAGCAGATTTTGGCGTCGCAAAGAATATTACGGTAGGTGGTGTACTTGGCTACCGTGGATACGGCAGTGGGGTTAATTCGTTCGATATTGGCGCTCGTGGTTCTTATCACTTCAACGAGATCCTGAACCTCACAACAGATAAAGCTGATTTGTACGCTGGTATAGGAATTTCCTATTACAGACTTTCGTACGGTGACACCTATCTACGGTCTATCGGCATATCAGACACGTATAGCACTACTTACGTACCTATTCACATTGGCGGCCGCTATTTCTTTACGGAGACTTTGGGCGGCTTTGCTGAGTTTGGCTCAAGCTTAGCCACGCTTAAGTTGGGTGTAACCCTAAAACTTTAAAAGACTCTTTCTACCTAAAAAAGGCTCCCGGATATGTTTCAGGGAGCCTTTTTACGTACATGTCTTTCGGAAGACGCTAATCAAACCCAACTATAATCTGTTGTTTGTCATTCAGCACCATCCCGGCTACGAAATGGTCGGGATTGTTTATTTTTGGCCTTTCTTGATGACCCGCCGACTCCATGAAAAGCCTGATTCCTCTTTTCGTTACCAGTTTCTTTTTTCTGTCTCCCCAAACCATCGAGCGTTTGTCGGCGACGATCACAACCCGGCAGGTGCAGCAGGGCAAATCCGTTACCATACGCGGAGAGATGTTCTACCAGCGAAACGGCAACATGGTCACGCACTTCACCTTCCCCCGCGACCTCGTTATCCTGGCGAATAAGCTGGGCGAAACCCGCATCTACGACCCCAGCCGAAACGCCGTAATCCGCTACCAGAGCGAAGCATTCAGCACCCAGACAACGCAACTCGCCTTCTTCCTCAATGGGACTACCACCGACATGGGCCTGAACCAGCTGGGGTTCGTGCAGGATAAAACCAGCCATACCGGCAAACTGCTCATCACCGAGTGGCGCCTGAAAACCCCCAACGCCAAATCTCCGATTCAGCGTGTCCGGATCGTGTATGACCGGGCAAATCCGATTTATATGCACTACGCCAATAGTGCCGGAAAAATCATCCGGAAAGTATTCTACTATGGCTATCAACCTATTGAAGGACGCCTTTTTCCGGCTACAACAACTGAGATCGTGTATCAGGAGCGGGACTCGACCGTATCGAAAACGGTTTACAGCGATTTCCGCTTGAACCAGGTTGCCACCAGCCCCTACTTCGAGTACGCCATTCCGGCCAATGCCAAAACAGAGCAATGAACTACTACCTGACTATAGGGGTCCTAACGCTGGGCGTACTGTCTCGCGTAAGCGCCCAAACTCCCGTCTCAGACCGTCAGTTGCTGGCCGACCGCGATTTCCGGAACAACGCGGCTTTTGCCAACTACCACCGGGCCGGTAACTCCGACCGGCCCATGCAGTTTCGGCGTCAGCGCTGGCTGGCGCAGTATAATCCGGTTTCGCTGGCGCTGAAAGGTGTTTTGCTGGGCTATCAGCGGCTTATGTCCCAGCAACTGGCGCGCAGTTGCCCCTACCAGATTACCTGCTCCAACTTCAGCAAACAGGCTATTGAAGAGTATGGGCTGGTGAAAGGCGTTTTTCTCAGCGCCGCCCGGATCATGCGCTGCAATCGGATTGGCTTGATGGATGTACCATCGGTAGACATTAGCCCGGTCGATGGCACGATTCTGGACTCACCGAGCCGCTACCGATGACCTACGTTCGTTCCTGGTTACTGCTTGTGCTTGGACTTATTGCCGGAGCCGCCCATTGTCAGCCAGCAACCTTCGGCAGCGAATGGCAGTTTGCGCGCTACCTCGCCGATAAAGAAGCCACCGACGAAGCCTTATTCGTTTTGCAGGCGTTCGACAAAAATACCCTGACCGTGCCCCAGCGTGATTCACTGGCTTACCTCAGGGGTTGGCTCACCTACAGTGCCAAATCGCTCGATGAAGCTGGTGAGCAACTGCTGGCCGTATCGCCAGCCTCCCCTTTCTACCTGAAAGCGCACTATTTCGGGGCCTATTGCCTGGCCTTTCAAAACCAACGGGATTCGGCCCGGGCGGTTATGAATCGCCTGCCCGCCCCCGACTCGACCCTGCGCGAACTGCGGGCTTTTGAGCAGGCTGGCCTGGCCCTGTTACAACGGCAGTACGGCCGTTATGACACACTCCGGCAGCAGTTTACCTACTCGTCCTACGCACTGAGCGCCGAGGAAACCCGACTGGATGCCCACCGCCGGGCCCTGCTAGCCCAGAAACGACGGTCTCCGGCGCTGGCAGGCCTGATGAGCGCCGTTGTGCCCGGATCCGGAAAATGGTATGCGGGCAAAGCCCGGCAGGGTATAGCGTCTTTCTTACCCGTGCTGATGCTGGGGTTACTAACCTGGGAGGGCTACCGGAAAGATGGCCCGACGAGTCTGCGTTTCCTGGGCTTCGGCTCGCTCTTCACCGTTTTTTATGTGGGTAATGTCTGGGGGAGTACGCTGGCTGTTAAAGTCCGGCGGGATGAATTTAACCGGGTTTATGACAACAAGATTTTGTTTGATATGCACATTCCTCTGCGGAATCTGCTCAATCGCTAGCGCGCAGACTACCGGCGACTCGCTGTTTGCAGCCGGGCACTACCTGGCGGCCCGGGTGACCTATGAACGGGTACTTTTCATGTCGACCGAACCTGTCGAACAGTTTTCGGCCGCTATGGGTAAAGCGCGTTGTTTGAAACAGCAGGGACTGAACGCACAAGCTGTAACCTTTCTGAACAGCCAGATCCAGGCCATTTATCCAGACAGTTTAACGTACCAGCTCCGGCGGGAACAAATTCTGTGTGCCTACCTCGCCGGGCAGTTCGAGAACACGCTCTCGTTGCTGGATCGATTGCCTTATCTACACCCCGACATACCGGCCCCGCCCCTGCTGATGGCGGTACGGGTGCTGTCCCTGAACGAGCTGAACCGCTGGACCGAGGCCGACACCGCCTACCGGGCGCTGGCCACCTATACGCATGCCGACACGGTTCAAACGCCTTACAAACAACTACCCCGGCTAAAAAGTGAAAAGAAGGCCCAATGGCTCTCGACCTTCATTCCGGGTGCCGGTCAGTTCTATGCCGGGAAACCCGGCGAAGCAGGCCTGAGTATTCTGGTCCAGTCGGCCGGTCTGTATTTCGGCATTACAAGTTTTTTGCGGGGCTATTATCTCTCGGCCTGGGGTGTTGGGGCGGGTTTGTTTGGTTCGTTCCACGCGGGCGGTGTGCGCAGAGCGGAGGTGCTGGTACGGCAGCTAAACCAGCAACGGGCTGCGGCATTCAACAGCCAGCTCCGGCAACAGGTACTGAAACTGATCGAATAGCCGGACATAAAAACAGAACGCCCCGCTCTCGACCGGGAGCGGGGCGTCTGAATGAAGCAGCGAGACTACAGCCTGCCGGACCACATAAAAAACTTCGGGTTATCGACGTAAGGCGAGATGTTATCATTATCGATAATCAGCACGATTAAATCGATCAGCGGGACAACTCCGAAAATACCCCCGCAGGTCAGGATATAGCCGACCCAGGTCAGCGTTTCGGTTCCCAGGTAAAGCCGGTGAATACCCAGACCGCCCAGGAAGAGGTTCAGCAACAGCGCCGGAACAAACTCTTTGGTAGCTTTCACCCGGGCCGTACCGCTCAGGGTTCCATTCATCTGCTGGCTGTTGAGCAGATTGGCACTCACAGTAGCCAAACTAACATCTTCGCTCTGCGCGAAAAGCTGTTCAACCTGCTGATCGTCGATGACGTATTCCGCTGCCGGCAAATCGGCAGCGCGGGCCGTGAGGGTTGCCAGAGAGAGGAGACAGAATAGGAATAGTTGTTTCATGATAGTATAATGAATGATTGGTTAACGGCTAAAATTACGGCTAATCCTATCACTTCAAACAGGTTTTCTCAAAAAAAACCGGACAGTTTCTTTGTCCGGTTTTTTAAGAAAAATACGGGGTAGCCTACTTACTGGCTACTTCTTTCAAACTTTTCACCCCCATGTTCCAGAGAATGAAGGAGTAGATATCGGCGGTTGTTTCGATGTTCTTTTTGGTATTGCTGGCTCCGTGGCCGGAGTTCACATCGACCCGAATCAGAACCGGGTTCGTGCCTTTATATACTTCCTGCAATGTGGCGGCATATTTGAACGAGTGAGCCGGGACCACGCGGTCGTCGTGGTCGGCGGTGGTGATCATGGTGGCAGGGTAGTTGAGACCCGCTTTCAGATTATGCACCGGCGAATAGGCATACAACGCCTTGAACTCGTCGGCCTTATCGCTGCTGCCATAGTCGGCGATCCAGTTCCAGCCGATGGTAAACTTGTGGAACCGGAGCATGTCCATCACGCCCACCTGCGGAATCGCCACCCGGAACAACTCGGGCCGCTGGTTCATGACCGCCCCAACGAGTAGTCCTCCGTTGGAACCACCCTGAATGGCGAGTTTAGCCGGACTGGTGTACTTCTGGGCAATCAGGTATTCGGCCGCCCCGATAAAATCGTCAAAAACATTCTGTTTCTTAAGTTTCATACCCTGCTCGTGCCAGGTTTCGCCATATTCACTGCCCCCGCGCAGGTTGGCCTGTGCATATATGCCACCCTGCTCCAGAAACGGAATCCTGAGCGGACTGAAGGCCGGCGGCAGGCTGATATTGAATCCACCGTAGCCATACAACAGCGTCGGGTTGGTGCCGTCGAGTTTCAGCCCTTTGCGGTAGGTCAGGAACATTGGCACCTTCGTGCCGTCTTTACTGGCATAAAACACCTGCTTCGTTTCGTAATCGCCCGGGTTGAAATCGACTTCGGGTGCCCGAAAAACAGTGCTCTTGCGCGTAGCTATGTCGTAGCGGTAAATGGTAGGCGGGAAGGTGAAGGAGGTAAACGAATAGAACACGAACTTATCGTCTTTTTCGCCCCCAAATCCCCCGGCCGATCCAATAGCGGGCAGTTTGATCTCGCTCTCCGGCTTACCGGCGTAGCTGAACACCTGTACCTGCGAGGTCACGTCTTTCGAATATTCCACGAACAGTTTACCCCCGGCCGCGCTCACGCTGTTTTCGGCAATTGGCTCGGGCCGTTCGGCAATGAGCGTCGAGAAAACGCGTTTTTTCGTGTCGAAGGCGACGACCTTACTGTTGGGGGCTTTCTCATTCGTTATGATCAGCAACCGGTCGCCGTCGTTATCTACCACGCCATAGCTGAAATCCGTCACCTCGGCCACAACCGGCGCAAACGTCTTTTGAGCCGATTGGGCGTCGATGAAGAATAGCGCGTTACCATCTTTTCCCTGGCCCCGGTCGCTAATGGTGAGCAAGACAAACCGCTCGTCGTCGGTGGTGCCGACGGTATGGAACCGCTGCGGACTCTTGGCGTCTTCATACACCAGCCGGTCGGCCGACTGCGGAGTATTCAGCGTATGGAAAAAAACCTGGTGGTTCTCATTTTTAGCCGCCAGTGCCGAGCCTTCGGGTTTGGGATAGCGGCTGTAGTAGAAACCATTGCCCTGCCAGGCGGCTCCCGACACTTTTACCCATTCGATCGTTTCAGCCAGGTATTTTTTGGTCGAGAGGTCCATAATCTGGTATTCCTGCCAGTCAGACCCGCCTTTCGAGAGGCCCACCACGGCGTATTTACCGTCTTTGGACAGCGAGAACGCACCCAGCCGTGTTGTGCCGTCGGCCGAAAGTTTGTTGGGGTCGATAACCAGTTCGGGTTTACCATCGAGGCCCTTCTGGCGGTACAGCACCGACTGATTTTGCAGCCCGTCGTTTTTGGAGAAGTAAAACCACTCGCCCTTACGACTGGGGGCCGAATACTTCGGGTAATTGTAGACCTGCTCCAGCCGCGTCTGAAGCTGTTTCCGATACGGTATCTGCTCCAGGTAACCGAACGTAACCTTATTCTGAGCCTTCACCCAGTCGGCTGTTTCGGCAGAGCGGTCGTCTTCGAGCCACCGGTATGGATCGGCAACTTTCGTGCCGTGGTAGTCGTCGGCCTGGTCGGTCTTCCGGGCCTTGGGATAAGATAGTTGGGAGTCGCCCTGACCTACGGCAACAGATGAACTCAGCATGAGCAACAGGTAAATGGGTTTG
This sequence comes from Spirosoma utsteinense, assembly GCF_014282275.1. Taxonomy (GTDB): domain Bacteria; phylum Bacteroidota; class Bacteroidia; order Cytophagales; family Spirosomataceae; genus Spirosoma; species Spirosoma utsteinense. Next base: position 117,126 of record NZ_VFIA01000008.1, read on the forward strand.
AACGAATACATGAGATGGAACTGCGAGAAGGTTATGATGTGCAATCGATCTACGAATAACGCCCCCGGGAGCCGAAAAGGCAAACCCGCCGGGGAACCAGCCATCCAACGCAATAGCCTCTCGTGTTTATTTAAAACTCTTGTTCATTTATAGACTTGGAAATACGACAAATAGGTAGCTCATTTACAGTCCCTTAGTTCTACCTTCCTCTGTTACGATGCGTTTACTTTTACGCGGTATCTGTCTGGCTGTCGGCTGGGGCCTATTGGCCCCGTCTGCCTGGTCACAAATACCCCCGACGCCCGATATGGCGTTTCGGGTCGATCATATCGGCGTCAACAACGGACTGACACAGGGGTCCGTTTACTCGATGCTGAAAGATAGCCGGGGCTTTTTGTGGTTTGGCACCCAGGATGGCCTCAATCGATACGACGGACACCGGTTTCGCACGTTTCAGCCGACCAGCCTGCCCGTGTCTCCCGCAGACTCCGCCCGCTTGCCGTCGGGTGCTATCCGGGGCATTAATATTCTCGGCATCGTTGAAGACCCGGAAGGTAATTTGTGGATCGGCACCGAAGACGGCCTCAACCGCTACGACCGTCGGCGCGACCGGTTCGACTGCTTTCTGGCTACCGGGCCTGCGAAAAAGCAATTGTTCAGCCGGACCGTCCCCTTTCATGCCAGCCAGACCGAACTACTTTACCTGAGCGATGCCGAGGGGCTGGTTCGGTTTAATTACAAGACCCATCGAAAGACGATCATATCGGCCGATATCCGCCTGAACCAGGAGTATGACCTGCCCAACTCGACCGTACTAACGGCCACAGGCGATGTCTGGCTACACGCGCCCAGGGGGCTGATTCGCTATAACCTGCACAACCGGACCCTGTCGCGCTATTTCAGCGATCGGCCCGACAATCGCTTTGGTCCCGCCCGAATCGTCTTTTCCTTCTTTGTCGATGCCCGGGGTATTGCCTGGCTTGGCACCGATACCGGCCTGATCCGGTTCGATTACCACCACCATACGTTTCAGTCATACGACTGGCAGGGTACCCAGCCCGTGAGTGCCGTCTACAGCATTGCGCCCGACCGGCGCGGCCGGCTGTGGCTCGGCACCCAGCGCAATGGTGTTTTGTATTTCGATGAGCGGTCGCACCTGTTCGGTCAGGTCGATGTGTTCACCAACGTAAACCAGCGGCTGAGCGAATTCGAGATCAACAAGGTGTATGTCGACGATCTGGGCATCATCTGGGCCAATGTAGACCCGAACGGGCTGGCGCGCATCATCCCCGATGCTTTCCTGTTCAATGGCCTCACCAAACGGCAGTCGGTGGCGCTGCCGTCTCCTGAGCAGCGGCTCAGCAGTTACACCATCCGGGGGTTTCTGGAAGAACGGTTCGACCGGGTGTGGATTGCTACCTCGAACGGCATCGACGTAATCAACCCGCAAACCAACCAGGTGGTAAAGCGCTACCTTACCGGGCAGAATCAGGGAGCTTTACCCCTGCACAACATCGCCCGGAGTATCTACCGCGATCCGCAACACCGTATCTGGGTTGGCGCACCGGGCGGTGTACTGGCCTTCGATCCTGAAAAGCAGACCTTCAAACCAATTCCGTTCTCCGACAAAACCAGCCACGTAACCGATAATTACGTGCGCAATATGATAAGCATCGACGACTCCACGCTGGTGGCCGCTACCGAGGATGGTTTGTATTCGCTGAATACGGCCCGGCACAGCTGGTCGAAACTGGCGATAATGGAAAACGAGAACGTATTCAGCCTCTGGTATGATGCGCCTGCCCGTCAATTATGGATCGGCACCTACCTGAACGGCTATTGCTGCTATCAGTTGCCGGACCATGCCGGGGGCCCCTGGCGCAAGATCCGGTCGGGCCTGGCGGGGTATATGGTGCTCCACCTGCGCCCCGATCCGGCCCGCCGGCTGCTGTGGCTGGCTACCAACCAGGGGTTGGTGGCGTTGCAGCCCAAAACCGGGAAAACAACCGCCTATACTACCAAACAGGGGCTGGCTAACTCATTCGTTTACGGCTCCCTGGCTGATGGCCGTAACAGCATCTGGCTCAGCACGAACCGCGGCATCGCGCGACTCGATCCGGCCACGGGGACCATCAAGAACTTCGACCTCAACGACGGTCTGCAAGGGTATGAATTCAATGGCAACGCCTACTTGCAAACAGCTTCGGGTGAGTTGTATTTTGGGGGCGTTTGTGGGTTTAACCGGTTCCGGCCCGACCAGTTCCATAGCTCGCCGGTCAGTTCGCCGGTTCATATCTACAGTTTCAATGTCAACGAGGAACCGTTCCGCTCCGATGAATACGTGGGGGAACGCAATCAGATCGACCTGGAGCATGGCCAGAACACGATTTCGATGGAGTTTGCAGCCCTCGACTACCGGAGCAACGGCCGTAACGCCTACCAGTATCAACTTACCCATTACGACCCGCACTGGGTTATGGCCGGCGAAAAGAATTATGTCCGGTACGCTAATCTGCCGCCGGGCAACTATATATTCCAGGTAAAGGCAGCCAACAAGGATGGGCACTGGAGCCACCAGAGCCGCCAGCTCAGCATCCGGATCAGCCCGCCTTTCTGGCAAACGATCCCGTTTGTCCTGTTCTGCATCGTCCTCATCCTGCTGGGCATACTAGCCTGGGTCCGGCAACGCGAAAAAGCCATTCGCCACCACCAGGCCGACCGGCTTCGACTGGCCTACAGCATTCAGGAAAAGGTTAAAAAAGACATTGCCCGCGATTTACACGACGAAATTGGAACCCGGCTGGCAACCATCAAGCTCTACACGACGCAGCTGACCCAGCAGGCGGTTGAAACCCCGGAAATCCTGTCGCTCAAGACTACTATCTTCGGCCTGCTCAACGATACGATCAACGACATCCGGAACCTGCTTCGCAAGCTGAACCCTCAAACACTGGAGCAGCATGGCTACGTCGTTGCCGTAGAAGAGCTTTTCGCCCGCGTCAGTGCCAGCGGTGTCATCAGCACCGCGCTGCATGTGGGCGAGGCAGATGCCGATCAGGCGTCCAGACCAGACGCGCCCCCCCCGGCCCGCCCATCGGCCGATACCGAAGTGATGCTATACCGGATAACGCAGGAACTGCTAAGCAACTCGCTCAAACATGCCAATGCACAGCGTATCGAGCTACATATTCAGCAACAGCCCGACCGGATGCTGCTGGCCTATAGCGACGATGGACAGGGTTTCGACTACGACAAAGCCCGGCGCACGGCATCGGGCCTGGGCCTGGGTGGTATCGACTCGCGGGTGGCGATCCTGAACGGAAAAATAAACTGGCAGACCCAGCCGGGATTCGGGACAAGTGTGCAGATCGAGGTACCAACCGGTCCGGCCAGTCTATACCTGCGGCATAGCTTCCGAAACCGGGTTCCTTCGCCGACCAGCTCAGCGGGATAGCGGAGGGGTCGACAGCACACGCGGGATCAACCCCTTATCGTCGTGCCGCAGCAGCATCTCGAATAACCGGACCGTAGCAGCAGCGTCACCCTGGGCACGGTGGCGACCGTTAAGGGGAATATCGAGCGATTGACAAAGCTTGCCCAGGCTGTAGGACGGATAACCGGGAATGAGCTTGCGGCTCGTTCGGACAGTGCAGAGGGTTTGGCGGAAGTAATCATAGCCAAGCCAGCCCAACTCCTTCTTGATGAAATTGAAATCGAAGCCTACGTTATGCGCCACAAAAACAGCATCCTTTGTAATGTCGAGCACCTCCCGGGCCACATCGGCAAAGACAGGAGCGTCGGCAACCATGGCATCGGAAATACCGGTCAGGTGCCGAATAAACGGAGGGATGGGGCATCCCGGATTGAGCAGGGAGTGAAACGAATCGACCACCTGCTGCCCATCATGGCGGAAGATAGCGATTTCGGTCAGGCGAGTGGGGCCATTTACGCCCCCCGTGGTTTCTACGTCAACGATGCAATACACGAAAGATAGTTTGTGCGGACTTGCCAACATTGGGTTGTTCGCCAGAACGGATCAACACCACCGGCATTCCGGGCAGTTCATAGTCTTTTAGCTCAATCATACAACTAAAAACTAAGTACAAAGGTGCAAAAGTAGCGCTCCACCTGACAATGCGATGCGCTGGTACCGAAAAAACGTTAGCGTGAGGCCTGCAACGGACGGGACCTGACCGGTTGCTTATCCAGACTGGATAGACCCGGCCGGATTACGATGCCCTCCCGGATTAGCCGAAGCGTATAGGCCAGTACGTAATCGCGGTTGGTGAGCACGTCGTCGTAGGTGCGGGTGACCGTAAAATCCGGCTCGACCGTGAATCCATTGGCCCGGTCGGCACCAACCGAATGGATCAGTTTCTTGAGCGGGATACGCACCTGCATCCGCGAGTTAGGGAGTGTAACCGTTTTAAAATGACCCGCAAAATCGCCCCAGTAAGCACTGCCACTGGCTTCGCCAACAAACGTCCCCATACCCGCATCGAGCGTTTTGGCCAGCACCGACGTAGCCGCCGAAAACGAGGCCCCATTCATCATGAAATACAGGTTGCCGGTAAACGCCTTCCGGTGATAGGGCCGGTAGCGGTGGCGCGCCGACCGGCTGACGAAGCCTCCCGACCGGGTGGAACGGTATCGCATGCTGAAATTCAGCGCCGACAGGGGGTTCCAGCGGGTAACGAGTTCGGCGCGGGCCGCGCTCTTCATTTCTTCATGCTCCATGACCGAAAACGAACCGGGCATCCAGTACCGTAACAACCGGGCCGAGTTCATGACAATGCCGCCCCCGTTTCCCTGCATGTCGACCACTAAATTCTGGATATTCTGGCGTTTTATCGCCCGAAACGACTGCTTGAGCCGCCGGTTGAAGGCCCACTGGAACGGGTCCATTTTCTTGACGCCCATGAAAGAAGATACCCGCAGCACGGCCGTTCGGGTCAGCGAATCGACAACGCGGACCGACAGGTTGGGGCGGGTGTCGAGTTCATATTGGTACCGCTTGTGTAATGTGGCCCGGAAACTGTTGAGCGTTGAGCAGCGTACGCGGGTTTGCCGGATAAGCGTATCGGCGGTCGACCGGTAGGTAATGCTGATCGAATCGGCAGAGCCGAACCAGGCCGCGTAATAATCGGCAAACTGCACCAGGCTCCACTGCCGCCGACCGGTGAGGTTGTCGCCGTCGGAGCCGGAATGGTCGTATTCCATCAACTCCCGGTGAAGATCGGCCACCGGGCGGTTATTGATGGTCAGCAGTTCGGCACCCCGCTTCAGGCTGGTGTCGGCCGAAACGTTATGGCTGATAAAATATTCGTCGCCAACGGGACGGATAAAAAACGGAATGAACCGCGTTGACCGGCCAATAAAATTTTTGCGGTGGTTCAGGTTCGTGTGCCCGTCCTTGAGGGCCGTAACGAGCGGACTGACGTGATGAAAGAACGCCAGGTAATCCATAGGGGCCGTCAGCCGATTGTAGAGTGAATCGTACAGCTGCTCCATCCGAAACTGGGGCGTGTAGAAACCCATTCCGGGGTGTAGCAGATCGAGCTTTCGCTTGAGGAAACCAAGGTCCTGACGGGCCTCAACGGGGGTGATGGTCTGGGCAACTGTCAGCGGCTGATGCAGCCCGATAGACATAGCAATCAACAAAAGAATTCGAACGGGAGTCTTCACTATAAGTTACGGTATAAAGCCAATCTATCGGCTTCGTAGTTAATCCGTGAATATAGAAAGGCCCCAAACTATTGTCAAGCAAAATTGTTTAGGATACGATTAAAATTTTGTTTGTTCCTGATTTGGCAGAACCAGCCGCAGCAATCCATACCCAACCAATCCGCTTGGTCCCAGAATAAAACACAGGACCATACACGGAATAAGCCAGCCATGATGGATACTCCTCGACTGCCCGTCGCGCAGGATATAGCTCCCCGCCACCAGATCGAAGGCCAGGTAGTGGATCCATCCGGCCAGGGCGGCTTCTTTCTGGCCACCCCCCATCAGCGACATAACGCCCTGCAAGGTGCTGAACGCCCCGAAATCGAGCGTTGCGCCGTTGCCCGCTACCGGTGCTCCAAACAGCCAGTACAGATACATGACGCCCAAAATCATAGGAACAGGCAGCCGTTGAGTCAGCAGCTGTGTCATACGCCAGCGCGGAGCCACGATCATCATAATCCACTGGGGCAGCACCAGCAGGTTGGCATACTGAAAAGCGGTTTCCGGGGTCATGCGTGCGTTGATTTCGGGTGGGTGAAGCTAAACAAATATATAGTACAGTCGATTGTATCAGACCTGAAACCATGATCCATCGCCCGGCCCTCGACATTCTCTGGTTCAAGCGCGACCTGCGCCTGCGCGACCATGCCCCGCTACAGGCGGCCATAACAGCGGGCACGGGCGTTCGGAAACGGCCGCTGCTGCTGCTCTACTGTTTTGAACCTTCAGTCATCGCCGACCCGAATTACGACCCACGTCACTGGCGGTTCGTGCGGGAATGCCTGGCCGACCTGAACCAGCAACTGGCAACGCTGCCCACGCCACCCGACCACCCGCCGGCTGAAGCGAGTCTGGTCCACGAATGGCTGCCGTTCGAGTTCGACGATGAACCCGACCCAACACCCCCTGAAACAGGCCCGCCAGCCGTTTGGGTTTTTCACCGCGAAGTACTGGACGTGTTGAAGGCGTTGCAGGCCCGGTTCACCATTAACACCCTTTTCTCGTATGAGGAAACCGGTCTGAAAGTGACCTACGACCGCGACAAGGCCGTTGCGCAGTTTTGCCGCGACGAGGGGGTTGCCTGGCAGGAATTTCAAAGTAATGGCGTGATCCGTCGCCTGAGAAACCGCGACACCTGGGCCGACGCCTGGCAGCAAACCATGCGTGCCCCGCAGCAGCATCCCGACCTGAGCCGCTGGTATCCGGCCAACCTGCCCGACAGCTGGTATCAGGCAGCGCGCGGCCCCGACCTGCCCGCCGACTGGCTGGCACCGAACGCCCTGTTCCAGCCCGGTGGCGAACACAACGCCTACCGTTACCTGAACAGCTTTCTGACCGAGCGCATCGCCCTGTATGCTGCCTCCATTTCAAAGCCGCTAGCCAGTCGCCGGGGGTGCAGCCGGGTATCGCCCTACATCGCCTGGGGCTGTCTGAGCATCCGGCAGGTGTACCAGGCGCAGGCACTGGCCGCCAAACAAACGGCCCTACCCGGCTTGGGGAGGCAGTTCAATGCGTTTGCCTCCCGGCTGCGGTGGCATTGCCACTTCATTCAGAAATTCGAAGGGGAAGACCGGATGGAGTTCGAGAATGTAAATCGCGCTTTCGATGGCATCGAAAAGAACGAAAACGCCAGCCAGTATGCGGCCTGGCGGGACGGGAAAACGGGTTACCCGCTCGTCGACGCCTGTATGCGCTGCCTGACCGCCACCGGCTATATCAACTTCAGGATGCGCGCCATGCTGACGTCGTTCCTGACCCATCATCTTCTGCAACACTGGCAGGAGGGCGGCTGGCATCTGGCCCGGATCTACACCGATTTTGAGCCGGGCATCCATTACGCCCAGATTCAGATGCAGGCGGGCATGACGGGGACCAACACCATCCGGATTTACAACCCGGTGAAACAGTCGCAGGACCACGATCCGCAGGGCATTTTCATCCGGCAGTGGGTACCGGAGCTGGCTAAGTGCCCCGTCGCCTACATCCATGAGCCATGGACGATGCCGCCCCTGGAGCAGGCTATGTACCATTTTCAGGTCGGTGTCGACTATCCCGACCCTGTTGTAGACATCATGATCTCGGCCCGCGAAGCGCGCCTGAAACTTCACCAGCCCCGCAAGACCAGGACGGGAGAGGAAGAAAAAGAACGCATTCTGAAGAAACACGCGATACCCCAGTCCGACCGGTCGAAAGACGATGGCGGGCGAAAAAAACCAAAAAAGTCGGCGACGGGGAAGGCGTCAGCAAAAAAGATAGCAGCCAAGGGCTGACCGGCGCTGGATTACCAGCTTACGGGATCAACGCAGCAACCGTCTTCCGGTAGCGGTTGGTTTGCACACAATTGATGAGGAACGTGTTCAGGTTTTGCTGAAGCATACCCGACTCTGCGGGGGTGAGGTTATTGAAAAACACAACCAGCTCCGACCGGTTACCATCTTTCGTGGTCGCATACAAGGCGTTGGTAAGCACGAACGCTGTCGATCCGCCTTTCATCCCAATGTGTTCATAAACCTGCCGATTACCGGAATTGACCGCAAATGGCCATTCCATTATCTGGTCCAGGTACCCCTGAACGGCCGGTTTATAATAGGATCGCTTGCTCAGCTTCTGCATGACCGATGCGTATTCCTGCACGGTTGACGCCGTGAGCCGGTCTGACCATAGTTTTTGCAGATCCATATCTGGAAAGATGAACTCCTTTTTGAACGAACCGTCGACAACCTGCTTCAACCGCTGGTGAATGGCACCTGCCTGCGCTTCATAGGCCTTTGCCGACAACGCGCGAACCTGCTGAAGGGTAGCCTGTTTAGTAGCTGTCGAGTAGATCATCAAACCGGACACCATATAAATCAGTCGTTCGTGTTTACGGAGCCCCAGTTCACGCAGGTTGGCGTTGATCGCATCCAGCCCCAACCGATCCATCAGGTATTCGGTGTTCGCGTTGGAGCTGTACCGGATCATCCCTTTTGCCACTTCCAGCAACGATACACTGTCTTTTTTGATAAGCGACTGAGCTAGCAGGTTTGCTTTCCACTGTGGATGTGCGTCCCCGTCGGTGTTGAGCAGATAGTACCGGTCGGTGTCGGCAATAGGAATCAGTTCATTGGCCTTTATCTTGCCCGTAGCAGCCTGTTTGGCAAATTCGATGGCTACTATTGTCTTGACGGCGCTGGCCAGTGGGAACAGCTGATCGGGCCGAAGGCTCACCAGCGTTGTATCATTACGAACCAGGAAAACCGCCGATCGCGCTGGATTGGCCCGGATGAACGTAACAACCGGGTCGTCGGCGCTGGACACGTCCTGAGCGAGAGCAGCCGTTGAAAAGCTGTTAAGCAGCACGCCCAGCGCGGCAAGGAAGGCAAATGGAATAGTCCGTCTCATGCTGTGCAAGGTAAGAAAAGTGATTACAAACCCAGACCAATGTAGATTGAGGCCGATATAGCGAAGCGATTGGGACGATTAATGGCATAAGCAGGCCCAACGGTCCAGTCGATATACCCAAAGCGGCCCAATCGGCGCTGGACGCCAAAACCAATACCTACCCAATTATCAGCGTCAAGCGACTGAACCTCCCCGGTTTGCTTCATCCTTTTACGACCCAGCAAGTACGGGCTGGCCTGGAGCGTCAGGTATTGATTGGAGAAATTATTGGCGCTTTTACCGGTTCGCCTACGTCGGTTCTGCGCGTAGTACCAGCGCCCGGCCAGCGTACCCCGCAGGGTCACCTCATCAAACTGGTTTCCCACATGCCCGTAACGAGTTCGAAGGAAAGCCAGTACCGATAGCGCCGGAATAAGTTTATGTTCAACACCCAGCTCTGTTTGCAGGCCGTAGGCCGGACCAACATAGCCCGCATAGCCTAGCTCAGGCACAGCACCAAGCTTGAACAGGGTTTTCTCCTCTACCTGCGCCCTGATAAATTGCCGGTAGGCTTTCACAAACCGCTTTGTTGGCGCAGGTTGCAGGCTATCCAGTTCCTGAGAAGTTTCCGTCTTCGCGGAATCGGGCTGCTGCGCCTGAACGCATAAGCCCGTACCGAACAGGGCGATTAATAGTAGCGACTTCATAAGCGTAAGGGGTTGGAAAGTCGGTGAGCCTACCAGCCTAGGCCGATCATGGCATTCAACTGTAGCGATAGCTGATACCTTAAATTCATTCCGTAGAACAACTCAGGCCCGGCGTTGATATCAATGTAGCCTAACCGCCCTATCCGGCGTTGCACCCCGTATTGCATTCCGACGCGAAACAGACTATTGCCCAATAACTTAGAGTTTCTTTTCCGATCAACGACTTCCCCATTTACCCAATTAAAAAGTTGCTCCTGTCTATATTGACTCAAGGCCTGTGAAGTAGTAAAACCAATGTAATTTCCACTAAAATTATTCGCTGACGTTCCCTTTTTTATCCGGTTTGCCATACCATGATAATAACGAAAACCTGCTTTCCACTCTACATCAAGGACGTTTGAGCTTACTACCGTACGTACATTAAAGGGATTTATACCAATGGGAAGGTTACCGGTTGGAAGGCGGTAGTCGGTGTAGCGCCAATAGCTGTTCAGGCCAGCCAAAAAGGAGAATGAAGGACTTATTTTTTGTTCAACAGCCACTTCAGCGTTAATGCCTACCCGGTTCTTCAGTATCTCTAATTGGCCATCGGTACCACGATCCATTCCCGGCCAGATGCCCACTTTGATCAATGTCTTTTCTTCTACATTGGCCCGGGTGATATACCGGATAAATCGCTTGACTTCGCTTTTCGAGATCGACGCATCTTCGGTTTGGTACTCCGTCCGGACCGAGTCGGATTGGGCTTGTGCTACTATGGTAAGCAGCAATATGACAGAAGTATAGAGGTAACGCATGCGGAAGGTTGGTTTAGTTAAGTAGGTTTAGCGATCTACAAGTGGCTTTTCGCCCTGGATGACAACCGGGCTGTAACTGGTCTGAATCTGGATTTCGGGCTTTCGGGCACCGGGCGGCTGGTACGTAAAGGTTTGCTTACTACCGTAGCGGCCCCGTTCGCCCACGACCGATTCGGGCACGCGGATGTCGGCAAAGGTGGCAATGACATCGTACCCAAAATCGGTCAGCCGCCGGGGAGCCAGCAGAATCTCGGTACGGGCGGCTTCAATGTGTAGCGCATCCAGCGTAGCCGCGTTCGGCACGACCGTTAGTTTACCGTAGCGGCTCATGATACGGCTCGACCCACCAAGGTCGCGCAGGCTGATGTCTGCTTTCTCCGCTTTGCAAATCAGGACCGCGTTGACGTTTCGCCCGTCGATGTCGCCATAGTCAGACGTGATGGTCAGCTTGCCCCCCATATCGTCCAACGTCAATCGTCCGAATTCGAACCGGAGCGTTACGTCGCCCGAGAGGTCACTCAGCCGAACGTCGCCAAACGAGTTCGTGAGCTGAACGAGGGCCTTTGCAGGCAGGTTAACATCGTAGACAGCCTTCAATTGAGCCTGTAGTTTGCCTGCCCGTTGCGGAATGACAAAGTGGTTCGATAGCTCCAGGTCGTTGCCCGCTGGCTGTAGTGTATAGTGGTGGTAGCTCACTTCGCGTTCCGCTACGGCCCGGTCAGGATGTTTCGCAACCAGCCGAAGCCGGACCGAAACCGTAGGGCGGTTCCAGCCCTTTAGTGTTACATCGGCCTTCTGCGCGTTCAGCCGGATACGCTGCCCGTCGACATACGGAAACTCCTTCTCTATAACCTTCGTCACGACCTGCACGGGTGTCTGCGCATAGAGGCTGGGGACAAACGACAGGATAAACAATGTTAACTGACAGACGAATGCCCGTTTCTTCCCGTTTCCCGGTGGTCGCTCTGCGTTGAAAAGAGCCGTGTTCATGAGCGCAGGAGGGTAATAAGTTCTTTGGTCACTTCGGCCCGCTGGTTCTCGACTTTCGCCTGAGCCCGTACCAGCGCGGGGTCATCGCCAAACGTTTGCCGTTCGTTTTCCAGGCGTTGCTGTTCGCTGACCAGTTCGGTTAGCTGGTTGCGGAGTTCATGGACCTCGGGACGCTGGCACGCCAGTGTCTGCTCGGCACACTGCCGGCGGATGAACTCCTCGGCCTGCTTTCCGGCATCGGTGCGGTTGCCGGTCGTTGACGAAGCCGCTGGCCAGTCGCCACCCGTTTCTACCGCATACTCGATACGTTCGCTACCCACCGTACTCGGCTGCCAGCATAGCCATACGCCAATTAGGATCACCACTGCGGCCGCTGCCAGCCCCGCCCACAGTGGACGTACGATCGGACCACGGACTTCAGTCCGATTGGTATCAATTACAGACGGACTGAAGTCCGCGGTACGGTCCCACAGACCGGCTTTGGGCTCGTACTGGGGTAGTTCGGTTATTGCCCGGCTCAGAATCTCGTCGCTGTCGAGATCGGCTTCGATCCGTGCCCAGAGGTCAGGATGTGGATCGTACTCGGGCAGTTGCTTGTGGAAGTCCTTCATGATAGACGCTGCCGAAGCAGTTTTTTGGCGTAGCTCGTCTGCGATTTCGACGTACCCTCCGAAATTCCGAGCATGGCGGCAATCTCTTTATGGGCATACCCTTCTACCTCAGCCAGCAGAAAGATCGTTCGGGCACCATCGGGCAGGGTTCGGATGGCGGCATCGAGTTCAGCTCCCGTCAGTGTGTCGCGAAACGGAGCAGGCTGATCGTGGATGGTTTCATCGAGGGTCAGAAAACGCCCTTCCTGCTGCTGCTTGCGAATGGCCTGCCGCACCACGATCGTTTTGATCCAGCTACCCAGCGTGGATCGAAACGCAAACTGACCCAGGTGCCGGAATACCTCGACAAAAGCATCCTGCAAGACATCGTTCGCGTGGTCATAGTCACTGGTGATCCGGTAAGCGGTTGAAAACATCGCCCGTTTGTAGCGTTCATACAAGGCTCGCTGGGCCGATCGCCGGTCGGGCAGATCCGCCGATAGACACCCCCTGACGAGGTCTCGTTCCACCGGGTCGCCCTCGGTCGAATCATGGTCGGATATATCGGGCGGTGTTGCCAAGCGGAGCATGGGGTTTGCAGTTGCTTCCCAACAAAGGGTAACGAGCGAGGCAAAAGGTTGGAAGTGGCGGGAATAAAAAATGATTGATCTGCTTGTTACCCTATTGTTAGGTTGTCAGCCGTAGTGTCGATGCCAAGTACCCTTTACTAAATTTACCTGCCCGCTTTTGGCTACGTTATAGCGTTTCTGGACACAGGACTTTATTTTGGAGCCATCACAAATGCATACACTCACGGATGAAAAACGCCTTTCTACTATTTATCTCCCTATCTCTTTGGTCTAACTCGACTATATCGCTGGCACAAGGCATTGTGTTTGAGACGAGTAGCTGGGCCGATGCCGTAAAAAAAGCCAGGAAGCAGAAGAAACTGTTGTTTCTTCATTTCGACCAGCCCACGTGTGGCACCTGCTCCGAGGTGGCGTCGGTAGCTTTCAACAGCCCGATCATCAAGGAAAAATTCATGTTAAATTTTATCAGCTTCCGTATCGACGGATCAATGGGTATTGGTAAAGAACTGGCCGAAAAAGTTGAAGCGGAGTGTATTCCCTCGTCCGTCTACCTGGATACCGACGAGAATCCACTGACCCGCTTTTGCGGCACGACCAGTCTGGACCGGGCGTATCTGGAGAAAGCAGAAGAAGCGATGACCAAAAACCGGGAGCGGCCCATGAAGGCGCTGGCCGATGCCTACGCCGGGGGAGACCGCTCATCGGGTCTGTTACGGACCTACATCGAACGACGGCGCGAAGCAGGCTTATCCACAACCGATCTGCTCGATACCTATGTTCAGCAACTCCCCGCCGACTCGCTGCGATCGGCGGGCTTGTTACGCTTTATTTTTGAGCAGGCACCCGTAGTGGGCAGCAAAGCCGATTCCATTTTCCGTCGCGATTACCCCCGCGTCGACAGTCTTTACAAAGCGGTTGGCTGGAACAAGGCCGTTGAACTTAACAACCGCATCACCAATAACTCCCTCAAAAAAGCTATCAAGGAGAAAAACAGGGAGCTGGCGTTCAGAACAGCAAGATTCCGGCAGCAAACCTACCAGAACGATTACAAAAATGGAGTGGCCGCCCGAGACTGGGTCATAATGCGGTATTACCGGGGTACGGAGGATACGCTGCAATACCTCACGATGGCTTCCCGCTATTTCGATACGCAGTTCATGACAGCGAAGGTCGACTCGATCCAAAACCTGGACAACCTCGACAACCAGCGCCGGATGCGGGGTACCATGCCTATGTCGGGCACACCGATGAAGCCGGGACAAAGCAGCACGTCGTTCATGCTCAACCCGAATACCCAGCGGTATGTGGGCGCGCTCAATAATGCGGCCTGGGAGTTTTATAACATGACCCGGGATACGGTCTACCTGAAGAAAGCCCTTGAGTGGTCGAAGCGTTCGCTGGAATACCGGGAAGACGGTGCGTCCATGGACACCTACGCCCACCTCCTCTACCGGCTGGGTCGAAAGCCGGAAGCACTGGAGTGGCAGCAAAAAGCCGTCCGGATAGAAGAGGAACGTAAATCACCCATGGTGTCTTCACTGCAGAAATCGCTGGATAAAATGAAAGCCGGCACCCTCTGACCGGCCGGGCCGCACTACGATCTCCGTCACCGAAAAAAGGGTAAGCCGACCGGCTTGCCCTTTTTTCGTTACTTTGAGGTATGAACTACACAGAACTGCAACTAACGGTTTCGCCCGACTTTACTGACATCCTTACGGCCGAACTGGGCGAACTCGGTTTCGAGTCGTTTGTGGAGACCGACGAAGGCCTGAACGCGTATATCGTGGAGCCGGATTTCGATGAGCCGGCCCTACAGGAATTGATTGCCAAATACGCTGACCAAACGGCAATAGCCTACGAAGTCAATTCGTTAGAAAAGAAGAACTGGAACGCTGAGTGGGAGAAAGAGTATGAGCCGATTGAAGTGGCTGACCAGGTCCGGGTCCGGGCGTCTTTCCATCCAGTAGACGCCCGGTTTCGTTATGATATCGTCATTAACCCGAAGATGTCGTTCGGAACCGGTCACCACGAAACAACGGCCATGATGCTGGAACACCAGTTAGGTCTGGATTTTGCCGAAAAGACCGTATTGGACGTAGGCTCCGGAACGGGAATTTTAGCGGTGCTGGCGGCCAAAATGGGGGCGCAGGCAGTCGTGGCGTTCGACATAGAAGAGTGGGCGGTAGCGAATGCCCGCGAAAATGCCGAACTCAACGACTGTCCGCAGATCACTGTGTTCCAGGGAACGATTGACGATGTCGATCCTACTAACCGATACGATATTATCCTGGCCAACATAAACCGAAACGTGCTGCTGGCCGAAATTCCATTGTATACCTCCCTGTTGACGACTCAGGGCCATTTGCTGGTTAGCGGTTTCTACGAAGCCGATGCACCGGATATTGCTCAGAAAGCCATTGACACGGGGTTGACGACAAGTAATACATTGATCCGTAATCAGTGGACTTCTTTAGTATTCGACAAATAAATTGGAACCGCCCCGTCGGTTCGAACTGATGAAACGCTTCTTCTACCTACTTCTGTTAATGACCCCGCTGGTGGGGCGTAGTCAAGCTGTTCGGATATCCGATAAGCCGGATCAGTTCATGGCCGACGTGCAGAAACTGATGGCGACGGGTGGACCGGTCGCCGTGCGGGCTGGCACGAACCTGCAAACGCTCTGGTCGGAGAATCGACTCTCGGCCCAGCAGCAGGAGCGTGTTATGGCGCTGAGCCGTAAAATGAACCAGAAACGGTGGCAGCCCGTAGCGCAGTTCGCCCCGCTCTACAATGCGCTGTACCTGGCGCTGACCGCCCAGCAGCCTGCCCTTACCCCGGCCGACATCGACGGATTGCTGACGGTTACCGAAAAGCTGTTCGAGACGAGCGACACCCGCGCTTTTAGCCGAAGTGTGGAAACGATCCGGCGGTTTCTGGAACGGCGCGAACTCTACGTCAGCAACTATAACAAGCTCTACGCGCTCGGCGGCACGTTTCAGTTCCGCTACCTCGATGGCGCACAGCCAACCACTGCAACAGGCACACAAGCACCCGTCGACTCCGCAACGGCCGCCAAAGCAGCTGCCGAACGGTCCCGATTCGATGGGTGGGATGATCCCATTGCCGCCGATTCGGGCCAGACCCGTACGCTGGGCGCGCAGTTTGTACCCCAGCGACGCCCTATCCCGTCGGTGTCCGGCGCCGTTATTACCCTCAGCGGTACCTCACTGGCCATAGTCGCCAACGGCGATTCGTCGGTGCTGGCCGGTACCGGTGGCGATCTGATGCTCAGCACTGGTCAGTTCGTTGGCAAAGGCGGGAAATTCACCTGGGAATCCGTCGGTCGGCCCGATATTTTCGTAACCCTCAGCGACTACGCCCTGGCCACAGAAAGCCCGCGTCTGGCAGCCGACGACGTAACGCTGACCTACCCGCCGTCGAAACCGATCAAGGGTGTTTTTGAATATGTCAGCAAGAAAAAAGGCGGGCCCGTAACCTACCCGCGCTTTATGTCGTGGCAGAGCGACGTGAAAATTCCCGGTCTCGGCACCGACATCGACTACCAGGGCGGACTGGCCCTGTCGGGTGCGCAGATGGTGGGCGCTTCGGCCAGCGGGCAACTGGCGCAGGTAACGGTTCGCCAGAAGGGCAAGCCAGCTCTCAAAGCCAGCAGCCGCAAATTCGAGTTCCGCGATTCGCTTATCACGGCGCAGTCGGCCGCGTTTGTCGGCTATGTCGATACCGACTCCGTAACGCACCCGGCGGTACAGTTCCGGTTTGACAAAGCGCAGCGCATTGCCTGGCTCAACCGGATCGAACGCACCGAATATGCCCGCGTCCCCTACGCCGATTCGTACCACAAGTTTTTCATTATTCCCGAAGTGACGCGCTGGGACCTGCCCCGCCGGAAAGTCGACTTCTACCAGGTTGGGGCCAAGCGCGAAGTGCCCGTCCGGTTCGAGTCGTTCGACTATTTTCAGCCGCAGCGTTACGCCGACCTGACTGTCGATTACGGTTTCCATCCCTTACAGATCGTAGCCAACTTCGTCTCGACCAAAAAGCAGCAGGCATTTACCGACGATGAAATTACCCAGTCGGTGAAGGTTAGCCCGGTGGCGCTACGGGGTGCGCTGAACCGGATGGTGATCGAAGGCTACCTCACCCGCGACCCCAGTACGGGTGTCATGCGGCTTAGCCGCAAGGGCGTACTGTATGTGCTGGCCTACGCCCACAAAGGCGATTACGACAACTTCGAAGTTCAGTCGCTGTTTGCCTCCAATGACAGTACGAAAAACGCCACCATCAACCTGGACGATAACATCCTGACCATACGGGGGGTCAACCAGTTCACCCTGTCCGATTCGCTGAAGGTGTTCGGGATACCATCCGACAAAACGATGCGGGTCGGTAAGGGGCGGGCGTTCACGATCAACGGCCAGATGAAAGCGGGTACGCTGCGCTACGCCGGCCGGGATATGAAATTCGATTACGACAAGTTCGCGATGAACCTCAACAAGATCGATTCCATCACGTTCTCGTCGCCCAAACTGGCGGCTCAGGGCAAGGAGGGCGAAATTGGGGGCGATATCAAGTATGAGAATCCCGGAACGGTCTATATCGGCGCGGCCGACAATAAATCGGGGCAGATCAAAGGCAAGAAAACGACGCAGCGACTGGTGATGCCGGAAGGGATGACGGTTTATTTCAACCAGCCGGTACGGGGCAATACGACCTACAACGAAAAGGTGTACTTCAAAATCCCGGCCATCGACAACGACAGTCTGGGAAAAGGCGATATCTCCTTTGTGGGTACGTTCTACTCCGACGGTATCTTCCCGCCCTTCAAGGCCGAACTCAAAACCATGCCCGACAACACGCTCGGGTTCGTACACAAAGCCCCGGCGGCTGGCTATCCCGTTTATGGCAAGAAAGGCGGTGGTCCCGCGTCGACGGTGAAACTCACCAGCGAGATCACGATGGACAAGAGCGGCCTGCGGGCCGAAGGGGTGCTGAACCACCTCACCGCCAGCCTCAACACCCAGGGTATTCTGTTCATGACCGACTCGCTGCTGGCGTCGGGCCCAACGGGCGAAATAAAGGAAGGTCTGGTCGGGAAGCCCGGGGGCGCGTCCGCTTATTTCCCGCAAGTCCAGCTAAACAACTACAGCCTGAAATGGTGGCCCAAAGCTGACAGCATGGTCATTACGACCCAGAAGAACAATTTCAATTTCTACAACGCTACCACCAACCTCGACGGTAGTTTGGTGATGCGGTCGTCGGGTTTGTTCGGGAACGGCACCCTGCACCGGAAAGATTCTGAAGCCATCTCGAAACGCATCAAGTTTAACAAAGATGGTTATCTGGCCAATCAGGCCCAGTTCAAGATCGTGTCGGATAAAGAAGCGGCCCGTCCCATCTTTCTGGGCAACGACATCGACGTAGACTTCAACCAGACGAAAGGCATCGTTGGTCTGGCCATTAACAACACTGCCCAGGCGATAGATGACACCCTTCAGAGCAGCATGGAATTTCCGTTTGCGGCCTACAAAACCAGTATCAACCGGGCGCAGTGGAACATCAACGCAAAGACCATCGCCATGAAGGGCGATGTCAAAACCTCGACGTTTACGGCCACGGCCGAAGAACAGGAAGGATTGACATTCAATGGCTCATCGGCGCTGTATGATGTGGACAAGATGATGCTCAATATTGGCGGGGTGCCCTACCTGACTTCGGCCGACGCCCGTATTTTCCCGGATAAAGGCGTCGTTACCATCAAGCGGAACGGTGAGATGCTGGCCTTTAAAAACGCCCGGCTCGAACTCGATACCGTCAGCCTGTTTCACCGGCTTCGCAACGGCAATATTCAGGTGATTTCCCGAACCCGGTTTGCCGGTGATGCCTCCTACCAGTTTGCAACCATGAAGGGCGATACGGCCAATATCAAAATGGGAAGCTTCGAACTGAAAGAAGCACCAACCGTAGCCGCAACGACCCTGACCGCCGACACCAGGAAGCCGCGCCGGGCGGGCCGCGGGTCGGGCGGAAACAGCAGCCCGGCGCTGACGACCTATTTTACCGTTGCCCGCGCTGAAGTCGACGAAGATGACAATCTCCAGCTGGCCCCTAAAATGGTGTATAAAGGAACCATCACCATGCAGGCCCCGGAACAGGACCTGGCGCTGGATGGCTTTATCAAACCGGCGCTCAAAAAACGCCAGGACCTCGTTGGCGGCTGGATTCCCTTCAAAGAGAAAGTAGCCGAACGGCTCGAAATCAAGGTCGATAAAAACCTGAAAAATGAAGGCGGGCAGGCGTTAGTGGCCGGTATTCATACGCGCGGGGGCGGGGGTGGTTTGTATCCTACCTTCCTGTCGCCGAAAGAAGATTCCCGCGACGACGACCTGTTCTCGGCAACGGGCATCATGAGCTATGATGAGAAAGACAATGTCTACCGCATCGTATCGAAAGCGAGTGATCTGCCCACCGGCGAAGCGACCGCCAAACCCGACAGTGTGGAGTCGGACGAGGTCGAAAATGCGTTTACCTTCAACGACATGAAGGGGCTGATGACGTTCAAGGGCAAGATGAACCTCCTGTCGGCCGGCCCGAACGAGTTCCTGCTGTCGGCTGGATCGGCGCGGGTCAACATCGACAGTACGACTTTCCGGCTCAATACGCTGCTGGCGTTCACCTTCCCGGTGCCGGAGCCGATCAACACGGCCATTGCAGGAAAGATGGTGGCAACGAATCAGGAAGAGAAAAACGACGAAGCCGCCGAGGACGACTTGAACCGGCTGTCGGACAAGCTCACGCCCCTGATTGGTCAGGCTGCCGTAGATGCCTACCGGCTCAAGGCTCAGAACCAGCATGTACCGCTCAACCAGGCATCGCCCAAACTGAACGCCATGCTCGTTATTGCCAATGCCAATCTGCGCTGGTCGAGCAAGTATAATTCGTTTTACAGCACCGGCCGGTTGGGCGTATCGAACATGGCAGCTACGGACGTGAACGCCCAGATGGATGGATTCATCGAAATCCGGAAAACAGGGAACGGCGACGAAGCCAGCATTTACCTCGAATCGTCACCGGACGTATGGGCTTTTTACGACTACAAGCCGGGTAATGGCCCCGGATCGATGGGACAGCTAGCCGTTATCACGTCGGAACAGGAAATCAACGACCGGCTATCGGCAGGATCGAAGAACAACGCAAAAGCTACGGTCGAAGTCGTTGCCGCCACCGCCGACGAGAAATCGCTGTTCGTAGATCGGTACCTGGATCAGTACAAGACGAAAGCCCGAACGGCACCGAAACCCAAAGCCAGGCCAGCGGACGCGGCAGCACCGGTTGCTGTCACCCCGGCCAGCGACGACGTTGACGACGAAACCGCAGCAACCGCAGCAACCGACGCGCCCAAAGTAGAGGAGCCTGCCAAAAAACCGGGTGCCAAAGCCAAGGCTAGTAAGAAGCCAGGGAAGACGACCGGCGTAGCCGCAACCACCGCTACCCCAACGGATGCTAAAGTGGTGAAGGAGGAAAAGAAAGTACCTAAAAAGAAAGACAAAGAAGAAGAGAAGGAAGGCTTCTGATGTGTTTTTGCCTGCATACCAACGGTTTCGGCCCCTACCTATAACAAGCTTGTTGTGGATAGGGGCCGAAACCGTTGGTACCGCCACCGATCACCAGGGAATCTCTCCTTCTTCACCGAAGAAACGTCCGGTTGGCCCATCGGCATCCAGCGTAGCGAACGTAGCCACAAACCGGCCGGCCTGATCAACCGGCTTTACGCCCTGGTTGTTGTTGAAATCCGTTGCCGTATACCCCGGATCAACAACATTGACCTTAAAGGGCGTATGCTGAAGTTCCTTCGCCAGCATCAGCGTATAGGCATTCAAAACCGTTTTCGACGGGGTATAAGCGGCTGGACTTAAATAATAGTACTCATTCGTCGTATCCTGAAGATAGGTCAACGAGCCAAGACCGCTGCTTACGTTTACAATGCGCGGTGCGTCTGACTGCCGCAGCAAGGGCATAAAGGCCTGCGTGACCTGAATTACACCGAAGAAATTTGTCTCAAAAACGTACCGGATCGTGTCGATGGGTATTGACGACGCATCCTGGGGAAACGCCCCCGGAATCCCCGCATTATTGATCAGCACATCCAGCGATGGACCATTGGCAGCCACTTGTTCGACCGCTTTCCTGATCGACTCCGGCTGGGTTACGTCGATTTCGAGCAGGGTGGTGTTCGTCAATCCTTGCTGATGCAATCCATCCAGGGCCTGCTGACCGAGCGTCAGGTTCCGGCAACCCAGGTAAATAAAGTACCCCAAACGCGCTAGTTCGGCAGCAGCTTCCAGTCCGATGCCTTTGTTAGCACCGGTAATCAAAACAGTTTTCATACAGTGATGAGCTGATTTTAAAGATGGCTTCGTGTTTATTTTGATCACAAAGCTACGGGGCTCATGCTGCGCGGCGGCTGGCCGTATGTCGGTTTCAATGGTACATTTCGCGGATCGTGGTCCGGAAGTTGGCAGGAGTATTACCCGCCAGACGTTTGAAGAACCGGTGAAAATAGGCGGCATCCTCAAACCCCAGCTGCCAGGCAATCTCCTTGGCCGACAGATTAGTGTGTAACAACCGCCGTTTCGCTTCCAGTACCAGCCGTTCGTGAATATGCTCGATAGCTGTTTTGCCACTCTGCTGCTTGATCCGGTCGTTGAGGTGGCCCGGCGTCAGGTTCAGCAGATCGGCGTAGTCGGCTACCTGGTGCAGCGTATGGTAGCGGCTATCGATATAGGTTCTGAACCGGTTGAGTAATGTCCGATCGGGCGAGGTGGTGTCGGCCTGGTATTGCTCGGTATACAGGCGGCTCAAGTAGATCAGCAGCACGCTCATGTAGGCATGTAGCATGCCCGTTCGCCAGGTCTGCCCGGCGTTGAACTCCACCAGCATCTTACCGAGCAGATCCTCGATAAACAGCACATGGTCGGGCAGCAGCTTCAGTTCATGGCTATTTTCGGGATTCTGAATGATGGGTAATTGCCGGAGCGAGTGGTTTTCATCCAGCTGAAGGTACTCTTCGGTAAACGAGAGTATGATAACATCCATCGGCTCGGTCTCTTCTTTTACCTGCACTTGCTGGGGCGACGTGAAGTATAACCGGTTGGGCTGCGTGGTATAGGGAATAAAATCGACCCAGTGGTGGCTGTTTCCGGCTTTGACCAGACACAGAAAATAGTAGTCTTTCCGGTGCGGCACGAAGACGTTGGACCGAAGCTTTCTGAGGTTGCCCCCCGCTTTCGTGATCTCGAACACAGAGCTACCGAGGCTGCTGCTTTCCTGTAACGAATACTGCCGAATGGCTACGTCTTTCTCCTGATCAACAATCATTACTCAATATCATCATTTACGTTTAAATCAGCCATAGCTTCACGTTAAAATAACGTGAAGCTATGGCTGATTTAAACGTAAACTATGCACGTTTTTGTCATGGCTCCGGCCACCCGGCCCGACGATAGGAGGGATCTTTGGACAAGACGAAGTGCTCCAACTTACCGAAGATCCCTCCTATCGTCGGGCCGGGTGGCCGGAGCCATGACAAAAACAACAAATTGATTTTCAAATGCTTGATTAGGAATCTATTCATTAGTCACGTTAAAAATAAATAGTAGTCAGCAGGGTGCAACAACAGTCGGGGCTGTCCAGTATAAGAATACCAGACAGCCCCGACTGTTGTTGCACCCTGCCTGCCGGTTACGCTTCGGCCAGAGCTTTTACCCGTACGTTCCGCACGACTTCATCGCAATTGGCACAGGCCAAAGCCCCTTCCTGATGATACCACCGGCATTGATTGCGGATGGGGCAGGCTACCAGCGTGGCATCAGCTTTCTGATTCATGGCCTCTACAATTTTGCCAACCAGACTACACCCGGCATGACCCGAATCCCAGTGGCCGCAGCCCGTTTTGGCGCAGTTGCTGGCAAACCGAAACCGTTCTTCCGGTACGCGCCCCTGCCGGGCGGTATCGACAAACGTTTGGTCGACTACGATAGGCTCATCGAGGTATTCGACGTGACCCGATGCATCCTGAACGCCGAACAGGGCGGCTCCGGGCTTGGCAACAGAACTGGGGCAGAGAAGAGAAGCCATGACTTGACAAGGTAAGGTTGATGGGTAATGGTATAGCTGAGCGCCTGGCTTACGATGCCTGATCGAACGTATCGGGGAAGGTAGGTACCCACAGGCCCAGCAACGGCACATCGATAAGGGGTGATTTGACCAGGCCGCCCGTCAAAGATGCCCCGCCGTTGACAGCGATCTGAGCTTCTTCGGTGAGCTGACCCTTCTCGTCGATCTGCGCTAATTTTTTCATGAAATCTTCCTGGCTGGTGGCTGCACCTTGCAGGGCGTTGATTTTGCTGCTGATACGATTTTTCATGGCTACTAGTAGAATTTGATATATGATTTAATTATCGAATCAAAGGTCGGGCTGCGGGCAGCGGGAAGCTATAACAGGCTGTTGTAGTTCAGTCGATTACGTTATAGTTTATTCGGGAGCGGTATCGACGGGGCTTCTACAGCAGTGTCCCGTCCCGGTAGAATTCGGCTACTTTAGCGCGCAGCAGGGTTTCATAGCGCGCCTGGATGAGGTTTACGGCAGCCCGGTCGAGATTACTTTTCGAGAGGTTATAATCGACGGCGTTGAGCAAGCCGGCGGTATAGCGGGCTTCGGCGGCTCGGTAGGATTGCTCCAGCACGGTCACCTGCTGCGCCAGGGCTGCGTATCGCTCATAGGCGTTTTGCCATTGGTTTACAGCCTGGTCAATGGCCTGGCGAAGCCCCCGCCGGACGCCTTCTGCCTGCGACTCGGCCAGCTGCTGCTGCAGGCGGGCGCTGGTTGTCCGGTAGCGCACCTGTAGTCCATTGACGATGGGAATGCGAACGCTGACGCCAACACTCTTGTACTGGTTATTACCCAACTGCCCGAAATACCCGATTCGCTCCGTACCGGATGTAGGCGTCATCACTTTCACCGGATAGGCCTGTCCGGCTACGTCTACGAATCCGGTTGTCGTTTGCTCTACCATCTCAGTGCCATACACGCTCCGGCGGGCCGCGCTGGAATAGGACGTGCCCCAGTTAGCATTGAGCGACACAACGGGATAGCCTAACCCTTTCGCCAGATCCAGCCCTTTCTGGGCGGCTTTCGTTCGCAGGTCGGCAGCTAGCACTTCCGGCATGAACGTCCGGGCCTTCGTATAAAGTTGATACGCATCCGTAGTGCCGGGACCAGGCAGGTCACCGTTGGCCACCCCGCCCGATTCGAGCCGCGTAACCTGCAAGGGCGTCGTAGAAGGCAGGTTCAGCACCTGTAGCAACGTCAGGTTAGCCGTATTCAGATTGGTTCGGGCCTGAACGCGCTGCATTTCGTCGTTGGCCAGCTGGCTCTTGGCATCATACAGGTTGAAGGGGGCCGTTGTCCCGGACTTGACGAGCTTCTCCGTTCGCTCGACCTGCCGGCGCGACACCTCCACCTGCACATCGCTGGCCGACAGCAGGTCCTGTGCCGACAAGACCTGTAAGTAGGCCAGCAGCGTGTTGAGCGACACTGCGTTTTTGGTGGCCGCCACATCATACAGGCCCGCTTTGGCTGCCAGGCCCTGCTGTATGAGCGTGTTCTTCAACTGAAAGCCATTGAAGACGGTCCAGTTCAGCCCCAGCCCGGCACTGTTGGTAGCGATCTGGGCATTGGTAATGCCATTGGTGTAGGGGTCGACGTTACGCCCGAAGTTAATGCCCTGGTTTGACAGGCCCGATACCACCGGCAACTGACTTTTGCGCGTCTGCTCAACAGTGTTGTCGGCGATTTGCTGCTGTAATTCTGACTGCCGTACCGATGGCTGGTTCTGGAGCGCCAGTTCGATGCACTGTTCCAGCGTCAGGGTTGTCGACAGGGGGCGGGCCGGGATGGCTTCCGGCGCAGGCAGGTCGGTGTGGATGGGTTGCGCGCCGGCCTGACCGATCAGGCTGAGCACAAACAGGGTAGCGATAAAGTGTTTCATGCGGCCAGGGGGGTTTCTGAAGACGTAGCTGACTGATCGCCGTTTGCGCTGATCTGATACAGTTCCATGGGGGCCAGTGTGGTCGTGCTGACCGATAGCGGCATCTGCGACGCCCAGAGTTTATAGTAGGCGTTTTCTTTCGCCAGCAACTCAAAATGCGATCCTTCTTCGATCAGTTTACCCTGCTCGATCACCACGATTTTATCGGCGTGCATGACCGTACTGAGCCGGTGTGCAATCAGGATCACCGTTTTTCCGTGCTCGCGCAGGTGCTGGATGGTTTCCTGCACGCAGCGTTCCGAAATAGAATCGAGCGAAGAGGTCGCTTCGTCCAGGATCAACACATCGGGGTTCTGGTACAGGGCCCGCGCAATGGCGATACGCTGTTTCTGGCCACCCGACAGACTGGCTCCGTTTTCGCCGAGGTACGTGTGAAAGCCGTTGGGCAGCTTTTCGATGAAATCGGTGATGCCGAGCCGGGTGCAGATGGCCACGATCCGCTGCATGTTGGGCTGGTATTCGCCAACGGCCACGTTATCGATGACATTGCCGGCGAAGAGGTCGATTTTCTGGGGCACCACGCTCACCCGGCGCCGGATGCTGTCGTTGCTGACGTGCTTGATGTCGTAGTCGCCAATATGAATACTGCCATTCTGGAGCGGATACAGGTTTTGCAGCAGCGACAGCATGGTCGATTTACCCGAACCGCTCTCCCCGACGACAGCCGTAATTTTCCCGCACGGCACGATCAGGCTCAGGTTATCGAACACCTGTGTGCGGGTGCCGTAGCGGAACGACACCTCATTGAACCGGATATCGCCAATCATATCAGATTGTAGTTCGATCTTGTTCTCGGTCGATTCGCGCTCCAGGTCCATGATCTCGAACAGCCGGTCGGCGGCAATCAGCGCATCCTGCACCGTTCGGTTAGCGCCGATCAACTGGCTGGCCGGCCCCGTAAAGTAGCCAATCAGCGCGTAGAACGACAGCAGCTCGCCGGGCGTAATCTGGTTGTCGATCACAAACCCCGCCCCTACCCACAGCAGAACGATCGTGAAAAGCCGCGATACGATCTCGGTGGCGTTGCCCGACCAGACCGAATAGCGGGCTGAGGTAAATATGGTCTTGAGCAGCTTTACGAACCGGGTTTCGGTCTTAACGTTGGCAAACTCTTCCAGCCCAAACCGTTTGATGGTACCCATTGCGTTGAGAGACTCGACCAGCTGCGATTCCAGTTCGGCCGAATCTTCCATCAGCGTCCGCTGGTACTTCTTGTTCAGCTTATTGACAATGAGGTAGATACCGGCATAAAACGGAATCACGGCCAGCATGATCATGGCCAGTTTCCAGTCGTAGGTAAACATCATCCCAAACGAGAACAGGACAATGAACACGTTGACAACCAGTCCTGTTGCGGCATCGTTGATAAACGCCCGGATCTTGACCGCGTCGTTGATGCGGGAAATAATTTCACCGACCCGCATGGTATCGAAAAACTGCTGCGGCAGTTTCATGAGGTGCTTGTAATACCCCAGGATCAGCCGGGCATCGATCTGCTGGCCGGTCTTGAGCGCAAACATGCTTTTCATACTGCCAATGAACAGCTGCATCACCAGGATCAGGATCATGGCAATGCTGAGCATATTGAGCAGGTTGCGGTTGCCCTCCACGATGACATTGTCCACGATCTTCTGGACGTAGATCGATGTCGACAGACCCAGCACGGTATAGATGAGCGCCCCGAACAGGGCCTGCACCATCACGCTCCGGTGCGGCCGAACCAGCTGCCAGAACCGCTGCATGGCCGATACCTTTTCATTACCCGTTTCGAACTGCTCATCGGGTAAGAGCAGGATCAGCACCCCCGTCCAGAGTTTTTTAAACTCCTCGTGCGTATGTTTCACCAGCTTCCCCGGCCCTGGGTCCATCACAACGATATGCGTATCTGTCACGTCGTAGATGACCACAAAATGGTGGAGAACTTCCTTCACGATGATGTGGGCAATGGCTGGCCGCGGTATCTTCGACAGGCTCTCGAACGTGCCCCGAACCCCTTTAGCCTGGAAACCCAGCCGATGGGCGGCTTCGATCATACCCAGCACATTGGTCCCTTTCTGATCGGTCGACGCCATTTGCCGAATGCGGGCAATGGGCATCATCAGCTTGTAGTGTGCCGCTATCGACGCCAGGCAGGCAGCCCCGCAGTCGGTTATATCGTGTTGTTTGATTAATGTATTTTTTGCCATGATTTCTATGGATATATCTCGGTCAGACGTGGCGTAGCAACTTATTTTTGAGCCAGTGCGGGTGTATTCTTCGGGTTGAGCCAGTCGTCGGCGTTGTCGTAGAGGAGATCGAACAGGCTGCGTTCGGTAACCACGAACCGCGCCCGGAGCGTCATGCCCTTTTTCAGGTTGCCCCGGTAGCCTTCCCTGAGTGTCAGGAACGGCTGGTTCAGGCGGCACTTGACCTTGAAAACCGGCTGCCGGGCCGAGGGGCCGTTGTCCATCATGACAATGTCGTTGGATACTTCGGTGACTTTACCTTCGGCCAGCCCCCACTGGTTGTAGTCGAAGGCGTCGACCTGCATACGGGCCACCATGCCGGGCCGCAGCAGGCCAATATCTTTGGGCGATACATAACACTCGACCAGCAGGTTTGAGTCTGGCGAAACGACGCCGAGTACCTCACCCGGCTGCACATAACTGCCCGGATACCGCCCGCCCAGCTGACTGACCGTACCGGCTACGGGTGCTTTTATGGTGTGCAGATTACGCTCATTGTGAAGCTGGCGCTCCTGAGCCCTTAGTTCATCGAGCGAAAGCTGATACTGCGACAGGGCCGATTGCCACTCGCTCACCTGCCGTTCGATCTGCGAAGCGTATTGGGCGACAACGGTATTATAGGCGAATTCTTTGTCTTCAAATTCCTGTTGAGCCAGGACCTTGTCTTCGTAAAGCTGGCGCGTTACGTCCATTTCCCGCTTCCGCTTGGTTTGGGTCTGGGTATTCTCGGTGAGCAGAAACCGGAACTGCTCATATTGCTGCCGCACCAGGGGTGATTGCAGGCCTGCTACAGCCAACAGGTGCTGGCGGTCGACCCGCACGAGTCGGTCAAGGTCACGGATGTTGAGGAGTTTTTCCGTTTGCTGGGAACGGTTGAGCCGGAGCTTCGTGTCCAGGACTTCGGTCTGTAGCCGGATCATGGGTTGACCCTGGCGAACGGGCTGGTTGTCTTGAACCAGGACTTCGGCAACGGTTCCGGCCACGAGCGGGCGGAGTTCGTTGCGTTCAGCTACTGTCCGGACGATACCGCTGCTCTGCACCGACACCTCGGTATGAATGAAGGGCAGCGAAACCAGGGCGGCCACAATAGCCAGCGCAACAGTGCAATAGATAAGCTGGCCCCGAACGGTTACCTGGGGCAGGTAAGCCTCCGTCGTGTGCTCAATGACGGTAGGCGGGTGGAGTTGTCGTTGCATCGGTCTAGCATTTGGAATAAGGAAATTTTCTTATGCCAAAGGTCGACCGGCGCAACACGGTACTCAATAACAGCTGGTTGTACTTTATAACGGGGAGGAATAGCGTAGGCTAATTAATTGTAGTTAACAGCTGCTATACGTCAAAACGGCGGCTACGTCAGTTTATAAAGCCCGCCGATCTTGCCCATTGACAACCAGGCAGACGTTAGCCGAAGTGATCATTGGAGTATGACCGCTACTGAACTACAGCCAGGCCCGTAGCTGGCTTTTCAATTGACAGGCAGCTTACCAAGGCTGACATAAATTGGCAGGGTCTCGCCACCAGAGGTAGGCAAGCTGTAGAAAAAACCGCGTGCCAACAAGATAGAAAGGCTCTATTCCTGTCAGCACGCAGCTATTATATATCACCAGTTACTTAAAACCAGCTTGCAACTTCGTTCCAGGCACTTACTACAGCATCGTGTATAGCTTTACCGGCTTCATGAAAGGCATTGTACGTAGCTTCGCTACCGCCGTTAACTTCACGCGCTTCTTTTTCAGTTAAATTTTGCATGATAAATCGTATGTATTGGTTTATAAATTAATATCCTGCCAGACCAGAGAAAAACCCGCCTACTGCATCTCCAACTTCCGTAATAAGATTACGGACAGCGGCTCCAAGGTTGTGACCTTGATCATAATCCCCGCCGTTCACCTGACTTGCTTCCAGGCCTTTCAATTCCTCTGTTTCGTTATAGTTATTCATTGTTATTTTGTTTAGTATAATTATAGTTTGTTATTTTTATTTACCTAGCAGTCCATCAATGAAACCAGCAAGCGTATCGGCAACTTCTCCAATATTTGAGATTAATTCACCCCATGGAGTTCCTCCACCTTCGGTTCCAGCCAATTCCTGCTCGTTCAATAATGATACTTCTGCCTGGTCTAGATTTAATTTAGCCATTGTTTTTTTTGTTTGATTAGTATAAATATTAATTGATAGTATTCTTTCATTGCTTACTCGGGAGGAGCAAGGATATCACTTTTTTCAAGATCGCTATTACACGAACACCTATCTCGTTAAGTTTATCTGAACATTTAATGGATTTGTATCACAAGAATCAACCCCATCTAGTAAAACTTACCCAGCAAGAGGTGTTATATTGGAATGTGTATAGTTTCACTTGTTAACTTCCTGACATTTTCATCAGTTCACGTGACTAAAAGCGCCCAACTTTAACATTTTACACGGTGGGTTTCATAAAATCTCTAAGCAGTTTTTCTGCCGCATCGATAACCCAGTCGATAATATCCGATCCACCCGTTATTTGCTCTTTTTCGCAACTTGTTAATTCTTGAAGCTTATCATCGATAATCATAGTCGATTTGTCTAATTTTTAAAGTTACAAGCCAAAATTACCAATCTTTCTTTAACACAGCGAGGTGAGCTACTTCACGTTATCTGCCCAATAATAGCACTTTAATGGTTACTCAAATGCTTGGAACGGGCGAAAAGATCCGTCATTTTGACCATTGTCTATAACGTCACAAATGGTGTCTACTGTGCTGGCAATCCATTGAATCAGGTTACCACCGTCTGTCTGAATTTTTTCTTCGTGAGTCAATTCTTTCGTTTCCATAAAATAGTCTTAGTAAGTAAGTGTGTATGTAGAGTAATTTTTTATGAGAGTTTTTACTTGTTGATCAAGTACCAGCCTATCGTTGCCACCTATTATTAATTGAGTAATAAATGTTTGCAGGAAAATGGGTTGTAAGCGATTACATTCCCTGTACATAGATCGGCATCACATCTTTCCTGGTCGTTTTCGCCGATGGCGTAACCTCATCCAAATCACCTTTTCCTTTGGTTGTGTAGGCCGAATCGCGATCGACTTCATTGGCCAACGGTGTCGGGGTGGTTGTGGCAGGCACTACATACGATGGCCTTACCGGATCGTTTTCCTGGCAGGCGCTCGCCAGGATCACCAGGCCAGCCGCAAACAGAAGTTGTTTTGTGTTCATTATAGTTAGTGAGTTCTTAGTATCTATTCTTATGAATCAGTATAGCACCCTATCGATATTTTCTATTCCTGATAGTAGCTTTTTAGTCAGGCAATTGATCGTCCGTTCGTTACCTGATCGGGTGTTACAAAGGTCTGCCGCTTGATTCTTTTTTTCAATAACTCCCCGTTGTATTCTATTCCGGTTGGTTATAGTTTATTCGATTGAATCAAGTGCCCAGAAATTAAGTAAGAAACCCGGTAAAATTCCCCCACACCATGGGTACAGGGGATTTCAGTACCGCTTAACCCTATTCCTGTTTTTGCTTATAATTTACCGGGGGGCCATTTATATATAAACCTATTATTGATTCCGGCCTCCGGCACAAAGGTTTATTCGCTAATGGCTATTTTTGATAATCTACTACTAGCTATTCTACAACAGAATGAGTGCTATATTTATTCCTTCTTTTTCTCTATTAATAGAAAATTATACCGCCGTCTGGTTCAATAATAGGCGACGTACCGCAAATAGGGGGGAAAGGCGTGACGATTATCCCTGGAGGAAACATGCCAGGAATCATGCTGATAAATCCTTTTCCGCCACCTTGAATCTGCTGTAGTTCAGCCGCTGTTAATGACGAACACGCATCCTGTTTGATTGTCTTGGCTTTCATGATTTAGTTGATTTATTTTTAGATTGAATCCGGCTGGCTATCGTACCGGCCGTTGTTATAAAGTATGGTACAAAGGTGTAGGCCAATTCACTGTTAATCAAAAACCTTTTGTTTTACTTTAGTCATTTTGGTTATAGCAATAACATTCGTTCAGGCCGCTTCATCGTGATAATTAACCGGCTCATCGAGCGGTATATCCATATGACCAAAGAGGTCGCCAGCCGATACGATCCAGTTGTCATCGAACGAACTAATATCGTCGTGGTCGTCGATGTGAGACATAAAGTCGAGCTGGTTATTAACCCATACGTCGAAAGTAAAATCAGCCGATTGGCCATTACGGTTGTTGCGCGTTTTCATTGGTTCGTATGTTTAAGATGACATTTATCTGTTTGTGTTTATGTTGCTTTAACCGAGCGATCCGTTGCTGCGGTGCCTGTTTTGTTGAGTCAAAGGTGGACGTCGGATTGTCTGATTTCAATAACCGGACGTTGTATCATAATCTCATCCGGACTAGATTAGTCGGACCCGTTATACAGGCCGAAACAACCAGCAGGGTTGACGAAAAAGACCAGTCTTTTCCATCAACCCTGCTGGTATATCTTGCTGATATAGGCTGCTACTCAGGCACTATACCACTTCGTTCCCGCGCCTGAACAGAATCGTAGTGCTTGGCCAGGCAGTGGTACAGGACCAGTTCGTAGGCCCGTTGCTTGGAGGGGAACAGCCGGTTCACGATCATGTGGATCAGACTGCTGATGATACCCTTTAACAAGCCGGAGCCATTAAAGGCAGCGGCCAATTTCTGGAGAAGGTCGTCCTGCGCGCTGTCCCAGACATCGGGCCTGTCGGCAATCGGAAAATCTGCGGCCAATGCCTGGTTCATCAATGTCCGGTATGTGCGGTACTTTTCGTTGAGTTGATGACGCAGGGCCAAATCACCCCCGAACTCCTGAAAAAAGCTTTCTTTCATCGTTTCCAGGATCGTTCGGCGGGCGCTGGCCGGTAAGCCCGTGCCTGTCAGGAGCCGGTCGATCTTGCGAATGGCGAACGCAAAGCGCAGATTCTCGTCGAACTCATCGCCCGTACGGGCCAGAAAATCCAGCGTCGACAGGCTGTCGTAATGGAACAGCGTTTCACACAAACCAATGTGTTCCATGCCGTAGCGCTCAAATTCACGCTGGTATGTATCTACCTGGACCCGGTGTACGACTCCTGCTTCTACCGACTCGTGGAGCGCCTTTTCTATGGCCCGCACCACATGGTGGTAGAACTCCAGGTGCGGATTTCCCCGAAACCGGAGCCGCAGATGCGGGTCGGTATCTTTGTAGCGGATAAAGAAAAACGCCTGAATCATATGGGTTTTCAGCAGTTGCTGCACCACCGGGTAGATCGTTTTGAGCAGCAGCGCATCGGATGTTTTCTCGCCCGTATACACTTTCAGGTAAAACCACTCGCTGCCGACCGAAAACTTTCGCTGGGGCAAATGCGTGTTCGACTGGCTTAGCCCCGGTAGCACATGCGCGCTTTTATGGCCAAACGGAATGATAAGTTCGTGGGTGAAGTGGCTGCGCTTGCTGGCCAGCGGACACTGGTCGGGCTGGGCCAGGAACTCGACCAGCCGGATCGTGCCGGGTTTACCTGACGACGATGCGCCTGCCAGACGCCGAATCTCGGCCGATAATAACGCCAGCGATTCGGGGACGTGCATGGCAATGAACAGTTCGTTATCGCCCTGCGCCAGCATAAACTGGTCGGGCAGCCCCGCAGCGGTCAACTGAGCGACCAGCCGCAACGGGTTGTCGGGGGTGAGATCGCGCGGCTGTAATTGCCAGGTAGCGCGGCTAAGGATGACCCGGTTGTAACGAACTCGGGGCAGGTAGGTCTGGGTTTGTAGTACGCTCCAGTTCCAGACGACGTTGAGGTGGGCATCCTGGGCCTGAAGGTCACACAGGAACCGATAGATAGGCAGGCCCTGCGTAAAGTTATGGGCGTTGGTCAACCGCGGGATCACACGCTGGTTCAGCCGCTTCGAACGCAGTACGACCTGGTCGTTTCTGACCGACACCATCAGATCGGACAACGCAATCTGAAATTCCGGCGAAACCGACGATTGGCCCATATAAGGAATTTCGTAGGGATGGATGGTTGGCCGGGTCAGGATGTTACCAACGCGGTTTTCGGGCAGGTGAACGATCTCGGCAATGATCACGTCGGGGTGATGCACTTCTTCGGCTGCCGCACAAGCGCGAATACGCTGGGCCAGCGCCGGGTCGCCCTCCCCAAAGCGGCTCATCAGATTGACGGCCGACGGTCCTTTGCAGGCCAGCAGATTGAACCGGAAGTCACCTTCGTCCAGCCCCTTGACCGAACGGGACAGCACCGTTCCGAAGACATAGAAACTGTCGGGAATTGAGGTCGAAACCGCTTGTTTGCTGCCAATATAAGCCAAGTCGTCGTCGGTCAGGACAATTTCGCCTGCGGCATCGGCCGTCCGGCTCATACGCAGCGCTCCCGCATATTTATTCATCACGAAAGTCTGCCACCAGTCCCAGGTCGTTACTGAGGCAGTAGCGGCTGTTACGAACGAGAGGTCGTCGATCAGGGGCGCATACCCCACACCCAGTGTCGAACCGGAGCCGTATCCGATACCGAACTCCTGATCGAGCGCGAGTGCCAGCGGGATCTCCTCGTCTTCGTACCGCATGTAGAACCGGCGTTTGAACTCGTCCATATCAGGGCATACATGCGTCTGATTGAGCACCATCAGCTTCTCCAGGTCACGTTGTAGCAGCTGCATAGCCCGGTCGCTCAGTTGCAGGGCCGGGTTATCGAAATAGGTATCGACCTGCACGATGTCGGCCGCCGGTGGGGTGATGGCACGGTCCAGGAACCACTGCCGGGTTTGGGCGTAGGCGTCCAGCCGGTTGGGCTGTTGTAGATTGGCCTGTAACTGCCGGAGATCGGCAACGATGGCGTCGGTGTTTGCGAGTGTGGCAATCCGCTCTGTCAGCCGGTTCAGGTAGTTTAGTCCCGTAACGGTTGGCTCGATCTCGAACAGCAGCAGTTGCCCGTCGATGAGCTGCTCAACAAATTCGTCGGCCTCGTCTGGCGCGGCCTGTAAATCAATGAGCAGCGCGGTCAATTCGTTGATGGTAGCGCCGTCGCGGGCAGCTTTGAGCACAACCGTCAGGTACCGGTCGGCTTCAACGGCGCTGATGAAGTAGTTGCGCTTTTCATTGTCACGCTGCTGTTCGACATAGCGCAGCGATGATCCAACGGGATAAAGCGACGAATTGGGAAAGAGTTTTACCTGCGTTCGAACGGCTGGCTGGCTGGTGAGCCAGGCACAGATAGCCAGCAGGCAGTCCATATCGACGCGGGTATGGGTACGAAGTGTATCGGCCGTGCCGCCCCGAAGCTGGGATTGTTCGCCGAAGGTACCCATCGTGCAACCCGCAAACAGGCCATAAGGCGTGGGGCGGCTGCACATCCGGATGAAATATTTGTGAAGGGTTACAAGCAGCTTTTCCTGTTCAGGAAGTGTTTCGCCCGACAACCACCGCTGGAAACGCTCGTATAAGGTGGGCGATGCCGCGAAAATAGCCTCCTGCGCCAGCGGGTCCTGATAATGCTGCCGGAGAAGATCGTTGAGCGGTTGGGTATTAAGTTGACTGTAAAACTGGATTAACCTGTCAATTGGATACGTAGGTTGGCGTATAACGAAAAAGTCTTTTACCTGAATCATACGGAGAGCACTTTCGTTGTCGGAGGACTACTAAAGTACTACGTATTTGCCGATGCACCAACCGGTTAGTTACATTTTCGACCAATTAGAAAAATAAATTATTGTTAACTCAGGATAATAACAACTAATGTATAGTCAATATATGTAAATACATACTTATCCAAACAGAGCGACATACCGATCCATGCTCTCGGCAAAGCGTTCGAACGAGTAAGGCTCCGTCAGGAAATCCAGCGGATCGAGGTTCAGATGACCGAACACATGGCGGGGATAGGGCGAGGTGATAATTACGGCCGGGTGGTGCCGCAGAGCCAGCAGAAATGGTTCGGGAATTTCATCGTCGGGACCAGCCAGCCGAAGGAATACCAACCCACAATCGTCCGTTTGTATACAGGCAAACATCTCCTCCGTAAACGCCCCGGTCTGGCCAAACTGGAGCCAGCCGGTGCGTTGGAGGTAATGAGCTAGTTGGTTCTGGCTCGCCCTCGAGAAATTTAGGGTGAGATAGGTTCGCAATGGTTGTGGTGTTGGTTAAAAGGTAATGCCGGTCAGGATAGAGGAGGTTTTACCACCGTTTTTGGTGGTCAGCGAAGACGTCAGGCAAACGATACGTTGTTTTTTCAAGGTCAGACGGGGAGCGGCAGTAGTTGTTTGGTTTTTCATGAGTTGGTCGGTTATACTGTGTTTGATTTGTTTGGTTAAGAAAGAGATCAGTTTGTCTGTCCCGGTGATTCAAAAGTAGTCTGTCAGAGTAGCCTCATCAATTACTTTAGACTAATTGAAGTCGTATTTCGACCAATGAGGGAAATTGATCGACTAATGAGATTTCGTACCGGCGTTGATTTCCTTATTGAGCGCATTCAGTTGTATCGTCAGCGCCACAACATACGTATCTTCAGTCGCTGTTACGGCCAGCGTATGGCGGTTTTCATAGAACGCATTCAGCCGACGGCTTACATTATCCAGGCCTACGCCCCCCGACTTTTTGGCTGAATCCTGCGGCAGTTCGACAACCGGCACATGCCGTTTAATCGGGATGCTGTTCTCGACCCGAAAGACAAACTGGTCGTTGGCGAGGGTAGCGCTAACCTGCACATAGGCGGGTTCGCTGGCCCCTTTCACCCCGTGTTTGAAGGCGTTTTCGACGAAGGCAATCAAAAGCAGGGGTGTGATCTGGTAAGCCTCCGGACGACCACTTTGCTCATATTCTATAACCACATACTGATCCGACAACCGGTTACGCTCCAGATTGAGGTAGTTCTGGATGTAAGCCAGTTCCTTGTCGAGCGCTATTTTGTCAACGTCCGTTTCGTACAGGTTGTAGCGCATCAGCTCCGACAGGCGCAGGATCAGATCAGCCGCCTGCTCATCAGAATCGAAAACACGGGCGTAAACG
The DNA here is from genome assembly GCF_014282275.1 of Spirosoma utsteinense. Classification (GTDB taxonomy): domain Bacteria; phylum Bacteroidota; class Bacteroidia; order Cytophagales; family Spirosomataceae; genus Spirosoma; species Spirosoma utsteinense. The sequence goes on from NZ_VFIA01000008.1 coordinate 153,236, forward strand.
CTGTTGAGCGTGTTGAACAGAAAGTGCGGATTGACCTGTGCTTTTAAAAAATCGAGTTCCAGGGAGAGTTTATCTTTTTCGAGTTTATAATTCTCCAGCCTTAGCTTTATGATATCGCCAAATGCCCGTACGATCAGGATCATAATGGCAAACGGGAAACTCCAGAAAAAGCTATAAAAGGCCGCCGACCAGTCGGTTACAAACCCCAGCAGGCCGGCTTCGCGAAAGATACCCCAATCTCTTTCCAGCCTTACAACCGTTGTTAAGCGCTGCAAGATGTTGAACTGGATATAATTTACTTCATACAAAACCAAGTGGCTGATGGCAAACCATAGCCCGAACGTCCCTATCTTTTTGACATAGATCGTACGGGGGAAGATGTAATTACTGAATACATAGTAGAGGGCTGCCGTTTGTAAGACCACCCCGAGCGAGAGCCAGTTTAGCGTAAAGTCATTCGCCTGATAAAACTTCCCAAGATAAACGTGCCGGATAAACAGCCCGAACACCCCCCACAGCAAAACCTGGACTATCACCTGCTGGTGCGTATCCTGTATCCAGCTTTCGGCTAGTGGGCGTCTGATTACCGGCTCTTCTGATTTAATGTGAACCTGACTCATACCATGGAGAGGACAATGCCTGTGGATTAAGTACTCTTTTGACAGGGGGCGTCCCGGCTAACTTGTCGACCAGCGCTGCTTGTACCCTATAAGCATGACCACCTGCCCATCGGTGGCCATTTGGCCACGCCCTCACATCATATTCTTCTTCAACTCGTTCATTACCGCTTCCCGGTAGGTGACGCCGATGGTCACTTTTTTGCCGTCGAGGGTGGTGATCTGGTTTCCGTCAATTTCTTTGATCGACTGTCGCCGAACGATGAACGACCGGTTGACGCGCAGAAACTGCGACGGAGGCAGCATCTCCTCCAGCCGGCTCATGGTCATGTGGGTCACAATCGTTCGGGTGATCAGGTGTATCTTGAGGTAGTCTTTCATCCCTTCGGCAAAGACGATCTCCTCGGGTGCCACCCGCACTAGTTTTTTATCTTCTTTGATCAGAAAATACGGTATCCGCTCGCGGGGGTCGGCCGGGGCCTGTGTCTGGTTGCGGGCCGGCGGGCGCGTGGGCGTGGGCGCGCTGGGGTCTGGCTCAAAGCCAAGCCGCCGGGTGACGCGGTTGATGGCGTCCAGAAATTTATCGAAACCGGCGGGTTTAAGCAGGTAGTGCGTCACCGACTCGAACTGGTAGGTGTCGGCAGCAAACTGGGGCGAAGCCGTTACCATGATGACCATTGGATGCGGCAGTGGCAGCGACTTCAGAAACTCCACACCCGTCATGTAGGGCATCTCTACGTCCAGAAACAGGATATCGGGGTTGAGCTGCTGAACACGTTCCAGCCCCTCGAAGGGGTCGAGGCTCTGCCCCAGCAGCTGTAGATACGGAACACGCTCAATGTACTTCGACATGATGTGATGCGCAGGCGGTTCGTCATCTACCAGATAACAGGTAAGCGTTTCGTTCATAGGAATGCAATATATTCATTTACCCGTTTTAGTGCCGCATTAGTCGAAGAAGTGGCGGTATTGGTCGAAAAAAGTTTATTTACCTCGTCCACAGTGGTTGTTTTGATCCAGTCATTTAACACAGGTAGACCTCAAATAAGCTTTAACCATGAACCCGATTGCTACTAAACTCCGTAAGCTCCGCGAAATTCACGGATACCCTCAGGAATATGTTGCCTTCCAGTTAGGCGTTAGTCAGGCAGCCTACAGCAAGAAAGAAACAGGCCGCACCGAACTATCGCTGACGGTACTTCAGCAGATTTCGTCACTCTACAACATCAGTTTGATGGATCTGATCAGCCTTACTATGCAGGATCTGCTCATTATAGCCGTTCGTCAGCAACCGCAGTAGCCGGAAGGCTTTCCAGACCGCCCCGCCCGACCTGTTTATTTACCTAAACAGAAGTCATTTACCCTCTTACCCACTTAGCTCATGAATCTGCTGATCGAAAACCTAACGAAGACCTACAGCAACGGGGTCAAAGCCCTCAACGGCGTATCATTAACCATTGAGCCAGGCTTATTTGGTTTACTGGGCCCGAATGGCGCAGGCAAATCGTCGCTCATGCGCACGATTGCTACGCTCCAGTCGCCCGATGCAGGACGTATTGTTCTTCAGACTATTGGCAAGCGAGACATTGACGCCATTCGTCAACCCGACGATCTGCGTAAACTGCTGGGTTACTTACCCCAGGACTTCGGCGTTTACCCGCGTATCGACGCCATCACGCTGCTCGATCACCTGGCCGTTCTCAAAGGCATCCACAACCGCGCCGAGCGGAAGGAAAGTGTTGAAACGCTGCTCCATCGTACCAATCTCTGGGACGTCCGCAAAAAGAACCTGAGTGGCTTTTCGGGAGGCATGCGCCAGCGGTTCGGCATTGCACAGGCGTTGCTGGGTAATCCCAAGCTGATCATTGTCGACGAACCAACATCCGGGCTGGACCCCGCCGAACGGAACCGCTTCCTGAATCTGCTGGCGGGACTGGGCGAAGAAGCCATCGTAATCCTGTCGACACACATTGTCGAAGACGTACAGGAACTATGCCGGCAGATGGCCATCATCAACAAGGGTGAAGTGCTGCTGACAGGCCACCCACTCGATGCGATCGAAATGCTGAAAGGGCAGATCTGGAAAAAACGGGTAAGAGCCGCCGATGTGGAGTCGATGCACCAGTCGCACGTCATTATCAACGAGCGGATGGTAGCCGGAGAGCCCGTCGTCTACGCCTACGGCACGTCGAGTCCGGCACCGGGTTTCGTGCCGGTAGAAGCAGGTCTGGAAGAAGTCTACTTCTCGGAGATCACCAGCGCCAAAACGCGTTACCACGATCACCAGCGCGTCGGTGCTACCTCCACCACACGCCAAGAATCCTGTGTCCGTAACTGATGTCGGCTAACGAATCCGGCATCACAATCGATGTATCTATGAACTGGTTATCCATTTTTCGATTCGAGTTCCGGTATCGCCGGAACCGTCCGGCAACCTATATTTTCTTTGTCCTGCTGCTGGGTATGAGCTTTGCCCTCGTCACAACAGACATGCTTAAGGGGCTGACAGGCGGGGCTATCAAAGACAATGCAACCGTTGTTATCAGCCGAATCAGCTTGATACTGTTTCTGATGATGGGCGTTCTGATCAGTTCGGCCATTATGGGTGTGGCTGTCGTGCGCGACTTTGAACACCGTACCGATGCCCTGTTCTTTACCAAGCCCATCCAGCGGTGGGAGTACCTCACAGGCCGTTACCTGGGCGCCATGCTGCTGCTGCTGCTCACCCTGACGGCCATACCGTTGGGGCTGATGATGGGTGAGGCTGCCCCCTGGCGCGACGCCGACCGGCTGTTGCCATTCCGGCTATCTACTTACTGGCAACCTTATCTGGTCACTATTATCCCGAACGCACTCATCGTTGGCAGCATTTTCTTTACCGTTGGCGCGCTGAGCCGAAAAATGCTGGTCGTGTTCACGCAGGGCATGATTTTACTGATGCTCTACCTGATTTCCGGTTCACTCCTGAGCCAGATCGACCGGCGCGAAACGGCCGCACTGCTCGACCCATTCGGTATGCGGGCCATGGGCTACATTACGCAGTACTGGTCTATTGCGCAACAAAACCAGGCACTGCTCCCCCTGGCTGGCCTATTCCTCTGGAACCGGCTGCTCTGGCTGGGCGTGGCAGCACTGGCAATGGCCGCTACCTATGTTTTCTTCTCCTACCAGCAGGCCCCCGGCTCATACGGCCGGAAGAAGACCGCAAAACAGGCCGAACGGGAGCTGGTGAACCTTCGTCCCGGTCAGGCGCTGCACCTTCCGCGTGTTAAGCGCAGTTATGGCGGCTGGACCTGGGTAGGCGATATGGGCCGACTGACCGTGTTTTACGCGAAGGTTGTAATGAACGATCTGCCGTTTCTGGCCCTCAGTATTGGCGGGCTGGGTATGTTTCTGTTCTCGGCCATCGACAATGCGGGTGGCTGGTACGGCTCCCGGACCCTGCCAACGACCTACGTCATGCTCAGCAAGATGAGCCTTTTCACGGGACTGTTCCTGTTCATTCTGATGGTCCTGTATGTAGGGGACCTGGTCTGGAAGGAGCGCGACGTGCGTATCAATCTCATTGAAGATGCCCTCCCGGTACCGAACTGGGTGCCCTTGCTGAGTAAATACCTTGGCCTGGGACTGGCTTTTGGGGCCATGCTCACGGTAGCTATAGGACTGGGAGCGCTCATCCAGACTTTTCGGGGTGGCGCGTCGCTCATCGACTGGCGGGTCTACGCCACGAGCCTTTACGGCGAAACCCTGATGGGGCTGCTGATTTATATGCTGCTGGGCTTTTTCATCCACGTTATGGTGAACAACAAGTTTGCCGGTCATGGGCTCATGATCCTGTTCTTTGTGGCAACGGGTGTGCTGGCTTACCTGGGTGTAGAACATCGGTTGTTGCAGTTCAACTCCGCGTCGCTTGGGACGTATTCCGAAATGAACGGCTTCGGGCACTACGTTTCGCCCTTCTCCTGGATGAACCTGTACTGGCTGGCCTTTGCGGTGCTGTTGTTTGCGGCTGCGGTCGTACTGTCGGTGCGGGGATCGGAGGAGCTGTTCAAGCTGCGGCTGCGTATCGGACGGCACCAGCTAACGCGGCCCATTCTCACGTTCGGGCTGGCGGCATTGATCGTATTCGTGTCGAGTGGGTCGTATATCTATTACAACACCAATATTGAAAACCGGTATCAGAACAGCAAAGAGAGCGAAGCCGAAAGTGCAACGTATGAGAAGACGCTGAAAAAATACGCGGCCCTGCCTCAACCCCGTATCACCGACGTGCGGGTTCAGGTCGACATATTCCCCGAAACGCGCGACTTCACCGCAACGGGCCGCTATGTGATGAAGAACAAAACGACGCAGCCCATTCGCCAGATTCACCTGCAAACCTACGGGGCCGATGAGATGCAGGTGAAGCAGCTGACGCTGTCGATGCCCAACCGGCTCGATGACCGTTACGCCAACGACTTCGACTACCGGATGTTCCACCTCGACAAGCCACTAATGCCCGGCGACAGCCTGACACTCGATTTTAAACTGGCTTACCGCACCAAGGGATTCAGGAACGGGAATGATAATGTCGATATCGTTGAGAATGGCACGTTTTTCACCAACCAGTATTTCCCCGGCATTGGATACGACGACCGATACGAACTCGGCAGCGACGATACCCGCAAGAAAAACGGCCTCAAACCGAAGGAGCGCATGCGGAGCATGACCGACCCGACTGGACTGCGCGAAGGCGTTTTTGGCGACGATGCCGACCAGATCCGGTTCGCGACGACCATTAGTACGTCTCCCGACCAGATTGCCATAGCACCGGGGTATTTACAAAAGGAGTGGACAAAAGGAGGACGGCGGTATTTCAGCTACACGATGGATGCCCCCATCACCAATTTCTATTCCATTGTATCGGCGCGGTATGCCGTCCGGAAGGAGTTATACAAAGGAAAAGGCGGTAATCCCGTCAACCTGGAAATATACTACCATCCCGGCCACGCCCGGAATCTGGACCGGATGATGCGCGGAATGAAAGCATCGCTGGACTACTACCAGACCAACTACGGCCCCTATCAGCATCGGCAACTGCGGATCATGGAGTTTCCACGCTACCGCAGCTATGCCCAGTCTTTTGCCAATACCATTCCCTTTGGCGAGAGTATGGGATTCGTGGCCGACATCGACGACAAAAAGGACATCGACATGCCGTTCTTCGTAACAGCGCACGAGGTAGCCCACCAGTGGTGGGGCCATCAGGTTACCGAAGCCAACGTGAAGGGAAGCGCCATGCTCTCGGAGTCGCTGGCCGAATACAGCGCACTGATGGTGATGAAACACCAGTCGACACCGGAGAAAATGCAGCAATTCCTGGAGCATGAGCTTGACTATTACCTCAGTGGCCGACATGGCGAAAGCAAGAAAGAGCAGCCCCTGACGATGTGCGAAAACCAGTCATATATCCATTACAACAAGGGATCGCATGTGCTGTATGCGCTACAGGATCAGATTGGCGAAGACCGGCTTAACCAGGCGTTACAGACCTATCGTAACCGATGGAATATGGCAGAGGTCAGCAAAACCGGCATTTACCCCACGGCCCGTGACCTGACCGCCGAACTCCGGGCCGTAACGCCCGACAGCCTGCGCGGCCTGCTCGACGACTGGGTGAACGCCATTACGCTCTACGAACTAAAGACCGAAAAAGTAACGGTGAAGCCTGCCGGTAAGCAGTTTGTGGTAACGCTCGATGTATCGGCCGCGAAGGTACGGGCCGACAGCCTCGGTAACGAGCAGGCCCGGCCGCTGAACGAGTGGATGTGGGTAGGGGTTTATGCCCCCAAACCAAAAGACAGCGCCGGAACCGATAAACTGCTGTACTACCAGCGGCACCGGATCACCAGGGCAAAACAACAGATTACCGTACGCGTCGATCAGAAACCCGACCGCGCCGGTATCGATCCACTCAATCTGCTCATCGACCGCCACCCGGGTGATAATGTGAAAGCGATAGAATAGCCGATCTGGTCAGCTAAAACGAGGGGGTCCGATAAATGAAGATATTATTCATTTATCGGACCCCCTTATTCTGAGTCGTTTGGATCTATTCCAGTCCAAACGCCGATAGTTTCACGAATTCGCTCACCCGCGCCTGAATCTCGTCCTTTGTCAGATTCATGATCCGCTCGGCACCGAACTTCTCGACGCAGAACGACGCCATAGCCGACCCGTAAATGATAGCCCGCTTCATATTCTCGAACGACACGTCGTCGGTTTTAGCCAGGTGTCCGATGAAACCACCGGCAAACGTATCGCCCGCACCAGTTGGATCGAATACTTCGGCCAGGGGCAGCGCCGGGGCAAAGAAAATCTGGCCCTCATGGAACAGCAGCGCCCCGTGCTCGCCCTTCTTGATAATAACCGTTTTGGGCCCCATCTCACGAATTTTGGCGGCTGCCGTTACCAGCGCATACTGGCCGGTTAGCTGGCGCGCTTCTTCGTCATTCACGACCAGCACATCGACCAGGGGCAGGAGCCCCATCAGATCGGGCCGGGCTATCTCGATCCAGAGGTTCATCGTATCCAGCACGATCAGCTTAGGCCGGGTGTGAAGCCGCTCGATCACCATCCGCTGAATGGCGGGGGCGGTATTTCCCAACATCAGGTACTGGCAGTTCTGGTACGATTCGGGAATGACCGGGTCGAAGTTTTCCATCACATTCAACTGCACCTCTACCGTATCGCGGGTGTTCATATCGTTATGGTACTTCCCCGACCAGAAGAACGTTTTCTCGCCCTGCCGAATCTCCAGTCCCTCGGTGTTGACGCCGTGCTGGTTCAGGTCATCGATCATCGATTGCGGAAAATCATCGCCCACAACGGCTACCAGGTTGTTGCCTTCGGTGAAATACGATGCCGACAGCGTAATGTAGGTGGCGGCACCGCCAATGATCTTGTCGGTCTTGCCGAAGGGGGTCTCCAGCGCGTCGAACGCCACGGAACCAATAGTTAATAAGCTCATTTTCAGTAAGTAAGCAGAATTAAATTACATTGTTTTCAATCGGTGATTTGTCATTCCGAGGAACGAGGAATCTTCGGATAAGTGTGGTTTTACTGGCCATTTCCGAAGATTCCTCGTTCCTCGGACCGGGTGGCCGGAGCCATGACAAACTACTCATCAAAAATATCTCGATCTAACTCTGCGTGACTACTTAATCTGTAGTTTGCAAAATTTGTGACTGGCACACCTAATCTGTGGCTATTCACCAAACCCATTTATTTCTTCCGCCCAATGACCGGGCAGCGCTTGAACGGCTTCGTCCGGTCAAATAGATAACGATAGGTAACGTGGGTTTTAACGATGGTTGACCCCAGCTGGCTCACAAATCGCACCATGATCGGATTGAAATCGCCCACCCAGTTCATTTCCAGCTCGTCATACTGGAACGCCGGATTCGTGGCCGCTTCGTGGGGCATCCGCAGCGCAATAGCGGCTTCCAGCCCTTTACCCTGATGGGCCGGGGCTACACCAAATACCACCCCAAAGGCTTTATGGTTGGTTTTCCGGATCACCATATGCCAAAGGAACTTCAGCTTGCCAACGAGGTCGAGCTTGCCGTTCACGTGCTTGAAAACCTGGTTCAGCTCAGGCAGGCAAACGAAGAATGCCACGGGCTCTTCGCCATGATAGGCAAAGTAAATGATCTTTTCGTCGATGACCGGTTTGAGCTTTTTCATCAGCAGCTGCGCCTGGTCGGCCGACATTTCCATGACGCCACTGTGTCCACCCCAGGCCGCATTGTAAATATGACGCAGTTCCTGGGCCGCTTCGGGCAGCCGTTTCTTATCGAGCGTCCGGAAGCTGTATTCCGGGTTTTCGTACACGCGCTTCGCCCGGTCTTTCACCGTCTGCGACATACTGGTCAGCTTATCCCAGGTGGTCGGAATCCCGAACGTAAATTGCTTGAAGTAGTCCTGAAAGCCGTAGTTCTCGAAAAGCGGAATGTAATATGGCTTCGTGTAGGGCATACAATAGTTAGGCTCCCGGTCGAAACCTTCGAACAGTAATCCCCACCAGCGATCGCGGTCGCCGAAGTTGACGGGGCCATCCATTGCTTCCATACCCCGGCTCTGGAGCCAGGCTTTGCCCGCATCGAAGAGGGCGGCAGCGGCTAACGGATCATCGATACACTCGAAAAAGCCCAGTCCACCCGTTGGCTGGTCGTTGTCGAGGGTAGCAATTTCACGATCTACGAAAGCGGCTATCCGCCCGATAGTCTCTTTCTTGTCGTTCAGTAATAAATACTGTACGCATTCCCCGTTGGAAAACCGTTTGTTACGGGCCGGGTCGAAAACCTCCTCTACATCCGTATCCAACGGCCGGATCCAATACGTATCGTTCCGGTAAAGCCGAACGGGAAACTGAATAAATTCGCTCTGATATGTGGCGTTTGTGCCAACCTCAACTACCTGCATCCGGACATTACATAAATTGGGTGCGAATATAGCCAAAACCAGTGGGGTGTTTGACCGTTGACGTTTGGAGTTTGTACTTTGCCAGCGTTCCAAACGCTGGCAAAGTACAAACTCCAAACACCAGCCTGCGGTAAACATCGCCGTTTTCCGTCATACAATCCGTAACTTGCGGCCTGTAGATTTCACGAATTCCTGCCGATTCAGTTCGGCGCTTTGTCTGCCACCTGTAATGACACAACCGCTTAAGTTATACAACACCCTTTCCCGCAAAAAAGAACTGTTCGAACCGCTCAGCCCGCCCTATGTAGGCATGTATGTATGCGGACCAACGGTTTATAACTACGTTCACCTCGGCAACGTACGTACGTTCCTGACCTTCGACACGCTGTACCGCTATCTGACGTTCATTGGCTACAAAGTCCGCTACGTGCGTAACCTCACCGATGTGGGCCACCTCGTTGGTGACGGTGACGAAGGCGAAGACAAGATCGGGCGAATGGCCAAACTCGAAAAAGTAGAGCCTATGGAAATTGTTCAGCGGTTTACCAACGATTTCCACACCGTAATGGCGCAGTTCAACGCCATCCCGCCGAGCATAGAGCCTACTGCCACCGGGCATATGGTCGAACAGATCGAAGCGGTACAGACCCTGCTCGACAAAGGTCTGGCCTATGAATCCAATGGGTCTGTTTATTTCGATATCGATACCTATAACAAACGGGGAGGCAACTACGGCAAACTCTCGGGCCGTATTCTTGACGATCTGCTGAACGAAACCCGGGACCTCGACGGCCAGTCGGAGAAGCGCAGTCCGCTCGATTTTGCGCTCTGGAAACGGGCCGCCCCCGAACACCTCATGCGCTGGAACTCGCCCTGGAGCCCGGGCTTCCCCGGCTGGCACTTGGAGTGTACCTGCATGAGTACCAAATACCTGGGTAAGCAGTTCGATATTCACGGGGGCGGCATGGACCTGAAATTTCCGCACCACGAATGCGAAATTGCCCAGGGCGACGGCCTCACGGGCCACGACCCGGTCCGGTACTGGATGCACTCGAACATGCTGACCGTAAATGGCCAGAAAATGTCGAAGTCGCTAGGCAACTCGTTCCTGCCGTCGGAGCTGTTTGCGGGTAGCCACTACCTGCTGGAGCAGCCCTACAGCCCCATGACCGTGCGCTTCTTTATGTTGCAGTCGCACTACCGCAGCACGCTCGATTTTTCCAACGATGCGCTGAAGGCGGCTCAGAAAGGATACCGGCGTTTGGCTAACGGACTCCGGGTCATTAAGCAGATGACCTACCAGGCCGACGAGACTGTAACGGCCGATACGAGTAAGCAGGAAGACGTCCGCAAGGCGGTCCAGCAGTTTTACGAAGCGCTGAACGACGACCTGAATACAGCAGTAGGCATCGCTCAGCTGTTTACCCTGTTAAAATACGTTAATATGCTGTATCTGAACCAGATCCAGCCTGCGTCGCTGGGGGAAGACGTATTTACTTTGCTGAAAGATTCGTTCATTACCTACATGCAGGACGTGCTGGGGCTAACCGAAGAAGGTAACGACAACCAGCCTGTGCTCGAAGGTTTACTGACCCTCTATCGCGAGTATAAGGAGCAACGCCAATATGACAAAGTCGACCAGATCCGTTCCTACTTCAAAGCGCAGGGCCTGGCCATCAAAGACATGAAGCACCAGATCGACTGGGCATACGAAGAATAAAAACCGGGGCTCTCTCCATTCGGTTGTCAACAAGTTGGTTCGCCCGGCGGTGATGGCCTTAAACGAACCAAGTCAACAACTTATCACCCAATGACCAAGTATTTCGTCTCCTTAATTGTGCTGGCCCTGACCGCTGGTTCCTGTAAAGAAAAGTCGAGCCAGAGCGACACGACCCAAACAACCAACCAGCCGCCCATGGTCACAGCCCCGGCGTTCAATGCCGACTCCGCCTACGCGTTCATTGACCGGCAGGTTGCGTTCGGACCGCGCGTTCCCAACACGCCCGCCCATGTTCAGACAGGCAATTATTTGGCCGCAAAATTGAAAGAATTCGGCTGTACAGTAACAGAGCAGACGTTTGTGGCTACCACGTGGGATGGCAAAAAACTGAACGCCCGCAATATAATCGGCAGTATCAACCCCCAAGCTACCAAGCGAATATTATTGGCGTCGCACTGGGATTCGCGCCCGGTAGCCGATAATGATACCGACAAGGCTGATCAGAAAAAACCAGTTACCGCGGCTAACGATGGTGCTAGTGGCGTTGGGGTTCTTCTCGAACTAGCTCGTACTATTCAACAGGCACAGAAAAAACCATCGGTTGGCATCGACCTTGTTTTTTTCGATGCTGAAGACTGGGGTAATGGCGAAAAGGCAGCGGGGGATACGAAAGATGGTCTTACCGTAGGCGGTCAACCTATTGACTTTATTGGGTTCTGCCTGGGGTCACGCTACTGGTCAAAAAATCCCCACAAACCGGGCTATTCGGCTTATTACGGTATTTTACTGGACATGGTAGGTGCTAAAGGAGCAACATTTGCCAAAGAAGGGTACTCACAGCAGTTAGCGCCCAGTGTGGTCAACACCGTTTGGCAAACTGCCAGCCGGGCAGGTTACAGCCAGTTCTTCGTGGACCAGCCAGGTGGTCCTATTACAGACGATCACCTGGCCCCTAATCTGATTGCTAAAGTGCCGATGATCGACATTATTCATACAAATATCAACTCAGGTGGCTTTTTCGAAGCCTGGCACACGGCCGATGATAACATGAGCTATATCGACCGAACTACGCTCAAAGCCGTTGGCCAAACACTGACCCAGGTACTTTATAACGAAGAATGAAAACCAACCGCGTGAAGGTTTATAGCAAGTATACGGCCTGCCTGAAACAAGTTGTGCTAGCAGGGTCTCTTTTGACGCTGAACCTACTGTCGTGCAGCCCGCCACCTGATACGTTCGGTAAACTCGACCTGAAAAAATGGCGGGGCGACCGGGGCGGCTGCAATGGCGTTCGGACTACCCTTATTCCTGCCTTCAAAGCTGAGATCCAGAACTTGAAAGGGAATTCAGCCAATACCATCGGCGAACTACTCGGTCGGCCCGATATCAACCAGATTGCCGATCGGAACCAGAAATTTTATATCTACTTTCTGGAAAAAGGCACCCACTGCGACAAACCCAGCGAGAAATCGAATAGCCCGTCGGTCGCCATCCGCATGAGTGCTATCGGCCTGGCTACCGAAATTACGTTCCAGGACGGTACTCCGTGACATGGTTACACGTAAAATTTTTTTCGTTCGATCATTTCCTCGACCACATCCGGCACCATATAGCGGATGGACCGGTTAGACCGGATGCAGTCACGGATGAACGTAGCTGATATATCGAGCAGGGGCGCTTCGACCAGGCGCACGTTTGGGTGAGTTCTGAAGGGGCTCGCTTCGGCTTTCGGGCGCGGGTAAACCTCCAGCCCATAGTATTCCAGGATCTTTTCGTGATTTTTCCAATTGGCAAACTGCGTCAGATTGTCTTCGCCCATTATAAGCCGGAACAGATGCTGCGGGTATTTTTCACCCAGCCGGGCCAGCGTGTCGATCGTGTAACTTGGCTTGGGCATCGAGAACTCAATATTCGTCGCTTTCAGCCGACTATTATCGGCAATGGCCCGTTCAACCATATCGAACCGATCGAACTCGTGCAGGAGGCTTTTCGTCTTCTTGAATGGATTTTGGGGCGACACCACAAACCATACCTGATCCAGTTCACCGGAGGTTGCCATAGTATTGGCAATGATCAAATGACCGATGTGGATGGGATTGAACGAGCCGAAGAAGAGACCGATGCGCATCAGACGGGTATAACGGTTTAACAAAACAAAAGGCAACGCTGCCATAATCTGGCAACTGGCCAACCAGTGGAGACAGGCAACGCCAGGTCTATACGACCGACGCCTAGATAACCGTGGCTTTAGGTGGTACAACGCCGTCTTTCACAAAATCGTCGACAAGTTTCTGGGCTTTCTGCAACGACGTTTCCAGATCGTCATTGACAAGCACCACGTCAAACCGATCCTGAAAGCTCATCTCGAAATGCACCTTGAATAAGCGTTTGGACAGGCTTTCCTCCGTTTCGGAACCCCGGCCAATCAGGCGTTGCCGCAGCGTTTCCTCATCGGGCACTTTCACAAAAACGGCTAACGCTTTGTCGCCGTAATAGTCCTTCAGCTTCAACCCGCCCTGTACATCTACGTCAAACAGGACATGTTTCCCATTATCCCATAACCGTTGGATCTCGGTTTTGAGCGTACCGTAGAAGGCGCCCACATATACTTCTTCCCACTCGACAAACTCATTATTATCGATTTTCTGCTTGAATGCTTCGGGCGTAAGAAAGTAGTAATCCTGGCCGTTCTGTTCGCTTCGGCCCCGGCGGTCGCGGGTGCAGGCCGAAATAGAAAAGCCGAGATTTGCATTCTCGGCCAGTAAATGCTTGACAATGGTGGTTTTGCCGGAACCGGAGGGGGCTGAAAAAATTATAAGTTTACCGTCCAAGGTAGATCCTGATTTGGTGATGGGCTATTAAACTAATTGGGGTAACTAAGGATCGGCAAGTGCCGGTTCCTTGGTTACCCCAATTATAGTTGTTGATGCGGTTAACTAAAACTTAGAATTCGGGATTTGATTGTTGCTACCAGCTCGTCCGGGCAACACCGTTTCTCCATTCGTTTCGTCAATAACTCTTTAACTTCCTTCTCCAGATGATACATCCGGATACAGGGTTGACAACTTTCAAGATTGATTTGCAACTTGGCAAGTTGTTGTTCGGTGGCCTCCCCGTCCAGGATCAGCTGAATCATCTTCAGGCAATCTACCTGGTGACTGCAATTTTCTTTCATCGCAGGGTGCGGGCTAGAGGGAGATGACGATGGCAACGACGTTTGCATTGGAAAAGTTTTATTTATTCCAAGAATAATAATACCGTTAAGTTATAAGCAGAACCAAAGTGTGCTGTAGAAAAGTTCGGTTTATTCGTCAGTTTCTTCTTTATATCCCATTGAAGATGCGTAATCGCGTAATTTTTCTTTCAACAGGTTCCGAGCACGGTGTAAACGGGAGCGCACTGTTCCGATGGGAATGTCCAGGATTTTGGCCATCTCTTCGTAGGTAAATCCTTCAATGTCGCACAGAATAATAACTGTTCTAAAATCTACCGGTAGTGAGTTTAAGGCGGTTGCTACTTCGTCACCGATCAGGTCAGAAACGGACTCAGCCCGTAGGTCTACCGTATGCTCAGTCTCGGCATCTTCCGAATTATAGGTCGTTTCCACGTCCTGATAGTCGACTTTTGCCGGTTCTTTACTTTTCTTCCGATAATCGTTAATGAAGCTGTTCTTCAGTATTCGAAACAGCCACGCTTTTGCGTTAGTTCCTTGCTCAAACGACGAAATAAACCGGAAAGCCTTTAGATACGTATCCTGAACGAGATCATTGGCGTCGTCCTCGTCAGTCGTTAATCGAAAGGCAAAGTTGTACATGGAGTCAATGTGGGGCATGAACTCCTTGTTAAAGATCCGATACTTCTGCTCATCGGTATAACCGCGGGCGGGGGCATCAGACGGAGACTGCTCAACGGAACTTCCGTCGGTAGGCAGTGTTTGGTCGTCGTCGCGAGTTGGCGTATCTGACATAACTTGGGGTATGGTCGCCATAAAAGTAATAGGTATTTGCCGTTTACCATCGGCAGCATCCAACGAATTAACGAAGTAGGTAGCGCCGAATCGCTGGGATGCGTTTTAGGTTGACTGCAAAAACCAATCCTTTGTTCAAAAAAAAGGTTTAAAATCAGGCAAATATGACGTTTTGGCAGTGAACGTTTTATATATCATACATGTTAAAGCCGGTCGATAACTGCCATTCAAGGTAGAAATCGACCGGCTTTCCCGTATATCGCCCAAAATCAAGGGTTTAAACCAATGTTGTTTTGAAGTAGCGTTTCAGCCAGGTATCACCCGCCCGCAGGTGCCAGTTCGTCAGAAATTCGGCTTTCGTCTTTACCAATGTATTGAAAACCATCGTTTCCGGTGTCACAATGCCAGTTGAAACAGCCGTTTTAAGCACAGGTAATTCAATCGTCTGCACCATCTCCTCCGGCGTCATGATTGCTGCCGAGCGGTCGAAGAAGTCGATGGACAACGACTCGCCAAGCTGGCGCAGCGTACGAACCGACGAATCGATGGAACAACCGCTTGGCAGATTGTAGCCTTCATCGACGCCCACGATCACAAACCGGTTTTCAATGACCTTTGCCGACGCCAGCAAGGCCTGGCCGTGGGCTGCCCACTGGCTGAGCGCCGGTTGCAGGGCCTCATTGATTGCGTTTATGTCACTGTCCAGCAGTGGCCGGTTGGCCTGATATACCCAAACACGGGCATTATCCGGCAATTTGTCAAAGTCGATCCACATGGTTTTACGGATAAGTTGTGAACGATAAACGACAAAAGTCGTGACAACATTCATCGTTTATCATTGCTCATTCGGTCAAAGTCCTTCGCCCTGCGCGATAAGCTCCGAGATATCATAAACCCGAACGGAATCTTCCCGGTTCTTATTTTTGACACCATCAGACATCATTGTCATACAAAAAGGGCATGACACCGCAATGGTATCGGCCCCGGTCTGCAACGCTTCTTCAACGCGCTCTACGTTAACATCTTTCTTTCCGGGTTCAGGCTCTTTGAAGTACTGCCCCCCTCCTGCCCCGCAACAAAGCCCATTGGCTTTTACGCGCTTCATCTCAACGAGATCGGCATCCAGGGCAGCCAGTACCTCCCGGGGGGCTTCGTATATTTTGTTTGCCCGACCCAGGTAACACGAATCGTGGAAAGTAATCTTACGGCCCTTGAACGACTCACCGTCTTTTACCTTGATGCGGCCCTCGTTGATAAGACCCTGCAAGAACTGCGAATGGTGAATCACTTCGTAATCGCCACCCAGTTCGGGATACTCGTTTTTGATCGTATTGAAGCAGTGTGGACAAGCCGTCACGATCTTCTTGACGTTGTAGCCATTCATTAACTGGATGTTGGACATGGCCTGCATCTGGAACAAAAACTCGTTCCCCGCCCGGCGCGCCGGATCGCCGGTGCAGCCTTCTTCCGGCCCCAATACGGCAAACTTGATCCCCACATGGTTCAGTATCCGGACAAAAGCGATTGTTACGCGCTTGTAACGGTCATCGAAGGAACCAGCGCAGCCTACCCAAAACAGGATTTCGGGTTGCTCACCCGACGCAGCCATATCGGCCATGGTGGGTACGGTGTATGTTTTTTCAGTTGTCATTACTGGATCTATAAAATTGTCTGGCCACGGCTACCACGATAAAATACGTTATCGATCGTCGATTGCCAGTTTATACGCTGACAATGGCCTAACATGGTGCTTTTATTTAACGGGTTCATTTACCTGATCGGCCCAGTTGAAACGGTCGCCTGGCGAGAATTTCCACGGAGCCATGTTGTTCTCGATGTTGCTGAACATAGCATTCCAGGAAGCAGGTGCCTGCGACTCTTCCATAACCCGGTACCGACGCAGTTGCAAAATGATGTCCAGTGGGTTGATATTTATTGGGCAGGCCATTACGCAGGCCTGGCAGGTGGTACAGGCGTTCAGCTCTTCAGCCGTGATATAATCGTTGAGCAGTGACTTTTCGTCGCGGTAGTCAGGCCCGTTGGTTTTCCACCCCTGCTGAATTTCTTCGAGCCGGTCGCGGGTGTCCATCATGATCTTACGGGGCGATAGTTTTTTGCCGGTAATATTGGCCGGGCAAGCCGCCGTACAGCGTCCACACTCCGTGCAGCTGTAGGCATTCATGAGATTGATCCACTTCAGATCCTCCACATCTTTGGCCCCGAACCGACCTACTTCTGCCGGTTGATCACCATTGTCATTGGCCTGAGATCCGTCCGGATCCGTTGTCAGCGGCAAACCGAGCGCCAGCTGAACCTCCTTTGTAATTTCGGGCATATTCTGCATCTCGCCTTTTGGCTGTAGATCAGAGAAGTAAACATTAGGGAAGCCAAGCGCAATATGCAGGTGCTTGGAGTAAGTCACATAAACCGCAAAGGCCAGAATTCCGAGGATGTGCAGCCACCAGGACAGACGTTCGTAAGCTACCAGTGCCGTGTCGCTGAAACCGCTAAAGAGTGGTTTCAGGAACTGGCTGATGATAAAATCAGGGACTAAGCCCTGTAACTCGCCATAGTGGCCGATACCCCGATCCCGCAGCACACTGTCTGATGCGTTCCAGGTCAGGAAGGCAATCATCAGCACGATTTCGGCGACCAGAATGATCGTAGCATCAGGAATAGACCAGCCAAGCAGTTCGCGGTGCCGTTCGGCCTGTAAACGCTCTACCCTGGCTACATACCGACGCGTTAAAAACACCACACAAACGGCCAGCACGCCAAAGGCCAGTACCTCGAACACATCGATCAGAATAGGGTAAACAGGCGTGATGTAGGGCGCAAAGAGCCGGTGTGTTCCTAAAACACCGTCAAGTATAATCTCCAGTATCTCCAGATTGATGATGATAAAGCCCGCATAAATGACGAAGTGCATGACGCCTACCAGAAGATTGGTAAACATCTTTTTCTGACCAAAAGCGACGAGCAACATCGTTTTCATGCGCTCACCCGCATGGTCGGTTCGGTCTTCGGGACGACCCAGATTTATGGCCCGGCTAATGAGCCGAACCCGTTTTGTGATATACCAGGCGGTAAAGGCCAGGGCTGCTACAAATAAAATTTGCTGTACAATCTCCATTTTTTTGAGGTTGTTTTGCCTGATTATCAATACACTACTAGTTTGATTGATGCAGTCAGGAAAATTAATTCTTAAAAGCTGTTGTAAGGTGTCTAAACTAAATCTACTTTTGCACCCACGTTTAGGTGATGTAGCTCAGTTGGTAGAGCAAAGGACTGAAAATCCTTGTGTCGGCGGTTCGATTCCGTCCATCACCACCACCTTTACGTCGGCCTTCCCAATCGGGAAGGCTTTTTTTTGTTGTGTCATTTCCATTGGTCGTTCATTAATAGTATGCGTGCATACTATTTTCGCATTAGCAAATATACGACCTCCCGCGATTCTAACAAGCGTAACGACGGGTTGTTTTGGACTCAGCGTAGATAAAAAAGCATATTTTTACCGCTATCTATTTCGGCCTCAACGTAGTTCTATTATTAACTGCTGTCGCTACCCGTAACACTCTGAATCGTTTATTCTTGAAAACGCTACTCCTTATCGGGTTGCTTGCCGCGACTGCTTTGCCCGATTCCCTACGGGCACAGGTCTATCCAGAACCTATACACCCCATAGCCGACGCCGACAGCCTTCCTCAAGCGAAGCAAGCAAAGGCGGCCCGCTTATGGGCTGTTGGCAGTTCATCGCTGCTCACGCTGGGGGCTACCTATGTTTACCTGGAAAGAACATGGTGGAATGGCCGGGGAATACCGTTTCATGTTGATGGTGGACGAGACCGGACATATGCCAGTGGCCTCGACAAGGTAGCTCACTTTGCCGGTGGCGTCTTTATTTCCGACACGTACTACAACGCCTTCCGCTGGGCAGGTATGACCCAGCACAAAGCCGCGTGGCTGGCGTTGGGTTCAGCCGCCTTTGTTCAATGGAGCATCGAACTGAAAGATGCTTACTCCCCTACCTACGGCTTCAGCTGGCGCGATGTGGCAGCGGGTACGATCGGTGGATTCTGGCCAATGGTCCGGAACCAGTCACGCTTCCTGAACGACGCTCAGTGGAAGGCTGGTTACTGGCAGCGAACGCCCAAATATTTTATGGAACGTGGTATTCCGGTACAACGCCTGTCTATCGACGATTACCTGAACCAGACCTACTGGCTTTCATTTTCGCCCGAACATTTCGGTAGCACCCGCTGGCAGCGAGCCTGGCCCGACTGGCTACAGATTTCGGTAGGTATGGGCCTGGAGGCCGAGACGTGGAGTCTACAGCACGATGGCCTCGGAGGCCGACATGAGTGGTATCTTGCTCCAGATGTTAACCTGGTGAAGCTATTTAAACCACGCAGTGCTGCGGCTAAACTAGTCGTCGGCTTATTGAAATACGTAAAGATTCCAGCTCCAACCCTGCAAATCGGCCCGAAGGTGCGGTGGCACTGGCTGTTTTTTTAACGACGCTTAGTGCTCTCCTACCTCGATTCCGATAGCCCGCATCAACTGGCTGGCATTAAAGCTTTTGCAGATACCCGTCCGCAGTTTGTAATCGAACACCAGTTCGCCATTGACCAGGTCCGACTGGAAATGAAAATTGCGGACGAAATCGCTGGCATCGGTCAGCTGACCCAGTTCGAGATCGTGGGTAGAAACAAAACCCGACGCAGAGGTTCTGTGGAGTTGCCGGATGAGGGCCTCTGCGCCCCGGTGCCGGTCGGCCGAATTAGTCCCTTTCAGGATCTCATCCAGAAAATACAGAACGGGTACCGTATTGGTCTGTTTCGAGAGGCCAATGAGCGTTTGCAGGCGTTTCAATTCAGCGTAGAACGAGGATGTACTCTCTTCCAGCGAATCCTGCGTACGCATGCTGGTGAAGACCCGTACCGGCGAACACCGAAACTGTTTCGCACTTACTACGCCACCCGCCAGCGCCAGCACTATATTGGCACCTACTGTCCGCAAAAACGTACTTTTCCCCGACATGTTGGAACCCGTGATCAATACCGTTTGCCCGGCACCAACCAACTGCAACGAGTTGGCAACGCTACGTCCGGGTGGCAGAAGCGGATGAGCCGTCGATGTGATATCGAGCGTCAGCTGGCCGTCGGTAACGTCGGGCGTTGTGTAAGTCGGGTGGGCATAGGCAAACCCGGCCAGGCTATTCAATGCTTCCAGTTCGCCAAGTGCCTCCAGCCACTGCGCGATGTTGGCACCGTACTGGTTCTTCCACCGTTCGAGCCCAAAGAGGTACTGCACATCCCACAGGGTAGCTATTCCGAACAGGAGCGCGAAATACGGATTACGTCGAAAATTCAGCCCTTCGGTCAGTTTCGCCAGTTGACCAACCACATCCGATACCGGACGTCCTCCGGCGGTTAGCGCCTGCCGGATGGCCCGTATCCGCACCGCATCACCCGTTAACCCTTCGGCCTGTCGAAACAGTCCCTGAAACGCCCGGAGTGCCACCGAAATCTCATGTGTTTGCTCACTGGCTTCTTTCGCACGGGCTACCGTTTGGCTCAGTACGAAGCCATGAACGCCCAGAGCCGCAATCACCGCGAGACCCGGCACATAGCCCGTGAGCCAGGCGATAAAAATTCCGAGTGTAATAGCGGGAAAAAGATAGCGGACAATTTTCAGGTATCCGGGCAGCGGTGAGACCGGGTTCGTAGCCCACTGAACGAGCGCATCCGGCGACCGGCCAATGGTTTCTTCCAGATAAGCGAGTGCTTCGAACTGCTGCCGCCATTCCAGTTGGGGTACTAGCTCAGCAACGGCCAGCTGCCGGAGCTGTACCGCATCTGAACCCGCCGGAGCCAGGAGCCAGTTCGCCAACCGATCTTCTCCTTTGTGGGTATGCGTCCGGTTCAGCAGCCGGAAAAGAGAGTGCTTGCCGAAGACATCCAGATCACCGGCGTAGAAATGCGTTGGGCTGATAAACTGCTCGCCCGTTTGAGGCCGCATATACCGGCGTTCCAGCCGGGTCGCTTCGTCCTGGTTGATATAGGCGAGCTGATGCGCTAAATCCCGCTTATACCGGATGGCTTGGTGTTTTTTGAGCAGAATCAGGAAACCGATACTGCCAATGATCAACGTCGCTACGGCCGCCAGTTGCTGGTCCAGCCGAATAAGAAGCCAGATGATCGCTACGCTGCCGATGAACCAGACAAGTCGCCAGAACGCAAGCTGATTGTGTTGGCGCTGGGCCGCTGCTTCGGCGAGACTAAACTGTTCCTGACGTTGATGGAAGGTGGTTTGGGGCATACGTAGCGCGGCTGGATAGCTGCGAATGAATTCATTGCCGACATTGATCGGGCTATTATTTACTGCACTCCCGGCATACGCCCTGAATGAGCAGGTTAGTTTCTTTGCGGCTGTAGCCTTCGGGTAGGGCTACAGATGGAATACTGACGTGATCCAGGCAGGTTGTCTGTCCACAATGCTCACATTTGAAATGAACGTGATCGTGTTGATGATGTCCATCGGCGCAGGTTTCCCGACAGAGGGCGTATTTCGTACCCCCCTCATCGTCGAGGACTTTGTGGAGAAGGCCTTTATCTAAAAAGGTGCGCAGGGTACGGTAAATCGTGACGCGGTCATGATCAGGGCCCAGGCCACTCTCGACATCATTGTGTGCCAGCGCATGACCGGCATTGATGAACAGGTCGAGTACCTCCTCCCGACCGTTTGTATGTCGGAGTTTAAATTCTTTTAAAGTTTGAGCAGCTGGTGTCATAAAATACCTGATTGTAGAGACGCAACCCCTTGCGTCTCATGATGCGTCAGCCTGTCACGTGTGTCTCTTGATGCGTCAGCCTGTCACGTGCCTCTCTTGATGCGTCAGCCTGTTACGTGCCTACCACATGTGTCAGCCTGTCACGTGCGTGAGACGAGGGCTGGCGCATGTGGTGGGCTGACGCATGTGAGACGCAAAGGGTTGCGTCTCTACTCTATTGTTTCAAATTGCAGCCGGACCAAATTGGCGTAGATGCCGTCTTCCTGCATGGCCAACTGATCATGAGTGCCGGTTTCGGCGATCTGCCCTTCACGCATTACGTAAATCATATCGACCTTACGGATCGTTGCCAGCCGGTGCGCGATGATGATGGTGGTGCGGTTCTGCATCAGTTCGTCGAGCGCTTCCTGCACCAGCCGTTCCGACTCGGCATCGAGTGAACTCGTTGCTTCGTCCAGCACCAGAATAGCCGGATCTTTCAGAATAGCGCGGGCAATGGCAATCCGCTGCCGCTGTCCGCCTGATAGCTTCACGCCCCGCTCACCCACGATCGTCTGTAGACCCTCCGGAAACGAATCGATAAACTGGAGGGCGTTGGCCTTGCGGGCAGCCTCGCGCACTTCGGCTTCGGTGGCGCCCGCTTTACCATATTGAATGTTTTCCTGGATCGTGCCGCCGAAAAGCATCACCTCCTGCGGCACAACGGCGATGTTCTTCCGAAGCTCCGTCACGTTGAAGGTGGCCAGATCGCGGTCATCGACAGTAATTTTACCACCCCCAAGCTGATAATACCGCATCAGCAATTGCACAATGGTCGATTTGCCGGCCCCACTCTGTCCAACCAGCGCAATCTTACGGCCAGCCGCCACATTGAGCGAAATGCCTTTGAGTACCGCTATATCGGGACGGGACGGGTACGAGAACCGGACGTCTTCGAACCGGACGTGGCCCTGTACCGGCACAAACAACGGTACCTCTTCTGTTGCGTTCACTTCCGATGTTTCGCCAAGGATTTCGAGGATGCGCTCGGACGCACCAACGGTCTTCTGCAACTGGGCATACAGATCGCCCATGCCCGCTACCGAGCCACCAATGAAGGTTGTGTAGACAATAAAGGTCAGCAAGTCGGCGAAAGGCATCTCGTTGGATAATACCAGCGAACCTCCGTACCAGACCACGCCGATGATACCGCCGAAGAGCGCGAAAATGACGAACGACACGAACACACCCCGGAATTTGGCCGCCCGCAAAGCAGTGTTTACCACCTGTTGCAGGGCCGTTCCGTAGCGGTTGATTTCCAGTTTTTCATTGGTAAACGCCTTAACAATGTTTACCGACTGCAATGTCTCTTCAACGATGACATTGGCCGTTGCCAGCTGATCCTGCGCCAGTTTGGATAGCTTCCGAATAAATTTGCCGAATACGATTGCGGCAATGATAATGACGGGAAAGGTAGCCAGCATAAACAGCGTCAGTTTCCAGGAGACGTAGAAAATAATGGCCGTTCCAATAGTCAGTGTAGCAACCTGACGGAATAACTCCGCCAGTGTCAGCGTCAGCACATCCTGCAACTGCGATACGTCGGCCGATATTCGGCTAGTCAGTTCGCCCACGCGCCGTTGCTCAAAGAACGGGATTGGCAGGGTGATGATTTTGCTATAGGTAGCCCGGCGCACATCGGCCATGGCGCGCTCGCTCACCTGCGAGAAGAAGTAGATCCGGAAGAAGGAGAAGATGGCCTGCGCGATAAGCACACCAACAAAAAACAAAGTGACCTGATTGAGCGAGAACGCCGATTTCCCCTGAATTACGCTGGTGATCTGCCCAATCAGTAACCCGAAGCTCATGGTTGTACCGGTCGACAGGATCAGGAACGCAAACCCGATCATGTACTTTATACGGTACGGCTTTACGAACCGAAATATGCTGATTGCCTTCTTGAGGCTGTCGCGGTTCAATTTCTTTTTATCTTCTTCGTTGGCTTCTGTGCCAGAATTTCGTCCTCGTGCCATTAGTTAGTGCTTTCAGATCTGTACGTCTGATGGTTGTTGAGTTTCGGTGGTGTGTTGACGTGGTGTCAGGTTTGAGAACCTGACACCACATCAACACACCACCGAAACCACGTCTTTTATTCTTTTTGTCCTTTATAGCCCGACTGCTCAAAAATCTGCCGGGCGTCACTGTTTCTCATCAAATCGGTAATGCCAACATCATCATGCTGGTCGTGGTAGCGGCCAACAATCCGCCAGCCCACCCAGCGTCCGATCGCACCGGGGCAGCGCTGCCCAATTTCAGCGGTAAAGGGCCGTTCGTTCAAATATCGGTCTTTTATAGCTGGATTAGTTTGATAGATTAACTGGTTATCAATAAAATGCGCCCAAACAATGTCCTGCGCATTAAACGTTTCGGTCAATTGCGTGTCTGAGTATCCGATCACCAGACTATCAGCCACGTCGGGAAGCATGGTTTTTGTAAAGACATAGCTTTTGCCATAGTATACCATATCGGCCAACATAGTTTGATCAGCCCGATTAGTCGCATTGAATTTGTCGGATATGGCAAAGACGATAGCTGGCACGATGTACTCTTTCTGGTATCGTCGTAAAATGTACTGCGGATATTGTGGACCCCGTGGACGGAATTTTGCCGTGGGTCCGGCAAAATAATCGAGGCCTATCACGATCAGGCTATCGGTAACAAGCAGGTCGGGGCCCATAAAGCCCGTGACAACGGTAGCTATCCTGGGTGTTCGGAAGTCTGGGAAGTCTTTTCGGATGTTGGCAAAAGCTTCAGAGAGCTGGCTGTTAAGATTGGTAAGATCACCAAACTCAGCCTGGACCTGCCGGTTAAGTTCGTTCAGCGCTGGATTGCTAACCCGGTTGGTCAATTCATGGATAAGAGCCGTATCATTTCCGGCTCCATTCGCGTTAAAGTACAATTGAGATACAGCGGGGTTCTCGTTCAGAAACGCCCGGATACTGTCGGTCGACTTAGCGGCAAACAGTTGCTGGTCGAGCCGCTGAATTGCTAAATCTTCGTGTTTACCGCACGAAACCAGTAAAAAAGAACAAAAAAGCCCAAGCAGGGCTATGTATAGTCGCATGAAAATCACCGGTTTTCTATATTGAAAACGTGCAAAATTATGAAAAAAGTTGCAGGGATCAGCCTGATTTTGACGTTACTGGCCCTGGTGTCAGTCTACGCTCAGTCGAATGTGACCCGTCCCAAGGTATATCGCCCTAAAACGGCTTATTCAAAAGAATCGGATAGCCGGTTCCGTAAAATCCTCGGCGACAACTATGACGAGCGGGACCAGAACCAAAAGGAGTATGACGATGACCGTAAACGTCGGCGTCGACGGCAACAAACCGACGACTCCTACAACGGCACGGGTCCAGACTATGCACGCCCGAACCACCTCATCGAAATGAGCATTCGGTTTGCACCTTCCCTCAATCAGAACACGGCTGAAGGAATTGGAACATACGCCGGATTTCAAAATAATGGTGCAGCTGTTCGGATGAGCGTTGGCCCAACGCTGGATTATTTTTTCTTCAAGGACCGCTACGCCCTAAGCACGGGGCTTTGGTATACCATCAAACGATCAGGTTTTCAGATGCCCGGCTCTTTTGGCGAAACGCGGTTTATTCCCGGCATGCCCTACAAAGAGTCCATCTACAATTTACAATACCTGCAAGTGCCGGCAACGGTGAAATTATTTGCCAATAATATTTCGCCCGGCATCCGGCTGTACGTACAAACAGGTGGCTTACTGAGTTTGAAAGTTGCCGAAAAAGCGCTTCAAACCGAACGTAATGCCCTCTATGCGGCACAAAGCGGTGGCGACCGGCGGCAGTATGGTTTTGGCGATATCGAGCTGTTGCTCGGCACGGGTGTTCAATACAAGATTAACCAGACAAACGCCTTTAATATGGGCGTAAGTTATCAGCGTGGTCTGATCAACGTTGCCCGGGAAAACCAGCTAGTCTCTAAAAACCGGGTGTTGAGCCTCGACCTGGGGTTTAAATTCTAATTACCTTAAATCCGCATTTCAATACCATTCCCGCGCAGATAACCTTTCAGCGCGGGAATTTCTATTTCCTTAAAGTGGAAAATACTGGCAGCCAGCCCGGCGTCGGCCTGACCAGTAGTAAAGACGTCGACGAAGTGGTCCATCGTCCCGGCTCCTCCCGACGCAATGACGGGGATATTGGCCGAGGCTGAAATCTGAGCCGTCAACTCAATGGCAAAGCCCGCTTTGGTACCGTCGGTATCCATAGAGGTCAGTAGAATCTCACCCGCGCCCCGCTCTTCTATTTCTTTCGCCCAGGCAATGGTGCGCAACTCGGTTGGTTTGCGACCGCCGTGGGTATGAACGATGTGTTCGCCGTTTAGAAAGCGCGTGTCGATAGCCACGACGATGCACTGGCTACCGAACTCCAGCGCCAGTTCGTTGATCAGGTCGGGATTGCGCACCGCCGATGAGTTGATCGAGATCTTGTCGGCACCTGCGTTGAGCAGGGCTGATACGTCGGCCACCGATGAGATACCGCCCCCAACCGTAAAGGGAATATTGATGGTGTGAGCGACGTTTCGGACGAGATCGATCAGCGTCTTCCGTTCGTCGACCGTTGCGGTTATATCCAGAAAAACCAGTTCGTCGGCCCCCTGTTCGGCATAGATCGCGGCCAGGGCTACAGGATCACCCGCATCGCGGAGGTTAATAAAGTTAGTCCCTTTTACGGTGCGCCCGTCTTTGATGTCGAGGCAGGGAATGATGCGTTTTGTCAGCATGTTAGTATCGTTCGATCAGCTTGCGCTGCATGAAGATTTCGGGTTTGTCGAGGGCTGTAAAGCCAAACTGTTCATAGAGGGTATGGGCATCGCGGGTAGCCAGCACCCACCGGCGCAGCCCCTGCAAAGACGGCCAGTTCGAGATCGTCTCTATCAATTGTTTGGATAGTCCTCTCCCGCGATGTTCGGGTAGGATAAATACGTCGGAGAGGTAAGCAAACGTAGCCTGGTCCGTAATGACACGGGCAAAACCAACCTGATTATCGCCCTGATAGACACCAAAGCAAAGCGAATTGGCAATCGACCGTTCCACTACGTCGAGTGGTACGTTTTGCGCCCAGTAAGATTCCTGGCTCAAAAACTGCTGGATTAAAGGAACATCCAGCCTGGTCTTATCGGTGTCGATGGTATAGTCCCCGTTCATTGCTGACTAATGGCATACAACTCCTTCAACGTTACCCGCCCCTCGTATATCGCTTTGCCCACGATGACGCCGTAGATATTCATGTCGGCCAGCATCTCGATGTCGCTCATGTTGCTGACACCTCCGCTGGCAATGATGTTCAAGTCAGGAAAACGATCCTGCAGGTTGCGATACAGATCGAATGACGGGCCCTGTAACAGACCGTCCTTGGCTACATCGGTACTGATGATGTAGCGAACACCCGTATCGACCCACTTCTCCAGAAAATCGTAGATCCAGACGTCGGTACCTTCTTCCCAGCCGCTGACGGCAATTTTCTCGTTTTTGGCGTCGGCACCGAGAATAATCTTTTCGGGCCCAAACTGCGAAAACCACCGTTCCAGTACGTCGGGCTGTTTCACGGCAATACTGCCGCCCGTTACCTGCTTAGCGCCACACTCGAACACCATCCGCAGATCATCGTCCGATTGGACGCCACCGCCAAAATCGATATGCAGGCTGGTTTTAGATGCGATCAATTCGAGCACTTTCCAGTTGATGACCCGTTTTTCACGGGCACCATCGAGATCCACCAGGTGCAGACGCGTTAAGCCAGCGCCTTCAAACTGCTGGGCTACTTCCAGCGGACGAGCATTATATTCGGTTTTCTGACGGTAGTCGCCCTGCGTAAGCCGGACAGCTTTGCCGTCGATGAGGTCGATTGCGGGTATGATATGCATACGTAACGCGGACATCCTGTCCGCTGGTAATTGAATGATATAGACCGGACGCGGACTTGTCCGCCCAGCCAGGTTACAGAGTTAAAAAGTTCTCCAGAATCCGCTGGCCAGCGTCACCGCTGATTTCGGCGTGGAACTGGGCTGCGTAAAAATTGTCGCGATGAAGCATAGCACTGAACGGCCTGACGTAGTCGCAGGTAGCCGTAGTGTAATCGCAGACATCGGCGGCATAGCTATGCACGAAGTATACGTAGGCGTTCTCAGGCAGGCCAGCCGTTAGCGGCCCGCGCAGATCGTGGATGCTGTTCCAGCCAGTGTGTGGCACTTTAAGTCGGGTGTCGCCCAGCGTAGCGTTGGCCGGAAACCGCCGGACATCGATGTCGAAAATACCCATGCAGTCGGTATTGTTTTCTTCCGAATGACGGCACATCAGCTGCATACCGACGCAGGTACCCAACACGGGTTGTTTCAGGGAGGGAATAAGCTTATCCAGGCCACGCTGGCGTAAATAGGCCATAGCCGTGCTGGCCTCGCCCACGCCGGGGAAAATAACCTTGTCGGCCGAGCGGATTTCAGCTTCGTCGTCGGTGAGCAGGTAGCCGGCACCGAGCCGTTCCAGGGCGTACATCACCGATTGTACGTTGCCCGCGTTGTATTTAATGATGACCGTTTTCATAAAGAAAAAGCCCGGCTCTTTGGCAGAACCGGGCTTCGTATATAACTGTGTGAATCAATCGATCCGAATCACAAAAACAAAGGCACCCCGTTCTGCTATGGCCGAACGCGATGATGATGTAGTGCTGTTTTTGTGATGTTCATGCTGCAAAGGTAATGGGTCTGACAGACGTATCAAAACAAACTTCCCTGCACCACTTTGGGTCGCCTGATCGATCACAGATCAATCCGGCGCGTTCTCAGCTTTTGCGTTGTGACCGTAGTAAAACAACCGACCAGCTTGTCTAAGCGCTCTGATAACAACTTTATCAGTATTTCTTTCATAACAGCTGTTTCTCTGAAATGATACCGGATTCTCGTCAGCCATTATCATGCTGCATTCAGCATAATGACTTCTTCATTCGCTAATACGTTCGATGCATAATACAGCGCAGCTAATACGTCGGCTTCTTGTAAGTTGGGGTACATCGTTAACAGATCGTCTATTGTGGCTCCCTCAGACAATTTCCGAAGAAGTAGTTCAACCGTTAGTCGGGTACCTTTTACAACTGGTTTACCCAGCATGACATGATGGTCGGAAATGATTCGCTCGCGGTAGTTCATATCGGCAATATACGGTTAAAACAAACTTCCCTGAACCACTTTGGGCTGCAATACCGGCTCGCGCAGATTCAGGCCACAATGTTTGTTTAGTTCACGGGTCCAGTAGAGAATCAGTTCGGGAGCCGTAGCGTTGTCGCCCCCGCCGTGAATGAACAGATACGCCGTTTGCAGGCCCTTTTCAAACCATGTTTTGAGCCGCTGTACCCAGGCATCCGCTCGGGCGTAATCGGTCGGGTGCCCTTCATTGGCAACGAAGCGAAGTGTAAGAACCGGGCTGCTCAGCCCCATGTGCAACACATCGCGCCGACCCGCCACGTCAGTAATCACCGTATGGCGACGGAGTGCATAAAGTCCTTCCAGCGTTTGCATACCCGTAACGGGTTTGAACCAGTCGGGGTGCCGGAATTCGACGGCCACGTCCAGCTCATCAGGCAGGCTTTTCAGATAAGCTTCCAGCACCGACCATTTATCAGGCCCGAACGTGGGAGGCAATTGTAAAAAAGTCATGCCCAGGTGTTCTTCCAACCCCAGCACCGCATTCACGAACTCTTCGGTTAAGGCTTCGGAAGCAATCAAATGACGTTCGTGGCTGATCGCCTGCGGAAATTTAGGGCAATACGTAAACCCATTAGTTGCTTCGGCCCGCCACTTTTCGATCATCCCTGCCGTTGGAATCTGATAGTGGGTCAGATTGAGTTCGATGGTATTGAACTGCCGGGTATAGTAGTGCAGGAAGTCACGTTCCTTCGCGTTGGAAGGGTACACCTTGCCTACGTAGTCTTTATTGGCCCATACGGGTCCGCCAATATAAATCTGGGGTCGGGACGAGGGTTCGACAGCAGCCCAGATGCGTGCATTTGACGGCGCGCCGGGTGGCAAAGCGAAGTTAACTACGTCAAGGTTATGTGTTTTACCGAAGTCCATGAGCGTGCTGATGAAGTAGCATTGCAAGTAAAATTACGGCATATTTGTTTGAAAATCCATCGTATGCCCTCCCGTTCTGAACTAACCTGATTCGATAATAAGCGAACTGTGGAAGCCAGTGGGTCTGTTGAAGCTATACTTAATAGGGATCAGCAAGTTTTAGTAAGTATTGTGGAAAAACTGGCTATGGGACTGGAGCGTCATGGCAGGAAGGTTACCAACCATCGTGTGATGCCCGCTCAGGACATGGACGAGCGCGAAGGTGCCGGTCGCCCCGTGGTGGAGCCTTATTGGCCGGACTAAAACGCGTGCGTGAACGATTCCTATCAGCAGCCCGTCCGGTATTTCCCGAGACGGGTTTATTTTTGCACTCCAAACGGGTTCGGCCCGCTCACTTCGAATGATCTCAAAGACATACGCACCCCAGGAAATTGAAGCTAAATGGTATCAGTATTGGCTCGATAACCAGTTTTTTAAATCGACACCCGACGAGCGCGAGCCGTATACCATCGTCATTCCGCCCCCGAACGTGACGGGCGTGTTGCACATGGGCCATATGCTTAACAACACGATTCAGGACGTGCTGGTCCGCAAAGCCCGTATGGAAGGCAAAAACGCGTGCTGGGTTGCGGGTACCGACCACGCCAGTATTGCTACCGAAGCGAAAGTCGTAGCCATGCTGGCCGAACGCGGCATCAGCAAAAAAGACCTGACGCGCGACGAATTTCTGGCCTATGCCTGGGAATGGAAAGAAAAGTACGGCGGCATCATTCTGTCGCAGCTCCGTAAGATCGGAGCTTCCTGCGACTGGGACCGCACGCGCTTCACGATGGAACCCGTTCTATACGACGCCGTGATCGACACATTTGTCGACCTCTACGAAAAAGGCAAGATATACCGGGGCGTTCGCATGGTCAACTGGGACCCGCAGGGAAAAACCGCCGTGTCTGACGAGGAGGTTATTACCAAAGAGGTTCAGCAGAAGCTGGTGTATATCCGCTACGCCATTGCCGGACAGCCCAACGAGTTTATCACCATCGCTACGGTTCGGCCGGAGACGATCATGGCCGATGCTGCTATTGCGGTCAATCCAGAGGACGAACGTTATAAACACCTGCACGGCAAAAAAGCCATTATCCCCCTCATCGACCGGGAGATTCCAATTATCACGGATGAATACGTGACGATGGATTTTGGAACGGGCTGTTTGAAAGTGACGCCTGCCCACGACCCGAACGACTACGCCCTCGGCATCAAGCACAACCTGCCCGTACTGGATATCCTCAACGACGACGGGACGCTGAACGAGAAAGCACAGATCCTGATTGGTCAGGATCGGTTTGCGGCCCGGAAAGCGGTTATCAAGCTGCTCGAAGAAGCGGGTAATCTGGAAAAAGCTGAAGACTACAAGTCGAACGTTGGTTTCTCGGAACGGACCAACGCCGTGATCGAGCCGAAGCTATCGTTGCAGTGGTTCCTGAAAATGGAAGAGCTGGCAAAACCAGCGCTGGAAAACGTGATGAATGACACTATCCAGCTGTATCCGCCCAAGTTCAAGAATATGTACCGGTCCTGGATGGAGAACGTGCATGACTGGTGTATCAGCCGCCAGTTGTGGTGGGGTCAGCGTATTCCGGCCTTTTACATGCAGGACGGAACCATCATTGTAGCCCGCAATAAGCACGAAGCGCTGGAGAAGGTACAGCACGAGAAGCTGCTTTTCGCCATGACCGAGGCCGACCTGACGCAGGACGAAGACGTACTCGATACCTGGTTTTCGTCGTGGCTGTGGCCTATGTCGGTCTTTCTGCCATCGGGCGACCCCAGTGATCCTAAAGCCGGACCAAACGATCTCGACTACTACTACCCAACCAATGACCTCGTTACGGCACCGGAAATTCTGTTTTTCTGGGTGGCCCGGATGATCATTGCCGGTTACGAATACAAAGGAGAAGCGCCGTTCAAAAATGTGTACCTGACCGGTATTGTCCGGGACAAGCAGGGACGTAAAATGTCCAAGTCGCTGGGCAACTCGCCCGATCCGCTCGACCTCATCGATCAGTACGGGGCCGATGGCGTTCGTACGGGCATGCTCTTCAGCTCCCCCGCCGGTAACGACTTGCCCTTCGATGAGAAGCTGGTAGAGCAGGGGCGTAACTTCAGCAACAAGATCTGGAACGCCTTCCGGCTGGTAAAAGGCTGGACGCTTGAAGATGCAGGAAAGGAGGATGCAGGAACGGAGAACGGAGGAGAGAGAGAGGAGAAAGCGGATTTGCCGTTGAAATGGTTCGAGGCCAAGCTAAACGCAACGCTGACGCAGATCGAAGACGATTTCAGCAAGTTCCGTATTTCCGATGCGTTGCAGGCTATTTATAAGTTAATCTGGGACGATTTCTGTTCGCAGTATCTAGAACTGATCAAACCCGCATTCGATACGGCCACCGGAACGGCTCAACCCATCGATCGGGCTACGTACGAAGCAACGATCAACTTCTTCGAGCGGCTCATGTGCCTGGCGCACCCCTTCATGCCATTCATTACGGAAGAGATCTGGCAGGAGATTCGGGAGCGCAAACACGGGGAGAGTATCTGCGTGGCTCCGTTCCCGCAGCCGGGGGCCATCGATATGTCGATCCTGACCAGTTTCGAGACGCTGTTCGAGGTTATCTCCAACGTGCGCAATATTCGGAATGCCAAGCAGATCTCGCCGAAAACCGCCTTGCCGCTGTCCATTAAAACCAGCCAGCCGGGACCGTTCCAGACACTCGAATCGCTGATTCAAAAAATGGCTAATGTATCGTCCATCAACTACGTCGATGAAAAATCGGGTGGGTTATCGTTCCTGATCAAAGGCGATGAGTTCTTTGTCGACATTGCCGGCGAGATCGACGTGGAGCAGGAGTTGGAAGCCACGCGCAAGGACCTGGAGTACCAGATTGGTTTTCGGGAATCAACCCTGAAAAAACTGTCGAACGAGCGGTTTGTCGCCAATGCTAAACCAGATGTGGTAGACCGCGAGCGACAGAAACTTGCCGATGCCGAAGCCAAAATTCAGGCTCTGGAACAACGGTTACAGGATTTGGCTCTGTAGTTGAGTGAACCTTACGTTGATGCGCGCTCACTGCCAGGATACTACAATTGGCGGTGAGCGCGAAATTCTTTCCGCTCCCTAAGTTTCATTACTATTTATCACGTAATACTACAAAAAGGTGCTTAAAAAATTGTACAATTGCTATTGAAACAGAACACGACTTCCTTGATGAACAAGTGCATATTCCTAGACCGTGATGGCGTATTGAATGAAGACCGAACAGATTATGTCTATCGGGTCGAAGATTTCATCATTCCAGAAGGCGTTCCTGAAGCATTGCGCGCATTAAAAGAGGCCGGCTATCTGCTGATCGTCATTACCAATCAGGCGGGCATTGCCAAGGGTCTATACACGCGCGCCGATGTGATGGCCTGCTACCAGTATCTACAGGACCAGTGTGATCACGTGATCGACGCCATTTACTACAGCCCGCATCATCCCGCCTACGATAGCCATTCGCTTACCCGCAAACCAGACTCACTGTTGCTGGAAAAGGCAATCGCCAAATACAATATTCTCCCCGACGAGTCCTGGATGATTGGCGATGCCCTGCGCGATATGCAGGCTGGCAAACGTGTTGGCGTTCGTACCGTACGTATTGCAGAAACAGTTCATCCTACACCCGAGTGCGACGGCTTTGCGCCAAACCTGCTCGAAGCGTCGCGGTTCGTACTCGCGCAGGCATAAAAAAAACGACTATCAGCCCTAGGAGCTGGTAGTCGTTTTTCAACAAATCGGTTCGTTTCTTACGCCCGAACCTGCGCCGACGCGGGTTTCTGTACGCTCCCGTAGGCCGGACACGAACTCTTGCGGGAACATGATCCAAGCGACAGGGTCGCCAGCACAGCACCAAAAATCAGTAGCTTTTTCATGAATACGTTAGCGTCTTTTTCTTAATTATCAGTCTATTAAACGAATATAGATAATAAAACGGTACATGATTCCTGAAAAACAGTGAGTCTACCGATAAACTCTTTTTAACCAACAACCGGATGGTGTTCGCTAAAAAGAGCAACTACCTTGCCACAATTGCTTCGGCTTCGGCCTCTTCCGTTTCTTCCCGCTCTTCGGCCGCTTCGGTAGCTTCCAGTTCGGTCATTCCGGGTTCGGCACCGCCATAGCCAAGAATTTTGAGCATCACTTCGCTGTTTTGCTCGGGTGCAAACAAACGAGTCCGCAAGTTGCCTTCATCGTCTTTGTCGACAATGACGTGCTGCGGGGCCGGAATCAGACAGTGTTGAATCCCCCCGTAGCCGCCCAGTGATTCCTGGTAAGCACCCGTGTGGAACAGTCCAATGTACTGGTCCTCGGCTTCCTGGTCAAAAATGGGCAGGTATAGGTCGGCACTGTGTGCTTCGGTATTGTAGAAATCGTGTGAGTCGCAGGTTAGGCCACCGAGGTTGACTTTCTGGTACGGATTTTCCCAGTTGTTGACCGACAGCATAATGTATTTCTGGCCCAGCCCCCACGAATCGGGTAATTGGGTAATGAACGACCCGTCGATCATGTACCACAGCTCTTTATCGTTCTGTAGTTTCTGGTCGATTACCCGGTAAATAACCGCGCCACTCTCGCCCACCGTAAATGAGCCAAACTCCGTAAAGATGTTCGGCACCGGTACGTTGTTCTTGTTACAGATCCACTGGATGCTTTCCACGATCTGGTCGATCATGGCCTGGTAATTATACGTGAACTGGAACGAGGTCTGGATAGGCATACCGCCCCCGATATCGATCGAGTCGAGATCAGGGCAGATTTTAGCCAGTTCGCAGTATTTGTACATGAACCGGCTTAGTTCACTCCAGTAATAGGCACTGTCTTTAATACCGGTGTTAATGAAAAAATGCAGCATTTTGAGCTTGAACCGCTCATTAGGCTGAATTTTGCTCCGGTACAATTCATTGACATCGCTATAGCGGATGCCCAGCCGCGACGTGTAAAAGTCGAAGGCAGGCTCTTCATCGGTGGCAATACGAATACCAAAGTTGACGGACTCAGCGGTTACCGAACTCTCATAGGCCTCAATTTCTTTGAGGTTGTCGAGTACCGGAATACAATTAACGAATCCTTCATTGATGAGTTCGCTGATGTACTGCGTATACAGCGGTCGTTTATAGCCGTTGCAAACGATGTAGGTGCTTTTTGATATCTTCCCGGACTTATACAACTCCCTCAGAATAGGAATATCGTAGGCAGAAGAGGTTTCGAGATGAACGTTATTCTTGAGTACTTCTTCGAGGACAAACTTGAAGTGGGATGATTTCGTACAGTAGCAGTACGTGTAGTTTCCCTTGTAGTTATACCGTTTCATGGCATTTCTGAACAGCAGTTTGGCATGTTCGATATGCTCGGTGATTTTCGGTAAGTACGTCAGTTTAAGGGGCGTACCATACTCTTTGACAATGTCCATCAAAGGGACGTTGTTGAACATCAGTTCATTATTCTCAACATTGAACTCCCGCGTAGGGAATTCGAATGTCTGATCAATCAGGTCATAGTATGTCTTCATCCCTACGTACGACGCATAAATTAGGGTTTGTGGTTATTAGAAAAACAGGCGCGAAAATGGCAACTCTACCGGTTCTTTCCAAGTAAAGTCTGATTGCAAGTTAGTCAACGAAAAAGAGGGGGGTTTGATTCGGAAATGATCGAAATTTAATACTCCCGAAATACGTCGTACTTTTGTGATTCGACACGACAAATATTCTGAATGCCTCAGGCCATCCACTTCATCTCCATCGGCGGCAGTGCCATGCACAATCTCGCCCTGGCACTCCAGCAGCAGGGGTATATCATTACCGGCTCCGACGACGAGATCTACGAACCATCCCGAACACGTTTGGCACAGCACGGCCTGCTCCCCGCCGAAATGGGCTGGTTTCCGGCCGCTATTCACGCGGGTCTGGATGCGGTTATCGTTGGTATGCACGCCCGAAAAGACAATCCGGAGCTGATCGAAGCCCAGGTGCTGGGATTGCCCATCTATTCCTATCCTGAATATATTTACCGGCAAAGCCAGCAGAAACAGCGGGTAGTCATTGCCGGCAGCCATGGCAAGACAACGATCACGGCCATGATCCTGCACGTGCTGAAGTATCACAACCGCACGTTCGATTACCTCGTTGGCGCGCAGATCGACGGGTTTGAAACGATGGCGAAGCTATCGCTCAACGCACCCGTCATTATCATTGAGGGTGACGAATACGGCTCCTCCCCCATTGATACACAACCCAAGTTTCTGCATTACCAACCGCACATTGCGCTAATCAGTGGTATTGCCTGGGACCATGTCAACATCTACCCAACCTGGGATCAATATGTTCACCAGTTTGAACTGCTGGCCGAAGGCATGCCAAAAGCGGGTATTCTGATCTTTGATGAGACCGACGATATGCTCGACATTATCGGTCAGAAAGAGCGTGCCGATATTACCAAGGTTCCCTACGAAGCGCATCCCAACGAAATTGTTGATGGGAAGACGTACCTCCTCACGAAACAGAAAAGCCGGATTCCAGTGCTCCTGTTTGGTGAGCATAACATGAAAAATATTGCCGGAGCAATGACCGTGCTCGATCGTATCGGCATTACAGACACCCAGTTCTACGAAGCGATTCCAACCTTCAAAGGGGCGGCCGGCCGGCTGGAAAAAGTAGCCAGCGCCGGAAACCGAATCCTGTTTCGTGATTTTGCCCACGCGCCTTCCAAAGTCGAAGCGACCACCGAAGCTGTTAAGCGACAGTATCCGGGCCGGAAACTACTGGCGGCTGTTGAACTACACACATTCAGTAGTTTGAACCGGGCGTTTCTGGATCAGTACAAGGGATGCCTGGATGCGGCCGACGAAGCGATCGTTTACTTCGACGCCCATACGTTTGCCGTTAAACGACTCGAACCGATCACGCCCGACGATGTCATTGCCGCCTTCGACCGACCCAAGCTGCGTGTCTTCACCGACACCCGTGAACTACAGGCCTATCTGGTTGAGCAGCATAACGCAGCCGATGTATTTCTTCTCATGAGCTCCGGTTCATTTGGCGGTCTGGAACTGAATGTGTTGGCGGAGAAATTGGTAACCGGCCTTTAGCCGTAACGCTACCCTACAAACCAAGCAAACTTGTGGCAACTCAAAGCATTGTTGTTTACTGCGCGTCGAGTCTCGGCGTGAATCCTGTTTATAATGAGGTGGCCGTCGAACTCGGTCAGAAAATGGCTGCCCGTAATATCCGGCTCATTTACGGGGGCGGTGGCTTCGGCCTGATGGGTAACGTGGCCGATGCCGTGCTGCAAAGCGGGGGTGAAGTGACGGGGGTCATCCCTAATTTTCTGGCCGATCTGGAAGTCGCGCACAACACCCTTACCGAAATTCACTTTGTAGAGACCATGCACGAGCGCAAATACCGCATGGTACAACTGGCAAAAGGGGTTATTGCGCTCCCCGGCGGTTATGGTACGCTCGACGAACTGTTCGAGATTCTGGCCTGGCGGCAGCTCAAGTTATACGAAGGGCCCATTGCTATTATTAATACCAACGGCTATTACGATCTTATACTTCAGCAACTCGACCGCATGGTCGCTGACGGTTTTCTGAAAGCTGAAAACCGTCAGCTGCTGCTGGTGGCCGAATCGGTCGATGAGGTATTGGAAATGATTGCCACCTTCTGGGACGATACGCTCTAAGTTATTTTCTCACGACTGGTTTTTAAACAGTTCCGGATCATCCAACATCCCCTGTATCGCCCGACCTGTTTGTTCGAGCGATTGCAGGTGTGTGACCTGGTTAGGCTGGGGATTAGTGCCCGATAAGGCCCGAATGTCGTTAAGCATCGGCTCTACCAGTGGTTTGAGCCGATAGGCCAGAAAACGCAGCAGGTTTCTTCGACCCACGGTGGCCTGATCGAGTTCGTGCTGAAGCTTGTCTCGTTCTGCTTTCGCTTTTCTTAACTCGAAATGCGTATTTACTAATCGAGCGAGCGATTTCAACGCAAGCAACTGATTGTCTGTCAGGGTACGGGGGCGGCTATCAATCACGCAGAGCGAGCCCAGTGCATAACCATCGTCGCTCGTTAAGGGAACGCCCGCATAGAATATAACATTAGGGATACCCGTCGTGAGAGGATTATCCGAAAAACGGTCGTCGAGCCGGGCATCGGGTACAACAAAAATTTCGTCCGGCTGTAAAATAGCATGAGCACAAAACGAGTGCTCACGGGGCGTTTCGCCCACTTTTAATCCCTGGCTTGACTTAAACCACTGCCTGTTAGCGTCGATCAGGCTAATGGATGATACAGGCGTCCGACATATTTCGGATGCCATTCGGGTTACGTCGTCATAAATGTCTTCGGCAGGCGTATCCAGCAGATTATGGTCTGCCAGCGCCTTAAGCCGGGCCTTCTCATTTTCAGGTAATGCAGCTGCTTTCATTCGTATTTAGTACATATGGTTTTGCTAATGCCCATTTTGGCCTGTCATTTCTTACTTGAATAATCAATACTTATCATACAATCCATAAGTCGTCAATTTAGATATTTCAACTATAATTTTTACAATTAAGATTATTATTTCACTCTATCTTGACAAAAATTAGCATAAATAGTTATTCTTTTAATTTTTCAGTTACTAAATAAGCAGGCAATGATGTTTTGCACTTACGGTACAATAGGTGACTATTTCATAAAAATATGGTCATGTCATAGTGCTCATGACTTTTTGGTCATTTCGATTGGGACAAGTCATTCGCTACGATCAATACAGGTTTGCACCTTTCAAAC
Source organism: Spirosoma utsteinense (assembly GCF_014282275.1). Lineage (GTDB taxonomy): Bacteria > Bacteroidota > Bacteroidia > Cytophagales > Spirosomataceae > Spirosoma > Spirosoma utsteinense. The sequence goes on from NZ_VFIA01000008.1 coordinate 191,794, forward strand.
CAGGTATCGACCCTTTTATGAAAAGAGCTATTCAGCATCGAATCATATACCTATGGCCAATAGCCATTTTAGGTATAATCACGCTGCTCCTGGCAGTACGGCACTACTACGAAGCGATCACCTCTGGTTCATTACGGGCAGGCAGCCAATCGGTTGTGCTGACCCGTAACCTGGTCGATTTCCAGGCAATGATCCATCGGCGGTTGACGGCCATGTATACCGGCAATACGATTGTCGATGGTTTAGTACTTTTGCTAACGACCGGCCTGCTGTATTTTTTTTACCGCACCATACGCCGTCAGGAAAATCTTACCAGACAGGTCATTGAGCATAAAAAAGAACTGACTCGATACCTGGATACCATCCCGGCGGGGGTAGTCGTACTCAATGCGGATCGACAGATCGTATTTATGAACAGCGCTGGCCAGCAATTGATCGACCTGCCACCGTCGACGAAACCCGTAATGCTATCAGACTGGGTTACGCAGCTTCGGCTAGCACCGGCCAGCACCGATCAACCTCAGGAACCGATTGAATTGTCCTTGAATCGGGCCCTGCGGGGTGAAGCGGTCTTTGTCGGTGACCTAGTGGTAGAGACCAGCACCGGTAAACGAGCTACTGCTATGCATGCCCGGCCACTTTACAACGAAGAGGGCGATTACCTCTCTGGTGCCATCGCTACTTTCTATGACTGCTCAGAAGCTAATGGGCAAAAGACCACGGAGTTGACGCAGGCACACATCATTACCGAACGGGCACCAACGGAACGAGAAATATCCCTGGGAAACATCGGCTACGATAGCCGTAAAGCAGTTGACGCACTGGTGGAATTCAGGGAATTGTTGTATCAGCAGAAAACCGGATTCGACGTTTATACGTACGTAGATAAAATTTGCACTTCAGGTAATAACCTACTGGTGCAGATCAACGAACTACTGGACAAACCCGGCCTTAAATCAGGTCTGTTGAGACTGGAACCTGCGCCTGCTGCTCTTGCTGATATACTACAGAGCGTTGCCGCCGATTTACCTCTGGTAACGCTCATGAACGAGACTGTACGTGTGCAAAGCATTCCGGGTCAGGGAACCACGTTTATGGTCCATATTCCCTTCGATTTGGCGGTAACCGGAACACCAGTGCCGCCCCAGCCAATACCAGCCGCAGTGTCTCACGATCAATCGACGAGCATAAAGGTTCTGGTGGTAGAAGATGATGTCATGAACCAGCGCGTTCTGGAAGGCTATTTACAAGGGCATCGGGTAAAAACAGTAATCGCCAATAACGGTCTGGAAGCAATAGAAATTCTGAGAAACGAATCGTTTGCTCTCATTTTCATGGATGTTCAAATGCCTGAAATGGATGGTTACACGGCCACCGAAACCATTCGACAACAATTGGTACTACATACACCTATTATTGCCATGACGGCCTGCACAACGGCGAGTGAATATGAGCGCTGTCTGGCGGTTGGTATGAACGATTATCTGGCCAAGCCTATTCGTATGCACCAGTTGAATAATGTACTGGCTCGCTTTGTGCCTACACTTACACTGGAGAGCAGAAATAACACAATGAACACTACAGACAATATTGGGGCACATATAATCCACGTGAGTTACCTGGACGAACTTATTGATGGTGATAACGAACTGTTAGGGGAGTTGGTCGAGCTGTTCAGGCGTGATCTTGATTCTTACCGGCAAACCTTGTTCGGGGCGGCAGAACGGAATGACAACGAACTCTTTAGACAGACCTCTCATAAGTTTCGCTCGTCCATAAACTCCTTGGCAATGCTGGACGTAGCAAAAAAACTGAAGCAGATGGAATCAGATTACCCCGTTGATAATCTGGCTGTAATTGACCAATTAAGTATTGTCTTTCAGGAAATTAACGAGGGTTTATTATTCCTGAAGAAACGCTTAACCACATCGGGATATACCTGATCAACCTCATTATATTTTGTTACTTAAATTTTATTACCGTATCTTTTATGTAAATTTTATATTAGCCAGTTTTATACTACTTACTGTAGCATGAATGTCAAACCAGCTACCACCTCTCAAACAATTCTGATTGCTGAAGATGAAGCGTTTGTTATGAAGATGATGATGTATTGTCTACAGAAAGCAGGTTATACGCTACTAGCGGCTACCGATGGTAAAGAGGCCCTGGATTGTTTACGTACAACGTCTCCCGATCTGGTCATTACTGACCTGATGATGCCTTATCACAATGGCCTGGAAGTTCTGAACTATGTAAAAACAACTGTAAATTCTTCTATTCCTGTTATCATACTCTCGGCCTCAGGGCAGGAATCGATCATACAACAAGCGTTCGAGTTAGGTGCCAGTGAGTATATAACCAAGCCATTCATGCCGAATGATCTGATCAACGTCGTGAAAAAATACTTAAGTAATGGCCTTTGAGCCTGCTCACACGCTATAGGCTGGACCAGAGCCAGAAGTAATCTAAAGCATCACCTGATCCGCTTACAGGCTTGATAACGAGGCTTTAAGAAAAGGAATTGATTTATTTTATTAGTAATCAGGCAAGGAGTTTTATCATTTATACTATCAAGTGAACCAGCGCTGCAAATACTATTGCTGTACCAAAAAGTCATAATATACTTATTGTTTACTCATTAGATAATAAATTAATATATTTACATCAAGTTTTAACCACCGTAGCTTTTTCTAAAGATAAAGAACCCGTCTTTTCCAGTGTGAAAATGGGTAACCTGGCCCCATAAGGAATGGCCTTGCTGCTCACCTTACTCGACAAAGGGCCCTGGTCATACCCTCTTTCCCCGACACGCATGTCCCACGTTTCCTGCTAATGAATTTTTCTCCGATAACCCGCTTATACGTTGGTTTCATAACAGCAATTCTGCTGGTCATTATAATTGGAATCCTGTCGTTCAAAACGTTTCAACGGCAATCCCTGGCAGGTGGCATGGTTAGGCACACGTATCAGGTTTTAAATAGAGCCGAAACAATACACAGGCTATTGGGTGACATGGAATCCGGGCGGAGGGGGTTCCGGAGTACCGGTAACCGGCGTTTTCTACAGCCTTTTCAGACAGCATCCAGGGTCGTTGGACCAACGATTGATGAGTTAAAAATCCTGGTTTCCGACAATCCGCCCCAACTAAAACGGGCTTACAGTATCGAATCCAACACCGCAACCCTACTGAACTTCTGGCGATCGCTGGACAAGCAGGGAATGACGATCAATCGCAATAGCCAGACCGATATTACGAATGTAACGACGCAGGAAAAAGAGTATACCGACTTTATACACACTCAGTTAACTCAACTCATGAAGGTTGAGGAGACACTGTTGGCCAAACGCCAGAAAGCAGATACCCAGGCCATTGAGCAGTCTACCTACGAATTGTTGCTGGGTACTTTACTGACGCTGCTCATTGTAAGCTGGCTTATTTACCTGACAGTTAGGGAGTTCCGGGGCAATCGAAAAGCAGAAGAATTACTTCAGGAAAATTTCAGGGAACTGGAGCAACTCAATCTGGCAGGAACCGAGAAAAACTGGTTGCTAACGGGCATATCGGCGGTCAATGATCGGTTGCAGGACATAACCGACGCGTCATCGTTGACTCAATCAATTCTGCAAACCCTGTCTAATTATCTGAACATCCCTGCCAGCGCTTTTTACTGCTTCAATGAAGACAAGCAGGAACTTCAGATGAATGCCTCGATAGCACTGCCCGATCAGGTCAAACGGTCCTATCAACTGGGAGAAAGCCTGATTGGCCAGGCCGCACTGGGCCGATCAATGACCATTACCAACCACGTACCAGCCCACTACTGGGTTATTCAGGCGGGTAGCGGGCAAGCCACACCCGGCCAGATTGTATGCATGCCTCTCTGGTACAATCAGCAGTTAAAGGGCGTTTTGGAACTGTCTTCCTTCAAGCCCCTCGACGAGCAGGCACTTCGCCTGCTCAAAGCCATCGCAAACAACATCGCTGTAGCCATCAATGCAGCCGACGGCCATGCCAAAGTTATGCACTTGTTACAAACGGTGCAGGAGCAAAAAGAAGAATTGAGCAATCAGCAGGAAGAGCTTCAGCAGTCAAATGAAGAACTGCTGCGGCAAGCCGAAATATTACAGGCGTCGGAAGAAGAACTGAAAGTTCAGGAAGAAGAACTTCGGGAGATCAATGCTGAGTTGAAAGAACGAAATCGAACTATTGAAGTTGCCAGGCAGGATATACTGGTCAAAGCAAAAGAGCTGGAAACCAACAGCAAATACAAATCTGAATTCCTGGCCAATATGTCACACGAACTCCGCACACCGCTCAACAGTGTGCTGATCTTGGCGCGACTACTGGCCGACAACAAAAGCAGCAATCTAACCGACAAACAGACCGAGTACGCCAACATCATCCACAGGTCCGGGACCGATCTGCTGGACCTCATCAACGACATTCTGGACCTGTCGAAAATTGAAGCGGGTAAAATCGATTTGTTCATCGAGCCCGTTCCTGTTAGTAGTGTTGCCCGGGATATAGGTCAGTTATTCACGGTAGTAGCCGAAGAAAAAGGCGTGCAGCTGGTCACCGTCGTTGGCGACGGAGTACCCGCGTCCTTCCAGACGGACCGGCAGCGGATAGGGCAGGTTATTAAGAACCTGCTCTCCAATGCCTTTAAGTTCACACCTAAAGGCGGCTCTGTCACCTTGTCATTCCATCTTGAAGAACGGCCCGGCAAGCAGTCGGCGACGACTCAGCCAACCATTGCCATTGCTGTTACCGATACCGGCATTGGCATTGCCCCCGAAAAACAACAGCTTATTTTCGAAGCGTTTCAGCAAGCCGACGGATCGACCAGTCGTAAATTTGGTGGCACTGGCCTGGGATTATCGATTAGTAAAGAACTGATTCGGAAACTGGGCGGAGAGCTGGGCCTGCAAAGTGAGCCCGGCAAAGGCAGTACATTTACCATTTACCTGCCCGTCGACATGTCGGAGGAGATTACCCTCCTGCCGGCTTCTACCAGCAGTAGCCACCTCCAGCCTGTAGTGGCGCCACCAGCATCAGTAGACGTCCCGAAACCTCAGCCGGTAGCAGATGATCGCCATGCTATTGAACCGGGTGATATGGTCATACTCATTGTTGAAGATGACCCCAATTTTGCGAGTATTGTCCGGGATTTTGCCCGGGAAAAGAACTATAAAACGATTGTTGCCTTACAGGGCGACGAGGGGCTGCAATGTGCCCGGCAATATAAACCGTCGGCTATCATTCTTGATATTGGCCTGCCGATAGTGAATGGATGGGACTTGCTGAAAATGCTGCAGAGTGACGACGCGCTGAAACACATTCCCGTTCATATTATTTCGGCAATGGACGAGTCGCCGTCGCTACCCGACAACGTACTGGCCTACGCCACCAAGCCCATTCAGCAAAAAGATCTGGAGGGCATATTGGGCATTATCAGCAAACAGTTGAACGAGGGCGGCAAAAAAGTACTGCTGCTATCGGGTAGCCATTTGACCCGGGGGTCGATCGATCCGTTGCTCAATGAACGGCAGTTCGACCTGCTTTGTGACTATGCCGACTCGGCCGACTCGGCCAGCAAGCTATTGAGCCAGCAGGTCTATAATTGCATCATTGCCGACATTGGTGATAACGTAGAGCAAGGTATTCAGGATTTGCAGGCTATTCAGGCCGCCGTGTCACCACGTCAGATACCTATTATCATCTACCTCGACAAAGACCTGACGGCCGATCATGAGCGCCAGCTCAATAAAATTTCGCAAATCCTCATTCGCGACTCATTTCTGGCTAAAAACCGGCTAATGGATGAGCTGGAATTGTTTTTTTACAAAGTACAGTCTGTCAAACAACGGCCGCAGCCGCAACCGCAGCCGTATAGCGACACGAATTCGATTGATACGACGCTGACGGGTCGAAAAGTGTTACTGGTCGACGACGACATGCGTAATGTATTCGCGCTGAGCACCCTCCTTGAATCTCAGCAGATGACCGTTGTAACAGCCGGTGACGGGCAGGAAGCACTGGACCTCCTGCAGCAACATACCGATATTGATCTGGTTCTGATGGATGTGATGATGCCGAACATGGACGGCTACGAAGCCACCCGGCACATTCGTAAAAACCAGCGCTATCTGGATCTGCCTGTGATTGCACTGACCGCGAAAGCGATGGCCGGCGACCGCGAAAAATGCATTGAAGCGGGCGCTTCCGACTATATTACCAAGCCGGTCGACAATGGGCAACTGGTTTCACTCATGCGTGTCTGGCTAACTCATTAGCGGTATTATGATTCTCCAAAAAGCAATCACTACCAGCGAATTAGATGAGCTACTGGCTTTATTAAGGCATCACTACGGCTATGACTTTAGCAATTACGCGCGGGCGTCGTTCCAACGGCAAGTGCTGCGCTGTATGGAAAAATCCGATATCCATACCGGTCCAGCTCTGATCAGTAAACTTCTGAACGAGAAACCATTTTTCGACTGGTTTCTGGAATCGGTGACGGTAAACGTTACCGAAATGTTTCGCGACCCAGGGTTTTACTCCGATATGCGAACCCGTATAATTCCAACGCTGGCTTCCTATCCGGTTATCAAAATATGGCATGCAGGCTGCGCTACGGGCGAAGAAGTATACTCTATGGCCATTCTGTTATGGGAAGCTGGCTTACTGAATCGAACCCGCATCTACGCTACCGACATAAACCCGACAAACCTGGAGAAGGCACGTCAGGGCATCATCTCGCTGAAAGCGATGAAAGAGTACACCGTGAATTACCGGATGTCGGGCGGCACAAACGACTTCTCATCCTATTATACCGCCCGGTATAACCATGCGATCATTCGGAGTGAACTACGGAAAAATATCGTATTCCTACAGCATAACCTGGTTACCGACCAGGTCTTTAATGAATTTCATCTGGTCTGCTGCCGCAATGTCCTCATTTATTTCAACCATGACCTGCAAAACCGGGTCTTTCGCCTGTTTTACGACAGCCTGGCCCCATTGGGATACCTCGCTCTTGGCCTGAAAGAATCGCTGCTGATGACCGATATCCGACCGCAGTTTGACCCGATAGGCTCAGCCAAACTGTTTCGCAGGAAAACATAGTTTTCGAATCGTCTTTACCCGCTGGCTACCACGATCGTAAGCAGCGCATACCACCCTGTTTTCAATAACCACTCACCTACAGACATTTTGACTCAGCCTATGCCTATTCTTGACTCATACAATGAATTTACGATTCTATTGGTCGACGACCGGCCAGAGAACCTCATTTCACTGGAAGAAATGCTTGAAAAAGAAGGTCGGGTATTTATCAAAGCCACATCGGGTAACGAAGCACTGCGGCATGTTTTGAAAAATGACCGAATTGGCCTTATCATGCTCGATGTACAGATGCCTGGTATGGACGGGTTTGAAGTAGCCAAGATATTGAAGTCGAATCCTCGGACAAATGATATTTCTATCATATTTGTTACGGCGCTCAGTAAGGAAGAGCAATACGTGAGGAAGGGATTCGAGGAAGGCGCTGTCGATTACCTGCAAAAACCACTTGACATTAGTGTTACGCGCGCTAAAGTCAATGTATTCGAACGGCTTTTCTCTCACCAGCGCGATCTGAAACGAACGGCCAACCAACTGGAAACGATCAACAAGCAGCTAGAAAAATTTGTATACGTTGTGGCTCATGATCTCAAATCACCCCTCACGGGCTTGATTGCAGCCTTATCCATCTTGGAGATGAATAATGAGGATAATGATACCAGTGCAGAGGCTAATGAGTATGCGGGTTATGCCAAATCGGCCGCTTACCATATGTCCGATATGATTAACGATCTGTTGGACTACTCGCGTAAAAGCATGGCTGAGCAGACAATAGAAGATGTTAACGTATTGGAATTACTGAACCAGATGGCGCACTTACTGTTCCTGCCCCGGCATATCCGGCTTACCATTCAGGAACCGATGCCAATACTGAGAACCCGTAAGCTGAAACTCCAGCAGGTGTTCCAGAACCTGATCAGCAACGCAGTCAAGTATAACGACAAACCTGTTGGCCTGATCGAAGTGGGGGCGGTAGATGCCGGCAACTCCGTTGAGTTTTATGTTCGCGACAATGGGCCCGGCGTTTCCAAATCGGATCAGCAGTCGATTTTCAATCTATTCCAAACGGCCAGTGCAGCCCCTACCATTGCCGAAAGCAGCACTGGCGTCGGACTGAATATCCTTAAAATGCTGGTTGAAGAACAGGGTGGCAAAATCCGCATCGAGTCGGAACTGGGCCAGGGAGCTACATTCTTTTTTACCTGGAGCAAATAAAGCGGTCCGATACTTATTTGTTTCTCCAATAAACAGTTGGTCTTTTTTCTACACTCCGGCCAGCGACTGTAGCTGCTGTGTCTCGGCGTATCTTTGTCGATACGCTCAAACACGCACTGCTTATTCGTATGGCCACGAAAGATGGGAAAGACCGCTCACGGAGACTTCGTTTCTACCGAAAAGTCCACGGTGTTCTGGGCGGAGCACTATTCATTTTCTTTATACTTATGGCAGGTACAGGACTGCTACTGGGTTGGAAAAAGCATTCGGGTGGACTATTGCTGGCCAAATCGTATACAGGCGTGTCGGTCGATCCGAAAACGTGGCTGCCTGTCGATTCATTACAACAGATCGCGTTTAGAACCCTGCGCGACTCCGTTTCGAGCGAGTTATCGACTAAACTGGACCGAATCGACATTCGCCCGCAAAAGGGTATGGTAAAATTTGTGTTTGCCGATCACTACTGGGGCGTTCAACTTGATTGTAGTACGGGTCAGGTACTGCATATTGAGCGCCGTCGATCCGATTTCATCGAACATTTGCATGATGGTTCGTACCTCGACTCGCTACTAGAAATCGGGGACGAACCGGTTAAATTGCTGTATACAACAAGTATGGGCGTTTCGCTCCTGTTGTTTTCCATAACCGGTTACTACCTGTATTATGGACCTAAACAGATTAGAAAACAGAAACTGACCCGACCAGCGAAACCAGCCGCGGGATAGACATGATAGCGTCAACGCTTACCGGCAAATTGACCAGTTACTTTTTGAACAAGGGTGCGTGGATCTTTTGTAGTGTTTCAACCGGTATTTTAATAACCTCCCGGTCGTAGGTGAGCAGGCCGTTTACTTCCCCTTCTACGTCTGTTGTTTGGGTATAAACAGCTGCTGAGAGCGCTCCTTTCCGATAATACTCGACAATTTTAGCGTATTTCTTCTGATAAGCTTTCAGGACCGCGTCAGCTGATTGATAGGTTTGATAGCCCCAGTTGCGCATGCCTGGATTCCAGAGATGCCCCTGAATGGGCCAGCCTATCCCGCCAAACTCTCCGATCACGACCACTCGGTTAGTTTTTGGCTCCGGAGCCCGGGGTTCCACTTCGTAGGTATGGATATCGTAAAAATCGCCCGCGCCCCGGTCGTTCCAACCACTGGCTGCGTTAACAACCCGGCTCGGATCCAGCCCTTTTACCCAGGCCGACAGTCGTTCATTATCATACTGACCCCACCCTTCGTTATGCACTACCCACGTGACAATGCTGGGATGGCTGTGCAACTGATTCATCATTCGGCGAAGTTCCAACTCGAACTGCTCTTTTCCTTTCGACCGGCGTAACGGTTCCGACTGATCGCCGGGCTCTTCGTTCTGCCCTTCCAGAAAGCCGGAAGGCATATCCTGCCAGACGAGCATACCCAGTTTATCGCAAAGATAATAGTACCGATCCGGCTCAACCTTGATGTGCTTACGCAACATATTAAAGCCCGATCTTTTCAGGAAGTCAATCTCGAACGTCATCGCTGCTTCAGACGGCGGGGTTAGCAAGCTACCAGGCCACCATCCCTGATCCAGCGGTCCGTTCTGAAAAACAAACGTATTATTAAGCAGGAGTACTGGCTGATTGGCTATTGGACCCGGTCCAACAGCTATCTTACGCATGGCAAAATAGCCTGTCACTTCATCAATTGGATTACCCGTTACAACGGCCCTGGCGTAGGTTACCCGGATTGCCTCATCCTGACGCGGACGTTTGTTACGGGGCGTATCGCCAAATGGATCCGTGACCGTTACCAGCTCGGCTTTGAGATCGTAGAGGAAGGGACTATCGGGCGACCAGAGCCTGGGATTTTGTACTGGCAGATAAGCTGTTTTACCCGATCGAACGAGGGTTGACGCTATTGATCGGTTACCCTCCATAGCTGTCAGGCGGATGGCCGTCGTCGCGTTATCGGCCGGCTGGTTGAGTAAAACATCAACCCGTATCCGGCCGGAATCTACTTCAGGCGTTAGCCGAACCTCCTCAATATAGTGTTGTTTCGGCACCGGCTCCATCCAGACCGTTTGCCATATACCCGAAACCGGTGTATACCAGATACTATTTGGATTCATGAGTTGCTTGCCCCGTGGCTGTTCACCCATCGATGTAGGGTCTGTTACACCCAAGAGAAACTGATTCTGGCCAGCGTTGAGATAGTCGGTTATATCGAAGCTAAACGCATCAGAACCGCCCGTATGCGATCCAACCAGGCCACCGTTGATCCACAGACTGCATTCATAATCAACAGCGCCAAAATGAAGCAGAACCCGCTGACCAGCCCAGTTGCCGGGTATGCTTACCGACCGCCGATACCAAAGCCGCTGATCGGGCATTAATGACTTTGTTACTTTCGAAACAGTCGATTCCAACGCAAATGGTACCAGAATCTGGCCACTAAAAGTGGTTGGTGCCGGAGCTGTTCGGGCAGTAATGGCATAATCCCACATACCATTCAGGTTCTGCCACTGTTTGCGCACCATTTGCGGACGGGGATATTCGCGCCAGGCATTTTCTGCCGTGACTTGCTTTTCCCAACGGCTCATTATCGGAGCGGTACCCACGGTGAGTGATTGAACTCTTGTCTGCGCAAAAGACAACGAGTTTATAGCAAGCAGCACTAGCCCAGTCAGAGCCACTATTCGTTGATGCATTATCATTGGCGTGTCGATTGTCGTTATGTCTCTGTATCTATTTCTTTGGTGTAAGCCCCCCATCCAGCATTTTGATAAAATAACCGCCTACAACCGAGCGTGCCTGAAAACCGACCTGCTTTGCATTCGTCGTTTCGTGCCAATCGGTCAATGGTACACGGCTGGGAGTCTCGTTGGCGAACCGCCAAACGGGCTTAATGAATGCCTGGAAATCGGTGTTTGAATCAGCCAAAGTGGCCGTCCACATAATCCAGTCCGACTTTGTATACGTTTTTCGGCTGTCCAGCGGCAGGCCATAAGGCTCCTGTTTGGTTAGATAGTAGGCAATTTCCTGCTGTGCCAAGGTTTTCGGAAAGACATTCAGACCCAATAATTTGTCCCAAACCAGATTGTACTTCTGGCTCCAGGTATCAGCCGCGTTTTCAAAGGTCAGATCAAAATGAGCCTTGCGTCCTTCAGTATGATCGGCAGCCAATCGTTGCCAGTTGACTGCCATATCACGGGCTGTTTTAAAATACGTCTCTGCGGTTGCTTTGTCACCCAGTTTAGCCGCCATCTGCCCATATGCCGCAATCCCCAGAATAGCTTTCACCGACAGATTGGCGTTGCGGGCGATGTGACCCGCGAAGTCATCGGTACAGAGTTGATTGGTTGGATCGAAACCTTCTTTTTTCAAATACTCGACCCATGTTGTCAGGGTTTTCCAATGCTGCTTCGCGTAATCGGCGTTACCCTCGACACCTGTGATGGCGCCCGCCAGCAAAAGCATATTACCACATTCTTCGACTGGCATGTCTTCGCCATAGGTTTGCCCATTCGCTAACGGATAAGTTCCAACGTCATGTGCAGCGAAGGGCTTGGTCCATTTCCCACTTTCAGAGTACTGGAAAATTGGCTCCATCATACCTTTTAGCAAAGTTGGGTTATAGAGCAGAAAAAGCGGAGCCGAAGGGTAGGTGATGTCTACGGTACCAATCGAGCCATTTGAAAAATTCTCTTTGGAAAAAAATAACACTTCACCCTTTGGTCCCGCCACAACTTTATGAGCTGAAATGGCCTGCCGATAAGCCAGGGCACATAAGTCAGCATATTGCTTCCCCCCTGCTTTTTGCGCATCAGCATATAATTTGTCGTCAAAAACACGGCTTTTCTGCTGTAGGCGGCTGTAGTCTTTTTCGGCAGTCTGTAGCAGAACCGGCATTGTCATTTTCTCGTCGCGACGCCACCAGGCCCGCAGATTTTTACCAAAATACTGTACTGAGTATAGGTCATCATAAGCCAACATAAGGTGTTTCTGTACAGGAGACGTACCAACAGACCCAATAGAGATACTAGCTGCAAGTCCAAAGTCGCTTGCCGGGCCGCTTGCCTCTTTACCAGCGGCTACTATTCCTTTACTTACAAAGTTGTTTTTCAACTCATTTATTGAGCCAGGTACCAGCTGCGTGCCTGCCTGTTGCGGTACGGCCAGATACGCATAGCCCCAATCGATGCGGATATTGTCCCCTTTTTTTTCCAGTACCGGCTGTTGCTTTGTACCCATAGCCAGCCAGTGCAGTCCAGACGTATTGCCCGCATTTGCAACCATACGCTGATCTACTGTATTAGCTGCCAGAGTTCCAGCAACACCGACATAGACCTGAACTTTGTGTGGCTTTCCATCACTGGAGCGCGCTGTAAATGTAAGATACGTGACGGGCCGCGCTACCACTTCCAATTCATCCAACAACAGGGGAGACAGAAAGGTGAGCATCAGGTTAACGGACCCAGCCATAAACGTATACTCTGTTTGGGTAGCCGTTACGGTAACCGCGGTCTGAGTAGCGGGTGTCATCACAGAGAAACTAACCGGCGTAACGATGCCAACATCGATAAAAGAACCACCCCTGGGGCTTGTGCAATGAACAGCTAAGACGTTTTTTCCCGTTCGCAGCGCTTTCTGGCCCTCTTGAGACAAAGGGAGATTAATATATTCGCTGAGATATCCTGATCGGGTAAGAATTTTAATCCCATTTAGATAGACCTCTACATCGTCATCATGATTTATTGACAGCAGGAGTTTGGCAGGGTCCGATTTTCCGTCATAATTGAATTCACGCCGGATGTAAATACCCTCCTTATTGGTTTGACTACTAGCCCAACGGGTTTTAGCTTCAGGAGTATCGCCAAACGGTCCTTGCCCGGAAGCCCAGCCTTTGGCATTGAAATCAGTCTTTTCCCAAGAATTCCCCGGCTTATCAAACGTGTATTGTGCGTTGTAAGACTGGGACTCGCCCGTTGGTAAGATTGCCCGGTAAGCCGGTGGCGCAGCTCCCAGAAACTGGTATGATTTACCATCAACCCGGACAATACCTTCTAGCGATTGCGCTTTGCCAGTCCAGTGTTTCGTTGGCGAATCAGTTAATTTATCGGTTGTACTCCAAACACTAAAATAAGGATCGTGAGTTATGAGCGGATAAGCAGGTGGGCGTAACGTTTGCGCACAGCTAAGGCTATTAATTACAAGTAATGATAGGAGACATAAGACTGGTACAAATACGCTTTTTCGTTGCATATGTGACGTTGATTATTGGTCAGGAAAAGGCATAACACCATCATAAACCAGATGCTAAGCAACCTTTACTTGCTTAAATGACAAAAATCAACGCTTTATCCCTTCTTAACTGTAGCGTAGCAAACTATACAACATATCACTACAGACTACATCTGACAATGGAGATGCTTTATAAACGCGAAAAGCCGTCCATCTCTCGATGAACGGCTCTCTCTTCGCTTCTCGTGTCAACAGGTAGCACCTTCCTACTCTCCCGCCTTTGACGGCAGTACCATCGGCAGTACGGGGCTTAACGGCTCTGTTCGAAATGGAAGAGGTGAACACCCGCCTTACCAGCACCAACCTGAT
>NZ_VFIA01000009.1 GCF_014282275.1 Spirosoma utsteinense
AAGCCGCATTCAGGTGATTGTTGAGGGGCTGTTTGCCGAAGAAGGCAAGGTCATTTCACTGACCTGTTTCCCGTACTTAAAAAACACGACGTTATTAATTTGAATTAGTATTACACGCTTGCTTGAACCATAGAAAACTCTAAACTTGTGGACTGTGGCGTCATCAAACAACGTATGATCCAGTGTATTCGATTCAGGGAAAAAGAGAAGCCCTACTAAATGGTAAGTCGGGTGAGAATGACAACTCCGCTATGGTGGAGTTGTCATTTGGATGAGTCAAATATATTGAAAAAATTCTAACCAAATATTTGGTTATCATAACAGTACTAGCGTTACAATCGTCGGCGGAGACATTCAAGTCCGAATTGTCAGAATCCCGCTCAACAAGAATTATATTTTTACACTTCACCAATAGCTGCCTGAGAAAAATCTCTAGTGTACTATTGCAAGTACAGGTAGCTTTTATCACAGATTATTGATATCCTTTACAAGCTATTCTACACCCTCTGTAGTTAAGTTAGCGATTTTGGCCTACCCCTAAAAGATAGACATAATCACACAGTTTGTCACTTATACAGGTTCGAAGCCGGTTGCCATAAGTAGTTGTAAACGTATTTGTAGGCTTGTAAAAACATGTCCATGGTAGTCCATTTTTACCGATTTTATTGCTGGTAGAAGCCATTTATGTAGGCGATAGCTCTAGGTTTGCTTGACCTTGTCGCAGCCTAGATCTAATCTGTTTTTCGGTATTTCTGGTTGTTTCAATGTTACTGAACTTGATAAACCCAGTTGTTTGAGTATTTATGTATCGATATCCGTAGCTGGAATTACTTTTCGCAACTACCGGCATGCTACAAGTTGCCTTCACCAGACTTTAATGAGTTTTCAGGACAGTAGCACTTTTTGGGTAAATTATACGAACCATCGAGGGGTTTGGGCTATGTCTAAACCTTCTGGATGCTATGCTGTTATGGAAGCCGGAACAGCATAGCATCCCATGAGTATCCCCATACGTTTAGCGCTTGATTGGACTCCCAATACCAACCACACCGGATTTTACGTTGCCCTGGCCAAAGGCCTATATAAAAAGGCAGGTCTCGATATTGAGATTATCCTCCCGGATAAAGACAACTACCAGCTAACACCCGCCAAACGGGTGGCATCGGGACAGGCCGATCTGGCGATCACACCCTCCGAAAGTATCATTAGCTTTCAAACGAACGGTGTACCGCTGGTGGCGGTGGCTGCCGTACTGGCTCGCGATGCCAGTGCGATTGTAACCCTGAAACAGAGTGGTATCGATCATCCCCGCCAACTGGACGGGAAGGTATATGCTTCCTACGGAGCGCGCTACGAAGACGAAATCGTTCGGCAGATGATTCAGAACGACGGTGGGCGTGGGCAGTTTGTCTCGCATCAACCCGCCCGGCTGGATATCTGGCAATCGTTATTGACGAACGAAGCCGACGCTACGTGGATATTTCTGCCCTGGGAAGGCGTAGAAGCCGATATTAAAGGGATTGAACTCAACCAGTTTCTGCTGGATGATTATGAGATTCCGTACGGCTATAGTCCTGTATTGGCTGCCCACCGCGATTGGACCGACCAGAATGCCGATGCGTTGCGTCAATTCATGGAAGCCGCGTCGGCTGGGTTCCGGTTTGCGGTTGAGGACTCCGACGAAGCGGCCCGTTTGCTGATCGAGACAGCGAAGCACCCAACGCTGAAGAACCGAAACTTTGTGGAACAGAGTCAGCAACTGGCGTCGGGTTATTACCTGGATGGCGAAGGTCAGTGGGGATTCATGCACCGTAATGTATGGGCGTCGTTTGCCAACTGGCTCACGCGCAACCACCTCATTGCTGACAAGGAAGGTGAACTGGTTCAGCGGATCGACCCGGCAAACCTGTTTACGAACGAATTTCTATCGGAGGTACCCGTACTGATTCGGTAAGGCAGTACGCTTACCCGCCAATAGTAGCCATCGATTCGATGATGGTATCGCGCTTTTGTTCTGCTTCGAATCCGGTAGCGGGTCGGTGGGCAAAAGCGCGCAAGAAAGCCGCTGTCAGCTCATCATCACTGTCGCCCCGGCGGAGCAACGCCCGTACGTCGAGTACACCATCATCATAGAGGCAGGTTTTCAGCGTCCCCTGGGCTGTCAGCCGAATGCGGTTGCAGGTGCCGCAGAACGTCCGGCTGAAAGCGGCAATGATACCAATAGTGCCCTGATGGCCGGGGACCTGGTAATTCGCCGAAGTCGAGAACGGGGGATCGGGGAGTTTTTGAAGGTCAGGGTAGTGCGCCCGTAGTTCATCGACAATACGCCGGTGGGTCCAGTGCAGCACCGGGTAATGACTGCCTTCGCCATTGAACGGCATCTCTTCGATAAACCGGACATCGACCGGCCGCGTCCGGGCCAGATCGGCCAGGGGGACCAGATCCTGGGTATTCTGCCCATCCATCACCACCGCGTTGATCTTCGTCTGGATACCAGCCTCCAGCAGCGCATCGAGCG
Organism: Spirosoma utsteinense; assembly: GCF_014282275.1. Taxonomy (GTDB): domain Bacteria; phylum Bacteroidota; class Bacteroidia; order Cytophagales; family Spirosomataceae; genus Spirosoma; species Spirosoma utsteinense. Next base: position 2,519 of record NZ_VFIA01000009.1, read on the forward strand.
TATGAAGAACAGCGGGAAGTTCATCGCGCCGGGTGATCTTGTGGAACCGCTCCCGATCGAGCGTGTCGAGGCTCAAATTAACAGCTTTGACGCCTAACTGGGCCAGCGCCGTTACGTGGGGTGCCGTCAGCACCCCGTTTGTTGTCATGGATATATCGGTCAGGCCATCCACGGTAGCCAGCCGGTGCATAAAGTCCATCAGGCCGGCCCGCACAAACGGTTCGCCACCGGTAATTCTGACTTTCGAAACCCCCAGCCTGGCCAGCACCCGCACAAGCCGCTCCATTTCTTCATAGGTCAGCAACTGCTGTTTGGGCAGGTACTTGATACCTTCCTCGGGCATGCAGTAAAAGCACCGCAGGTTGCAACGATCCGTTACGGCCAGGCGCAGATAAGTGATGGGGCGGTTGTGGTTGTCGAAAATCATAGGCTATCCACCTAACACAAATCTACGAAATTTGATTGCACCACTTTTGGGAAGACCGGGTCCAGATGATCGGTTTCGGCCTTGTACTGGAAAATATAGCCCACAAAACTACTTAACAGATGGGTTTGTGAAAAAAGATGACCGCAACAAGCAATAAGTACTGTTTGTTTGACAGTTTAGTATTATTTTTGAGATAAGTTTACTTTATCTACGTGAAGAAAGTAGTTTCTATCGGTCTTTCGCTGCTGTTGCTCTACCACACGCTGGCCTACGTGCTGGTGTGCATTGGTGCGTGGTGGCAGGCGGAACATGACCTGTCGAAGAAACTGCTGGTCTACCGATCGGTAGATAGTATCGTTGAGTTTCAGATCCCGATGAGTAACCGGCCCGAAGCGGTCGAAATAAGTCGTACAACAGCCGATGGATTTACGTACAACGGACACTACTACGACGTTGTTAGTCTGGAAATCCAGGGCGACATTCTTCACATTGCCGCGCTGGAGTCTGAAAGTCGCTCATTCTGGCAGAGCGATCTGCTGTCGTTTCTGAACGATCATATTGCCGGTGCCACCGATTCGCACCGCAAAACCAGTCAATTCCTGAAATTTCTGCTTAAAGAATACTCCCCCAATTCGGGCGATGTCTTCCGTTTCCTCTCCGCCTGCTGGCGCGACGCCATCCGTATCCCCGACCTTTCGTTCGTGATACCGGCTCGCTCGCTGCCTGTTCATTCGCCCCCGCCCGATGTGTGTGATGGTTTCCTGATGGCGTAAAGGTTTCTTTGTGCGTTACTGTGTCCGATAGTCTGCTAGTGTGCAGGCTCAGTCGATCCTATAGGCCTGCGGTATTTAACGACACGTACAGACCTGTGAAACGACATTGGCAGACGCGCCCATCGACCCCAAAAGCGCCAGGTAATCTGTTCGCCGTAACTACCCCGCGACCTGTATCATACAGGCTCCCGACGCAGGCGGCCGAACCATCTTATCTCACAGTTTACATCGACTTTCCATGAAAACGATTTATACAATCGCGCTGGCTGTTGGCTATGCGCTGGTTTTTAATACCCCTTCAGTACAGGCGCAGGGCTGCGTAGCGGTACGACATATGAGCTGTTCTGCCCCCGCTGGCACCAATTCGGCCGATTTCTTCAAACAACGGACCGGCCACTGGCAGGTCTCGGCTGGCTATCGGTTCTTCCGTTCCTATAAGCACTTCGTGGGTGATGTGGAGCAGAAACAACGGGTGGAGCAGGGAACGCAGGTCATCAACGTATCGCACGCGCTCGACCTGGGTATCACCTACATGCCTTCGCTGCGCTGGTCGGTATCGGCCAATCTGCCTGTTCAGGCAAATGACCGCTCATCGCTCTATGAACATTACGGCAATGCCGCTGCCCAGAATCCCGACCAGAAACGGTTCGATACCCAATCGGGCGGTATTGGTGATCTGCGGATTTCGGGTAGCTACTGGATCGTTAACCCAGCCAGCCTGCCCAAAGCCAACCTCTCGGTGGGGCTGGGTATAAAACTGCCAACCGGCAATTACCGCGCTACCGACGATTTCCACAAGCTGACCAAAGAAGGCCAGGATTATACGGTCAATCTGCCCGTGGATCAGTCGATACAGTTGGGCGATGGCGGGGTTGGAGCCAGCGTTGAGTTGCAGGGGTATGTCCAGTTGACCAAAACCCTGACTGCTTACGCCAATGGGTTTTACCTGTTCAATCCGCGCGAAACCAACGGCGTGCTGCGGAACCCCAATGCCACGACCATCGATCTGGTAGCGGGCCGGTTCTCGGTGGCCGACCAGTTTGCGGCCCGATTGGGACTGAGCCAGTCCATTCCTGGCGTACCGGGTCTGGCCGTTATGTTGGGTGGTCGCGTTGAAGGCGTTCCCGCCATCGATGCCTTCGGCGGTAGCAAAGGCTTCCGTCGGCCGGGTTATATCGTATCGGTAGAGCCGGGCCTGGCCTACATGCGCCACAAAACATCGGCTGCGCTGACCGTGCCCATCGCTGTCTATCGGAACCGCATCACCAGTTACGCCGATCGGCTCGATCCGCTGGGGCTGAAGCATGGCGATGCCGCCTTTGCCGATTACCTCATCTCGTTCAACGTATCCCGCTGGTTTTAATTGAAAAAGGGTTTTCGACAGGATTACAGAGGATTTCAAATGCTCCTCAGCAGTAATTCCTTTTAATCCTGTAATCCTGTCGAAAAGCTTTTTTTCTGACTTTTATGAAAAAGCAACTTCTATATAGTCTTTGCCTGTTGATGCTGGTGGCCGTTCCGGCGCTGGCCCAGATGCCCCACGATGCTATTTACATGCCAAAGAAAACGATTTGTATCGCCGGTATGTATGGGCAGAGTTCCTGGTCGCAGTACTGGGAAGGAACGCTCAAACGCGAGAACTTTAATATCGGCACACACACCACCCGGAGCCTGTCGGTGATGCCCGCCATTGGTATCAGCAATCGGGTCAATGTCATCCTGAACCTGCCTTATGTCTGGACGAGTACCAGCGCCGGTAATCTGATGGGTCAGGAAGGGTTTCAGGATGCTTCGGCCTGGCTGAAGATCAAAGCGCTGCAATACGGCGGTTTTTCGGTCAACGCCATCGTGGGCGGGTCGGTCCCCGTGAGTAAGTACGTCCCGGATTTTCTGCCTATGTCCATTGGCTTACAGGCCCGTACGGCTACGGGACGGCTCCTGCTGAACTACACCCATCCGTCAACCGGTCTCTATGCAACGGCCCACGGTTCATATACCTGGCGTAGTACGATTCGTATCGACCGCGATGCGTATCAGGCCAACGAGCGGGTGTATAATACCCACGAGGTGAGCGTCCCGAATATGTACGATGCCGCTGTACGGTTCGGTATGCTTCGCCGGACCTGGCAAACCGAAGTGTTTGCGGAGCGGATGGCCGCGTTGAGTGGCGACGATATCCGCCGGAACGACATGCCCTTTCCAACCAACAATATGCAGGCTACGCAGGTGGGCTGGTACGGTAAAGTTCAGCCCCGCAACATCGGCCTGAACGCCCGGGTCGCCTACGTTACCAGTGGCCGCAACGCCGGTCAGAGCACCAGCTATACGGTAGGTGTTTTATTCCAGTTAAATGTCAAGTAAGACTTCCCATGAAACCTACATATCGTACGCTTGTCGTAATCAGCCTCGCCCTCGGACTTGTTTCGACCGGGCTGATTTCCTGCGACAAAACCATTGAAGAACCACAGCGCGTCGGGTATGCTCCTGCTGACGTGGATGCCAGCGCTGGTACCTGGAAAACCTATATTCTTACCAGCCCGGCCAGTGTAACGGTGGCGTCGCCCTCGGCAACATCGTCGGCCGACTATCAGGCCGAACTAACTGAACTGCGATCGAAGTCAACCAGTCTGACACCGGAGCAGCAGGAAGCCGTAGTGTACTGGGGGGCTGGAGCCGTATACCGCTGGAACGAGATAGCCCGTGAACTGGCTGCCCGCTACAACGTGCCGCCTGCGTCCAATGCCGACGGGAAATATCCCATCCCGGATGCCGCCAATCCGCTGGCCGACCCCAAATTTCCCTTTGCCAATCCACCGTATACCGCCCGCGCGCTGGCCTACATGAGCGTGGCACAGTATGATGCGCTGGTGGCTGCCTGGAACTATAAATATGCGTTCAAACGGCTGGCTCCTTCAAAGGTTGACGCCACCATACGCGTGGCCCTGCCAGTATCGGCTCTGCCAGCCTATCCGTCGGAAGATGCCGTTGTGGCGGCTGCGTCGGCAGTTGTGCTGAAGGCGATGTTTCCCGGTGAAGTTGCGTTTATCGATGCTAAAGTGGCCGAACACCGCAATAGCCGCCAGTGGGCGGGCATGAACGTGACGAGCGATCTGACGGCCGGTGCTGACCTTGGTATGCAGGTAGGAGCCAAGGTGATGGCGCGTGCCAGAGCCGATGGCATGAGTACGTCAAACAACCAGACCCTCACGGCCGGTATGATCGAAGCGGCCAAAAGCCGGGGGCAGGCCGATATCTGGCTAAGCCAGGAGTCGCCCGCTCGCCCGCCCATGTTGCCGAATTACGGCGCTGTGTCGACCTGGAACTTCGACCGGGCTACGCTGGTGAAGCTACGTCCGGGTCCGGCTCCCCAGCCCGGCACCGAACAGTTTATTAAGGAGCTTGACGAGCTGAAGGCCATTCAGAAGAACCAGACGCGGGAGCAGGCGCGCATCGCCAATTACTGGGCCGACGGCGCTGGTAGCTACACCCCCCCCGGCCACTGGCACCGCACGGCTGCCGATGCCGCCCACGAAGCCAAATTCAGCGAAGTGCGCATGGCCCGAACGCTGGCCCTGGTAGGTACCACCCTCCAGGATGCGAGCGTGTGCTGCTGGGAAACCAAGTTTTACTACTATACTCCCCGCCCACAGCAGTTTGGCCTGAAAACATCGGTTGGCGTGCCCAATTTCCCGAGCTACGCATCAGGCCACTCAACGTTCTCGGCAGCTGCGGCCATAGTGCTGGGCACTGTATTTCCCAACCGGGCCGACGAGTTCTGGGCAAAGGCCGTAGAAGCGTCGGATTCGCGGATGTATGGCCTGATTCACTTCCGCTCTGACTGTAGCGTGGGCCTTGAGTGCGGCAAAAAAATCGGCAGCTACGCCGTATTACGCGGCAAAGCCGACGGGTCGGGGCTGTAAGAGGTCCGCCTGAACCGCTGCCTGTGTTCCTGTTCGTCTGTTGGATACAGGCAGCGGTACGTTATACGACTGTGCTGTCGGCACATAGCCCGGTCAGCATTCGGCATCGGGGTTTGATGGGCTGTTTATGGGAACAAATGAACGGCCTGACCTGGGCCACTGAAACTGATGCCGGGTATTTCTCCCGGCCAATCCAATCCGATCGTATGATACCTCGTATCTGGAAACCCGTCTGCCTCCTGCTGGTGCTGATGCTTTTGGAGGTCGCCCGTGTCTATTTCATCATGCCGTTCCCCGGTAGCCAGCTCGATGATACGGCTAATTTAAGCCGGGTACAGCTTGCTTACTGGCTACACCAGTATGCTCCCTGGGTCAGGCTGGTCGGTATACTGGCCCTTATTATGCTGGTTGCGCCGGTGCTGGCGCGCCCGGCCCGGCCCTGGCATCGGGGGCTCGTACTGGTTGGCGTACTGCTGTATGCAGCGGTACTGTATATGGTCAATGAGCAGATGATGGCTGATCGCATGTTCCAACAGCCCAGAACCAAGCGCCTGGTATCGCTGTCGCAGAACAGGATACCAATGAATAAACTTGTGCTCGGCCTGATTGAAAACGGCGACGCCCGTGCCTACCCGTTGCAACTGATCGGCTATCACCATCAGGTACGCGACACTATTGGCGGAAAACCCGTTATGATCACGTACTGCACCGTTTGCCGCACAGGCCGGGTGTTCGATCCGGTCGTGGCCGGAAAACCTGAAACGTTCCGGCTGGTGGGCATGGATCATTTCAATGCTATGTTCGAAGATGAACGCACCGGATCGTGGTGGCGGCAGGCAACGGGAGAAGCCATACTGGGGCCGCAAAAAGGGCAGATACTCACCGAACTGCCAGCCCGGCAGATGACGCTGGCAGCGTGGTCGGGCGAACACCCCACGACGCTGGTCATGCAGCCAGACCCCGCCTTCAAGGAAGAAACGGATAGCCTGGCCACCTATGACCTGGGTCTGAAGCGTGGCAAACTGACCGGTCGGGATGTGGCGTCGTGGCATGACAAATCATGGGTGGTCGGGGTGCTGGCCGGTGGTGACGCCACCGCCTTCGACTGGAATGATCTGGCAAAAAAGCGACTCATCCAGCATACGGTAGGCGGCCAGCCCGTTGTACTGATGATGGCACCCGACAGCCTGAGCTTCGGCGCGTTCAGCCGGCAGTTGGGTGGGCAGACGCTCACCTTTTCTCAAGGCTCAAATGGCTGGTTTTCGGATGTAAAAACGGGTTCCGTCTGGAATGCTCAGGGGCGCGCCCTGTCGGGGCCATTGGCCGGACAGCAACTGTCACCGGTACGCGCTTACCAGGAATTCTGGCATTCGTGGCGGTCTTTTCATCCGGCAACGAGGCAGCTGCGCTAGCCAGGCCATTGGCGCAGAATATCGAAGTGGGCAATAGTCTATACGTTTGCGCGGTTATCTTTACGTTACTAACCCGTAGCCATGCGCCTGACACTACCCATTGCCGTCTTTCTTCTGTCTTTTTTTGTTAACAGCCCGACACACGCCCAGGGCCTGGTCGATGGCTTTATGCGCGGCCAGCGCAAGGCCAGCCTGGCGGTCTCTTACTCGCAGGAATCGTATGACTCCTATTACACAGGGAAGACCGAAATCCGTAATCCCAATCTCGGTACTGTTTTTACCCAATCACTAAACCTCTATGGTACATACGGGTTGGGCTACGACCTGGACCTGATCGTGTCGGCGCCTTACGTCCGCACCGAAGCCAGCGCGGGGTACTGGCAGAAACAGGAAGGCTTTCAGGACCTGTCGGCTGCCCTGCGCTGGGAAGCCTTCGACTACAAGATTGGAAGTGCGCGGCTTTCGTGGTTGTTTGCCGTGGGGTATTCGCTGCCGTTGCAGAACTATGTGATCGACGCGCCGGTAGCCATCGGCCACGGCTCCCGCAACCTCGACGGCCGCACGCTGCTGCATTTTAAATCCGGCGCTTTTTTTCTGACCGGTCAGCTGGGCTATATCCGACGCGGGCAGGTTACCCTCGACCGGGTCGTCAATTATTATGATCCCGACAACCTGAATCCCAACAGCAGCTCTACCGTCAACGTGCCCGATGTTATCGACGCGGTCATTCGGGGCGGGGTGGCCACGAAGCACTTCTATATCGATGGCTGGGTTCAGCAGCAGCGCCCTTACAACAAAGGGACGGATATAGCTCCCGGCATTCCATTTCCTACCAATGCCATTGGTTTTACCCGGACCGGCATCAGTGTTTATCTGCCTCTCATCAAGAAATTTGGCTTGAACGGTGGCTATAGCACGACCCTGAATGGGCAAAATAGCGGTAAAGCCACGCGGCTTAGTGGAGGAATCGTTATCGGGATATGACCCCTGAGTAACCCGTTGGGGAAACAACAACGCATAGCCAGACATTTTCAGTAAAAACATGAGAGCACCTAGTTTATATTCCACCGTTGTCTGCCTGATTTTGTGGCTGGGAGGCTGCAAAGAGCCGGTCATCAACGAAGGGATTTTGCCCCTTACCGAACCCGCCACAACCGATGAGAACGGCGGAACCTGGCGGACGATCATCCTCCGGTCGGCTGCCGATATTACCGTTCCTGAGCCAGCCGCGCTAACCTCTGATGCCTACCAGAAGGAACTGGCTGAAATAAAGAATGGGCTGCTGGGCGTCAACCCCGAAAACAATGCCGCCGTTAACTACTGGGCCGTTGGTGGCGTACATCGCTGGAACCAGATCGCCCGCCTGCTCGTCGCCAAGTACAATACAGCGCCTTTGTATAATGCAGGCACCAATACGTTTACACCCTCGGAGGCCGGCAATCCGTTTGCCAACCCGCCTTATGCAGCCCGGCTGTATGCCCTGCTGAGCGTGGCGCAATATGACGCGCTGGTCGTTGCCTGGAAAGCCAAGTACCAGTACAACCGCCCGTCGATGGTCCGGCAGGGCATCAACTCGCTGATACCGGCGCTCGATGTGCCTTCTTACCCATCGGAGGATGCCGCTGTTGCCGAGGTCTCTGCTCAGATGCTGACGTTTTTCTTTCCGAAAGAGGCCGACTGGATTAAAGCCAAAGCGACCGAACACAAGCAAAGCCGGATCTGGGCCGGTGCCAACGTGACGAGCGATGTGAAGGCTGGCGAACAACTGGCGGCAGCGGTGGCGGCCAAAGTCCTTGTCTGGGCCAGGACCGACCACTTCGATGGGGCCGGTGACGCCGGTAATACCTGGGAAAATGCCATTGCCAATGCGCCCTATGATGTGAAATGGACCAGCCTGGAAATTCCGGCCCGGCCCCCGATGCTGCCCCTGGGTGGTATGGTGAAAACATGGTATGACTCAACCGCGATAGCCAAAGCGACGCCCGGCGCGCCCCCCGCAACGACCTCGGCTGCGTTTCAGAAAGCCCTGGCCGAAGTCCGCACCATTGCCGATAGCCGCACCCGCGAACAGTGGCGCATCGCCGATTTCTGGTTCGACGGCGCTGGAACTTATACCCCCCCCGGCCACTGGAATTTGATTGCCGAGGACCTCATCCGGCAGGACCGCCAGAATGAACTGCGGGCCGCCCGCAGCTATGCCCTCATGAACCGGGCCATGCAGGATGCTATCACGGCATGCTGGGATACGAAATATAAATTCTACGTGCCGCGCCCTTCGCAAATGGACCCGGCTATCAAAACAGTGGCCGGTATCCCTAACTTCCCGAGCTATACCGCCGACCATGCCACATTTGCTGCGTCGGCCACTACCGTGCTGGGTTATCTCTTCCCCAGCGAGTCGGCCAGCCTGAACGCACAGGCGCAGGAAGCCACGCTGTCGCAGTTATATGGCGGTATACATTACCGGTTCGACAACGAAGAAGGGGCCCGATGCGGCACCTCCGTGGGCAACGTCGCCGTCGACTGGGCTGCCGCCGATGGGGCGAAGTAGGCACAGCCCTGCCAGTGGTCGAAGACCCTGGTAGTGGCTCGTTTTAGTGTTGGGGCCTTGGATCACTGTCAGGGTCAACATTATAGGGGTCAATAACCACTACCAGGGTCTTGGATCACTGTCAGGGTCAACATTACCGGGGTCAATAACCACTACCAGGGTCTTCGACCACTGGCAGGGTTTATCGCAGCAGCAAGGCCGACCGGTAAACGGCGGGGTTTGCCAGCCTCAGGTAAAAATAGCCTGTGCCCGAGAGACCCAGCATGAAGTCAGGTATCTGGTAGTCGTTATAAAGGCCATTGGCCCATAAGCCTGTTTGTTCATAACGCGCCTGGCCCATCTGACCGACGGCTTCGGCCTGCTGTCGCCAGTCAGGAATTTGTAAGATGTCGGCGGCTTCGAGGAGGGTATCGGCATTGCCGGCCAGTCCGTGGCAGAGTGAGAAATTGGGCTGTTGTTCCCAGGTCAGTTGCTGCGCCGTGGTCTGAAGGCCTGTCTCGGCTTCGGCGCGCAGGGCCGGGTGCTGCGTCAGTTCATAGCCGCGCAGCCGCGCAAGCGCAATGCCCGGTGCGCCATGGCACCAGGCGCAGGAGCAAACCGGGCCAGGGGCCTCTCCCTGGGTATGGGGGGGATTGGCGACCCGGAAATCGGGCCAGTTCTGCTGCTGCTGATCAAAAAAAGCATTTTCGTAGCGTAACCCCTGAAAGGCAGCTTCCTGGCATCGGCTATCCCCCGTGAGCGTGAAGGCTTCGAACAGCGCGTTGACAATACCCGCGACGCCATGCGCCATACCCGTCAGATTCCGGTAGCCCGAACCGGGCAGGGTAACCCACGAGTAGCCTTCGGGCGACCGTTCGGCGCGGCTTACCAGCTGATCGGCCAGGCGACTGATACAGGGGCGAAGTTCCGGCAACGACTGTTCGCGTTCCAGTTGAACCAGCGCCGGTATGGCACCGGCTGCTCCGTCGATCACGTCGATACCGGTTTCCTCCAGATCGAGTTCAGTTACGGCCTGGAGTAGTCGCCGACCTTCATCCACCAGCGCGTCGTCATTCAGCCAGTGCCCGCCCCGGATGGCTGCGTAAGCGATGCCTGTCCAGCCGGAGAAAAAACCCAGGCGGGCAGTGGGCAGTATGTTCCGGGCCGTAGCCAGCGTGTTTTGAAAGGTTCCCCGCGCCGTTTTTCGAACGAACGGGTCGCCTGTGGCGTGGTACAGGGCTGCCAGGAAAAAAGCCACGCCCGCCGACCCGGCATAAAAGTCGGCTTCCAGTGCTTTAAAATAAGGTTTTGGGTACTCGAAAGCCGGATCGTTGGTCGAGGTCAGGAAATTACAGCGTGGTCCCTGCCAGATGGCATCGCGGCAGATCAGCCGACCAATCTGGGCGGCCGTATCGACAAACGCATTCGCCGTAGCAGCCACTGTTGGGGGTAGGGGTGTGGTAAGCGTTTCCATGCGGGCTTAGTTGGACGAAAAGTCAGGAAAACAGTACGGATAGTGGGCGCGGGGATTCCGGTAGGGATGATCGATCGATAGACCGAGTTCCATGAACACCGCCCGAATGGCATCGATATAGGTGTCTGCGGGCTGCTGATTAGCTACGGCGGTCGCTATTCCCTGAGCAACAAGGACGCAACGGCTGGTCCCGAAACTTTCGGCAGGATTAGGGGGACTTTCGGCAAAGGCAACGCCCGGTGTCAACAGCCGCGTAAACAGCGGTACCGTCGGTAACAGATACGGTCGCAACTGGGGCAGGTCGCTGGCGAGCAGGTCCAGTACATGACTGACATACGGTTTTTGAAGGTACAGTACGGCCGGGTCGCTGCGGCCGTAAAGGTCAGGGTGGTTCAGGCATTTGAACTGGAAGGGTATCCGGTGGGTATTCAGCGTCTGCGTCACCCACGCCAGGAGCCGGGTGCTGCCCTCGGGTACCGTGTGGAAATAGAGCCGGGTTTGCAGGGTTACTGACTCATCGCCGGGGGTTTGTCCGAATACGTAGTAGAAACCACGCTGGGCATCGCGGTGGTCGGGGTGCAGGTGTAGCCGCAAGATGTCGCCGGGCTGAGCCGGACCCCGTTTGGGCTGGTCATAGACAAACTCACCCGCGTATACCATCCGCCGGTCGTTACCTTTCGCGGCATAGATAGTGCCGGCCATGTCGACGGCCGATACGGTCCAGGGGCTATCGAACTGCTCCCGGCTGTGGTTAGCGCAGCGGAGGGCATCGACGAACGAATCAGGGGACGGCCCGGCTCCGCTTTCGCCGGGCTGATACCCGTCGCCAGCGCAGTAGAAATGCTGATAAATGAGGCTGGTCAGCGTCGTTCGCAGCGTGCCGGGCTCATACGCTGTTTCCGACCCATCGGTGGCGAGCGTAATCCGGTGATGAGCCGCGTCGATACGCAGGCCGTCGAGGATAGTGGCGATCTGATCTTCGTAGTGGGTTTGCATGGCGAGTGACATTAATAGGGTAGGCTCAGCACAGACCGGATGGCGTCTTCGGGCGAGCGCAGCATGTTCAGGCTCAGTTGCAGCATCCGGGCCGATGGCATAGGCAGTACAGGTGCCTGCTGAATACTTTCGTAGCAGGTATGAATGAGCTTCAGGGCGCAGTAGCCTACCATTTTAAGCAGGTTCGAGCGGGCCTCTTCCGCGGTCCAGTCCATCCGGTCGACGTAGGTTTGCCAGAACTGCCGCATGGAAGGTTGCATCGTATCGAGGGTAAATCCGGACGAAGCCTGCCCCGCTTGCCCGGCCTGTGGCTCGTGCACGACCCAGTAAAACAGATAGCTCTGAAAAACAGCCGCTACGTCCCAGCAAGGGTCACCGATGTCGGCCGTTTCCCAGTCGATGAGCCGCAGGGCATAGGCCCCGGCCTGATCAGGAGCCAGCTGTTCGGAACGAGACTGACTGAGGAGAAAGTTGGCTGGTTTAATGTCGCCGTGGGTGAGACTGGTGACCGCCCATTTCTTGCGAACATCCGCCAGTTTCTGCATGTAGTCGCCGTTCTGCGTGATAAGCTGTACCATCTGCCGCTCCGCTTCGCTCCGTTGCGTACCATAGGCTGGAAACCCCGACTCGCTCCAGAGGAACACCGCTGGCGGCTGCCTCCGGAACAGCTGCAGGCTGGGGCCATCCTGTGCCGTCGTTGAAATCGGTTTATGAAACGTAGTCAGCAGTTCGGCCATTTGGGCGGCCAGCGCAGTCGGAAAGGTCTGCTGTTGCAGGTAGAAGTCGTTCAGATTGATGGCTCCGTCGATGGCTTCCGTAATAAGAATATGATTTTGGCGATCGAAATCTACGTAGGCTGGCAGAAAAGCGTTTAGCTGTGCATAGGCCACTTCGTTGTTGGCCAGCCAGTAGCAGGTGGCCTCGGTGCGGAGTGTCTGGATCTTCTCCTGATCCCACACCTGTACCTGTTTCACGAAAAGCGCACCGGCTCTATCCCGATTGATGAGGTAATTGGTATGGCGGCTGGATGTCTGATGCGCCGTAAAGGAGCCGTCGAGCAGCGAATCGGCGGGCAGGTAGCCTTTATCCAGTAAGTAATGGGCGATGTTAAACCCCGTCAGCAGCATGGTCGGGTCGGTTAGGAATGATTTAATCATAGTTGGCTTACCCCCGGCGCGAGTCGGGGGTAAGCCAACTATCGACTACATGTATGGATTGAACGCACCGTAGCCGTAATAGCCACCCTGCTGGGTCGTATCGGGCTGACCGCCCATGAAGCCGATGCCCGGTTGGCCAACGATTGTCTGGACGATGGTTGGGTCGGTGATCGTTTTCCAGGGAGGGACTATCGTTCCGCCACCGCAGGGAATCCTCGTACCGCCAAAACAAGGCACCCTCGTGATTGTGAAGCACGTGATCGGACAGTTGACGATCGGTCTCGTAATGCCCCCGCAGGCGATCGGCGAACAGGTGTTTATACTACAGATCGTCTGAAAACAGGTCGACAGCGAGCATTGCGACACAAGCCTCGTTCTCCAGGTCAGACAGATGGGCGGCTGCGTGACCGGACAGACGATAGCGACGCTTTTCACACCCGGCCCGCAGAGGGCCGTTGCCATAAACTGCCCGCCCTGCTGGGTCGTGTCGGGTTGGCCGCCCATAAAGCCAGTCATCTGGGTCGTATCGGGTTGCCCGCCGAAAGCACTGTACTGCTGCATGATGTCGCCTTCGAGGAAGGTGCTCCGGGGTCGGTTCGCCGATTTTGGATCGCCATACGTGACCACCGCGTCGGCGCGGAGCCACAGCTTACTGCCGCCCAGCGACGACTCGGCCGGGCTCATCTTTACCGCGTGTACAATAGCTTCTTCGGGTACTTCGACAAACCCGTTCAGGCTATCGTCGGCGTAAACACGAATATGGCCCGGCTCGGACGATGCGCCCAGGTAGCCCTGCATAACGGTAAGCTGATCGGTGTTTCGGGGGTCGCTGCGCACGGTGCCCACCCAGTCGTCCAGCTCGTAGGGTTTCTTATTTTCCATGGTTCATTAAGGTTTAGGAATAATCAGTATAATCCAGTATTGGATTCGGGTTGAAAATGCGGGCGGGCCACGCCAGTGAGCTGGTAGCGCAAACGGACATAGCCTGCCGGCGTACTAGGAACTCAGGCCCATCAGGATGTCTTCGAAGGCCTGATAATCATCCGTCGTGAGACTGGCTCCATTGCCGAAGAGCACCCCCGGAAACTGGTCGACGGGTGCTACCATAGGCCTCGCTGTATTACCGGTAGGTACAACAACACCCTGGAGCCGTGCCAGCAGCGTAGCGCGGTGCGCATCGGCCAGACCGGCACCAGTAGCCAGGTCGTAGCCAGTACCCGCAATGCCTCCTGTGCTGGGATTGCCTATGCCAGCCGTGACGTCGATAGCGGTTCGTTTCAAAATATCCCGGGTCTGCGCCGGCGTCAGGCGGGCGTTGGCCTGCTTCATCAGCGCACAGATACCGGCCAGTTGCGGAGCGGCTGCCGAAGTGCCGCTAAACGCGGCCCAGCCATCGTTGTTAGCTGTTTCGTCTTTAGCCGGATGCGTTCCTCCGCTCAGCCCCGTGTCTATTTCGTCACCCGGCTCAACGGGTAGCATGATGTAAGCCGCACTTGGCCGCATCCCCACCAGCCCCGATACGTCGGGAACGTTGCGGCCGGGATAAAGCAGGCTGGCAAAGCCACTGGCGTAGTCACTGGCCATGAGCGACCCGTCGGGCTGCATGAACACGCCCCCCGCCGAAATCACGTCGGGATGCTGACCCGGAAAGCCAAAATGGCCGTTACCGGCTGAAAAGACGACGATTATACCCCGCCGAACGGCATTAGCCACGGCCGCAGCCAGTACATTGTCGGCGGCCGACAGGGGCCCCGACCGGACGCTTGAGCCCCAGCTACAGGAGATGATGTGGGGGTTGAGCGCTACGGCCGCATTGAAACTGCCGGCCGAATCGACAAAGCTCATCTTCACCATCGTAAACGTAGCGTCGGGGGCAGCGGCCAGCAGGTTCGCCGATTCACCGGTGCCGTGACCACTTTCATCCCGGTCAGGGGCAGAGGCTCCCGGTCCCAGAACGACGGGCGTAGTGCGATAGCCACGACTGACGAAATAAGGATGCCGATACCAGCCCGAATCGACCATGACGGCCCGGATGCCGCGTCCGGTATAGCCGGCCCGGTGGGCGCGGTCGGCATTGAGACCCAGCGAGACGTCGCCCGGCATGGTCAGATGCCAGTAGTCGCGGGTTGGCGCAAACTTGTTAGCGAAGTAATAGACGGGCCGGTTGATGGATACACCTTCGAGTACGTCAGACAGGTCGCTTTCACCCGTGTCGATCAGGCCCACCACATCCGTATTGGAGGAGTCGAACATTTCGGCGGTGGTTTCTTTCCCCTCTTCCTTGATCACCGGTTCTTCATTGCTGGTGATTCTGGTTTTAAATACCTTCTCGAATACGTCGATGGGGGCAGAAATGGAGATCGTGGTGTCGCCCACCTGTAACACGTCGAAACCGTTGGCCTGTAGTTTACGAACGGCCGCATCGGTCATCTGCTTGTCCGACCCGAAATTCTGCACCGTGTCGGCCCGGATGTCGGTCGACTGAACGCTGAACAGCGACGTGCCGCCTATCGAACGCA
This sequence comes from Spirosoma utsteinense, assembly GCF_014282275.1. Taxonomy (GTDB): domain Bacteria; phylum Bacteroidota; class Bacteroidia; order Cytophagales; family Spirosomataceae; genus Spirosoma; species Spirosoma utsteinense. The sequence goes on from NZ_VFIA01000009.1 coordinate 17,727, forward strand.
CGGAGGCATGAGCGAATAACACTTTGTCTTTGCTAACTTTTGCCATGATCGTATAGTATGAGTTTAGTTGAAATACTGAGTTGGTTCTGCCAGCACGATACCCTGAACGACTGATTGCACCGGAGCCGGAATCGTAGCTGGTTTGTCGATGCGGTAGTAGGTCTGGCCGTCCTGTTCATAGGCTGTGAGATGCATCCCGAAAACGGATTCGAACTGTGTTTTCGGACCGGAGATCGATAGGGTAATGCCCGGCTGCTCGATCCGAAATCCCACCTGTTCGAAGTAGGTGACGGCCTTCGCTACGGCCGCGCTGTCGGGCCGCAGCCCATCGATCTGGTCGGCCGTAGCGGCTACGTCCAGTACGGATCGCCCCGATGGAGCCTTCAGTACGACACTGGCATACACGCGTTGTTCTGTTTCCATAGTCGATGAAAAAAGAGGGTGGCTGCGTTGGCAACCGATCAGTAAAAGGAACCCCATCACTACGTAGTGCTTCATACATGCGGTTTTTCCGCCGGTCAGGCACCAGCAGCTGTTGCTACCACTCATCGGCCCGGACGGAGTCTTTAGCGATGAGTCGTTGGTAGAGCGGAAAAGGATAACAATTTCTGAAGGAAATGTAAAACTAGTGTTCTGTTATTCAGCGGTTTAGCGGGAAAATGCTTGTTTGTCAGCTTGCGTATTAACAGGGGTTACAAGCGTAGTTTTACGTGTTTTGGTGAAAAGATGTTGACTGGTTTTTGCCGAAAAACGACGCCTGAGCCGTTTCTTTGTACTATTGTCAGGTGCTAAAAATCAGCCCTGCGTATCAATCAACCGACTGAGATACGAATGAATACATCCAACCCGTCGAAGGCATCGTCGGCCCGTTCGCGCCAGAAGTCTGCAACGAATGCTGACTCTTTATCGACGCTGTCTGTTTCTCCGCAAGCGCCTATCCTGGTCGATGGCCAGAACCGTGTCGTTATCGGGAATATCTCCCCTGAAATTGATGGCGGCCGTTTCCCGATCAAGGCCATACCGGGCGATGTGATCGCTGTAGAGGCCGATATTTTTGCCGATGGCCACGACTACCTGTCGGCCCGGCTGCTGTACAAACAGGCGGGTGATACTACCTGGATCGAAACCGCGATGACCCTGCTTGGTAATGACCGTTGGGGGGCGTCGTTTGTGGTTGAACGGCAGGGCCTCTGTTTATATACCATCGAGGGCTGGGTCGATCACCTCGCTTCGTGGCAGCATGAAATTCACCTGAAAGTGGCCGACGGTCAGCACATCAGTAGTGAACTACAGGCTGGTGCTCATTATGTAGATGGGCTGATTCGTCGGGCCGGGGGCGACCTGGCCGAAAAACAGAAAGGGAAAAAAGGCGCTGCCGAAAATCCTGATCTGACGGCCCTGCGTGAGATGGCCGCGCTGTTTCGGGATAAGGCCCGGTATGACGAGGCCGTATCAGTAGCGGAGAGTGATCAGTTTACGTTCTTTGCCAACCGCTACCCCGAACGCCAGCACCCAACGCGGTATGCCCGGGAACTGGGTGTCGATGTCGACCGGGCCCAGGCCGGGTTCAGTACTTGGTACTGTCTGTTTCCGCGTTCGGCCGCCCGCGAGGAGGGAGCGCATGGAACGTTCCGGAATGTAGAAGCGCTACTGCCGCGTATTGCCGGCATGGGCTTCGACGTGCTGTATCTGCCCCCTATCCACCCCATCGGCACGGCACACCGGAAAGGCAAGAACAACTCCGTCATCTGCCAGCCGGGCGAGCCGGGGGTTCCCTACGGTATCGGCTCGGCCGAAGGGGGCCACGACGCTATCCATCCCGAACTCGGTACCGTCGAGGACTTCAAACACCTGATCGCTATTGCGGCCAATTACGGCATGGAGGTGGCTATGGACCTGGCCATCCAGTGTTCACCCGACCATCCCTGGGCAACTGAACACCCCGACTGGTTTAAAAAACGCCCCGACGGCTCGATTCAATACGCCGAAAATCCACCCAAAAAGTACCAGGATATTTACCCGGTTTACTTTGAGACCGAGGACTGGCAAAACCTGTGGAACGAACTGAAACGGGTATTGCTGGTGTGGGCGTCCTGGGGCGTTCGGATCGTTCGGGTCGACAACCCGCACACGAAACCGTTTGCGTTCTGGGAGTGGATCATTGCCGAAGTGAAGAAGGAGTTTCCGGATATGCTGTTCCTGGCCGAAGCTTTTACCAAGCCAAAAGTGATGCAGCAACTGGCTAAAGCTGGTTTTGCGCATTCGTATACGTATTTCACCTGGCGCAATAACAAAGCTGAACTGGAGGAGTACATGACCGAACTGACGCAGGGAGAGATGCGCCATTATTTCCGTCCGAACTTCTGGCCCACAACCCACGATATCAACCCGCCCAGTCTGCAAACGGGGCACGAACCGCAGTTCCTGATTCGCTACTTTCTGGCCGCCACCCTGTCGAGCAACTACGGCATTTATGGCCCCTCGTTCGAACTGATGGAGCATACGCCGTTTCCGGGTAAAGAGGAATTCCTGAATTCGGAGAAATACGAGATCCGGTACTGGAACTGGGAAAAAACGAACAAGCTCACCTACCTGATTTCGTTGGTCAACCGTATCCGGAAGGAGAACGCAGCCCTGCAAACGACGAATAACCTGACCTTCTGTACCGTCAACGACGATGCGATCATGGCGTACCTGAAAGTGTCGGGAAACAACAAACTTATTGTTGTCGTCAATACCGATGCCTACCAGCGCCGGGCGGCAATGGTGCAGGTACCCATCTGGCAACTCGGTATCGCTCATGACCAGCCCTATACGGTACACGACCTGTTGACGGGCGCTTATTATACCTGGCAGGGCGAGTCGAATTATGTTGAGTTAGATCCCTATGTGCTGCCTATGCATATTTTGAGGATCGAAATCTAGACCAGACTGAGCCGCTGGAAAAAGGGTGCCGTTGCCCTATCGGCTGTCAGCTGAGCTTCCTGTACAGAATGCCATTGCCACCGGTGATGGCATTTTGTATGCATAGTAGGTAGGTATATGAAACGCAGCTGCTTTTAGGGATGTATGTTTGTACAGAAATTAGAAAAAACAGCCTTGAACCGGGTTACTTACTTTCCCTGATTGTCGTCTATGTTACCCCAAGCGAATACTTTTCACCACGTCAGCTACCTTTGGGATGACGCCAAAGCCGCTCAGTTCGATCAACTGCCTCAGGCCGACCGCGAAGTGGCCCTGCTCATTTATCGCTCCAATCTGCTGGGGGCCGACCTGCGGCTGACCAACTACGGGGGCGGCAACACGTCCTGCAAGGCCCTGGCCAACGACCCGCTCACCGGCCAGCCCACCCCCGTCATGTGGGTAAAAGGGTCGGGGGGAGATATCGGCACGCTGACCCGATCGGGCCTGGCTGCCCTCTATGTCGACCGGCTGCGGAGTTTGCAGGGTGTCTATCGGGGTATCGAGCACGAAGATGAGATGGTTGAACTCTTCAATCACTGCATCTTCGACCTGGCTTCCAAAGCCCCCTCCATCGATACACCCCTGCACGGCTTTCTGCCCTTCAATCACATCGACCATCTCCACCCCGATGCGGCTATCGCCATTGCTGCGGCCAAAGATGGCCAGCGCATTACCGAGGAACTCTTCGGCGGGCAGATTGGCTGGGTAGGCTGGCAGAAGCCAGGATTCGACCTGGGCCTGCAACTGAAACAGTGCCTGGACGAAAACGCGGCCAATGGTATTCAGCTGCGGGGGATCATGCTCGGCTCGCACGGCCTGTTCACCTGGGGCGACACGGCCTACGAAAGCTACATGAACACCTTGGAGGTCGTGGAACGCTGCGCCGAATACCTGGCCGATAACTACGGTAAAAAAGGGGCCGTGTTTGGCGGTGCTAAACTCGAGTCGCTGCCCGCCGACGCACGGAAGGCGCAGGCGGCACAGCTGGCTCCCATCCTGCGGGGCCTGTGTTCGAGTGAGCGCCACATGATCGGCCACTTCACCGACGACGAGCGGGTGCTGGAGTTCATCAATTCCAGTGATCTGGACCGGCTGGCGCCCATGGGCACCAGCTGCCCCGACCACTTCCTGCGTACCAAGATCAGCCCGCTGGTGCTGGAAATGACGCCCGACCAGGATGTCACGGATACCAACGCCATCCGGGAGCAGCTGACCCCGGCTTTCGAACAGTACCGGGCCATGTACCAGCAGTATTACGATACCTGCAAACATTCGAACTCGCCCGCTATCCGCGACAAAAATCCGGTCGTGATTCTGTGGCCGGGGGTTGGTATGTTCACCTTCTCGAAGGACAAGCAGACGGCGCGGGTATCGGCTGAGTTTTACATCAACGCCATCAACGTGATGAAGGGAGCCGAAGCCATATCGGAATATACCTCGCTGCCGCGCCAGGAAGCCTTCAACATCGAGTACTGGCTGCTCGAAGAAGCCAAACTGCAACGGATGCCCAAGCCTAAGCCCCTGTCGGGCAAGATTGCGCTCATCACGGGCAGCGCGGGTGGAATCGGCAAAGCCATTGCGAAGAAATTTGCCCAGGAAGGCGCCTGCGTGGTGCTGAACGACATCAACCCCGAGCGGCTCGACGGGGCAAAAGAGGAGTTCGTCGGTCTGTTTGGCAAAGACATGGTGGCCACAACGCTGCTGAACGTAACCGAATTCGCCAGCATAGAAGACGCGCTGAAAGCATCCTGTCTGGCGTTTGGCGGTGTCGATATTGTTGTCAACAACGCGGGCATCAGCATCTCGAAACCCATCGCCGAGCACTCCATCGAGGAGTGGGACCGGCTGTACGATATTCTCGTGAAGGGCCAGTTCATGGTTACTAAAGCGACCGTGGCGGTCATGCGGCAGCAGGCGCTGGGTGGCGACATCATCAACATCGTCTCCAAAAACGCGCTGGTGGCCGGACCCAATAACGCGGGCTACGGCTCGGCCAAGGCGGCTCAGCTGCACCTGAGCCGACTCAATGCGGCCGAACTGGGTGGCGATCATATCCGGGTGAACACGGTCAATCCGGATGCGGTTATTTCGGACTCCAACATCTGGGCGGGCGGCTGGGCCGAAGGGCGCGCTAAGGCCTATGGCGTCACGGTGGCTGAGTTACCAGCTTACTACGCCAAACGTACGTTGCTGAACGAGGTCATCCTGCCCGACGATATTGCCAATGCCTGTTTCGCTTTTGTAGGAGGACTGCTCAGCAAATCGACGGGCAACGTGCTGAACGTGGATGGTGGCGTGGCGATGGCGTTTGTGCGCTAACGAAACAAAACCGTTAAAACGGTTGGCCATTGGTGGTGTTGTGGGCGTAATGGCCCACCGATTCATCGGTGGGTTGACGCCATGGACCGGTTCGTCCCCCGGTTCACCGATAAATCGGTGGGTTAATGGATGGCCCGGTTCACCACACAACCCACCGATTTATCGGTGGGATTGCACGAACGGAAAGCCAAGGCATTTTAACCGTTTTAACGGTTTGCCAGCGTCATGCCAGATCGTCGTCAGGTAAACCATAATGGTGCAAAAATTGGCGGTATTCATCGGCGAATGAACGTTTGCGGTGGTGTTCTTCCTGGGTTCGGACATACTGTCGAACCCGCAGCAGATGACCTTCGCTCACCGAAAACGCGCCATACCCCGTTTGCCAGGCAAACCGTTCCGGCGTCAGTTGTTGCTGATTGAAACGATGTGAGCTGCTGCCTTTAACCTGTTTCAAGACGTCGGCAACGGCAATTTTAGGGTTGAGCAGAAACAGGAGATGGACATGATCAGCTACCCCGCCGATGCTGTCGACCAGACAACCCGTTGCCGTCAATTGCTCACGAAGTTCGTCGTGGACAGCGGTAATGACATCGGGGCGTATGATGGGCTGTCGATTTTTAGTTGAAAAAACGGCGTGAATCCAGATTTTGGATTTGGAATGACTCATACTGGCGGTGGAATGATCGTAGCCGTTGAGACGGATAGCTGCCAAAAAATGTACGGATTATGGTAAACAAAATGATTGAATTTTACCTGTACCAATCGTTTTGGACCCACCGATGAATCGTTTTGGACCCACCGATGAATCGGTGGGCTGGATATCAACACAAACCTTGAACTGACGTGAACCTGAACCCTGACTTCATTGCCGATCATAACGCGGCTGGACAAACCCAACATCAACGCAAGCTGTCGCCCTGGACCGATTCGGTTGAACAGGCCGAGGCTGTTATTCAGAAGCTGGTCGATTTTCAGATCGCCATTCCCAGCTGGGCGCTCGGTACGGGTGGTACGCGATTTGGCCGCTTCCCGGGTGGTGGTGAACCGCGTTCGCTGGAAGAGAAAATCGCCGATGTAGGCCTGTTGCATGCCCTAAACCGGGCCAGCGGTGCTATTTCGCTGCACATTCCCTGGGATATTCCAACCGATCCGCAGGCTACCAAACAACTGGCGGCCAGCTACGGTCTGGCTTTCGATGCCGTCAATTCCAATACATTTCAGGACCAGCCCGGCGAACCGGGCGATTCGCAGCTGAGCTATAAATTTGGTTCGTTGCAGCACGTCGACCCGGCCGTGCGTCGGCAGGCGATCGATCATAATATCGAAGTGATCCGGCATGGTGTGTCGCTGGGGTCCAAAGCGCTGACCGTCTGGCTCTCCGATGGCTCCTGCTTTCCCGGTCAGCTGAATTTCCGGAAGGCGTTCGAGCGGACGCTGAGCAGTTTGCAGGATATCTATGCCGCACTGCCCGACGACTGGAAGGTATTTGTTGAGTACAAAGCGTTTGAACCCAATTTCTATTCGATGACCGTTGGCGACTGGGGCAGCAGCTACCTATACGCCAACAAGCTGGGCCCTAAAGCCTATACACTCGTCGATCTGGGCCACCACCTGCCCAACGCCAACATCGAACAGATCGTGGCGATTCTGCTGAACGAAGGTAAACTCGGCGGCTTCCACTTCAACGATTCCAAATACGGCGACGACGACCTGACGGCGGGCAGCATCAAACCTTACCAGCTATTCCTGATCTTCAACGAACTGATCGACGGTATGGACGCCCGCCAGATGAACCATGCGCAGGATCTGGGCTGGATGATCGACGCGAGTCATAACGTGAAAGATCCGCTCGAAGACCTGTTGCAGAGCGTGGAAGCCATTCAGCTGGCCTACGCTCAGGCACTGCTCGTTGACCGGGCTGCGCTGGACGAAGCCCGCGACGCCAACGACGTAGTGCGGGCGCAGGAGATTTTACAGGATGCCTTCCGGACCGATGTTCGGCCGCTGGTAGCTGAAGCACGGCTGCGCGCCGGTGGCGCGCTGAACCCGCTGGCCCTGTTCCGGCAGCTTACCGTGCGGCAGCAACTCATTGGCGAGCGGGGCGCAAAAACGGTAGCGACGGGATTATAAAAAAAGAATCATCAACACTCATGCCTACGCCTGTTATCGCCATTGCTGACGTTGGCAAGACCAACAAAAAGCTGTTTCTGTTCGACCGACAGTATCAGATCGTGTGGGAGCGGACCGAGCAGTTTTCCGAAACGGTCGATGACGACGGCGAAGCCTGCGAAGACCTTCAGCGGCTGAGTCAGTGGCTGTTGTCGGCCGTGCGCGAGGTACTGACCCTGCCCGAGTATGAGGTGCAGGCGCTGAACTTCTCGACCTACGGCGCGAGCCTTGTGTATCTGGACGCCGAAGGCCGTACCGTAGGCAACCTCTACAACTACCTGAAACCCTATCCGGACTGGATTCGGCAGCAGTTCTACGACCGCTACGGCGCGCCCGATGTGCTGTCGGTACAAACGGCATCGCCCGCGCTCAACAGCCTGAACTCGGGATTAATGCTGTATCGGATCAAGTACGACAAGCCGCGGCTGTTCCGGCGTATCTGGTATGCGCTCCACCTGCCGCAGTACATGAGTTACCTCATCACCCGCCAGATGCTGAGCGACCTGACCAGTATCGGGTGCCATACCATGCTCTGGGATTTCGAGAAGCATCGGTACCACGACTGGGTCGTTTCCGAAGGCTTCGATAAATTGATGGGGAGCCTCTTTCCCGCCGATAAAGCCATGAAAGCTTTCATGGTGGGTGGCGATACGGCCGATGGACAACCTCGTGATCTACGCGTGGGCGTGGGCCTCCACGACTCGTCGGCCGCGCTAATTCCCTATCTGGCCAGTTTTGGTGAGTCGAGTGATGGGGCTGCTGCGTCGCCTTTTGTGTTGATTTCGACGGGAACCTGGTGCATCAGCATGAATCCGTTTACAAGTCAGCCGCTCACCGCTGAAGAACTGCAGTATGACTGCCTGTGCTTTCTGACCTACAAAGGCCAGCGCGTGAAAGCCGCGCGGCTCTTCGCGGGTTTCGAGCACGAGCAGCAAACGAAACGGCTGGCCGACCATTTTGGCGTGGCGGTCGACTATTACAAACAGGTACGCTACAATGCCAGCCTGATTCAGCAACTTCAGCAGACAACGGTGCCGCTGCAACCGGTCGAGGAAGGGCTGATTCCCGCTGCGGTGCTGGCGTCGCTGGCTGGGTCGCCCTTTGGCGACCGGGATCTGACGCAGTTCGACGACTACGAAACTGCCTACCACCAGTTCATGCTGGACCTGATGGGTGGGCAACTTATTTCGACAGCGCTGGTGTTACCACCCGAAGGGTCTGCGTCGGCTGAAGATGCGGTTACGCGTATTTTCGTGGATGGTGGATTCAGCAAAAATCCCATTTACATGAACCTGCTGGCGGCCGCTTTTCCCGACAAGGAAGTGTGGGCGGCCTCCGTAGCGCAGGCGACGGCGCTGGGCGCGGCCCTCTCGTTTCATGACCAGTGGAATCCGTTGCCCGTACCGCCAAACTTGATTACCCTAACCCGTTATACAGCATCCTGACAAACCGATTTATTCCTGAGAAGTACATCATTTGTCAATCGCTCTTTACGCCATGACCGTAGGCTTATTCATTCCCTGTTACGTCGATCAGTTTTACCCGCAGGTGGCCATTGCTACGCTCGAATTGCTGGAAAAACTAGGTCAGACGGTGGTTTTCCCCAAAGGCCAGACCTGCTGTGGACAACCCATGGCTAATTCTGGATTTGCGCATCTAACACAACCGTTAAACGAGCGGTTTGTCGATCAGTTCGGAACCGTCGATTACGTGGTGTGCCCCTCGGGTAGCTGTACGCTGCACCTCAAAGAGCACCTCCACAGCCAGACCAGCGAATCTACTGCGACGGCCATCCGGCAGCACGTCTACGAACTGACCGAATTCATCACCGATGTATTGAAGGTCGAGTCGATACCGGCGCGCTTTCCCTACCGGGTGGGTATGCACCAGAGCTGCCACGGTCAGCGGGGGCTGCACCTGTCGCAGATGAGTGAGCTGAATGCGCCCATGTACTCAAAGCCGGGAAGGCTGCTGAGTCAGGTGAAAGATATTGACATTGTCACGCTCGACCGGCCCGACGAGTGCTGCGGCTTCGGGGGTACATTCTGCGTGCTGGAAGAAGCGGTATCGGCCAAGATGGGTAAAGACCGTGTGGCCGATCACCTGCGGCACGGGGCCGATTACATCACCGGCGTCGATATGTCGTGCCTGATGCATATGGAAGGGATTTTACGGCGGCAGGGCAGCAAAACGAAAGTGGTACACATTGCCGAGATACTGAACCAAGGAGTAGCGAGTTAACAACAAGCGTATGACACAAGCACATCCTGAACTGGCCGAACGGTTCAATCTGGACGAAGAACGGGTGAACTGGCATGATGAAACCCTGTGGTTTGTCCGCCAGAAGCGCGACAAAGCGGCTCATACCCTGCCCGAATGGGAGGACCTCCGCGAAACGGCTTCGCAGATCAAACATAATGTTCTCGGTAATCTGGACACGTATCTGGCGGAGTTCGAAGCCAACGCGCTGGCCAATGGCGTACAGGTACACTGGGCCGCCGATGCCGCCGAACACAACCGGATCGTCCTCGATATCCTTCGGGAAAATAAGGTGGACCGGATGGTCAAGAGCAAGTCCATGCTCACCGAAGAGTGCCACCTGAACGATTACCTCGGCGAACAGGGCATCGACGTGATCGACTCCGACCTCGGCGAACGTATTGTCCAGCTGGCGGGCGAAACGCCCAGCCATATCGTGCTGCCCTGTATCCACTGGAAGAAGGAAGAAATTGGCGTTTTGTTCCATAAGTACATGGGTACCGACGAAGGCTGCGCCGATCCGCAAATCCTGACGGGAGCGGCCCGCCTGCACCTGCGCGATACCTTCCTGACCCGGCGCGTCGCCCTGACGGGCGTGAACTTCGCCATCGCCGAAACAGGCGAGTTCGTCGTCTGCACCAACGAAGGCAACGCCGATATGGGGGTGCACCTGGCCGACGTTCACATTGCCAGTATGGGTATCGAGAAGATCATTCCCCGGCGCGAACACCTGGGCGTGTTTCTGCGGCTGCTGGCCCGTTCGGCCACCGGCCAGCCGATTACCACCTATTCGAGCCACTTCCGGCAACCCCGGGCGGGCCAGACCATGCACCTGATTCTGGTCGACAATGGCCGTACGGTACAATTAGGCCGCGAAGATTTCCGCAATTCGCTCAAATGTATCCGCTGCGGAGCCTGCATGAACACCTGCCCCGTATACCGGCGGAGTGGCGGACATAGCTACCACAGCGCCATCAGTGGCCCCATCGGGTCGATACTGGCCCCGAACCTGGACATGAAAAAGCACGCCGATCTGCCGTTTGCGTCGACGCTTTGTGGTTCGTGTACCAATGTGTGCCCGGTCAAGATCGACATCCACCAGCAGCTTTATAAGTGGCGGCAGGTGCTGATGCAGGAAGGGGAGGCCACCACGGCCAAGACCGTAAGTATGCAGGCCATGAACACGGTGCTGAGCAACCACGGGCTGTATGCCGTTAGCGGCCGCATTGGCCGGACGCTCATGCGCTGGTTCCCGGGTCTGGTCAACAACAAGCTGAACCCCTGGTACAAACACCGCAACATGCCCGAGGCTCCCAAAGAGTCGTTTGGTGACTGGTATGCCAAAAACCGAAAGTAAGGTCAGGGCTGGTAGCTGTACTGAAGAAGTTAGCGTGTATTGTATAGAGTAAGCTCAAATGAAACGTATTCAGTTAGTTGAGATTGAAGATCTTAATTGGTTTCCTGACTCGCTCAGGCAATGTATGACCCGACTCATTATCGTCATGCATAAGCTCCTGGGTTCGCAGCATGAATTGGCTGCGTTGATAAGCAGGGCACTCGTTCATTCAGATAAACCAGCCATTATTGATTTGTGCTCGGGTAGCGGGGGACCTATGGCTGAGGTGTACAACCGGCTGAAAACGCAACCTCATCTGCAAAATCTAACGCTGACACTTACCGATCTGTATCCCCATCTTGAAACGGCCGACCGGATCAATAGTGAGGGAGGTTCCGGTATAAACTATCTGACAAAGTCGGTAAACGCGGCTGATCTGGCTACTGAAAAAGTTGGCGTGAGAACGATGATCTGTAGTATGCACCACATGAAACCGACGGTAGCACACGACATATTGAGTGATGCGAAAGCAAACCGACAGCCTATTTGCCTGTTTGAAATAAGCGATAACAGCTTTCCGATCTGGCTTTGGTGGATGGTCATTCCAATGAATTTATTGATGGCCTTTTTTATCACCCCACTGGTGCGACCCATGACCTGGCAGCAGTTGGTTTTCACGTATCTGGTTCCAATCATACCGATCTGTTTTGCCTGGGATGGCGCTGTTTCGAACGCCCGCACCTACACGATAGCCGATATGAATGAATTGCTGGAAGGCTTACATACGGGCGATTACGTTTGGGAGACGGGTAAGGTGGGTGGTCTCTTAAAGAAACTCTACCTGCTGGGACTACCGATCGCATCACCGCAATAGTAGCCATATGAGTGATGTATATGCTTGCCGACACGTACAAAAGCGACTATCCGCTAAACGCAGAACGGTGAGGGGAATGCCGGTACCACATACTACCTTCAACTCGGTATAGAACAGATGACAACCCGCGATAAAATTCTACAGGCCGTCCGGCAGAACAAACCCGAATCAACGCCCCTGCCTGATCTGGCAGACCTGGCACGGCGCGCTCATGACCACTTTTCCGATGACGTCGTTCATCGGTTTGGCTCGACGCTGTCGGGTATTGGCGGGCAGGTGGTGCCGGTAACCAGCTGGGCCGAAATCGAAACCTACGTCCAGCAGTATTTTACCGTTGGCAAGCACCGGATCATTACCACCCTGCCGCAGCTGGCGGGCGTGGCCAGCACCGTCTGGAAAAGCGATATAGTAGACGAGTCGGTCGTTGTGGTCGATGCGCTGGGCGCGCTGCTGCCGCATACGCTGGCCGATGTGGAGCTGGCGATCATTACGGCCCACTTCGGTGTGGCCGAGAACGGATCGGTCTGGGTTACCGAGCCGCTGCTGGGTAGTATCCAGAATAAACCCCTTCGGGCCGTACCGTTCATTCCGCAGCACCTGGCCGTCGTGCTGTCGGCCGAGGATCTGGTGCCGACCATGCATGACGCCTACAAGCGAATTGGGTCTGAAAATTATACCTTTGGCGTATTCATTGCCGGGCCCAGCAAAACCGCCGACATCGAGCAGTCGCTGGTGTTGGGTGCCCATGGCCCGAAAACGATGACGGTATTCCTGCTGGACTAATTCGATCTGTAATGCTTCAGCGAATTGCGATAAACGATTTTTCGAGTACGCCTAAATACCTCCAGATTTATAATTCGATTGTTGAGGGTATCAAGACCAAACAAATTGTCCCCGGCGATAAACTACCGTCGATCTTTGAGGTATGCGCCGAATTCGACGTGTCGAAGCGAACGGTTGAGCGGGCATATGATCTGCTGAAGGAGAAGAAAGTAATCGAGTCGACGAAAGGCAAAGGTTCTTACATCAGCGATACGGAGATCGACCGGCAGATGAACGTCTTTCTCCTGTTCAACAAGCTCAGCACCCATAAGAAACTTATTTACGACGCCTTCACGGAGGAGTTGGGGCCGGATGTGCCGATCGATTTTTTCGTGTATCACAACGACTTCCGCCTGTTCAAGAACATCCTGCTTAACCACGCCCACGGCTACACGCACTACGTCGTGATTGCCCACTTTTTCGAAGGAGGGCAGCGTGCCATGGATCTCATCAACACCCTGCCTAAACACAAGCTGGTGGTGATGGACAAGCTCATCGACGGGCTGACCGGCCGGTACTCGGCGGTGTACTAGGATTTCGAAAACGACCTGCACCAGTCCCTCACCGAAGCCCTGCCGCTTCTCCGTAAATACACGACGCTGAATATCCTGTTCCCGGCCAATTCGTATCACCCCGAAGCCATTCTGAACGGGTTTTACCGGTTCTGCGCGGGCTACGGGTTTGGCGCACGGGTCATTAACGATATCGATAAAGTAGCTATCGAGCCGGGAAATGCCTTTATCAACCTCCGGGAAGAAGATCTGGTGATGCTTATCAAACGCATCAAAGACACCGCTTTACGGGTAGGCGAAGAAGTGGGGATTCTGTCGTATAACGAAACGCTGGTGAAGGAACTGCTGCTTGATGGTATTACCGTAATATCGACCGATTTTGAACAAATGGGCCGGACGGCGGCTCAACTCGTGCAGGGCAACACCATCCGGCAAATTCGCAATCCGTTCCGGCTCATTGTCCGGCAATCGCTGTGATTGGAAAGGGTGTAACTGGAGCTTTGCCAACGTTCTAAACGTTGGCAAAGCTCCAGTTACACCCTTTCCAATCACAGGTAGGCAAGTGTAGGTAAGTGTCCATAAAAGCAAACTTTACCTTTGTAGAGTGATATAATTCCGTAACACGAGCCTTTAGCTATTCATGAGGCAATTCTGTCTATTCCTAACCCTTCAACTTTTTACCATTTCCGTTTTTGGTCAGGTCACTATTCGTAGTCTCCTGACTGAAAACCGCGTCAATCCTATTGGTCTGGACGTGCCTGCACCACGCCTGAGCTGGCAACTTGTTCCTGCCGTAGCCACGAAGCGAAACGTCAGGCAGACGGCCTACGAAATTCGGGTAGGTACCGATGCTGCGTCAGTCGCGAAAGGCAGCGTTTGGCAATCGGGGCGGGTCGCGTCGGATCAGTCGGTACAGGTGCCGTATGCAGGAGCCGCGCTACAGCCCGGTCAGCGCTACACCTGGCAGGTGCGCGTGTGGGACAGTCCGTCGGGCAAACCATCGGCCTGGAGCGCACCCGCTTTCTGGCAAACCGGCCTGATGACGGCCGCCAACTGGAAGGCAAAATGGATTGAAGCGGGCTACGTCGAAGATACCATAAACCAGCCCAGCCCCCTGTTCCGGAAGGCGTTTGCGGCTCCCAAACCCGTTCGCTCGGCCACGCTGTACATGACGGCGCATGGACTGTATGAAGCCCGGATCAACGGCCAGCGCGTGGGTGATGCCTACCTCACGCCCGGCTGGACAACCTACAACAGTCACCTTCAATACCAGGTCTACGACGTAACGAACCTGCTCAAAACGGGTGCCAACGCCATTGGGGTTACGCTTGGCAGCGGCTGGTACCGGGGGCGGTTGGCCTGGGAAAAGCAGCGCAACATCTATGGCAAAAACCTGGCGCTGCTGGGCCAGTTGGTCCTAACCTATGCTGATGGAAGCACTGAAACCGTCAATACCGATGCCAGTTGGAAATCCTCGACAGGCCCCGTCCGTTCGTCCGAAATCTACGACGGTGAGGTGTATGACGCCCGGCTGGAAAAGGCAGGCTGGGACAAGCCGGGCTATGCCGACGCCGACTGGTCGGGGGTGACGACGAAGGAGTTTGGGTATGCCAATCTGGTTGCCAACTACAACGAACTCATCACGAAACACGAACGCATAAAGCCTGTTAAGATCCTGACCACGCCGAAGGGTGAAACGGTCCTTGACTTCGGGCAGAATGTGGTGGGCTGGGTCGAACTGAGCCCGACGGGTAAAGCGGGTGATAAGATCGTTCTGTCGCACGTGGAGATGCTCGATAAATTCGGCAACCCCTATTTCGATAACCTGCGGACTGCCAAAGCACAGGCGACGTATCTGCTCAAAGGAGGACGTGAGACGCTGGAACCCCATTTTACGTTTTTCGGCTTTCGCTACGTCCGCATCGAAGGGCTGACTGGTCCCGTGAACCCCGCCGATTTCACGGCTGTCGTGCTGTATTCCGATATGCCCAAAACGGGCGATTTCACAACGTCTAACAAACTCGTCAATCAGCTACAAAGCAATATTCAGTGGGGCCAGCGGGGCAACTTCCTTGACGTGCCCACCGACTGCCCCCAGCGTGACGAGCGGCTGGGCTGGACCGGCGATGCCGAAGTGTTCTCCCGCACGGCCGCGTTCAATTTTGGTGTTAATAATTTCTTTGCCAAGTGGCTCAAAGACGTAGCAGCTGAGCAGGCACCCAACGGGGCTGTACCGTTCGTTATTCCCGACGTGCTGAAAGAGCAGGGACCCTTCGCCCGGGAACCCGCCGGAGCCGCCGGTTGGTCGGATGCGAGCATCATTATTCCCTGGAATATGTACGTTGCCTACGGCGACCGGCGTTTGCTGGAACAGCAATATGCCAGCATGAAAGCCTACGAAGGCTACATGGAGAAAGTTGCTAAAGATGATCTGTGGAGCGAAGGATTCCAGTTTGGTGACTGGCTGTCGTATGTCGATACCGAAGGAAGTCCGGCCTTCGAAGCGCGGTCGGCGTTCACGGATACGCATCTGGTTGCGCAATGTTTCTACGCCTACAGTACCGAGCTGATGCGCAAGGCGGCTACGCTGCTGGGCAAGACGGAGGATGCCGCGCATTACACCGCCCTGCTCGGCCGTATCAAAACGGCGTTTCAGCAAGCCTACATGACCCCAAACGGTCGGCTCATCTCCGATACGCAAACGGCCTACGTACTGGCGCTGCAATTCGATATGCTGCCCGAATCACTCCGGCAGCAGGCAGTAACGCGGCTGGTGCAGAATGTGAAAAAATACAAAAACCACCTTACCACCGGCTTTCTGGGTACCCCATTTTTATGCCCTGTGCTGACCCGCTTCGGACAGAACGACGTAGCCTATGACCTGCTTTTGCAGGAAACCTACCCGTCGTGGTTATACCCGGTCAAGATGGGAGCTACCACGATCTGGGAGCGCTGGGACTCGATGAAGCCCGATAGTACCTTTCAAAGCCCATCCATGACGTCGTTCAATCACTATGCCTACGGGGCCGTTGGCGACTGGATGTACCGAACCATTACCGGCATCGATACGGATGAAACCGGACCGGGCTACAAGCAGATCACGATCAAGCCGCAGCCGGGCGGAGGCCTGACGTCGGCAAATGCAAGCCTGCGGACGTATTATGGGATGGTTCGCTCCGGTTGGAAAAAAGAAGCGGGCAAGTTCAGCATGACCGTTGAGGTACCAGCGAATACGACCGCTACACTTTACGTCCCAGCTACCAGCGCTGATGTCGTGCAGGAAGGCGGTAAGCCCTTACGTGCCGCCGGCCTGACTGTGGCTGGCACGGAGTCAGGTTATGTCAAGCTTAGCGTAGGTTCAGGCGTTTATCAGTTCACAGTAAATCAATCAATGATGAGTGATGAATGATGAACGATGAATGAATAGGTTTTGCGTCAGCTATTCACTCACTCATCACTCATCATTCATCGTTCATCATTCATTACTCCTTTCACCCTTTTTCATTTTTTACCACATGTCTGCAATTCTTGGTGTTTTCTTTCATGCATTGGGTGGTTATGCCTCCGGTACATTTTACATTCCCTTTCGTCGGGTAAAAGGCTGGTCGTGGGAGAGTGCCTGGATTGTGGGAGGCATTGCTTCCTGGATCATTGTACCCTGGGTGATGGGCTGGATAACGGTCAGCAACCCTGTTGGCGCTATTACCGGCGCCGATTCTGCTACGCTGGGCTGGACATTTTTGTTCGGTCTGTTGTGGGGCATTGGTGGCCTGACCTTTGGCCTGTCGATGCGTTACCTCGGTATTTCGCTGGGCATGGCCGTAGCGTTGGGGTACTGTTCTGCTTTCGGTACATTGATTCCACCCCTCTACGAGGGTCGGTTCGATGAGTTGCTCGGCACCCGATCGGGCCTGTTCACGCTGGCAGGCGTGGCTGTCTGTTTGATCGGTATCGCCGTCTGTGGCCGGGCCGGTTTCATGAAAGAAAACGAGCTGGATGCTGAACAGCAGAAAGCGACCATTGCTGAATTCAACCTGCGGAAAGGCATTGCCGTAGCGACCGTATCGGGCATTCTGAGCGCCTGTTTCGCCTTTGGTCTCACGGCGGGGAAACCCATTGCGCTACTGGCTGTAGCGGGCGGTACGAATCCGCTGTTTCAGAACAACGCCATTTATCCGGTGCTGCTGCTGGGCGGTTTCACGACCAACTTCATCTGGTGCATGATCCTGAACCGTCGCAACCGGACGTTCGGTGATTACACCGCGTCGAAGGCACCGCTGCGCAGTAATTATTTCTGGGCTATTCTGGCCGGTACGACCTGGTATTTTCAGTTCTTCTTCTACGGTATGGGCGATACCTACCTGGGCGACGAATTCCGGTTCGCGGGCTGGACACTGCATATGGCCTTTATCATCACCTTCAGCACGATCTGGGGACTGGCCCTGCACGAATGGAAAGGAGCCAGCAAAGCCACCTACCGCGTCGTTTACATCGGTCTTGGCCTGATCATATTCTCCACCGTCCTGATCGGTATGGGAAGTCAGTTTTGAAAAAAGTCGTAAAGGGAGTCGTAAGTCGTAGGAGTCGTAAGGGGCTGACGCGAAAGCAACAAACTTGCGTCAGCCCCTTACGACTTATGACTTTTACGACTTCTACGACACTTCCGACTCCCTTTTCGCCTTATTTCGCTCTGATAGCGATAACAGGGTCGAGCCGGGCGGCAGAGAAGGCGGGGATGATGCCTGATACAATGCCGATGATGCTCGATACGCCCAGCCCCAGTACGATGTTTCCCGTCGTTAGCTGTAGTTCCAGGGTACCCAATTGCATAAACGACAGCGCATAAACCAGGGCAATACCGGCTAACCCGCCTACGAGACTTAACAGAATCGCTTCGAACAGAAACTGGAACAGGATGAAGTAATTTTTAGCACCCAGCGATTTCTGGATACCAATGATGTTGGTGCGTTCTTTAACGCTGACGAACATGATGTTGGCGATACCGAAGCCACCAATCAGGATAGAAAAGCCGCCAATTACCCAGCCCGCCAGTGTCAACACCACGAAAATGCCGCTAATAGCCTGGGCGATGGCTTCCGGGCGGTTGATGGCGAAGTTGTCGTCCTGCGTTGGGCGTAAACCCCGCCGGGTACGCATCAGGCCCCTGATTTCACCTTCGAGTTCAGTCAGGCCAGGGTCGTCATCATAGCCTTTAATGGCAATACTAATGCTGGGGTTGATGGAATGGAACATTTTGGCAAAAGCACCCAACGGAATCAGGCATTTGATGTCGGGGTTACCGCCTACATTTAATATACTTTCGCCCTTACGTTCCTGCGTACCGATAACGGTGAAATTCAGCCCGTTCAGCTTGAACGTTTTGCCGACCGGGTCTTGTGAGGGAAACAGGTTCCCGGCCACATCGGCACCGATAATAGCCACGTTGCGGGCCACGTCGATTTCCTGCTGGGTAAAGTAGCGGCCCTGCTCGATGGGCACATCCGAAATGTCGTTGTACTCGAATGTTGTTCCCTGAATGAGCGACGACATGCTGTTATTGCCGTTCTTGACCGTTACCCGCCCTTTAAAATCGATAGCCACAACGGCCTGGGCTGTTTCGAGCCGGTCGTGCAGAAACTTGTATTCGGTCATTGATGCTTCGGGGCGCTGGAAGTACTTCCACCACTGGTACTCGCTGCCAAATGTCCAGGGCCATTTCTCCACATATATCACCTTATCGCCAATGAATGACAGGCTGGTTTTAATGTTGCGCTCCAGCGAATCGACCAGCGTGAACACCGCTATGATAGCAAAAATACCGATCGTGACGCCCAGCAGAGAGAGGGTCGTGCGGAGGAGGTTGGACCGTAGCGCCTGCCACGCAAATCGGAAACTTTCTAAGATCTGACGAAGAAACCGCATATTGCTTTGGCCTTCCAACTCAGCTGAGCACGTCAGTCAAAGCGGAATGCTAACAAAAGTAACCAGGAAGGGGGCTGTTTTCAAACCTGCTAGGCCGGTACGGACGGATTGACGGACGTTTGGTCAATTTTCGTAGCTTAGTGGTTTCTGACAACAACCTGACTCCCTATGAAACGACAATTCCGTGTGTTGCCTTTACTGGCGCTTACCCTCCTTGCCGGCTGTAAATCGCAGTCCCCAACGACAACGTCCGGGTCCGGTGTCCGGCAGGGTCTGGGCGTCTACGAGTACCGCGATGAAGACCCGTCTGTACAACCATTTTTCTCTGACCGGCAGGGGGTTATTGGCCGAAATGGCATGGTGGCCTCGGCCCATCCCGAAGCGTCGCAGGTGGGCCTCAACATTCTTAAAGCAGGAGGTAACGCCGTTGATGCGGCCGTGGCTGTGCAGTTTGCCCTAGCGGTGGTTTATCCCGGTGCAGGCAACATTGGTGGCGGAGGGTTTATGGTCTACCGGGGCAACGATGGCAAAGCCTATACGCTCGATTACCGGGAGAAGGCCCCCGGCCGCGCTACCCAGGATATGTACCTCGACTCGCTGGGTAATGTCCGTCCGGGGCTCAGCATCAGCGGTCACCTGGCGAGTGGCGTGCCGGGATCGGTCGATGGAATGGCTGAAGCCCACAAGCGGTTCGGTAAGTTGTCCTGGGCGCAGGTGCTGCAACCTGCCATCGACCTGGCCGCGAAAGGATTTGCCCTCACCGAACGCGATGCTCTGGGTCTGAACCGGATCAAGGGCGACCTGACGACGATCAACCCCGGCAAAACGTACTTCCTGAAAAATACAAATCCCGCCGATACACTGAAGTGGCAGAAAGGTGAGATTATGGTGCAGGCCGATCTGGCCAGGACCCTGCAACGCATTCAAAGTCAGGGACGTGCCGGATTTTATGAAGGAGAAACCGCCCGGTTGCTGGCCGAGGAAATGAAGCGGGGCAACGGATTGATAACCGAAGACGACCTCAAAGACTATCATTCGGTCTGGCGCGACCCGATTCAGGCCACCTACAAGAACTACAACGTGATTACCATGCCGCCAACCTCCAGTGGGGGCGTAGCGCTGGTTCAGCTGATGCGTTTTACAGAACCTTATCCGTTGCGGAAATGGGGCTGGAACCGCGATAGTACCGTACAGGTCATGGTCGAAGCTGAACGGCGCGTGTATGCCGACCGGGCCAAGTTCCTCGGCGACCCCGACTTCGTGAAGGTGCCATCCGATACCCTGATGAACGTCGATTACCTGAAAAGCCGCTGGACTGATTTCTCGTTTGCCAAAGCTACCGACAGTAAGAATGTACGCGGGGGGACGATCCCGGGTTACGAAAGTCTGGAAACGACCCATTTTTCGGTAGTCGATAAGGCGGGGAATGCGGTCAGCATCACCACAACGCTCAATGGCGGCTACGGGAGCCGGGTGGTGGTAGGCGGTGCCGGCTTTTTCATGAATAACGAAATGGACGATTTCAGCGTGAAGCCGGGTGTTCCCAATATGTTCGGGCTGATCGGGAATCAGGCCAACGCCATTGCTCCGCAAAAACGGATGCTGTCGAGCATGACACCTACGATTCTGGAGAAGGACGGGAAATTGTTCATGGTTGTCGGAACGCCGGGTGGCTCTACCATCATTACATCGGTCTACCAAACGATCCTGAATGTGATCGAGCATGGTATGTCAATGCAGCAGGCCGTAAATGCGCTGAAATTCCATCACCAGTGGCTACCCGACAAAACCATCTTTGAGAACGGTGCTTTCTCGGATGCAACGGTACAAAATCTGCAAAATCGGGGCTACATGCTCGAAAAACTAACCAACACACTCGGGCGGATGGACTGCGTACTGATTCGGCCCGACGGCTCTTACGAAGGCGCTTCCGACCCACGGGCCGACAATACGGCGAGGGGGTATTAGGGAAGGAAAGGAGGAGAGGGAGGAGGGAGTAGAAGGAGGAAAGGGAGGAGGGAGGAAAGGGAGGAAAGGAGCTACCACGCAACCCTTTCCTCCTTCCTCCCTTTCCTCCCTTCCTCCTTCTACTCCCTTAATTCAATGCATTTCGCATCTGTTTGGCCTGATCCCGGTGTTTTTTGTCGCCCTCTTCCAGCTTACGGGCGAAGGTTTTGACGGTCTCGTTGGGTGCATTATCGGCCAGGTCGTCAGCGGTATCGGTTGCCTTGTCGTTTACGGTATTCATTTCCTTCAGGTATTGAAGATCGAAGGCGGTGCCGGGCTTTTCGTCCTGTAAGTCCTCGATCCGATCTTTCCCGTCTTTTGCCATAGTGGCAGGCAGCGTGATGTTCATGGTCCGGGCCATATCGCGCAGTTGCTTTTCGTTCTGCTGATGTTCGTTCATGGCCCGCTGCGCGTAGGAACGCACCTCAGGGTTTGTCGCTTTTTGCAGGGCTATTTTACTGAGTTCGTACTCGGTCATACCCATGCTAAAGAGTTCGACAACGTTATCGGCTACCTCTTTGGCGTCGCTTTTGGCATCGTCGCTGATGGCGGTAGCCTGCTGATCGATCTTCTTTTCGTTGACCTCTTTTGCGGCTTCTTTGCTGTCCTTCCCGCAGCCCCCGAGCAGGAGGCCGCTAACCATAAGAGCGCTCAGTATATTGATTTTCATGGTAGTGCTACGTTTCGTTGTGACCTAAGAACACAGTAGCGCACGGGTTGTTTGGAATAGCGCAAACCCTGCCAGTGGTCGAAGACCCTGGTAGTGGTTAAGCGATGGTAGAGGAAACTCCCGCTCAACCACTACCAGGGTCTTCAACCACTACCAGGGTTATTTTCACCATCGTTCAACCACTACCAGGGTCTTCGACCACTGGCAGGGTTTACGACCTATCGTTGAAATAATCACCAAACGTTTCGTTTTTCATTCCCTCGTGAAAGTTGATGAATTGTTGTTTCCCTCCGAACCAATCGAGCACTGCCTGTCGCTTTAGTAGGGTTGGTTTGTCGGATAGGTAAGCCAGGTAAGACGAATGGGGGTAGGTCTGGAAGCTGGTAGTAAAGCCGTGCTTAAGCGGATTACTGTGAATGTAGAAGATTAGCTGGGTGAAATAATCGTCGTGGTCTATACGCTCGCGGTGAACGTGTTTTTCAAATAAACTACCCGTTCTTCCCATAAGCGAATTGACTATCTGAGCATGGCTGTTAAATAAATGACCCAGCAGTCTACCCGGTTCAGATATCTTTTTCCAGCCGCGTTCCTGCTTCCAGCGAATCAAATCAATTTCGTGTAGTTCTTTGATACGAACCATCAGGTGGAAATGATTATCCAACAGGCAATAAGCGTACGTGTCGAAAAGGGGTTCTGTGTAGTAGGCGTAACTTTTTAGAAAAGAGGTGTACAACTGTGGAAGTGGGAAAAGCGATGTACCATTGATGCCTCGGTTGTAAATATGGTAGCAGCAGCCATAGTCTAGAGGAGGTGGATTGTTCATGGCAGGATGGGCTATTGTATTATGTATGCACAATGGCCCATCAAGATACATAATTGTAGCCAAACCCTGCCAGTGGTCGAAGACCTTGGTAGTGGTTGAGCGATGGTAGAGGAGACTCACGTTCGACCACTACCAGGGTCTTCAACCACTG
This sequence comes from Spirosoma utsteinense, assembly GCF_014282275.1. Lineage (GTDB taxonomy): Bacteria > Bacteroidota > Bacteroidia > Cytophagales > Spirosomataceae > Spirosoma > Spirosoma utsteinense. The sequence goes on from NZ_VFIA01000009.1 coordinate 40,555, forward strand.
GCAGGGTTTGGCTGTTCAACAGCGTTAGCCACGCTTCGCGTACGTTGTTTTCTGCCAGCAAGGTCTTCGCTTTCAGGTGCAGCAGATCGGGCAGATACTGACAGCCATATCGTGCTTCATCGAAAAGATCGTTCAGGGTGCCAGAATCCCGGTATTCGTCTACTTCGGTCGCGGTTGGTAGCGCCGTGACACTTCCTAATTTGCCCAGGTCATTACCTGTCAGGATGGCACTGTTCCGGACGTCGGCGGGTAACTGGTCGATACCAACGCCCATTTGGGGACGCGCTACTTCAAACAGCGCATCGTGGTTGGCCCGCACATACCAGTCGCCACCGAGCCGTCCTACGAGATCTATTTTGTGGGGATCGACGAGACCCTTTTCGGTCAGAATAGTATCATGGACATGGGCCAGGATCACCTCGCAGACGACCAATGTGCCGGCCCCCGGTCCGTCGCCAACGGGTATCAGCTGCCGCACCACACATTCGAACGCGACGGGTGACTGCGCCACGCGGGGTGGGCGGACACGCTCCGAGGGTACTTCCGTAAATCCTGCTTTCGTGAATTCGCTCACGTGCCGGTCGAACTCGGCGCTGGCCAGAGATGTCTGCTCGACCATGGTATGGCTAACGACATTGACTACAACCTCCGGAACCTCTTCAACGTTGAGGAGGGAGTGTTTTTTGTGGCCGTGGCGGTTGCGGCTTGGCGAGAAAACCAGAATAGGCGGATTAAAGCCAAATACATTGAAAAAGCTGTAGGGGGCCAGATTGACGTGACCGTCGGCACTAACGGTACTAACGAACGCAATAGGCCGGGGCGCAACCGAACTGTTGAGGAGCCGGTAAAACTCGTGTGGCTGTAAGTCGGCAGGATCAATGGATTGGGTCATGGTAAAGAACCCGCAACCAGGCGGGCGTTGATGCGATAAAACAAAAATACAACCAGCATTCCCTATGAGCTTCTGGTTTGGCTGAATGGCCGGATACGCCGTCAGATCAGACCGGCGTTTTAGCCGCTGGCAATACGGTGCCACTCACCTCGCCCAAGTCGATACGCCGGCCGTGAGCAAACCCCCAGCCCCGCAGCGTAACGGTATCGCCATCCTGCAAAAAAGTGCGTATCGATCCATCGTGTTCGCCCACATCGGGCAGATGCAGGGGCCGTTTGCCATTTCCACTTAGTTCGAGCAGCGAACCATAGCTACCCGGCTCGACGCCTGAAATAGTGCCTGTGGCCAGCACATCACCAACGTTGAGGTTACAGCCGTTGCTGGTGTGATGGGCAATCAGTTGGGAAAAACTCCAGTACAGATACCGGGCATTGGAACGACTGATGACAACTTCAGTGCCGACCTTCGGCGGTCCTGCATTGGCAGAGGCATGGCTTCCCGACCCGTCGCTACGGCCACTGGCTGGTTGAAGGACCACTTCCAGGTTAAGATTGAAACAGGTGGGCAACTGACTGCCCCGTAAATAGGGGAGGGGGGCTGGCTCCTGCGTTGGGCCGGTTGTACGGAACGGCTCCAGATCGGCAAACGGTACAACCCAGGCCGACAAACTCGATCCGAAGTTTTTGCCCAGAAAAGGCCCCAGTGGCTGGTATTCCCACCGCTGAATGTCACGTGCCGACCAGTCGTTGAACAGCGTCACACCGAATATATAATCTTCTGCTTCATCGACCGGCACCGGCTCCCCCAGTGGATTACTTCTGCCGACGATCAGCCCAAGTTCCAGTTCGAAGTCGAGCGCCTGCGACGGGCCGAAAACGGGCTGGTTGTCTGGCCCCAGCCGTTGCCCGTTTGGTCGTCGTATCGGCGTCCCCGACACGACAATACTCGATGCCCGGCCGTGGTAAGCAACGGGTATGTGTCGGTAATTGGGCAACAGCGGGTCTGCGTCGGGCCGGAACAGTTTCCCCACGTTTTCTGCGTGGTGGATACCGGCGTAGAAGTCGGTGTAGTTGCCGATCTGGACCGGCAGGTGCAGGGTTGCCCGTGACTCGTGAATGAATACCTGCGTCCGAACGAGGTTCAGCGCGGCTTCGTCGTCGGCTAGCAGCTGGCGTATCCGCCCGTTTACAGCCTGCCACACAGGCTTGCCGGATGCAATGAAATCGTTTAGGGCCGATCGGGAGAAAACGGATGGATCGACCGGAAGGTCATCGAAAAAACCCAGTGCCCCAATGGCCGCGAGGTCGAGAATATGATCGCCGTATTTGTAGCCGGCATGTGGGCCGGACGGGTCGTAACTAAAAATTCCGTACATACATAAAGCCGTCCCCCGGGTCGGCCTGGAAAAATCTGTTTTTACACGCCGACCTGAGGAGACGGCCCTACTCGCTCACATTCTGATAGATAGAGTCCATGATCCGGACAAACTGCTGGTAATCATCGTCGCTCAGGTTGCCCCAGCCCTTGCGTCGCATGGCTGACACGACGGGCAGCACCTCGTGGTACTTGGCTTCACCGGTCTCGGTCAGGTATACCAGAAACTTGCGCCGGTCGGTGTCGGCCATACGTCGTTCGGTGAGCCCTTTCTGACTCAGCAGGTCGATGATCCGGGTTACCGTTGGTGCGTCTTTGGTTGTCATCTCCGAAATCGTATTCTGGCTGATGCCCGGATTACGGTAAAGGTGATCGATAACAACCCACTGGTCGACGGTGAGGTCGAAACCAGCGTCGGAAAACTGTTTCTGGAGGGCATTGCGAATTTTTTTGATTGTGGTATCAATCTTGAAAAAATACGCACGGCTGTCGGCAGGATGGGTCATTTGCAGTAAAACAGGATGCTGTCAACGGGTCACAGCAGGATGATAACCAGCAAAAATAGCCAATCTAACTTACTAACAACCCTTCCAGTGTCGCTTCAATTTCCGGTACCGACCTATACAGCTGCTCGTACGAGTCGATCACAAAATACTGCTGCTGATAGTGGTCGATAATGTAGGGCGTCTGAAGCAGCGTTGCCACGTCATAAGGCATTCGTGTCGGGATGTCGCTTTCCAGGCTATAGATCGTCTCGCCCGGCGACGACAGAATACCGCCCCCGTAGATGCGGAGGCCTTTCTGGCCGAGGGCCGCATCTTCCTGAATCAGTCCAAATTCGACGGTGTACCAGTACAGCCGTGAAATCATATCGATGGCTTCTTCATGATCCACGAACCGGAGGGCAATCCGGCTGAGGGCCGCCAGAAAATCGCAGAACGACTGGTTGGTCAGCACCGGTACATGGCCGAACGTGTCATGAAACATATCCGGTTCGGGCAGGTAGTCCAGCTGGTCGCGGGAGCGCAGCCAGGTCGTAGCCGGAAACTGCCGGTCGGCCATGAGTTCAAAGAATTCACGGTTACCGATCAGGCCCGGTACGGCCACCACGCGCCATCCTGTAAGCGGCAGCAGCCGCGGGTTGAGGTCGCGCTCGAAATCAGGGATACGTACGTTGGGAAACCCGGTTGCCACGATCCCGTCCATATAGGCCTGACTGGCCCGCCCCGGCAACTGCGCCATCTGCCGCTCAAAAAGCAGTTTCCAGACCGCCTGCTGATCGGGTGTATAGGTTGAATAGTTCTGGTTCATTTTTATAAGGGGGGAGGAAAGGAGGAGGGAGGAGAGGGACGAAGGGGAGGAGAGGGCTGCTACTGCGTAATCCCACTCGTCCCTTTCCTCCCTCCTCCTTTCCTCCCTCTTTTATAACGTTCCTCGTAGCGCCTGTTCGCGCTCGATGGCTTCGAACAGGGCCTTGAAATTGCCTTTCCCGAACGATTTGGCACCTTTGCGCTGGATGATCTCGAAAAACAGGGTAGGACGCGGACAAACGGGCTTCGTGAAAATCTGAAGCAGATACCCTTCGTCGTCGCGGTCAACGAGCACGCCCAGCTGCCGCAACGTGGCAATTTCCTCGTCAATAGGGCCGACGCGGCTTTGCAGGGTGTCGTAGTAAGCATCCGGAACCGTCAGAAACTCGACGCCCCGGTCGCGCAGGGACAGCACCGTTTCTACGATGTTATCCGTTGCCACGGCGATGTGCTGAATGCCCGGCCCTCCGTAGAAGTCGAGGTATTCTTCAATCTGTGATTTTTTCTTGCCTTCGGCCGGTTCGTTGATCGGGAATTTCACACGCCCGTTTCCGTTGCTCATGACCTTGCTCATCAGCGCCGTATAGTCAGTCGAAATATCTTTGTCATCGAAGGAAACGAGCTGCTGGAAGCCCATCACATCGCCGTAAAACTGCATCCAGGTGTTCATCTCGTTCCAGCCCACGTTTCCCACCATGTGATCGACGTATTTCAGGCCGACGTCAGCGGGGCGGTAGGTTGGGTTCCACGCCTGGTAGCCGGGCAGAAATAACCCGTCATAGGCGCTACGCTCCACAAACAGGTGGACCGTGTCGCCGTAGGTATGAATACCCGACCGCACCACATAACCCCTGTCGTCCTGCTCGCGGATAGGCTCCAGAAACGGTTTGGCACCCCGGCTTACCGTCTCGGCAAACGCCTTTGCTGCATCGTCGACCCAGAGCGCCACAACCCGTACCCCATCGCCATGCTTGTCGATGTGGCGTCCGATTTCGCTGTTGTCGTGCAGGGGTGATGTCAGTACCAGTCGGATTTTGCCCTGCTGTACTACGTAGGATTCGCGGTCACGCAGACCCGTTGCCAGGCCCGCATGGGCTACGGGCTGAAATCCGAAGGCAGTCTGGTAATAGTGGGCCGACTGCCGGGCGTTGCCCACATACATCTCGATGTAGTCGGTGCCGTTCAGGGGCAGGAAGTCGGCAAGGGTTGGTTTTTCGAGTTCGAGTGTTTCCATGGTCGTTTGTTGATGTTGTGTTTGAGGTCCCTCACCCCCGGCCCCTCTCCCTAGGGGAGAGGGGCCGGGGGTGAGGGCGGTCCGTCGGCTAAGAGCTAAAGCCACGAGCTGAAATAGGTACCGTCGTCGATAGCCACCGCCTGGCTGGTAAGCATCAGCGGCCGGAACGTGTCGACCATGACGGCATACTCGACAGTTTCTTTTTTGCCGATACTCCGTTCCATGGCACCGGGGGCGGGCCCGTGCGGAATACCGCCGGGATGCAGCGTGATGTGGCCCGGTGCAATGTCGTTGCGGGACATAAAATCTCCGTCGACATAATAGATAACCTCGTCGGAGTCGACGTTAGAGTGATTGTAGGGGGCCGGAATGGCGAGCGGGTGGTAATCGTACAGACGTGGCACGAACGAGCAGACGACGAACGCGTCGGTCTGGAACGTCTGGTGTACGGTTGGGGGTTGATGTACCCGTCCCGTAATCGGCTCGAAATTCTGGATGTTGAACGCATAAGGATAATTGTAACCGTCCCAGCCCACAACGTCGAAGGGGTGGCTGGCATACACCAGTGAATGCAGCGCGCCCTGTTTCTTGATCTTGATCAGAAAGTCGCCGGTCTCGTCGTGCGTTTCCAGGTCCTGCGGACGCCGTATATCGCGTTCGCAGAACGGAGCGTGTTCCAGCAGCTGACCGAAGTTATTCCGGTACCGTTTGGGAGTATAGATCGGCGAACGGGACTCTACATACAGCAGGCGTGTATCGGAACCGTCGAACGCAATCTGGTAGATCGTGCCGCGCGGAATGACCAGGTAATCGCCATAGCCGAACGGTATGGTACCGAACAGCGTCCGAAGTTTCCCCGAACCGCGATGTACGAACAGCAGTTCGTCGGAGTCGGCGTTTTTATAGAAATAATCCGCTTCTGTTTGCCCGCCCGGACTGGCTAGGCCAAAAATAAGGTCGTTGTTAACCAGTAGTGGGACACGGCTGTCCAGGAAGTCGGCGGCAGGAGGCACGTTAAAGCCGATCAGCTTCCGCGCGAGCATATTTTTTTCCACGGCCAGCGTCGGCGTCATATCTACACTATCCAATACGGCCCGTACCATCGTTGGGCGGTGAACGTGGTACATCAGCGACGACATGCCATCGAAGCCTACCGTTCCAAACAACTGCTCATAGTACAACGCTGGTCGATCCGACATAGCGCTGCCGGGCACCTCCATGCCAGGTTTAGCGAATTGGGTATGCCGTTTGGGGGGGATTCTGCCCAGTGTGTGGTAGAATGGCATATCGGTGGTGCCGATCGCGCCCGGCCGATCAACGAATTGCCAGCCGGGCGTGTCGGACTTTTTTTTGTTGATGAAATGAACAGTTGCCAAGACAACTATTGTCTTGCACAAAGTTATAGCAACAACGATAAAAATGGTATATTGGTTAGATTAAATTTTATAAAATCGTGAGTTTTGGTGTAAGGTTTACGATGAACCTATTTAGGGTTACTGGAATAAGGTGTCTGACGTATCCTGGACGGCCACGTCTGGGGGTAGTAAACAGGATTTATTCTTACCCGGACGTGGCCGTCCAGGATACGTCAGACACCTTGATGAGATAGAATTCAGGCCAGCGTTAAATCCTAAACAGCTTTGATGATAAATTGTATAAATGGCTGAGTTTTTGACCCATTTCGAAACCAATAGTACTGCATGGAGTTAATTTAATCAGGTGTACACATCAGCCATCGGTCTGGTAAATCCTGTCTGTACGAACCTTTTTCTTACTTTTGGCCGCGATACATCGGCTCAGGCCGATCCAACCAGTAAACTAAACCAATGCAACCTACTCTCTTGATTTTGGCGGCCGGTATGGGCAGCCGTTACGGCGGTGTCAAGCAGCTCGATCAGTTTGGGCCACACGGCGAAACCATTATCGACTATTCCCTTTTCGATGCCATTCGGGCCGGGTTCGGTAAGGTCGTATTCATCATCCGGGAAGAGTTACGGAGCGACTTCGAGGAGATTTTCGGTAGCAAACTGGCCGGGAAAATAGACGTCGACTACGCCATTCAAGCCCTCGACTCCTACGTTCCGGCCGAAGTGGGCGAGGTGAAACGGACAAAACCCTGGGGAACGGGCCATGCGATGCTTTGTGCCAAGAACCATACCGATACCCCTTTCGCCGTAATCAACGCCGATGACTTTTACGGACTCGAAGCGTTTCAACTGATCGGCGATTTTCTCCGTACCGATACGGACGATAACCTCCACGCCATGGTGGGTTACGAAGTAAAAAACACCTTGTCAACAAATGGTTCGGTGTCGCGGGGCGTTTGCGCCGTCGATTCATACGGCCATTTACTATCCGTGATCGAGCGGACAAAAATATACGAGCAGGCCGGTGAGACCGGAGGAAACCGGATTGTTTTTGAAGAAAGCGAAGGGCTGACTCCGCTGGAGCCGGAGACTCCCGTTTCGATGAACTTCTGGGGCTTCAAACCTACGGTGTTCCCGTTGCTGGAGCATCAGTTCGAGAGCTACGCCATTGCTAATATCAACTCGCCGAAGGCTGAGTTCTATATTCCAACGGTGATGACAACGCTCATTCAGACTGAAACGGGCCGTTGCAAAGTGTTCCGTAGCAAGTCGGCCTGGTTTGGTGTTACCTATCCCGAAGACAAACCAACGGTTCAGGAAGCGTTCAGGAAGCTACACGACACGGGAGCCTATCCGGATAAACTCTGGTAAAACGAGTTGGGGGCGTTAGAAGGCGGGAGAATCATCGATTTCCCGCCTTCTAACGCCCCCAACTCGTTTTGACTAACTGTTACGTTCGGGAAATTTCTCCACGATTCGCTCGGCTTCTTTTGTCAATTGAGCCGCAATTCGGGCTGGATCACCAATTGCGTTCTGAACGGAACCCCGCCAGACTAATTTGCGAGTTCTGGCGTCGACCATATCGACAACGAGCGTCCCCGCCTTGTAATCCTCCTGAACGGACTGCTGACCACCCCAGCCCCAGTAACCAGGTCCCCAGCCTCTGTAGCCCCAGCGGCCCCAGCCAGCATAAGGTCCATAAAACGCCGAACTAGGCGTGGATACGGTTCTGGTTTTATCTTCGACAAAAAAGTGATATCCGATCAGCAGGTCAGGGCGGGATTCGACCGGTTTCAGCCCTTTCTCGCTCAGAACTTTGCCCATGGTATTCTCTACGTTCTCCGTTGCCAGTGAATTGTAGAAAAGTGGGTTTTGCCCGGCTTTCACGTCGGAGTCCATCCAGGCAAACGTGCGGTATTTGTTGAAATCTGCCCGGCTGTTGCTGTCTACGACAACACGGGGCGCACACGAACCGATAGCCAGCGCCAGGCTGACTACCATCATTAGCTTCTTCATAACGTTTTGTTGTTTACTTACCTGTCAAACCAGGTCAGACAGGCAAAAGTTTGGCCGGAAATAGGCTACGGCCAACCCATAAACCCGTTATAATTTTACGGGTAAACCCGTTTTTGTCGACTCGTAGATAGCCTGGAACAGCGCTACTACCCGTCGCCCGTCGTCGCCCGTCACCAGGGGTGGCCGACCCTCCCGGATAGCGTCCCTGAAATCAGCAATCTGCAGGCCAAAAAAGTAGGTCATGGCATCGATGCTGTTGAAGAATTCGGTGTCTTCGGCCACAAACTGCGGTAGCGCTGTTTCCTCGCCCGGTACCGACCAGATATCGTTGACAGGTGGCTCGGTAATACTCGACCGGCCGGCAATGAACATCGATCCGCCGTCGGTCTGTACGCCCACCGACGCGCCATTCTGCCCATGAATATGTACTTTCCCGAACAGCCCCGGTTTCTGGGCATTGCTGACGACAATGTTGCCCAACCCACCGTTTTTGAATCGCACGATGGCCACCGCCGTATCCTCCACTTCGATATAAGGGTGGTTGATGTTGTTCCAGATGCCGAATACCGACTCGGCTTCACCCATGTACCACAGGAGCAGATCCAGCTGGTGGGGTGCCTGATTAACCAGAACTCCGCCCCCTTCACCCGACCAGCTACCGCGCCAGGGGTCGCTTTGGTAGTAGGCTTCATCGCGCCAGCCAAGCATCTGGATCGTACCGAGGGCCGGCGCGCCGATCTGGCCCGTATCGATAGCCTTCCGGATACGCATCGACGGCGCGTAGAACCGTCGCTGGCTTATCACCCCGAGCTGGCGGTTGTTACGACGAGCCGCTTCGATCATGGCGTCGCAGTCTTCGATCGAGGCCGCCAGTGGTTTTTCGACCAGCACGTGCGATCCGGCATCGAGGGCCGCCACGGCGGGGTCGCGGTGGGCGGGGTGTGGCGTACAGACGATGCATAGGTCGACATTTTCGCGATCGACCATATCATAAACGTCGCTGTAAGCACGAATGCCGTACTGGTTGGCAAATTCTTCTGCTTTCTGATAGGTTCGACCATAGACAGCCACCAGTTGGGTGTCGGGTGTTTCCAGAGTGGCCTTGGCGTGTAGATGCGCCACTTTGCCGGGGCCAATAATGGCGATGCGCAGGGGTTGAGGCATAACTTTTCTTACATACGTATGCCAACCTAATGACTGCACGCCGGGTCATCTACTCAACGAAAACTCAATTATATGAAACGGTGCGTGTTTTTCATCCTACTGACGACAATCATTCTCGGTTCATGCCAAAAAGACGGGCCAGTTGGTCCGCCCGATTTGCTGTACAAACGGTGGCACTTAACGCAAACCCGAACGCTGGATAGCAATGTTTGGCAATCCACAGATACAGATGCCTATTACACGGTTGAATACCAATCGGATGGCACACTGGTTTACCAACGAAATAGTGTCATGACCCAGGCCAATTGCTGCGCTCCCACCACGTTCAATCGCCAGAGAGAGACGATCAATTATAGAGAATGGAAATTTTGTTCGAATGCCTACTGTGCAACGACCAAGCTGGTAACCATCAATCAACTTACTGAAACGGTACTGGAGTTAAACGATGGCTACAGGATCAGTCAATATGAAGCGGCCAGGTAAATGCCGTTTGCAATAATGAAATTTCATGTATCAGTGATAGTATACATTTTTTTGCTAAAATGCGGGCGCAACGTAACACGCCTGATTACATGAAAGGAGTAGCCGCTTTTTTGCTGATTATCTTCACACTGGTTAACGCATCAGGGCAAACAGCCACCCTTTCTACTATTCGTACGAAGCAGAATAGAATCGTTATGTATATAGATGGTGAACGGACATCTTTTAACGGTGTCAACGACGCGCCTAAAGATTTTCACTACAATTTTGCGTTGGAGAAACCCTCTATTCCCTTTATTCTGGTTTCCGAAAAAGATTCTGTTTCACTGACTCTGAACTATGGGGTTATCACTCATTTTCAGATAATACGTGAAGCCAAAGGTGACACGTTACAGGGTCATTTCACCAGTCATAAACTGGTGAAAAAAGCCGTCTTTTCGGATGCCTACAAAAAAGTAAATGAGGGCAAAACGCTGGTTGAAATACCCGAAGTCTACGAACTTATCAATGTGGTTTTTGCCCTCACCGACTACGGAAAAACGGATGCTATTGATAAAGACACGGAGTATTATCCTCAGGTTATGAGCCATTTTTCGCCTTATAAAAATCACCCGGTGGTTCGTACTATAGATTCCCTACTGCGTGCTTCAGCAGATAATTACGCTCCGCTTAAGATGGATGGGTATGCTTACTCGTTTCAGGGTGACAAACTTGTAAAAAGCCCTATATATGACCGAATCAGTTGGGGAGAGTTGAATCGGTTAACTCCTTATGTCCCCCTGCTGGAAAGCTTTGCCCGTAAATCCCGCTTTCGGTCGTTTTTCAAGGCTCATACTCCCTACTACACCAAATTAATCTCTGATTTTCAGAAAAGGGTGAATGTGGCCACCATGAAAACCTGGTTGGAAAAGCAGTTTCCGGCAACTCATTACTCGGCCGTGAAAATGCTGTTTACACCGCTGGTGGGCAGCAACCAATCAGCCAATAATTTTGAAGATAACGGATTTAAAGAGGCTCAGGCTCACATCAATTACCCGTTCATCAGCAAAGCGTTGGTGGCTCAACCTGAAGACGTTATTCGGGGCAGACAGATGGTTATTGCGTTTACTGAATTGAACCACAGCTACCTGAATCCCGAAGCTGATAAATACGCCCGAGATGTGTCAGCCGCCTACAAAAATAGGGTCGCCTGGATTACTTCCAACACGCCTTCCAGTAATTATGACAATCCCCTTTCCTGTTTTGAAGAGTACATGAATTACGGCCTTGTTACCTTATTATTTGCCGACTTATTTGACACAAAAACCTTCACAACGCTCAATGAAGGCATTGAATCCAACATGGTTGCCAGCCGGGGTTTTCGGAAGTTTCACGAGTTCAACCAGGAGCTGCTTCGCTTGTATAAAAATAAAGAGCCGGGTCAAACCGTCGCCGATTTGTACCCGGCTATCATAGCGTGGGCCGCTAAACAATGATTATGGTTTTAAAACAACCTTGATCAATCCTTTCTCTTTTTCGTAGAGCCGTTTGAACCAGTCGGCCCCTTCGCTCAGTGGTACTTCGGCACTTAAAATAGCTTCGACGTTGATGCGGCCGGACGAGATCAGGCTCAGGGCCGCTTCGTACTCGCCGTTGATCGCACACGAACCCTGTAGTCGCAGCTGCCGCGTCACAACTGCCTGTAGAGGAATCTCAACCGTAGGAGCCAGATTGCCCACCAGCGTAACCGTTGCGCCTTTTCGAACGCAGTCGATCGCCGTCTTTACGGTTGGACCCGCCCCAACGACCTCGAACGAAACATCGGCTCCGCGTCCATGCGTAAGCGCCTGGACCTGTGCCTGAACGTCTGCTCCTTTGGCATTAATGGTGTGCGTTGCGCCGAGCGTTTTAGCCAGAGCCAGCCGGTCGTCGTCGAGGTCAATGGCGACGATAGTACCGCACCCGGCGAGTTTCAGCGCCTGGATGACGAACAGACCAATCATGCCCGACCCAACAACCGCTGCCGAATCGTTGACTTGAAGGGGAGTCAGGCTTACGGCATGCAGCGCCACAGCCACCGGCTCGACCAGGGCCGCCTGCGTGAACGTAACATTGTCGGGGATGGCATACAGAATGTGCTGCGGGATGGCAACGAACTCTGCGAAAGCGCCATTACGTTTGAAATCGGGCGTCGACACACCCACAACTTCACGGCCGTCGCTGAGGTTATACTGTCCCCGGCGGCTGTACCAGTCATCGAGCGCGTATACTGTCGAGTCGAAGGTGACCCGGTCGCCGGTGGCCCAGCCGTGTACGTCGGTGCCCACTTCGGCAATGATGCCGCTGGCTTCGTGGCCCATCGTGATGGGCGGAATCCGCCGGCCGCTGCTGCCATCCATGCCGTGAACATCGGAACCGCAGATGCCTACGGCCTGTACCCGCACCAGTACTTCATGGGGCCGGATGGTTGGTTTGGCTACGTCCTGTAGCTCAAAGTGGTTGTATTCGGTAAGAACGAGTGCTTTCATAGGTAATGCGGAGACGTCCCCGGCCACGTTACTTTTGGTATATTCTGATAAACGCCTGGGCAGGTACCTGATCGTAGTTGCCCCGTTGCAGGTGTGGGTTGATTTCGTAGGTAACGACTTCGTCCATAGCATCGGGCATTTCGCCGAATAACGCATTGGATGCCGAGGCCGTATACTTCTTTTTGGTCCAGATAAGCCGATGCTCCGGGTCTTTGCCCCAGGCCGGGTTGTCGCCCAGTATTAACTGGATTTTGGCCCAATCATTAAAAAAATATTCCTGAAGCAGCGGTATAACCTGGTCGCGAAACGCACCGCAGAGGTCAGTATGGTTGGCAACTGCGGTCAGGTACGCATGGCCGATCTGGTGGTCCCGGTCAAGCAGGTACTCGATCCGCTCGTTGACGGTTCGCAGTAGCTGGGGCAGATCGATTCCGTCGATAACGGGCAGCACCGATGGGTCGGGACGCATGTCGCGGAACGCAAACCGGCGTCGCAGGGCAATATCCAGCAAGGCAATAGACCGGTCGGTGGTGTTCATCGTGCCCACGACATAGAGGTTGGACGGCACGCCAAACCGCTCCTGCGAGTAGGGGAGGGTGAGCCACAGTTCGTTGTCGGCACCGAGCCGTTTGTCGGTTTCGAGCAGCGTAATAAGGTCTCCGAATACGCTGGCAACGTTGGCCCGGTTCACTTCGTCGATGAGCAGGTAGTGCACCGGGGCTTTCTGAAGTTTCCGGACGCGGTTTTCGGGCGTATCGTTCAGGCAATCGGCCAGTGTGGCGTAGCCTGCCAGTTGCACTGCCGACACGCAGGCGCGGTGGAAAATTCCTTTCCGAACGCGGTAGCTTACCTGCCCGCCAACCACTTCCGGCCGGATGCCTTCCACAAACTCTTCATAACTATAAGCCGGGTGAAAGGTGATGAGACTGGCCCGGTCCGAAGCGCCGTTCCGGTCGCGCAGGTACGGCTGTAGCGCAAACGTTTTGCCGGTGCCGGGTGGCCCAACCAGGATGAGGTTGTGCGGCTGGTCGGGTCGTTCGGCAACCACATCATAAGCCGTTTCGGGTTCTGCTGCGCTATAATCGTTCGAGGGACTATCGCCAAGTGTGGGGTCGTCGACGAGCCGGAGCAGGTCGCTCAGAAACGCTTCATCTTCGGCTGCCAGGTAAATATCGGCGTTATGCCGGGCCGAATGCGGACCACGTTTCGGTGTTTCGGCGAGTTCGGGCAGGCAGTCTTCCCAGCATTTGCGGATGGCCGGGTTCTGGAGCAGGTGGGCGTCAGAATGGCCGATCACGACCGATACATAATCGGACTTTTCCGTTAGCGGGACAAAGTCTATTTCGCGGATAGCGCTCAACTGACTCTGACATCCTTTTTTGATGGTAAGCCAGTACTCGACTTCGCCCCGGTTGGGCTTTACCAGTTGTAGTGCCAGGAAAAAGTTGATATTTGCCGTTATTGCTTTCTGACCTTTCCGAACCGTAAATACCAGTCGGGCGTCGCCGTTGGGCAGGTTAATAATGTCGATAAGCTCCTTGAGCAAGCTAAAAAAACGCCGGACGGCTTCGGGGTGGCCGATGTCGCGGATTCGTTCGATCAGGGGCTGCGGCTGGGTGTCGGTTAGCACGATACGAGAAAAATGGAAGGGACGAAACTACAAAAAAATTGACGGTATGCTCTGTGTTAGTTTAGCCCTTCCCTGTACATTTACTGTTTGTATTCCAACCGCCTATGAAACGGAACTCGTTACTGATTCAACTTTTCGTGCCTGTATTGGTAACGGTAATTTTTGCCTGTAAACACCGACCCGATCCTCAACCTGCCACTTGCCAGTTAACGAGTACGACCGATCAGCTGATAGAAGCCAACGGGCGTTTGACCGACGAGTTACAACGTACGTTTACCTATGCAAACGCTTTAGTAACGTCTATCGCCGAACGATCGACCAGTCAGGAGGCCGGTTTTTTAATCGAACGGGCCAGCCAGCGCGTTGTTCGGGCCGCAAACGGGTCAACACTCATCTTACTGGGCTATACATCGGGAACAACCCAGCCTACCAGTGCTACCTTCAGCCAGGGGGGCAGAACAAGTTCGACCTATGCGATGGAATACAATTCGTCCGGCCGTATGAGCCGTATTGTCGAAAGGTGGTCGGTATTGCCTGCCAACTCACTGACGGTGGAGCGGTCGTTTACGTTCACGTACGATAACGCCGGCAACCTCACCACCGAACGTGTCCGGTTCACGCTACTCGACGGGGCAGTGGTTGAGCAGGAAACGGAATACACGCTGGAGTCGAAACCATCGCCTTATACGCACTTTTCCGAGCGTGCCCTGCTGACGGTAGTGGCCCTGACCCAAAGCGTCGAGACGCGTCCGGGGCGGTTCTGGCACCTCACCGCACCAGCAGCCTACAAATCGTACAACATGGCTGGCAGCGGCATCCGGGGCAACCTGCGCGAGTCCTCGACGTTTGCCACGACCTACGATACCGATAGTAAGTTGATGAGCCAGGAGCAAAACGCGTTGCTGTATCAGTTGAGCGTTCCGGCACCCATCACGAAGCGAAACCGGCAGGCATTCAGCTACCAGTGTAATTGAGGGGGGAGTTACAGACGATCTAAGCCAGATAGCTACCGATTTAAACTACGCCTGAAGCTACTATTCATGAACAAGTACATCTACGTTGTTCAACTCAACAAAGCTATGGTGTTCAAACAGCGCGTCGATGGTCTCAATCGACTGTCGGAAAAGATCGAGTAGTACCCTGTTTTTGATGTTACCCGTTGTTAATAAAAGCAATCTGGGCGGTTGCCTGAATAGTAAATAGCTGTCCTGAAAGTCGGAGTCTTTGGTAATAACAATTCGACTTTCCCGGGTTGCCAGCGCCCTTAGGCTAGTGTCGCTTGTCTCGGCTTTGTCGGGCAAATCATCGGTATGAACAACGTCGTAGCCCTTTTGTCGTAGCACTTCAGCCAGTAAATAAGGAAGTTGGGCATCGACGAGGTAGGTCATGCCAATACCCGATGAATGCTTTTAATTCGTGTTAATCGGGTTGCATAGACCAGACAGGCCCGAATATCATCGTCTTCCAGCACCGGGTAATCGGCCAGAATCTCCTGGTGTGTCATTCCCGCCGAGAGCAGGTCGAGGATCAACTCAACCGGATAGCGTTTATTGCGGATTGTTGGCTTCCCATGACATATATCCGGGTTGAGCGTGATACGCTGGAGCAGATCGTTTTCCATGACTATTGGTTTCATCGATAACGCAATGTAGATCAAATTCATTTACGCCAGATAGCTGCCGATGCTGACCACGTCGGCGAAGACGCCCGAAGCCGTCACTTCGGCACCGGCACCGGGCCCTTTTATCACCAGCGGTCGCTCTTTGTAGCGTTCTGTCGTGAACGAGACAATGTTGTCCGAGCCGGACAGCATGTAGAACGGATGCTCCGGCCCAACCGACCGTAGTTCGATCACGGCTTTGTTGTTTTCGAAACCCGCCACAAACCGCAGCTTTTCGCCCCTTGTTTCGGCGCTGGTCAGCAGGGCTTCGAAATAGGCGTTGTTGCGCTCAAGCTCGTCGAAAAAGGCCGGTATCGTCGGGGCCGACAGGCACGAATCGGGCAGGAGGTTGTTGATCGTAACGTCTTCGGGTTCGAGTGGGAAACCGGCCTCTCGGGCCAGGATCAGAATTTTTCGGGCTACATCCTGCCCGCTCAGGTCGTCGCGCGGGTCGGGTTCGGTATAGCCTTTCTCTTTGGCTTCGCGAACGACATCGGCAAACGAAGTACCTATCCGGAAGGTGTTGAAAATGTACGACAGCGTGCCTGATAAAATCGCTTCGATCTTCAGAAACCGGTCGCCGGCCGTCATCAGCCCCTGCACCGTATTGATGATGGGCAGTCCGGCACCCACGTTGGTTTCGTAGAGGAACTTGACACCCCGGTTCAGGGCTGTTCGCTGTAACCGCCGGTACTCGCTGTAAGGGCCGGAGTTAGCCACCTTGTTGGGCGTCACGACCGAGATATTGGCGTCGAGGAGCGACTCGTAGAACTGAACGATGTCTTTGTCCGACGTGCAGTCGATGAAGACTGAGTTAGGTAAGTTATAGTCTTTTATCTTCTCCACGAAAGCGGGCAGCGACGTGGTAACCCCTTCGGTCAGCAGACGCTCCTGCCACGAGTCGAGGTCGATACCCCGGGGGGCAAGCAGCATCTTGCGGGTGTTGGTCATGCCTACTACGCACACCTTCAGCAACTTCTCGGTGCGCAGGAATTCGTTCTGGTCGAAGATCTGTTTGAGCAGCGTTTTCCCAATCAGGCCCGTTCCGACCAGGTACAAGTTCAGCACCCGCGCTTCCGATTGGAAGAAGATGTTATGCAGGGCGTTGAGGGCTTTGGACAGGTTGTTTTTGTTGATGACCACCGAGATGTTGATCTCCGACGATCCCTGGGCTACGGCCACGATATTGACCCCGTTCTTACCCAGCACCGAAAACAGCTTGCCGGCAATACCTGAGCTTTTGCGCATGCCTTCACCCACTGTGGCAATGACCGACAGGTCCCGCTCGATGGCGATATTGTCGATATGACCGTGGGCGATTTCGGTGGCGAATTCTGCATCCAGCACCGCTTTTACGTTCTCGGCCCCGCGCGGGTCGATGGCAAAGCAGATCGAATGTTCCGACGAAGCCTGCGAAATCAGGATAACGCTGATCTTGTGTGCGGCCAGTACCCCGAACAGCTTGGCCGACACACCAGCCACGCCAATCATACCGGAGCCCTGGACGTTTACCAGCGCGATATCGTCGATACTCGAAATACCCGTGATCGTGTATTGCCGCCGTTCGGCCGTTCGGCTTACGAGGGTGCCTTCGTGCGTGGGGTTGAACGTGTTCAGCACCCGGATAGGAATATTTCGGGCGAAAGCGGGTTGCAGACTAGGGGGATAAATCACCTTGGCGCCAAAATGGCTCAACTCCATGGCTTCGGCATAGGTGATGGTCGGGATGTTGAACGCGTTGGGCACCTTGCGCGGGTCGGCCGTCATCATACCGTCGACATCGGTCCAGATATCGATCATGTCGGCGTTCAGGGCGGCACCAATGATGCTGGCGGTATAATCCGAACCACCCCGGCCCAGGGTCGTCGTCTCGTTCTTTTCGGTCGAGCCGATGAATCCCGTAATCAGCTGCACCGGTGCACCGGCAGTACCGGCTACTTTATCGAAGTGTGCTTTTACCAGTTCATTGGTCAGCGTATAGTTGACGCCCGCCTGCCCGAACTGAGCATCGGTTTTGATGATGGTGCGGGCGTCGAGGAACTGGGCGGGAATACCCCGGCTTTTTACACATTCGGCGATGATCGTGGTAGCCAGCCGCTCACCGAAACTGGTGATGAGGTCGTGGGTGCGCAGGGTCAGTTCCCGAATGAGCGATACGCCCCGCAGCAGATCTTCGAGCTCGTTGATGATACCCCGGATATGGGCTACCACCTTACCCTGCTCTTTGACCGGAATCAGGGTTTTAACGATGTTGAAATGCCGGTCTTCGATGCGCCGGACCAGTTCCATGTAATCGGTTTCGCCCGTGATGGCCATACGTCCAATTTCGATCAGCTGGTTGGTAACCCCTCCCATAGCCGAGAACACAACGGCAATTGACGTGTCGTTCTGCCGGTGCTGTTCAATGATCGCAATAACTTGTTTGATGCTCTCTACCGAGCCAACGGACGTACCACCGAATTTGAGAATGTGCATTGTTACGGGCAAATAAGTGAATAAGCGAGCTACACCCGCTTTGGAGGTAGACCGCTGTTCTGCAAACTAATCAGGAAGTTGTTGTTGATGGGTATTTAACGGGCGCAAAGATAACCATGCCGGGCATTACCGCGTCAAACCGGACAGTATTGTCTATCTAACAAACCAGTTTGCATGAAAAAGTTGGTAGTCATAGCCAGTCTTTTCCTGTTTGCTTTTTCCTGTTCAGCCGCAACTGGGTACAGCCGGATGTGGCCGGTCCGGCCCGTGATTCGCTACGGGTGCGTATGGTAAAAGACGGGCTGACAAATGGCTACGGACGACTGCGGGATTTGTGTATCGCCCCGAACGGAAAGTAAACGGAAAAGTATACGTAGCGATAAATAACACGCAGCAGGATAAAATTCCTGAGATTTCAGTAGCACACATTCCCAACTGACGCCCCAACGGCGGGTGCTCACAACCACGTAACCTTCAGCAACGATACGCCCTGGCGTGGTAGCCGGAATGAGACCGTTGTCCGGCCGTTTTCGACAGCAATCGATGTGGGGTTGCCCATCGGCTGCAACTGACCAGCCTTTTCGAGTTCGGTAACCTGCGCGGGTGTCGGTTTCTGGGGCGAACCCATTTTCTTCCAGACTTCGTAGGCGTTGCTGAATTGGTTGTCAATCCGGTAGTGGACCAGTTGCGCCCTTCGCCCCGGAATACCGTTTATGGTTACCGTAACCGGCGAGTCGGGGGCGGGTACGGTATCGTCGTGGTAGTTCCAGACCATGATCGCAGCCGACCGGGCGTCTGTCGATGCCAGCGCATTGATGTCGGGTTCGGCCCGAACGCTTTTATCCCGTATGGTTGCATAATCGTAGGCCGTACCGGGCGTGACGGCGACCCGGTTGCCGGTCATCAGGCCAAACATGCGAAAAACGTTCAGGACGGGTTTGTCAACGCCGTTGGTAGCCAGATCGCGGAACCCCCGGAACCAGGGCTGGTCCTCAAACTCGAACGCCCAGGTAACCGCACCCAGCAGGTTGACACCCCGCGCCGTGGCCAGATCATATTTTCGGGCGAACGAAGCCGCCGTATAGCTGGAGTACATGGTGCCGTTTCGATAGGCGTTCTGGGGGTGAAAATCCTCCGAGCAGGCGGCACAGCCCTCCGGGTCCGACTCCCCGATGATAATCGGCAGCTGTTTCAGGGAGGGGTAGGACGCCACGATTTTGAACCCTTCGTCGATATCGCGCAGTTGCTTGCCCATGTTCATCTGAACGGCCCCGTTCACGACTTTGGGCTCTCCCTTGGCATGAAACGTAATGAAGTCGAGCGGAGCACCGGTTTGTCCGGTCGCGTAGTTTTTGCCGCTGACGATATGGTCCAGAAATGTTTTCAGGAACGTGGCCGACTTATCCCAGGCAGGTCCGGTCACTTCCGGTCCACCGATCTTAGCCGTTGGCAAGGCCCGTCTGACCGCATCGGCGGTGTAGTCGTAGAGCTTGATATATTCTTCCGTTGTTCCTTTCCAATAACCGATATTCGGCTCGTTCCAGAGTTCCCAGTACCAGCTTTCCACTTCTTTTTGGCCATACCGGGAAACGGAGTGCCGAACCCACTGGTAAACCAGTTCGCTCCACTTTTTGTAATCCTTTGGCGGATAAGCCCAGCCCGTGTAAATGTCGTTGTATTGATTACCGGGACTCCAGTTGTGCCGGTAAGGGGTTGGGTGGGTGGATAGGGCTTCGGGCATGAAGCCGATCTGGGCAATGGGCTTCATGCCGCGCTCAATGTAGGTGTCGAAAATCTTGTCGATGATCGTCCAGTCATAAACAGGCTTGCCGGCCGCATCTTCCGTATAAGCATTGGTCGATCCCCATTTCAGGGCGGGCGTGCCGTCGCCGGTGACCAGCAGGCTGTGTGCCCTGACATTGACGGGTACCGGACTTAGTTTGGCCAATTCCGACAGCAGTTTTTTACCATCTTTCATATAGGTGTAGTTTGGCTCATCATAGCCAAACCACGCCCATATGGGACGCATGGGTCCTGTCTTTTTCGTTATGTCGACCCCTATGGCAATCGGGGTTTCGGTCTGACTGTAACCGACTGAGGCCGAGAGGAAGAAGAATACCCAAATTCGGAATACGATAGCGTTCACGGGCTTACTGCAGGATAAGTACACCGCTATAAGCCGGATGGGTGCTACAACTAATGGGTATGGCTTCGGTCAACAGCGTCCGTTTCTACCTTACGCAGCTGCTACCGGCTCCTGTTCATGCAGAACGGGCTCCACATGGCGCATCACCAGCAGGCCAAAGCCAATCGCCAGTGCATCTTCTATCAACGCTATTGCCGGGTCGGGGAGCCCTTTGTCGGCGGTAAGCCAGTGACGCAGGTGGAAGAAGGCAAAGCTACTGGCAACGGCACCCAGCGCACCCGCCAGGGCACCATACGGCACGGACTCGCCCTCCGCTTCGCTGACAGCCGCCCCGGAAACCGCACCCGACAAAATCCGTACGGGCAACTGGCTTGCCCCGATCCGGTTGGGCGATTGCGGGAGTTTATCGCCGATCAATTCGCCACCGGCCAGCACTTTCAGGATGGTAGCTGTAGTGGACGAATGCAGGAAATCGAGTTTGGAGTTTACCAGCGGGTCGGGATGGGTATTCGCCAGTTTATGGCTCACCAGAGCCGGGGCCGTTAACGCGCGCATACCGGCGATAACGCCAATCTGAAAGGCATTGAGGTAGGTTGTAAGCATCATTTTTTAGCGTTGAGTATGCGTTTACAACGAGCTAGCCAACGGTTTGTTCGACCGTAATTTCTATTGCCGGGCGGCTGGCTTACTCGCATTTGGCAGTCGTTTGTAGCGAAATCAGCTACTGACGATCAGGCATTTTTGCCGATAGCAAAAAAAAATAAATCCAGATAAGATCCATGTCCGTACATCTAATAAACCACCTGCCCAATGAAAGCGGGAAAACAATTACACTTAACGAATTTCGATATGAGCAAGCAACAGCAATCATCAGGCCTGCCAACGCTGCCGGGTGGAATAGAGCCGGTCATGGTAGGACGCCGGTTGTTTCTACGTTATGCCGGAGCCTTTGCTGCCGGTGGAGCCCTGATCGCTTCCTGTAAGAATGCGGAGGAGAATCCAATTACCGTCCCTGTATCCGTTGATCTGGGTACCGGCGATATCGGTATCCTGAACTACGCTTATGCGCTGGAACAACTGGAAGCCGCCTTCTACACGCAGGTCGTTGCCACTCCGTATGCAAACATGTCGGCGGCTGAACTAGCCATTCTGACCGACATCCGCAACCATGAAATCATTCACCGCGAATTTTTCAAAGCGGCTCTGGGCACGATGGCCATTGGAGCGCTGGTACCAGAATTTGGCACGGTGAATTTTACGGACCGGACGAGCGTGCTCAGTACGGCCAAAGCGTTTGAAGACCTGGGTGTGTCGGCTTATAACGGTGCCGGTAATCTTATTACGAGCCCCGATTATCTGTTGCTTGCCGGGAAGATCGTATCGGTCGAAGCGCGTCACGCAGCTGCCATTCGTGATCTGCTGAACCCAAAATCGGCTGATTTCGCGGGTGATGATGTCGTTGCTCCTGCTACGGGTCTCGATGTGGCTTCCAAGCCAACTGCGGTACTGCCAATCGCGCAGACATTCGTGAAAACGCCGATCACCGGTGCCAATCTTCCAACCGCATAAACCTGACAACGCATTATGAATCTGTTCAATATAATTTCTGAAATAGAGAAGATCGATCCCGAAGCGAATGAGAAATTCAATTTCTATTCGCGCCGGAATCTGATGAAGATCGGCTCAAACCTGGTTGCTGCCGGTATTCCGGTGTTTGTAGCAACGACGCTCAATCAGGCATTTGCCCAATCGGCTGGTCCGTCGGCGGCTGCTGTTGGTGTTCTGAATTACGCGCTGACGCTGGAGTACCTCGAAGACGAGTATTACCGGTTGGGTTTGGCGGCTAGTGGGTTGATACCTACGACCGATCGGACGATCATGACCCAGATCAGCAAGCATGAAGCCGCTCACGTGGCTCTGTTGAAAGGTGCGTTGGGAACAAGTGCCGTAGCCAAGCCAGCGTTCAAGTTTCCAACAGGCACGTTCACGAGCTACCAGACATTCTTAGGACTGGCACGGGCTCTCGAAGACACGGGTGTGGCCGCCTACAAAGGTCAGGCTGGTGCGCTTATCAATGACAAACCTATTCTGCAAACGGCGCTTCAGATCCACTCGGTCGAAGCACGTCACGCGTCGGAAGTACGTCGGTTACTGGCCCTGAAGGGGTGGGTATCCGACCCGGCCCAGACTACGTTCAGTCAGGGTGGTGTGAACCTGAAGACATTACCGAACGTGACCGGTTTTTCGGATGATTCGTTCCGCGAAGCATTTGATGAGCCGCTGACAATGGCTCAGGTGTTGACTATTGCAACACCTTATCTGGGATAAAAACAGTAACCAGTTATCGGATGGTTTATTGCCATCCGATGACTGCTCTCGTAGTCAATCGTTAGTTTGAGGAGCCGGGCAACCGGCAGATGACCGAAAGGTACCGGGGATATTCCCCGGTGCCTTTTTCTTTTTGGTACGCTTGGTCGCCTGCCTGACCGAAACGGAGGCAGGCAACGGGTATGAAAACTGGGTTTATCCGATGTGATCCGGCGGTTTTTTTGTTGCTTGCGCCAAAAACCGCCGTGTTGGCAGTTACGTGATTATGAAGGTCGTTCGGATTCTCCTGAAAGTTGGGCTGGGGCTCGTAATTATCATCGTTGTATTTCTGGCCGTTAGTCTCGCGCCTGTCGACGAGACGCCTTACCGGCAAATGACCTACTATACCCAGACCAGGCAGCGGCTGGAACAGCTACCGACTCCCGCACCGGCAAGGTCGCTCGTTCGGGCAGGCTGGTCCAGGGTTAACATTACCCCACCCTACACAACGCCCACAGGCGGCTATGGCGTTCGGCGCGGTCAGCACTGGCGGGTTGTGAGCGACTCCATTTTTGCGCGGGCCATCGTTCTCGACAACGGCGGTACCCGCGTGGCTGTCGTGGGGCTGGATTTGCTGATCACACCGCCTACCGTCACTGAAGCGCTCAAAAAACGCCTGCCCGAAGTAGGGCTGCGCTGGGAGAATGTGTATATGGGTGCTATTCACTCGCACAATAGCGTGGGGGGGTGGGCACCGGGATTGGTTGGCCAGTTGATTGCGGGTGGGTATGATGAAAAGATCGTTAACCGCATCACCGATGGCGTTTTAGCCGCTATCCGGCAGGCACAGGCCAGCATGGCTCCGGTTGAGATCGGCTTTGGACAAACTGACGCGTCGGATCATATCACGAGCCGCATTGCACACTCCGGCCCGACAAAGCCACTCGATGGGCAGATCCGGCTGTTGAAACTCAGAAAGCAAACCGGCGAGTCGGCTCTGCTCTGTAGTTTTGCGGGCCACGCCACGCTTTTCGACGGGCGCAACGGAGATTACCTGAGTCGTGATTACCCAGGGTCGCTGGTCGATCGACTGGAGAAAAAATCGGCTAATTTCGCTCTGTTCCTGGCGGGTGCAGTAGGCAGTACGGCCCCAACGCCACGGGGCAAAACTGACTTTGAGGAAATACGGAATTACGCCGGTGACCTGGCACTTCGCATTGAACGAACAGTGCCACAGATCGAAACCCGCCCGGATAGTTCGCTGGCTATGCTAACCTTACCACTGGACCTGCGCGAGCCGCACCCGCGTGTTATTGGCAACTGGCGGGTGCGGCCGTGGCTGTTCTATGCCGTCTACGGCGATTATCCATCGGATTTGAAAGCATTGCGCATTGGGAAAACGGTCCTCTTGGGTACCCCCTGCGATTTCTCCGGCGAGTTCGTCGCCGATTTCAAGCCGCTGGCTACCCGCAAAGGCGTCAACCTGATGATTACGAGTTTCGATGGCGGTTATATTGGCTACGTCACTCCTGACCGCTACTACAACCGGTCGACCTACGAAACCCGCGACATGAACTGGTTCGGGCCTTATAACGGGGCTTATTTTGAGGAGATGATGATGGGACTGCTGGAGAAAATAGACGGACGAAAATGAATCAACGGATTGTTCACCTTGCCCTGGTCGTCGACGATTATGACGAGGCTATTCAGTTTTATACCGAAAAATTAAATTTCGTTCTGCTGGAGGATACGGTACTGAGCGAAACCAAAAGATGGGTGCGGGTAGCACCGGCGGGCGCGGGCGGGTGTGCCCTGCTGCTGGCCAAAGCCGATGGTGATGAGCAGCTCAGCCGTGTGGGCAACCAGACCGGCGGGCGCGTTTTCCTGTTTATGCACACCGACGATTTCTGGCGCGACTATCGATCCATGACCGCCAACGGCGTTTATTTTGTTCGGCAACCGTCCGAAGAAGCGTATGGAACGGTTGCCGTTTTTGAAGACCTCTACGGGAACTTGTGGGATTTGATTGAGCCGAAAGCGCAACAGACTACCTAACTCGTTGCCTTATCGGGCACGGGGGCCGATGCGTGAAAATCGATGTGAATCCGCTTCATGTAGTCGTCCAGCAGGGTCAGAATGCGGGTGCGGTCGGTGGAGCGAACGATGAGCCCAATGTGGTACTCTTTGTTCATCCGCCACCAGATCTCTTCGTCGACAAAACCCGACAGGTCTGGCCACTGCTGCCGGGCCAGCGATATGATCAACCCGGCCTGGTTGGGCTCATCGACGGGCGGGAGGTAGTGCTCTTTGCGGGCAACGGCGGTTTCGAGCTTTGCCCATTCGCGCCAGAGGTTTACGCCCGACGCGGCTTCTACCATTTCGGCAATATGCGCGCCCCCAACGCGGCAGGCCGTTTCCAGGAAATACAATTCCCCATCGTGGTCGCCCCGGATGTACTCGGAGTGGGAGGCACTGTGGCGCATCCCGAAGGCTTCGAGCACTTCGTTGTTAAACTGACGAAGGGCGGCTACTTCGGGTGTATCGTCGGGCAGGGTTCCGGTGCGAAAGATGCCCCCCCCATGAGCAACCTCCATCGGCGTAGCTACATACTGACTAATGCGCGTGAATACGGCTTTCCCTTCCAGCGACAGGGCGTCGACGTGATAGACACGACCCGGCTTAAAACATTCGATCAGGTACTGATGCCGGGTGTCGCCCAGTGAGTGAATCACCTGCCAAGCTTCGTCCAGCGAATGAACCTTACGAATACCGGTCGTAGAGGCTTCGGCGCGTGGTTTTATGAGCCAGGGCGCTTCGGTCGTTTGCAGGAAATGCGTAACCGTTTCGTCGTGGAAAATGGGGCTGAAAGCGGGTACCCGGATACCGGCGGCTGCGGCCCGCGTTCGCATGGCGAGCTTGTCGCGGAAGTAGCGGGCTGTCGTTTGCCCCATACCGTCGATGCGGAATGTTTCGCGGATAAGGGCTCCTTTCTCCACATCGAAATCGTCCAGCGCTACCACCCGGTCAATCCGGCGCGACCGCATGGCGTGGGCCAGGCCAGTCAGCATTTGTTCCAGGTCCTGGGGGGCGTTGCTTGGCGACGACAGGTAAAAGACCTCGTCGATGGCCTCATGGGGCCAGTCGGCACCGGCTAATTTCTGATCGGTGAGTAGATAAACGGTATGGCCTAACGCCTTGCAGGCCCTGAGAAAATCCTGGCCTTTATGGAATGTGGCGATGCACAGAAACGCTAACTGACTCATAGGGGTAGATCGGGTTGAGATTGAGCACTGGCGTATGGATGTCTGCTATAGACAGGTAATCCATCAACCGCAAACTAAGCCATATTATGTATATAATCAATCAGTAAGCGGATGCCGAAGCCGGTCGCGTTCTTTTGTGTTCCAAACTCGGTATCGGCAAAGGCCATACCCGCAATGTCCAGATGCGCCCAGGCAGGATGGTTTTCCGTAAACGACTCAAGAAACTTGGCCGCACTGATCGAACCCGCCAGGGGTTTGCCGCTGAAGTTTTTTACATCGGCCACATCCGATTTGATGTCTTCTTTATAGTCGTCCCAGAGCGGCATCCGCCATAGTCGTTCGCCAGTGCGGTTGCCGGCTTCGGCAAGCTGAACGGCCAGTTCGTCGTTTTGCGTAAACAGGCCAGCCGCATGGTATCCTAATGCTGCAATGACACTGCCGGTGAGGGTGGCCAGGTCAATAACAACGTCGGGCCGGAAATGACGAAGCAGATAACCCAGTCCATCGGCCAGAATTACCCGTCCTTCGGCGTCGGTATCGATGATTTCGATGGTCTTTCCACTGTACGAGGTAATAACGTCGCCGGGTTTGGTCGAGCGACCATCGGTCGAGTTTTCGGTAGACGGGACAATCCCGATCAGATGGATCGGCAGTTTTAGTTTGGCGGCTACTTCGAGCGTCCCCAGTACGGCGGCTGCCCCCCCCATGTCGCTTTTCATGAGGTGCATATTGGCGGACGACTTGATGGATACCCCTCCGGTATCGAACGTCACACCTTTGCCTACCAGACCCAGCGTGTGTACGGCGTCGACGCCTTCCGGTTTGTATTCGGCCACGATCAGCACGGGTGGAACGTCGCTACCCTGACTAACGCTGAGCAGCGCGCCCAGGCCCTGCCGTTCCAGCTCGGTCTTGTCCAGCACCCTTACATCGTAGCCGTACTGCCGACCGGAGTTCAGTGCCCAGTCGGCCAGTGTTTGCGGGGTTTTGTAGTTGGCGGGGGCGTTCATCAGGTCGAGCATCTCGCGCTGTGTCTGCCCCATGGCTTCAGCGCGGGTTACCGCATCCTGCGCGTTTGGATGCTGGCTGGCCGGTAGGTACAGCGTCAGTTGCCCGGCATCGCTAAAGAACGCCGAGGTATCGGTTTTGTCTGTCTTGTACAGCCGCAGATCGTAGCTCCCGCCAAGAACGCCCAGAACTGCCGCTTCGATAACAGCCGCGTCGAAGCCCGACAGGTCGATACCGACTTGGGCAGATAGTTTATTTTTCTGGCTGAAGAATAGTTTCCGGAACGACCGGAGCCAGCTTATCGCTTGTGGCTCTTTCCCGAGTCCCAGCAGATAGGTGCGCTGCCCCTCGGTATCGTAAATGGGCAACACCTCACTGGCATCGGCCGAAAAGTCACGTTGCAGCACCGAAGCTGGCAGGTTCAGCCGTTGCGCAACTGCGGCCAGCTGATCGGGCAGGGCGTCTGACTGACTGATGGGAATGACGAGGTCTCCCGTCGGGGTAATTTGTGTTTGTAGGTTGATAATCATGGGTATATCAATAAAATAACCACTCCACGGCCTTCGGGAATTCGCGGCTCCAGTGGGTTTCCTGGTGGGTGCCGCTGGGGTCGACGGAGAGGTGAATATCGATGGGATTGGGCTGATCGACAACATCGTCCCGCTTTTGCCCCTGCCGGATCAGGGCGTTGTTAAACCGCTGGATGTTGGGCACCATGTAACTCGATTCCTGCTCACCACCATATACGTAAACTTTCATCGGGCCGGGTGACTGGAACCGGATGGCGTCGAAGTAAATTTTGGGAGAAATCCAGAGGGAGGGTGAAAAGACCATCAGCCGCCCGAAAATGTCGGGGTGTCGAAGGCCGGCGTAAATACTGATAAGGCCCCCGAGCGAACTTCCACCAATACCCGTATTGACCGAGTCAGGCAGGGTACGGAATTTAGTGTCGATGACGGGTTTGAGCGTATTTCGAATGAAATCGAGGTAGAAAACACCCCGGGCTTTTCCCATACGGGTAGGGTGGAGGGTAAATTCTTCGATCCGCTCCTCGTCGCCATGATCGATCGACACCAGTATAATTTCGTGGCGTTGCCGGGTGGCCAGCATGGCCATTTTCTTGTCGATCTCCCAACTGCCGTAGTCTGATCCCTGACCAAACAGGTTCTGGCCATCATGTAAGTAAAGGACCGGATAGCGCTTATCGGGATGGAGGGCGTAGTCGTAGGGCAGTAATACGTGAATACGGCGTGTACGGCCTAATTGCGGGACTTTGAACTCACGGCTGTAGAGCTCGATTATGGGCAGGTGGTCTGGATTGTAGGGCAGTCCGAACCAGCGCCAGTGGGGTACGTAATCCTGCTCCAGGGTGCCCGCTCCGACGTCCAGTGACCGGTTCGGTACAGCTTCGCCCGTTGCATCCAGCTCGACATGATCCCAGCCTCCCCGTGTGTATTTGTACTCGATTGTATCCGGAAGGGCCAGGTCTGCGGGAAAATCGAACAGATAGTGTCCCGGACTGGTAGCCTGCATCTCGAACGATTCCAGATCAGGCAGCCAGTCGCAGAAGTTACCCGAAATGAACACCGGCCGGTCGTCGGTCGCGGGGGTAAATAATTCAAGACGTAATGATGAAGGCATACGTACAGAATCTGTTTTTCGGCAAACTTGGTTCAGATTGGCGCGGATAAAACAGAGGGAACGGTAAATACAGCAGGTGTATGAACGACGTTGCACGGCAACGGATTATAGTCGACCTGACTGCTGGTCATACTGTAGCGAGGTACTTTCTGCGCAATCAATGAACGATGGAACAAGTTATCGACTCCGCTAGTACGACCCAAATGTTTATGAAACAACGTTTTACCGACACGCACCGACGGGCTCACGTTTTCTGCCAGCGAAAGAGAATAACGCTTATTTCAGTAGCAAAGTAAAATTTTAATTTTATACTTTAGCATATTGGTAAACAAGGCGCTGGTGTCTTGTTACACATTCCCTTAAGAATTTGTACTATATTGTTCTTTATGTGCAGGAATACAGGCGTACCGGTGTGTCTGGTACAACAAAAGAAACCCTCTATCCATTTTGAAAGAGAAAGGACAACTGCAACAGGAATATTATGCTTTACTAAAAGCAGATGAGTCCATCTTCGATTTTGTGGAAGAATCGGGGTTGAACGGTGTCTGTTACCTTAGCTTGCCAGGCCCTGACCGTGGGTGGCTCAATGCAGCGCTCTGGGCCTCGCTCGGCTACGGTTCCCACGAATCGACAGCGCAGATACACTGGCAGACGATCATCCATCCTGACGATGCGCCCCGGATCACGGGTCTGAAAGATCAATCGATAAATGATTCGGACGAAGACCGCCTGATTCGATTTCTGCACAAAAATGGGTCAGTCATTCAAATGCGCTGCCAGACGAGACTTATTCGGCACGCTAACGAACATCGGCTACTGATCGCCTGTACGATTGTTTTACCCGATGACAAACACATGGCACCCGTAGATGCTCCTACAGAAGGGGTTCATCGCGTTGCTGCCGTTGGCTTACCGACGCTGGCAGGGGGAAAGAAAATCGAAGACGAGCATCAGCTGTTACGAACAATCATCGACAACATTCCCATCAATATTTACGTCAAAGACACCGAATCCCGAAAGGTGCTGGTGAACCGGGCTGAATACGAGTACATGGGCGCTGAGAGCGATAGTGACGTGCTCGGTAAAGACGACACCGACCTATATCCGGACGAATCTGCTCAGCTTTCCCTGGCCGAAGATCGGCAGGTGATCACGACCGGGGAACCTATTTTGGGGAAAGAAACCCTCAATACGCGCCTTGATGGTCGTCAGTGCTGGTTTCTAAGCTCGAAAATTCCACTTCGTAATGAGCAGGAGCAGATTTCTGGTCTACTGGGGATCAGCCTCAATATCACCGACCGTAAACAGGCCGAAATTGAGCTGGAGCGTACGAAAGAACTTCTCGAAGAAACCAACCGGGTAGCCCGTATTGGCGGTTGGGAAGTCGACCTGCTGGAAGAAACCAGCCACTGGTCGGCCACTACCAGGGAAATTCATGGCGTACCGCCCGATTACCAGCCAGACTTAAACGACGCAATTGGTTTTTATAAAGAAGGGGTTGATCGGGAGGCTATCAGCCGGGCCGTCAACGAAGGGGTACAGAACGGAACACCCTGGGACATGGAGTTGCAGATTGTCACGCTGGGTGGCCGGGAGCGCTGGGTACGCGCCATCGGTAAGGTCGAGTGGCGCAACAACACCTGCTACCGGCTGTATGGCACGTTCCAGGACATCGACGACCGGAAACGAAGCCAGATACAGGCTCAGGAGGCCGCCGAACTCCTGAAAAAGCTGTCGGATCGTGTGCCCGGAGCCCTCTACCAGTTTCAGTTGTCGCCTGAAAAAAAACCTAGTTTTTCGTATGTTTCAGTGGGTGTAGCGGAGCTATTTGAACTGACGCCCGACGAAATTACCGCTGATGTTCGGAGACTGATAGCCTGTATTCACCCCGACGAAGTACAGCCCATCATCGAGTCGATTCTGGAGTCGAAGCGCACCCTTCAGACGTGGGCTATGGATTTTCGGGTGATGCTGCCGGTAAAAGGCGAACGATGGCTGCGGGCCGAAGCCATGCCTGAGGAGGTGGGCGGTCAGGTGATCTGGTATGGTTACATGCACGATATTTCGGCACGGAAACAAGCTGAGCAGGAACTGTCCAAATCCCGGCAACAGGCCGAAGCTGCCAGTAGATCGAAGTCGGAATTTCTGGCTAATATGAGCCATGAGATACGAACGCCTTTAAACGGGGTCATTGGCTTTACGGATCTCCTCATGCGTACCAATATGGACGATACGCAGCACCAGTACCTGTCGATGATCTACCAGTCGGCCAATTCGCTTCTCGATATCGTCAACGATATTCTCGACTTCTCGAAAATCAAAGCGGGGAAGGTCGAACTAACCATCGAGAAAACGGATATGCTGGAAATTGGTAGTCAGGTTGTCGATATGATCAAATACCAGGCTCATAAAAAAGAGCTGGAAATGTTGCTCAATATTGCCCCGGATGTACCCCAGTTTGCCTTTGCCGATGCCATCCGGCTTCGTCAGATACTGGTAAACCTGCTGGGCAATGCCGTTAAGTTTACCGAATACGGCGAAATCGAGCTGGGTATCGAAACGGTTCCTAACCCGGAGCCCGAACAGACTACCCTGCGATTTTCAGTGCGCGATACCGGCATTGGCATAGACGAAAAAAGCCAGAAAAAAATATTCGAAGCGTTTGCTCAGGAAGATACGTCGACAACCCGGCGATTTGGGGGTACAGGGCTCGGCTTAACCATATCGAACCGGTTGCTGGCGCTCATGAACAGTCGGCTGGAGATACAGAGCCGGGTAAGTGAGGGCAGTACATTCTCGTTCGATGTCTCCCTCAAAACCGCCCCCGGCGAGGTCGCCCCGTGGGAAAATACAACGACCGTCAGGCGTGTTCTGATCGTGGACGATAATGACCGGAGCCGGCAGATCCTTGAGGCTATGCTGGTGGCCAACGGCATCGACGTCGATCAGGCCAGTTCTGGTATGCTGGCTATGAGAAAATTAACTGCGGGGGAGAAATACGATGCTATCCTCATGGACTATCACATGCCTTACCCCAATGGGATTCATATTATCAAAAACATCCGGAAAGAAGCCCTGGCTCTTGGGGAACAACACATTGTCCTGCTCCATAATGCGTCCGATGAGGACGATATCCACAAGGTCTGTGATGAACTGTTGGTAACTACCCGCCTGGTGAAACCCGTGCGGGTTCAGCCGTTGCTTCGGTCATTGTCACAAGTGAAGATTCGTCGTAACATGTTGGCCAGTTCAGCTCCGCTACAGGCAGGGGCCTATTCGGAACCGATAAAGATCCTGATTGCCGAAGATAACCCCATCAATATGTTGTTGGCTACGGCTATTCTGCGACATATCAGCCCGGGTGTGAAAATCATGACGGCCATCAACGGAGCCGAAGCCGTGGATCTTTACAAAAAAGAGGTGCCTACGCTGATTTTCATGGATTTACAAATGCCTGAACTGAATGGCTACGAAGCGACCATAGCTATCCGCCAGTTCGAAAAGCAAGTACGGGTTCCCATTATTGCGTTGACAGCGGGTACGGTCAGAGGGGAGAAAGAACGCTGTCTGGAAGCCGGTATGGACGACTACGTCACCAAACCGGTTGTGAAAACGATCATGGAAAGTGTCGTCAGGAAATGGCTGGCCGTACTGGCCCGGCAAAAGGAGAACCAAACCGCCGATCTGATCCGGTGATAAAGTGCGTTGCTTATACCTCTTCGGTTTGTAGCTGCTTGTCATACAGCTCGCGGTAGGCACCGCTGCCGGCAATCAGTTTTTCGTGGGTGCCCTGCTCCACAATTTCACCCTCATCGAGCATGATGATGTGATCGGCCAGTTTCGCCGACGAAACACGGTGCGAGATCACCACCGACGTTCGGTTGGCCATAATACGCCCGAGATTATTGAGAATGATATTCTCGGTGTTGGTGTCTACCGCCGACAGACAGTCATCCAGAATCAGGATCTTCGGGTCGCGGGCAATAGCCCTGGCAATACTGAGCCGTTGTTTCTGTCCACCCGACAGCGTTACGCCCCGCTCGCCAACAGGGGTGTTAAACCCTTCCGGAAAGTCGATTACGTTCTGGTACAGGTCGGCATCACGAACTGCCTGCTCCACGCGCTCCTGCGACAGGTTGGGCTTACCGAAACGAACGTTGTTACTAATCGTTTCGGAGAAGAGGAAGACGTCCTGCGGTACGTAGCCCATCTGCTCCCGAACGGCAGTCAGGGTGTAGTCTTTCAGGGGAACACCATCGATCAGAATTTCGCCCGACGTAACATCGTACATGCGTGTGAGCAGGTTGGCAAGGGTGCTTTTGCCTGATCCGGTCGTACCCAGGATGGCGACCGTTTCGCCCGCCCGCACGTGCATCGAGAAGTTTTTTATGGCGACGATACCCGAGTCCGGGTACACGAACCGCACATTTTTGAACTCAATTTCACCAACGATTGACCGCTGTATGTTCTTCTGGGAGACAATGTCGGTTTTGATGTTGAGGAATTCATTGATACGTTCCTGCGAAGCGGCTGCGCGCTGCGTTTGGCTGGTGGTCCAGCCGAGAGCCATTACCGGCCATGTCAGCATGTTCACATACAGGATAAACTCGGTGATGTTACCCGGCGTAAGCCGACCCGCCAGAATTTCCTGTCCCCCTACGTACACGACCAGGACATTGCTGAGTCCTACCAGAATAGCCACGATTGGAAAAAACAGGGAGTCAACCCGTGTCAGGCTAAGTGATTTGTTCCGGTATTCGTCGCTTTCAAGTTCAAATTTGGCCGCCGAATTGTTTTCCTGAACGTACGATTTCAGCACGCGGATACCGGAGAAGGCTTCCTGTACGTATGTCGACAGGCGCGACAAACTCCGCTGGATCTCTTCCGACCGCTGAATGATGATGCTGTTGACAATATAGATCGCCACCGATAGAATGGGTAGTGGCAAGAGGACATATAACGAAAGCCGGGCGTTGATGCTCACCATGTAGGTGATGACCAGCGTAAACAGCACGATCAGGTTCAGCCCGTACATGATACTAGGCCCAACATACATCCTGACCTTACTGACGTCTTCCGAAATCCGGGCCATCAAATCGCCGGTGTTGTGCTGGCGGTAAAAGCTGAGGGGCAGCGTCTGGTAATGGGTATAAATCTCGTTCTTGAGATCATACTCGATATGCCGCGACATAACGATGAGCGTCTGCCGAACCAGAAACAGGAAAAAGCCTTTCAGCAAAGCCAGCACCAGCGTCATCACCCCGAACAGCAGCAGACTGAAGGCGAAAACATCGTAGAGCGATGCCTGCAACGGCGATTTATCGTAGAGATAATAAATGTCGAGGGTTTCCCGCACCAGGTCGAGTGCGTACCGCACTAGCTGAGCCGGAAAGATACCGAAGAGGTTGGATGCAGCCGTAAAAACAGTCCCCCAGATCAGGTACCATTTATACTTCAGCAGGTATTTATTTAAGTAGGAAAGTGCTTTCACAAAGGACCAGACAGCGTTTAAATCAAAACCACCCCGGTCCTTTAAAAGTTGCAGGATACAGGCGATGTGCTATCGATTGGGTATTTAAGGTATTAAGCCGTATTTTTGCAGTCCCGTTGGGGAGTTCTTTATTTTATTGGTAGTTTTTATAGTTTAGGGGCAATGTTGAACAGGCGATTACTTCGAATTAAGGTTATGCAGGCGCTGTATGCACTGAAGCAGGCTGAATTTTCTAACCAGCAGTTAGCCCACGATGGCATCACTGATCTTTTCCAGCCCGACCTGAACTCCATGTTGCCGCAGGATAAACGGCAACTCGAAGGCTACCGAAAACTCGCTGGACTTCTGTTTGACGAAGCCGTCAAAGCCGACCAGCCCGCCACCGATGACGAAGCGCCTACCAAGGTGCTGAAAGCCGCCAACGACGGGTATCTCTTCTACCAGAGCCGAGGCAAAAAAGACCGTCAGCATCTTGCTCAGATGATGATAAAGCAGGTGAACGGCATTTACGACGATTACCTGCGTGTGCTGACCCTGCTGGTTGAACTGGGTCAGGTAGCCCGCGCCGATCGCGAACGCGTTTATCGCAACGTCGACGAAACCCCGTTTCCCTTCGAGTCTGACCTGAACGATAACACGATCATTCAGGCGCTGGCCGCTTATCAGCCGCTACAGAACGAAGCACTGCGGCATAACATTTCCTGGGCCGATGACCTGGGGTTTGTGCGTAAAGCATTGCGTGAAGCGCTGAAAACCGATGAAACGTACCGGGCCTACTGCGAAAAGCGGACACATACGGCCGACGAAGACCAGGCGCTGGCACAGTACGTGTTGCGGACACTGGTGTTCAAGCACGAGGTCATCCGTGACCATCTCGCCGAGATTGACCTGAGCTGGGCCGAAAACAGTGATGTAGTACGGGGACTGTCTATTAAAACGCTCAAATCGGTACAAAGCCCAACAGGTCTTAAGCTTGAGCCGCTGACCGACGATTGGGAAGAAGACGAGCGTTTTCTGAACACGCTCTTTCAGCAGTCGGTCGAAAACGACGCCGATTACGAGCAACTTCTGTCCGATCAGCTTCAAAACTGGGATGTGGAACGGGTAGCGATGCTGGATAAAATTATCCTCAAACTGGCTGTTTGTGAGTTGTTAAGCTTTCCAAACATTCCGGTCAAGGTGACGATTAACGAATATATCGAGTTGGCAAAAGCCTACAGTACGCCCAAAAGCGGTAAATTTGTCAACGGAATTTTAGACAACCTCTCCGAGAAACTACAGACTTCGGGACGTTTGCGTAAAAGCGGGCGTGGGTTGCTGGACAATAAGTAAGTTATACGGTTATCTAGTTTTAACGTTATAGAGTTGCTTTGTCAACCTGTTGACTGTTTAGCTGTACAACGATACAACCTCATAACTTTTTTTAACATGAGCAGAACTGGCCGTGATTTACTCTTTCTACTAACCGGTCTTGTTGCCGGTGCTACCATTGGGACGCTCTACGCGCCCGACAAAGGCGTTGTTACCCGTGATCGCCTGTCATTCCGGTTGTCAAAATACCGCGAACAGATCGAACAGCTGATTGCCCAGATTTCCAACTCGAACGAGTTGCCCGAAAACCTGTCGAAAAACGAAGGGCAGCGGGTCGTAAATGACGCCCGGGAGAAAGCCGAGCGATTGCTCGAAGATGTGGACCGGCTGATGGCTCAGATCAAGAAGCAAAATACCTAGCGTCTCGCAATCAGCCAGGTAGTACGTTAATCCGTTTTAACCGGTTAACCAACAGCCTGGCTACTCCCTATTTATAACTTGTTGACACAAATGCGGGTTAAAAATTTCGTTGTCATTGCCGCCTTCCTCGGCATTGGTTTTGGGCAGGCTGCCTGCGATAACCGGCAGCAGGCCGAAACATCGAAGGCCGAAGTTTCGGAGAAGATGCCTAAGCTCACGTTTTCTGAAAAAGGCATCTACGATTTTGGGGCGCTTACGGAGGGTGATACCGTTGAGCATTCGTTTGCGTTTACGAATACCGGCGAGTTTCCACTGATTATCAACAACATTACGGCTTCCTGCGGGTGTACCACACCCGAGTGGCCGCGTGAGCCGGTTGCGCCGGGCGCCACAGCATCCATCCGGGTGCGCTTCAACAGCCGGGGTAAGATGGGCCAGCAAAATAAAACCATCACGGTATTTGCCAACACCGACCCATCGATGACGGATTTGCAATTCAAGGCAATGGTAAACCCCAAAGTCGATTCAACCAAGAAATCGTAACCAATCCAATTTATGTATTCAATTCTGTTACAGGCTTCGGCTACCGGCAACACGCCCATGATTTATAACATTCTGTTATGGGTAGCCATCATTGGCGTCTTTTATTTCTTCATGATCCGGCCGCAGCAGAAAAAGCAGAAAGACCAGAAAAGCTTCGTAGAGAACCTCAAAAAAGGTGACAGCGTCGTTACGGTCGGTGGTTTGCACGGACGCATCGTATCGGTCGAGGGTGCCACGGTTACGCTCGAAGTTGATCGGGGTGTGAAGATGACATTCGAAAAGTCGTCCATAGCCCGCGAATTGACCGTCACCGCCAAACCCGAGTAGAGACCGCACCGGCGGACCGGCAACCCCTTGCGTCTGTCATGCGCCAGCCTTGTTCTGCGTCAGCCCTGCATCGCTCGTTCTGCGTCTGGCCCCGTGCCAGCCCAGATTCATCGTTTCGTCTTTTTGTCGGGTTGACTCTTTTTGTGTCAGTGGAGACGCAAAGGGTTGCGTCTCTACAACTACCTATTCATGAACACTCCGCAACAAACCCGCCCATTTTTACCTGCCAAAGCCTTGCTTTGTCTGGGTGCCGCTGCGCTATTCTGGTTCCTGAATGCGCTCAACAAGAACGGGTATACGTTGAATGTAGAGTACCCGGTTCATTTTGTTTACAACGACTCCCTGTTTGTGCCCGTATCGCCTTTGCCCCGAACCGTTACGGTTAACGTATCGAGCGACGGCTGGGGCCTGCTTCGGCACGCCTGGTTACCGTTCCGGGTCGATCCGGTCGATTACGTGGTGAAAGACCCCATTCGTGCCTCGGTTATCAACACCTCGTCGCTGGCCGCTACGCTGGCCGAACAAGTCAAGAAGCTACAGGTAAACTATGTAGTGGCCGATACGCTCGAAATGGGCTTCGATCGGCGTATGACCAAGACGATCCAACTGGTTCCCGATAGTCTGAACATCAATCTGGCTCCCCGCTTCGTGGTATCGAGCCTTATCAATCTCACCCCCCGGACCATTCAGGTGACGGGCCCCGGTCGGCTGATTCGTGGGCTGTCAGATACGCTGGTCGTGCGGATTCCCCGGAAACGTATTGCCGACAATTACGATGAGGAGATCGTCCTCAATCAGTTCCGGCATCCGCTCCTGCGCGTCAGTGCCGACCGGGTAGCTATAAGCTTCGAAGTGGGCGAGCTACTGTCAATTCCAACGAAGTAAGTAGTGAGTTGGTCAGTCAGTGAGTCGGTGAGTTGGTCAGTTTACAAACTCACCAACTCATTGACTGACCGACTAATCAACTCATCAACTCACCAACTGCCCAACGGATTACCCCCATGAATAAACCCCTTCAGATTGGCGTAACGGGCGGTATTGGCTCCGGCAAGAGTATTGTATGCCGCGTGTTCGCTATGCTTGGCGCTCCGGTTTACTATGCCGACGAACGCGCTAAATGGCTCACGGAACACGACCCGATTCTGAAAGCCGATATCACGCGGGTGCTGGGTGCGCAGGCATATGACAGTCTGGGCAAGTATAACCGAAGCTGGGTAGCTTCGCAGGTATTTGCCGAGCCGTTGTTGCTGGAGCAGCTCAATGCTGTCATTCATCCGCGCGTATTTGCCGACACCGCCCGTTGGGTCAGCGAACACGCCGATAAGCCCTATGTCATTAAGGAAGCCGCGCTGATGCGGGCGGCTGGCGATGGTAACTCCCTCCATAAGGTCATTGTGGTTCAGGCACCCGCACCGATTCGGATCGACCGCATTCGGGTTCGGGACCCCCATCGTTCAGCTGAGGAGATTCAGCATATCATCGATCGGCAGGTAAGCGACGAAGCGCGATTACGCATGGCCGACTACGTACTGCTGAACGACGAAAGCCAGCTGCTGCTGCCGCAAATCGTGCGATTGCATGAGGAATTTTCACGTGCATCCATGATGTAAACAGTTCCGTTCGTATTTTGGAAGGTTGTTAATCAGAACAACCTGATCCGAATGAAACGAACAACTACACTTCTGGCTGCCTGCGCGGGTAGTTTCCTGCTTGGCGCGTTCATCAACGCCCCCGACGATCCGAAAAAGCCACTGACGACCGGAATGATCGAGGTCGCGTCAACAGTTTTCGGACTCGAATTCACCCCCGCCGAGCGCGATTCGATGCTCGACAATCTCAACAATGCCCGGACTAATTACGAGGCTTTGCGCAAGATTGATTTACCCAATGACGTAGCCCCCGCCCTGTATTTCAATCCCCTCCCGGCGGGGTTCATTATACCGACCGGTCCTTCGTCGTTTAAAGCGTCGTCCGCGGGTAAAGTCACGCTCCCCGCCAACCGCGATGAGCTGGCTTTCTATACGGTCGGGCAGTTGGGCGAACTGATCCGGACGAAACAGATTTCGTCGGTTGAACTCACGCAGTTTTTCCTGAACCGGCTTAAAACGAATGATCCAAAACTACACTGCGTCATTACGCTGACCGAAGAGCTGGCTCTGACCCAGGCCAAACGGGCCGACGCTGAGCTAAAAGCGGGCAAATACCGCGGTCCACTGCACGGAATTCCCTATGGTGCCAAGGATCTTCTGGCTAAGAAAGGCTACAAGACCACCTGGGGCGCGGCTCCCTACAAAGACCAGACCCTCGACCTCGACGCCACCGTTGTTCGGAAGCTCGAAGAAGCCGGAGCGGTGCTGTGCGGCAAGATGACGCTGGGGGCCCTGGCCATGGGCGACGTCTGGTTTGGTGGCACAACGCGTAATCCCTGGAATACCGAAGCGGGGGCCAGCGGTTCATCAGCGGGCTCGGCATCGAGTGTCTCGGCGGGTTTGTTGCCCTTTGCTATCGGCACCGAAACGCTGGGCTCTATCGTCTCGCCGTCGACCGTTTGCGGCACAACGGGTTTACGACCAACCTTCGGGCGGGTAAGCAGGCATGGCGCTATGGCGCTAAGCTGGAGCATGGATAAGATCGGGCCCATCACCCGTTCGGTAGAGGATTGCGCGCTGGTTTTCAACGCCATCTACGGCCCTGACG
The DNA here is from genome assembly GCF_014282275.1 of Spirosoma utsteinense. Lineage (GTDB taxonomy): Bacteria > Bacteroidota > Bacteroidia > Cytophagales > Spirosomataceae > Spirosoma > Spirosoma utsteinense. The sequence continues at coordinate 79,818 of NZ_VFIA01000009.1, forward strand.
GCCATGACCCAACGGTAATGGCCGCCCCCTTCCGCTACGCACCATTGACGACTCTGAAAGGTGTACGGGTGGGTTATGTGAAAAAAGCGTTTGAAAGCACTTATCCCAACCGGGCTAACGACTCGCTCACGCTTCAGACGCTGCGTTCATTAGGGGCCGAACTGGTGCCGTTCGATTTGCCAACGAGTGTGCCGGCTGGCCGGATCTCGTTCTTGCTCACGGTTGAAGCGGCTGCGTCATTCGATGAGTTAACCCGGTCCGGGCGCGACGATCTGATGGTGCGTCAGGGGAAAAATGCCTGGCCCAATGCGTTTCGGTCGGCCCGATTCGTTCCGGCGGTCGAATACATCCAGGCGAACCGCGCCCGCACGAAGCTTATCAATGATATGGCTGACCAGCTGAAAGCGGCCAAACTCGATGTATACATCAGCCCCAGCTATGCGGGTGGCAATCTGACACTCACAAACCTGACCGGCCATCCGTGTGTGGTGCTGCCGAATGGCTTTACGAAAGAGAACCTGCCCACCAGCATCACGTTCATGGGGCAGTTGTTCGAAGAAGGAAAAGTGCTGGCAGTGGCCAAAGCGTATCAGGACGCTACAGCCTGGCATAAAAAACACCCGATCCTGTAAGACCGGGTGTTGTCCACGACCCACACCGTAACCCGTACCCGCCCCGTACCCGCAACCTAGCCCACACCCTAGCCCACACCTTCAGGTGTGGGCTAGGGTGTGGGTTGTGTGGGTTGTGTGCGGGTTTTGCGTGGGCGTTGTTTGAACGTGGTTTTTTTTATATCGGATAAAATCAAATAGCCGGATCGGTCGGGGTGCTGCTGTTGTTGTCGCGTTCGGTAAACGGGTAAGGCAGGAAGTTACGCGTACGTTCGGCATTGGTTTGTGGGGTAGTCTCCGGGCCGGGCCGTCCAAACCGGCGGCTGTCTTCGAGCCGAAAGCCCTGGAACGCCAGTTCAATCTGGCGGTTGCGGTAAATTTCGGCCAGAACGGCCGGGGCCGTTTGTGGGCCCAAATAGGCGGGCAAGCCAGCGCCAATGCCCCAGGCATCCTGTGTCGCCGATTTGGTCAGCACCTTATTCAGCTCCGTCACCGCATTGGTCAGGTCGTTCTTGCGGGCGTAAGCTTCGGCCCGGATCAGCAGCATCTCACCCGGCAGATAGACCGGTACCGCAACTGCATTGGCGGTGCCGGCATTGCTGATGATAACGCCATCGATGACCTCGTCGAGGGGGTCTGGTTGACTTCTGCCATTGTGACATTCGCTACTGCCGACTCCTGACTGTCCAGGCTAATCTCTGATTGAGGGCCGTATAGCCGATGGACGAGAACGTAAGTGAGTAGGAGCCCGGTGGCACCGATACCCCGAGGACATAAGAGCCGTCAGCTACCGAGGTCGTTTCCAACTGTCGGTCCGTCGATCCGGAACCGCGCAGCAGCACTGTTACGCCAGGAACAGCCTGGTCATTGTTGTCGATCACACGACCTTTTATCGTGTAGCGGTTGCCCTGTGCCATGGCGTTAGCGCACAGCAACAGAGTCAGCCCAAGCATTCATAAATACTGGAAGCGTAGTCTGGTAGATGGATACATATTAGTCATAGATAGTTGATAATTACAGAGAATTACTGGGCCTTCTCCTCAATATAATAAGGGAATGGTCTGCTCACTCATGCTGGGGGCATCTATGTACTGACCCAAAAGCAAACAGGCGATTTTTAGTAACTTTGGGTTTCTGAACTCATATTCATCGACATGATTCATCGTATCTCATTCCGTTGGTTGCTTGTTGCATCGAGCCTGCTTACCCAGCTGTCGATTGCCCAGACGACTGTTTCTCCATCGACAAAACAGAATTACGCAACGCTTCAACAGGCGCTGGCCGCTACCGGTCAACTCAATGGTTCGTCAGGGCCGCGTAGTATCAACTGGATCGAAGGCGGTACTAAGTTCTCTTACATCGATGGACAGCGGACCATTAAAACGCTTTCGCCAAAAGATCAGTCAGAGGTCGTTGTGTTCGACGGGAGCCAGCTCAAGTTTCCTGGTACTGACAAACCATTTACCTACGGTTCGTTCCAGTGGTCGAACGATTCAAAGAATATCGTGTTTCAAACCAACTTCCGGCCTGTTTACCGGCGGTCGGGGGTGTCGGACTACTATGTCTATTCGGTAGCCGACAAGAGTCTGAAGCTGGTTGCCAAAGATGCCCAGACCGCTGAACTCGCCCCCGACGGTAGTCAGATCGGTTATGAGCGGGGTGGCAATCTGTTTACGTTCGATTTTAGAACACAACGGGAAATTCAACTCACCGACGATGCCAAACCCGCGTTCTACAATGGTCGTTTCGGCTGGGCCTATGAAGAAGAGTTTGGGCTGGCGCAGGCCTGGGAGTGGTCGCCCGACAGTAAGTTCATCGCCTTCTGGCAATCCGACGAGCGCGAGGTGCCCATCTATAAGCTAACAGATTATAAGGGGTTCGACGAGAAATTTGACTCGCTGCCCTATCCGCGTGTCGGTGACAAGAACCCGACTGTCCGCATCGAGGTCATCGAAATTGCCAACAGGAAGAAGGAATGGATGAAAGTCGACCTCGGGCGCGACGGCGAACCGGATGGCTACATACCCCGTATTTACTGGACATCGCAGACCGGGCAACTGGCTCTCGTTCACCTCAACCGGAAGCAGAATCACATGCGGCTGTTCATAGCCGATGGTCGAACCGGCAGCGCGAAACAGATTATGGAAGAAACGTCGAAGACCTGGGTCGATATATTCGATTTCTTCGCGGGCATTAACCACTTGCTTTACTTCCCGGCTGGTACCAACGAATTCTACTGGGTATCGGATCGCGACGGATTTGCCCACCTGTACCGGTACGATTATTCGGGTAAGCTGCTCAACCCGGTTACAGCTGGTAAGTGGGAAGTGACCTACGTACACCACATCGATCCAAAAACGAAGAAGGTTTATTTTACGTCTACGGAAGCATCGCCCATGGAGCGGCACCTGTTTGTTGTCGACCTGGATGGAAAGAACAAACGCCGACTGACGACCGTGGCCGGAAAACATACCGTCAATCTGTCGCCCAACGGGCAGTACTTCATCGACCGGTACTCGAATGTGCAGACGCCTACGCAGGTAGAGCTACGCGACATCCAGGGCAAGCTGATCAAGGCGCTGGAAACGAATGCCAGCGTAACCACTTTTCTGGCCGGTCATGCCTACGCTCCCAAAGAGCTAAGCTCGTTTACAACCACCGACGGACAAAAGATCGACATTTCGATCATCAAACCCCTGAACTTCGACGCAACAAAAAAATACCCGGTTATGCTGGATATTTACGGTGGCCCGGGTGCTCAGTCTGTTTATAATGAGTTTGCCATAACGGGCTGGCATCAGTGGCTGGCTCAATCGGGCTATGTAGTTGTTGGGGTCAACAACCGGGGGAGCGGGGGCTACGGCCGGGACTTTGAAAAGGTCGTTTACGAGCAGCTGGGTAAGTTCGAGAGCCTGGACTTTGCGGAGACGGCGAAGTATCTGGCTACTCAACCGTGGGTCGATGCCAGCCGCATGGCTATCCGCGGACATAGCTACGGGGGGTATATGAGTAGCTACACCATGCTTACACACCCCGGCGTTTTCAAGGTTTCGCTCGTGGGCGCGCCCGTAACCGACTGGCGTCTGTATGACTCCATTTACACCGAACGGTACATGGGACTTGTACCGGAAAACGACGCGAAGTATGTCGCCAGCGCCGTATCGCCATATGCCAAAAATCTGGCGGGCAAGATGTTCATTGCACACTCAACGATGGACGAGAATGTACATGTCCGTAACACCTTTCAACTGATGAACGCTCTCGAAGATGCGGGTAAAGATGCCGATCTTCGGATATATCCGCCCGGTGCCCACGGCGTGTCTTACAACCAGGCGAGTAATCTGCTGCTTTACCAGCAGTATACGACCTATCTGGAGCGTAACCTGAAGGGTGAAGTTGTCAATTAGGCGTAGGGAAAGCGACTAGAAGCGACACAAAAGACCAGAAAGCGCTTGCGAAAGAGAAGACGAAAACGCGGCAAGGATCGATTAATTCGGCCCAACTGGCACCGTATATAATTATACAAAGCGTAGTCTGTATTGATACCAGACTACGCTTTTTTTACGCCCGGCAGTACTTTGTTTTCTCGTATCTTGAGCACGAACTCGAAACCGGCTTATTATGAAGAAACTATTATTAGTCTTTGTCTCGGTGTTGTTTCTCAGCAACACATGGATCAATGCCCAAACACCCCCATCTGCCCCGGCCAACGGCGGCACACCGGCGATAACCGGCTTCACCAATGGCATGGCCCGCAACGCGGGGTTTATGACCTACTACTGGGATGCTAAAAAAGGCAAAGTCTGGCTTGAGGTCGATAAGTTCGACACGGAGTTTCTGTACTACCCGACGCTGGCCCAAGGCGTTGGCTCCAACGATATTGGCCTCGACCGGGGGCGGCTGGGGCAGGAACATGTGGTCAAGTTTCAGCGCAGTGGCAACAAAGTGCTGCTCATCGAACCCAACTACGCCTACCGGGCGCTGACCAGCGATCCACTCGAACGACGGGCTGTTGAAGAGTCCTTTGCCCAGTCGGTTCATGCCGGCTTCGATATTGCCGCTGAGGAAGGTGACCGGGTCCTGATCGATCTGACCCCGTTTCTGATGCAGGACGCCGTAGGGGCGGTTCAGGCCATTTCCCAGACCAAGCAGGGCACCTATAAATTCGATCCCCTGCGGAGTGCCATGTATATACCCCGTACAAAGTCGTTTCCGCAAAATACCGAGTTCGAGACCATCATTACAATCACGGGTGAAGGTGCCGGAACCTACCTGCGTGAAGTGGTGCCAACGCCAGCCGCCGTTACCATGCACCAGCACCACTCTTTCGTGCAGTTGCCTTCCCTGGAAAACTCGCCTTACAAGCCCCGGCTATTCGACCCGCGGATTGGCTATGGCGGTATCGAGTTCTTCGATTATGCTACTCCCGTTAGCCAGCCGATAACGAAGCGCTACATTTCCCGGCACCGGCTGGAAAAAAAGAATCCGTCGGCGGCCGTAAGTGAAGCCGTAAAACCTATTGTTTACTACCTCGACCCCGGCACTCCCGAACCCATCCGTACGGCATTAATGGAAGGTACCGCTTGGTGGAATCAGGCCTTCGAAGCGGCTGGCTACAAAGATGCGTTTCAGGTGAAGCTGCTTCCTGCCGATGCCGACCCGATGGACATCCGGTATAACCTCATCCAGTGGGTACACCGTTCTACGCGTGGCTGGAGCTACGGAGCCAGCATCATCGATCCGCGCACCGGCGAAATTCTTAAAGGGAAAGTCACGCTTGGTTCCCTGCGGGTTCGCCAGGACTACCTGATCGCACAGGGACTGGTCGGTGAGTTCAACACACCCACCGATCCTAACGCAACCGATACGTCGCCGATGATGCAAATGTCGCTCGACCGGTTGCGGCAGCTGGCCGCCCACGAGGTGGGACACACCCTGGGCTTACCCCATAATTACCTGGCCAGTACCCAGGGGCGGGCATCGGTGATGGACTACCCAACGATGGTTGCCAACGTGAAAGGCGCTTCGATCGATCTGTCGGATGCGTATGCCAAAGGCATTGGTACGTACGACAAGTGGAGCATTCGGTACGGGTACGAGCAGTTTGCCACCGGGGCCGACGAGAAGAAAGAACTCGACAAGATCATAACGCAGATGCAGGCGGCCGGTCTTTCATTCCTGACCGATCAGGATGCCCGACCTGAAGGGTCTGTCCATCCGGCCACACACCTGTGGGACAACGGGGCCAATGCCATCGATGAACTACGGCGCGTTATGGACGTCAGGAAAGTGGCATTGACCAACTTCAGCGAGAAAAAAATTCCGGCGGGTATGCCTATGGCGACGCTCGAAGAGGTATTTGTGCCGATGTATATGTTCCACCGGTACCAGGTCGAATCTGTGGCAAAAATACTGGGAGGGCAACTCTACACCAATGCCCTGCGCGGAGATGGTCAGCCGGTGCAGTCGCTGGTTCCCGCTGCCGAACAGAACCGGGCTCTGACGGCTTTGCTGGCTACCCTGGACCCGGCCTTTCTGGCGGTACCTTCTCCGGTCCTGGCGATGATTCCACCCCGCCCGTTCCGCTTCGAACCGAACCCGAGGGAAGTATTCAAACGCCATACAGGTATGTCATTCGATGCCATGGCTCCACCCGAGGCATCGGCCAGCCTGACCCTTCGTATGTTGCTCAACCCGGAGCGTTGCGCCCGGCTGGCCCTGCAAAAGGCCCGTGATCCACGCCTGCCTGATCTGGACGAGGTCCTGAACCAGCTGAGCAAAGGCATTGTAAAATCACCACAAGTGGCTAAAGAAGGCTATCTGGGCGAAATTGCCCGCATGACCGAACGGGTGTATGTCGACCAGCTGATACGTCTGGCAACCAACAAAAGTGCCGACGGCAGCGTTCGGTCAGCGTCCCACAGCGCTATCCTTGGGATCATAAACCCCGCAGCAGGTGCCGGAACGCGCAGTGCGTATGTAAAGTGGCTCATTGGTCAGTACTTAAGCGATCCGGACCGGACAGTATCGGCCCCGTCGCTGGCGGCTCCCGATGGGGCTCCCATCGATCCGGGTCAGGAATGGCTTAGCCCGGACTGCGACTGGCGTTAAGGATGTGTGCCCGTATAATCTGATTTTAACCTGATCGAGCCATCATTATAACCAGTTTTTAACCACCTACCCAGGCGCACCGGCTACTTTTGCCGGTGCGCTTTTTTGTGCATAAGGAAAACACCCAGTTATGAAAAAAATAATAGTTGCCTGCGCTATGCTGAGCGGTGGTTTTGCCGCTGCTCAACAATCGGCAACCACAACGGCTCCCACCGACACAATCGCCCCTGTAACGACAAACCGTTCTGCCGAACAGGCCCCGCTAAAACCAGCAACTGCCACCACCCCTTCGGCTAGTACTGCTGCGGCTTCTGCCGAGAAGAATGAATTAAAGTATAACCTCAATACATCCGGTTCTCACTTTTTTAAGGTTACCTTCCTGAACCAGACATGGCTGCGGCTTAACCAGAGCAACCCCGGTACAACGGTCATTCAGGAACCCCGGTCCAATACATTCGACATTGGACTACGCCGGACACGTATCCAGCTGTTTGGTCAGCTCAGTGACCGGGTGTTTCTGTATTTCCAGTTTGGGATGAACAACTTCAACTACCTGAATGGATTTCCGGCCTTTAACACCGCTGGAACGCCCTCGAACCGAAAAGTGGCTGCATTCTTCCACGATGCCATTGGTGAATATAACCTCTTCAAAGGAAAAGATTATCTGAAAATCGGGGGTGGGCTGACCATTGTGAATGGCCTCTCACGGTTTAGTCAGCCCAGCGTGAGCAGTATCATGAGTATGGATGTGCCGGTGTTTGCGCAGGCTACGGTAGACCAGACCGACGAATTCTCTCGTAAGTTGACGGTGTATGCCCGTGGTCAGCTGGGTAAGATCGACTACCGGATTGGCGTTAGCGACCCCTTCCCGATCCAGACGAACGGAGCCGCTCCTCCGGCCCTTGGTTCAACAGCCAACTTTGCGCTGAAAGGCCATCATAAGCAGTTTCAGGGCTTCTTCCTGTACAATATTTTTGAAAAGGAGGCCCATCAGGTACCGGGCTACATGACGGGGACTTACCTGGGTAAGAGAAAAGTGTGGAATATCGAAGCCGGGTTTATAACGCAGAAAAATGCAACCTGGCATCGGGGCGATGTTGTTACCGATACTATCTATCAGAACCTGAATATGTGGTCGGTAGCATCGTTTCTGGATATGCCCATCAACCGCCAGACCGGAACGGCGGTCAACGCCTATCTCGGCTATTTCCATACCGATTACGGTACCAACTACCTGCGTTATAACGGGATAATGAATCCGGCCAGCGGCATCTCCTCGGCTCCGGGCGGGCTGGGCGGCACGCAGGGTAATTCATTTCCAATGTTTGGAACAGGCAGCGTGGTCTACAGCCAGGTTGGTTACCTGATGCGGCAAGACCTTTTTGGTGCGGGCAACGGTACGCTGATGCCGTATGTGCAGGCGCAGGTTGCCAGTTACCAGCGCGTCACCCGAACGCTGGGCGTTTATAACGTCGGCCTGAACTACCTCATCAAAGGCCACAACGGTAAATTGACACTCGACTACCAGAACCGGCCTTATTACCAAACGTCTGGTACGCAGATTGCGCCTGAGGGCCGCAAAGGACAGCTGGTGTTGCAGTACCAGGTGTTTATCTAATGTGAATTCGGGACAAGGTTGGGCGTTGTCCGCTACCAATCAGTACCAGGGACCACAGGAGTAACCACAGGGACTACAGCGGTACAACCACTACCAGGGGCTACGCCCACTGGCAGGGTTGATGAGCGAGCCCTGCCAGTGGGCGTAGCCCCTGGTAGTGGTTGTACCGCCGTAGCCTATTGATTTGATCAAATAGAAGATCAAGTGGGCGTAGCTCCTGATCGTGGTGGTACCTATTCGCTACGCCCAATCTGGTTAGTGTATTTTCCACGATAACGAATGAAGCCCCGACATGATCGGGGCTTCATTGTTTCTAACGGTGTCGATGGTGTGACTAAACACCCATGTCCAGCGTGCTCAGTACGCCGTTCATGCTTCGAACCGCATCGGCCGATTTGTTGAAGGCTGCCTGCTCGTCGTCGGTCAGTTTGTAGTCGATGATTTCTTCCCATCCATTGCGGCCCAGTACGACAGGCACGCCAAGACAAATGTCTGACTGGCCGTATTCGCCTTCCAGCAATACGCAGGATGGAATTACCCGTTTCTGATCGCGTACGATCGACTCGACCATCATAGCACCGGCAGCGCCTGGCGCATACCAGGCCGACGTGCCAATCATGCCCGTCAGGGTAGCCCCGCCCACCATGGTGTCGGCGGCTACTTTTTTCAGCGTCTCTTCATCCAGGAACTGGCTTACGGGTACCCCGCCTTTGGTAGCCAGGCGTGTGAGCGGGATCATGGTCGTGTCGCCATGTCCACCAATGACCGACGCCTGAATATCGTTTGGCGAGCAGTTCATTGCGAGCGACAGATAGGTTTTGAAACGGGCTGAATCCAGCGCGCCACCTAAACCGATGATACGGTTCTTTGGCAATCCCGACGACTTCAGAGCGAGGTACGTCATCGTGTCCATCGGGTTAGAGATAATGATAAAAATGGCGTCGGGCGAGTGCTTGAGAATGCTCTCTGTTACGCCCTTTACGATGCCTGCGTTGATACCAATCAGGTCTTCGCGGGTCATGCCTGGCTTACGGGGAAGACCCGATGTGATAACGACCACATCCGAACCGGCCGTTTTTTCGTAGTTATTGGTAGAGCCAACCAGTTTGATGTCGCAGTCGAGTAATGTGGATGCCTGGAGCATGTCGAGGGACTTACCTTCACTGATACCTTCCTTGATATCCAATAGCACGACTTCGTGGGCAAGCTCCCGGCGGGCAATGTTGTCGGCGCAGGTGGCTCCAACAGCCCCGGCACCTACTACAGTAACTTTCATACGGTATTCGAAATTAAAAGGTTAACAGGTAAACAAGCGTTCGCAAAAGTACGGTCCCGTACACAGACAAACCAATGTTGGCCTGATTAAACTTCTAACCCGATAACTCAGTTTATTGACCAGTGAGGAAAAAATAATGTTAAAGGACTTTAGAAGAAAGCTGTCGTTTTGGTATGGATAAATTTTTGTTCCACTAAACGAAATCCATCCGCTGGCATCTAATCGCTAACGTTCAAAAAAAGCAAATGGCCAATAAGAGTTTAGTAACCCGCATTCTGACCTCGTTTTTCTTTAAACGAGCTAATATCGGCGCTGTCCGTTACGCCCGGAATACGAAAAGTATGTTCAACCTGATCCGCGAAGCGCTCGATAAAAGCGGTGGACTTTCGGGAAAGAACATATCGGTTTTTCGTGAGCAGCTTGGCATCGTTACCCGTCTGCTGAAAGCATATGCATCGGGCGACTACCGCCAGCTGCCCTGGAAAACCCTGATCCGGGTAATTGCGGTACTGATTTACTTCGTATCGCCGATCGACATTTTGCCCGATTTTCTGCCTATCGTTGGCCTTACCGACGATATTGCTCTTATGCTCTGGTTGTTCAGCGGCATGAAAGACGATATCGAAAAGTTTCGGCAATGGGAGCTTGGTGCAACCGTATCCAGTGAGGAGGCCCCCCGGCGTTCCCGGCCGGAAGCGCGCGAGACTATCAAGATCGGTTAAGTTTCACCCACTTTTAATAGGGTTGTACCAAAGAGTTTTATAATTTTGCATACATTCAAATCCCGAGAATCATGATCAGTACAAACGTTTTAGGAATTATGGGTTTGGGCGGTCAGGAGATGATCTTTATCTTCCTGGCGTTGCTCCTGCTGTTCGGCGCAAAGAAAATTCCCGAACTGGCACGGGGACTTGGTAAAGGCATCCGTGAGTTTAAGGACGCCACGAAAGACGTTCGCGAAAATATCGAAGATGGACTGAAAGAATCAGATCCAACTAAATAAGTAAGTGTTTTCATAAACAGACAATTGAGCGACGCCAGCCTGGCGCGGCTCGGTTGTCTGTTTTCGTTTTTAACCAGTGCCGGATAAGTCAACCCGCCGATCGGCTCAATTATTGATCAGGTCTGGCACTTGCTATCCAGTGCTATGAAGTCACCTTCCCTGATCTTGACCGTCTACCGTACCTTCTCCGCTGTTCAGTCCGCGCTGGCTTCCGGCACTATCTCCTGCCGTCAACTGGTGGCCGACTACCTCACCCGCATCGAAGAATACCAGCACCTGAACGTATTCACTGACGTTTATGCCGATGAGAGCCTGACCCGGGCCGATGCCATCGACCAGAAATTGATGGCTGGCAAGGCTGGTCGGCTGGCGGGTATGGTCATTGGTATCAAAGATGTACTCAACTACGCCGGGCACGGTGTGCGGGCTGGCAGTCTCATCCTCGATCAATTTACGGCCCAGTTTACCGCTACCGCCGTTCAGCGCCTGCTGGACGAAGATGCCATCATTATCGGCCGCCAAAACTGCGATGAGTTTGCCATGGGCTCCTCGAACGAAAACTCCGCCTTTGGGCCAGTGCGGAACGCGGCCGATACGAGCCGGGTACCGGGCGGGTCGAGTGGCGGGTCGGCGGTGGCTGTGCAGGCCGGTCTTTGTCTGGCCAGCATCGGTTCCGACACGGGTGGGTCCGTTCGCCAGCCAGCTGCGTTTTGTGGCGTGGTGGGGCTGAAGCCTACCTACGGTCGAATCAGCCGCTGGGGCCTGATCGCCTACGCATCTTCTTTCGATTGCATTGGTCCGATTGCCAATACGGTCGATGATGCTGCTTTGCTGCTTGAAGTCATGGCTGGCCCCGATGAATTCGATAGCACGGTGTCGAGTCGGCCCGTCGATGCCTACTCGAAAGCTCAATTGCCGGACCAGGCTGCTGTCGAATCGCGGCCCCTACGAATTGCCTACCTGAGTGCCGGTGTCGAGAGTACAGGCGTTGACGACAGCATCCGGGAAGCCACGCAGGGGCGGATCGATGAACTTCGGGCGATGGGCCATACCGTAGAATCTATCGACCTCGCCTTACTAAAATACCTCCTCCCAACGTATTACATTCTGACTACAGCGGAGGCTTCTTCGAACCTGTCTCGCTTCGATGGTGTACGATATGGGTATCGGCACACACCATCGGGCGACTTGCTGGCGTTGTACAAAAAAAGCAGGACAGAAGGCTTCGGCGCTGAAGTGCGCCGACGTATCCTGCTCGGCACGTTTGTACTGAGTGCCAGTTATTACGATGCTTATTATACCAAAGCCCAGCAGGTACGACGGCTGATTCGGCAGGAAACGGAGCGTATATTCGGGCAGTTTGATTTTCTGCTGTCGCCCACTACGCCGACGACCGCGTTTAAACTGGGTGAGAAAAAAGACGATCCGCTACAAATGTACCTCGCCGATATATTTACGGTGCTGGCAAATGTAGTCGGGTATCCAGCCATTTCGATTCCAAATGGCACTGATGTTGATGGGTTACCTATAGGCTTGCAACTAATGGCTCCGCCATTCGAAGAAGGAGCCCTAGTGGCTATGGCAAAAAGATTAGAAAGGGAGCGATGAATGATGAATGATGAATGATGAATGATTTGCCTTCTGGGATCATTTATCGTTCATCATTCATCGCTCATCATTCCCTTTTCGCGTAACATAAAACTAACCGACAAACTGATGACGTATCTGAACCGTAGCCTGTTTTTTGTGGGGCTGTTGAGTGCGGTACTGGGCCTGACAAGGGTAGCCAGTGCCGGGACTACGATTCAATTGGGTGACAGCACAATCGTAAAAAAAGACACTATTGCGGCCGTAGCCACTGTGCCCGACAGTTTGCTGAAAGAGCGGCTGGCTAAGCTTCAGAAAGATATTCCGCTGAATTACCACAAGTCGGTACAGGCTTATGTAGATTATTTTACGTTCCGAAAGCCGAGCAAGACGAAGCTGATGATGGAGCGAATGCCCTTGTTCTTCCCGCTTTATGAACGAATGCTGGCGCAGTATGGCCTGCCCGACGAGCTGAAATTCCTGTCTATCGTAGAATCAGCTTTAAACCCGCGGGCCATTTCACACGCGGGCGCTGGTGGGCTGTGGCAGATCATGCCGGGCACCGGTCGTGACCTGCGGCTGTATCAGGACGATTATGTCGATGAACGGATGGACCCCGTAAAAGCTACGGAAGCCGCCTGTAAATACCTCCGCGATCTATACACTATCTTCGGCGATTGGGAACTGGCGCTGGCGGGTTATAACTGCGGGCCGGGAGCCGTAAAACGAGCTATGCGCCGGTCGGGGGGCGATTCGTTCTATACCATTTACGATGCGCTGCCAAAAGAAACGCGGGGCTATGTGCCGCAGTTCGTGGCGTTCACCTACCTGATGCATCATTGCAATGACCATGGCATTGTCGCCGAAAACTACGAGTTCCCCATCCCGCACGATACCATTCAGGTGTCGGGCTATTTCAACCTCGAAACGTTTGCCAAACACAGTACGATGCCATTGGCCGATCTGCAAAAGATGAATCCGGCCATTACAACGACCATCCTGCCCGAATATACCCGCCAGTATCCGTTGCGGGTGCCCCGTCAGCAGTATGCTTATTTTACCAGCCACCGCCGGGCGGTTATGGATTCGGCCAGTCAACTGCCGCCAACCATGGCACATACGCTGCTGGCTCAGGCCGAAGACATTCGCTACGGAACCGATTCAATGAAATCGTGGTCGGCGCTGGGTAGTAATCCACTGGCACACATGACGCTGGATGAGACGCTCCCGGAAGAAACGCTGGCAGTTGCGGAGAAAAGCAGCGACAAGTCGGCGAAGCTGGCGGCTAAACTGGCCATTGCCGAACCCGCCGATGAGCCTGTAGACGAAATTGAGAAAATAGTTGCCCGCAAGCCCCGCAAACAACTGTATGTAGTGAAACGGGGGGATAACCTGGGCGAGATTGCCGACCGGTACGCCGTGGAACTCTACGACCTGAAGAAATGGAATCACCTGCGTTCGTCGACCATTCAACGGGGACAGAAGCTGATCATTCTGAAAGAAGTAACCGAAACCCGCGCTGAGCAGTTAGCCGATCAGGGGAGCGCTAAATCCCGCAAAAAGGCTGAAGTTATGGCCCAGACCCGGCAGTTCAAACCACGCTACCACCGGGTGCAGGATGGTGATACGCTCTGGAATATTGCCCAGCGGTATGACGGTCTGACCATCGACCGACTCAAGAAGATGAACAACATCCGTGGCAATTCATTACGGCCGGGACAGAAACTGATTGTGGGGTAGAACGGCTGGCTATAGCCGGTAAATGAGCGGATATAACCCCGGAAACGTAGTCAACAACCGGCGTTTTATCCGCTCATTCTGGTTATACCGTACACGCTTTCTAGCCCGGAAGTCGCTAAAAATGCGTATCTTTATTCCTCATTAACAAGCTGCCAACCAGCTTTTTCACGACTGAATGATTGCTTATTTAGACGGGGTGCTTTCCTATAAAGAGCCTACCTACGTTATCATCGACGTACATGGCGTAGGCTACGCAGTTCATATCTCGCTGCAAACCTATTCAACATTGCCCGGCGGGGGCGACCGGGTTAAACTGTTTACGCATCACCTGTTTCGCGAAGATGCTCAACTCCTGTACGGCTTCGCGATAGCCGACGAAAAGTCATTGTTTCTGGACCTGATCGGCGTATCGGGCGTTGGCCCGAATACCGCCCTCGGTATGCTGTCGGCCATGCAACCCGGCGACCTTCGGCTGGCTATTTTAGGGGAGAATGTGCGGGCTGTACAGGCGATCAAGGGTATTGGTGCCAAAACGGCTCAGCGTATCATTTTGGAACTGCGCGACAAGATGAAGAAATCGGGCGTGGTGTCGGGTGGACCTACCTACCGGCAGCAGGAAGCCGACCCTGTCCGCTCAGAATCGCTGGCGGCCCTGATGGCGTTAGGTTTCCCAAAACCAACTGCTGAAAAGAGTGTAGACGATGCGCTGAAAGCAGATCCAACACTGTCGGTAGAGGACGTAATCCGGCGGGCGTTGCGCTAATAAATCAGACCTTGTCTGGCTTGCTGCCGTTTCGGGTAGGCTGGAGGTTTTCTGGCTACCTGCGCTCAACAATCGAACCAGATCAACTCAATCAAAACAGATGAATGCCTGATGGATTTATCCGTCGGGCATTCATCTGTTTAAGCATAGAAATATAGCTAGGAGTTAATATGATATTTACGATATTTGTTTATATGTATAAAAAACTGATTGTCCTAGTGGAAGAAAGGCTAATTGCTTCTGCTTAAAGATTTTAGGCAAGCCAACCTTTTTATGTAGTTTTACCAATCTTAGTCCTCTACACAACGATCCTATACTGGATGAGACTACCGATTAAAAAATCTATCTGCTTATTAGACGATTGGCCCGTTTTTGGCCGTTTGAAAGAAAGACATACCGTACGCTACTTTAATTGAACCCTACAGTATCCCCAATGGTGAACCCTTACTTTGTTCACAGTCCTGCCGTTAGCCATTTCTTTGTCACCGTCAGTCGATTTCTGTTCCTTCCGAATGGGTGGTTGACGCTGGGGGTTTGGCTCGCTATTGGAATGGGAGTGACTTTTGGGCAGGACCAGCCGGCTCCCGCTCCCGCCCGGCGCGGGGCTGCGGGTCGGCGTCAGCAGGTGAATGCCGATTCAGCGCGGGCCGAGTCGCGCCGACGGGCCACCGTGCGGGCCGACTCGATCAAACAGGCTGTTAAAGATCGCAACGATAGCATACGGGCCATTCGCTCAGCCAACCGCCGGCCGACCATTAACTGGCCCGACCGTCGGGCTACCCGTTTTTCAGAACGCCCGTCGCAATCGCCTTTCATACTCCGGGACCCAAAAGGGGTTTCAACCGATTTTGGACTTGGCCCCGATGGGCAGATTGCCGTATCAGAACGGGTTCGTTCGGGCGTTTCGCTGTCGGGCACACCTACGCCTAACAATGTGCAGGGTAACTCAGGCAACGTACCGGTATTACCCGGCGTACCGAATGGGGCAATTTTTCCTGATGCAGCCGCACCCAGCACGACCCCGCCCGGCACGCTCTCACCGGGCTTACCCATTCCGGGACTGGCCCTGCCGCCCTCTCAGTTCGGTATGCCCTATCGCCCGGCCGAAACGATACCTTACTCGACCTACAACCAGCTTCAGAACCAGCGCGTTGAGCAGAACCTCTGGCGCGAATACGGTGCCCGACGAGACGGGCAAAGCGCGGTAAGCGGGCGTGGCCTGGTACCTAAACTGGACCTGCCCCCCATCGTCGACCGGTTGTTTGGCGGCAGCACCGTCGACTTCAAGCCCAATGGTTTCGTTACCCTCGACTTTGGGTATCTCTACCAGTTTATCGATAACCCGGTCATTCCGGTACGGCAGCGCCGGAACGGGAATTTTCTGTTCAATGAGCAGATCAGCATTAACTTCAACGGAAAGGTGGGCGAGCGCCTGGGCGTGTTAGCCAACTTCGACACCAAAGCCAGTTTCAACTTCGAGAATGCGCTGAAAGTCAATTACCGGCCAGCGGGTGGATTGCCCGGCCTCGGTACAGGACTACCGGGCCTGCCCGGTGCACCAACGCTGCCCGCTGCGCCCAATCTGCCCGGTATCGACGGTCAGCTACCCGCCTTTACGCCCCAGAATGAAAGTATTTTGCAAGGGCTCGAAGTGGGCAACATTAACTGGGCCGTTAACAGCCAGTTGATTCCGGGCGTGCAGAATCTGTTCGGGATAAAGACCCAGCTTCGCTTTGGTAAACTTAATGCGACGGCCGTATTATCGCAGCAGCGGTCGCGCAAGAGCGAGATTGTTTTGCGGGGAGGTACGTCGAACCGGCCGTTCGAAATTCGGGGCGACCAGTATGACGAGAATCGACATTTCTTCCTGTCGCAGTTTTTCCGGAACAATTACGAAGCTTCACTCAGGTCGTTGCCGCAGGTAACGTCGGGAGTGAACGTGACGCGTATTGAGGTATACGTTACCAACCGGACCAATACTACGGAGACGCTGCGCAACTTGGCCGCGTTTCAGGATCTGGGCGAGGGCAACCCATATAGCCAGGCCAACCCGAACCTACAGCCGTTTTCGCGCAATGGCCGGACGCCCGCCGACAACCGGGCCAATGGGCTATACGACAAGCTGACCAGCAATGCTACCAATCCGCTCCGGCAGGTAGACCGCAGCTCGGAAGTGCTGACAACGACCTATGGCCTGACCAAAGGCATCGACTTCGATCTTCTGCGCGGAGCCAAACGCCTGACCGAGCGGGAGTTTAAGCTCCAGCCCGAACTGGGGTATATTTCGCTCGTAACGCCCCTGCGCAACGACGAAATTCTGGCCGTTTCCTATGAATACACCTACCAGGGCCGACGGTATAAGGTAGGGGAACTGACCGAAGACTATCAGGCCCGGCCAGACAATGAAGTGCTGGTGCTGAAACTGCTGAAATCGGCTACGCTGCGCAACAACCTTCAGTTGCCGATGTGGAACCTGATGATGAAAAACATCTACTCCCTTAACACGGCGCAGATTACCCGGCAGGGATTTCAGCTACGGATTGTGTATAAAGATGACCTGACGGGTATCGATAACCCGAACCTACAGGAAGGCCGTCGGCTACAGAACAAACCACTGGTGCAGGTCTTCAATATGGACCGGCTTAACCAGCAGCTGGACGCCCAGCCCGACGGTAACTTCGATTTTGTCGAGAACATTACCGTCGACAGCCGCTATGGCAAGATCATCTTCCCCGTGCTGGAGCCGTTTGGCTCTTACCTGGAGCAGCAGTTTGGTTCTGACGAGGAGAACCTGAAAGCCAAGTACGTTTTCAATCAGCTTTATCGAACGACCCTGGCCGACGCTCAGCAACTGGCCGACAGAAATAAATTCTTCCTCCGCGGGTCGTTCCAGTCGGGCAATGGAGCCGAGGTACAACTGCCGTACGGCGTCAATGAACAGTCGGTAACGGTAACGGCGGGGGGCGTACCCCTTTCGCCGGGGCAGGATTACGTACTCGAAGCCCAAACCGGACGGCTGCGAATCATCAACGAAAGCGTAACCAACTCGGGCCGCGAGATCAGGATCAGCTACGAACAGCCCGACCTGTTCCAGAACCAGATCCGGACTCTGATCGGTACCCGCCTGGACTACGCCGTCAATAAAGACATAAGCCTGGGGCTAACGGCTATGCACATGAAGGAGACCCCCGCCGGTTTCCTTACCCGTGTTGCCATCGGTAACGAGCCGGTCAACAACACGATCCTTGGGCTGAGCGCCAATATCCGCAAAGATTCACGGGGCCTTACGCGCCTGCTGGATGCCCTGCCGATGGTGCAGACCAAAGAGCTGTCGAACATCCAGTTCAACGCCGAGGTGGCGCAGCTCCTGCCCGGTACCAACCCCCGCGCCAAGAACGACAGTTACCTGGACGATTTCGAGGCTGCGCGGACAATTTTTGACCTGACCCGCCAACCAACGCGCTGGCGGCTTGGTGCCACGCCCCAGCAGTTTCCGCAGGGGTCGTTCCAGAACCCGCTGGAGTTTGCCTATAACCGCGCGCTGATATCCGTCTACTCGGTCGATCCAAGTATTTACACGCCCGGTATCCAGGGAGCGGTAGCCAACGTAGACCCCGAAGAGGCTAAACGGAACGTCTATGAACGATATTTTTTGCCACAGGAGCTGTTTCCTGGCCGGTCGGCGCGGGTCGTGCAACTGCCCGAAAGTATCCTGGACGTGTCGTACTTCCCGGCTGAGCGGGGGATGTATAATTACAACCCGAACCTGAACACGGATGGGACCCTGCCCAACCCGAAGCGAAATTTTGGTGCCGTAACGCGGGCTATCGCGTCGGACATCGATTTCGACAATGCCAACATCGAGAACATCACCTTCTGGCTCATGGACCCCTTCGTACAGGGGCAAGCCGGTCTGGTTCGGGGTAGTCCCGACGACACGAAGAACCGGCCGAACACGACGGGGGGTAAACTGGTCTTCAACCTCGGTGATATCTCGGAAGATGTGATCAAAGATGGTCGTTATGAATTCGAAAACGGATTTCCGGCTACGGGTGAACCGGCCAGCACAACCGCCAACAACGGGCGGAATCCCGGCACCGAAGCGACCCCCTGGGGGCAGGCACCCCGCCAGCAGTTTGTAACGAATGCGTTCCAGAGTGGTGGCCGCGAAAATCAGGACGTTGGTCTGGAAGGACTCAGGAACGAGGCCGAACAAACCCGTTTTCAGGGCTACCTCAATACGGTTCGGACGCGGGTTACCGCCAACCCCGATGTGGTGAGCGAGATCCAGCAGGACCCGTCCGGCGACGACTTCAAGTTCTACCTGGGCGAAGAAGCCGATCGGCAGAAATACATTGTGGCTCGCTACAAACGGTACATGGGTATGGAGAACAACTCCCCCGAAAATACGTCGACCAACGCGTTTCTGACGCCCGCATCGACGACGCTGCCCGATATCGAAGACCTCAACATCGATAACACCATCAACGACAACGAAGCGTACTACGAATACGAAGTTGATCTGCGTCGGGGGCAGCTGGAGGTGGGTAAAAATAACATTGTCGATAAGGTTGTCGTGAATGTCGACGGCCTGCCAGGGGGCGTAACCTGGTACCAGTTCCGGATTCCTATCCGGGAGCCGCTGCGGAAAGTGGGTAGTATCAACGGATTCAAGTCCATCCGGTTTGCGCGTATGTACCTGACCGACTTCGATCAGCCGGTCGTGCTCCGCTTTGCGCAGCTACAGATGGAAGCCAACCAGTACCGCAAGTACCTCGGCGACCTCAACCAGCGGGGATTGCAGGAAGTGCCCGAACCCTACGACGCTAACTTTACGGTCTCGACGGTCAACATTGAAGAGAACAGCCAGCCGCAGGCGTCGACTACGGGCGGTGATAAGTACGTGTATACCGTGCCACCGGGTTACGTTCGGGATCGCGACTTTACCCAGGTCAACCAGGTGGAGCTAAACGAGCAGTCGATGCGGATGAGCGTGACGAATCTACGCGATGGAGACTCGCGGGGCGCATTCCGGAATACGAACATCGATCTTCAGTTTCGGGAGCGCATCAAAATGTTCGTTCACATGCACAACGCCGAAAACGAAAGCAATCAGGTGGGTGCTTTCGTGCGGATCGGTACCGACTACACCGACAACTACTACGAGATTGAAATACCGAGTCTGGTGGCTACCCGCGATGGTGTCAACGATCCGACGCTTGTCTGGCCAATGGGTGTGGGCGGTAATGACCTGGACCTCGCCCTGTCTGAACTGATCAATCTGAAAGCGGAACGAAACCGGAATTTAAGCCGCCGGTCGTCGCTGCCCTTTACGCTTCCGTCGGCTGATAAGCGGTATAAACTGACGGTGGTAGGTAACCCGGATCTGAGTTCGGTGCAGTCGATCATGATTGGCGTGCGCAATCCGAAGTCGGGCGATGAGCGGCCCAAATCGTTCACGATCTGGGTCAACGAACTGCGGGCCAACGGGTATGACCAGCATGCCGGTGTGGCTGGTATTGCGGCCCTGAACATGAAACTGGCCGACCTCGCCACCGTAACCGCTTCGGGACGCCTGACAACGTTCGGGTTTGGGGGTGTACAGACAAAAATTGGGGAGCGTGCCCGCGAAACGACGTCTGAGTTTGGCATTTCGTCGGCCATTGCCGTCGACAAGTTTTTGCCGGAGAAGTGGGGTTTCCGGATTCCGCTCTATGTCAATTACGACACCCGGAATGTCGATCCGCATTTCAACCCGCTCGATCCCGATACCCCGCTGGAAACCTCGCTGTCGTCGCTGCCTGAGGGTACCAATCCCGACAGTTACCGGAGACTGGTGCAGGACAACACCACCCGCCGGGGGTACAACTTCTCGAACGTACGGAAGGTGAAGACGAACCCGAACGCGAAAGCGCACTTCTGGGACTTCGAGAACCTGGCCTTCACCTATGCGTTCAACGACACGAAGCGCACCAACATCCTGACCGAAGAATATTTGCAGGAGCAGTACCGGGGTGGAATTGCCTACACGTACGGTGCCCAGCCGAAAGCGTTTGAACCCTTCCGGAACAAGGCGTCGTTCGAAGCGCCTTACCTGCGCTGGCTCAAGGATTTCAACCTCACCCTGCTGCCGTCGCTGGTGTCGATCCGGACCGATATGGACCGGAGCTTCGTAAAGACCCAGCTCCGCAGTTCCGACCTGACAACCGACGGGATTGTACCGCAGTACGAGAAGTATTTTCTCTTCAATCGCTTTTACGACCTGACCTGGAACCTGACGCGCAGCCTCGTGCTGACCTACCGTGCGCAGGCCAACTCCATCATCGACGAACCGGCGGGCGATATCAACACCCAGGCAAAGCGCGACTCCATCGTACAGAGCATCCGTAACCTGGGCCGGCTGAAGAACTTTGTGCAGGACATCCGGGCCACCTACCGCCTGCCGCTGGACAAAATTCCCCTGCTCGACTGGATCGCTGCCGACGCCATTTACGGCATTGGCTACCAGTTTCAGGCCAACTCGTTCGGCATTGCCGATACGCTGGGTGTGCCGTTTGGCAATATCCTGCGCAACAACCGCGAGCGGGGTATTACGGGGCGCGTGGACTTGATCCGGCTTTACAACAAGATCCGGTATCTGCGCTTTGCCAACACACCCGCGCCGGTACGGAAGAATTTTGCCCGTAACCCCGGCGACATCGAAGATATCGTTCGGGGTGAGAGCCGCATACTTAAGAATTTCACCCGCGCCCTGCTGACGGTGCGTGGGATCAACTTCTCGTATACCGTTCAGGAGTCGACCATCCTGCCAGGCTTTCTGCCCACGCCGAGGTTCTTTGGTCTGGATGCCAACAATGCACCAGGGCTGGGATTTGTGCTGGGCAGTCAGGACCGGACCATTCAGTATCGGGCAGCCGCAAAGGGATGGCTTACGCCGAGTACGGTATTGAACACGGCTTTTCAGCAGAACCTGACCAAGAAGTTCAACGCCCGCACGACGCTGGAGCCGTTCCGGGATTTCCGGATGCAGATAGAGTGGCGGCTCGACCGGACGGACGCTTACCAGGAATATTTCCGGCCGGGGGCGCAGGGCGGGCCGTTCGAGACGCAGTCGCCGGTGCGTAACGGTCAGTTCTCGATGTCGTTCTGGTCGTTCCGTACGGCGTTTGTCGGTTTGCGGAAAGACAATTCTTCTCCGCTCTTCGACCGGTTCGAGAATTACCGGCAGTTCTTTATCCGTAAGCTGACCGACGCCAATCCGGAGAAGAGTGGGGGATACAATAAGACTTCGCAGGATGTGCTGATTCCGGCCTTCTTTGCCGCCTATAGCGGTCAGGACTCGGCGAAGCTCGACAAAACGAAGCTGAACCCGTTCTTCAATTTCCCCTTGCCCAACTGGCGAATCGATTATAACGGCCTGTCGGGTCTGGCTTTTATCAAGAAGCAGTTCACGGCGTTCACCGTTACCCACAGCTACACATCGAACTACAGCGTTGGTAACTTCATCTCGAACCTGGAGTATGGAGCGGCCTATGTCAACCTGGCTGTGCAGGGCTACCCGATGGCAAATGTGCTCAACCAGCAGGGGCAGTTCGTACCGGTCTTTGCCATGAGTACCATCACCATGTCGGAGAAGTTTGCGCCGATGCTGGGAGTTCAGTTCCAGACGAAAAACCGCATCAGCGGGCGGCTGGAGTACAACCAGAGCCGCGATATAGCCCTGAGCCTGTCGAACTCGCAGGTGGCCGAGCTAACCAACAAGGACCTGACGGCTTCGGTAGGCTTCACCCGGCAGAATGTCCGGATTCCGTTCCGGATCAACGGGGCGTACAGGAAGCTGAAAAATGACCTGACGTTCTCCTGTAACCTGACCCTGCGCGACACGCGGGCTATCCAGCGTAAACTGGACGCCGAGCAGATCATCACCGCCGGGAACGTGAACTTTCAGTTACGCCCGCAACTGAGCTATATCGTCAACCGCCGACTCAATTTTAATTTTTACTTCGACCGTACTTTCAACGATCCGCTGGTGTCCAACTCATTCCGACGGGCCACTACCGCGGGCGGCATACAGGTAAAGTTCAATCTGGCCGAGTAAGGCGAGTGTCCTTGTAAAGCCGCTTCGTTCCCCTTCTGGCCGGGACGGAGCGGCTTTTTCGTTGTCTGCCCAACAGTCTATTGAGCAAAAACGGCATCTTTTGGAACACATCCCGTCCACAGTGGTTTTATCAATAAATGATAGGCGCTGAATAACGTGGCAGGGAAACGATTGGTAAGTTGCCTGATAGGCGTTTTATGGGCAGTATACCCCGTGTTGGCCCAACAGCCGACACCGAAATATGCTCAGCGGGGTCTGGGTCGGTTTATCTACCAAACCCTGAACGATACCTCGTCGACAGCCTCCTCGCGGGTACTGGTTTTCCCAACAGCCGGTTATGCGCCCGAAACCAGCCTGGAAATCGGTGTACGCGCTTTCTCGCTTTACTACGCGAAAGATGACACCCTCGTCAACCGGTTGAGCGAAATCGTGCTGTACGGGTTTGTTACGTTACGCGGGCAGTTTGGTGCTCAACTCGAAAACGCGGTATACTCCGATAAGAATACGTATTACCTGCTTGGGCGGGCGCGCTATCAGCAGTTTCCGCTGCTCTACTATGGGATAGGGCCTGAATCCAGCCCGGATAACCCGTTGCTGGTCAGCTCCAGTTACGTACAATTTCGGCAGCGCGTACTGCGAAAAGTAATCGGAAACCTGTATGCAGGACCGGAAGTCGACTTGCAGAGTTTACAGGGCGTTTCGTTTGCCCGCGACAATAGGGGTACTACCGAGCTTCCGCTGGGCGCGCGCGGGTCAACGACGCTGGAACTGGGGGCTACACTGGTCTACGACAATCGGAAAAACGTGCTGAACGTTCGGAAAGGCGCTTTTGTCGAGGTGGCCGCCCTGCGCAACCTGCTCCAGAGAAATACATTTGATTTCCAACGCATCCTGTTCGACGGACGGCTGTACCGGCCCCTTGGTAACCGGAACCGCATACTGGCTTTGCAGGCCACGGGTATGTTTATCAATGGGAATGTGCCGTTCAATAGTCTGGCCTTACTGGGGGGCGAAAATACCATGCGTGGCTATTACCTCGGGCGGTACCGCGACAAAAACCTGCTGGCCGCACAGGCTGAATTGCGCTGGCTACCGTTCTCATTCAGCCGACGATGGGGTGGCACGCTATTTGGTGGATTAGGGGCCGTGGCACCGTCTGTCAGTCAGCTACAGCTCAACCAGGCTCGCTGGGCGGTAGGGGGCGGAGTCCGGTTTCTGTTCTTCCAGAAAAAAGACGTGTATCTGCGCGCCGATCTGGGCATCACGCGCGAAGGAACCGGCGTTTATTTCTCGCTGGGCGAAGCATTCTGATTCATTGCTGGGTGATCGATGGACCCGGTTAGATTACGGGTTGCCAATTGCCTGGATGACATACACTATAAAGCGGCCAACATTCTGAAGCGTTGCCGGTTGAATTAAGTAAACAATCAAACCTCATGAAATACAACCCTCTTGGTACTACCGGCGTGTTAGTCTCCGAAATCTGTCTGGGCACGATGACCTTTGGTGGCGATGGCTACTGGAAGGCGATGGGCGAACTCCAGCAGGACGCTGTCAACGACATTGTTAAAACAGCCGTGGATCATGGCGTTAATTTTATTGATACGGCCAATGTCTATTCGTTCGGGCAGTCGGAAACGCTGCTGGGACAAAGCCTGAAATCGCTGGGGCTGTCGCGGAACGAACTGTTTATTGCTACTAAGGTGCGGGGCCGCATGGGCGAAGGGAAAAACCAGGTAGGCCTGGGCCGGTTGCAGATCATGCAGCAGCTGGAGGATAGCCTGCAGCGGCTGCAACTCGACCATGTCGACTTGTACCAGATCCATGGATTTGACCCGATGACGCCCCTGGAAGAAACCATGCGCGGTTTGGAAGACGTAGTCAGAAGCGGCAAAGTACGCTACATTGGCTGCTCGAACCTGGCGGCCTGGCAGGTCATGAAAGCCAATGGCATTGCTGAGAAAAACGGCTGGACCAAGTTTGTTTCGACGCAGAATTACTATTCCATTGCCGGTCGTGATCTCGAAAATGAGATCGTGCCGATGGTGCAGGATCAGCAGATGGGCATCCTGCCTTGGAGCCCGCTGGCGGGTGGATTCCTGTCGGGTAAATACACCCGGACCAATAAGCCGGCAGACGGGTCACGTCGGTTGAACTTCGATTTCCCACCCGTCGATCAGGAGCATGCTTACGATATCATCGAGGCTATGGAGTCCATCGCTCAGGCTCATGGGGTATCGGTGGCGCGTATTGCGCTGGCGTGGGTGCTGGCGAAACCAGCCGTGACGAGCGTCATTATCGGTGCCAAAAACACCGATCAGTTGGTAGACAACATCAGTGCTGTCGATCTCAGCCTGACGACCGAACAGCTTACCCAACTGGACGAGGTAAGCCAGAAACCCAAGCCTTATCCCCAGTGGATGATTGAGCGGCAGGGCCGGGACCGCCTGGGGCCATCGCTCTTCGCAGCCCAGCCAGCGGTGTCTGGAACAAAATAACAGTTCTGTTGCGGCCAGTGGATACCATCCCCTGGCCGCAATCGTTACAACACCTGCCCCGGCGGTTTGCGGGTCGGGCGTTCCAATCGGCCAACCAGCCGGAAAGCCGCCCGGGCGTACTCATTGGCTGTCTGTCGGATCAACTCGGGATCAAACAGACCTACCGTATGCCCTCTGTGTTCATAACTGGACGTTTCGCCCGTTAGCAGATCATAGGTGCCACAGGGCAGCAAATCCTGTTCTTCGTACCCCCAGAACAGGAAATCTGTTGCGTCGGCCAGCTCATCGAAGCCTACCGCGTAACACGTATCGAGCCGAATGAAAATTGCCATGAATCGCATATGAGCCAATACGTAGTTACTGGTCAAGGGGTTGCGTCGAAGGGGCAATTAATTCACTAGCTGTATCGTTCGCTCAGGCTTCCGGCTTGTCCATGCCAAATAGGGTCGTCAACATCCGGCTAAACTCGGCCTGCAAGGGGGCGATTACCGTAATGGTCTCCTCCGAAATGGGGTGTTTAAACTGGATCTGCCGGGCATGAAGCAGCATGGTATTCATGGAAAACTGCTCCAGGAAAAGCTTGTTCTGTTTGTTGCAGCCGTGGGGGCGGTCGCCGATGATAGGGTGCAGGATATGGGCCATATGCTTCCGCAGCTGGTGCATCCGACCGGTAGTCGGCGTCAGCTCGACCAGCGAATAGCGCGAGGTAGGGTGTTTGCCAAACGGGACATTGACCTCCGTTCGGCGCAGGGTTTTGAGCGCGGTGAAGGCATCCTGTAGCGTGCCCAATCCACCGTTCCCATCGTCGCGTCGGAGTGGGTAGTCGATGGCCTGTTCGTCGGGGGTGTAGCCGCGGACGATGGCGAGGTAGGTCTTTGAAACGGCTCCCTCCATAAACTGCTGCTGCATGGTCGCGTTCATGACCTCATTGAGCGCAAACAGCAGCACCCCGCCCGTCTTGCGGTCCAGCCGATGGACGGGGTAGACGCGCTGGCCCAACTGATTGCGGAGCAGCTGCACGGCAAATTCGGCCGCGTCGCTGGCTATGGGCGACCGATGGACCAACAGGCCGTGGGGTTTGTTGATAGCCACCAGATCGCCCGTCTGGTAGAGAATGGGTAGGGGCGTTGTCAGGATGTCGATCACAGGGGCGGGCTGGTCGATGGATAATTTGGACTGTCTTTGATTTCTTCGATTTGCTTGCGGTGCCGTTCGCCGTGGGATGCTATCAGCAGCAGGGCCTGGTAATCGTCCAGCCGACCCATCACCAGGTGCATGAAATAGTGCGTGCGCAGATCATCCGTCACGGTTTGTGCATAGTCGACAACGGCCGCACGCTGTTCATCGAAAGCGGCCAGAGCACCAGCTGCGTCACCGAAGCGACCGGTTGGAACGAATGGGGTAGGGGCCTGTATGCGGAAGGAACGGCTGCGAACGCCTTTGATCACGTCCACATCCGACACCTTGATCTCGGCCCGTTTGTCGGGTTCGGCGGGCCCGTTCATCCCCGACCGTACCGCACCAAAAATGCCTTTCTCCACCAGAACGATGTGTTCGAGGCATTCGGTGATAGACCAGCGATCGGGGCCGGGTTTGTAGGTAAGCTGTTCCACCGACAGACCTGTTACGGAAGCGTGGAGAGCCTCTTTTGTCGTGCTTAGGGCGTTGATGGCATAGGCCCGTTCCTGCGCCGTGACGGGACCGGTAACGGGATTGAACTGCAAATTTTCCATGTGCTGATTCGGTGGCTAAGGGTTACCGGCAAAGGTATAACCTGGCCCGCCCGATGTCAACCGGCTGGGATGGGTTGGGGCGGTGGCGCAAAGATCGCCAGATTCATCACGGCCAACGCTTTTGTTCTGGTGACAATACCCATTGGCCCTTACTCCGAACGCAGGAGAATGATTTGTCTACCGGCTTTCCAATTGCCCAACACGTCTTTAGCTCATCCAGGTATAAAGTTTCATCCATAAATGCCAGTTTCCATTTTCCTGTCTAAAGATAGACAACGATCCTTCGCCACACTCGTAGTCGCAAGTATGCCCTGAATAGAAGATACATACAGTATTGTCACGGATAAAGATAGGGTTTGAAAACTCTTGTAGACTGGTGCCATAATGCTGCCTGAAATAGGACCAGCCCCGATGTTTAGGACCCATGAAAATGGCTTCCAAACTGTCTTCTGACATAACATGTCCATACTTGAATAAATCACGGTCCCATCGGATCCCCGCCAGTTTAACCAAGGCCTGATCAATGTACGTTCTTTCCTGCGGAGAAAGTATCAGTATTTGGGACGAATCATAGGCAATGCCACGTAATCCGTATAAGGTGTCCTTATTCAACGCGCTCTTCATCGCATCAAGTTGATGGGAATCCAGTCTATCTCTATAGATCAATTTAGCTATCGCCCCAAAATAATCCTGGATGAACGTTTTTGAGTCTTGTGCTTGGCTGTGTCCATCGATCGGACACGCGAATAGCCATATAAGCGTCAACATTCGTATCATAAGGCTGCTGTTTAAATGCGTATTAGTTGGCCTCAGTTTACCCACGCAGGTATTTGCGAAGGGCCAGAATACCTAAGATACAACCCTTCAACCAGTTGTGAATAAACCCAATTGCATACGTTAATGCAACTGTTACCCAGGTCAATTTATCCTGTCTATAAGCTCATTATCATCCTCGCCACCACCGCAAACCGGTCTACAGCACCTTACCGGGCCTGCTCTATTTTGTATTTCTTGCCCTTCATCTTCTCATCGCTGATGCGCGCCAGGAACGCATCGACTTTGTCGCGCTTCACGGCCGCAAACGACATGAAATCCTGCACTTCAATACGGCCCAGATCACCTTTGTCGAGCTTGCCTTTTTGCGAGAAGAAGCCCACAATATCGACCTTGTTGAGTTTGTTCTTCTTGCCGCCACTGATGTAAAGCGTCACAAATTCGGGCGGTTCCTGCAAGGGATTGCCGGTCAACAGTTGAAGCGGCTCCATCGATTCGGGCAGGAAATCGGGACGGGGTTCGTCGTCGCTCAGGATTACGTAGGCCGTACCCGACGCGTGCATCCGCGCTGTGCGGCCGTTGCGGTGGATAAATTCCTGTTCTTTCTGGGGCAGGTGGTAATGGATCACGTGCTTCATCTCCGGAATATCGAGCCCGCGGGCTGCCAGATCGGTGGTGACGAGGTAATTGACGCTACCGTTCCGGAACTGGATCAAGGCCCGCTCACGGTCGACCTGTTCCAGCCCGCCATGGTATACCGTAGAGTAAATGCCGCGCTCGTTCAGCAGGTCGCTGGTGCGTTCGGCGGCTTCGCGGTGGTTGAGGAAGATAAGAGCCGCTTCCGAATTGAGGGAGCAGAGCAGGGCAAATAACGTATCGATCTTATCCTTTTCTTTGGAATACACCACCTTCATCGTCAGCGCCGACGGGCTGTCTTCGTTGGCCGTAAACGTCAGCGTGGTAGGGGCGTGGAGCCGGATGAAGTCGGGAATCTGCACGTCCGACGTGGCCGACACCAGCACCCGTTTCCGCAGGTGGGGCAGGTTTTTGACGATAAACGCCATTTCTTCGTGGAAGCCCAGCGTCAGGGATTTGTCGAACTCATCGAGTACGAGGGTAAGTACAGCATCCAGCGCTACCGACCGGCGTTCGATATGGTCGCAGATCCGTCCGGGGGTGCCGATGAGCAGGGCGGGCGGGTTACTGAGGTTGTTGATCTCAGTGTCGACCGAGTGCCCGCCGTAACATACGTTTACCTTGTAGCCCGTTGCCATCTTTTTCCAGACCTGTTCGATCTGCACCGCCAGTTCGCGCGAGGGTGCCAGAATCAGGCATTGCACCTTCGAAACCGCCGGGTCGAGTCGTTGCAGGATGGGCAGCAGGAACGCGACCGTCTTGCCTGAGCCGGTAGGGGCGATCAGGAAGGTGTCGTTGGCCTGCCGGATGGCTTTCTGCGCGGCCTCCTGCATGGGATTCAGGGCGTCGATGCCCAGATTGAGCAGGATTTGCGCTTGTTGTGGATTGGATATCATACCTCAAAGGTACGGCTTAGGGATTAAACGTACCTTTGTTGTGTATTTGATGTTTACCGCTATGACGTTCGACGAACTCAACCTGAACAAACCCCTGCTCAACGCTCTCAATGACCTTGGCTACACCACACCGACCACCATTCAGGCAAATGTGTTATCCGTAGCTATGTCGGGGCGGGATGTGTGCGGTATTGCGCAGACGGGGACCGGCAAAACCATTGCCTATCTGCTGCCCTGTTTGCGGCTGTTTCAGTTTTCGCCCAGCCGCACCCCGCAGCTACTGATCATCGTGCCGACGCGGGAACTGGTCGTGCAGGTTGTCGAGACGGTTCGTGCCCTCACCCAATACATGAACGTGCTGACGGTGGGCGTTTATGGGGGCGTGAACCTGAAACCGCAGGCCGCCGAGGTGCAGCAGGGAGCCGATGTGCTGGTAGCGACGCCGGGCCGCCTGGTCGATTTGCTGATGAGCGGGGCCGTGAAGTCGAAAGCGATCAAACGACTGGTTATCGATGAGGTCGATGAAATGCTGAACCTCGGCTTTCGTACCCAGTTGAAAAATATTCTGGATCTGTTGCCGGTCAAACGGCAGAACCTGCTCTTCTCGGCAACGCTTACCAACGAGGTATCGGAGCTGATGGATACGTTTTTTACGAATCCGGTTCGGGTGGAGGCCGCTCCCATGGGCAGCCCGCTGGATACCATCGACCAGCGCGCTTATGAAGTGCCTAACTTTTACACCAAGATAAACCTGCTCAACCTGCTGCTGCGCCGGGATGCGGAGATGACTAAAGTGCTCGTCTTCGTGGCCACCAAGCAACTGGCGAATGAGTTGTATGAGGAGCTATCGCAGGATTTTACCGAGGAGCTAGGGGTTATCCATTCCAATAAAGCCCAGAACCAGCGCTTCGATACCGTCGACCAGTTCAAGGCCGGTACCTACCGGATCCTGATCGCGACCGATATCATTGCCCGTGGTCTGGATGTGGCGGAAGTATCGCATGTCGTTAACTTCGACATGCCCGATGTACCCGAAAACTACATCCACCGCATTGGCCGGACGGGTCGGGCCGATAAAACGGGTATCGCCATTTCGTTCATTACCGAGCGGGAAAAAGAGCAGCAGGCCGCCATTGAAACGCTGATGAAGTATCAGATCCCCATGGTGCCGCTACCGGAGAGCCTGGTCATCTCTGACGAACTGACGCCCGACGAGCAACCGAAGATAAACATGAAAAGCCTCGAACCGAAAGTCCGCGAGGATGTGGGTCCGGCCTTTCATGAGAAAGCCCTCAAGAACCAGAAAGTCAACGTCCGTCGCGACCATGCCGCCGAGAAAATGCTGAAATACGGCAGACCCATTAAGCGAAGCGGGAAGAAATAACTCCATCGTCCAAGGCGTAAGAACCTGATCAGGATTCGTAGTCGCCGGGGCCGATGTAGCCTGGACGGCCACGTCCGGGTGTGAAACGGGAATAAGCTTACCCGGACGTGGCCGTCCAGGCTACATCGCTCCCCGGCTAGTATCCGCCAACGGGAATACCATTGACAGGATAGCCCTACGGCCTTGATATGCCTGCTTTATAAGTGAATTTTAGATGAAGAACCCGCTTCATCACCAACAGTAAAAACAGATTTATGTCTTTTTCAACCCTTGGCCTGTCAAAGCCGCTCGTTGAGGCAGTAGCCGAACAGCACTATACAAAACCGTATCCCATTCAGGAGGACGCCATCCCGGCTATTTTACAGGCGAAAGATGTGCTGGGTATTGCCAGGACCGGCTCCGGCAAGACCGCCAGTTTTGTCCTGCCTATTCTGGAACTGTTCCACCGGGCTAAAACGGTTAAAATCAAACGTGTCAACGTGCTGGTGCTGGTGCCCACGCGGGAGCTGGCTATTCAGGTGGCCGACGTGTTCCAGACGTTTGGAAAGGCGCTGCCCAATCCGGTAAAAACCGTGGCCATCTATGGTGGGGTGGCAGTAAACCCGCAGATGATTGCGGTTCATGGAGCCGAAATTGTAGTGGCCACACCGGGCCGGTTGCTGGACCTGGTGTCGTCCAATGCCCTGCGCCTGTCTGATGTGGAAATACTGGTCCTCGACGAAGCCGACAAGATGCTCGAACTCGGATTTGCCGACGAGATGAACCGCGTATTCGACCTGGTTCCGGCGAAACGACAGACCATTTTGTTTTCCGCTACCCTGGGCGATGCCATTGCCGACATCAACCAGAGCCTTTTGCGGAACCCGGTTACGATTCAGATCGACGACGAGGAGCAGGACATCGACCTCATCAAACAGACCGCGTATCGGGTCGATGCCGAGCGCAAAGGGCCTTTGCTGCGCTACATCATCAAAACGGGCAAGATGAAGCAGGTACTGGTATTCGTTTCGTCGGTGCGGACGGCGGATAACGTGGTGACCAAGCTGAGCAAGAACGGTATCCAGGCGGCTGCTATCCACAGCAAGAAAACACAGGGTGCCCGCAGTGACGCGCTGTCGAGGTTCAAGGCCAGGGAACTCACCGTGCTGGTCGCCACCGATCTGATGTCGCGCGGAATCGACATTCAGTTTCTGCCCTACGTGATCAATTTCGAGTTGCCCCGCTCGCCCAAAGATTATATCCACCGCATTGGCCGGACAGGCCGGGCTGAGGCCTCCGGCGAAGCGATCTCGCTCATCACCCCCGACGAGGAACATCATTTCAGGGTCATCCAGAAAAAGATGAAAAAGCGGGTCGAGATGATCAACTCGGAAGATATCGATCTGGCCGGGTATTGACCGCCCCCGCCCCCATTGTAAATCTCGGTTTAAGGTAGGTTATTGGGGCCTGGTTAGCGGATGTCTTTTCATCTGCGCCCATTTTCTGAATCCACCCGTTCACTCCCGCAAACGAAGCCCTTTCCATGAAACCACATGTACTGTTCACGTCCCTGCTTTGTTCAGTCGTGCTGACAGCGACAAGCCCTTTGTCTGCTCAGAATCAGCTTGCTAAGCCCTCCTTCGTTTTCGGCGATTTACTGCCCGATGCCCCCGAACTGGCTGCGCGTGGTTCATCCGGGGTGGGCGTTCGTACGCTGAAACTGATACATGCGGGCCAGGTTGATGTATTGCATCCGAAAGACGGAAAAGCACCCCTCTACGACCGCACGCTGACGGTAGAGGTCTGGTACCCCGCCCGGATTCCGGCAGGCAAGGCAGAGCTGGTGACGTATGACGAAGTGATGGGGTCGGCCAACGACCCCAAGCGGCCTCTTATTCCGTTCACCTTTCAGGGCCGGGCCCTGCGCGACGCCGACCCTGATCCAGGCACCGGAAAATACCCGCTGGTTATTGTATCGCACGGCTACCTGGGGTCGAGGTTGATGTTCTCTTACCTGACCGAAAACCTGGCGTCGAAGGGATACGTTGTGGTATCCATCGACCATGCCGAATCGACCTACCGCGATGCCGCCGGATTTCCCAGCACCCTGCTGAACCGCGCAACGGATGATCTGTTCGTGTTGAACGAAGTGGCAAAACGCAGTGAAAAAGGAACCGGGTCGTTTCTGTCGGGTCTGCTCGATGCCAACAACACGGCCCTGGTGGGGTATTCGATGGGTGGCTATGGCGTACTCAATGCTGCCGGGGCGGGCTACAGTCCGCAAGCCGTAAAACTGTTTGGTCAGATGACAAGCGGCAGCACTGCCTTACAAACCCGCTCGACCGGCGCGCCGGAGTTGACAGCCTCGCAGGACCCGCGGGTCAAAGCCGTGGTTGCCTTTGCGCCCTGGGGTATGGAGCGTGGCGTCTGGGATGCCGACGGGCTGGCCGGGCTAAAGCTACCCACGCTTTTCATCGCCGGGAGCAAGGATGATATTTCGGGTTACGAGAAAGGCATCAAAGCCATTTATGACGGAGCGGTGAATGCCGACCGGTACATGCTTACGTACCTGAACGCCCGGCATAATGTTGCGCCGAACCCGCCCCCGGTGGAGTCGCTGCAGCCGGGTCTGCCCCTCGATGAATACATGCGGTATTCCGAACCCGCCTGGAACGAGCGCCGGATCAATAACATCAACCAGCATTTTGTAACGGCGTTTCTGGGTATGCAGCTAAAGAAAATGGACTACGGCAAGTACTTCGATCTGAAAGAAAACGATGCCGCCGGCCCCTGGACGGGCTTCAAACCGAGAACGTCGGTTGGTCTGGAAATGCGTCACGCCAAACCGTAGCCGTACCGATTACGTACTATAACCTACATGACATTCTCCCGTTTATTCTGGCAGGTTCCCACTGCGTTGGGGACCTGCGTTATCCTGCTGTTTTTAGTCTTGCTCGTCAACGAGTGCGCCGTGGCCCGGCCCAGCAAACGCACGAAAGATATTGCCTATCGGGAAACTGGCTCGCCGGGCTTCAGCGCCGAGCGCCACGTACTCGATGTGTATGCCCCAACGAAAAAGCGGGCGGGTGGCTATCCGGTCGTGCTGTTCATCCACGGAGGCAACTGGGACAGCGGCAGTAAAAATATTTACTGGTTCATCGGTCGGCGGCTGGCGAAGCAGGGCGTCGTGGCGGTGATCATCAACTACCGGCTCGCCCCGAACGTCCTCGTCCCTGCCATGGCCGACGACTGCGCCGATGCTGTTCTGTGGACCACGCGACACATTGCCGAATACGGGGGCGACCCCAACCGGATTTTCACTATGGGCCACTCGGCTGGTGGGGGACTGGCTGCGTTGATGGCTACGAAAGACGAGCTGTTTACCGGACTGGGCCTGACCCGAAATCCCGTTAAAGGCGCTATTCTCGATGATCCGGCCGGGCTGGATATGTATGACTACCTCCAGAAGATGGAGTATCCCAACGACCAGCAATACCTGGTTCCCTTCGGGAAAGATCCGACGGTCTGGCGGTCGGTGTCGCCCATGTATTTCGTTGGAAAAGATAGTCCGCCGATGTTGCTCTACACGGGGGGTAAAACCTATCCCAGCATCAGTATCAGTGGGGGTGTTTTTGACCGGAAGCTCACCGGCCTGGGCATAAAACACACGTATATTGTGATGGCGGGCAAGAAACACGTGCCGATGGTGACTCAGTTATTTTGGGCCAACAACCTCATCTATCGTGATTTGCTGAAATTCGTCGGCGCAAAGTAGTAAACCTAGTATGGTTCGACGACTCGACAGTTCGATGGCCAGATCGACCATTTATCCACCCATTTTGCCGTTTCATCAGATTTGGAATGGTTTGTCTGTCGGACTGTGTCTATCCTTGTGAAGCATAACAAGGACGAACATGAAATCCCTCTTTCTAATCAGCATGCTGGTCATCAGCAACGTTACACTGGCTCAGTTTAATCCGCTGGGCGCTATCACCCAATGGACAGACGGCTACGTCATAACGGTCGCGAACGACACCATCCAGGGCCGGGTACGGGTGGGGTCGATGGTCAATGATTCTCCGGCGGGCGTCATCGTTCAGACCGGGGACGATAAAAAAGTGAAGCTCAAAGGCGATAACCTGCGGCTTATTGTCCAGTACATTCCCAACTACGCGTACGCAACGGGCAACATTCCCCGCAGCCGGGAAGCCGTCGTGTTCGAACGCGTACCAAACCCCCGCCGAAACGGGAAGCCGATGTTGCTGGAGCGCCTGACCCCGCCCGGCGGACGTATCGCGCTGTATTTCGATGCTTCCGGCTGGAAAAAAACGACCGATTATACCTTCGGTAATTTCACCTTCGAGCTGAATCGGCAGGAGATGAGCTACGTCGTACTGAAGAACAACGAGGAATCGTTACTGGCCAAACGAAGCGACATGGAAGCTATTCACGAAACGCTCCTGGGCGACTGCCCGGTGTTTGTTCGCCAGTACCCCACCGCGACCCGACGCGACTGGAACCACTTCGGCGAGATGGTCTTGGCGTATAACCAACTTTGCCAACAGCAGTAGTAAAACAAGGCATAAATCGTCTTACGTG
This sequence comes from Spirosoma utsteinense, assembly GCF_014282275.1. Lineage (GTDB taxonomy): Bacteria > Bacteroidota > Bacteroidia > Cytophagales > Spirosomataceae > Spirosoma > Spirosoma utsteinense. The sequence continues at coordinate 115,124 of NZ_VFIA01000009.1, forward strand.
CAGCGTACCCCGATTTGTGCCTTGATGACCTACACGACTACTGCTTTCTCCCTTTTGTTGTTCTGCACCGTTGCTGCCCGGCAGTCGGCAGTAGGTCAGGCTGTGCCGCCCAGGGCCAACGACTCAACAACGCCCCTGCACCTGCTCAAACCCGACTACCCCGTTCCCTATGGTCAGCCCGACGTGAGCGCCGTAACCGCAGTGCTGAACCGGGTGCATAGCTACCTGAACGAGGTGACGCCCATGCAGGTCGTTGACCGCGCCACGGGTCAGCCCATCACCGATTTTACAACTTTCAGGCCCGAGGCCATCATAAAACCCGGCGACTATCGGCTGACGAGCTATGAGTGGGGCGTTACCTATACCGGGATGCTGCGGGCCAGCGAGGCCACCGGCGATCCGCGCTTCGCCGAGTACACCAACCAGCGGCTGACGTTCCTGAATGGGCTGATCCCTTATTTTCAGCCGCAGGTCACCGCCGAACCGAAAGCCAACACACCCCTCCGGCAGATGCTGGCACCCCATGCCCTCGACGATGCCGGGGCCATGTGTGCGGCCATGATCCAGGCCAGCCGGGCGGGTGGCGTCAAGACGAACCTGCGCCCGCAAATCGACCGGTATATCAACTACATTACCAAAAAAGAACACCGCCTGGCCGACGGGACGCTCGCCCGAAACCGGCCTCAGCCCAACACGCTCTGGCTCGACGACCTGTTCATGGCGGTACCCGCGCTGGCACAGATGGGTAAGCTGACCGGCGACGCAGCCTACTACGACGAAGCCGTAAAACAAGTGTTACAATTCTCGAAACGGATGTTCAACCCGCAGAAAGGCCTGTACATGCACGGCTGGGTCGAAGGGATGAAGGACCACCCCGAGTTTCACTGGGCGCGGGCCAACGGCTGGGCTATCATGACCAATGTGGAGTTGCTGGAGGTACTGCCCGCCAGCCATCCGGGTCGGGCGGCCGTGCTCGACCTGCTGCGGGCCCACGTGCGGGGGCTGGCGGCCTGCCAGTCGGGGTCAGGGTTCTGGCACCAGCTGCTCGACCGCAACGACTCCTACCTGGAAACGTCGGCAACGGCGATCTATACCTTTTCAATTGCGCGGGCCATCAACCGGGGCTGGATCGACGGGCTGGCGTATGCGCCCATGACCCTGCTCGCGTGGAACGCCGTATCGACCAAAGTAACCGACAACGGACAGGTCGAAGGTACCTGCGTCGGGACTGGCATGGGTTTCGATCCGGCCTTTTACTACCACCGCCCTATCAACGTTTACGCAGCCCACAGCTATGGCCCTGTGCTGCTGGCGGGTTCGGAAGTGATCAATCTATTGGCAAAACAATCGTTCGAAATCAACGACAGCTCTTTGCAACAGCTGACACAGAAGCGTTGAAGGTAGTGGCTGGCAGGGCACATGGCTCAGCCCAGCAGAGCGATCAGGATGGCACCGGTGGTCATGATCAGGGCCCCGGTGAGTTTTCGGCCAATGTCCTGCTCACGAAAAAACTGGTAGCCGAACAAGACGCTGATCAGGGCTGAGAGCTGAAAAAGCGCCAGCGCATAGCCGACGGGTAGCTGGGCCAGCGCCAGATTGCTCGTCATCTGCGTGACGCCCACGGCCACCAACAAGCCGATGAAGGTGAATTTGTGGCTGACCAGCAGCTTCGTCTGGTGACGCCACTGTCGGCGCATGGTCAGCAAAATCCAGATCAGGGTGAAGATAAACCCGAACACACACCAGTAAAAAAAAGCAATAGTGGGTGTCGACAAGAGGATCGCTTTCTTCAGAAACGCTCCGTCGATGGCAGAAAACACAAGCGCGGTCAGGCGTAGTTTGATCTCGGGGCGCTGGAACAACGCCCACGAAAACCCGGTGTGCTGATCGCTTTGGTTCACCACCAGATAACTACCGCCGACGATGAGTACGATTCCCGCCAGTCCCCACCAGCCGGGTACCTCGTTCAGCAGAAAAATGCCAATGAGGATACCTACAATGGATTTATAGGCGTTGATAGGGCCAAGCACCGATAAATCGCCGATCTGCAGAGCTTTCACCAGAAACACATTGCCCACCATGGCCAGCAGGCCCGCCAGCAGTATACTTTGCCAGAACACTATCGACAGCCCCTCAAAACGGAGCTGGGGCCAGACGACCAGACAGGCGAGTCCCAGAAAACCGTAGGTTGCCGAAATAACGAACAGGGGTTCGGCGGATCGCTGCGTCAACTGCTTCTGAAATACGTTCGACAGGGGATTGGCCACGATGCGTATCAGCACGGCACCGGTTGTCAGAGAAAGGATGATCAGTGCCATATGACGCGAATCGACGAACGGGCAGGCCGTTCACTACTCGAACTGGAAGGCAAAGTACGTACAACTGGAGTTGCTGGTATTTTGCAGCGCGTGGGGCGCGTTGGATTCCAGAAAAATGACATCGCCCAATTTGGATTGGTGCAGCTTACCGTCGATGCTTTCCTGGGCGGTGTTCTCGACCATGATCAGGATCTCACCCGCCCGGTGTGTATGCGGAGCGTGGCTCCACAACCCTTGGTTGAGCGTGGTGACGTGCATCTCAAATCGTTTAGTCATGGCTGTGGCCCGGTCGAACATACGGCGGATGCCGCCTTTATCGTGTGGCTGAAAGGCTACGTCTTTCCAGTCGACCCAGAACGAGCCGCCCGCCTGCTGGCCCCGCACCAGGTTCACCGGCGCTTTCGATTCGTAGCGCATGACGTAATAGGTGGCGGGTTTATCGCTTTTATTCTCGAAACCATGTTCGTCGCCGGGCATCATCAGCGCAATACTGTTTGTACCCAGCGTCTTTGTTTTTCCGGCAATGGTCACCGTGAGTTCGCCGTCCTTGATGATGATCAGTTCTTCGTCATCATGGGTATGGGCCGGGTGCGGAGCCTGGTGAGCGGCCAGCGTCGTGGCGTGTACTTTGAGGTGCGTAAAATCGGTTGTGCTGCCTTCCAGCAGGGTCCGTTGCTCAACACCCGCCTTCCTGGTTATGGGGGATTTCTGCCATTCGTAGACGCCGGATGATACGGGCTGTAGGGCGATAAAACCTGTCGAAAGGCCAAGAAGAGCGATGTAGGCGATAGCTGATCTCATAAATAGGAGTAGGGGAGAAGGGTTCTGTACAAAACCACAAATACCCGCGGCTTTACTACCTGAAGGCGAAGATAGTTCAGACGGGCAGAGCGGGAAGCGGGCCAGGACCGTGACCGGGAGGGTCATCCGTTCCGAAACCTTACCGCTGGCTACCGAGTTATCGTCCATGTCTACAGAGCGCTCAGCGCATCGACAAATCTATATACTCTCATGGCAGATCACATCAGAACGGCGCTCATTACGGGCGGCTCAAAAGGAATTGGTTACGGCGTTGCCGAAGTACTCATAAAAGAAGGTGTGAAGGTGGCTATTACCAGCCGCTCGTCGGTGGCGGCCGAGTTGGCTGCGGCCAAACTGAACGAAATTAACCCCGGCCACGCCATCGGTATGGCTGCCGACGTGCGGGATCTGGCGTCGCAGCAGCGCGTGGTCGACGCCATCATCCAGCAGTGGGAACGGCTCGACTACGTCATTGCCAATGCAGGTGTGGGCCACTTTGCGCCCATCCAGGAACTGACGCCCGAGCAGTGGCAGGAAACGATCGACATTAACCTAACGGGCGTATTCAATACCGCCAAAGCCACGCTGAACGCGCTGAAAGAAAGCAAAGGGTATTTCATTACCATTGCCAGCCTGGCCGGTACGAACTTCTTCGAGAAAGGCGCTGCCTACAACGCCAGTAAATTCGGGCTGGTGGGCTTCACCCAGGCCGTTATGCTCGATCTCCGCAGCGAAGGCATCAAGGTAAGCACGATCATGCCCGGTTCGGTGGCGACGTATTTCGACAACCACGAGCCGAGCGATGCCGACGCCTGGAAAATCCAGCCCGAAGACATCGGCCAGATCGTGTACGATTTGCTGAAAATGAACCCCCGTACGTTGCCGAGTAAGATTGAAGTCCGGCCAACACGTCCCGGCGGGAAATAAGCGGTTGGAAAGCCGGATGGGCGGCTGGCAGTGTGCTGTTTATCTGCGTAACTTGGGCACTTACTTTGTTAAGTGCCCAACATGAAAAAAACTACCGTTTATACGGCGCTGCTGATGGCCTGGCTAGGGGCGGGTGTGGCGTCTGCACAAACGAAATTGGTTGAGAAAGTCACCCGGCAAGGGAAAGAACTCCTGATTCCGTATGAGAAGTATGTGCTGCCCAACGGCCTGACGCTGGTCGTCCACGAAGATCACTCCGATCCCATCGTGCATGTCGACGTAACCTATCACGTGGGTTCTGCCCGCGAGGAGATTGGTAAGTCAGGCTTTGCTCACTTCTTCGAACACATGATGTTCCAGGGCTCCGATCACGTTGCCGACGATGAGCATTTTAAGATCGTGACCGAGTCGGGTGGAACGCTCAACGGCTCAACCAACGGCGACCGGACCAACTACTACGAGACCTTGCCGAGCAACCAACTCGAACGGGCGCTCTGGCTCGAAGCCGACCGGATGGGGTTTCTGCTGGACGCTGTCACACAGAAGAAATTCGAGATCCAGCGGGCAACCGTCAAGAACGAGCGTGGCCAGAACTACGACAACCGGCCTTATGGGTTGTCGGGTGAGTATGTCGCCAAAAACCTCTTTCCTTATGGTCACCCGTATTCGTGGCTGACTATTGGTTATATCGAAGACCTGAACCGGGTTAGCGTCAACGACCTCAAAAACTTCTTCCTGCGGTGGTATGGCCCCAATAACGCGGTACTGACCATTGGTGGCGATGTAACCCCGAGTCAGGTGGTGGCGATGGTGGAGAAGTATTTCGGGACGATCCCACGCGGTCCTGAGGTGACAAAAACGCAGGTGCCAACGCCCGTTCTCGACAAAGACCGGTATGTGTCGTACGAGGACAACGTACGCTTTCCGATGCTTCAGATCGTGTTTCCGACGGTGCCGAACTATCACCCCGACGAAGCCCCCCTCGACGCACTGGCCGAAATTCTGGGCGGTGGTAAAAACTCGCTGTTCTATAAAAATCTGGTTAAAAATCAGCTGGCTGTGCAGGCCAATGCATCGCATCCGGCAACGGAGCTGGCGGGTAGATTCACGCTGACCGTACTGCCGTTTCCCGACAAACGCCTGGACAGCACCGAAGCCATCGTTCGTCAGACACTGGCTGAGTTTGAGCGCCGGGGTGTTACCGATGATGATATCGCGCAGTTCACCGCCACCCGCGAGGCCCAGCTCATCAACGATCTGGCCAGCGTATCGGGTAAAGTATCGCAGCTGGCTGCGTACCAGACCTACCTCGGAAATCCTAACTATTTGCCGCAGGAATTCAAACGCTACCGGAGCGTGACGAAAGCAGATATCATGCGGGTGTATAACCAGTATGTAAAAGGCAAAAACGCCGTTGTGCTGACCGTTTACCCGAAAGGAAAAGCAGAAATCGTAGCCAAACCAGACAACTACACCATATCGACGGCCGACTACAAGGCACCCAGCTATGGGTATGACGGGCTGACCTATACAAAAGCGAAAGACAGTTTCGATCGCGCCAGTAAGCCCGGCCCCGGTGCTAACCCAGCCCTGAAGGTTCCTCCGTTCTGGACCGATAAAATGCCCAATGGCCTGAATGTGATTGGCACCCGTAACGACGAGATCCCCGCCGTAACGATGTTGTTCGCCATCAAAGGCGGCCACCTGCTGTCGGCCAATGATCCGTCCAAAGCCGGTATCGCCCAACTGACGGCTGCGCTGATGAACGAGGCTACGCAGCGGTATTCCAATGAAGAACTGAACACGAAATTGGAAAAACTCGGTGCCAGCATTGATATTCGGGCCAGTACGGAAGAAATTAACGTATCGGTCGAGACGCTGACGAAGAATCTGGATTCGACGCTGGCCCTGGTGGAGGAGAAACTACTGCATCCCAAATTTTCGGCCGATGATTTCGAGCGGCTCAAAAAGCAGCAACTGGAGTTGATTGCCAACCAGAGTACGCAGCCGGTCGTCATCGCCAACAAAGCCTATAACAAACTGCTCTACGGCGCGGATAATATCCGGTCGGTGCCGGTGAGTGGTACGGCTAAAACAGTCGAAGCTATTACGCTCGACGATGTCAAGGCGTTCTACGCAAAATACTTCTCGCCATCGGTTACCAACCTGGTGATCGTGGGTGATGTGGAGCAGGCGGGTGTGAAGTCGAAGCTGGCGTTCCTGAACAAGTGGACGGCTAAACCGGTGGCGCTGCCCAAAACGGCGTCGACGCGTAAAATCGACAAAACGCGGATCTACCTGATCGACAAGGAAAAGGCCGCCCAGTCGGAAATACGGGTGGGTTACCTGACCGATCTGCCCTACGACGCCACAGGCGATTATTACAAGACCTATCTGGCCAACTACATGCTGGGCGGGGCCTTCAACAGCCGCATCAATATGAACCTGCGCGAAGATAAGGGCTGGACGTACGGTGCCCGGTCGGGATTTTCAAGCACCAAAACACCCGGTCCGTTTACGGCGCAGGCGGGGGTTAAAGCGGCTGCTACCGATAGCTCGGTGGTGGAGTTTGTCAAAGAGATCACCAACTACGGCAAGACGGGCATTACGGAACAGGAGTTGACGTTTGTAAAGAGTTCGCTGGGTCAGGTCGATGCGTTGCGGTACGAAACCTCGCTCCAGAAAGCGTACTTCCTCAGCCGGATCATCGACTACAACCTGCCCGCCAACTATGTGGAGCAGCAAAGCGCCATCCTGCGCGGCATCACGAAAGCGCAGATCGACGCCATTGCCAAAAAGCGGCTGCCGGTCAATAACATGATCATCACGGTAGTCGGCAATAAGGAACTGGTGAAGCCGGGTCTGTCGCGACTGGGTTACGAAGTGGTCGAGCTGGACAAAGAAGGCGAGCCGGTAACGACAACAGCGAGTGTGGAAACGACGCCAGCACCGGCCAAAGCCGGGTCATCGTCGGGAACAGCACCGGCGGTTAAGAAAGATAAAAAGAGCAAGTAATTGATAGCCTGCCGGTGCGCCATCCCGGATGCACCGGCAGGCCGTTAATCAGAATAGTTGCTTGGTAACGAAGGGTTGGTCATTTTTGCGTCAGTACGGGCGGGTGTATGTCCGTATCTACAACCGAACTCCCCATGAACGACCAGTCACGCAGAGATTTCGTTAAAAAGAGTGTCATCGCCGGATTGAGCACCACGTTACCAGCCTCGCAGCTGTTGACCAGTGCCGCCGGCGATATGTTTGTCCACCATGTTTATTTCTACCTCAAAAACAAGGGTAACGAAGCCGACAAGGCCAAACTCCTCGAAGGGCTGAATAAACTGGCAAAAGTGCCAACCATCAAGTTTGTACATATCGGCTCCCCGGCCACTACCGACCGGAGCGTCATCGAGAAAGGGTATGCCGTTTCGTGGCTGTGCTTTTTTAATAACCTGGAGGACGAGGAGGTCTACCAGAAACATCCGATTCACCTCAAATTTGTGGAAGACTACTCAGCGCTTTGGGAAAAGGTAATTGTCTATGATTCTGTAGGGCCCCGCCGGTCATGACCCCAACGCTTATTTCGCCGGCCAGCCAGGCCGATATTCCGGCTTTAAATGATCTGGTGAACAGTGCCTACCGGGGCGATAGCTCACGCCGGGGCTGGACCACCGAAGCGGACCTGCTCGACGGTATCCGGACGGATGAAACCGGCCTGGCCGCCATGCTGGCAAATCCACAGGCAACGATCCTGAAATATGAGCAGGACGGTCAACTGATAGGCTGCGTGTACCTCGAAAAGAAAGGCGATCGCCTGTACCTGGGTATGCTGACCGTCTCGCCCGACGCGCAGGCGGGCGGCATCGGTAAACAGCTGATGACAGCTGCTGAACAGCTCGCCCGCGACTGGCAGTGCCGTGCCATGAAAATGACGGTGATTCCGCAGCGCCACGAGCTGATTGCGTTCTACGAACGGCGCGGCTACCAGCCCACCGGCGAGACCGAACCCTTTCCCATGGACGATACGCGCTTTGGCCTGCCCAAACAGCCGCTGTCGTTTATTGTCATGGAAAAAGTATTGGAAACCGCGTAGCGATTGAAAAGATGCGGGTGCGTTACGCAACCACTACCAGGGTCTACGACCACTGGCAGGGTTGCGTAACGCACCCGCCAAATGGCCCTTTAGGGCCTCAACAGCGTCGCGTCGGTAGCACGAAATTGGGTATATTTGTATTGGTCTGCCCCTAATTTCCAATTCATGAAAACGATAGCTGCTGTTTTGATATCGACTGTGCTTATGAGTGTATCGGCCCCGGTTTCCCATCCGCCCACCGACCCCAATCCGTTTCTTACGCCCTACAACACGCCTTTTGGCGTGCCCGACTTTGGCAAAATCAAGCCCGAACATTTTGAGCCCGCCATTGAAGAAGGGATGAGCCAACAGGCTACCGAGATAGCCGCTATCACGAAACAGAAGCAGGCCCCTACGTTTGCCAATACCATCGAAGCGCTGGAAGCCAGTGGCGACCTGCTCCGGCGGGTGATGACCGTTTTTGGCAATCTGAACAGCGCCAACACCAGCGACGAACTCCAGAAAATTGCCCAGACGGTTGCGCCGAAGCTGTCAAAGAACAGCGATGATATCTCGCTGAACCCTGTCCTCTTCGGGCGGGTAAAAGCGGTGTATGATCAGCGGAACAAACTCAAACTGACCGGCGACCAGCAGCGGCTGCTGGAAAAGACCTACAAGAATTTTGTCCGGAATGGAGCCGCGCTCCCTACCGACAAACAGGAACGCCTGCGGAAGATCAACGGAGAGCTATCGGTGCTGACGCTGAAGTTTGGCCAGAATCTGCTGGCCGAGAACAACGCTTACGCGCTCGTTATTGACAATGAAAAGGATCTGAGCGGCCTGCCTGCTTCGGTTGTGGCCGCTGCCGCCGACGCAGCTAAAAAACGCAATCCGCAGGACGGTCCGACGGTCCGGAAATGGGTGTTCACCCTGCAAAATCCGAGCATTATGCCGTTCCTGTCCTACGCCGACAACAGGGCGCTGCGGGAACAGATCTTCCGGGCTTACCTGGAACGGGGCAACCACAACGACGAGCATGACAACAAGCAGATCATGTCGACGATGGTAGGGCTCCGGGCAGAGAAGGCGCAGCTGCTGGGCTATGACAATCACGCGGCTTATATACTGGAAGAGAGCATGGCCCAGACACCGGCCAAAGTGAGCGAACTGATCAACCAGCTCTGGACGGCTACCGTGCCGGTAGCGCAGCAGGAAGCGGCTGAATTGCAGGCGCTCATGGACAAGGATGGTAAAAATGAAAAGCTGTCCAGCTGGGACTGGCGTTACTATGCCGAGAAGCTTCGCAAGCAAAAGTTCGCGTTCGACGAGCAGGAACTGCGCCCCTATTTTGCGCTCGACAATGTCCGGGAAGGGATCTTCATGCTCTGTAGCCGCCTGTACGGTCTGCGTTTTGAGCGCCGTACCGATCTGCCCGTGTATCACGAAGAAGCGATGGCCTATGAAGTGAAAGAGGCTGATGGGCGTCATATCGGTATTATGTACATGGACTTTTTTCCACGGGCCAGCAAACGGGGTGGTGCCTGGATGACCAGCTACCGTCGGCAGGAGGTGGAGAACGGCAAGAAAATAACGCCGGTCGTGTCCATCGTCTGTAACTTCTCCAAGCCAACAGGGAATATGCCCGCGCTGCTCAGCGTAGACGAAACGACCACCTTCTTCCACGAGTTTGGCCACGCCCTGCACGGGTTGCTTTCCAACGTAACCTATGGTAGTCAGTCGGGTACGTCGGTGCCGCGCGATTTTGTAGAACTACCCTCCCAGATCATGGAAAACTGGGCAATGGAACCGGAGATGCTTCGGTTGTTCGCCAAACATTACCAAACCGGGGCTGTCATTCCCGACGCCCTCGTTGACAAGATCAAGAAGAGCAGCCTCTTCAACCAGGGCTTCGAAACGACGGAGTACCTGGCCGCTTCCATGCTCGATATGGCGTATCACACGCTCAAACCCGGTGAGATTCCAACCGATGTGATCGCCTTTGAAAAGCAGGCGATGGACAAGATTGGCCTGATCGATCAGATTCCCCCGCGTTACCGGAGTACTTATTTCCAGCACGTCTTCGCGGGTGGTTATTCGGCGGGGTATTACAGCTACATCTGGTCGGCGGTGCTCGATGCCGATGCCTTCGAGGTGTTTAAACAGAAAGGGCTGTTCGATCCCAAATCGGCGCAGTCGTTCCGGAAGAACGTTCTCGAACGGGGCGGCACCGAAGATCCCATGAAACTGTACCGCAACTTCCGGGGTGCCGAACCCGACATCAAACCGCTGCTTCGCCGGAGAGGGTTGATGAAGGATGTATAAATGATTTTTCTGACAGGATTACAGGATTGGACAAGTACGCTGTCCAGGATAGCGCCGAAAGTGGGTTATGGGGGTTTATGTATCCTGGACGGCCACGTCCGGGTTTTAATAGGATTTTCTCTCACCCGGACGTGGCCGTCCAGGATACACAAACCCCCACAGTCTATACGCTGGAAGCGTTGGAACACGGTTTGATATGACCTCCTGCACAGATTCAGCTTTTATCCTGTTTAATCCTGTAATCCTGTCAGAATAATCCGTAGAAATTCAGTGGCTCAATTTGTGCGGTGTTCAGTGCCCCGAAATAGCCAGATTACGTGCGGTAATTTGTTAAGTTAGCGTGTCAATACCTGTATTCGAACGCTCCTTACCTCATGAAGCACCTTTTTGCTTTACCGTTTCTTCTGGCTGTCACCGCATACGCTCAGTCGCCAGCCCGTCTGGCACCCGTTCAGGCGGTTAGTACGTACCAGCCGCCTGCTTTCACCGACCCTGACCGGTTGTCCCGGCTACAGGCTGCCTTTCCCATCGTTGAAAAGCTGTACAGGGAGCGGGCCGAGAAGTACCATTACCCCGGCATGGCCTTCGGGATCGTGCTCGATGGGAAGCTGGTTTATTCGGGTGGCTATGGCTATACCGACGTAGCGAAAAAGACGCCGGCTACGGCCAAATCGCTGTTCAAGATTGCGTCGATGACCAAGAGCCTGACAGCGATGGCTATTCTTAAGCTGCGCGACGAAGGGAAACTGCGGCTCGATGACCCCGCCGAGCAGTACATCCCGGAATTTAAAACCCACCAATACATCACCGCCGATGCGCCCCGGATTACGGTTCGTAACCTGATGACCCACTCGGCCGGGTTCCCCGAAGACAATCCCTGGGGCGACCGACAGCTTGCCGACACCGATGCAGAACTACTAACCCTGCTGAAAAACGGCATCTCGACGGCCAACGCGCCGGGTATCGCCTATGAATACAGCAACCTTGGCTTTGCCATGCTGGGCCGTATCATTGGCGTTGTGTCGGGCAAATCCTATGAGCAGTACATCACCGAGTCAATTTTGAAGCCGCTGGGTATGCTCGATACGCAGTGGGAATACGACCGCGTTCCTGCCGACCGGCTGGCGCATGGCTACCGTTGGAAAGACGGTACCTGGGTGGAGGAGGAACTGCTCCACGATGGCTCGTGGGGGGCTATGGGTGGCCTGATCACGTCGATCGAGGATTTTAGTAAGTACGTAGCGTTTCATCAGGCGGCCTGGCCACCGCGCAGTGATGCCGACAGCGGTCCGGCAATGCCGGTGAAGCGGAGTTCGGTTCGGGAGATGCAACAGCCCTGGACGTTTGCCGGACTAAACGCACAAGCCCGTAACTCGGCGGGGCAGCTTTGCCCGACTACCGGTGGTTACGGCTACGGGCTGCGCTGGAATAAAAACTGTGCCGGTATCGTCGATGTGGGGCATAGCGGTGGGCTGCCGGGTTTTGGCAGCCAGTGGCGCATCCTGCCTGAATATGGCATCGGTGTAATTTCTTACGGCAACCTGACCTATGCCGGTATGGGCAATATCAACTCGGTAGTGGTCGATACGCTGCTATCCATTGGGAAGCTACAACCCCGCCAACTGCCCGTTTCGCCCATCCTGGCGCAGCGCAAAGCCCAACTGGTGAAGTTATTACCCGATTTCGCGAACGCCGAACGCAGCGGGATCTTCGCCGAAAATTTCTTTCCCGATCAATCGGTAGAGACCCGCCGGAAGGTGGTGCAGGAACTATACGCCAAAGCGGGTGCCATCAAACGGGTTGGCGACATGATTCCCGAAAATCAGCTGCGTGGCCATTTCATGATGGAAGGCGACCGGGCCAACATCGATGTATTCTTTACGCTGACACCGGAAAATCCGGCTTTGATTCAGCAGCTGGACTTCCGGGAGGTCAGCCTCAAGTAACTTCACCCGTAACTACTGACTACCTATGAAACTCCTGTTTACGGCCTGTTGCCTGACCATGCTGGTGTTTGGCAATACGGCAAACGCTCAGTCTGTCGAGCAAAAACTGACCGGTATGGGCCTCACCCTGACGGCCCCCACCAAATCGGCAGGGAACTATGTTAAAGTTGTCCGCACCGGCAACCTGCTTTTCCTGGCCGGGCATATATCGACCCGCGCCGATGGATCGACCATCACGGGTAAACTGGGCAAAGACCTGACCATAGAGCAGGGATACGAAGCCGCCAAAGCGGCAACCGTTTCGGTGCTCTCTACGCTGAAAGCCGAGTTGGGCGAGCTGGGCCGTATTCGCCGGATCGTGAAAGTGACGGGTTTTGTTAGCTCCATGCCTGATTTCACCGATCAGCCCAAAGTTGTCAACGGCTGTTCCGATCTGCTGGTAGCCCTGCTGGGTGACAAAGGGAAACACGCCCGGTCAGCGGTGGGTATGGTCGCCTTGCCGCTGAATGCGGCCGTCGAAATCGAGATGGTCGTTGAGGTCGAGTAAGTCAGGGATCAGGGCAGACACGATCGGGCTACCTGTTCGTAACCGGCCGAGACATACAAGTTATAGGCACGCAGGCGAATGATGCGGTAGGGCTTCTGCATGGGCAGGCGTAAAGCCAGTCCTTGCTTGTCGTGGATAGGGATCAATGCTATATCGGCCGGTTTGTAGTGCTTGCCAGTAGGCCAGATGCCGTATTGCCGGTGGAAAAATGGTACCAGGTAGTCGAAGGCGAAAACGTTGGCATGGTGCGGTAACTTGTCGGCCAGGCACTGCACTATAGCCAGGTCGTCGGCTTGTAGTAGTGTCGTGTCCTTGTCGCTGGCGTAGCGGCCCTTCAGCGTATGGACCCAGTCGCGGGGGGAAGGGAAATCGGGCCGGGCCAGGTAAAGAATGGGGACCTGAACGACCAGCAGGCCGACCGAGGTCAACCTGGCCCATCTGCCCGAAAGAGGCCGGAACTGACGGGCATAGATACCCGCCACCAGTGTCAGGAATGCCGCTGAAAATGCCCAGACCAGCACGAACCGGGGTGGCCAGGTCAGGGCTACCAGATAAAACAGGGGTTGTTCGTAGTAGTGAACGCTCTGAACAAAATTGAGCAGCGTCAGCGTCACGATGCCGATACTCCAGATGATAAACAGGCTGGTGGCGAGGCTTTCCCGCTGTTGCCAGACAAATACACAGAGCAGGCCAGCCACTGGCAGCAGCAGCAACAGAGACTCGCCGGTTTGTTTCAGCATCAGCCGCCAGAAATCTGCATCGTTTATGTTGGTTTCAAGCAGTGCCAATGCCAGTTGAAGGCGAGGTTCGGCAAAATTATTTTTAATGCCCAGCCATACCATACCGGTCAGGAATACTATCACCCAGCCCACTGCCACCAGCCAGAACTGCTGTTGAGACAGCCACGTATATAGGGGGCGTTTGGGGTGTTTTCTAACATACCGCATGCCCCTGTAGCTCAGGTGGATGAGCGCGGCCAGGACTGCACCGTCTTCTTTTACCAGCACAATAGCCATACCAGCCGCCATAGTCGCCCAGGTGTTCCGGCTCAGCAAGGCCAACGAAAAAAGCAGTCCCAGGGGTAGGTAGGTCAGTTCGGTATGCCAGCCGATATTCGGGTGATCGTTGAGCCAGAAAGATACAGGTCCCAGAAGGATGATGATCAGCAGCATATACCGGGCCCAGTTAGGGGTGGTTCGCCGGATAAGCCGTTCGTTAGCAACGCCAAACCCTACCGCCAGTAGTATCGACTGCACCGCAAACAGCCCGTAGGCACCAAACGCCCGGCATAAAGGGCCCCACAGTAAAACGGTGTAGTAATTATGGATGCGGTGGTGGTAGCCCCAGATATTCTCATACATGAACGGACGGTCGTCTATCCAGCTACGCGACATCTGTAAAAAGGCATACATGTCGTTGAACGTGTAGCCAAGAGTCTGAAAACGGAGCACTTTAACGGCAAAAAAACCGATTACGATCAGGCCAAGTACGTAAGTGGAGCGATGCATACCAGTGGATAGTGTCCTGTAAACCTACTACGTTTTTTGAAACCAGCGCATGAGCTTGAACATATAAATAGGTAGTATTACAACCTTTTCTTTAAGTTTGTAACCCTGCTTAATAACAGTAAGTTAAGTATTCATATGTCAATTATTTTGTTATAAACTATGAGTAAAATTACTTATGCTATTTTTCGTTGTCCCGGTAAATTCGTACTGTAGTAAACCCTAATTCTATCCACATGAATGGCCTTGAACGCGATTGCTGGATCAAGCGTAACCGTTATTATTACCGTTGTCTGCTCAAATTTCTTCGGTACACAATTCCCCGGCAAAGTTCAGTGCTGGAGATTGGCTGTGGTACGGGCTACGTACTCGATCAACTGTCTCCTGCGCGGGGGGTGGGGATCGACATCAATCCAGCCTTCATTACGCATGCCCGGACGATGTATCCACAGCACCAGTTTTATACGTGCGATGCCAAACAGCTTGGCGGGATTGGGGAGCAGTTCGACTTCATCCTCCTGAGCGATACGATCGGCACTTTCGATGATGTACAGCAGGTCATCGGCCAGTTGCATCATGTTTGTCACCCTGCCACCCGTATCATTATTACGTATCGAAATCTGTTATGGACGCCGATCCTGAAACTGGCTGAAACCCTGGGGCTGAAAATGCCGGAAAAACGGCAGAACTGGCTCGACAGAGACGATATCATTAACCTGCTGCAAATTTGTTCGATGGACGTGGTACGGACGGGCCGTAAAGTGTTGATGCCGTACTATGTTCCTCTGCTGTCGGGCTTGATGAACCGGTACATCGTAAACCTGCCGATATTCAACTACTTCGGGTTATTTACGTTCATCGTGGCCCGCAGTCTCCACGGGTTGAAACCCCCATCGGCCTATAGTGTGAGCGTAATAGTGCCGGCCCGGAACGAAAAAGGAAACATTGAAGAGATCGTTCGCCGAACAGCCGTAATGGGTCGCCATACCGAGCTTATTTTCGTGGAAGGTAACTCAACGGACGATACCTGGTGCGAAATTCAGCGGGTTGCGGAGCTTTACCGTTCGCAGCGGGACATAAAATGTGTGCAGCAGGACGGCAAAGGGAAAGGGGATGCGGTCCGAAAGGGGTTTGGCATGGCTACCGGTGATATCCTGATGATTCTGGATGCGGACATGACCGTGCCGCCCGAAGACCTGCCTAAATTTTTCGAAGCGATCTCTTCCGGTAAGGGCGAGTACATCAACGGTACGCGGCTGGTGTACCCCATGGAAAAAGAAGCCATGCGTACCCTCAATCTGTTGGGCAACAAGTTCTTTTCAGTTGCCTTTTCGTGGTTGCTGAACCAGCAGCTCAAAGACACGCTCTGCGGCACGAAAGTCTTGTCGAAGGAGAACTATCAGCGGCTGATCGCCAACCGCGCTTACTTCAGTGATTTCGACCCGTTCGGCGACTTCGACCTGATTTTCGGCTCGGCGAAGCTCAACCTGAAATTTGTTGAGATCCCGATCCGTTACCGGGCGCGCACTTACGGCGAAACCAATATCTCCCGGTTCAAACATGGATGGCTCTTATTGAAGATGACCTTCTTCGCTCTCAACAAGATCAAGTTCGTTTAGCAGCACGTAAATGACGGGCCCGGTAATGGTGAATCAGGATCGGCCATCGGGTTCATAATCGTTGGGTACCTACCGACGCTGCGCTGTTGAGGCCCTGACGGGCCTGATATGTAGCGGTTACTGCTCTTCGCCCCGTATGCGGAAGATGCCGCCTTCAAGTGACTCGTTCAGGCGTAGCTGGCACGCCAGACGACTGTCGAAGTTGGCGTCGGGGAGGGTATCGAGCATGTCGAGTTCGGCGTCCTGCGCGGGGGGGAGCCTGTCGAGACCTTCCAGCACCTGTACGTGGCAGGTAGCACAAAGGGCCATCCCGCCACAGGTAGCCAGAACGGAATAGTCCGACGCCTTCATAACTTCCATCAGGCTCAGGTTAATACCTTCCGGTAGTTCGAGCGTCTGCCGCTCCCCATCGCGGTCTTCTATGGTGAATTGGATCATAATTTAGGTTAGTCGTAGAAGTCGTATTAGTCGTAAGGGGGTGATTGGGCGAGTGACGCGCCAGCCACATGTGACTTTTACGACTTCTACGACTTACGACTAATACGACTCTTTTCAAAAAGTTGGTACCCCGTTGACAGTGGTGTATTTGAAGCTTAGTTTCTGGCTCGGGTATACGTATTTGAACGCGCTCTGGCACATCAGGGCGGCTTCGTGGAAACCACACAGGATCAGTTTCAGCTTGCCGGGGTAGGTGTTGATATCACCGATGGCGTAGATGCGTTCTACGTTGGTCGAGTAATCCGTTGTGTCCACGCTGATCGCCGATTTGTCGATCGTGAGTCCCCAGTCGGCGATGGGTCCCAGTTTGGGCGTCAGGCCGAAGAGCGGAATCAGGTTGTCGGCGGGGAGGATGGTCACGGTCTTATCTTTGGCCGTAATGCTCACTTCCTGCAGGTGCCCGTTTCCGTTGATACTCGTTATGTTCGATTGCAGAACGAGGTTGATCTTACCCTGTTTGGCCAGTTCGAATACTTTTTCGGCCGAGTCGGGTGCGCCCCGGAACGTATCGCTACGGTGAACGAGCGTCACCTCTTGGGCAATATTGGCCAGAAAAACCGTCCAGTCGAGGGCCGAGTCGCCCCCGCCGGCCAGCACCACCCGCCGGTTGCGCAGTTGCTCGGGGTTCTTTACCATGTAGGCGACGCCCTTGCCTTCAAAACGCTCCAGGTTTTCGATCTCCGGCTTACGGGGTTCAAAGCACCCCAGTCCACCGGCAATGACAACGACCTGGCAATGCACGGCGGTATTGTCGCTCGTGGTGATGATGTACGAACCGTCGTCCTGTTTTTCGAGCCCCTCGACGCGCTCGCCCAGCGAGAACGTGGGGTTGAAGGGCGCGATCTGCTCCATCAGGTTGTCGACCAGCGTCTGGGCGTTGACCGCCGGATAGCCGGGAATGTCATAGATGGGTTTCTGCGGATAGATCTCGGAAAGCTGCCCGCCCACCTGCGGAAGAGCGTCGATGAGGTGGCAGCGCATTTTTAATAAACCGGCTTCAAAAACGGCGAACAGGCCAACCGGCCCCGCGCCAATGATGCATATATCTGTGGTAATCATTACGTTTTTACGTTATTTAGGCGGCAACTGTTATTGACAAAATCAGCTGCTTTGCTCTACTACTAGAACAGTCTGGATAGGTGAATAATTCGTGAGCAAAGGTAGCGTTAGCGCTTCGCTGGTGGTCATTACAAATAGTGATGAGGGATAACGGGAGGGAATGTGAGGGCTGTGACTTGGGCGGGTTGAGATGGTATAAAAACAGCGGGCCACGCTTTCCTGAGGAACCGATTCCCTGTTATGAACAGACGACATATTTTCCTGCTGGCTTTTTGTATACAGGTATGCCTCCGCCTGTCGGCGCAGGATAAACCCCTGACGGTTACGACGAAACTGCCGGGTCACCCCCGTATTCTGTTGCTAAGCCGCGAAGAAGCCCTGCTTAAACGAGCCGTTGCCGCCGACAAGACCTGGAGCAGCGTGCATCAGGTGATCCTGGCCGAGTGCGACAGGATCGTACCAACGCCCCCCGTCGAACGGATTCAGATTGGTCGTCGCCTGCTCGATAAGTCGCGGGAGGCCCTGCGCCGTATCTTCTTCCTGTCCTACGCCTGGCGCATGACCGGTCAGGAGAAATACCGCACCCGGGCCGAAAAGGAACTGCTGGCCGTATCGGCGTTCAGCGACTGGAACCCGTCGCATTTTCTGGACGTCGCCGAAATGACGCTCGGTGTGGCTATTGGCTATGACTGGCTCTACGCCGACCTGTCGGAAGCGTCGCGGGCTACCATCCGGGACGCCATTCTGAAAAAGGGTATCGAGCCGTCGCTCGATCCCAAGAACAACAGCTGGCTTACCGCTACCCACAACTGGAATCAGGTTTGCAACGCGGGCATGGCCTACGGCGCGCTGGCCATCTACGAAGACAAGCCGGAACTGGCCCGAACCGTCCTGAACCGGGCTATCGAAAGCATCGTGTTACCGATGGACGATTATGCGCCGGATGGGGCATACCCCGAAGGCTACAGCTACTGGGGCTACGGAACGAGTTTCAATGTACTGTTCATCAGCGCCATCGAAAAAGCGTTCGGTCAGGATTTTGGGCTGGTGCAACGGCCCGGCTTTCTAAAAACGGCTGGCTACATGACCAACATGGCTGGTCCGTCAGGTATGTCGTTCAACTACGCCGATGCGGGTAAGAACCCTGAATTACAACCGGCCCTGTTCTGGTTTGCCAACAAAGCACGTGACCCGTCGCTGGTGTGGGTGGAGCGGGGGCGGCTGCTGCGGGGTGAAGCGGCTGCTAATGTCAGCGACCGGCTGCTGCCTTCTATCATGCTGTGGGGTGCTGGTATGAACGTCGATAAAATCCCCGCACCTGCATCAACGACCTGGACGGGTGCTGGCCGGAACCCCGTCGCCCTGATGCGCACGTCCTGGACCGACCCGGCCGCGATCTTTGTGGGCATCAAAGGCGGGACGCCGTCGAGCAATCACGCGCACATGGATGCTGGTTCGTTCGTCATGGAGGCCGACGGGGTGCGCTGGGCCATGGACTTCGGCATGCAGGATTACAATTCGCTGGAATCCAAAGGCGTGGATTTGTGGAACCGCAAGCAGAATTCGCAGCGGTGGGAAGTCTATCGCTATTCGAACCGCGTACACAATACGCTGATGGTCAACGATAGCCTGCAACGGGTCGATGGGTTTGCCAGCCTTACCGGCTCGTCCAGAAATCCGCTGTTCCAGAGCGCGACGGTTAACCTGAGCGAATTGTACAAAGGGTCATTGACCAGCGCCAGCCGGGGCATCGCCATTGTGGACCAGGCGTATGTGGTCGTGCGGGATGAAATTGCTGCGGTTGCCAGCCCGGCCCGTGTTCGCTGGACCATGCTGACCGGAACCGATGTAAAACTCATTGGTAAGAACCGCGCCGAACTGACCAAAGCTGGCAAAAAGCTCATTGTGGAGGTACAGGAGCCTGCGGGTATCACTTTACAAACCTGGACCACCAACCCGCCCCATTCGTATGATGCCCCCAATCCCGGCACCACCCTGCTGGGTTTCGAGCTTGCTATGCCTGCTCACACGAAAGATGTCCTGACGGTGCTGCTCCTTACTGAGAAAGCAGTTAGTCAGCTCAAAAAGCCCGTTTTGCCGTTGGGGGACTGGCTGCGTAAATAATCAGGAAGGCTGTTACGAATGATGGGTTTATCCTCAAGCCTGCGTATACTTGTCAACTGACTTATCCTTACCTGATTTTTCGATGAACTACCTTTCCTGCCTGTTGCTCGCTACGGCGTGCCTGCTCGGGTCGTGCCGGTCGTCTGATACCGATACGGCGACGCTAAAAACCTATTTCACCGCCGATACGAGCGGAGTTGCCGATGGTGGGGTACGCATCATTCCTGTCAAAACGCTTAACCGTACGTTCAACGTCTGGACCAAGCGCTTTGGCAACAACCCCAAAATTAAACTGCTATTACTCAACGGCGGGCCAGGCGCGACCCACGAGTATTTTGAGGTGATGGAAAGCTTCCTGCCCGCCGAAGGCATCGAGTTCATCTACTACGACCAGCTGGGAACGGGCAACTCCGACAACCCGAACGACACGACGTTCTGGGATCTGCCCCGCTACGTGGAAGAGGTGGAGCAGGTGCGTACCGCGCTCAACCTCACGCCCGATAATTTCTACCTGCTGGGCCACTCGTGGGGTGGTATTCTGGCGACGGAGTACGCGCTGAAATACGGCAAGAACCTGAAAGGGCTGGTAATCTCGAATATGATGTCGAGCTGCCCCGACTACGGCAAATATGCCGATGAGGTGCTGGCGAAGCAGATGGACCCGGCGGTTGTGAAGGAGGTAAACGCCATCGAAGCCCGGGGCGAATACACGGCACCGCGCTATATGGAGCTGCTGATGCCTAACTTCTACGCCAAACATATCTGCCGACTACCCATCGACCAGTGGCCCGAACCCATGACGCGCGCGCTGGGCAAGTCGAATCAGTCGCTGTACGTGACCATGCAGGGGCCCAGCGAATTTGGCATTGCCGGTAAACTAACCAACTGGGACCGCAAAGCCGACCTACCCAAAATCACCGTCCCCACGCTGACCATCGGCGCTCAGTACGACACCATGGACCCCGAGCACATGAAGTGGATGGCGACGCAGCTCCCCAATGGCAGCTACCTCTACTGCCCCAACGGCAGCCACATGTCGATGTACGACGATCAGAAAACCTACATGCAGGGCCTCATCAAATTCATCAAAGGCGTCGACGCGGGCGAGAAGAAAGTAACGCTGTAGGTAGACCGGCTTTTGTATCCTGGCCGGGCTGGCGCACCAGCGGCCACGTCCGGGTGAACTATGTATTTCTCTCACCCGGACGTGGCCGCTGGTGCGCCAGCCCGGCCAGGATACGTACAACTAAATACCTTGTCCATCATGAAACCAAACACCCATTCTCATTTTCGTCGTCTCGCTCAGTCACTTCTCTTTATCTTTATTTTAGCATTAGCCACGAACGGCTATAGCCAGACCAGTTCACCCAAAACCGGCAGGGTGGAACGCATAAAAGTGCACGGGAAGGGGCTGGAAGGCAATCTGGCTGGTGACTCACCCGACCGCGACGTATCCATTTACCTGCCGCCCAGCTATCAGACCGACAAGAAACGCCGGTATCCGGTCATCTATTTCCTGCACGGCTTCACCGACAGTGACGACAAATGGTACGGCCTGACCAAGCACTGGATCAATCTGCCCGCCGTCGTCGACAAGGCGCTGGCTGATGGAAAAACGAAGGAGTTCATCATCGTGACGCCTAATGCCTACAATCGTTATTTCGGGAGCATGTACTCGAACTCGGTGACGATTGGCAACTGGGAAGACTTCGTTGCCGAGGAGCTGGTGACCTATATCGATAAGCAGTATCGTACCATCCCACAGGCTGGTAGTCGCGGGCTGGCGGGGCATTCGATGGGTGGGTACGGCACGATCCGGATTGGGCAGAAACACCCTGAAACGTTCTCCAGTCTCTACCTGCTCAGTCCCTGCTGCATGATACCGAACATGGGCGGGCCGGGAGGCTCCGAGATGGCCGCCCGGATGGAAGGCGTGAAAACGGTGGCCGAGCTTGACAAAGCCGATTTTATAACCAAAGCTATGTTTGCATCGGCAGCTTCCTGGTCTCCCAACCCTACCAATGCGCCCTTTTACCTGGACCTGCCGGTGAAGGAAGGCCAGCCCCAGCCGATGGTGACTGCTAAATGGGCCGCAAATGCCCCACTTGCCACCCTCGACCAGTACATCGCCAACATCAGGCAACTGAAGGCGCTGGCGTTCGACGCCGGCTCGAAGGATGCGAGCATTGCCGCCACCAATAAAGTCCTGGATGCCATGCTGACCAACTACCAGATCCCGCACACCTACGAAGAGTACGACGGCGATCATATCAACCGAATCGGCGAGCGTATCGAGCAGAAAATGCTGCCCTTCTTCACGATGAATCTGTCGTCTGAGCCGGTGAAAGGAGGGAAGAAGTAGGGGGTGTGGGTGTTGTACTGCAATTATCAACCACTACCAGGGGCTTTGCCCACTGGCAGGGTTGGACATGCGCCCTGCCAGTGGGCAAAGCCCCTGGTAGTGGTTGATAATTGCAATAGCTAAAATAAGGACCTCACAAGACCTTGTGTGCCGTAGCCGGGCTGCCGCTGCGGTACACACCCGTTTGCTCGGTTTGTTGCGTACCTACGCCACGCGGGCCACTCAATGGCCCCATTTGGCTACCGACGCTGCGCTATGTAAGCCCTACGGGCTAACTCAAATACCTCTAAGGTCAACACTTGTTGGTCAACAGGCGCAAACCTTGTGCCTTATAATAGAGAAAGTTAGGGTTAGCACTTATCAGGATGAGCTTATCAGCAATCACCCGGAAATCAGCAAGTGATCGAACAGGTCTTTGTGCGTAGAGGGAGTTTATACATTATATGATTGCTTCAGATCCTTAGGCTCAACAGTAAGTAGTCGAGTACCATATTCGTCCTGCAAGCAACGAGCATGTTATCTGTATCAGTATTTAACCTTAGTTTTCCCGTCACTCCTTCCGCACCACCATTTTTCCGTCGAAAATCTGTTGCCACTGCCAGGTGGTTTTGCCTTTCTCACGGGTTAAAATAAACAGAGGATCATTGAGCTTGACGCGTTTGTCGGCGTAAAAAGCGCCATCGGTGGTGGAGCGGTAATAAACCTTCAGGGTCGTTGGTGTACCCGTTGCCCAGCAATCCAGGGTGTAGAACGTTTGAATTCCCTGAGCATGGACCTGGCAGAGATTCATGCCCTTATATTTATCCTTGACGGTAATCGTATACGTGATACCGTCCGGGTGCTCACCCGTCCAGTTACCCATCCAGCTATTGGTTTGCTGGAAGCTGAAAAGGAGGGTTACCAGAAGGAGTAAACCCGTTATGAACGTGAATCTGGCCATATACATTCAGGGATTAAGCGTCGTGATTGAGGTCCGGAACGTCAGGACTTGTTGAATCCGTACCACATCAGGGATACGATCACCAGTTCGGCCACCCACACGTGCAGCGTATTGCGTCGGCAAGCCCGGCGTACCAACGTATGAAGGCCGAACGCGCCGGCCGCGAGGGGGATACCGAAGAAAAATTGGAGCACGTTATTTTCCCGGCTCATATCGACGAAGCCGTAACCAATCATGACGACACCCGCCAGCGACAACAGCACGAGGGGCGTAACGAGACTGAACAGTTTTTGGAAATACACGGGCATGATAACAAGTGGGTAGTGGCGTAACAACAAGCCTGTGAATCAAATGTATTCGGTATCATTTTAACATAAATGGTGAACGGTTGTTTTGATTGCCGTTGCTCAGCCGGGTTTCATCAGGAGTTGTATTGCTACATAAACGGCTACTGAAAACCCGTATAAACCCCTGCTTATAAGGCGTATTTGTGCGCTAGGTAGAGCGGAATAGTAGAATTAGCTTTGACCGGAAGCCAAATTCTCTTTTTTCATGAAGACTACCCTGCTATTCATTGCATTAGGTACACTTGCTCTCGGGCAAAGCCGCGCCCAGCTGGAACCACGGGCGGGGTCCTGGAAAACGTGGGTCATTCCCTTGGGGGAGGCCTACCGACTGCCGCCACCACCCAACGCGACTGCTACCCAGGCCGAAGAGAAAACCCTGGGCAGTATGCAACGCCAGCGGGATTCGGCTACGATCCAACTGATCGACTACTGGAATGCCGGAGCACCGGGCTATCGCTGGCAAGCCGCTATCGAGCAGTTGTACGGTGGTTTCCCTCCCGCCTGGATACGGGGAAAAGCGCTGATGAATGTGGCGGTTTATGACGCGACGGTGGCGGCCTGGAATACGAAGACAACCTACCGGCGGCCCCGTCCATCGACTCATAACAAAACCCTGACGCCTTACCTTGCTGTCCCCGATAGTCCATCGTATCCTTGCGAACATGCGGTGGCGGCCGGGGCCGCGGCTGCGATTCTGGGGTATCTGTTTCCCGCCAAAGCCGATTCGATTCGGCAGGTGGCCGAGCGTGCGTGCCGGTCGCGGGTGCTGGCGGGTGTGGTGTATCCCAGCGACAGCAAAGCGGGCTTCGAGTTAGGGCAGCGGGTGGGAAAGGCCGTAGTGGAGCTGGCCAAAGCCGACGGTGCCGATGCTGTATGGGATGGGAAACGCCCGACCGGAACGGGTCTGTGGAACGACAAACGGCCACCCATTCAGCCTATGGCGGGCGGCTGCAAACCGTGGGTGCTCACGGCAGGAAATCAGTTTCGGCCGGGCCCGCCCCCTGAGCCAGCCGGTGATATGAAGGAGTTGAAACAGGTCAAAAAATCACCCGCAGCGATTGGGCGGGCGTTTTACTGGGCCAGTAACGATTACTGGGGTGATGCGCTGGACCAGAAACTGTTCGAGCACAACCTGCACATGAACCCGCCCCAGGCGGCCCGCGCCTATGCGCTCGTCAGCGTTGCTGCGCAGGACGGCTACATCGCCTGCTGGGATGCCAAATACGCCTACTGGTCCATCCGGCCCAACCAGTATGATTCGACCTATGTGCCCCCGCTGCTGTTTACGCCCCCGCACCCCAGCTACCCGTCGGGTCACGCGACCATATCTACGGCCCGCGCTACAGTGCTGGGCTATCTGTTCCCGGAAGCGGCTGCGTTCTTCATGAACAAAGCGAAAGAAGCGGCTGAGTCACGCTTCGAAGGGGGCGTTCACTTCCGGGTCGATAACGTCGTGGGGATGGATATGGGCCACAAAGTCGGGGAGGAGGTCATCAAACGAGCCCGTCGGGATGGGGCCGAAGTCCGACCCGTACTCGTCCAGAAATAAGCAACGTGACGTATTGTATCCGGGGTTTGTAGCAAACCTGTAAACCCCGGATACAATACGTCACGTTGCTTTAGAACCTTTTTCCTTAGAAACGGCTGTTCATCTGCCGGAAAATCGCATCGACCTGCTCCCGCGAGGCCAGTCGGTTCGTTTCGGACGTGCCGTAGCCAATCTCCGGCGAGCCCGCTTCGATTCCGGCCATCATGGCGTCGGCGAAGTCACCAACGGGTACGCCGAAGTTGTGCAGCCCCGTGCCACCCAGGTCGGTGTTGACGGCGGGTGGCACGAGTTCGATCACCTCAATCGACGTGCCCGACAACTGGTGCCGCAGCGACATCGTGAATGAGTGCAGGGCCGCTTTGGTGGCGCTGTAGATAGGCGCAAAAGAACCCGGCACAAAAGCAAGCCCGGACGTGACGTTCATGATCGCGGCCTTCGGGTGCTGTCGCAGGTGCGGAATAAACAGCATCGACAGATGGAGGGGCGCTTCCAGATTGATGGCTAGTTCGGACTGGCTCTCGGTCCAGTCTTCCTGACTATTGGTCAGCTGCATCCGGCGCTGAATACCGGCGTTGTTGATCAGCACGTTGACCTGCGGAAACTCGGTGCTTACCCAGTCGAGCAGCGCCACCCGGTCGGCGGCCAGCCCCACGTCGCACTGGCGGATGTGGAGTTGCGGGTACTGCTGCTGAGCTTCCTGTAGTTTGTCGGCCCGGCGTCCGCAAATGATGACCTGACTGCCTGCTTTCAGAAATCGTTCGGCGAGGGCCCAGCCAATGCCGGAGGCTCCGCCCGTAATCAATACAGTGTTTGTTGTAATATCCATACGTTCGTAATGCAGTCGTGTTATAGTTCTTTATTGATCTCGTTGAGCAGATACGTTTTAGGATCGTTGAAATACTCCCAGAACATGACACCCGCCAGTCCTTTTTTCTTCACATACTGGCACTTGGCCCGTACGGATGCTTCGTCGTCGTAGGAGACAAAGCGTTTGAGGTCGGCATTATACAGGTAGGGGGCTTTGGCTTTGCGATCCCAGTAGCGTTTGTAAGCGGGGTTTGTCAGCAGCGTGTCTTTGATAAAGGTATAGCCACCGCCCCGTTCTACTTTTGTGATGGTACGCGGGTGGGCTTTGTGATCGCCGTTTTCCAGCTGCCACGCCCGCCCGTAAAAAGCGATGCCCAGGACGAGCTTTTCGGCAGGAACGCCCGCTTTCTGGTAAAGTTTTACCGCCTTGTCGCCCGAGGTTTCGTTTTTGACCTTGCCCGTTTCGTACAGATTCGTGTGATGCCCCGCCAGCGGCCCACCCGTAAAAAAGTCATACGACATCACGTTGATATAGTCGAGGTATTGGTGTGCCTGCGCCATGTCGGTATGGGTGAAAATGGCGTCGAAACCGGGCAGAGCCGTGGTGACGAGGTAGTTCTGGCCGGTTTGTTTCTTGAGGATGTTCAACTGCTCCCGCAATGCCTTGAACAGCAGCGTGAAGTTTTCCCGGTCTTCGGGACGGAACACGTTGTCTTCGCCTTTCATGCCGGGGTATTCCCAGTCGATATCGATACCATCGAGCTGGTATTGCCGGACAATGTCTACCGCCGATGCCGCAAACGCCAGCCGGGCCGTATCGCTCACGACCGCGTCGGAGAAGTTCTCGCTCCACGACCAGCCCCCAATCGAGATCAGGATTTTAAGGTCGGGGTTGCGGAGTTTGAGCTGGTTCAGACTTTTGAAGTTGGTGGAGTCGGTGGCGAGGTTGTGTAGCCACGCCCGGTTCTGGCGCACATCCACAAAGGCGTAGTTGATGTGCGTAATTTTTTCGGCGGCAATCTGCCCGGCATCGATCTGTCCCCGGAAACCGCCTACGTAGGCCAGCACGATCGGTTTGGGCTTTGGCGCGGGTTTGAAACCTGCCAGCAGCAGGGTAATCGACAGAAAAGCAAGGAAAGGAAACGTGCGGAACATGACGTAAATGGGTTTGGGAGGGGCAAACATACGGGACTATTTGCCAGACAGATGAACAGAACGGCAGGTCGTTGATACGTTAACCGTTACCGCTGCCCGATTGTGTTGAAAAACCGGATCCAGGCTACCGCTGCCAGGCTGTTCAGACTTTACGGGGCGTAGTGTGCCGTAAGCGCTTACGGTCGGGCTGCTGCATCTGGCTTTTCAAAACAGGAGATTGTGCTTGACATACTCCCGCCATACCCTACCTTTGCCAAACAACTTTAGGGGTGTCAGTACCGATCTGGTCTGACTGAGAGGATACCCTCATTACCTGATGCAGCTCATACTGCCGTAGGGAAAAGTTCATGAGCCGCATCCCGCTCCCTCCTGAAGTTGCTGTTACTGATTTAATCAACAGCATCATGTCTCAAACTTCTCAAATTCCTCAATCGATCTGGGCCGATATTCTGCGGATACGCTATCAGTCACCACTTATCCACAGCATCACCAACTTTGTGGTGATGAACAACACGGCTAATGCACTGCTGGCGCTGGGGGCTTCACCCGCCATGGTGCATGCGCCGGAGGAAGTGGAAGAGTTTGTATCCATTTCCAGTGCGCTGGTCGTCAACATCGGCACGCTGGATGCTAATTTCGTCGAGGGAATGCGGCTCGCCATGCGCCAGGCTAAAGCCCTGAACAAGCCCATCATTTTCGATCCGGTGGGCGTAGGGGCTACTACTTATCGGAATCGGGTTAGTGAAGAACTGCTGGCGCTGGCGTCACCCACGGTGATACGGGGGAATGCGTCCGAGATTATGGCGCTGGCCGGTTTGAATGCCCAGACCAAGGGTGTCGACAGTCTCTACGGCTCAGAGGCTGCCATTGATGCCGCTCGGCGGTTGAGCGCCATTTGGGGTAGTGTGGTCGTTGTTAGTGGAGAGAAAGACTATATCATTCAGGGCGAACAGCTGGCTACGGTAGCCAACGGCCACCCGCTCATGACCAAAGTAACGGGTATGGGCTGTACCGCAACCGCCTTAGTGGGCGCTTTTACTGCCGTCAATTCCGATTATTTTCAGGCTGCGGCCCACGCTATGGTCGTCACAGGCATTGCGGGAGAGATAGCGGCTGCCTCAAAACTGGCACCCGGCAGTTTACAACTCAACTTTCTCGACGCTTTGTACGAACTGACCGAAGGCGCTATCACCGACCGGTATCAACTGACCATCGGGTGAACAGGCTCTATCTGGTAACCGACGGGCCCATTGCCCGACAGGCCGGGCATACCCTGCCTTATGTCGTAGAGGAAGCTTGCCGGGCGGGCGTTCGGTGGGTGCAGCTTCGGGAGAAAGACCTGTCGACGCGCGATTTTCTGGACGTGGCCACCCAGCTGAAACGCATCACCCAAGCGTATGAGGCCCGACTAATCATCAATGACCGTGTCGATATTGCGCTCGCTGTTGATGCCGACGGCGTGCACGTGGGTCAGGACGATATGCCCCATGCGCTGGTCCGCAGGTTGATCGGACCCAACCGGATCATCGGCCTGTCGGTCAACACGCTTGCCGAGCTGGAGGCCGCCCGCGACACCGATCTGGATTATTTTGGGGTAGCAACCATCTTTCCTACCGGCACCAAGCCGGATACATCGAGCCTGCTGGGGCTGGCCGGTTTACGGGTCATTTGCCAGCGCGCTAACCGGCCTACTTTTGCCATTGGGGGGATCAACGCAGCTACTATTCAGTCGATCCGGGAGACTGGCGCAACCGGTGCCGCCGTGGTTTCGGCCATTTGCGGCCATCCGTCGCCCTACGAAGCCACCCGGGCCCTTATTAAACTGCTGGACAATGGATAGGGCGGTAGTAGGCTCTTACTCGTTACACCGCTCACGCTCAGTCACTTTTTCACTCATTTAACCCATGAAAACGTACAAACGCGCGCTCACCATTGCCGGCTCCGATAGCGGGGGAGGGGCTGGTGTTCAGGCCGATCTGAAAACATTTGCGGCTTTGGGCTGCTATGGAATGTCGGTTATCACTGCCCTGACGGCGCAGAATACGGTGGCCGTAACAGGCATCATGCCGGTGCCGCCCGCCTTCATTGCCGAGCAGATTAAGGCCGTGCTGGGCGACATCGGTACCGATGCGGTGAAGATCGGGATGCTCCACTCGGCGGAGGTTATCGTGGAAGTCGCTAAAACGCTGGCCGAACTGGGGGTTGGAAACATTGTGCTGGACCCCGTGATGGTGGCTAAAAGTGGGGATAAACTCCTCCAGGATGAGGCCGTCGACGCGCTAAAAACGTGGCTCCTGCCGATGGCTTCCGTCGTTACGCCCAATCTGCCCGAAGCCAGCGTACTCCTGGGGAGACCCGTTGAGTCCACCGCCGATATGGAGCCGGCAGCCGTGGACCTGGCCAGACTATGTCCGGGCGCGATCCTGGTAAAAGGCGGGCATCTGACAACAGTCGAAAGTACCGACCTGCTCTACCTCTCGGCCCACGAGCAGTATTCATTTCCTACGGCCCGTATCCAAACGGGTAACTCCCACGGGACAGGCTGTACACTTTCGTCGGCCATTGCGGCCGGGCTGGCCCGTGGGCTATCGGTTGTCGACGCTGTTGCTGCCGCTAAAGACTACCTCACGCAGGCACTGCAAATGGGCGCTGTGTATAAACTGGGCCATGGCCACGGACCCGTCCACCATTTTTTTAACGTCTGGCAATAAACCCGTATGAACTTCACGGAACAACTCTGGCAGGATATCCAGCCCATCTACGACGCTATACTAAATCACGGGTTTGTGGACGAATTGATGACGGGTCGTTTGCCGTCGGCTACGTTCCAGTACTACATCCAGCAGGACGCGCTCTACCTGACCGATTTCAGCCGGGCGCTGAATCAACTGGCTGCGCGGGCCGCTACCGCCGACGATAGTCTGCAATTCACGCAGTTTGCGCAAAACGCCATTCTCGTGGAGCGGGGGCTGCACGAAACCTATTTCGCGCTGTACGACATTCAGCCCGAAACGGCGAAGATGCCTGCCTGCTTTGCCTATACGAATTACCTGCTGGCAACCACCTCGCTCCAATCGGTAGCCGTGGGAGCCGCGGCTGTTCTGCCCTGTTTCTGGATATACCGCGAGGTAGGAAAGTACATCTATCGGCAAGCCATCCGGGAAAACCCCTATCGCTCCTGGATCGACACGTATGCGGGTGAAGCCTTCGATCTGTCGGTGACCCAGATGCTGGCCCTGACCGATCGGTTTGCTGAAGCTGCGAGTCCGGTGGAGCAGGATCGCATGCGGGACGCGTTTCGCATGGCGAGTCGGCTGGAGTGGTACTTCTGGAATGATGCTTATACCCGGCACCGGTGGCTGGTATGATCGCCATTCTGTAAAAACATCGGCCAGGAAAGTACAAACAGGATAACCAGACCGGGCGTACTTCTACGGAATAAGGCAGGCGTTTACCCCTGAATGGTATCTAAACTGTTGACATACAGTAGGTAATGGTGTAGATTTCCTTATACTAAACCTCAATCGCCATGAATGTCAACGCTACGCTTACCGCAACCGATACGCCGGAAGAACCCTTGTTCGAAGAACTGAGCACCGCTAATCAGCTTGTCAAAACCGGGCTGGGTGCATTGATGTTCACCGGTTGGCTGCTGCTTTTTGTTTGCGGTATGAGCTTGAACTCCAGCGCCTACCGGGACCTGATCTTTCATGAAGGCGTGTTCAATACCAAATACCTGTTGTTATATGCGGCTACGTTTACCCCTATCAACGTAGCTATATTGTCGGCGCTGGCGGGAGTACTGGGCGGCTTTGCGAGTAACCTGGCAGCCAGTAACGAATTCCATTACAGACGTTCTAAACCGATCGACCCGGAATCGGAAGAGTTCAATAGTTACGTGTACATGACCGAGAACCCGCTGGTGTCCATGTTACGGGGGTTTATTACCTACCTGATCTTCATTGCCGGATCATACCTGACCAATTTTACGACCTCCGTCGATCCCGCAAACAATGGCAACTTCATCGGCCTGTCGGCATCGTCCTACTTCAAATTTGCCGTATCGGTGTCCTTATTGGCGTATCTGGCAGGATATGATCCATCGCGGATGAAGAGCCTGGTGAACTCGGTTGGCTTTGCCAAAAAAGACCCGGCCACGCCCACGCGGGGTACGGTCGTAACCCACCAGACTACCGAAAGCCTTCAGGTCGCCACGACCGGGGTACCGCCGGCGCTCAATGGACAACCCGCGAAGACTGTCTGACGGACTGGCTTTTTGAGTTCGATGCCGGTTGCACACGGGCGACAGCGGGTAGCGACTATCGGCCACCGCTCATCCCTGAATAATTCCGAATGAACCATGTGCTTTCAGGCGTGTTGCTGATTCGGCTACTTTGCGGCTGTTTTGTTTCATCAACTCGCTTTATGAAGATCATACGCCTTCTTGTACTGGCTTCGGCCACGCTTTTTGCCCAGCTCACGTTTGCCAAACCGGGTCTGCCGCTGGTCTATGAAATCAACCTCAACGACCGGGCCGACGACCAGTTCAAGGTGACACTGCACGTGGCTGGACTGACCGCCGACAATGCCATTTACCAGTTTGCGTCTACTGCGCCCGGAACCTACCAGATCATGGATATTGGCCGGTATGTAAAGTCGTTCAAAGCCCTCGATGCGAAAGGTCGTGCGCTGAAAACCGAGCAGGTTTCTACCAATCAGTGGAAACTTGACCAGCCGAAAAAGGTCAGAACGATCCAGTATAGCATTGCCGAGACATGGGATACGCCGGTGAACGAGCACAAGCCGTACAACATGTGCGGCACCTCTATTGAAAAAGATCACGTGCTCATCAACGGGCAGGGCGTGTTCGGCTTCCCGAGCGGGATGCAGACGGCTCCCATTGAAGTGAAAATCGACTACCCCACCGAATGGGCCGTGGGTACGGCGCTGGAGAAAAATAATAAGGGTTATTTCGTGGCTGCTAACTACGACCGGATCGTGGATTCGCCCATCCTGCTCGGTCGCCTGACTAAAGCCACCACGACCGTAGCCGGCGCGCAGATCGATGTGTATACCTATTCGAAGACCGACAAGATCAAGTCCGATCAACTGCTGGAGAACATGCAGTCGATGCTCAACGCAGCCGGTAAGTTTCTAAAGCAGCTTCCCGTCAAGCGCTATACCTTCCTGTATCATTTCGAAGATCAGGACTGGGGTGCCTGGGAGCACTCGTACAGCTCGGAGTATGTAATTCGGGAAGAAGAGTTCTCGAAAAAACTGGCCGACAACATGACTTCGATTGCCGCCCACGAGTTTTTCCACGTCGTTACTCCGCTGAACATCCACAGCGAGATCATTCAGCAGTTCAACTTTGTAACGCCTACGCCCTCCGAACATTTGTGGCTGTACGAAGGGGTGACCGAATGGGCCAGCGACGCCATGCAGCTGCGCGGTCAGCTCATGGACTTGCCTACGTATCTCGATGAGCTAACGCAGAAAATTGCTTACGACAAAAGCGTCGATACGACCTATAGCCTCAGCAAATTAGGCCTGACCTGCTATACCGACGAGGGCCAGCGGCAGTATGGCAATATCTACGCCCGCGGGGCGCTGGTGGCCGGTTTGCTGGATATTCGTTTGCTTGAACTGTCGAACGGCAAGCGGGGTCTGCGGGAGGTTGTCAACGAGCTGGCTATGACTTACGGACCTGACAAAGCCTTCCCTGAAAAAGAATTCTTCGCCGTTTTTACGCAAAAGACATACCCGGAGATCGCTGATTTTTTCAATCGTTACGTGAAAGCCACTGAACCACTACCCTTCGCCGACTATTACCGGAAGCTGGGTATTACGTATACGCCAAGTGTGAACACAGGCCAGAAAGTGCCTTATATGGGCATGGGAGCCAATTTTGTTGACAATAAATTTTTGCTGACAACCCTGAGCGATTCGCTTCGCAAAGCGGGTTTGCAGGAGAAAGACGAGTGGATCGCTTATAACGGGCAGCCTGTAACAGGCGAAACGTTCCGCGCCATTCAGGATGAACTCAAGAAACAGAAAGTGGGTGATGTGTATGAGCTGACGGTTAGACGAGACGGGCAGGAGATAAAGGCTAAAAGTACGGTCTCGGAAAAAGAACTCGTGCAGAAATACCAGTTTCAACCTGACCCGCAGGCAACCCCTCAGCAACTGCAATTCCGCGAGGTATGGCAGCGTAACTTTTGATACTCCCCGGCTAAAGCGCGGAGGATTCTTGAGTCAGATACGGACTAACGCCCCGTCTTACCGCTCAACGGATAAGGCTTCCCGGAGCGGGCTGATCGTTGGCCGATCAGCCCGCTCCGGATAAACGCCGTAACTGTATAATCCGACCTTCGTCAGCCAGAGCCTGCCTGACGAAAACGATTCTGAAGCAGTCCCTTGTTACAAACCTGACCGCCGGTTGAAGCGCCGGTTCAGTTTAGACAAAAGGACGCTTTTCGGCTGATCCTGCGTTGTGTCGATTTGAGCAGGAAGCCTTCGGCAATAAGCATCGAC
This sequence comes from Spirosoma utsteinense, assembly GCF_014282275.1. Taxonomy (GTDB): domain Bacteria; phylum Bacteroidota; class Bacteroidia; order Cytophagales; family Spirosomataceae; genus Spirosoma; species Spirosoma utsteinense. The sequence goes on from NZ_VFIA01000009.1 coordinate 148,550, forward strand.
TCGGCCAGGAATTCTACTACGTCCCGCTCATAGGCTTCTATGACAGCATCGACGCAGAAGGTAGCGGCCTGAAACATCAGCATGGACCGATGAAGGGGCAGGCGTTCCCGAATACCTGGCTTAAGTACAACAACAATCATTTCTCCATCCCTCACCATATAGGCGTCGGCGACAAAGTCAAGTTTAGTTACGGCGGATAATTGACAAGCAAGTAAGGACATGCGAACTGGTTGTTTCTTTGTTTTCTGCTAAATTAGTCAAATATCTAATATGAGTAACATAAGGTTTAAATATCTATTTATCGGTTCATTGATGGGGTGGTTGTTGTTATCGAGTTGCTTTGGCTGGCTCTCTGGCGGTGGGGTGCTCCGGGAGAATGAGTAGCTATAGCACCTAAGCATGAACATCACGGAAGAGCCATTTAAGGATGGCTGTATTGCTTTTCCGGGGTGTCAGATCCTCAGACCCGACACCATTTTCTACTACTTCTATATGCCTTTCGCTAAATCATAGGTAGCGAGTTGTGCGTCAGCGGTTTCGCTCAATCATTTTATGGTATATTCGACGGACTGGCTATATCTTGCCAGCGTCCACTAAACTTGATAACAGAATGAAACGTCAACTTATTTCGGGTGTACTGCTGATCGCCAGCTTCACACTGGCCGTTGTAGTGGCTGTGGCCGACCCGGCTCCTAAACGGGCTGCTCCCAAAAAATACACGATCGAGCAGTTTATGAAAACCATCCGCTTTGGTGGGGCCGACATCGCTCCCGATGAGCAGACGGTTCTTTTCAGCAGCAACCAGGATGGCGTGTTCAATCTGTATGAGGTGCCGTTTGCAGGCGGGCAACCCAAGCAGCTGACGTCGTCGAAGACCAACGCGATTTTTGCTATTGGCTATCTTCCCGATGGGCGTATCCTGTACAGTAGTGACCAGGGTGGCAACGAACTGAACCATATCTACCTGCGTGAGAAGAGTGGAGCTGTTTCTGATCTTACCCCCGCGGGTAAAGCTAAATACCAGTTCAGCGGCTTGAGTCACGACCGCAAGAGCTTCTTTTACCAGTCCAATCAGCGAAGCCCATCGGCCTATGATATGTATGAGATGGATATAGCCACGCTGAAACCGAAGATGATCTTCGAAAATCCCGGTGGCTTTTTTCCCGGCGACGTTTCGCCCGACAGACGGTACATTGCCCTGTCGAAGCCGTCAACTACCGCCAACAGTGATGTCTATCTGTACGATGCCCGGACCAAAGAGACAACGTTGCTAACCAAACACGAGGGTGAGGTGAACAACGGACCGGAAGGATTCACGCCCGACGGGAAAAGGCTGCTGATCTCGACCGACGAAGGCAACGAGTTTTCGTATGTGAAGGCCTATGATCTGGCAACGGGCAAGAGCGACATTCTTGATAAAGCCGCCTGGGACATCTCAGCCGACTACCTGTCGCACAAGGGCCGCTACCGCGTTGTGTCGATCAACAACGACGCGCGTACCGAACTGAAAATTATTGACACCCGCAGCAACAAGTCCGTTACGCTGCCTGCCTTGCCCGGTGGCGACGTTACCGGGGTGAGTATCGGCGATAGCGAGAACCGGATGATCTTCTTTGTCAACAGCTCCAACTCGCCGGCAACCTTGTATTCCTACGATTTTGAGTCGAGCAAAGCTACGCCCCTGATCCGCGGGCTAAACCCCGAGATAAGCCCCAGCGATATGGTATCGGGCGAGGTAATTCGGTACAAGTCATTCGACGGAATGGAGATACCCGCCCTGTTGTATAAGCCGAAGGATATGCCTGCCGGTCAGAAATTACCGGCCATTCTGTCGATTCACGGCGGGCCGGGCGGCCAGACACGGTTAACCTATTCGCCCCTGGTGCAGTATCTGGTTAACAGCGGTTATGTGGTACTGGCGGTCAACAACCGGGGCAGTTCGGGTTACGGCAAAACGTTTTACGCAGCCGACGATCGCAAACATGGCGATGCTGACCTGCGCGACTGTGTCGAGTCGAAAAAAGCGCTGGTGGCTACCGGCTATGTCGATCCGGCTAAAATTGGTATTATGGGTGGTTCCTACGGCGGCTACATGACGCTGGCCGGACTCGCGTTCACGCCTGATGAGTTTGCCGTGGGTGTCGATATTTTCGGCGTAGCCAACTGGCTCCGCACGCTGAACAGTATGCCCGAATGGTGGGGGCCACAGCGGGAGTCGATGTTCAAAGAAATTGGTCACCCGAAAACCGATTCGGTAGCCCTTTACAACAAGTCGCCCCTGTTCCATACGGAGCGTATCAAAAAGCCGCTGCTGGTAATTCAGGGCGCTAACGATCCGCGCGTACTAAAGATCGAATCGGACGAAATTGTGGCAAACGTGAAGAAAAACGGCGTACCGGTCGAGTACGTTACCTTCCCGGACGAGGGTCATGGCTTTGTAAAAAAAGAAAACGAGATCACGGCCTATAAAGCCGTCAGGGAATTTCTGGACAAATACCTGCGCGGCTCGGGGCTGGTCAGGTGATGGGTTGCGTGTGGTGGTGTCAGGTCTGAGGACCCGACACCACCACACTACTACAACTTTAGGTTACACACACTACCTGAGCCACTTACCGCAGCAACCTGAGTAAATCGGCGCGGGACAGGGATTTCAGGATGGCTGTGTCGGTCTTGATCAGGTTGTCGGCCAGTTCCCGTTTGGCCTCCTGAAGTTCCAGGATCTTCTCTTCGATCGTATCGGGGCATATCAGCCGTACGGCAACCACATTTTTCTTCTGCCCGATGCGGTAACTCCGGTCGATGGCCTGGTTCTCGACGGCCGGGTTCCACCACGGATCGACGAGGTACACATAGTCGGCCTGCGTGAGGTTCAATCCAGTGCCGCCAGCTTTCAGACTGATCAAAAACACCCGTACCGTTTCGTCCTGTTGAAACCGGTTTACGCGGTCGGCCCGGTTGGTTGTCTGCCCGGTCAGGTATTCGAAGCTGATCTGCCGGGTCTCCAGTTCGGTCCGGATCAGATCGAGCATGGAAACGAACTGCGAGAAAACGAGGATTTTATGGTTGGGCGATTTACTTTCGATCTGCTCCATGAGTATGTCGATCTTCGCCGATGCGTCGCCATAGAACTCCTCGTCGTTGAGCAATACCGGGGCGTTGCAAATCTGGCGAAGCTTCGTCAGCCCCTGCAACACATGCAGCCGTTCGCGGGGAATGTCGCCTTCTTTTGTGGTCAGCAGAAAATTCCGGAACTCCTGTTCATAGGCATCATACACGCGACGCTGTTCCAGCCCCATTTCGCAATGAAGAATCATTTCCGTTTTGTCGGGCAGCTCGGTGGCCACCTGCGCTTTTGTCCGCCGGAGTATGAACGGCTTGATTTTGGCCTGTAGCTCGCGGGCGCGCTGCCGGTCGTCGAACTTGTCGATAGGGGTTGAATAATGGGCCTTGAAGTGGTTGTAGCTACCCAGCAAACCCGGACAGGCGAACGAAAGCTGCCCGTAGAGATCGAAGGTATGGTTTTCGATGGGTGTGCCCGTCAGCACGATCCGGTTGCGCGCCTGCAGGAGCCGGGCGGCCTGATAGCGTTGCGAATCCGGGTTCTTAATGGCCTGCGATTCGTCCAGGAAGATGTAGTTGAACGGGTATTCTTTCAGAAACCGGATCTCCGACAGGAGTGTACCGTAGGACGTAAGAATGATGTCGTACCGGTCGAACTCCTTCTTCGTCAGACCGCGGTTGGCTCCGTAAAACGTGTGGATTTTCAGGCTGGGAGCAAACTTTGCCACTTCGGCCTGCCAGTTGAAGAGCAGAGACGTAGGGACTACAATCAACTGGGTGCCGGCCTGGTTCCTGGTTCGCAGCAACAGGATGAACGCAATGATCTGAAGTGTTTTGCCCAGCCCCATATCATCAGCCAGACACCCGCCAAAGCCCATTTCGTCAAGGAAGTTGAGCCAGTTCAAGCCTTCTTTCTGGTAATCCCGCAGCGTGGCCTGTAACTCGGTCGGCACCACAACGGCCCGGATCGACCGAAAGTCGTTGAAGTTTTTGGCGTACAGCGCCAGCTGATCCTTCACGTCATTCAGCAGTTGTTCGTCGGTGTAAAGTTCGCGAATGGTCGGGAAGTTAACGGTTGGCGTCCGGATGCGGTCATCGACTACCTCGCCCGCCTGGAAATAGGCGGCAAAGCGGTCGAGCCACTCGGTTGGTAACAGGCCCTGGGTTCCATCGTCCAGCTGCACAAACCGGCTTCTGTTTTTTACGGCCTTCTGCAGGTGTTTCAGCGATACCTGCTGCTTCCCGTAGGTTAGCCCCAGCGTTGTTTCGAACCAGTTCAGGCCGCTGCTGACCGTAACGGAAACCGTTCCTTTGTTTGGGTTAAGGGTATTGTTTCTAAGCGTATTGAAGCCGAGAATACGGATATTCTGGCTCGTCCATGCCTCAAACGCGGGTATAAACCAACTTTCATCCAGTACGTGTTTTTTGTGCAGGTAGAACTGCGGCTGGTTCTGCTGATCGTAAAAGTCGGGGTGCTGGCTCATCACGGCCATCGTAAGCTGAATTTCAGCTTCGTCGTCGCGGGCTACCGTAAAGGGTTTCCCCCGGCTGTCGACCGACTGGATCTGGCGTTTCGATAAGACCGGCACCTCCACGTTACCGTATTTGACGACGGGCGTGAAGAGGACGTAATTTTCGGAGTCGGTCAGGTAGATGATTCGTTCCCGCTCCTGTGTAAAACCGCCCTCCAGCAACTGCCCCGGCGTTGCCGGTTCCAGATAGCTGTAGTCGATTTCGATTCGGTCTTCCAGCTTCGCCAGCACCGACTGCCGGAATTCGTCGTATTTCGATGCGTGAATGGCTACCTGGTTGTTTTTCTTGCCGAAAAACTGGATAACCCGGAGGTAGTCGGTACTGTCGACAAGGTACAGCACATCGTCCAGCAGCACGAAGTATTCGTAACGCAGGGACAGTTTGTGAAGCTCATAAGACGTGCCTTTATGCATGAGCGACCCCCGGATCTCGTAAAAGCTATCGACCAGCCGAACCGTTAGCCGGAGGCTGGCGTCGAGAACGTCCAGCTTCACCGGGACCAGTGAGGCAGCCGAGATATTTTCAGATACGCTGTTCGTATGGTAATAAACCCCCAGTTTCAGCGGGTTCCGGGCTACCATCCGCAAGCTGTCGACGTCGGCGCCTTCGTTCTTCGGGCGGTGGTGGGTTTGAAATTTAGCCACTGCCGAATAGAACTTCACGGCAGGCAGACTGTCGACGCTGGTTAGTGAATCAAGGGGCTGGATTGGCGTGAATGGGTTTTTTACTTTGCCATTTTTACCGGTAGCGGCCTCAAACAGCTCCAGACAAAAGTGGTCATAATACCGATGCTTCGTAAAGACCAGTATCTGTTTTCGTTGCGTCGGGGGTGCATCTGGCCGTGGGAGGGATGATCCGGACGTGGGTACCAGGTTCGCCGTGAGCAGTGCCGTATCGGCGGGGCTGAGCCGCAGCAGATCCGGGCGTCTGGGATGTATGCTGATGGCGCGGTTATCGATTTCAACCTGAAAAAAAGTGTCCAGTGATGGTTCCTGTTCCAGCCCATAATCCCTGGCGACCTGCTTTATCATTTCATGCCGTAGGGCCGGGTCGAAGAAGATCCGTAGCTCTTTTCGCCGGAGTAGCGCCGAAAGCACCTGCACCTGATGGGCACATAACCTGTCCTTCGGTTCCGTACAGGCACAGGATACCAGCACCGACTGTGGCGTTTGCCGGACAACGACGAGCGGGAAGAACGCAGCACGTGATGCGCTGGTGAATGAGCCGTGGTTGATATCGATAACCTGCGGCACAACGTCGGCGTATTCGTCGGCCGACGAAATAAACCCGTTGCTGTGTTTCGCCAGCAGACTATCGGTCAGGGTGGGGATCGTAATGGCCTCCAGATTGTAGTCAAATCCTGCCATTCGCTCGTATAATGAAATTCTGGTTAGGCCTGGTTGATAAACTGAACGAATAAAAGTAGGTTGCAATCCAGACAAACCAACAAGCGGTCCTGTAATTTCGGTATGAACCTAGTTTTGATACCCCTCCTCCTGGTATGGATGGCGGGCTCCGTTGCCGCTCAAACGGCCACCAGGCCAGACCTTGTACGTGTGCAGGGGAATACATTCGTTACGGCCGATGGTAAACCCATTGTGTTCAGGGGCCTGAATGCGAGCGATCCCGACCGGCTGGAGAAAAGCGGCCACTGGAACAAGGCATATTTTGAAGAGATGAAACGCTGGGGGGCTACCCTTGTCCGGTTGCCGGTCCACCCAACGGCCTGGCGCAGCCGCGGGAAAGAGCCGTATCTACAATTGCTGGACAAAGGCGTGGGCTGGGCCGAAGAGCTGGGGCTGTATGTCATTATCGACTGGCACAGCATCGGCAACCTAAAGAACGAGCTATACCAGAGCCCCATGTACGAAACCACTCACAAGGAGTCGTTCGAGTTCTGGCGAACGATGGCCGATCATTATAAAGACAATACGACCGTGGCGTTTTTTGAGCTGTTCAACGAACCAACAGTCATGGGCGGTAAGCTGGGGACCTGTAGCTGGACCGAGTGGAAGACCCTGATGGAAGAAACGATTACGATTATCCGGGCCAACGGGTCCAAAGCGATTCCGCTGGTGGCCGGTTTCAACTGGGCGTATGACCTGAAAGAAGTAGCGAACAATCCGATCAAGGCCGAAGGAATTGGCTACGTCAGCCACCCCTATCCCATGAAGCGCGAAAAGCCCTGGGCCGATAAATGGACCGCCGACTGGGGCTATGTAGCTAAAAAATACCCGTTGATACTGACCGAAGTAGGTTTCTGCGGCCCTGACGATAAAGGCGCTCATGTGCCGGTGATCAGCGACGAGTCCTACGGCGATGCCATTACCAGCTACTGCGACACGAACAAAATTTCCTACGTTGTCTGGGTGTTCGACCCGCAATGGGCCCCTATGCTTTTCTCCGACTGGAACTTTACGCCAACCCGGCAGGGACGCTATTTCAAAAAAGCTATGCAGGCGTACAAGGCCGGGAAACCGTAGAGCACATAGTACAGGAGTTTATTGCATCTGTCGAACGTACTCATGTTTTTATGGCTGTATCCTGGACGGCCACGTCCGGGGAGATTAGCTGCTCACCCGGACGTGGCCGTCCAGGATACCAAACTACTTCCGGGCCTGCCGCTTGTAAAACAGAAATCCGTTCTCTTCGCCGGTCCGGCGCACATCGGGCAGAGAGTCGAGGTGGGTAGGGGAGGTGGAACTCTTGCGGATGAACAGCACGTCTTTATCGATTCGTCCGTGCATGAGCCAGTCGTCGTTGTAGTAGTTCGGGTTCGTCACGGAGGGCTTCATCGTGTAGAAAAACGGGCCGTAACTGCGGTAGCCATGGGTTCGGACATAGACGTTCTGACCCTGAGCGCGCTCAAAAAATCGCATGGCCGCTGCCTGCGAGATGCCTTCGATACGGCCAATGAAAAACCATAATGTAAGGGTTATAAACACGGCCATCCCGCCAAATAGCGCTACCGATGCCTGCGCGGGCTGACGGGCGCTGTACCACCGGATCGCCACGAACAGAACTATGAGCAGCCACACGCCCGGCAGGACTTCCCAGCCCGTCCAGTTGATAGCTGCGTTCAGATTGCCCTGCGTAAACGGGTCCTGATCGGCCCATGACCTGACCAGCTCCATGCGTTGTGCCAGAAAGGGAGCCGCTACGGTAGCCACGATGAAAATACTTCCTACCGCAATCAGTCCCGCTTTCAGCCAATTGGTAAACTGAATTTTGCGCTCTTCCAGCTGTGTCAGCGTGAGGGCGGCCAGGTAGGTCAGGGGAAAGTAACAAAGCGATGAGTAATGCACGATTTTGGACTGTACGACGCTAAACAAAATCAGTACCACCCAGAACAGCATGAGCATCCACCGCCGGAACTCGCGCTGGTAGTTGCGCTCGATGAAGAGCGGAGCAAACGCCCGGATGGCGAAGATCGATGCCGGGAAACAGCCCACCAGCAAAACAACGAAGTGATAGCCCGGAAAGCCGCCATGCCCGGCATCGGGCGTGCTGAACAGCCGGACATTGTAGGTCAGAAACTCGCGTACGAATACGGGGCCATGCAGGTAGGTTTCCAGGCCGCCCCAGGCCACTGCTGCCAGCGCGGCTGACAGCGAAAAGCCAATAAACTGAACCGGGGTTATGAACCACCGGAAACGGCTAAGTACCCAGTAAACCAGCAGAACCAGACACACGATGAGGTAGGCTACCGGGCCTTTGGTGAGGATGCCTAGCCCCAGCACGAGGCCACCAAGGAGCAGGTACGCCCACTCCGGCCGGGGGGTATGCAGGGGCGTGGTCATCCGTTCGCGTTTCCACGAGGCAAAGATCACGTTGACCAGACTGGCGAAAATAAACAGGTTGAAAAACGGGTCGATGATGCCGGACCGGAAATAAAGATGGGGCGTTACCGAGCCCAGATAGGCCAGTGACCACAGCAGCCCGAACCGGTGACTGTGGAGCTTCTGGCCGAGCTGATACAGGTAAACGAGGGTGATGATGCCGCAGAGAGCATTGGGTAGCCGTGCCGAAAATTCGCTGACGCCAAAGAGGGTCATCATGGCCGACTGACACCAGAAAAAGAACGGTGGTTTCTCGAAAAAAGGCTTGTAATCGATATGAACACGCAGGTAGTCGCCCAACGCGATCATCTCGCGCGAACACTCGGCGAAATTGATTTCGTCCCAGTCGAATAGCCGCACGCCCCCCAGGAACGGAATGAAAAACAGAGCGCCTAATGCGGCAAGCAGCAGGGAAAAGAAAAGTTTTTGATTCATCAACCAGCGTTTTAGAGCAACAGGAGGACTAGTTTTCCTCAGAATACAATGACGCAAAAGTAGCCGAAAAAAAGATTGCGGGGGATTTCCGATATTCGCACTGACTTTACAACCCGATCTTCATGCTGCCTACTCATCGATTTACCGAACTCCCGGCCTACGCTCAACTCCGGGATCATTATGACGTGCTGAACAGCCGCCACCTGCGCGACTTGTTTGCCGAGGACGCTGACCGCTTTAAAAAATTTACGCGCCAGTTCGAAGACATTCTGCTCGACTTCTCCAAAAATCGCATTACCGACGAAACCCTGACGCTGTTGCTGCAACTCGCCGAACAGGCCGGACTGAGCGAAGCCATCGGGAAAATGTTCTCCGGCGACGTTATCAACCAGACCGAAGGGCGGGCTGTGCTGCATGTGGCCCTTCGTAACCGGTCCAACACGCCTATTCTGGTCGATGGGACCGATGTGATGCCGGACGTTAACGATGTGCTGAATCGCATGAAGTCGTTTACGGAGCGCATTCGGTCGGGGGAGTGGACCGGCTATACGGGAGCAGCCATTACGGATATTGTCAATATTGGTATTGGCGGCTCCGATCTGGGTCCTGTTATGGTAACCGAAGCGCTGAAACCCTATGCCGACGATCAGAAGCTGCGCGTGCATTTCGTCTCGAACGTCGATGGCGTTCATATCTACGAAACGCTCCAGACCGTACGGCCCGAAACGACGCTGTTTCTGATTGCGTCCAAAACATTCACCACGCAGGAAACCATGACCAACGCGCAAACAGCCCGGCAGTGGTTTCTGGATAACGGCGGTTCGGAAGAGGACATTGCCAAACACTTTGCCGCCCTGTCGACCAACAAGTCGGCTGTTGAGAAATTTGGTATCGATCCCGCCAACATGTTTGGCTTCTGGGATTGGGTAGGCGGTCGTTATTCGCTCTGGTCGGCCATAGGGCTGTCGATTGCGTTATACATTGGGTTCGACAATTTCGAGGAATTGCTGGCAGGCGGTCACGCTATGGACGAGCATTTCCGTACCGCCCCGCTCGACGAGAATCTGCCGGTCGCGCTGGCGCTGGTGGGCATCTGGTATAATAATTTCTTCGGTGCACAAACGGAAGCCATTCTGCCTTATGATCAGTACATGCATCGGTTTGCGGCCTATTTTCAGCAGGGCGATATGGAAAGCAACGGGAAATCGGTGGACCGCAATGGTCAGCCCGTCGATTACCAGACCGGGCCTATTATCTGGGGCGAACCCGGCACCAACGGCCAGCATGCGTTTTACCAGCTCATCCACCAGGGTACGAAGCTCATACCCTGTGACTTTCTGGCACCAGCAATTAGCCAACGGCCCATTGGTGAGCATCACAACATTCTAATGGCGAATTATTTTGCGCAGACCGAAGCGTTGATGAATGGCAAAACCGAGGAAGAGGCTGGTGATGAATTACGTAAGGCTGATAAGAGCGAAGAAGAAATCCAGGCACTGGCACCCTTTAAAGCGTTCTCGGGCAATCGACCCACGAACTCAATCCTGTTCCGGAAATTGACACCGCGTACGTTGGGAAGCCTCATTGCGCTTTATGAACACAAAATATTTACACAGGGCGTAATCTGGAATATCTTCAGTTTCGACCAGTGGGGAGTTGAGTTGGGGAAACAGCTTGCCAGCCGTATTTTGCCCGAATTGCAGGACGATACCACTGTCAATACGCACGACAGCTCAACAAATGGACTGATGAATGCCTTTAAAGCAATGCGAAGCGAATAAAGGGTCTACGGTTTAGAGTAAGGTTTGGATTTAGGAGACTGAATAAAATTTGCTCAAAATTGGAATAATCAAAAACAATCCCCTCTAGTGGCCTGTTAATTGGGTGTAACCTCGGTTACACCCTTTTTTTGTACAACTCAACGCTAAAGGATAAGCAATGAAAACTCAAGTTACGCTGCTGGCAATTTGCCTGCTGGGTGCTGGGATGGCAAACGGCCAGACCACCACAAATTCGTCCTCCACTCCGGGTACGACAACGAACGCTACGTACGGCACATCGCCCGTAACGACCGATAGCACCAACCTATCGAATAGCAACGCAACTACTACGACCAATTCAGGTACTATGAACAATGGTACGATGAATAGTTCAGGTTCGGTGAACAGCGCGGCAACGCCTACTTACGGTACAACAACGACTTCTACTGACTACAGCTCTACTGACCGTCCGGCCCGTGTTAAAAGCGATAAGGACTACAAAAACTTTGTGTTTGGTATTTATGCCGGTTTGAACTCAACTAAGTTTAAGGGTGAGACCACGAATACGGATGGCGACCTATCGGGTCGTTTGGGTTATCAGGCCGGCTTCTTTGTCCGGGGCGGTGGCCGGTTATATGGACAGATTGGCGCTGAATACTTTGCGTCGAGCTCGAACTATTTCACGGCGGGTTCAGGCCAGACTGCGGCTAGCATCCAGGATCAAATCAACATCAAGTACGTTCAGGTTCCTGTGTACATAGGTTACAAACTGGTAGAATCGGATCGGGGTATCTCGGCCATTCGACTTCAGGTTGGTCTTGAATACGCAAACCAGATTGGTTCGGATGCAAACCAATTCGGTGATCTGAACGACTTCAAGATCAAAAGTGGTACCTTCAATGGTCTGGGACAATTAGGTTTCGACGCTGGTCCGGTATTTCTTGACCTGACCTACCACCATGGCTTTAGCGATGCGGTAAGCGGTACGGGCTTTAACGGTTCGCAGCGCCGGATTTTGAGCGCCAGTGTTGGTTTCAAGTTCTAACAGTGAGCAAAACGCTTTATCAAAAAACGAGTGGTTCCCAACGGAATCGCTCGTTTTGCTTTTCGGGCTCGCTACACGGTAGCCAACCTTTATTCACTCCTTCAGGCTTACCATTACTACTGCCAATTTCAATCGATGGATTTACCAAACATTCCATTTAGTGGGTGGTTGTATCGGTGACGTCCAATTGTCAATATTAACTCAACACGTTATGAAAAATCAGTTTAGAACGGCCCTGCTGATCGTAGGGGTATGCAGCACGAGCCTAGTGTTCGGGCAACAGAATTCGAATAATGAGCGGTATGACCGGGATGAGCGTGACTCACGTCGCGACGAGCGCCGGAACGATGACCGCTCTGACGACCGGTCCTCGCGTCGGGATGAGCGCCGTGACGATCGGCGGATGGAAGACCGCTTCGACGAGCGACGGGAGTTCAACCAGCGTAATAATGAGGATCGCAAGTATGACAACCGGTATGATGATCGGGACCGGGGTCAGCAGTATGACGAGCGTGATTTGAGCAAAGCCTACGACGAAGGTTTTGACGATGGCCAGCGTAGTAAGGAAATAGAAGAAAAAAAGGAGCGCCGGGAGAATTATAAAAACTTTACGTTCGGGATTTACGGGGGTGCCAATTCGACCCGCTTCGAAGGGGAGACCGTAGCGGGTGACAGGTTGAGTGGCCGGCTTGGCTACCAACTGGGCTTTTTCGTACGGGGTGGGGGCCGGATCTACGGGCAGATCGGCGCTGAGTACCTGACGTCGAGCTCCGATTTTTACCGGGCGGGTGATGGCTCGGTTACCAGCCCCGGCGATATTATCGGAAACGTCGATCAGAAGTATCTACATATTCCCGCACTGATCGGTGTCAAACTGGCGCAGTCGGAGCGGGGCGTGTCGGCGGTACGACTCGCGGTAGGGGCCGAATATGCAGCACCGCTGGGCGTAAATAACAATGCGTTTAACTTCCAGCAGGGCGATTTTCGGGCAGCTACCATCAACGGGGTTGCTAACCTTGGCTTCGATGCCGGCCCACTGATGCTTGGGTTTATGTATCACCACGGTTTTGCCGATGTCATTGAAGGAACGACCAATACCAAACGCCGGATTGTGAGCGTGAACGTAGGGTTTAAGTTTTAAAAAAAAGTCGTAAGTCGTAAGTCGTTGGAGTCGTAAATTTGCCGGTGTCAGCATTGGCGACTTACGACTCCAACGACTTACGACTTTTTTATGAATACCCTCTTTCCCATTTTCGTTAAGGCCGAGAAACTGCGCATCCTGATTGTGGGTGGGGGCTACGTAGGACTGGAAAAACTCACGGCTGTACTGGCTAACTCGCCCCAGGCCCATGTAACCCTGGTAGCTCCGGAAATCCGGTCCGAAATCCCGGAACTCGCGCAGCAACACCCGAATGTGACGCTGGTGCAAAAACTGTATCACCCTGATTTTCTTGAGGGGTTCGATCTGGTCATCGTTGGTACGAACGACAAAGCCGTTAACCGGCAGGTGCAGGTTGACTGCAAAGCCCGTCACATTCTTGTCAACGTTGCCGATACGCCGGATTTATGCGATTTCTACCTGAGTTCGGTGGTGAAGAAAGGTGATCTGAAGATCGCCATTTCTACCAATGGTAAGTCACCGACTTTCGCCAAGCGTTTTCGGGAAGTACTGGAAGAAATTCTGCCCGATAGTTTACAGGAAACGCTGGATAACCTGACCGCTATACGCAACCAGCTCAAGGGCGATTTTGTGCAGAAAATGGAGAAACTGAACGAGATCACGAAGGTGTTGCGCTAGGTACACAGGAACTACGTCATGCATATTCTCGCCATATCGGGTAGTTTACGGCCCGCGTCGACCAACACATCGTTGCTCCGGACCGTAGCGCGCTTAGTTCCTGCCGGGGTAGTCGTTGATCTCTACGACGGCCTGGACGATCTGCCACATTTTAGCCCCGAGCGGGACACTGACAATCCACCAGCCACCGTAACGGCCCTGCGGAGATGCCTGCGAGAGGCTGATGCCGTCCTGATCTGTACCCCTGAATATGCACACGGCGTACCTGGCGTGTTGAAAAACATGCTGGACTGGGTGGTGTCGTCGGGTGAGTTTGTCAATAAGCCTACAGGTGTAATTACGGCGGCTACCGAAGGAAACTTCGCGCACGCATCATTGCTTGAAACGCTGCGTGTGATGTCGGCCCGCCGGGTCGATGGGGCTTCGGTATTAATACCGTTTGTGCGCACTAAAGTGGACAGCGACGGCCACATAACCGACCCGCCAACGTCCCGGGCTGTACAATCGCTACTTGACGCGCTGCTGGACGCCATTCAGCCACACCAGTCCTAACTTACCGCTACAAACCGAGTTCTTCCGATGGGTCCCAGAACACGGTGGTGAAATCGACTACCCGATCATCGACCACCCGAATGCCTTCGTCTTCAAGTAATTGTTGCATGATCGTTGGGCCGCCAAAAAAATGTTTACCAGATAATACGCCCCGGCTATTGATGACCCGGTGGGCGGGCACATCATGGCCATGAGACGCGTTCATGGCCCAGCCTACCATGCGTGCCCCTGCCCGCAGGCTGAGGTAGCGCGCAATAGCGCCGTAGGTCGTTACCCGTCCGCGGGGTACCAGGCGGACTACATCATACACTTCTCCGAAGTAATCACGTGCTGGTGTCATGCTGATCGTTTGGGCAAAGGTCGCCCGTTCATTTAACACACGAAACCCCCGCCCGGTAAGCCGGGTGGGGGTTTCTTTCAGAGCGTTGGGTAAATCAGGTATGCGTATTAGTTAACTTTAAATGAGTCCTGTGCGTTTTCTACGCCAGTCTCTGTTTTGTTAGCCAGTTCGTCAACTTTCGCGTTGTACTGCGACTTGGTGTCTTCTTTGTTGAAGGCATCCTGTGCCTGACCTTTGTATTGTTCGTACTGGTCTTTTGCTTTGTCGGCGTACTGGTTTACCTGGGTTTTTGCCTGCTCCAGGCCATCTTTTACCTGAGCAACGCCTTTCTCCCACTGATCTTTCAAACCACCCGACCGCTTGTTAGCCTCTTCGGTCAACTTTTCGCGGGTTTCTTTACCGCTGCGTGGTGCTGTCAGAATACCAATTACTACACCTGTTAGAATACCTGTTAGAAAATCGCGTGTGCTTCTCATCTTGTTCGTTGTTTTAAGGTAGTTAGTCCGTGAATGAATTAATTAATTAAGAATTAGCCTTACGTTTTGCCTGTTTGACAACATCCAGCGTTTTCGACGCAGCTGTGTCTACATACTCATTGTATTGGCCTTTGATATTATCCAGACCTGTCTGGAGCTGGTCCTGAAGATCTTTGAAGAACGAATCCGATTCAGACGAAATTCGTTTACGGGTTTTTTTGCCACTTTCGGGAGCGAGCAGAAGGCCTACGACAGCCCCGACTGCTAAACCTACCAAAATTCCGGGTAACGATTTCATGTGTACTGGCTTTAGTGTGTGACTTGATACGACCTTCCTATAGAAAATTTTGTACCACCTTTTCTCCTGTACTAGTAAGCGGCTGTCAGTAAGCCGGTTATATAAGTTTCCGGTATGCCGGAGTTACTCGCTATATGGGGAGTATTTTCTACAGGGCCGTCCATGTTTTACCCAACTGTTCCCGACCTAACCTTCCCCGTGAAGTAGGGAGCATGGGTAGGATCTGTAAACAAATGCCTGTACTAAATCAGTTTATCTCGAAGTATGATCCCCAGACTACACAGATTAATCGAATGACCACCATTTCTCTATTTCTAATTTTTTATACCAGTTTCGTTCTTTTCGCTTCATTCGCTCACCTGATCCGGCTCGACTATTGGTGGATACGCATATGGGACTTTCCTCATTTACAGGTATCCGTAATGACACTGCTCGGTTTGTTAGCATGGGCTGTATTTGGCCACGCGGTAGATGGTCCTGCCTCTCTGCTTCCGATTGGACTGGTAGCGGCTTCCTTTTATCAGGGATGGCTCATCTATCCATATACCGCGCTACACAAGCGGGAGGTTCGCTCAACAGGAAAGGACAGAAAGCGCCAGGGCCAGGCTACCGATCCTGATACGTTGCGACTCCTGACAGCCAACGTATACCAGGAGAACAAAAAGACCGGTGAGGTGCTGGAACTCATTGAGAAGCATCAACCGGACATCTTGTTGCTGCTCGAGACGAACAAAACCTGGAAGCAGGCGATGTCGCCAATCGAAAAAGACTTTCCCCACCAGATACATTGTCCGCTGGAGAATATGTATGGGTTGCTGTTTTATTCCCGGCTGCCGATGGTATCACACGAACTGCGCTTCCTTATACAGGAGGATATCCCCTCCATATACGTACAGCTCACGATGGCATCGGGACAGCTTGTTCATTTCTACGGTGTCCATCCTATGCCGCCGAGCCCGACAGAACACTACCGATCCACAGAGCGGGATGCCGAACTGTTACTGGTTGGAAAAGAGGCCCGTCATAAATCAGGGCCTATCATTGTGGCTGGCGACCTGAATGACGTAGCCTGGTCACACACAACGCGCTTGTTTCAGCGGGTGAGCGGCTTGTTCGATCCACGCATCGGGCGGGGATTATTCAGTACGTTCAATGCTAATTATTTCTTCCTCCGATGGCCTCTTGACCATATCTTCGTATCGCATCATTTTGAACTGGTGCAAATTCGGCGGTTGCCAAACTGTGGATCGGACCATTTTCCTATGCTGGTCTCTCTGACCTACAACCCCGACCCAAATCGGGCTGAAGACCTGCCTAAGCCCGAAAGCGATGACCTCCAGGAAACAAAAGAGATCATTAAGAAAGCAACGAACGAGTAAGTTCATTGCCAGTTTAGTATCGATTAAAAAAAGGCTGGCGTCAAAGAGGCTGGCCCTTAGAAATAAGTAGACAAAAAAAATCCCTGCGCTCAACTTGGCGCAGGGATTCCGTACCCACCGTAACTTGTACTTAACCTAAAATGTGGTTGCACGGGTTAATCCGTGACTGAATTGGATCAGGGTGATCCAGATAATTTTTGTGTGCGTGAAGAAGTAAAACCTCTCTTTGCAATATAACCTAGTACTTCCTACCTCACACCCCCCGGCCCTGGATTAGTCGCAATACGATCGCAACGACCGCAATGACTAGTAGAACGTGGATCAGACTACCCAAGCCAAAACTGTTAAAGCCTAAAAAGCCTAGTAACCAGATGATGATAAGGATAACTGCTATCGTGTAAAGTAAATTTCCCATGACGTTTCGTGAGTAAATCAGAGTAAATGTCTCGTAGTTGATTAGGTAGATAGAAAAAGTTGTGCCAAATCTGAAACGCCCCCGTTGTCTACTCAAAAAAAGGGCCTTATTGGCTTGAAAATGAGCATTTAGCTGTTATTAAATGTTTTTGTTATCTCAGTCGGTTGGCGAACCCTACCAGAAAAATATGTGGACTTTTATCTACAGGTGTAGAATAAACGTAGAAAAAACCCTCACCGTAACCTCTGCATTCTGAATCATGATCATACTTGTTTCTGAGAGCAGAAGGGGTAAGAAAGATATAATTCCTTAATCTGACAGGGTTTAGTAGGCATTTATACGCTGTTTTTACCAAACCGATAAGTTTGGGCATAGAATTGTATAGATAAACATGATATATACTAGCAAACCAATACTGATCGTGATAAGGATGATGACGAGAGTTGACGCGAGATCGCAGTTCAGACCTACCGTTATGAATGGAGCTACGGCCACAAAACGCGTATTAATCATAGATGATGAGACCGATATATGCCTGCTATTGTCAGGATTGTTACGTCGGCTTGGGTATCAGCCTACCTGTGCTCATTTTATTGAAGAAGGACGTCAATGTTTGAACACACAGCAGTTCGACGCTATCTTTCTGGATCTTAATCTGCCCGACGGGCTGGGTTTTGATCTGTTACCCGCTATTAAACAGGAGCAATTAGACGCGAAAATAATTATGATCAGTGCGTTTGATGGCCAAGCCGAACGTCGGCGGGCCACCGAACAGGGAGCAAGTTATTTCATTGGCAAGCCATTCACGCGCCGGTCAGTGGAGATGGCTTTGCAAACTATCTAGGTTTGAGTAACTTTGTTTATACAGCCGAGCTTAGTCACATTGTTCACCCTTTTGTTATTTTCCGGGCTAAAGCTGTCTGAATAAGCTACTTCCCATACATGGAAAAAATACTGATCATCGACGATAATAATGATATATGTCTGCTCCTCGAACGTTTTCTAAGCAAGCAGGGGTACAAGACAGAATCAGTGCAGCGGGGCGAGGATGGTCTGACTTTACTCCGGAAAGAAGCTTATGAGTTAGTTATCTGCGATTTCAAACTTCCTGATATAGATGGCCTGGAGATGTTGCGCCGGATTAAGGTAATGCATCCCAACACAGCCGTTATCATTATTACTGGTTACTCCGACGTGCGGGTGGCTGTGCAAACGGTAAAGCATGGTGCTTATGACTATGTGACCAAGCCACTCTATCCCGACGAAATACTGTATACGATCAAAGGTGCCCTGGAACGACGTAGCCAGTCGCTCAGTCAACCGACCGGGTCGACAGCCGTATCGAGTTCAACCGGCGTACCCAAGGGGAGTGTTTCCAAAGCATCGGCCAAAGTCATGGTTACCCCCGATGGCAAGCGGTTTATATTTGGTAAAAGCCGTGTTGCCGATCAACTTCAGAAACACATCGATCTGATTGCCCCAACCGATATGTCGGTGATCATCACGGGCGAAACAGGCACCGGTAAAGAGTTTGTTGCCAATGCGGTTCACCTCAAAAGTAAGCGGGCCGACAAACCGTTCGTTGCTATCGATTGTGGAGCGCTGAGCAAAGATCTGGCTGGTAGCGAGTTGTTCGGTCACGTGAAGGGCTCTTTTACGGGGGCGATGGCCGACAAAGCCGGCAGCTTCGAGTTTGCTAACGGAGGCACTCTTTTTCTGGACGAAATCGGAAATCTTTCCTACGATAACCAGATCAAACTGCTGCGCGTATTGCAGGAGCGAAAAATCCGGCGCATTGGCTCAAACCAGGATATTCCGGTCGATGTTCGAATTATTGTAGCGACCAACGAGGACCTGCGTGATGCGGTCCGGCAAGGGCGTTTCCGCGAAGATATCTACCACCGTATCAATGAGTTCGAGATGCACCTGTCGCCCCTTCGTGAGCGGAAGGCCGATATTATGATTTTTGCCGAACACTTTCTGGAACTAGCTAACCGGCAGTTGGAGAAAGATATTCAGGGATTTGAAGAAGAAGCTCGTGAAAAGCTGAAGGAATATTACTGGCACGGCAATCTGCGCGAACTTCAGAACGTGGTAAAACGGGCCGTACTACTAACGCAGGGTGATTATATTGAAGCCGATGTGCTGCCCCACGAAATTCTATCGCCCCAGTATCTGACGGCTGTTGATGCAACAACCGACGTCCAGGTAAACTACCACCCTAACCGGTCGGGCGTTCCTGTTATTTCTCAATCGGCCGCAAACCTGAAATCTGTTTCGGAAAGCGCCGAGCGGGCAGCCATTCTCAAGGTGCTGGAGAAAACGGGATATAACAAAACAAAAGCGGCTGAAGTACTCAACATCGACCGCAAAACGCTATACAACAAGCTGAAAGCGTACGACATTCATCTTTAGGTCGTAAAAAGAGTCGTACTAGTCGTAAGTCATAAAAGTCGTAAGGGGCTGACGCAGGTGTTATCTTGCGTCAGCCCCTTACGACTTTTATGACTTTTACGACTTTAATCAAAAAAAGTCTTAGTTAATGCTGAAGCCTACCGAAACTAAGCCTACTCCATTTTTTGCATTACCCAGCACCGCCTGTGCAGCACCGCCATTGGCAATACGCTGAAGCCCCTGTTCGTAGCGGGCACCAACAAAGGCTTTGCCAAAGTATACGTTCAGGCCACCAGCAATTCCATAATCTACTTTGTTGAAATTACCGCGGTTGATCGCGCCCCGTCCCGTCCCGAAGTCACCGTTCGAAGTAAGATCGGAGTTCATCAGGTAGGATACATACGGACCAGCCTGTAGCTCAACAGCCTGACCAAGTTTAAACGTGGCCAGCACTGGTAATTCAACGTAGTTGAGTTTGAAGGTATTTCTGCCTGTAAACCCAACGATGTTGTAGTCGCCCGATGCACCCTTGTTGATATACAGTAATTCTGGCTGAATGGCAAAAAACTCACTTACCGGAACCTGGGTAAATACGCCGGCATGAAAACCAATTCGTTCGTTCTTATTACTTACGCCCTGGCTATCATAAAACAATGAGCTTGCGCTTAACCCTCCTTTTATACCGGTTCGTACGCGGTTTTGGGCTACTGCATCGGAGGTGTTGAGAAATGTTGCGCCGGTAGCTAAAATGGCAGCAGCCAGCAGGGTTTTCATGGATTTTTTCATAGCGATTGTGTGATTGGTACATAGACGGAATGTTACTCCGCTTTTCATGTCTAATGTGTTAAATTCGTGCCAAGAGTGCCAAAATCGATTCCAATTGGCCTATCACCTTGCATTTTACCACTTTAAGACAATCTATGGAACTACTTGGTTTAATGGGTTGATGAATAAAATGCGTACTATTTTCCCCACTTTGTAGAACACACCAATCAATTCGCTCGTGTATGACACCCCACCCGAAAGCTGCTGACACCCCAGAAAAGGAATCCTTTTTGCTGGCTATTCTGAATCAGTCGCCTACCCCCATGCTTGCCTTCGAACCACTCCACGATGGTCAGGGTACGATAGATGATTTTCGGGTGAATTTTGCGAATGGAGCAGCCGAGCGAATGACATTTATGTCGCTCGCCGACATGCGAAAAGTCTCTTTGCTGCAAACCTGTCCATCGGCAGGTCCACTGGGGTTGATCGATCGGCTGGTGCACGTGGTCAAGTCAGGCGAGGAAGTGCGGGATGAAATCTATGTTGACTTTCTCGATGTATGGATCGATGTATCGGTCACTCCTCTGGCCCGTGGATTTGTGGCAACACTCCTCGATATAACAGCTCGCAAACGGGCCGAAGCTGAGTTGGAAGAGCGGGGGCGACGGCTGCAGGGAGTGCTTGATGCGTCCATGAACGGAATCATTACCTATGTGGCTGTTCGGGCGCAATCTAAGGACGGGAAACAGGGTTCGATTGTCGATTTTCAGTTTCAAACCATTAACCGGGCCGCTATGAACGTACTGGGGCTGACAGAAAATCCGGTTGGCATGAACATGCTGAGCCTGTTTCCGTCGTTGATAGCGCATGATTTCTTTGATCAGTACATTGACGTTGTTGAAACCGGTAATCCATTGCGGTTTGAGACAGATTACAGCGACGGAAAAGGAGCGGAAGGGTGGTACGATGTAGCGGTTGCCAAGCTGGACGATGGCTTCGTGATCACGTTCAATGACATGACCTATCTGAAGAACGCCAAACAGGTGGAGCAGCAACAAACCGAGTTGGTAAATAGTGTGCTGGATGGAGCGATCAACAGTATCATTGCCTATGAAGCGATCCGTGATCCGGCAAGCGGAGTGATCTGCGATTTTAAAATCATTCTGGCCAACCCTGCCGCTGAACACTACCTGGAGCGCCTTGGAACTGAGCTGATAGGGCAGAAACTCCTTACGCTATACCCCGAGGAGCTGGATATGGGCCTGATGGCGCGGTATGTGAACACGGTAGAAACCGGACAGCCGTTTCGAACCGAAGCCTTTTACCAGGATACCGCGACCTGGATCGATTTGTCGGGTTCGAAACTGGGCGATGGGCTCGTTGTGACTTTCTCAGATATTACCATAAACAAGCAGGCTGCGCTGGAACTGACGCAGCAGGCTGAATTTGTCAGCAAGCTTCTCGACGGTTCGTTGAATGGAGTAATGTCCAACGATCCTGTTTATGATGATCAGGGCGTCCTGATCGATTTGAGAATACTATCGGCCAACCAGGCTGCCGAGCTATACCTTGGGTCTTCGGAATGTGATCTGGTTGGAAAAAATCTACTGGAACTGTACCCCCAGCATATCGATATGGGTTTATTTGCCATGTATGAGCGTGTGCTGAGAACGAAACAACCAGAACGCATGGAAGCCTACCACCGAGCGGATGTGGAAGTCTGGCTCGATTCGTCGGCAACACCACTGGATGGCGATGGGTTAGTGATCTCGTTCATCGATATTACCGAACGCAAAAAAGCGCAGCGACAAGCCGATACACTGATTGGTGAATTGCGCAAGTCGAATGCTAACTTAGAACAGTTTGCCTATGTCGCCAGCCACGATCTACAGGAACCGCTGCGAAAAGTTATGGCTTTCGGCGATATCCTGCAGAAGCAATATTCGTCACTGCTGGACGAAACCGGAGCCGACATGATCCGGCGTATGCAATCGGCCGCGGAACGGATGCAAATCCTGATTCGGGATCTGCTGACGTTTTCCCGGGTAACGAGCAACAGTGACGAATTTTGCCCGGTCGACCTTAGCGCTGTAGTCAGGGATGTACTTACCGATCTTGACACTACAGTCATTGAAAAAGGGGCACGTGCTGAGATCGATTCACTGCCGACTATCAAGGGTGATGCGTTGCAATGGCGGCAGTTGTTCCAGAATCTGCTCAGCAACGCCCTTAAATTCACCCGTGCCGAAACTATACCACATATCCGGATTACCTACACGAAAGTCAACACGCCGGAACCCGGCTTCGCTACACTCGTTCCCGTCGATTTACTGACCCTCGCTTACCATCGCATCGATGTAAGCGATAATGGCATTGGTTTCGAGTCTCAATATGCCGAGCAGATCTTTCAGCTGTTCCAGCGGTTACACACCCGTTCACACTATACCGGAACCGGAATTGGTCTGTCGATTGTACAGAAAGTGGTTGAAAATCATCGGGGGTATATACAGGCTCAGGGACGGCCGGGTGAGGGGTCTGTGTTTACGATTTTATTGCCTATAGGCAACGTATAGTGTCTCGTTTTTGTCTATTTTTGATGACTAATAGTTATTCTCTTTTCTTTAAGTAGATTTTCTTTCTGTATTTAGCTTTTCGTTACGAATAAACTACTGACGCCTGGGTCAGTATAAAGAATTTCCAGCGCTTTCCGTAACATTGACTACTAAACCGAACGTATGCACCGTAAGCTTACAATGACTATTTTAATCGCCGACGATGATGCGGATGATCGTATGTTTTTGGAGCAGGCCATGCGCCAGAATGGATACGATCAGGGAATTCAGTTTGTGGAGGATGGCGAAGATCTGATGGAATATTTGCGCAGGCAGGGGCGTTATAATGAAGTAAATGCTCCCTGGCCGAATATGCTTATTCTGGATCTTAATATGCCCCGGAAAAACGGATTTCAGGCGCTTTCAGAAATCAAGGACGATCCTAAACTGCGTCGTTTGCCCGTGATCGTTATGACAACGTCATCGGCTGATGAAGATGTCCTGAAGACTTATAATCTAGGGGTTAATTCATTTGTAACGAAGCCGTTTAATTTTAACCGACTTGTTGAAATGGTAGGTACGCTTAAAACGTACTGGATGGATACCGTCAAACTGCCGTAAGCAACCTGAATGGCTGCCAGCACTTACTACAAGCTGCATGGACTTTTTTTGACTTTTGTACTTAGTCAGTAGACAAGTATAGACTGCTCATTATTTTTTACTCAATGTTTATGAATGCTGTCGCTCCCCCGCTCGACATCGCTGAACCCAAAACAGTGATTCGTGTCTTACTCGTTGAAGACGACGAAGACGATTATATGTTGACACGGGCGCTGGTCTCGGCCAGGGAAAATGCCAACATCAAACTTGACTGGGTAGATAGTTACGACCGTGCGCTGAGCATGATCGGGACCAATGCACATGATGTATATCTGGTCGATTACCGCCTTGGACACCAAACCGGTACCAACCTTATTCAGGAAGCGTTTCTGATGGGGTGCCGCGCCCCCATGATTCTGCTCACGGGGCAGGATGATCTTACCGTCGACCAATCGGCGCTGGAACTGGGTGCTGCCGATTATCTGGTAAAAGGCCGTATCGATGCCCAACTGCTCGGCCGGAGTATTCGCTATGCCCTGCGCCAGGCCAGTGTATTAGCTGAAGTAGCCCAAAAAGAGAACAAATACCGCTCCCTGTTCGAACGATCCATCGATGCTATTTTCGTTGCCAACAACGAGATGCATTTCCAGGATGCGAACCCCTCCGTGGAGCGTCTGCTGGGCTACAGCCGCGACGAGTTGAGGCAACTGAATCCCGCCCGGCTGTTTGCCGACCTGAACTGCCTGCGTGAACTTCGGTTCAACGTGCGTGAACATGGCCAGATCAAAGACTTCGAAGCGGTGCTCATTACCAAGAACAAACGCAAACGCATTTGCCTGATCTCGGTCTGGGCCGTTGATGATGTCGTTGGCCGGCCCGAGTGGTACCAGGGTATCGTACGCGATGTTACGGATCAAAAACGGGCGCAGCAGGATTTGATCCTGGCCGAAAAACTGACCATGACGGGTAAAATTGCCCGTAGCATTGCCCACGAAGTTCGAAATCCGCTGACGAACCTCAGTCTTGCCCTGGAACAGTTAAAGGATGAACTGGATACAGACAGTGAGTACATCACCATGTTTACCGATATCATTGGCCGGAACGTAGACCGTATTGGCCAGCTGATCACGGAAATGCTCAATTCCTCCAAACCGCGGGAACTCGACCGTAAACGGCAGGATTTCAATGTTATCGTGAAATCTACCCTGCAACTCGTGGCTGACCGGATCAAGCTCAAACGCATGCGGCTCGAAACCAGCTTCGATACCAATGACTGTGCAGCGCTGCTGGATAGCGATCAGGTAAAAACAGCATTACTCAATATTCTGGTCAATGCCGTTGAGGCCATGGAAGAAGGGAAAGGGATTCTTACCGTCAGGACAGGATCTACGGAAGATAATCGCGTCTATGTGGAAGTGGCTGACAATGGGGGTGGCATCAGCGATGCCGACCGGCAACGTCTGTTCGATCCGTTCTTTACCGGTAAATCGGGTGGCATGGGCCTTGGCCTGACCGCTACACAAAATATTATTAACAGCCATAAAGGCTCCATTGAGGTCGATAGTTTACTGGGGCAGGGAACTACCTTCAAACTGTACTTTCCCAGATAGTTGAAAGACAGTCCCGTTAGCCAATCGTAAACAACTGGAAAATTGAAACCAACTCATATAGAGTTGGTTTTTTTGTGGGTTTTCAGCTGTGTAAAAACATACACACATTATAGTGAGTGTCCCCAAATATACACACTTTACTAACGGCCTTTCCTGCTCATCTTGCTTAAAATAAGATATCTATTCAGTTGACTATCAGTAGGTTATTGATGGTGATTTGGGTTGCTTATCAGTGTGAATAGATATGGCACAGTTTAAGCACATAGTAAATTAGTATGACAACTATCCCCATGTGGACACCTTCTCATTTTCCGGCAGCGATGCGTTCGCTTAACCCTAGTACTCGCGCAAAAGCAATCGAAATTGCTAACCACTTACTGGAACAAGGGCAACTCGACCCACAACGCATAGTAACGGTCAGCGTTGTTGAAGCGCGTCGCTGGGCACGCCTTGATCGGATGGAAACGGAGAGTGCAGGGGTTCAGTTACGATCATACGTATAGGTCTTTCAAACCCCTCTTAAACTAACCTCTTGCTATGATCTGGAAGAAAACTATCTACGATTCACTAACCAGTTGCGCCACGCTCTGTGACGAATTTGCTACCGAATGTTCACGCTCGGAAGACATCGAAAACTGGTATAGAAGCATTTTCCTTAGTCTTGACTGCGCCGACATGTGCCGCCAGCTGGCAATGCTTTATGTTCGGGGTTCGGAAAACACCCGGTTATTGGCAAAGGCTTGTATTGAAGTGTGTGAAAAGTGTGCACAGGAGGTAAACGGTTTCGAAACACAGCGCTGTCGTCAGGTCTATGCGCTTTGTCAGCAAACAATTTCGAGTTGTGTCGGTATTCTGGATATGGCTCATCATAGTGAAGCGTCCAATACGCCTGCTTTTACCCCTGCAACACTGTTTTACGGAATCGACCTTCGCGAAACACTTTACAATTAACAATTAGTTATAGTCGTAAGGCGTAAGCTGGATGTCTCAGGCGAAACCGCTTGCGTCGACCGCTTACGCTTCACGTTTTTTTACCTACACGCATTACGTTATGGAAAGCAAACCACAGAAGAACGAACAAATGAGTAAAGTCCGCGATATGGTTGAAGAAATTCGCATCGCAATGATGACCACCGTGGATGATCAGGGTAATCTTGTAAGTCGGCCTATGGCTGCGTTACAGTTCGATGAAGAAGGCAACGTTTGGTTCTTTACGCAGCGTACATCGCCTAAAGTCGATCAGATCGAACAGAATGAGAGACGGGTCAATGTAGCCTTTGCTTCTGTCAGTGATGCCGATTATGTGTCTATATCAGGTGTTGCCAATGAGGTAGACGACCGGGCTAAAATAGACGAGCTATGGAACCCGCAGGCTAAAGCCTGGTTCCCGAAAGGTAAGGATGACCCAGAACTGACATTGCTTAAAGTACACACTCAGATGGCCGAATACTGGGATTCGAATGACAGCACTATGGTGCGTTTGTTTCAGCAAGCAGCAGCCGTCGTGACGGGTAATCCGCCTAAAATGGGTGAAAACGAGAAGGTATATAATTAACGGGCAACTAAATGAATGAGTGAATCAGTGAGCCACCAAGGCTTGATGGTTCACTCATTTGCATTTTATGATTGTAACTCAAACGGATACGGGCTGGCAGATAATCAACCAGCAAGCACATGGGCTGCTGGCAGTTCAGGCGGCTCTGCGCTGGCAAATCGATAAACGACCCGTCCACTGGATTGAAACCCTGATTGCGCTGACGGAACACGACGATGGGCAGGATCCCTGGGAAGGACGCAACCATCTGACCACGGCGGGCGCGCCGTTGCCTTTCCAGATTCCGGAATATTCCGTAAAGCAGTGCTATAAGATGATCGAAATCGGCCTGCAGAAAAGTCGTTGGAATGCGCTGATGCTATCCATGCATACTACATTTCTCTACGAATCCAAACGGGGTGCCGACAAGGCGCTGGATACGTTCCTGGACCAGCAGGCGGGCAATCAGCTTAAGTGGCGTAAGCAATATAACGCATCGAAAGCAGAAGCGGCTTATGCCTATGCGTTCGTTCAATGGTGCGATGCCCTTTCGCTGGTGCTATGCCTGGATCAGGTGCAGCCCGAAGGCCGACAGCTGGAAGTGAGCAAGGGGCCGGATGGTATACCTTATTTCATTTTTCAGCATCCAGACGAATCGTTGGGTATGAGCCCCTGGCCGTTTGCCGAATCGGACTTTACCATTCATGTAGAAACATTTTCGCTGCCGCAACTCGTTTTTCAGGACGATACCGAGCTATACAACGCGATGCAGGACGCGCCAATGGTGCTGAAAGAATGGACGTTTCGTAAAGGATAAGTGGTGTACAGTATAAAAGAGCAGGCTGATTTGTTTATGGCATAATGCCCAAACAAATCAGCCTGCTCTTTCTATTGCCTGCTAAAGGGTACGATTAGCGCAGCCGGAGCAGTACAGATGAGCGGCCGGGGACTACATACTCATGGCCTCCTTTAACGTCTTTCCAATCCGGCGTAAGCTGGCCCGTCGAGGTGTCGACAACAACTTCCCAGGAGGAGGTTTTACGCCCAATTTTAGGGAGCATAAACGGGACATCGTCCCAGTAGGCATTCAGGATCCACAGCAACTGTTCGTCACCAATAGCCTGACCATCCTCCGTTTGCTCATCGACCCGTAACCCATCGATAAACAGAGCCAGACAATGCGTATGCGGGTTATTGAAGTCATCTTCTGTCATCTCTTGCCCATCAGGCCGCATGTAAGCAACCTGCTCGTTACCAAAGAACTTTCGCCGGCTTAGCAGCGGTATTTCCCGGCGCAGACTGGTCAGCTGGCTCGTGAAATCGAAAAGAGCCTGTTGCTTCTCATCCCAATTCCAGTTCATCCAGCTAATCTCACTGTCCTGATTGTAGCCGTTGTTGTTGCCATGCTGTGTGCGGCCACATTCGTCGCCCATGACCAGCATCGGTGTTCCCTGACTGAGTAGCATGGTTGCCAAGAAGTTACGTTTCTGCCGTTCGCGCAGGTCATTGATGGCCACCTCGTCAGTTGGACCTTCGACTCCGCAGTTCCAACTCATGTTATCGTTCGAGCCGTCGCGGTTGTCTTCGCCGTTGGCTTCGTTATGCTTGTCATTGTAACTAACCAGGTCATTGAGCGTAAACCCATCGTGGGCAGTAATCAGGTTTACGCTGTTGGCTGGCGAGCGACCATCGCTGTAGAGGTCGGGGCTGCCCAGCAACCGAAGGGTGGTTTCCCGCGCTTTGCCCTCGTCGCCTTTCCAGAAGCCCCGGAGGGTATCGCGGTATTTTCCGTTCCACTCCGACCAGCGAACCGGGAAATCACCAACCTGATAGGACTGAATATCCCAGGGTTCGGCAATAAGTTTCACCTGTGCCAGAATCGGGTCCTGTGCCACTGTATCGAGGAATGACGAAACCCGACCAACTTCTTCATCGGTACGCACAAGCGCCGATGCCAGATCGAACCGAAATCCATCGACGTGCATGTCCGTTACCCAATAACGAAGGCTATCCATTACCAGCTGCAAAGCGCGGGGATGGCTCATGTTAAAGGTATTGCCGGTGCCTGTATAATCCATGTAGTGTTCCGGACTATCGCCAACCTGGTGGTAATAGGCCCGGTTGTCAATACCCTGGAAAGAAAGCATAGGGCCAAAATGATTTCCTTCGGCGGTATGGTTATAAACCACATCGAGAATCACTTCGATACCCGCTTTGTGCAGACTTTTGACCATCTCTTTAAACTCCGTCACCTGCTGGCCTGCCATACCGGACGACGAATAGGTGTTCTGCGGAGCAAAGAAACCAATGCTGTTGTAACCCCAGTAGCTCTCATCTGTATACTGATGAATCGGTAGCAGTTCAACAGCCGTGATGCCCAATTTCGTCAGGTAATCGATACTTTCGGTCGTTCCCAGACCGGCATAGGTGCCCCGAATAGACTTGTCGATCGTCGGGTGCGTATGCGTAAACCCTTTTACGTGCATCTCATAAATCACGGAGCGATGCATGGGTATGGACGGAGCAGCGTCACCGTCCCAATCGAAATCTGTGTCGATAACGACCGATTTAGGCATAGAAGGGCCGCTATCTTCCTCGCTTTTGATGAGGTAACGGTCTTCCGATTTGTTTTTGTAGTCGTAACCCAGCCAGGCATCATTATGATTGATGGGCGCGTTGATAGCCCGCGCGTACGGGTCGAGCAATAATTTATTGGCGTTGAAGAAGCTGCCTAATTTAGGGTCGTAAGGACCATCGATACGAAATCCATAAAGCTGACCCGGTTGCAGACCGTCGACATAAATGTGCCAAACCAGATCAGTTTGCTCTATCAGGGGTATACGTGTCGTTTCAGATGAAGGATCGGCTGGATCGTACAGGCATAAATAGACGGCAGTAGCGTTTTCGCTGAACAAAGCAAAGTTGACGCCTTCGCCATCATAAGTAGCACCCAGGGGGTAAGGCTTGCCCGGTTTTGTTTGAATTGGCTCTGGAGCAGGAGCCGTTTTTTGTTGCTTACTCATAACGTGATTTTCAGGAATGGTTTTTAATCCAATTAACATCCTTGCCTGAGATTAACCACCTGTAAGAGAGAATGGTTTTTTTAGAAAGAGTAGCGGGTTAATGCTAAATAAAGTCAATAGGATTAGTAGATTAAAAACAAAAAAGCCTACCCTCAATGAGAGTAGGCTTTCCGATCCCACCATTCACTACACTACCAAGGCCAAACGAGCCATCGACGCGTGCGCCGAGTCGATGCTCTGTTTCTGACGCAGCAATAATTCGCGCGTACTGGCAACTAAATCGGTCTCCTGTAAAACGGAGTTATAATTTTCGAGGGCATCTTTATCACCTCGTTGACATTCTTGTACAGTTGCTTTGTCATCATCGCTGGCGAACGTAGATTTTATGTTGATCCAGGCCCGATGCAGGTCAGCCGCCAAGCTGGTACCATTGTCAGACTCGCCACCGAGCGACCGTATTTCGCGGTCTAATTCAGCCGCAAATTCACCACGCTGACGGGACTGAGCCAGAAACAGACTTTTCAGTTCTGTGTCTTTTACATTTTCAGCCGCTTCCTGATAACCTTTCTCGGCATCATGGTTACGAGTCAGTAATTTATTCAGCTGATCGAGAACTTCACCTCTTGTGTCTTTAACATTCATAACGTTAAGTTGTTTGATTGTGTATTGAATTGCGTGAACTGATTATACTGAATAGGATTGTCTGATTCTTTATTTCTTCTCCGGGTCGTGTCCCCAGTTTTTCAATGAGTACGTCCAGGGCGAACCAGCCACCTCTTTGGGCCGCTGAGCACTGTGTCGCTTAACGTAGCTAACAACTTTGCGCATGTGAGCGTATTCATCGTCTGATAAGTCATCTGCCTGCTTACCAAGGATTTCGATGATCTTTTCGCCCGATTTATGCCCGATCGATTCATCATCGTCCTCTTTTTTCTGACCAACAGACTTTGACTCGTCGGTTTGAAGCCACTTGTCGATTTGAGTAGCCGACATGTTTACGACCTCCTTGAAGTCAGACCTGATATCTTTTTTCTCTTTGTCGTCGAGTGAGGCAATGGCCATAGCAGTTATTTTTTAGTGACCTCGCTGGTCGATTTCACTACCTTTTTATTGTTCTTTTGCTTAATAACCAGTGCCGGTTCATCGGCAGAGCCATTGCGCTTCACGTTGGTGCCCTGCACAGTTCGCTCAACTGCTTCTTCATGAACTTCGGCAACGGTGCCTTCAGCTTTCCCACTACCATACTTCCACGTAACTTCATCGCCTTTCTTCACCGTTGCCATTGTCCGTTTCGTTTAGGTTTCTACTCGTTGGCACCTCACGCCACTGAATTGCTTACTGATCCAGCTTGCCCGCTTTGGCATCGCGCTGCATTTGCTTGTTAGCAAAGACGGCAATATCGACCCGGCGGTTTTTGCTGCGTCCAGTTTCTGAATTATTATCAGCAACGGGTTGCGACTCCCCGTATCCTTTTTCATCGACCCGTGACTGTTTAACCCCCTGCGATTCCAGGAATGAGCCGACTGCTTTAGCCCGTTGATTGGAAAGCTGCTGGTTGTGTGAGTCTGTACCCGTAGCGTCGGCGTGGCCTTCGATACGAATGTCAGTGTCTTCGTATTTGTTGAGCGTCTGCGCAAATTCGGTGAGCTGACGTTTCGTTTCTGACTTCAACTGGTATGAGTTGACATCGAAGAGAATATCTGAACCAAACGTGATTTTGATACCCTCACCAACCCGTTCGACCTGGGCGTTTGGCATCTGACGCTTCATTTCTTCAGCCTGCTTGTCCATCCGACGGCCGATAACGGCCCCGGCAGCTCCACCAACGGTAGCTCCCAGGATGGCACCCAGTGCTGTATTCCCCGAACGACGGCCAACAACGCCCCCAATTACGGCTCCACTACCAGCCCCTATACCAGCTCCCCGCTGCGTTTTGTTCGTGTTGTTCTTGATTGATTTGCAACTTGTAAGTACATCTGTTGATAAAAGGCTTCCGGCCATAAGCACGATAAGTGACTTTTTGCCAATAGAATTGAACTGACTCTTCATAGGTGTTGTGAATAATTGGTACTGACAATAGATGTCCAAACCTTGTACCAGTTTAATGTAGTAAGACTATAGATTTTTGTGTGAGTGGAATAAACAATTGATAATAAGTTAGTTGACTTGTTTTTGTAGCCAATTAAAATCTGACGTATAGTAGGTATAACAAATAAGCCTAGTAGGGAAAACGGGAAGGCATATGCCTACTTGTGTAGAGGGGTTTCTACAGACTACCCCACTTAAATTAGACGAAAATGGGTTCCGGCAGCCTTTATCATAGAATTTACAGTCGCCGACATGAATATCAGACTAGACTGTTATAATCAATTGATAGTCAGTTATATGTATTTGGGGGATTAAGGTATAACCCGGTTGGGCAGCAAACGAAAAAGAGTGACTGTGCGTTAGAATACTAGACTATTATAGATTTTTATACATTCAATTCATGCTTATTACAAAGTCGTTATTTATCATGCTGCTGCTGGGTAGCATGTTGCTGGTAGCGCCAACAGGTTGCCAGACCTCGAGCGTGCTCGATCCGGTGGCACCAGCGGCAGGCAGGGTACTTATCAGCAGCTCTCTCATTACAGAAAGCACACCGTCACAGTTACGGGGTCGATATACGGGCGTCAGCGCCGTGTTTCAATTCTTCGTCCGGTTTGGTATTCGGGCTTATCGGCTGGAGTATACTACTACCAACAGCGATGGTACAAAAATCAATGCCTCCGGAGTGGTTATCGTACCCACGGATGCCGGCAAGGCGGTGCCCCTGTTAAGTATGCAACATGGTACCATCCAGAACGACGCTGATGCGCCGTCTTATTTTGGTCGGGGTAGCGAAGCCTACATGCTCGGATCACTCTTTGCCTCGCATGGGTACATCATTTCTGCGCCGGATTATGTTGGTTATGGCGCGTCGAAAGACGTACCTCATCCCTATGAACACCGATCCAGTCTGGCAACGGCATCGCTCGACATGCTGCGGGCAACCCGCGAGTTTGTCCGCGAAAACCAGATTGGCTGGGACGATCGCCTGTTCCTGGCGGGCTACTCGGAAGGTGGGTATGCTACCATGGCGCTACAGAAAAAAATCGAGGAAGAAACCGGAGACGAGTTCAACCTCGTCGCATCGAGTTGCGGAGCCGGGGCTTATGATAAACCGTCGTTCATGCAACACATCGTCAATGAACCCACCAGTGGCGTTGCCAGCATAAACCGGCTCTACGTTTGGGTGTTGCTGACCTATGATCGTATATACGGGTTGAATCGCCCCATGAACTATTATTTCAGGGAGCCTTACGCATCGCAGGTTACGGCCAGCGGGAAGGATGTCACAATCAATGTCAGCCTGCATACCACCTTCACCGATAGTTTTAAGAAAGCCATCAACGAAGGGACCGATGCCGGTTTCCTGAAAGCCGTTCAGGATAACGATATCCATGACTGGAAACCAGAGACCCGCACCCGGCTTTACCACGGCGACGCTGACGATACGGTGCTTTACCTGAACTCGCAAAATACCTACGATGCCATGCAGAAGCGGGGCGCTACCAACGTAACGCTTGAAAAGCTGAGAGGAGCCAACCATGCCAGCGGAATTTTAGGCTTCGTTACCGGAACGTACTCGTTCTTTGGGGGAACGCAATAGGGTGCCATGTTAACTGCTTCACTGACTGGCAGCGAACAACCCGTGGTTCGCTGCCAGTCGATGCCGATAGAGCGGCAAAAAGATCATTTGAGCGTAACGATCGTGTACGGGGCCTGGTTCGGCTGGCGTGTTTTGCTGCCAACGGGTAGCTGAAAACGGTCATCGTCATGAATGATCAGCAACCTGTTCTTATCCAGGATCGTCAGATCTTCAGCTTTATGGCCAAACCGCAGTGGTTGCCCCTGCGCATCGCGCACAAGCGAAAAAGGTTTGTTGGCCAGGAGGTCGGCGGGAGTGCAGTACCAGAGGTAGGCGTCGAGCTGGCTGCTGGTTTCGATCGATGTCAGCAGCCAGAAACAGTGGCGACCAGGATCGTACTCAAGGCTCGACAGGCTCAATGGCTTGGGCAGTGTCGGCTCCGTCTGGGCCGGATCGAAGTCCGCGATCACACGCCAGTCATCGTTCAGGCGGATGCGCGCGCCAGTCGCTGTATTCTCAACAGTGTACGACACCGCCACGATCTTGTCGACGGGTTTGAACCGTTTAAACGATTCGCCCACTTCACGAATGCCAAACAGCAGCTGCTGATCGGTAGCGGCCAGCCCTTCTACTTTGAAGTAAGGCGCACCCTCCGGGAATTCGCTGGTAGCCAGTGCCCGCGCCAGTTTTGTCCGGTAAGCGATCGATGTGCGGCTGGTATCGTCGGGTGCCAGTACATGCGGCTGCTGCTCATGGCCGGTGGGCCAGTATAAGATCGTGTTGTACCCATCCCAGTCGCTGCTGCCGGGTTTAGTTCGGTCGAAGGCGGTGGTGAGCAGCACGAACTTCCGGTCGGGGGTTTGGGCAAAGTCCTCATATTTACGGCCTGCAGCGTAAGCGGGCTGCATCAGGTAAGTCGGGGCCTGAGTCGAGTCGGCCAGGGTAGCCGGCGTTTTCGCGAAGACCGGACTCAACTGGGCTGGCATGTCTTTGTCGTTGGCAAACAACAGGTTTCTGCCGTCGAAGGCTACTGCCGACGCTTCACACCAGACGGTCTCCCCCTGTAACGTGGTTCCCGCCACAAAACAGTTCAGTATACCTGTGTCCGTACTGGCCGCAACGGGTTTAAAAGAAGAAGGGAGCCTGGTGGTTTTACAGCCCGCAGTCAGCAGCAGTACTACTGCCAGCCTATAAAAAGGGGTGCTCATTTTCGTATAGATGGTTGGTGTATCGGGCCGCAATACTACGAATTACTGCCGCAAACCAACTACATAGCCATTTCGCGGAGTTGCCGTCGTCCCCGGCGCAACTGGGGTTCGCTACTGATTTGAGGCATCAACCGTTATCAACTCGGCCAGTCCCACACCCGAATCGGCGGCACCGTAATACACCCAGATTTTGCCCGAACGGGACAGTTCGCCTGCATCGCTTGACATGGCAGGTTCCTGATCAGGCCATTGAATCCAGCCATTGGCAAAGACAACATTCGGAAAAAAACCTTCGCGTTCCCAGACCCGTTCAGGCGTCAACAACGGGGCTTCCGACCGGTCGAGGACGATAGACGGATCGTCCTTGTCCAGCAGGGCGAGTGCCAGTGAATAGGCGTGGGTAGGGTCGGCTCCGTGGTAGCATACCAGCCAGCCCTCGTCGGTCAGGATGGGCTCAGGGCCTGCCCCGATCTTAGCCCCTTCCCAGGCGAACCGGGGGTCGGTCAGGCCACGGCCGCCAAACAGAAACTGATGGTTACCCCAATGAATACCGTCGGTCGATTCGGCCAGCCAGACAGACGGTTTACCAATGTCAGACACCATGGGCCGGTGTAACAGCCGATAGGTACCATTGATGCGGGCGGGGAAGAGGGCTACATCCTTGTTGGGTGGTGGCAGGATCATCCCAACACGTTCGACATCGCGGAAATCGGTTGTTACGGCCAGCCCCACACCCGGACCATGTTCCGACACCGCCGTGTAGGTAATCCAATATTTTCCTTCCAGAAAAGTAATACGGGCGTCTTCGATGCCGTACGACTCGTCCATGCGGGCCGGGAACAAAAACGGTTTTTCGTCAATATCGAAGTGAATACCATCGCGGCTGCGGGCCAGCCGCAGATGGCTCAGCGAGGTCAGGTACTGCTTGCCGTGGATTGTGACAACGCGTGGGTCGTAGTCTTCGTCCGGTTCGGTAAAGTGTTTGATTGTCAGCGTCAGAATGCCGTTCTGCTCCTCGATCAG
This sequence comes from Spirosoma utsteinense, assembly GCF_014282275.1. Lineage (GTDB taxonomy): Bacteria > Bacteroidota > Bacteroidia > Cytophagales > Spirosomataceae > Spirosoma > Spirosoma utsteinense. Next base: position 183,859 of record NZ_VFIA01000009.1, read on the forward strand.
AGGAATGCTGATAAACCCTTTTTCGGCGCGGGGAGCCTCCGCTACGCGCAACAACAGAATGACTTCATCACCTACCAGACAGGCTGCCGGATTAAAAGCACCCAGCACGTCGAAGCCCTCCGTGGCTGGTTTTACATCGCTCGTTTTCAGGATTGGCTGCTCGGACAGTCGGCGAAGTTGGTAGTTACGCATCGGATTTGTAGTGGATTAATGGGTGGTTTTTGTATTTTTGATTCGTACTCATGCCCAAACTTACCAACAAGGAAAGCGCGTTGCTGTTCGAAGCCGTTTGCTCAAATAGTTTTTAAGCAAAGCAACCTTAGTTCGATGAGGTGGGTTATGAGCAGTGCAAACCTGACACATTTTTGAAACCAATTCACCCATGATTAACCAGCCACTGTTCGACCAGGACGATGATGTCCTGATGATGAACCCCGATCCGGAAACTGCTGCCCTCGAAGACGACGATGACGACGATTTTGACGGCGGTGCGGAATTTGATGAACTGGGCTCCGGTGCCGCCAGCGGTTACGGAGACGCCGACCTAGCCGATATCGACGAGGCCGATCTGGATGACATCGATCTGAGCGAAGAACTGGATGAGGACGTTGACGACGACCTCGACGACGACAGCATGTAGTCGGTACCGTTACCTGTTTTTCATTCCATAAACGACCGGTGGTGAGTAGGTTATGACTGCTGAAGTGTACTTGCGGACGTAGAAACGAGTCTCACTCGAACACATTGCTACCCAGGTCGTTTATGTTCTTTTAACTAACTAACGTTATGACGCCATCTGAATCAGCTGAAGACCAGCCACTTATTACTACCGAGAACGCAGACGAAGAAGGTACTGCGCCTGACAGTGATACCCAATCATCAGCCGCCAGCGAATCGGGTGACCGAACCAGCGAAGCAGGTTCCCGCTCGCCCAACGATCCGGCTGAAGGTGCTTAAGTCATCCGGTCGCCTTTTTTAGCGTCCCCCAAAGCAAGTGCCGGTCCGTAGGGTCAATCATCGATGATTGACCCTACGGACCGGCACTTGCTTTGGGGGGGCAGGTGGTAGACTCGTCAGGGCATTTCGTTCAGCACCTTCAACAGCGTCTGGCATTTCATTTCTGTTTCCTGCCATTCGCGTTCGGGCACCGAGTCTTCGGTCAGGCCTGCTCCAGCGTAGAGTGTCGCTACGTTTCCTTCCAGCTTCATACACCGGATGTGGACGAACAGGTTGGTAGCTGCCGATGCCTGCTCCAGATCATACCTCGTCGTACGGGCATCACTGCTGTCGATGTTGACCGGCCCCAGAAAGCCGGCATAAAACTCCCGGTTATGGATTTCACTCCGTCGGATAAGGGAAAAAGCCGCATCGCGGGGCATACCGCATACAGCCGACGTGGGATGCAGTAACCGGAGCATAACCGTCCCGAGCTGGGGATAGCGCACGGCCTGGGTGTCGACCGTAAAGCATGTGCTCAAGTGCATGAGGTTGCCGGCAATGATCGTTTTTGGCCCTTCTTCGAGGTATTCCCGCAGTCGGATCCGTTTGAAACATTCGATGATGTATCGGCTGACCAATGCCTGCTCTTCAATTTCTTTCTGCGACCACATCGCTTCCGATGGGCGCTTGGGTGTACCGTCGGGTTCCAGCGCCGACTGGGTTCCCGCCAGCGATACGGTCTGAAAAATACCGCTGGCACTATTGCTCACCAGCCGTTCGGGCGTGGCACTGATCCAGATCTGGTTGGTTTCGGCCAGGTAAACCGCCGATACAAAGGCCGTTGGGTAGGTAGCGCACAACTGGTCGAACACGGCTACGGCGTTCGGAGCATCGGTGAATGAAACGCGTTTTGTTCGCGACAGCACAACCTTCCTGAGTTCGCCCCGTTGCATGGCTTCAACCGCTTTAGCTACCCCCTGCATATACCGGTCCTGGGCCTCCGGGTCAGGTAGGGGAACGGGCCGGGAGGGTATTGGGCGTTTGGGAGCCGGCCGGGACTGACTGTCTGTCAACAGGGTTTGGAACTGCTCGGCCGCTTCGCCCAGTTCTCCGATTTGAGGAGAAACCGTATGCGATGCCGGACCGGCTTCAGAGAAAACGGCGTGGATATCGGCGCGCATAAAGAGCGTCCGGGCGGGGCTGTCTGTACCCGTATCGAGGTTGTCGAAGGGGCTAAGGGCAAACCCGGCGGGCAACTCCTCCAGATCGACCGATAGGCGGGGCAACGTTTTGTCCAGCGAAACGATCAGGTGCTTGTCGTGGTGGTTTGGTAATCGCCAGAGGGCGCTGGGAAAGCCCAACAGCCGGGCCGTTTCCCAAAAATCGAGGGCGGTGGGTTGCGTTGTACGAACGGAATTGATGACGAAGTCAGGTTGCATAGCCAGCAGAGCGGCCGGTTTAGAGTCGGCTGTAAGGGTAACAGTTTGTACACGAAATTTGTGCACTGTTTTTACGGTTTGTTCATCTGTCCCTAAGGTCATTGTGTGTTTCTGCGGCATGGCAGGCTATTCCAGCTACGTTCTGTCGGTACGGGCATGCGTTATTGGCGTATCTTTGATGGCCCAATTGTATGCTTATGTCACAATCCACCGCCCTGGCCGACAACGCACTCGCCCTGCTCAAACGCCTGATTGCCACGCCTTCATTCAGCCGTGAAGAGGACCAGACAGCCGCGCTGATCGAAGCGTTCTTTCAGCAGAACCAGATCCCTTTCGACCGGCTCCAGCATAACGTCTGGGCTAAAAACCGGCACTTCGATCCCGCCAAACCAACGCTGCTTCTCAACTCGCACCACGATACGGTACGCCCCAATACATCCTATACGCTCGATCCGTTCGAACCTATCGAGCGCGACGGCAAACTGTTTGGGTTGGGCAGTAATGATGCCGGGGGTTGTCTGGTTGCGCTGCTGGCAACGTTTGTCCATTTCTACGATCGGCCCGGCATGACACACAATATCATCATGGCGGCCACCGCCGAGGAAGAGATTTCGGGTCGTAACGGGCTGGAACTACTCCTGCCGGAACTGCCGCCCCTCAGTTTCGCCATTGTTGGCGAACCAACCGAAATGCAGCTGGCTATTGCGGAGAAGGGATTGCTCGTCCTCGACTGCACGGCCCACGGCGTTAGTGGCCATGCTGCCCGCGACGAGGGTGAAAATGCCATATACAACGCCATTCGGGATATCGACTGGTTGACGGGCTACCAGTTTCCCAAGGTCTCGCCCACACTGGGACCAATAAAATTGTCGGTCACGATGATCCAGGCTGGAACCCAGCACAACGTGGTGCCGGACTCCTGTACGTTCACCATCGACGCGCGGGTAACGGAGCAGTACACGCTGGAAGAGGTCATAGAAACGATTCGGGCCAACGTCCGGGCCGACGTGAAACCCCGCTCCATTCGGTTGAAGCCGTCGAGCATCCCGGCCGATCACCCCATCGTCCAGGCTGGTATAGCCCTGGGTCGTCATACCTACGGCTCACCCACAACCTCGGATCAGGCCGTGCTCAACTGCCCGTCGCTCAAATGCGGTCCCGGCCACTCGGGCCGGTCACACTCGGCCGACGAGTTTATCTACCTTCGTGAAATAGGTGACGGGATCGACGGGTATATTCAGATGCTCGATCAGGTGCTTTGATCAGGTGCTTTGATCGCAACCACTACCAGGGGCTTTGCCCACTGGCAGGGTTGGTGGCAAAACCCTGCCAGTGGGCAAAGCCCCTGGTAGTGGTTGTTTTATGACCAGCCAAACTCGGAAAAACGGGCAAGGTATTATCCATATCAAACGCCCCTACTAGTGGTTGTCTTATGGCCAACCAAACCCCTCCAGTAAGCGGTGATTTGTCCGTTTACCGTCGCTTCAGGAAGGCCCAATCGGTTGTCAGGCCGGTTGTGTAGGTTAGAAAGGCGCACGGTGCTACTTTGCTTTCAGAAACCCCACGAACCTGATGGCTGTCCCTCAACCAATCCGTATCCTTTATCTGCTGACCTTTCTGCTTGCTTGTTTTACCCAGCCGGGGTATTCGCAAAACAAGCCCTACTCCGTTCAGATGGCCGACCGCCTGATGGCGCTGCACCCTGACTCTATTGTTACGAAAGAAGGGCAGCCCGCCCGCTGGGATTATGAGCAGGGGCTGGTGCTGAAAGCCCTCGAACGGGTATGGGACCGCACCGCCGACGCCCGCTATTATGAATACATACTCCGCGACATTAACCGCTACGTCGGGGCCGATGGCCGTATCCGTACTTTCCGGGTCGATGAGTATAACTTGGACAATATGCCCGGCGGACGCGTGTTGCTGACGCTGGCTCAACAAACAGAAGCCAACCGCGAGAAGTACCGAAAAGCAGCCGATGTGCTCCGCGCTCAGCTTGCCGAACAGCCCCGCACGAAGGAGAAGGGCTTCTGGCATAAGCAGCGTTACCCCAATCAGATGTGGCTCGACGGTCTGTTCATGGCTGCGCCCTTCTATGCTGAATACGGAACCCTTTACGGGCAGCCTGAGAATCTGAATGATATTGCCCTACAGTTCGCCCTCATCGAAAAACACCTGGTCGATGCTAAAACGGGCCTGCTTTACCACGGCTACGACGAGAGCCGGGCGCAGAAATGGGCCGATCCAACGACAGGACGGTCGCCCAATTTCTGGGGCCGATCTATCGGGTGGTACGCGATGGCGCTGGTCGACGTGCTCGATTACCTGCCAGCCGATCATCCCAAACGTGCGGCCTTCGTAGGGTATCTACAGCGACTGATGCCTGCCGTTGTCAGGTATCAGGACAAGACGTCGGGCTGCTGGTATCAGATCGTGGATCAGGGTAGCCGGAAGGGGAATTATCTGGAAGCGTCGGCTTCGTGTATGTTCGTATACGCGCTGGCGAAAGGTGTCCGGTTAGGCTACCTGCCCGAAACCATGCAGGCCAATGCCAAACGGGGGTATGACGGTATTCTGAAAACGTTCGTTGAAACAACACCGGAAGGGACGTTAAACCTGAATGGTACGGTTAGCGTTGGCGGGCTGGGCGGCACGCCCTACCGCGATGGGAGCTATGCGTACTACCTGAGCGAACCTATTCGAAAAAACGACCTGAAAGGTGTAGGGCCGTTTATTATGGCCAGCGTCGAGATGGAAATGGCCGGCGAACGCAAGCTGGGGCGGGGTAAAACCGTTGGCCTTGACTACTACTTTAACCACGAATTCAGGAAGGATGATTCGGGTGGACCCGAAAACGGGAAACCGGTCCGGTTTCATTATACCTGGGAAGACCGGATGCACTCCGGTTTCTGGCTCTGGGGCAACACGATGCGCGAACTCGGCGCAAAAACAGTAGCTGTACCCGGTGCGCCCACTGCCCAATCGCTGAAAAATGTCGATGTCTATATCATCGTCGACCCCGACACAAAGAAGGAGACCGCCAATCCCAACTACATCCGGAAACCAGACATCGACGCCATTGAATCGTGGGTGAAAGCGGGTGGTGTGCTGGTCTTGATGGCGAATGATACCACCAACTGCGAAATACCGCATTTCAACGAACTCGCCGGTCGCTTTGGGATGAAATTTCAGGATGAGCTGGTCAACCGTGTCATTGGAACCCAGTGGGAGGGAGGCAAATTGACCATCCCCACCGGAAACCCGATCTTCACCACTACCCAGACGATTTATATCAAGGAACTGGCCCCGCTAGCCCTGACGCCCCCGGCGCAGCCTATGCTGACCAGTGGCAAACACGTCATCATGGCTACAGCCAGGGTAGGCAAGGGAACTGTGTTTGCCGTGGGCGATCCGTGGCTGTATAATGAGTATACCGACGGACGGCGGATTCCGGCCCTGTATCAGAATTTTCAGGCCGGGAAAGAGCTGGTTATGTGGCTGCTGAAACAATAAGCAGACGTTAACGTAAAAAACGGGTCTGATTTGTCAGTGATCATACTGGTAAATCAGACCCGTTTTTTTACTTCAATCCTTTCAGGTACGCAATACTTTGTGGAACCTGGGTAGCAATGCTGGGGCTCTCGTCCTCGATGTAATAGTGTTTGACGCCCGCTTTTTGGGCGGCTTTCAACACAGCACGCAGGTCGATCTGGCCCGTGCCGAGCGCCACGTCGTTCTCGACCGGTGTACCCCCCGACAGGTTGCCGACAATTCCTTTGCGAAGGTCTTTGAGGTGCATGAGCTGAAACCGGTTGCCGTATTTATTGAGCAGGGCCGCCGGGTCCTGGCCCGGAAAAACCGTCCACAGAATATCCAGTTCGAAGCTTACGTACTTCGGATCGGTGTTCTGAACGATATAGTCGAAGAGGGTGCCGTTTTCGTGTTTCTCAAACTCGTAGCCGTGGTTATGGTAACAAAACTTCAGACCGAAATCATCGTAGAGCTGTTTGCCGAACCGGTTAAAATCAGCCACCGTCTTTTTGGCTGCGTCGAGCGTGAAGGCCCCATCGTGGGGAACCCAGGCCACCCGTACGTATTGCGCGCCAAGCGTCTTTGCGTTCTGGCCCACCTCCGGTAGTTTGTTCATCAGATCGGGGTAGCCTACGCCAAATGATGAACAGCGCATTCCCCGTTCATCGAGCAGTTTCCGAAGTTCAGCCGCTGTTTTGCCAAACAGGTTGGAGAACTCCATATCGGTGATACCCAGCGCCTTTATGGTGTCGAGGGTAGCTGCCACATTGTTCTTGAAACTGTTGCGGTAGGTATAGGATACCATGCCGGGCGTTTGCGGAAAAATCGACTGGCTGCTTTGTGCGAAAAGGGAAGGCGATGTCAGCAGCAACAAACCGACTAAAATAAGGTGCTTCATGATTGACTGATTAAAGGCTGTGGAGCGGGTTAGTACACCGATCGTTATGCCAATACAAGACAAACAGCCGCCCGATTTACTGATAGCCAACTGACCGATTGCCGGGTTACACATTCAGCCAGTAGGTCATTTTCAACACCAGCGCCCGGTTTTTGACGAGCGGGTTCTGAATAAACTGGTTCGAGAAATAATTGTCGGTGTAGACCAGAAACAGGTCCGACACAGGGCGGAACCGCCACTGAAGCCGCGAGTTGACGTTTATATTGTTGGCCTGGGTGTTGTACTGAATGAACGTACTGAAAAATACGGATCGACTGAACGACAGCTCGGCACGAGGTCCCACAAGCCAGAAGTTAGCGCTGGCATACGGTTTTGGCAGCACAATCGCCGTATAACTGTAATCGATGGCAAACACGCCGTAGGGCTGGTATCGGTAGGTGAACCCGCCCGTTACATTGGAAGAGCGGCCGTTAAAATACTGTCCGGTCGTGAACTCCGCACTGTAGGAGAAATTCCGGCGCTGATTCGACTGGAAAGCCCCGAACAAAGTCGTATTGGTGTAGCCTGTCCCTTCAGGCAGGGTTTTACTGTCGGTATTGGTCGGATCGAACCCGAAAAACAGGTAGGTATAGCTATTGGACATACCGACGTAGGCTTCGGCCTGGCTCAGAAAGCTGGAAAACAAATAGACGTTACTGTTCCGGTCGGTGAGTTGATAGGCAGGCAGGTTCGCGGAGAGTTCATGTTCGCTGCCAAACCCCCAGACGTTGACAACCCTGGACACGGCGGGGTTTTTGGGGTAGATTTTATATTGGATTTTGGGGTATGAGTTGACAACACCCCGGCGCGGTACATACCCCACATCGGCGCGGTAGTGCCTGCCAATGTACTGCCCGTTAACGGCTATTTCCCACCGGCGGTCGGTATACATCAGGTGGGCACCCCCCGTTTGAGCATCGGTCGTCAGTTCTTGCGGGCTGAACGACCGATGGTAGTAAAATTCTCCTTCCCACTTGTTGTCCTTCGAGTAAAGATTGTATTCCAGTCCGGCCACCCGGTTGAAAGCGGCCGGGCCTGTGCCCGGCTGGTCACCGGTCTGGAAGTTCTGCTTGTTCACGAATACGGCCCCAATGGTACTTCGGCTGAATACTTTGCGCTGTAACACCCCTACGCTGTAGTTGGCTGCGGGCAGGTCGATGCGGCTGACCCTCGCTGTCTGCATGTTCAGGAGACCGATGCGCCAGTTTTTGTCCAGCTTTCCGCTGAGCCGTGCGCCAAACTGAATGGGTACGTTCACCGCGCTGCTGTAACTGAGCGTGTCACCGTCGGTATTGACGCGCCGGAGGGTGCCTCTGGCAATGCCGATACGCCGGCTGAAAAACGGGCGGCTGTTATCGAACCCGAAGGTGCCGAAGAGGTCGTTGTTTTCGAGAAAAAACTGACGTCGCTCGGGAAAGAACAGCTCGAAACGGCTCAGGTTCGTCACCTGCCTGTCGACTTCCACCTGCGAAAAATCGGGGTTTACCGTCAGGTCGAGGTTAAGCGAAGGCGTAATGGCAATTTTAGCGTCGCCCCCCACCTGTATCCCTTTATCCATGGGCGTCCCTAACTCGAAGTCGCGATTGGTACGGGCCGACAGGTACGGAATCAGGGAGATGTTCGGACCCGGCTTGGGTGGCGCATCATCCCAGACCAGCAGGCCCGTGAACGCCATGTTGTTGGGCCGGAACTGGCGGGGAACAGGATACCAGGTTGAGGTTTCGTTCTGCTTCAGGGAATTACGCCCGAAGTTAATCCGCCACGTGTTCTGGCCGTCAACCTGCCGGTAACGGAGGGTTTTAAACGGAATAGCAATTTCGGCTACCCAGCGGTCGTCGTAGTTCTTTACCTCTGCATACCATTTGTTGTCCCAGTCGAGCGACAGTTCGGAGCCGTTGGCGATAAGGCCTTCGCGTTGTACCCCAAAGGGCGATAGGGCAAAATGAAATCCATTGAGTTTGTCCTTGAAGGGGTCGATGTTGATGATGAACACATCACTCGTGCCGCCCTCGAAATCGCGTTTGAGCGACCGGGTTATATAAGTACTGCGAGGCTGCCCGACAACAACACCGATATATAGAAAATTGGCATCGAACGTCACCCGAACATCGGTAGGTAGTTTGGCAAAGGACGAGTCGAACGGAAAATTCTGAAAAAACTGGCCTGCTACCGGAGCCGACTGCCAGTCGGGTTCGTCGAGCAGTCCATCGAGTTTGATGGGCGCTTTGGTTCGGGTGATGTGCAGGTTGTGAGTAGCATCGGGGTCGGCCGGTTCCGGCAGTTGCGCCAGGAGCGGTCGGGCCATGAGCAAACAGATGACCAGCATTGCCTTACGGTAAAAATGGGGCATGTAATCGGGATAACAGGTTGGATGAAGGATATCGTAGCCAGAAAGGTATTTTTTATTGATGGCTTTTGAAATCAAAGAAGGTTAAACGGATTTTTTCCGGGATGATATACGGGTTGTCCTGGCTTCATTCGTTCGGGCTACTAGCTGTTTTCTTCGATCGGCTTGCAGTAAAACAAATTTGGCCTGACCTTTACAGGGGAGGTGCGGGCGGCAATAAATCGTTGTCAGCGCAACCGATAACGCAAAAAACAGGCATGAACATCATGAACTATTCGGGTAAAGCAGCCATCGTTGGGCTGCTGCTCAGCGTATTCAACGGCGAGCTTTCGTACGCCCAGTCGCTCTTCCCTCAAACACCCGGTATGCAGACCTACACCTACCGCCGGGGCATGAAGACCAATGTAGAAGCGTCGCTCGACAGCATCAAAGCATTGGGAATCACGGACCTGGAATGTGGTGTCTTTGCGGGCAAAACAGCTGCCGAATCCCGGAAACTGCTCGACGACCGCGGGATGCGCTGCTCATCGTTTGGTGGCAGTTACGATGCACTGCAGGACCCGGAGAAGCTGCGGGAAATAGGAAAAAACGCCAAGATCATGGGGGCAGAGTATATCATGCTGGCCTGGATTCTCAAGAAACCACCCTTCACCCTGGAGGATGCCAAAGCCGCCGTTACCAATTTCAACCGCATCGGCAAGCAGCTCAAGGATGAATTTGGCCTTACGTTCTGCTATCACAACCATGGCTATGAGTTTGTTAAATACGAAAACGGTACCCTCTTCGACTACATCGTCCAGAACACCGATCCCAAGTACGTAAGCTTCGAACTGGATCTGCTCTGGGCGGCCTTCCCGGGCCAGAAACCCGAAGAACTGCTGACCAAGTACGGCAACCGCTTCAAGCTGATGCACCTCAAAGACCTCCGGAAAGGTATACCGGGCGATTTGTCGGGGGGCACGTCGGTCGAAAATGACGTGGCGCTCGGTACCGGCCAGATCAATATGCCCGCCGTGCTGAAGGCCGCCAAAAAAGCTGGTATCAAACATTACTATATCGAGGACGAAAGCTCATCGTTTGCCACGCAGGTGCCCCAGAGTATGGCGTATCTGAAGAGTGTCAAGTAGTTGAGCCGTCAACCGCCATTCAAGTAGCCAATTAACCGGTATCCAATGCAAATCCGTCGCGCAGCACCGCTGCTGTTTGCGTTATTAATGGGCTCGTTTGCCCAGGCGCAGTCTAACCCTACCAGCCTAGCGCGTCCTACGCCCCGCCAACTGGCCTGGCAGCAACTCGAAACCACCGCTTTCCTGCATTTTACGGTCAACACGTATACCGACAAGGAATGGGGTGATGGTACCGAAAGTCCGGCTATTTTCAACCCAACAAAACTCGATGCCCGCCAGTGGATACGGGCGCTGCGCGATGCTGGTTTCAAGATGGCTATTATCACGGCCAAGCACCACGATGGATTTTGCCTGTGGCCGTCGAAGCTGACCGAGCATTCGGTAAAAAACAGCCCCTGGAAGAATGGCAAAGGGGATGTGGTGCGCGAAGTGGCCGATGCCTGCCGCGAATACGGCCTTAAGTTCGGCGTGTACCTTTCGCCCTGGGACCGGCACGAAGCCCGCTACGGAACGGCTGCTTACAACGACTATTACAAAGCCCAGCTGCGCGAGTTGCTGACGAACTACGGCCCCATCTCGGAAGTATGGTTCGACGGGGCGAAGGGCGAAAACGCAAAGGATATGACCTATGACTTTGCGGGCTACTGGGCGCTGGTGCGGCAGTTGCAGCCGCAGGCGGTTCTGTTCTCCGATGCCGGACCAGACGTGCGCTGGGTGGGTAACGAAGCGGGAAACGCTGGTGAGACGTGCTGGTCGACGATCAATACGGAAGGACTTGCCCCCGGCAAGGCCGACCCTAAATACCTGAACCGGGGCGATCCGACGGGTAAACAATGGGTGCCGGCCGAAACGGATGTGTCTATCCGGCCAGGCTGGTTCTACCACTCCGCCGAAGATAGCAAGGTGCGGTCGGCGCAGGATCTTGTCAACCTGTATTATCAGTCGGTTGGGCGCAACAGTCTCCTGTTGCTGAACGTGCCGCCCAATCGCGACGGCCTGCTGGCCGATTCGGACGTAGCCAGTCTGGCTGCTTTCCGTCGGGTGCTGAACGAGACGTTCAAAACAAATCTGGTGGCAAAAAATCCGAAGCTGACCGACAAGCAACTGACCACGTTTCTCCCCCTCTCGGCTACCCAGCCGTTGACCATCGACCTGAACGGAGAGCAGACGTTCGACCGAATACTGATTCAGGAAAACATTGCCAACGGACAGCGGATTGCCAGCGGTCGGGTCGAGTACTGGAACGGTACCGAGTGGCAGTCGATTCAAACGTTCACAACCGTGGGCCACAAACGACTGCTGCGGTTTCCGGCCGTTCGTTCGTCGCTCATCCGGCTCATGGTTACCAACGCGAGCGGACCGGTTCAGTTGGCTGAAGTGGGCGTATACAAAGCGTCGGCAGGTGAAGAAAAATAACCGCTGACGGCTCCCGCCAGCGCAGCATTTTGCCGCCAGAGTAGATGGGCTAAAAAGAAATTAGTGACAATTTGATCCGTGTGCTGTTGTTCATAGACCGAGTCTGACGGATTCATCCGGCATTCGCTGTCAACGAAGTAATCAAAACGCTTAATCGAATCCATATTCATGTTGTACCCGCTTACGTTCGAGCCCATTTTTAAAGACAAAATCTGGGGTGGTCAGAAGATCAACACCGTCCTCGGTAAAGATTTCAGCCCCCTGCCCAACTGCGGTGAAACCTGGGAAGTGTCTGACGTTGAAGGCAACGTGTCGGTGGTGGAAGAAGGCAGTCTGAAGGGAAAATCGCTTCGGGACCTGCTCGCACAGTACAAAGGTGCGCTGGTTGGCGAACATGTCTACGAACAGTACGGCGACCGGTTTCCGTTGCTCATCAAATTCATCGACGCCAACGACGACCTGTCCATTCAGGTTCACCCGAACGACGAACTCGCCAAAGAGCGGGGTGTTGGCTACGGGAAAACCGAGATGTGGTACATCATGCAGGCCGACGAAGACGCGAAGCTCAACGCTGGTTTCAACCGCGAGGTGACGAAAGAAGAATATGTTAAAGCCGTGGCCGACAATACTATTCAGGATATCCTGAATATTGAGCCTGCTTCGCCCGGCGATGTGTTTTTCCTGCCCGCTGGCCGGGTGCATTATATCGGGAAAGGGCTGCTACTGGCCGAGATCCAGCAGACATCCGACACCACCTACCGCATTTACGACTTCGACCGGGTTGATGCGACGACGGGCCAGAAGCGGGAACTTCATACCGACCTGGCGGTAGATGCTATCGACTACCACCATTACGACGACTACAAGACGCAGTACGAGCGTAAGATCAATGAGGGAGTCAACGCGGTAAAAAGCGATTACTTCGTAACCAACGTGTTGACTTTCAATCAGGAAGTGGAGCACGATTACACCCACCTCGATTCGTTCGTAGTCCTGATCTGCGTATCGGGCGGGCTTACCGTCAACGCGCCGGGTGGCTACAGCGTTTCGCTGAAAATGGGGGAGTGTGCGCTGATTCCGGCTTCGGTAACGAACGTAACGCTCGTGCCAGATGGCGACATGACGGTGCTGGAAACCTATGTGCCCTAGTGGGCTCACCAGACGCTACTGCTTCAGTTTGTTCTTCAGCAACATAATGCCGGCTCCGGGTTTCCGCCAGTAGTTCATCAGGTCGGCATGGTCGAAGGTGGTGGGGCGGAAAAAAGAACCCAGCAGAATATCCTCGTCGCCATCCTGATCGATATCGCCAGCGGTCATTCGTAACCACCGGCCCCGGTTAGCGGTGGCGAAGGTGCGGGGTGTGAACGCGAGTTTGCCCCTGTTCTCCAGGTAAACGAAGCCCGCATAGGGCTGTTGCGAAAAGTCGGGGAAGTGAGCAATGGCGGCTATGTCCAGATCACCGTCCTGATCGAAATCCCGGACAACGGTTTGCGTAGCTCCGTGCATGGGGTAAAACCAGGCCTGCCGGAACTTGAAATGACCGTCGTTCAGGAAAATACGCACCCCATGATACCCTTTCAGGATAGGCGAGTAATCGGCGTTGTCGCCATTGGCGTAAACGAGGTCGGGCGCGCCATCCTGGTTCATGTCGATGAGTTCGAGGTAGCTGGAGCCATAAACAGACGGGAAGCGCAGTACGGTCTCTTTCCGGAATGATCCGTTGCGGAGGTTATGATAAACCGCTACCTGCTCGTCGCCCTGGGTTAGCAACGCCACCACGTCGGGCCAGCCGTCGTTGTCGACATCGCGGACGATCGACAGCCGGGCTCCGGATACGGCGTCGAGGATATGTTCCCGGTAGTTGTCGCCGGCGGGACTGGTTTGGGGCAGGCGCTCGTGCCAGGTTAGTTTGCCGGTATAGTGCCCGAACTGGCAGACGACGGCATCTTCGCGTCCATCGCGGTTCAGATCGCCCGTGGTTACCTGCACGGGCCGTTCCAGCCCCCGTAGTTGTGGTGTTATGGCGGGGCTGTTCTTCGCGGCATGCGACCACATCCCTTTCTGCTGATCATTTGGATTCAGGATGCCAATCGTGAGCCAGTCAGCACTTCCATCGGGATTCGTGCGCCGGTCGGTGGCGGGGCTTCCCAACTGCAACGAATCGACCCGGTGCAGATTTCGGTCAAGCGCATAAACCTGACCGCGCCCGTCGCCTGCCCAGGTGCGGTGGGTCAGTGAATCATACGTCAGCAACGTCACGAATCCGTACAGGGCCTGTGTAGACGACTGTGCCTGAAACAGGGGCAGACTGGCTTGCAGGGCATCATGAGCGGGTTGCGGAACCGGCTTGTCGGGTGCTTCGGTGGTGTAAAAGGCAACGATTTTCTGCCAGTCTCCAGGGTGGAGCATGGGGGTTTCGGGTAGGGCGTTTGCGGCCAGCACCCGCGTCAGTTCGTTGGTGTCGTTGAAATCGGTCAGGGTACTCATCCGCTTATCCGACAGCCCCATCCGCAGGGCCATCTGCGGCAACACGCCCTGCTGCCAGCTTTTTTTATCAAGCAGTGACGGGGCCGGATACAGGTGGCAGCTTCCGCAATATTGCTGGCTAAGCTGTCGACCGCTGAGTTGGGTGAGGGCAGGCGTGGTGGGTGTTGTGGGCGTTTCCTGGGAAGAGGTAGACCGACAGGCCGTCAGCAGGTGTATGAAAAGAAAGACAATAACCGTCAGGCGGGGGAAATACATACTTGGCTCTTTTGACAAAGATAACCCCAAAAAAGCGTTTAAAAAGTACCTGTGTTCGTTACCGAAAAGGCATTAGCCCTGCGCTTGCTGCCGGGTAGTCTACTCAAAAAAGTGTTGTTTTGCGTCCCATACTTATTTTCAGCCTATGACCTGTTTCGTTGGGGTCGACGTCGGTACAACCAATGTCAAAGCCCTTGCTCTGCTTCCGGATGACCTCAGTCAGATTATTGCTCATGCGTCGGCTCCGGTTACGACGCTCAATCCCGAGCCAGGGTATGCTGAGCAGGATCCGGCCGAGATCTGGTCGGCTTTCGTGCAGGTCATGGCCGAGGTCAGTGAGGAAGTCGCTGCCAGTGGTCATACCATCACCCATGTTGCCTTCAGCACGGCCATGCACAGCCTGCTGGCTATGGATGCTGCCGGTGCCCCCCTTAGTCACGTCATACTCTGGTCCGATAATCGGGCGGAAGCCCAAGCTACCGCGCTCCGTACCGATCTGGCCGAGCTGGGCAAAGCCATTCATGCCCAAACCGGTACACCCATCCACCCCATGATTCCGCTGTGTAAACTGGCGTGGCTCCGCGAACACGACCCGCGTCTGCTCCGTCGGGCCGCTCGCTTCGGGTCGATCAAAGAGTTCCTGTGGACTAAACTGACTGGTGCATTCGAGGTCGATTACTCCATTGCAACCGCTACGGGCTTATTCGATGCGGCTAACAGGCAGTGGAGTGAGCAGGCGATACAGTATGCGGGTGTCCGGCCTCAACAATTGTCTACGCTGGTTCCAACAACGCATCAGCGGTTACACAAGCTCTCGCCGGAAACGGCCAAAACGGGCCTGTCGGCCGAGGTGTCGCTGGTGATCGGGGCCTCGGACGGGTGTTTGGCCAATCTCGGTGCTGGTGCCATCAAAGCGGGTACCGCCACCCTTACCATCGGAACCAGCGGAGCCATCCGCCAAACGGTTCGTGAGCCCCTCCGCGATGAGCAGGGGCGTTTGTTCTGCTACATACTGGACGAAGACCATTATGTGGTGGGCGGGCCAACCAATAACGGCGGTAACGTACTGGAATGGGTGACAGAAAAACTGACGCGGCTTGATACGGAAGCAGTTTTGACCGAAGCAGAATCAGTACCGGCCGGTTGCGACGGGCTGCTGTTCATGCCCTATCTCCAGGGCGAACGCGCTCCGCTTTGGGATGCCAGCGTGCGGGGTGCTTACCTGAATGTAGACTGGCAGCATACGCAGGCCCATTTCGCGCGGGCAGCGCTCGAGGGCGTGCTTTTCAATCTGCTTAGTATCAATCAACTGCTGGTGGCGCATACGGGGCCTGCCCGGGTGATCCACGCGAATGGCGGTTTTGCGCAGTCTACCTTCTGGGTGCAGATGCTGGCTGATATGGCTGGCATTCCTGTTCGGCTCAACGCCAGCAACGAAAGCGGTTCAATGGGGGCGGTACTACTCACGATGAAAGCCGTTGGCCTGGTTGCCTCACTCGACGAAGCAGCCGAACGCGTGGCGTTTGGCGAGACGTTCAAGCCTGACCCGTTGCGGCACCGTACCTATATCGATGTCTTTAAAAAGTGGCAGGCTGGATCGGCACGGTTGTACTAAATACGTTGAGCCTGGCAGGCTCAGCGACTGAAACTCAGGTCAGCAACAACAGCCCGGTGGTCGGAGCCGGGGTGGGGCAGGGTGTGGAATAAAAAAGGCCGGAACCCGGCGTTCGTGAAGACATGGTCGATAGGAATCATCATCGGCGGAAAAAAGCGCGGCCATGTCGGTTGGGTCAGCGAACGCCGGGCGGGCCGTAAATTCCCTGGTTTTTCAACGGGTGGACGTTCGGAGGTCCGCTCAACGGGTCTGAAAATAGTTTTGTAAAGCGGGGAGAAGACGCTGATGTTGAAGTCGCCAACCAGCACCGTTGGCAACGCCTGCGATCGGGTTCGCTGAGCCGCATTGGTCAGTTGGGCATTGCGTTCCTGAAACCAGGACGGCAGCAGGGGCGTACGCGGGTGAACGGTGACCAGGCCTATCGTTCGTCCCCGTACCTGCGTCGTCCCCGCAATGATCCGCTGGGTTCTTGCCAACGGCTGATCGACCCGAATCGGGTTTCGGCTCCCGGCCAGCACCCAGCACGGCCCTTTCGACCAGCAGGCAAACCAGTAGGGATACTCCCGACTCAGCTCTCTGGTGACGAGCCTAATGCTGGCGGGCGTCATTTCCTGCAAAACATAGATGTCTGGCCGCTGTTGGTGGATCAGCGACAGGGTAGGGGCATAGTCGGTGCGGCTATACAATACATTGGCATGAAAAATCCGGACGTCGGCGGCCAGGGGCAATTCATCAGGGTCATAATCACCCGCCACCCATATGGGGTATTCGAAACCTTTCACCCCCAAAAAGACCAAAAACGGAATGACCGTGAAGCCGGCCAGGCTTTTCTTTCCCAGTACCAGCAAGCTAAGCACATTGGCTAGTACTAGTATGGTTGCCAAACCGAAGTACTGCGTCTGGAAGTGGGTAAATAACTCGAAGAAGTAAAAACGACCCAGCAGTCTTCCCGCCAGCCAGGCCAGGAAAAGTCCGATGGCCAACCCATTGAGCCAGTGGCTAACCGACTGTGGGCGCTGACGAAACCGCTGCCAGCGCGAAGTAGCCACAGGCGAAGAAGGGGTACCGAGCATAAACAAGTGCGTTGAAAGAGGAGTACAGACCGGCAAAGCGGTTAGAATAGGTAGCCGATGTGCTTTTCGTAAATAAACAACTTAGTCGGGAAACAACGACAGACCTGATCCGGATTTCAATCTATTGGCTGTATGCAGCAGACTGTTGTGAAAATCCATCTGGTATGATCGGGTTGGGCTAGTGCTCTTCCAAATTAATAGTTGAAGTAAAATAGAGTAGCTTTGTAGTATGGGCCAAATCGCTACTCCATTCGTCTTGTCAGAAGCCGATCAGACAACACTTGAT